>JAFLVM010000001.1 GCA_022508305.1 Clostridiales bacterium
TGTATTGGATTGAACAACTTGACGATATCGGATAGCGTAACTTACTTCGGTCATAATGTGTTTGACGGATGGGGAGTTAATATTGAGTACCAAGAACTCAATGTTGATTTCTATGAAGGATTTGTTCCTGGGGAAACTGATTGGAATGCAGGTATCGACGAAAGCACCGTACAAATCAATTATAGAGAGCCGACGACTATCTATATTGAACTAAACGATGGTAGCGGTAAAACCATTGCTATCAAAGTTAAACCTGGATTGGAAATGCCCGAACTAGGCGAGATAACTCGTAGAGGGTACGAATTCAAAGGTATATTTAGCAGAGAAAATGGAAGTGGCTATCAATATTATACTGATAGCATGGAAGTGGCAAAGCTTTGGAAAGAAGGCGATTCCGATACACTGTATGTAAATTGGAAAATCATAGAATATAAAATTGAGTATGATTATTCGCAAATTCCATTTGAAGTAGAAAAGCCCTATAACCCATCAAAATATACTGTGGAAGACGGGGAAATACTTTTCAATGTGCCTCACGTAGCAGGATATTTCTTTTGGTGGAATACGGCAGGTACATCTCAAGATGATTTGAGAGACATACAAACTACTTTGCATTGTGAAGCAAAAGAAAATTTTATTGATTATGTTATGAACGGCGGAACTAACCATAAAGACAATCCTGACAAAATAAAGATTACAGATATTGTAGAACTACAAGACCCTGTAAAGAGTGGACATATGTTTATTGGTTGGAAGTTAGACGGTGAATTCGTCACTGAATTGAAAAATATTGACAGCGATATAACCTTAGAAGCTATTTGGGCACGGGATGAATTTTCAATTGCATATGTTTTGAACGGCGGAACAAACAATGAAGACAATCCTGTTACAATAAAGACTACAGATACTGTAGTATTAAAAGCCCCTGAAAAGAGCGGCTATGTATTTATTGGTTGGAAGTTAAATGGTGTATATGTCACTATCTTGAAAAATGTTGACAGTGATATAACTCTAGAAGCAATATGGACGACTGTTAGTGCAGAGCAAAAAATAACACTGTCAGAGACGACAACTAGGGTTAGTGCCTACAGAGTCAAGGTTGATTTAACTGATGCAACTTCTATTACAGGCTGTACGTTGATCGTTGAGAGTACAGTGATGGAACTTGTCATATACTCTAAAAATCCCATTACATACAATATGTCTATCATTGTGGAAAACCGTGGTGCAGATATTAGTATAACACTCATGAATGTTAACTTGCATGGAACAAGTTATCGTGAAACCATTAATATAGAATCTAAAGTCACGCTACACCTATATGCCTTAAATAGTTCTTTATATGGTCAAAACGGCTACAATGGGACAAACGGTTCAGGTATCATACTTACATCTGTGGAATACTATGGACTCGACGGATCAAGAGGTGGCTCAGGACTTGCTGCCATTAAATGCTATCGCTTAGTTATTCACGACGGTGTTGCCATTTATGGTGGATCTGGCGGTAACGGTGGACATGGTGCTAGAGGATATAATCCTGGCATTGGTGGAGCCGGTGGAAGTGGAGCATACGCTGTAAATGCGCAAGAAATTGTTGTTATGGCTGACGGCGTTAAATTAGTTGGCGGAAACGGCGGAAACGGCGGTGACGGAGCGATGGACTATACTTGTGAAAAGGCATCCGCTGGCGGTGCAGGTGGCGCAGGTGCAAAGGCGACTAATGCGACCATTACAGGTAACTATGTCCCCGAACTTACCGCAGGACAAAAAGGTGCAAACGGAGCAAGAGGAAGTAGATTTGAGCATATGGTATAAACGGAAATAAACTTCTATAAAAAAATAGAAGAGTAAAAGCAAACAACATAAAGCCACTTCTACATATGCGGAAGTGGCTTTTTTATCTCGTAATAGATGGTTATTTTCAATGTACGAATTCAGGTTTGCTTGTCTTCAACAATTATATCAAAAAATTTTGTCCAAATTGTACAATAAAATGACACTTAATATATAGGAGGCAAATGCGTCTCTTTTAAAAATCGAATTTCCTCATGAAATTAATTTTGTAGAACAGGATTATTAAACATATATTCCTTTAATGCAATAGAATAAGAAACGGCAAATTAAAAACATATTTATGCGGCGTAAAGAATGACAGATTTAGAGCAATAAAGATATTGTGACCGACTTATAACTATTTTTTCTTATGTACAACCGAAAAAGTGTTTTAGAAATAGTTCGGAACATCGATAAAACAACCGAGACACAATCGGAAGAAAGCATACGAATAAAAAGAGTAATTAACAAACTCTACATATACTATAAAATCTATGATTTGGAACATGGAACATTACATAGCAAAATATTTAATATGCTGTACTTATCCGATGTAAAATATACTTATAAGCAAATAGAAGAAAAGCTATATATTGGACATACGACTTTAAAACGTTATGTTAAACAATATGAAAGGCTTGCGCTTCTATTATTAGAAGCAAATATAGATATATAATCATATCACTTTTTTGTGTAGTTGAAGGGGCCTAATATAGGCTCCTTCATTGTATCAAAACTAAGCTATATTGTTGCTGATTAAAGGAGCACAATATGCACAAAAGAATAGATTTTTTAGATGATGTTAAAGAAAAATACTTAAATAGTGGTGATGCTGAATGTTATGAACTCTTGCAAAAACTATATGAGTATTACAGATTAAGGGACAAAGAAACAAATGGTCAACATTCTGAAATATTTCGCGCACTTTACATGCAAGCGAACATAAGATTTGATGAGATATCTAAAAATTTTTATATTAACACATATACATTAGATAGGTATAGGCAAAGGTATAATAATTTGGCATTAAAAATTGCTGCAGCAGAGTTTATTGCCAAACTATATCCCACAAAAACTGTGAGATGAAAAAGCCGTGACCTGTGCTATAATGGAGACAACAAGGCAAACGCAATAAAGTTTGTCATCATAATACTTGAAATGCTTTCACTAACCGACAGAAATTCCTAAGTTTGAAATATAACAGCGGAGAGGGGGGTATACAAATACTTTTGGGACCTTGATCACATCCTATCAGTCGAACTAATCTTTCGGTACTGTTGCGAAACAGTGGGGAGCCGAGAATTAGAAAGTGAATAGTCATTAGTAGCCCTTGGCTCCCACCAAGGGCTATTTTTTGTAAAACGCACAAGGAAATGAAATATGATAGTGTTACATGAACTAGACTATAATCCTAAAATTGATTACCTTATTTGTAGAAACCTCGTTAAACATCAGCCACACAAGTATGACGAAGCTTCATTGCGAAAAACCTTTATTGGCGATTTGTCACCAACAAATAATTTTGAAAAGGATATTCTTAAGATAAAGCAATTTTTCATTCAATATGATGCTTCCCAACTTTCGACACAAGATATAGCCGAATTATATTCAATTATAGTTGAAGAAAAGATAGACTGTAAGGCTATTGAATTATATTCGCGTTTTACCGAAAGGGAAGTTGTACAAATGGTGTATCTTGTTCAACAACAGGAATGCGATATTGAAACATTATTTAAAATCCTGCTTTTGGTAAACTATTGTAAATACTACAACAAGCCATTGATACCATATCGTGGAGTGTGTCGAGAACTATACTGGAATGCTAGGTTTAATAATAGCAAACGTATGAATGTTGTTATGAATTCTCTAATTCATATGACGAATAAAATCAACGTCAAACATGATGTATCATTCAATGAGTTAGCTGTGAATAGTCTACAAATGCACAAAGATACATTTCTAAATATGTTTCCAGATTGTCGCTTGGGTTATTGCGGTTCAATTGCACTCGGTCAGGGCAATGAATATAGTGATTTAGACATAGTAATTGTGTTCCCTGATAACAAAAATATAAATCTATACAAAAGGTCAATTAATCAATTTTGGCAAGATAAAATACTCATTCCATATGATACAATTTTAGTTAAAGAAAGTGAAATGAATAGTAGACTTACGGTATCCATCCTTAGAACATTAAAATATATCTAAAGCAACCTCACAGTTCAATTGTTGTATTATGCGCCCATAAAATGGGCGTTTTTAAATTGTTTTAATCCCACTTTTATTGTGAGATAGAATTTTGTCAAATAATGTTACAATTAAAATAGCAAAATTATAAAAAAATCAGGAGGATTTTATGTCTAAAAAAACAATTTCAAATATTTCAAATATCGTTACGAAGGAAAATAACCTGAAAACTATTTCTATTTCGTACGAGAAAGTAAAGATTGTAGGGGCAGGCAGACGTATAACAAACGCTGCATTGATTCTTGAAGTACAAGCAAGTGACAAGGCTCCCACTGCAGCTGTATTTGTCAAATATCCTGATGAAACAGATGCCGCAATAATAGATTACATTGCACCAAAGGAAAAAGGACAGGTATTTGTAGATGTAACCGAGGAAATTAACTTCCTGATGAGAAATAAATCGCAAATTGAAATATGGTTTGATGGTAATCTGTCTTTCGGCAATTCCGTTAATTTGTTTGTCGAGTCAGTTCCCGAGAATATCATGCACGAAAATAATGCCTTTGTCGAGGCAGATGCAGGACTGGCGGGTAGTGGAAAAGTAAATCTTGCAACAGGTTCATTACGCTTTGCTCATCAAAGCAAGGCGGGCATAGACATCGTTTATAATAGTTGGCAAGAGGGAAAAGAACATACAACTATAGAGGACATTTCTCCTAAAAGCGGAAAGAGTAAAAAATTCGAGCATCATACTGGTTTGGGTATGAAGCTGAGCGTTGAGCAGTTCCTCGTTCGTCGAAACGGTGAAGACGATCAAGAGGTATTTACTTATGTGGACGGAAATGGTAATTACCATGAGTTTACAGAGAAATACTACTATCTAACAGGAAAAAAGAAAAATTACATTTCTAAAAAAGAAGTAAACGTGGCTTTGGATGGTAAGCTCACTTATAACAAAGAAAAGAAAGGAAAAGACGAAACAATTACTTATGAAGTAAAAGTGGAGAAACGCTCTACAAGCGGACTTGTTTTGGAAACAGACTACTCTGTATTCAAGGGTGGTCATTTAATCGAGCAACGCCAACAAGAACAACTTGAGTTGGAAGAAAATGTTGAATCTTATGAAAAACAACTCAAACAATACGTTAAAGTAAACAAGGCTACCGGTGAAGTAAAAGCTTATCTTAAAGAATCTTTTAACAGTGACGGACATTTATATTCTGAGCAATTTGATACTTTTGTATCTCTAAAAGAATTGAAGGATGTTGATCATGAAGAAAAAGATAATGTCGATTTGCTAACACTAACTGAGTCGGAATCAATTCAGTACAAGTCGCTATTATTGCAAAAAACAAGCAAGTCTTTTGTACAAGAACCTGGCGTGGAACAAATCACTGAAGAATACGACAAAAGTGAAAATTATTCTGTTGACGATTTGTCTCCACAATATTATACGGGAGAGTATGACGCTTCACTAGTTAACTTGAAACGATTAGTTAGTGATTTGCGTCATGATTATGCAGTACTCACAAAAAAAATCAATTTGGCGTCCTCAGGTGCGGATAATTTCCAATATGAGGAGTATCAGAAATTTCTAAAGAGAAATCAATTCAAATCAACAAATAATTGCTGTCTTGACACCCATGGATTTGGTCGCGAAGCCGCTGGATGTAAGTATAAAAACTTAAGAAAGAAACCAGAAAAATTCGAAGAAAACATACCGCATCTAAAGGGCGGACTATGCGATTTGCAAGAAGAATTGTATGTCATCAATGATGACTTGGATGCATTTACCCGTAGAAACTCAGAAGAGGTAAACGAGCGCGAAAATCAAAAAAAATTAGAGCAACGTCTGCGTAATTTCCAACGAGAATTTTCAAATCGTATGGAAAAATTGCAACAGAATATCAATAAGTTTGAACAAATAGTAAACGACTATATTGAGGAAAAACAAGGCGAAATCGTTCAACAACAACTTGCAATGTTGCTTGAACAATCAAAAAGCAATGATTTGGACCTTGACAAGTTTTTCAAACGATACGCCAATCAATTGCATGAATTATCAATGATGCAACTTCAATTGCCCACACATTTCATTAGTAACAATGATGGCGTTACAATGGGCTTCAATAAAGATGGTCGTTTGGTGTGTTTGTTTGACAGCTACGAAAATCAAACGGCGATTATCTACGAAGACGGTAAAATTACTCAAATTCAAGATACCGACAATAATATTACAGTCTTGAAGTATGACGACAACAACCGTTTAACGAGAATAATTGCATCAAATGGCAAAGAAACGAATTTGAAATATTCAAACAGCCTACTTACAAGAATTGTTGAAGGTGGTGAAGAAACACTCATTACCTATTTAGGCAATCGCTTGCAGTCGGTTGTAAATCAACATGGCTATGGAGTACGCTTCCGTTATGAAACAAACGGAAGTAGAGTTGAAAGAATTGAACAAATCACAGAAATTGTCAGTGTGACAGATGGCGATGTGGTTAAGAATAATTCATTTGAAAGCAAGTTGATAGCTGCGATTTGCTACAATGAATCTTATTGGTCAACAACAGTAACCGATGTGAACGATGTTCATACCACATACAATTTCGACATCCTGGGCAAGCCTGTAACGGTATACGAGGGCATATATAAAGACAAGGGCGAAACAACACAGTCTGTTTCTTTTGAGTATGCCGAGAACAAAAAATCATTCTCTATTTCAGAAAATATTACAGGCCCCAATTTGTTGGGAGATATCGGAAAACTGGAGCCTCTCACAGGATATACGAACTTTCAAGAATACGGCAAAGTCGGTACAAGTCAAATAGCACAAATACGGCTTTCTCCGAACATATTTTTTGAAAACTGCGTCGACGGCGGTGGCGGTGGCGGTGGCACAGGAACAGGCACAGGAACAGGAACAGGCACAGGAACAGGCACAGGAACAGGAACAGGCACAGGCACAGGAACAGGCACAGGCACAGGAACAGGCACAGGAACAGGCACAGGCACAGGCACAGGCACAGGCATTGACCAAGGTAATGCAAATGAAGGTAACAACTTAGGCGGCGATAGCAGAGCGAATAATGGTGATGAAGAGTCACTAATTGATGACTTTGAAACATCATTTGAAGAACTTGCTTCCGTATGCGAAATTCCTGTTGATATCTCTAAATTGCCCGAAGGAGAAACCGACTTCGTATTTTCCGCATGGGCAATAGCAGACTCCGCATATATTAGATCTGAAAGAAATCTCGATTACGGCAACAGCGAAAAAATATACAAGGCAAAAAATGACCTGTATAAAAAAATGCGCAAGTTCGAGCTCCGCGCAGAACTTACTTATGCCAACGGAAATGTGGAAAAGTTTTCCGCAAGTTACGATTGGCTCAACACTGCTTGGCAATTTGTTGCTCTTCCCATAGAGCGTAAATTAAACTCCGAACTTGTAAAATTCGTTGTTATTGCCGATTACAGTTACAACGTAGGTGAAGCTGAGTTTGACTGTTTCTCTCTTCGTCTAGGCACTTGGACATATAGCGAATATGACAAGGTTGGCAGAAAGACTTACAGTGAAGACAACAAGAGCAAAACCAACACACAATACTTCTACAATGATGACGACAGGCTCGTAAAAGAATTACTTACAGACCGTGAAGGACGCACGTTTGAAAGCACCTACGAATACAACAGTAACGGTGTTCTCGTACGCAGCATTTCGTACAATGGAACGGTCACAGAGCACGTCTTTGACGAAAAGGGTAGAGAAACGAAACAGATTGTTTACAATCTCGAAGACCCCACAAGTAAGATGTACACCGAAAGTGTCCGCGACGAGAAGGGCAAAGTAGCTGCGGATGTCGATCAAAGCGGTACATACAATAGTGCAGAATACACGTACGACCATGAGGGAACAAACACAATAGTTACCGATGGTAAGGGTAACCAAACGGCATACGGCTACAAAGATGGACAGCTCATCAGCATTAGTGGCACAACTGATGGTGAAGAAAGTGTCAATAAACAAAGTCTTACTGCTAACATGCTCACGAAAGTTACCAATGGCGAAACCGAATTTAAGTTCTCTTATGATGGTTGGGGACGTACCACACAAATTGATGTAGCAGATATTACCTATGCAAGTATTTATAACCATAGCGATTTGGAATCTGTTACAGTACTTGCCAATGGTATTTATGTAAAGACAGTAAAAGATAAGTACGGTAATACCATTGAGACTACACGTGCAGTTGCCGCTCAATTACCGGAAGATGTAAAAGTTCCTGATCAGAAAGAGGGCGAATTGCCTTTGTGCGGCACGTTTGAAACAACCACCTACCAATATGATACGGAAACTAAGCAAATTGTTTCTTCAAAAGTAGAAAGATACATTGCTGAGCCCAAAACAGAAGTTGTCCCGTCTGAGGAACTAAAAATAGTAGTAGGAGTTGACAAACAAATTACCGAAAGTTATAATATAAGTTACAAATACGACTCGAAAGGTAATGTTGTCGAGGAAATCAAAGACGGCGAATTCGCTTTGAATAAGAAGCAAACTTATACCAGAGATAACGACCTGCAAGCAACGGAATATACTGTTGACAAGCAAACTCTTAAATACGAATTTGAAACCGACCACACTCCCGACAAGCGTAGCGCAAAAATCGTTTTGCCCTTCGAGTTAGAACAAAAATTGTCCTATGACGGATTAGGAAGAACAAGGGAGATTGCACTTGGTAGCAATCTTGTAAAAGACATCTTTTACGCTAAATATGGCGACCATGCAACTGACCGCATTTCTTCCATTTGGCATGGTGTCAACGGTGTCCGTAAAGACAACACTCGTTATACATACGACAAAGCGGGCAATATCGAAACGGTTACCGAAAACGGCAAACTTGTTGCAAGATATGTCTACGACGGTTTGAATAGGCTTGTACGCGAAGATAACGTCAACTTCGGTACACTTACCGTCCAATATGACCACGCAGGAAATATACTGTGTAAAACGCTCCATCCGTTTACATTGGACGAAACAATTACAGCTCGTGGTACGGATTTCCAATACGAATACGCTCAACACGGATGGAAAGACCAACTCACGGCATTTAACGGTACTAACTGCGATTATGACGAGCTTGGTAACCCCACAATTTACCGTGGCTATGAGTTGGCTTGGCAGGGTAGACGTTTAGTCAAGTTTGACGGCGTAGAATACACCTACGATGCAAATGGTGTCCGTACTGGTAAGAGTGACGGCAATAAGCAAATCAAGTTCTTCACTGACAAAAATCAAATTATTGCTGAACAAATCAACGATAACGACAGTATATTAGATAGATATTACATTTACGGAGCTGACGGTATTGCAGGCTTTAGTCAAGATGGAGTGGCATACCTGTTCCGTAAGAACGTTCAAGGCGACGTAACGCATATCTATACCGTAGAAGGTAAACTTGTAGGACAGTATGTCTATGACGCATGGGGCAACTGTAAAATATTGCTTGACGAAAATGGAATTGCAACAGCCAACCCATTCCGTTACCGTGGTTATTACTTCGACTACGAAACAGGGCTCTACTACCTGCAAACACGTTACTACGATCCCGAAACAGGAAGATTTATTTCTGCCGACAGCATAGAGTATCTTGAGCATGAAATACTTGGTGGACTCAATCTTTATGCTTATTGTGTGAATAATCCTGTAATGACAACGGATGAAACAGGTACCTTACCAGATTGGCTTCGAATCGTCATCGGTGTAGTTGCAATAGGTGTTGCAATAGCATTAAGTATTGTTTCATGCGGATCGGCGGCCCCTGTTTTAATAGGTCTGGCTGTTGGAGCTGTTGTAAGTGGTGTCTTTAACATCGTAGAGCAAGTCTCTTCTGAAGATGAGTTTAATTGGGAATCATTTGGATGGGCTGTTTTTGGTGGTGCTGTTTCAGGCGCAGTTTCAGCAATTCCCATCGGAGGCGGATTTGGATTTACTAGCTATTTGGCAACGGCTGCAGTAGGTGGAGTTGCCACTGTGGCGGGCGGTCTTGTCTCTGGAAGTGTAACTGATATGAAGTCTGGAGTAAAAGCTTTCGCACTTGGCGCATGTGCCAATGTCATCGCAAAAGGCGTTCAGCATATCAAAATAAACACTACGACTAATAGAATAATGAACATTGCATCAAATAAAACTCGAAGCAATGCAATCAATAATTACCTAATTAAACATAAAGTTCCAGTAACTGGTTTGGGGCATAATTCTCTTGGTGGGTGGTCCGTTAATATATTTAAAAATATGAGCCGTAGCACTTTTAAAGACATTGTGACCAAAGTAACTTCAAGAAGTTATGTGCTATTTTCCGCAATGATTTCTAGCTTCTTAACAGGTTGGTATTAATAATGAAAAAACTTAAAGTCAACTATACTTGGTTTTACCTACAATACGTAGTGCTTGCATTTATATGTGTTGTAATGCTAATCGCACCGCCTTTCTTGTTTGAGTCTAATCCAGACCAAGTGATTTATGAAATACTGTGGTACAGTATGTTTAGCATATTGTTCATTCTGTTAGTTATCTTTTTTTTGTTGGATTATCAGACGGCTGAATTGACAGAAAAAGGTATTACAATAAAATCATTTCTTGGTCTTATCAAAAGTATAGATTGGGATAGCGTTTATGATATAAGAATTGAATCGGTTATATCAGGAAGCGCAGGAGTAAAACTTTTCAAAAAAGACTGGATAATAATTTATACTGCTCCAAATCAATTCGATGCCTATTTTAAGCCTAATCGTAGAAAGAAGAACGGTCCATGGTATATTGCCGCGACCAAAGAGAATATTAAGTTCTTAAAAGAATATATGTTTAATTATCTTCCAAATATTTTGCCTATTGAACCATGATAAACTTACAGATATATAAGTGGCGGTCATTAGACCGCCACTTGTATTGTATTTTAATCAGTTTAAAAATACGCCCTCTTTAACTATTCCGCGAAAGGTCTATAATGTTTTGCAATTCTATCACACATATTCTGTGAGATAGGTTTTTCTTTTCTTATGTTAAAATATTTATGAGAAATCTACAATGAAAGACAATATAATTGTTCAATTACAGCATGGTGAGCATTGGAACAAGATTATCAAAGAAGATACAGTTGCAGTCCTATTGGGTGGTTCTCGCAGACTATACACAACGGATGTTTTTAGCGACTATGATTTAGTTATTATTTCTTTGACAGAAAATAATTTTCGAGAAGAAAACGAATTCGTCCGATGTTGTGGCAAGAAAGTCCATTGGTACACAATGACACCAGATACCATTTTGCATCCCGAACAAAATAAAGCGGCGCTGTTATTTTTGTCAGGCAATTTGACGTGGTTGTATGCAAGAGAAACAGACATCGTCTATCTAAATGAGCAGCATAAAACCATTATTGACGAAATCTTTCACAAGAAGCAGCAGATATCTACGGCATCGGCAACATTATTTGTAATAGGATTATCCGAACTAATTAAAAAAATTGTTACAAGCAATTTAATAGCACCACATGAGAGAACGAAACGGTTATATCATTTATGTGTGGCAAGCTACGTACTGACAGGCGAATCAATAACCGATGAAGTAAAGAACAATTTGATAGAAATAAAACGAATTCGTTGGAAAATTGTCAGTGAAGCAACTCAATCGTGGTGCATTGAGAGATTGAGGCTACTAAACACATTGTACGGTTTTACAAACAGTGATTTGAAATAATATTATGGAGGAAACATCTATGGAAAATATTGAAAAAATTCTCGCACTTATATCGGCTTGCTTGGGTATCATCATTACAGCTACAGGTTTTCTCATTCCACTTGTAAAGAACGCCAAAGCTAAAAGAACTCTTGAGATTCTTAATATGATTAGCAATGAAGTCAAGGGCTTTATTGTGGAAGCGGAGCAATTTGTCAACTATTCCGGCACCGAGAAAAAGCAATATGTAATAACAAGAGTAAACCAATTGGCAATCGAGAACAAGTGGAAGTTCGATGAAGATGTTGTGAGCGAAAAGATTGAAGAGATGATTTCAATTAGTAAGAGCGTAAATCAACGTGAGAAAGACAAGAGAATTTCTCTTCAAACGACTACAGAAAACAACGGTGTTCCAACAATAAAACTGTAATTTTCTTATTAAATATTTACAGTAATAACGAGGGGCTTTTCGCCCCTTATCTTTTGAGATAATAAGATGCACAGAAAATTATTATGTAGGATAGTTTCAAATGCTTATAATTTATTTCAGGAAGAAGATCGGTTTTTAGGTAATGAAATCGACCTTATACGTGCTTATAAAAAATCCACAATAGAAGAATTAAATCAAGTATTGTATATTCATAAAATAATAATAGAAAGTAATGGGAAGCTCAGTTTTGACTATTTGTACGGTCAATACTTGGCTTTAAGTAAAAATTGCTTCATCAGTGCTAACTTAGTAAGAAACATTGCCAATTCATATGAACAAGATGACTATATAAATTGTACACATCTTGTATTAAACAACAATGAATTCCATTGGAAACACATATTTTTCTTGGAGTTAATTGTTAATGCAATTTGGCAAAGGAAGTTTAATTCTATGATTATTTTTAGACATTCATATTTCTTTAATGAACAATTTGAGTCTACAAAAGTGATAGAAGAGCTTTATCGAAAAATGGTGGAACAAACAAATTACTATTTAGAAAAAAGAAAAGTATTTACAATAGCAGAAATAAAAGAACATGTCAGTGAGTTTTTCCGAGAATATAAGAATAAATTCGCGATAAACGAAATCTATCTATTCGGTTCTTATGCCAAGAAACTTAATGATGAGTTTAGTGATGTAGATTTATTAATTATTTTCAAATGCAATCAAGACTTTGACGCTTTATGTTCCTCAATAAAAGAAATCTTGAAAGGAAAATATGATATGGTTACTGATATAGTTCCTGCTATTGAGAATGAACTTACTATATTTGATTCGGCGGCAAAGTCAGATGGGATAAATATTTGTTCAATATATTAGTTTCATTGTGTCCATGTCAAAACATGGACATTTTATTTTTGTTTTAAAGTTCGACAAAATATGTGTTACTCCCTTATATTTTGGCAAAAAACTTTATCATATTTTTATTACCATTGGCATATAAGATATTTTTAAAATATAAATATCTGCGTTTTCTTATTTACATTATTTTTCCTCGATAATGCTTAACAAGCACTATCGGGGTTTTTGTCGTTTAAGTCAAAATTTTCTTTATTTGACACTCCTTTTCCAATAATGATTATCTAAAAAATTTTTAAAATTTTTTTTCAAACTCGTCATTAGGTGTCGAGTTTGACCTGTATTATTGCGTCATCAAGTGACAAAGGGGGTGTGAATATGCAAAGTGCAACAGAACGCAGACAGCTAATGTTGGAATACTTGTGCGAAGTTAGGCGAACAACTCGTGAGCAACTTGCCCAAGAGTTTGACGTTTCGATACGCACGGTTGAGCGTGATCTGTTGCTTCTTGCATGTTCGTACCCTATTCGCACGCAGCAAGGAAATGGTGGCGGTATATCCATTACGGACGGGTATTACATAGGACGAAAGTACCTAACATCTAGTCAAGAAGACTTGCTTGAAAAGTTAGCAAAAGACCTTAAAGGAGACGATTACATAACAATGCAGACAATACTAAAAAGGTTTCGTGAGCCAAGGAGAAAGAAGTGATAGTTTACCAAAAAAGATTTATAGAAATGGTGAAGAGTACAGGACTGACCTTGTTGGATGTTGCCAATGTTATCAAAAGTAGTAAAAGACGACTGATGCGCAAATTGAAGTCAAAAGACAGATTTAACTATTTTGAGAGCAAGCGTATTATTGATTTATTTGGTGCAGACAAAATGGTGTCGGTAATAAATTGGAAAGCGATAAACGTGCGATGTCCGTTTTGAAAAAGGAGGTTAAGTGAGTAACAAAGTATCTGAACGCAACAAGTTAGTTGCTGAAATGCTTGCTGATGGAAATAAGCTACGAAACTTTTATCGCTTTGCAGCGCAAAATCCACACATAGATTTATACGAAGCTTGTCAGATTGTATTAGCGCGACCTAATGCTTCTGTATGTTTTTCTTTTGAACAGTGGAACGCAATGGAACGACGTGTAACCCGTGGCAGAAAGGGTATTTCCTACTATGACAGGGAAGGTAATAAGGGCTTTGTATTTGATGCCAACGATACCCACGGCGAAACACGCTATCAACGGTTGTTCTTCCCACTGAAACGAATGTTGCAAGGGTTAGACAAGTTGAACGACACAAATCTTGCCGATGATGTGCGGAGCGACTATCGAAAGATACATAAAGGCGTACACACCTACTTACAAAAACAAGGCAAGCTAAGTGGAGATGAAAAATATGACGGTTTGCTCATAGAGGGTGTTGCTTATTCCTTGTACAACAAAACAGGCTTTCCCAAAGAAAATGGGGTTGTCGTACAAGGTCTTCCATATTCCTATGCGGCAAATGCGGAGTTGTTTAAAGATGCATATGCAAAGGCAGCGCAGTTAGAACAGAGTATCGAAGAAGCGTACACGCAAAGGCAGGAAACAGTAGAAGTCATAGATGATACGGAAGAAGATGTAGTATCAGACGAGGTGCATTCAACTGCCGAACAGACAGTTGTAATTCCCACCTTACAGGTCGAAGAAAAGTCTATTGAAGATATTGCTGAGCAACCGAAAGTTAGTCCATTATATCAAAAATATTTGGACGTCGAAAAGCAGTACCCTGACTCCATAGTCGTCTACAGAATTGGCGATTTCTATGAAGTTATGGGTAACAAGGCGATAACTGCTTCGGGTATACTTGACCTTACGCTTACTGGTCGCAATGTCGGTTTGGAAGAAAGGGTGCCAATGTGCGGCTTCCCTTATCATGCAGCGGATAAATATATAGAAAAACTACTGGATAAATCCTCAGTAACTATCGTAGAAGCTGACGGTGAGGTTTACAACGTTCTTGAGAATGAAAAATCCAAAGATAGTTCAATAGATGATTTGAAAGAAATTGACGAAGAGTCGCCATTTGACGATGAGGACGAACTATCAGAAGAAAATGATGAAGATGATTTTCAAGACGAAACGGACGAAGATGAATACTATGACGAAGACGATAAACCAAAGTTAAAGTCAAATATTAAATCAAGCAAGCCTGAGCAGAGATTGAAAGACCGTCCAAGACCGCAAATGAGCATCTTTGACTTAGTTGATAAATCTCCGCAAGAGCAGATGATTGAACGACAACTTAAGTATGGTAGTGGCTTTCAAGACGGTAAATTCCGTATTTACGACAAGTATCAGACAAATCCAACAAAGCAGGAATTCGCACAATTTCTTAGAAAAGAGTACGGAATAGGCGGTTTTGGTGGTTTTTACGGAGACGACCAACAACATGATGGTAAAGGCATACGGATGGAATACCGCTATGAGAATGGCGATAAACTGTCTGCCGTTCTCAAATGGGACGAAGTCGCAATCCGCATTGCTGACCTTATTGACGAGGGCAATTACTTAACCGAAAAAGACTACATTGAACGAGAAAGACATAGGAGATGGGAAGAAAAGCAAGCGAAGATTCAAGAAAGTAAAAACTCAAAGCCTGTTTCCAAACTCAACCGTTTCAAGCAATTATCGGAAGATGATAAAGCATTTTTTGAAAACTACCAAAAAAGACGTTACAGTGTGCCTGATGGCTCAATGTGGGGAGAGGTGCAGTCTTGTCGAGCTATCGCAAATGGCATATATGAAGTATCTACGCCCGGACATGGCGGTATCATGATTTCCTTTGACCTTGCACCGCATATTCTTTCGCCGGAAGCGTTGCAAAAAGGTGTAAGCGAAGGTGGGTACTATTGTTACGAGGAAGACTGTGATGCTTGCATTCCGCTGCGTGAATTATACGACAAAGGTATTTTGCAAAAAACAAATGACTATTTTACGCACAACAGCGTAAGGTCAGCAGATGCTCAAGTTGGATTTATTCCGTTTAACGAAGCAACGGATGCAGAAAAAGAAGCCTTTTTCGAGGAATGGAATGGACTAATCAATCGTTCATTGGGGACGTGGAATTCCGAATATTGGAACGCACGAAAGCAATCTGAGGAAAGTTCTATCACGCTTACACCTGAACAACAGAAGATTAATGGTATTGTTGACCGAATTGTAAAAGAAGGAACGGAGAACACAAGTGAAGGAAATTGGATTGTCTATTTCGATGAGTTCAAAGATGACGAACAGTTTGTAAGAGAGCACAAAGGACAGATAACAGAACTACTTGCTTTGCGCAAAGAGGTGGCTCAAGTTGCCGTTGACGATGAAAGTATTGACACTACATACTATCTTGATTATTGCCCGAACTACGAGTGGAAAGAGGGCGAGAAAGATGAGAATACTGACCTTAATGGTGTATTGGACCAAAGCGAACTCGGTGGCGCAAAAACACGCTACCGTAACAATGTCGCTGCCATAAAACTTGTCAACAAACTGTATTCTGAAAATCGTGAACCGACTGCTGACGAGAAGAAAACTTTGGCAAAATATGTCGGTTGGGGCGGTTTGGCGCAAGTTTTTGACGAAAAAAACGAAGACTGGCGCAAGGAATACTCCGAACTTAAACAGTTACTTGTAGACGAAGATTATGAACGTGCAAGGGGTAGCGTTCTTAATGCTCACTTTACATCAAAGACGGTAATTGACGGAATATACAACGCTCTTGACCGCTTTGGAGTAAAAGGCAACAACCGCATATTAGAGCCTGCGATGGGTACGGGCAATTTCTTCGGGTATATGCCACAAAGCATAGCCGATGGCTCAAAATTGTATGGCGTTGAGTTAGATAATCTAACAGGACGTATCGCAGCGAAGTTGTATCCGCAAGCTAACGTGCAGATTAAAGGCTTTGAAGAAACGAGTTTCCCCAACGATAGATTTGACGTTGTTGTCGGCAATGTGCCTTTCGGTGGCTATACAGTATTTGATAGTGACTACAACAAACACAACTTTTATATTCACGACTACTTTATTGCTAAGAGTATAGACAAGCTCAAGGTTGGCGGTGTAATGGCGGTTGTTACAAGCAAAGGTACTTTGGACAAACTCAATCCGAGCGCAAGAAAGTACATTGCCGATAGAGCTGAATTGCTTGGGGCAGTTAGACTACCCAATAATGCTTTTAAGCAGACCGCAGGTACAGAAGTAGTAACGGATATTTTGTTCTTCCGTAAACGGGAGGAAAGAATAAACGCCGATACCGAAAATACAGAGTGGTTGTCCACGGCAAGGACAGAAGCAGGGTATGAGATAAATAACTACTTCATACAACATCCTGAAATGGTACTTGGTACTCTTGAAAAAGAATTTGGTTTATACGGATTGGAAGACATAACCGTAAAGCCTGATGGTAGAGATTTGTCAGATGCCTTGAACGAAGCAATAGCCAAGTTGCCATCAAACATTTACAGCGTTCCCGACCACTCACCTGAGTTGGAAGAAGAGAAAGAAGTTGACTATAGTGTCAAGCCACTTTGCTACAAGGCTGAAGCAGGTAAGTTGTATATGCGCATTGGCGATGAAATGGTTGAACAAGCCATTCCTAAAGCACCGAAAGATGCTTATCAACGCATAAGAGATATGATTTCTCTGCGTGAAGAGTTGCACCATATATTGGACATTCAGATACAAGGTTGCTCGGACGAAGTGTTGGAGCGAGAGCAGTGGGTACTCAATGCTCATTACGACCAATTTGTTAAGCGTTATGGCAATGTCAACAGTTCAACTAATACTCGACTGTTCAAAGATGATGGGGACAGTGCTTTACTTTTTGCCTGTGAAAATGTTGACGAAGAAAACAAGACCATAACGAAATCCGATGTTTTCAGCAAAAGGACTATTAGACCGTACACGTCAGTAACAAGCACAGACGATTGCTTTGAAGCCTTGCAAATAAGCAAGAACGAACGTGGTAAGGTAGACATCTCATATATCGAAGAGCTGACAAACAAAGACTACGATACTGTACTTGCGGAACTTGGCGATTCTATATTCAGAGATCCGTCCGCTGTCATTGAAGGAGATAAGTATTCGGGGTTTCAAACTGCCGAAGAGTACCTTTCGGGATACGTGAAAGAGAAATTGCAAACTGCAAAAGAGTATGCCGTAAAATTTCCCGAGTTTTCTCATAACGTAACAGCTTTGGAAGAAGTACAACCAACACCGTTGACTGCAGCAGAAATATCTGTTCGACTCGGTGCAAGTTGGGTGGACAAAAAGTACTACGAACAGTTCTATTGTGAACTTATGGGTGTGCCTTGGTACTATGAGCGTGATATTGAGTTGTTTTACAACCAGTTCGACTCAAGTTGGCGTTTAGACCAAAAACAGCACGTTAAAAGTCTGACATACATGAATCAAAGAGAGGTGTACGGTACAAAACGCGCATCGGCAAGCAGACTTTTTGAAGATTGTATGAATCTACGTGCGACAAGTATCTACGACACGATAGAAGAGGACGGAAAGGAGAGGAGAGTACTCAATCAGGCTGAAACTATTGCAGCGAGAGAAAAACAAAACAAAATTAAAGAAGCGTTCAAGAATTGGATATTTGCCGACCCCGAACGCAGAGAGGAATTAGAGCAAGCGTACAACTCACTGTTCAACAAGATTAGGCTACCAAGTTATGATGGAAGCTATTTAAGGTTTCCAGAAATGAACCCTGCTATTGAACTTAAACCACATCAGAAGAACGCTATACACAGAATTATTACAAGTAAGGAAAGCACGCTGTTACATCACGTTGTAGGTGCAGGAAAGACATACACAATGATTGGCGCAATTATGAAAATGCGACAATACGGTTTGTGTAAGAAGGCAATGGTTACTGTTCCCAACCATCTCGTGCAACAATGGGCAGCAGAATGGCGAACGCTTTATCCGAACGCAAAACTGTTGATTGCAACCAAAGAAGATTTGGAAAAGGACAATAGGCGAAAGTTTGTATCAAAAGTTGCAATGGGCGATTGGGACGGAATAATTATTGCTCAAAGCTCGTTTGCAAAGATACCTATCTCAACCGAAAGACAGATACGCAAAATAAGAGAAGAAATTGCAACCATCGAAGAAGCTGTACGCAATCGGTGGGACGAAAGCAATATGCCCCGTGGTGCGGTCAAAAACTTGGAACGCATTAAAAAGAGCAGAGAAACGGCACTTAAAAAATTGCTTGATGACTCTAATAAGGACAGTGTGTTGACGTTTGAAAATCTTGGCGTGGACTATCTGTTTATCGACGAAGCTCATCACTACAAAAATCTGTTCTTATTCTCTAAGATGAACAATGTCGCAGGAATATCTTCCGCTGCAAGCCAAAGAGCAAGCGACTTAAAATTGAAATGCGAGTATCTGCAAGAACTCCACGGCAATGACAAAGGTGTAGTTTTTGCGACTGGAACGCCAATCAGTAACTCAATGACGGAAATGTATACTATGCAAAAGTATTTGCAGCCGAGTGTGTTGAACGACATCGGAATTACCTATTTCGATGGGTGGGCTGCGGACTTTGGCGAAACAGTTACTTCGTTAGAACTTGCGCCCAGTGGACAAGGCTACAAAGCGAGAACACGCTTTGCTAAGTTTACTAACCTGCCCGAACTTTTAACGCTTTACAGAAGCTTTGCTGACGTTCAGACAGCAGATATGGTGAAGTTAGATGTTCCCGAAGCGGATAGACACGTGATAAATCTTAAACCGAGCGATACGGTTATAGAACTTGCTGAAGAGATTGCGGAGAGAGCAGATAGAATAAATGCAGGTGGCGTAGACCCAAGAGAAGATAATATGCTCAAGATTACGTCAGACGGAAAGAAACTTGCGCTCGATCCACGCTGTCACGTAGACACAGCAACAGATGAAGACGGTAGCAAACTAAACGAGTGTGCGACACGAGTCTTTGAAATTTGGCAAGATACAACCGACAAGAAAGGCACACAAATAGTTTTCTGCGATTTGTCAACACCGAAGAAAAAGTCTGATGAGTACGAGTACGGAAAAGACTTTGATGCCTATAACGACTTAAAGTACAAACTTGTTCAGAAGGGTATTCCTGCGGAAGAGGTTGCATTTATTCACGATGCCAATACCGATGAGCAGAAACAAGCGCTTTTTGACAAGGTGAACAGCGGAGCGGTACGTGTGCTGATTGGTAGCACAGAGAAGTGCGGAGCAGGAACAAACGTACAAAAGCGACTTGTGGCTTTACATCACTTAGATACGCCTTACCGTCCGTCAGATATGCAACAACGTGAGGGTCGAATTATTCGTCAGGGCAATACCAATGACAAGGTAGACATCTTTACCTATGTCATGGAGCGTACATTTGATAGCTATTCTTACCAAATCTTAGAGAATAAGCAACGGTTTATTTCTCAGATTGATAGAGGTGATTTGACTGTTCGTGAGGCGGAAGATATTGACGAAACAACCCTTTCCTACGCTGAAATTAAAGCAATAACAGCAGCTAACCCAAAGATAAAGCGAAAGATGGAAGTAGATACAGAAATTGCGCGACTGAGAGTTTTGGAAGGTCAGTATCGCAAAAACCTATACTCGCTACAAGACAAGATTCGCAAGCACTTCCCCGAAGAAATAAGGAGACAAGAACTACTCGTTGAGAGAATTCGGGAAGATAAAACAGCGTTGTCTAAGTACAATCCCGAAGAGTTTTCCATAAGCGTAAATGGCGTTACCTATACGGATAAGAAAGAAGGTGGGCGTGCTTTGACAGACACATTGTATGCAAGTTCACCCAATAAGGTTGTCGCAGAGTATTGTGGTTTCAAAATAAGTATTGAACCAATTGTTTTGATTGGTGAAGAACGAAGAATTACGTTGGCAGCGCAAGGACAGTACACAATTCAGATAGGTCAAAGTGCAAGCGGTAACCTGACAAGAATTGACAATTTTATTGCCGATTTTGCTGAGCGTGAAAAGAGAATGGTCAACAAATTAGAGCAGTTAAAGAGTGATTTGAAAATTGCAGAGGAAGAGGTGCAAAAACCGTTTGAACATGAAGGGCGTTTGGAAGAACTGTTGAAAGAACAAACCGAGCTAAACGAAGAACTCAATCTCACGAAGACTGAAGATGTTGTTATTGACGATAGTGATAATGACAGTTCGTCAGATGACGATAACTACATGGCGTTGCCGGAGCAGAGAGTACAGCCTGCGAAAGGAACACGCCGTAAGCGTTTAGATGAGCAAGTTATAAGACAAGTCAACAAACAACTTGAGAAGAGTCCGAACGCATTTGTATTCTGCAAGAACGGCGACAGCTACGACATCATCGGTGAGCAAGCTGAAAAGTTGGCAGGAGAGAACGGATTACAAGTAAAGACGGAAAACGTCAAAGGAAAGAGTTACTCAGTACTGTCTGTTAGTACAGAAGAATTAGACAAGCATATTGCCAAGATTATTGGCAATGGGGGAGAGGCGGAAATTATAGAGCCATTACGACAAAAGGAGATGGATTTTATGGAAACTGAAGACAAGGTTGCGGCATTAGAAGTGAAAGTTTTGCCCGACTATACTATCGACCAAGAGAGCATGCACGAAAATGGGTATACGTGGGACGGTATGTTACCAATTAGGCGAAGAATGGCAGAGCGGTTGTTCAGTCTTGGTGTTCCTATTCATTCGTTACATGTGAATGATACGGACAGCGAAGTAAGTAGCATTGCGGATTTGGAAAATCACGAAGGATTGTTCGGCGTGGAAAAGCCCGATTGGAATAACTTTATTGAATCTAGTCAGGGCGTGGAATATCTATCTGCAAGACTCGCTATTATTGAAGCTACAAGAATGGTTGTAAGAAATGAAATGGACTACTTTGATGCTAAATATGTAGACGGCTATATAGATAGCAACTTTGCAGAGCATGTAAACCTTACAAAATTTGTTGCCAGTAGCAAAAAAGCAACTGCAGAAGAAATGAGACCGTATGTAGATAGTCTGCTTGACGAGTACACTGCAAAAATAAGTGCTTTTCCGCTTGAACAGTATGGTTGGAGCGAGTCAGACGTTAGAGATGACATAGTCAATCAAATTAAAGATGAAGAACTAAAAGCAATTGCCAAAGAAACATTGAATAGACCGTTTGATGTTGAAAAAGAGCTTGAGACAGCACTCGGTAAATACAGTAAAGACGAAATTGACGAAATGAATCTTCCAGCGTTTGATGACGTGCTTACAGTGTTGGACAAAGAACCTGCACATATGCTCATTGAAAGCAATACTCACAGAACGTATACCGAAGGTCTATTGTTGCTGCGCAACGATACTACTGGCTCTTGTTACGTTATAAATGACACATCGGCAAAGAAAAGTGACGGCAAAGAACTTGACTGTGGAGATAAATCTGATGTGAAAACGGTGCTTGCATATAACGGCTTATATGACGGAAATCCTTTGCGTGAATTTAATAGCCAAGAAGAAGCGAGAGCGTTTTTTGACAGTAAAGTCAAGGCTATTAACGAGGTAGTAGCAGAAAGCGGAAACGATGTAGATGCAGTTATAAGTAGCGTTATTTTGGAATACGACGAGTTCAAAACAAAAATGATGAATAGTTCGCCCGAAGAGATATTCTTGAATAACTACAAAATTCATTTGTATACTGAGTTCTCGGAGACCATTAAGGCAGGACCGAATGAATATCTGACTCAAAACGAATACAAGGCATTACGGAATGACGTCGGAACAATACTTAATCAACTTTATGAAGATTATATTGATCGGGAAGGGTACAACGTTGAAACATACAGTGCAACGGCAGACTTCATAAGAGACTATTGCGAAGATTGGCATTACGAGGTTTATTACCCGACAACGTATTACGGCAAAGACACAGATAACAGAGCGTATTACCGCTTTACAGATGGTATATCCCACCGCAATATAGGTCAGTTGGCAGAGGTACAAGCTGACATGTTTACGATTGCAGCACCAGACTGTTATTTAAGCAAGGAGGAATTGGAAGAAAACAGTATTTTCTACTTAAAGATAGGAAGAGATATTGATGAAGATGAGTTAAGCAATATAAACCTTGCAATAAGGAACATGAGCAGACGTATGGATCAGATAATAGACGAAAGTAATGACGAGTGGCTTCTAAGAATGCATCTAAACGAAGATTGCAGAAACGACATAGACGAAGCAATACGTAAAAACTTTGATAGCAAACACCTTAAAACAGGTTTTGAAAACGAACTGATTGAAAAGCATGGTTTGGAGCGAGTGTCATTTATTGTTGCAACTACAATTAACGAAGCAGAGTCGGACGGTAGATATAGCCAAGCAAACAAAGAGTGGGCGAAAAGTATACCTATGTCAGAAGATGGTGTGGAGCGAAACAGTTGCCGTCTCAATTCACATTCGGCAGTCGTTGACGGTTTTGCAAATCGAATTCGTCAGAAATTGAAAGAGGAGTCAAAAACTCAACTTGTGGACGTAATGACAAAAGCAGATATGTTTGCAGAAGATACCCAAGAAAAAGTGAAAGCTTATTATTCGTTCAATAAACAACAAAAACCTAACGGAGAAATTTATTTCCAAGCCTATATGGTCAGTAACGATGATGGGGAAATTTTCCCTATATTTGATTTTGACTTTTCTACGCTTGAAGCATTAGAAGAAGAATGGCAAAGACGACTTGACAGTGGGTTGTTTGATGTCGCAGAACTTATAAAATGTGAGCCACACGAATTGCTTTCAATTAGTAATGAAATAACATCTAGATATAAAGATAAGGAGGAAGATAAATTGGAACAAGAAAAGTATTTACAGGTTACCGCAAGGGGCGATAAGGTGCTGAGCATTACCAAAGACCAAGATGACAGAAATATAGCCATTATTCAGAGAGAAGAAAAAGGCGATTTTGTCGTGGCAGCAGGTTACGATACTACGGACGGAAGGTGGGCGCAAGGCTTCTATGATTTCAAAACGGTTGAAGATGCTGAAAAGTTCAGAACGAAAAAGTACGGTTTTGAAAATACGGAAGGCAAACCTGAAAGAAAGTGGCTCACTTTCAAAGTGAGTCCCGAAGCATTAATAAAGAAGTATCAGTTCAACTCACGATTTATGATGCCAAAGGGTAGCGGATATGAGGGGTGTGCATATAGCGTTTTCAATGACCGCATCAGAGCGAGTACGTTCACAACAGACTTGCAAAGCGACACTCGTGAAAGAGCATTGACAATTCGCATTCCCGAAGATGAGAGAGTTGAATTGTATGAAGGCAGCGATAGAGTGATGGATTTCTCGGCACAAGATTTTATCGAAATGGTGGATGGTACTACGGCGGATAAGTACGTGCGAGAGGCAAAATTAAGCATTCAACTGCCCCGTGAAGCAATTATTAAAGAGTACGACAACTCTGTGCTTGTTGCTGCGCCTACCGATTCTGAATACAAAGGGTACGTCTACTATTTGCCCAATTCAGTAATAAGCGAGGATACCGAAAGTGATAATGGTAGTTTGGTAGCCAATGTAGGCGAGAATTTCAAAATTACTTTAAGAAAAGGCGAGGAACAAATTGAGTTAACTGCTAAAGAACTTTCGGACAAAATCATCGGCAAGAGTGATTTCAAGCGTGAGCCTACGCCAATGAGTGAGTACAAAGAACAAGAGGGTACAAAGTGGAGTACAGTTGCGCTTAACCAAAACGCAATCATTCGCAAGTACGATGAAAGCACGCTGTTGAAAATGCCCAAAGGCGAGTATGGGGGTCTTGTATGCTATGTTCCTAACGGTATGTTTGTCGAAAACGAGGAAGGTACAAAACTGCGTATTCCCGACAATTTCGTTGCACGCTTGAAAGACAATGACAGCGGAAAAAATGTGGAATTGAATGCAACGGAATTCATTGAAGCAATAAAAGACAAGACGGACGAAGACTACGAGAGTTCGTTTAGACGTCCGAGCGAGGAAAGAGCAAAACAGTTTGAAAAAGTAGCAGAAAACCTTCGCAAAAATCTTCCTGCTGAAATGCTCAACAAACCCAACTGGGTAATTGTTCGAACAAGTCCAAACGAGGGAACGGGACGACTTGACAAATACATGATTGACGTACATACAGGCAAGGCTGCAAAAAGTAACGATTCGACTACGTGGACAGACTTTGACTCGGCTTGTGAGTATGCAAAGCAACACGGCGGTGTAGCATTAGCCTATGCGCTTGACGGCAATGACAAGATAGCATGTATTGACCTTGACGGTTGCTTTGACGAAAATGGAAATCACAATTCCGTTGCCGGCGCTTGTATCGGCTTTGGTAACGGAACATATTGTGAACGTTCCGTCAGCGGAAAAGGATTGCATTTGTTTGGTAAAACGGACGGTATGGACTTGAGAGCATTCTCGAAAGACGGAGACTTGGAGTTTTACCAAAATGGACACTTTATTGCAATGACTGGCGATTTGTACGGTAAAGACAGCAAAGAAATAAAGTCGCTTGACAATGAGGGAATGAAACAGTTCCTTGAAAGTAAGTGCGAAAAGCGCTCGCCGTGGCAAGGCGTGGGAGCAGGAACAGCAGGACTATCATCATTGGACGATAGAGAAGTAGTAGAAAAGGCTTCTAACGCTAAAAACGGCGATACGTTCAAACGATTGTATAACGGCGAAGATTTACGCAACAACCACTCCAATAGCGATATGAGTTTGATGAATCAACTTGCGTTTTGGTGTGGACATGACATCAATCAAATGCTAAGAATATTCGCAACAAGTGGTCTGTTTAGGGCAGATAAACCGCAAAGTTACTACGAACACACAGCAATCAAGGCAGTAAAGAGTACGCCTTCATATAACCCGCCCAAAGCAAGTGTAAATGCGCCGAACAACACAAGTGGTGGAAACGGTAAGGCGTAGAAAAAGGGGAAATGCGGCTACGAATGGTCGTAGCCGCAGGAGGAGGTAAAATGCGAAACAATCAAACAGAAAAGTCTGAATTGCACATTCCAAGAGGGTACGCAATAGACGAGTTTCTCGACTTTGACGATAGTGATTTGGTCGAAGAAAAACCATTGGTAGTTGAGGAGGTGATCGTACACTTTGAGTGAAATTAAAAAACTTGTTTACGATAAACTCACACCGCAGCAAAAGCAAATAATGGATCAGGTATTACAAAACCTGAAGAGCGACAATTCCATTTGGAAGCAAGGTTGGCTTATGAACGGCGTGCCTGAGTCCGCCATTACAGGCAAAAGATACAGAGGTGCAAATAGCTTTTTGTTGTCACTTGTGGCCTTTGCAAACGGCTACAAGGACAATAGGTGGCTAACCTACAATCAGATGAAAGACAAAGGGTGGAACTTCAAAACTGATGCAGAGGGAAAGTCGCTCGGCAAAGGTGCAGGAGTGCCTATTGAGTACTATGAGCTGAGAGATAGGGAAACAAAACAACCGTTTAATCCTCGTGTTTTAGATGGTATGACTATCGAGGAGCGAGAGGATTACATGAAAGATAATGTGTATCCAATACGCAAAGGTTACCGAGTTTTCAATGCGGATATTATTGATGGCATACCCGAAAAGGAAATGCCTGTAATTGATACAAGCGGTTATTCCGAGAGAGCAGAGAACTTGCTACAACTTTGGAGCGATACCGAAGCTCGAATAATTCATGGTGGTGATTCTGCTTACTACAATAAGAAATTGGACGATATCCATTTGCCCGAAAAAGACAAGTTTTACAGTTTACAAGAGTATTACGCAACGGGCTTTCATGAAGTTGGACACTCGACAGGACATCCCTCAAGACTTAACAGAGATATGGGCGGTGGATTTGGTACAGAGTCCTATGCTATTGAAGAATTACGTGCCGAGATTGCCTCAATGTTTATTGAGCAAGAGTTGGGCATTGCCGTAGAAGAAAAGCATATTCAAAATAACTCTGCTTACATAAAGGCGTGGATTGAACATATCGAAGAAAATCCCAACGTGCTTTTCACAGCCATTGCCGATGCGGACAAAATTGCAAGATATGTAATTGCAAAAGAACAGCAAAAGACAACACAACCTTATGCAATCAAAGAAGATACGGACGAACAGGGCAAGCCTGTTTATAAACTGTATGTGTCTAACGACTCCGGTCAATTAACTTGTGTAATGAGCGACACATCAAAACAAGCAATTATAGATGAAGTCAAAACAATGCAGGTTTTACCTGACTACGACGGAAAAGAGTTGCGTGAAGTATCAATGGAAGAATTGCAAGAGATTAGTGTGAGAGAGTACGAAGAGAAGGTCAAAAAAGACGACTATCGAAAGCAATACGAAGAACAAAAATCTGACGTATACATTCGTCCTAGTGAAATCGCTGCGATGGGACTTGCCGTTGCGACAGGTGGAGCAACGGCTCTCGCCGTGGACATGGCGGCACGTGGTATCGAAAGCCTTACACATTTAAGCGACAGAGAAATCGTGGAAAAGGCAGGGAATACCAAGAGTGGAGATAAATTCAACAAGCTGTACAACGGCGAATCTGTACTCGGCAGTGAAGAAAAGGACGAACGGTCATTGATGTCACGATTGGCAATGTTTACTGGCGGCAATGCGGAGCAACTGATGCGTATTTTTAAGTCTTCAGGACAGTACAGGGACAGCAAACCCAACGCCTACTACGAGTCATTAGCACAGGAACAAATACAGTTCGTGGCGAGTTTGAAGGCGCAGAGTGCTATGGTTAATTCCGCAGTTGCAAGCAAAGGACATGTAGGTATTAATGCTAAGAGATAACAACTGTACATTGTTCAACGGAGATTGCTTAAAAATTCTGCCGAGTATCAAAGAACATACAGTTGACTTGATTCTTACTGATTTGCCTTACGGAATAACTGCAAATAGATGGGACAAGCCTTTGCCATTGGACAAGTTGTGGAAACAATACAAAAGAGTTCTAAAAGAAGATGGAATTATTTGTTTGTTCGCAAGAGAGCCATTCACAAGCAAATTAATATCGAGCAATCCCGAAATGTTTCGATACAAATTGATATGGGATAAAGTCACTGGTACAGGCTTTCTAAACTGTTCATACAGACCGTTGTCAACGTATGAGGAAATAATAATTTTTTCGTCTTGCACAATAGGAAGTAGAAGCAAAAGACCTATTCGTTATTTCCCGCAAGGAGTTATACCAGTTAGCATTACTAAACGAAATAATCCCAATTCCAAGTGGAGAACGAATATGGGATATTCGGGACACAATTCTTTAAATAGCAATCTGGAATTCACTCAGCGTTATACTAATTTCCCAACAGACATTCTACGTTTTGCAAGAGATAGAGGTGCTGTTCATCCTACACAAAAGCCAGTAGCTTTATGTGAATGGCTCATCCGAACTTTTACGAAACAAGGAGAGTTAGTAATGGATACCTGTATGGGAAGTGGCACGGTAGGCGTTGCTTGCAGAAATACGGAAAGGGAATTCATTGGAATAGAACTCAGCACTTACTACTTTGGATTGGCAGAAAATCGAATTATAAATTAAGGAGGAAAAATGCAAGGGAACAATTTGAAAATCAAAAGAAGGTACTACGAAATAATCCGAGATATGACGGACAAACAAGCAGGAGAATTTATCAAAGGGCTTTGTGCTTATGTGTTTGAGGGTAAGCCGTTTAACACAAAGGACAACTATCTTAAAGGCATATTTCTATATCTACAAAGAGAGTTAGAAATATCTGAACAACACAGTGTGAACGGCAGAAAGGGGGGATTTGTAACTGCGCAAAATAGACAAAACGGTTTGCTTAAAAACCCTTCACGTTTGCCCGCAGTTGTTACAGAAAATACCGTAGAAATTGTGGTCAGTAGCATAAAAGATGATAGTTCGGAAACAAACAGGAAACACCATAAAGCTGTGGCAAAATGAGTGAAAAAAGGAGGCAGGATAAGGAAAGTGCCACAACTTCGTTTTTTGACACTTTCGGGCAGTTCTCAAACAGAACTGTGAACAAGTGGGAAACCCACTTTTCCTCTCGGTAGTTGTTATGTGTGAAAAGCAAGATGAACGCATTAGAGCAAGAAGATATATTCGTATTGTTGATGAAAAACAGTGGGAATTAATTGATGAAATATCACAGGAAGAAAAGTATCGCAGCAGTTTTAATCTAATCATCAACGATGCGTTATTTTACGGTTTGCCTATGCTACATGAAAAATTGTTTGGCAAAGTAACGATAGAAGAACAGACGAGTGTGGGGCAATCCACGCAGGGGGAAGGCGACAGCGAGTTTTATATGCAAGTCGTTCGGCTGCTTAAAGAGATTGTACTAAACGAAGCTATTTGCAAATCAATTCTTTCTTCATTATTCAATGCTCAGAATTATGTGTATCAAGGAAGAACAATAGCACAGCAACAGTTTGAAGAGGGGGCATACTCCAATACGCCTGACTATTTAGAAAGTTTTGAGTTGAAAGGACTCAAGGAATTGCGAGGTAATAAGAAATGAGCAATCAGCCTGTGATTCTGAACATACAGTACACACCGTACAGTTTGCCAAAGTCAGCAACCAAACAAGAGATAGCAGACCACGCAGAGGCTCGTTCATTCTACGATATGACGGGGACAAAAAACATTTTCGATTACATTACAACCGAAGATAAGCAGACTGGTGGAAAGCGGACAATGTTCGAGTATTTGCAAAAGAACTTGGGTGTGTTCAATGACAAGGGAATGATACCGCAAGAGCAGATAATCGAAATGAAAGACAGGCTCAAGAACAACAAAGGCAATATTTATCACGGCTTTATTTCTATCAATGAAGAAGAGTCCCACAAGATAGATACTTCCGAAAAATGTATAGAACTTGTCAAGAGAACGTTTCCGCAATTTCTCACAGATGCAAAGTTTCAAAAAGATAATGTGGACTTAATGTGTGCTCTTCATTTGGACAGACCTCATCATCTACATATACACTTTGTGTTTTGGGAAAAAGAGCCTATCTACAAAGACAAAGATGGCAATTTGCAATATAGACGTCGAGGTAAGATAGACAAGAAGTCCATAGACAACTTATTTGTTCGCACTGGACTGTTTCTCGGTTTGAAAAAGGACATGTTGTACAAGAGCAGGAATAGAGCCATTGACGAGCTGAAGAAAACGATGCTTTTTAGCAAGATAATAAAAGGACCTAAAGAATTGCAAAAAGAGATAGTTGCTCTTGCAAAGGAATTGCCAAAGACAGGACGGTTGACCTACGGTAGCAAGGACATTAGTCCCTATCGTGAAAGGGTGGACAAAATAGTGCAGTTATTACTATCACTAGATGGGAGGGCGAGGAAAGCCGACCTGAATTTCCACATGACAGTTGGGGAAAGAGAGCAAGAAATAAAACGCATTTGCGGAACAAAGGAATTTGCGTTATCAAGAAAAAATGTTTCTGCCGAGCAAATTGAAAGTGATCTACCTACATACCACAATGAAATAGATATTACCAATATTCACATTATTGATGATATTAGGGAAGACTACAAAAGGCGACAAGGCAATTTGGTGCTAAGTCTAATTAAGAAAATAAAACCTGAAATATTTGAGTACAAAGGTCGTAAAGCAAACGATAAATCACTAAAAGGCTCACTCAATATTTCTCGTAAAAAGGTAAATGGATTGTGCCAAAAATTCTTTGTCAGTTTCGGTCCGCAAAGTGAATTACTTGAGCGAGATTTCTATAACCGACTGCAAGAGATTGAGAAGGAAATTGAACGCGAGAGGAACAAAAAGGAAAAAAACAACGAGGAGGATTACAAAGGCTGAATGGACAGAAAGGATGCATTCAAGCATAAAAAGAAAAAATCACATAAGACTGGGCTAATAGTTTGGTCGTCCCTGATCGTGTTCATGTCATTGCTTATAGCGTTTATCTTTTCGCTATTTGGAGCTGACTTCAATGGAATATTCGGGAATAAAAACTACTGGCTAACAGTAGGTGTCGTGAACGGTCTCATGATTGTAGCCTATTTACTAATGTATAGGATTGATGCGCAAAACATCGCTATGAGAGAGAACGACTTAGAAGATACAGAGTGGCTTACTACCAAAAGGCTGCGCAAGATGAAAGAGTTTACCGTTACAACGTGGGATGCAATGCATAACAATGATGATGAAATTGTCATTGGTGCAGAAAAGAAAAAAAGTGGAGTAGAGATTATTTCCACAAGTCAACTACACGCTCTCATCGTTGGTACTACAGGTAGCGGTAAGACAACAGGATTTGTAGACCAAAACATTGCAATACTTGGTAGGAGTAAAGGTAAACCGTCAATCATAGTAGCAGACCCGAAGAAAGAGTTGTATGAGAAACACGCAAAACAACTCGAAAGCGAGGGCTACAAAATATCGGTGCTTGACCTACGTGAGCCGTACTCGTCAGTAAGATGGAACCCAATGGAGGTACTGCTACGCCGTATTCGTTTGGTTAAAGAATTGGAAAACAATCTTATTCAGCGTGATGGCAAATATTACGCAGGTGGCGAAATGTTTCTATCTCACCGAGATGCACGAACAAGAGTACAAGAGTTAAAGGACGAGATTTACGAAAACGCAATGGATTTGGTGTACACATTGTGTCCTGTGCAAAACAAAGACCAACCCACGTGGGAAGAAGGAGCAAGAAACCTTATTTTTGGACTTATACTTGCGTTTTGTGAAGACTGTATCAAAGGCAAGATGGACGAAAAACAGTTGCAACTGTTTAACGTATATCACAACATAACCAAGTATTGTTCGGAAGACACAACAGCGCTTAAAACCTATTTGCTTGAGGGCAGAGATGAGTTTTCTAAAGTGCGTGGACTTGTGAACACCGTACTTATTACAAGCGACAAAACATTAACAAGTTATTTGTCCGAAGTCAACAGTTACATACAGCAGCTCTCAGATGACGGTATATTGTCGATGACAAGTGAAAATGACTTGGACATTGTAAATATGGACGAAGAGCCTAATGCTGTATTCATTATAGTTCCTGATGAAAGATTTACAAGACATCGTTTCGTTACGTTGTTTGTAACGCAAATGTACAAGGAACTTGTAGAAAAGGCAAACCTCAATCTACGCCGTAGTCAGACTGATACGGCAATACTTAAACGCAGAGCCTATTTCGTGCTTGACGAATTCGGTAATTTGCCTAAGTTTGAGAATATTGAGGGTATGGTAACAGTTGGTCGTTCGCGCGGTATTCGTTATCTATTCGTGTTGCAGAGTTTCTCGCAGCTTACTGCAAAATACGGTAGAGACATTGGCGATATTATCAAAACCAACTGTAACATTAAAATTTTTATCGGCTCGGACGATCCCGAAACACGTAGAGAATTCTCAGAACTGTGCGGACAGAAGAAGATTAAAAACTTCTCAGTAAACACAACTGCGGACAATCCTGCAACAAGCACTACTGGGGCAAGCAATCAACCGCTTATTACAGTGGGTATGCTTGAACGGCTAAACGGCAACGAAAAGGGAGATGCGATAGTGTCTGTCAGAGGCTATGAGCCTATTTGGGCGAGATTTACACCGTCTTACGAACTAAAAGAGGTGTACTTTGCAGCAGGAAAGGCAGACCTATCAAAGCGTGAAGCAAGGCTGTTTGAGAAAGACAATTACGTCTTCGATATACTTGGCGGTAGTAGAGTTAAAGAAGAAGAGCGATTACTTGATGCAATCGAACGTAGAGAGCAAGAAGAAGCTGAGCAGGAAGGTCGCAAACGGATTGCAGAAGTGGAACGACTTAAAAAACTTGATGAACAGTGGGACAAGCAGGTCGAAGAAATACACATTAAAGTTCTTAAATACTGCCGAGATTTGCTTGAAGAAGAGGACTCTAAGGCTGTTCAAACAGCAAAACTCGAAGATAAAGTGCATGTGTTGTATTCAATTTTGGACAATTACGATGGTACAGCACAAACGAAAATTAAAGACTTGATAGCATTCATTAAAAATGGACTTACCAAGTTATCAAAAATACAAAAAAGAATCTAACAGATAAAAAGGAGAAAATATGACTAAAACAAAAATAAGCCTATTGCTTATTGCTCTTTTACTGAGCGTCCTCATTGTGATTGGCACAGTTTCGATGGTAGCAGGAGCAGAAGCACATGCCGCAGAAATTGACCATTCTATTATGACACTTTCGGAAGCGGCTACTATAACAGAGAACTGTACTCACATATATGAAACAGAAATAATTGAGCCGACCTGCACAGAGCAAGGTTACACGCTCTACACCTGTAAACTTTGTTCCGACACTAAAAAAGACAATTTTGTCAAAGAAAACGGACACAATTACGACTCTTTTTTGGTAGAAGCGACCTGTACAGGGAAAGGTTATATACAGTACATTTGCCGTACATGCCAACATAAATATCAAGCAAACGTTTCTCAAGAAGCTGGGCATAATTTTATCGAAATAGTTGTTCCCTCAACTTGCACACACAAGGGCTATACGACTCATTTTTGCGTGACTTGTGGTTATGAGTATTCAGACAAATTTGAAGACGAAAAAGGTCATACGTTTGAAGATGAGAAGGTAGAGGCAACTTGTACAACTCGTGGTTATACAAGACACACTTGTTCGGTATGCGAGTATGTATATGACGATAAGTTTTCCGATGCACTTGGACACGATTATCAAGAGGACGTAACTTTACCCACTTGTACGACAGGCGGTTATTCAACATTCACTTGTGAAAACTGCGAAGACGCCTATGTTGCGAAATATACAGATGCCACAGGACACAGCTACGAAGAAAAAGTGACATTGGCAACCTGTGTGAGTTACGGTTACACCGAACACATTTGTGGTGTTTGTACCGACAGATTTGTTACCGATTACGTACTCCCTTACGGTCATGAGTATTTGGATGTAGTTGTAGAGGCTACGCCGGAAAGCGCAGGTTTCACTCGACACATTTGTATCATGTGTAATTACAGTTACATTTCTGACATCGTAACAAGCGGTGATACGGGCTACATTCCCGATGAAGAGCCTCCTATTGAAGAGCCACCCGTAGAAACACATGTACACATTTACAAACTACAAATTCAGGATAATGCTAAAGAAAAGAACTTTATTGCATTGAGAGTATGCGACTGTGGTGCAGTAAAGAATAGCGGTTTGAAAGTGCTTGCGACGGAAGATGAGGACATTTTTATTGAACTATCCATGAATGAATACGGCAAGGTTGACTATTCAATGTTGAATGGTACATATACGGTAGTCATTATCAATGAAAAAGGCGCACAACTTAAAAACTTCGACCTTACAGTGGAGGGTAGTAGTGAAAATCCCCCTGTTTTGCCTGATAATCCGAGTGATTCTAACACGCCCAATATTCCCGACGATACACAAAAACCTGATACACCTAATGAGCCTGACATAAAAGATGAGAGTCAAGTTCCAAATAACAAGGGAAGGGCCGTTATCTCTATTGTACTATTCATAGTGCTTATTTTGGTTGCAGGTGGTGGTATCGCTGCTTACATAATCATTAAAAGAAAGAAAAACAAGAAATAAGAGGTGAAGAAAGAAAATATATGTGGAGTCTAATTGCAGCAGACGAAGGACTTAATGGAAGTCTGGAACAAATATTGCGTAAATTACAAGGCTTAATGGACAGCTTTTGGATTTACATAGTACTTGCTTTGGCAGCAGTAGTTGTTGTTTGGGGTGCATACATAGGAATCAAGATTGCTATTGCACACCGAAACGAAGAAAAAATAAACGCAAGAGATATGGTTAAAAACCTAATTATAGGTATAGTCATCATTTTCGTTGTCGCAATGGGAGCGCCGTTGCTTATTAGCGGTCTTTCAGCGTGGGTCGGAGCGTAGAAGTTTAGAGAACGGCGGTGGGAAAACTCACCGCCTTATCTTAAGGAAATGGAGGTAACACATGATAATTTTTTTACAAGAATTGTGCATGCAACTATTCCTTTGGCTACTTATGCTGATTGACGGACTTATGGAGATATTCTCTGCGTTATCGGGTGTTACGAATATAACCGTTCATGGGCAACAAGTAAACATTTTAGAATATATCGTTGGCGATTCAACTGTGAGTGCAATATTTTGGTGCATTTTTATTTTAGCAGTTGGATTGACATGTATGTTTACAATCGTTGGATTAGTAAAGAACATGATAGCCAACAACAGAAATATTTCCTCAATAGTAGGCAAGTTTTTCCTCGCCTTGCTTGGATCGCTTGCCATGTTAGCTGTAGTCATTTTAGGAATTTTGATAGCCAACTCAGTATTGCAACTATTGGCAAAGATTTTCCAAATAGGAAATACAACAAAAATTTCTAGCGCAGTCTTTGATGCTTGCGTTGGGGATTGGGTAAACGGTTATTCTATAAAAGACGTGGACATAAAAAATCTTTCGGTCAGCGATATTTTTGGTACATACAAAACAGCGGCACTTGGAATATGGCCCGCTTCTTGGAAGAACAATGGTATGGTAAATCCCAATTCTTTTATGTATCTACCTGCTTTAATTGCAGGAATTGCTATGGCAATCGCACTAATTGTAGCTGTGCTTAATCTTGCGAAGCGTATATACGAGATTGTATTTTTATATCTCACAATGCCTATGTCTCTGTCAACTTTGGCAATGGACGATGGCGCTCGTTTCAAGAATTGGCGTGAAATGTTTTTAACAAAGATTGTACTAGCATACGGTTCGGTATTGGCGGTTAATGTATTCATATTAATATTGCCACTAATTACCCAAATGAAGATTTCAGGCATAAGTAGTTTCGGCAGTTCAATGTTCTTAATCTTTATGATAGTGGGCGGCGCAATGGTAATACCCGCAGGACAAACATTGTTTGCAAGGCTATTTGGACAAGCCGACGACATGCACGCAGGTGGTAATTTCTTACATAGTGCTTTCTACGGCGGAAGAATGTTGGGTGGAATGACATTGGGTTTGGTAGCCAAGGGTATAAGAGGTATATCACATCTTATGCACAATAGGAACAGTAATAACAGTGGCGACAGCGGTAGTTCTAGCAATGGAGACGCTTCAGGTGGAGAGAGTGAAGATAAATTTACGGATGACGATAGTTCCTCGACAGAGAGTGAAGGAGGTGGCACTGAGTGAGAATAATACCCAAAAAAGTTAAAGTTAAGAATACCGTGTGGAAATGTTACTCAATGGTAGACGTTATCGTAGCACTCGTAGTCTTTGCAGTTATCTTTGTAGCCATTACAAGCAATAAATGGGTACTTGCGGTAATAATGGGCTTGTGCGCAGTGGTAATGTTTATGCCTACTCCCGATGGAATATTCTATACATTCATATTCGAGAATATAAAGTTTCTATTTGCGAAAAAGAAATACACATCAAATGCTGCCAATGTTAAAGAAAAGACAGACGTATTGACTGACTTAAAAGAAATAAAGGAAAACGGAATACTTGTCTACAGCGGTGGTATGTACGGAAGAGTAATTAAACTCGGACAAAAGAACTTTGGCATTGAGGACATTTATCAGCAAAATGTTGATATCAACTACTTTGCTAATGCTTTGAAAATGTTGGACTTAAATCAAAGTGCAGACATTGTGAAAATTGACCGACCAGTGAATTTGGACGGTTTTGCAAGAGAATTGTTTGATAGAATGTCCGATTTGGCACAGAGTGGAGAGCCGAGCAAAATAAAGGAAATTAAGCACGGCATATTGCAAGAGCGTATTGACCGAATAGACAAACTCAATAATATTCGCAAGCAGTATTTATCAGACTTTTACATAGTCATTTACGGTAGAAACGAACTCGACCTTGACAGTACGGCAGTCAACGTTGCAACAGAAATTGCGAAATGTGGACTCGGCACAAAACTACTTGGCGTAAGAGAAACTGCGGTATTCTTGAAATACAGCTATTCACGAAACTTTGACGAGAGAGAAGTAAAGGACATTGCAGATGCAGATTTGGTCGAGTGGGTAAAACCAAAGCAAGTAGTATTTCATGGTAACAAATATGAGATTGACGGAACGGAAGCGGCGGTTTTAGCCGTATCGGATTATCCGTTAAGAGTTAAAAATGCTTGGGGATCGGGACTATTCAACATACCCAATACTAAGGTCGTAATGCACGTTAAGCCTGTGGACAAGTACAAAGCAATTCGCCGTATAGACAAAGTCATAAGCGATATGGAAACAAAGCAGATTATCTCTGACAAAGCGAGTGAAGCTAATAGTGCTGAAACACATAGGGAAACAATGAACACCTTGTTGGATGCTCTACAAAGAGAAAATGAGAGTTTGCTCGACGTTACACTTACGGTAACTGCGTACAACTACTTGAAAGATGAAAACTACAAAAGGGCAGTTAGACGTTCAATGACAACAGGTAATTTCCGTCCATCAACATTGTATGGTTTGCAGATAGACGGTTTTAAGACTGCGAATGTTTCGCCCATCTCAACATTGAGCAATCATGTTCGTGGTATTAACAGTTCTTCACTTGCAGCGGTTTTCCCATTTGTAAGAACATTTGTAATGGATGATGGTGGCATAATGCTTGGCGAAAATAAAACCAACGGCTACCCATTTATATTCAATCTGTGGAAACGTGGAAACCTTTATCAAAACAGCAACGGTATGATAATTGGCAAGTCGGGTAGTGGTAAATCTTTCTTCTTGAAAAATCTAATACTTAACGAATGGTCAAATGGCACAAGAGTAATAGTGTTAGACCCCGAAGCAGAGTATTTGGCGCTTACAAAAAACTTGTGCGGAAACATTATAAACGTAGGTAACGCAAGCGAGGGCAGAATTAACCCATTCCATATCTACAAGATATTGACTGAAGATGGAACTCCGGCAGATAGCAAAGTTACTTTCAATACGCATTTGAAAATGTTGGAAAGTTTCTTCAAAATTGTACTCGCCGACGCACCTGCCGATGCGATTGAACTTATCAATAACTTAGTTGTGGAGACATACGAAAGAAAGGGCATTACGGAAAATACTGATTGCTCGAACTTTACGTCAGAAATGTTCCCATTGTTTACTGACCTGTTAGAAACTCTACAAAGCAAGAATAAAGACAATTTGGACGCACTCACAGTGAGAGATATGCGAACAGCAGAGTTGCATTTGAAGAAGTTTGTAACAGGACGATATTCGGACATTTGGAACGCTCCGTCAACGTTACAAGTAAATGCCAACTTAATTGACTTTGACTTTCAGTCGCTGTTTGCAAACAAGAACAACGTAGTGGCAAATGCACAAATGCTACTCGTATTCCGATTCATTGAGCAGGAAGTAATTAACGCAAGAGAACGTAACAAAAATGGAGACAGCATACACACAATGATAGTCTGTGACGAGGCGCACTTGTTTATTGATGCGAAGTTCCCAATAGCATTGGATTTCTTTTATTCAATGAATAAACGCATAAGAAAGTACGGCGGAAGCTTTATTCCTGCCACGCAAAACATTGCAGACTGGAACGCCAGTGAAGAACTACGAAACAAGACATCGACAATACTCAAAAATAGTCAATACACATTTATCTTCAAACTTGCTGCGCCCGATATGAAAGATGTATTAGACGTCTACAAAGCAGGAGATAGTTTCAATGAGGATGAGCAAAGACTGATTATCTCGGCGGTTACGGGACAAGCCTTCTTTGTTGGCTCTACAGAACTTAGAGCTTGTGTAAAAATCATTACAGGGGATTATACAAAGAGTTTGTTTGATGAAGAAATTAAAAAGGAGGAAATTAATGGTAACTAAAACAAGAAGAACTTTAACTATAGTGCTGTTTTTAGCATTAGTATCTTTACTTACAGTATTACTGTTTGTACAGCCGATTAACGCCAAAGCTAGCGCAGCACAATCAGAACAGCGGCTGTTGTATTTTTCGTATGAATATAAATATGAAGTCGAAGAACTTGAAGGGTATGACTCTTCAGCAAGCAAAAGAAATACAGATTTTGCAGAACAACTTTTATGTGGCGAAGAATCACGTCAAAGTGTTATATACTTTCAGGCATTGACTACTTCATATTGGTGCGATAAAGACGAGAGTATATGGGTAAATTCCATTGGAACAAATACTATTAATCTCAAAGCATCATGTAATTTTAATATAGGTAATTTCGAAATTAAAAACAACGCAGGAGAAACAGTAGCCAAATCTGCTGCAAATACATGTATTGTAACATTAAAAGATGGAAATTACACGGTCACATACTCGGCAATTTCTAGATGGCAAGAAAACATAGAGGGAACGGAAAGGATATGTAGTGCTACTGTTAAGTGTACTTTCCCATTAACAGTTGATACAACACCGCCAGTTATAAAGAGTTCATTAGGAGAATTTGACGTTGTCGCAGAAGAAGGGTTTACTGTTACCGCGCACGATGAGTTAACAACAGCACATCTATATTATAAAACACCGTCAATGACTGATTTTGCGTTATCGACCACGGATATGTACTCAGTGTCTGCGAACTCAACAAATGGAGTATATGAGTTTTATGCAGAGGACCCTTTGGGAAATAAGACTGAAATATATAGCATTACATTAGTTACAAAACTACCGACAAGTACACTGATTAAATCTGATACGGACAACTCGGTACGTCTTATTTGGGACAATGCGAGTTGGACTGCAACTATAGATGGCAATGAGTATATCAATGGTGCTTGGGTAACTGATGAAGGAGCGCATACATTTATTCTGTCAGATAAATATGGACATACAACGATATACGAATTTACAATAGACCATTACTATGTGAGAGAAGATAGTGTAGAAGCAACTTGCGATAATGAAGGTTATATAAAATATAAATGTAAGCATTGTCAAGATGTACAAGAGGAAATATTACCCAAGACAAAGCATAAGTTTTTGTCTACTATTGTTCCCTCGTCATGTACCGAGAGTGGCGCAACTATCTATACATGTGAAATATGCAACTATGAATACGTAGTTAATGATAGCCTGCCCAAAGGACACGAATTTACAAGTAATATAATCAAGGGTGCATCCTGCACTGAAGAAGGGACGAGAATTAGCCAATGCGATATTTGTGGATATTCGTATGAAACAACAATACCCGCTCAAGGACATGACTATGAGATAAGCAGTGTCAAGAAGGTTAACGGTAACACAATACGTACATACAAATGCTCAACATGTGGCAATACATATACGCAGGAATTAGGCAATCAATACGAGCAAGTTAGTAACTATGTTGAATATCTATATAAGCAATATCAACCATATATGATTTGGGTGTTCTTAGCAACTGCGGGTGTATGGAGTATTGCGATAGGTGTTGCCTTAATAATTGCACACAAGAATGAAGATAAAGAAAAAGCAAAAAAGATGCTTGTGAATTATGCTGTGGGACTTGTGATCATTTTCGTAATTCTGATTGCTTGCCCGTTGCTTGTTCGTGGTATCGCAGCATTAGTAACCTAAAACTTTCTAAAAAGTATTGACAAATTACAAAAGTTGTATTATCGTATGCATACGACTAAAAATTTACTGGAGGTTTACATGATTTCAGACGAAAAATTGTTGAAAAAGGCAAATGAAGGCAAAGACTTGACGGTAGAAGAAGTGCAACGCTATAATGAAATTGTAAAACCGCAACAACATGTTTATGGGAAATACGGAACATTGGCGAAAATCTATCTTGAAGAACACAATACAGCAAAGTTGTGGGGAATAGAGAATTTGCCTAACTATTTACATGGAATTGACAAACAGGCTGAAGAGCTGCAGGCGACACTAAGTGACAAACTGTCGCAAAGCGAGCAATATAAGAGAACTGGAGATTTCGTAGAAGACTACAGACGGTTAACTGCTATGCAAAAAGTCATTGAAGAGGAAATATTGGCAGAACTGGTCTATGTTGCGTAAAGGAGGAAAGGTTTGAAACGAGTAGCTATCTATGTCCGCTACGGTAGGGATGCAAAAGATACGGATAAGACTATAGAACAGAAACTAAAGTCATTTATCAAGAAAATGCCCGATTGGAAATGCGTCAATTTATTTGTTGATGATGGGTTTAGTGGTTTAGATAAAGCACGTCCCGAATTAAATAAGATGATTGCAGCATGTGAAAAAGGCACTGTTGACATAGTTATAGTCGAAAGTTTGAAGCATATATCAAGAGACTTTATGTATGCAAGTAAGTTGATTTCAGACATAAAAAATCTCGGCGTAGATATTTATAGTGAGTCAACGAAACAATTTCTTACGAATGGTCCATTGTGGAATTTGCAAACAGGGGAATACAATGCAAACCGACAGAAAAATAATAAATAAAAGGTACGAAGATAGACACAAAGAGGAACGCAAGGCACGAAATGGTACATTCAGTACGACAATGCCTAGGGAAGAGTTGGAAGAGATAAATCAATTTCTAATAACTCACCAGATTACAAAAGTTGAATTAATTGTCGCAGGGTACGAAACCTTGAAAAAGTGTACAACTTAATAAAATACAAAATGCGATAGCGAGAGTTTAACTCTCGCTATCTTGTTTGTATAAGGTATTGCTATTTACTATATATAGTTATAGATAGTAAAGGCAAGCACAAAAATAGTGCATTTCATATACATATAGAGAAACTTCGGTGAGGTCGAAAATAAGTTTATAGGAGAATATCAACGAAAACGATAACAGAATCGCTAAAAGAAAAATATGATACTTACCCTACATCACAGTGTGAGTATGAAATTGACGGAAAGAAATATATTGTTACAAGACATTTTGTTGGCGACAAGGAGTTAGATCGGTTAATTGCAGACCTTGCTATTACTCAAGCGAACAGAGAAATGGGCTTGTAATTATTCGTAAAAAACCAATCAATAGCTTGAAAAGAATGGTGTGTTATGGTATAATCCTAATATACCATATTTGAGGCTTTGACAATAAAAGGAGGTATAAGTGTCAAAGCAAAAACAACTTAATAAAACTGGAATATACATGCGATTGTCAAGAGATGATGATAAAGCCGGCGAGTCGATGTCTATAGAACATCAGCGCATAATGCTGAGAAATTATGTGGCAGAAAATGGTGGTGTTGTAATAGACGAGTATGTTGATGACGGTTGGTCGGGTACGAATTTTGATCGCCCCGCAGTCAAAAGAATGTTAGAAGACGCGCAGTCGGGAAGAATTGATACGATAGTTGTAAAAGATTTATCTCGATTTGGACGTAACTACATTCAAGTAGGACAGTATATTGACTACATATTCCCAGCTTACGGCATTCGGTTTATTGCACTAAATGATAACCTTGACACATCAGATAGGACAAGTACCGCTATGGATATGATGCCAATTATGAATGTTTTTAATGAATGGCACGCTGCAAACACAAGCAAAAAGATACGAGCTGTGTTAGAAGCCAAACAACGTTCAGGGCAGTACACGAATTGGAATTACTCTTACGGGTATAGAGCAGGTAGTGACGAAAACCGAACAGCAGTCATTGACGAGGTGGCAGCACAAGTTGTAAGACGTATTTTTGATATGCGTTTGCAAGGTAACTCCATCAAAGTTATTGCAAGAACATTGACAGACGAAGGCATACCCAATCCTGCAACGTACTTTACTCGTTTGGATGGCGGTAAATGGGATAGAAGATGCTCTCCCTATTGGTGCCCAAGAACAGTAATGTGGATACTGTCTAATCCAATATACATAGGGACGGTTACACAGCACAAGACCACATGCGTTTCGTACAAAAATCATAAGGTCATAAAGGTACCTGACAGTGAACAAATTGTCAAAGAAAATGCTCACGATGCGATCATTAGTCAGGAAGTGTGGAATAAGGTGCAAGAGATAAATCAGTCTGTCTCAAGAGGTAGAGTTGACAAGTCAAATGTAATTCACAATCTATCGGGATTGCTTGTTTGTGCCGACTGTGGTAAAAAGCTCAAGTTTAAGACTGTGAAAAATTGTAGATATTACACCTGTCGCACTTATGTAGATCTCGGAAAGAAATATTGCTCATCTCACACAATAACCGAGAGTGTAATAGAACGCATAGTTTTAGCAGATATTCAATCTATGTTAAATTATGTAGAGCTTGATGAGACAAAAGCAAAAGAACGTTTTTTAAGAGAACGTGCAAAACACAATGCGCAAGATAAATATTCCAGTGAAAAACAATTAAGAGCTTATAAGAATAGACTTGAAGAGTTAGACAAACTCATTCAGTCGGCGTTTGAAGCAAAGGTTTTGAAAAGTATGCCCGAAAACGTTTGTATCAGTCTTTGCGAAAAGTACCAAGCCGAGAAAGAGACTTTGCAAAAACAGATTGCGGAACTTGAAAAAAAGCTTGCAGAATTAGGTAAGGACGAAGAAGGCGTTGAGGAATACATTAAAAGACTAAAGCACTACGGAAGATGTGAAACTCTTACTCGTGAAATGTGTTTACAACTTATCGAGTTTATATCGGTAGGAGAATGGAAAGAAAATGTCAAGGAACGAGAAATTCACATATACTATAAGTTTATAAGTAGTGTAAATATTACAGATTTTAAGCAAAATAGGCTAAAAGTTGTCCCTTAAGTTACTTGACCAACAGGGGCAACCGGAGCAACGGGTTCTCAGGGTATACAAGGTGTAGTAGGTCCTACAGGTCCTACGGGCGCAACAGGCGCGACAGGCCCTGCAACCGACGGTCTTGCTGCATACGGCGGACTGTATTCTGACAGCATCGCGACGGTGACCTTGCCCGAAGCTACGCCCACACAGCTTACGCTTGGTTCAACCATGCCCAGCCTCAACGTAACCTACGGAACAAACGACATCACTATTGAGCAAGCAGGCGACTATGAAATCAACTACGGTTTGCTTGGTAGCGTAGACCCCGCGTCCACGATCAGCTTGAGCGTGTACAACAACGGTTCGCAGCTTACCTCGGCGATAATCAACCAAGATTTCATCACGGGTACGGCGCGTTCCATGAACGGCAGCACGATTGTAACTCTTGCCGATGGCGACGTATTGACGCTTTACGCATCCGGTAGCGCGGCAACAACGCTCACGCCCAACGACAACGTGAACACCTACTTGACCGTCAAAAAGCTCAACAGCGGCGAAGTAGTGGACGAGTAACAACAATAAAACCACAAATGAATTACAAAAGGACTGCGGATTTCCGCAGTCCTTAATTTATTTTTTATTTTTTTTGAATAAATTTGATTTACTATTTAATTCAGTATTGTTAATTTTTTGACTGTAATTATTGCATCGCCTTTTATTGCAGTAACCATTTTACGCTGCCGCAAGGAAGGGCGGTAAAATTGCCATAGAAATAAGGCAGAAAATGATTAGCGACAATGCGTCGACAATGGTGGTAATAAACGGACTTGCCACAACCGCCGGGTCAAGCCTGCACGCCTTTGCAAGTAGCGGCATCAAACAGCCGACCGTTTTGGCAAGGACAACGGTTGCGAACAGCGATAGCGACACAGCGAGGCAAATGTACCAAGTGTAGTCGTAGCCAAACGCTAATCCGTCAAGCAAGTACAGTTTTCCGAAGCAAACTACGGCAAGACATGCAGCAAGCATGGCTGATACGCGTAGCTCCTTCCACAGCACCTTCAATGCGTCTCTTGGGCGAATCTCGTCGAGCGCAAGTCCGCGAATAACCGTAACAGACGCTTGGCTTCCTGCGTTTCCGCCCGTGTCCATCAGCATGGGAATGCATGCAAACAGTAGTGGGCTGAGCGCGTTGAGATTGCCCTCAAACTTGTTGATAATAAGCCCCGTAAAGGTTGCGGAAATCATGAGTATCAACAGCCAAGGAATACGGTTTTTCCAAATCTGCCACACGCTCTGCTCCATGTAGGTGTCGGTGGAGGGGGTAACTGCCGCCATGATTGAAATATCTTCGGTGGCTTCCTGTTCCATGACGTCCAACACGTCGTCGACGGTGACGATACCGACCATGCGGTTTTCGCTGTCCACAACGGGCAATGCCGACAAGTCGTATTTTGAAATTTGTTGCGCGGCGAATTCCTTGTCGTCCGTAGCCTCAACGGAAATAACGTCCGTTTCCATGAATTCGGAAATAGGCGTTTCGTATTCGTGTAGCAGCAAATCCTTGACGGTAACGGTGCCTATTAGTTTACGCTTGTCGTCGGTGACGTAGCAGTTGTAAATGGTTTCTTTGTCTACCGCAACCTGACGAATACGGTTAAAGCACTCCTGCACCGTCATGTTCTTGCGCAAACTTACGTACTCGACGGTCATAATCGTGCCTGCCGAGTCCTTGGGGTACTTCAAGATTTCATTTATCATGTTGCGCGTTTCTGCGTCCGACTGCTTTATGATACGCTTGACGACGTTTGCGGGCATTTCTTCGATGATATCTACCGTGTCGTCCAAGAACATTTCGTCAAACACTGCTTTAAGTTCGGCGTCGGAAAAAGTGTTCAGCAGCAGCTCCTGACTGTCGTAGGACATTTCAACGAAAGTTTCCGCTGCATTTTCCTTGCTAAGCAGGCGAAAAACAGGCAAAATATCCTTTTCGTTCAGTTCTTCAAGCAGTAGAGCGCTGTCCTGCGGTTGCAAGTCGTTGATGAGAGCCTTTATCTCACGAAAGTTTTTCGCCGTGAGCAGCTCCAACGTTTTTTCAGTTAGTTCTTGCAATTCTTCGTACTCCATTTTTCGCCTCCTTTGGTAGACAGTAATCAAGACGCCTGCCGCATTTATATATAAATATTTTAATTTTGATTTGTGTTTGTGTCAACGAAATTACGGCTATTTATCTTATTTTACTTGTTTGTTGACAACGTTTCTATAATATAGTACAATTTGTTTATATATGGAGTTACTATGAAAGAGTACTATTTGCAGCGATTGCATTGGATATTTCACTATAAAAACAGGAAATTTTTTTACTGTCTTTTCAAAACGCTTTGCTTGATTGTCGGAGTGCCTGTCTACGCCGTTTGTTTTGTACTGGAAATGATATTTACGGCAATCAATATGATTTTCAGCTGGATACCAGTACTTAACATGGTGGTAATGGTAATATGCAAGGCCTTTGTGTGGCTGTTCGGTTCGACCTTCTACATTTGTATTTTGCCCGACCTCAAGGAGTACCGCGCGGCGAACAAGGAAGTTGACTACGAGGTAGAGGATGCAGACGCTAACGACAGCGCGACAGACCCAACAAGCGAGCCGACCGCAGAACTAATTGAAGATACCGAAAACGTCGTCGAAACGGAGCAACAAGCCGACGTGCCGCCCAATGAAGAAGAAAATTAAAATTTTATAATATACAAAGCCTCACTGACTTGACGAATCAGAGAGGCTTTCAATTTGCGGCGAGGCGACTCACTTTTTTTCGACAAATTTGGTGTATATTCCCTTTTTTCTTTATGAATACAAATAGGCGCGCCGTGTTACAATGTATGCACTAAGACAAAAGGAGACAGGGCAGTGATTACTATTGGTTTGATAGGTCAAAGCGGACTGAAGGAAAAATTGGAGGAAAACGACGAATTTAGCGTAGTATTCGACGTCGAGGGCAAAGACGCGCGCAGGTGGTTGGACAAGGGCGCGCCCGACGTCGTCATTACCGAGCTGGTTATGGGCGGCGAGGACGGCTACGCTCTGCTTGAGAGATACCACGACGCCAAGTTTATCGTAGCGTCAGAGCTAAAGAGCGAGGTGTTTGTAATAAAGGCGTTGGAACTTGGCGCCAAGTACTATCTTGTAAAGCCGCTGGAGTACAACGTGCTTGAACAACGTATTTTGAACGTCTACGACGGCGATCGCTTGGGCGGCAAAGTGGTGCGCAAAAAGAGCGTTTCCGAAAAGACATTGGACGAGCGTATCAGCAGTATATTCGTAAGCGTCGGTATTCCCGCGCATATTAAGGGCTATCAATTTTTACGCGAGGGCATCAAGCTTGCCGTGGACAATCCGCCTATCATCAATGCAATCACTAAGAGCCTGTATCCGTCCATTGCTAAACGCTTCAACACGACCTCAAGCAAGGTAGAACGCGCCATTCGTCACGCCATAGAGGTGGCTTGGAACAGAGGTAAGATTGAAAACATCAACAACATTTTCGGCGTCAAGGTGTACAACGCCTCCGAAAAGCCCACCAACGGCGAATTTATTGCGCTACTTGCTGACAAAATGCTACTTGAATGCGCCTACTAAAACACCATTGTCAAAAATGAAAAATATTGAATTTTTTTAACGCAAGAGGTTGCCAACCTTCCGTCACTGTGCTAAAATTAGTTAAAACAAAAGTGAACGGAGAAGGGCATGCAATACTTAAAGAAGGAAATTAGGGATAGAATACTTGCCGCAGCAGTAGATGAGTTCAAGGAACAGGGCTACGCTGACGCGTCTATTCGTAATATAGCCAACAATGCAGAAATTTCTCTTGGAAATATCTACCGTTACTATGACAACAAAGAGGCGCTGTACTTTGCGGTGATAAATCCGTTTATGGAGAGCATAAAGGAATTTTTCGACAACGAATTTAGCTTTACCGACAAGAGCATGAAGGAAATTTCCGAAATGCTAATCTCTTTCATTATGCAGTACAACGACGAGCTGCTTATCATCTGCAAGGGTAACACCGTTCACTACGGTACCTTCGTAGGGTACATTATCGACGTGATTGCAGGCAAGGTCAGGGAGCTTATTCAAAGCGTTTTCCCCGAGATTGACAGCAAGATCAAGAACCCGGAGTTCTGCACGGTAGTTGCCGAGGGATTTTTGACAAGCTTCTTCAAGGTGTTGAAGTGCAGCGATTCCAAGGAAACGCAGGAACGCAACGCGCGCGAACTAATCAGTTTCTACTTCGGTCACATGAAGGACCGGTTTGAAAACTTCGACGTAGATTAATGACGCTATAAGCGTCGGTATGCTTTGTTCCGCCCTCGCTTCTAACGTCATCAATAATAAGTAATATTAAAAGATTTGCGTGTATGAAATGTCATACGCGCTTTTTTTGCGTTAATTTTACGCTAACACATTTTGTCGCCGCTGTACATACAATATACTGATTATCTTAGGAGGTAAACAATGCCAATGAACAACGATGGCAACAACTGCAATGAAAAAGTGTGCATTCAAGCCAAAAAGGTTTTTGACGCATGCGTAAAACAAACAACTTTGCAACAAATCACTATTAGCGTATCAGACGTCAATCCTACTAACCCCGCTACGCCTTTACGTTTTGTCAGCGCAAAGAGCACGACAACCAAGGGTATTATCGAAAACCTTGTAGTAGAGCGTCTTACCGAGCGCCCCAAGTACGGTAGAGTTCAAGCGGACATCGTAGTACCCATGGAAGTAGTGTACATAGACAGCAACAACGAAGAGGGCAGCGGCTCCGGCACGGTAACGGTTCCCGTAGACGTAGTTATGTTTTTGCCCGAGCCGTCTATCATTCCCTACACAATCGAGGCAAGCGTTTCAGCTGTAAGCCCTGAGGGTCAGTACAGTCAAACGCAGGTTATCGACGGCGTAACGTACTACATTTTCGTCATCAACTGCTGCGTAACGGGTATTTTGAAGGTGACGATGGACGTGGAGCTTATTGTTCCCACCTACGGCTACGCGGTAATTCCGCCCTGCCAAGAGTACACCGAAGAGGTTTGCTCTGGCTACTTTGAATTGCCCCTTTTCCCCGGCGGACGCTCAACAGGCGGCGGCAACAACTAAACTGCCTTTCCTACAGTTCTCTCTAACTTAGTTGGCTCCTCTTGAAACAAAGAGGAGCCATCTTTTGTAACACAAGTTGAAATTGTTTCATAGTTTGAAGTGTAGAATGGAGACTAATGCTATGAAATACAAAAGGTGTCCGCGTTGCGGGCTAAATTATATATTACAGGATGAACATATGTGCAAGGTGTGTTTGGACGAATTAGAGGGCAGAAAGAGCATATTCGATGAGGAAAGCTTTACCGAATTGATTTGCCCCTACTGTGAAAAGAACGTTATGGACATTGACGACGTTATGTGCGCGCAGTGTCGGGCAAAGCGAAGCAAAAAAGTTGACGACGTGTAACTAAACCTTATAGTTTCAGGCTTTTGTGACTGGACAAACGCCCGTAACTGTGCTAAAATACACTCATGAAGGTTTTTGCGATAAGCGATTTGCACCTGTCCACAGTTGTAGAAAAACCAATGGACGTGTTCGGCAAGTCGTGGGAAAACTATTTTGAATTGATTTCCGAGGACTGGAAAGCCAAGGTTACCGAAGACGACGTGGTGCTACTGCCGGGTGACTTTTCGTGGGCAATGCGCATGGACGAGGCGTTGCCAGACTTTGAGATGGTTGCAAAATTGCCGGGCAAAAAGGTCATTTTGAGGGGCAATCACGACTACTGGTGGAACACACTCTCACAGGTAAGAAATGCCATTCCACAAGGCTTTTACGCCCTGCAAAACGACTGTCTGCGCTTTGGCGACGTGCTTATTTGCGGTACACGCGGTTGGATTTGTCCTGACGGCGACAATTTGACGGCAGAGGACACTAAGATATACCTACGCGAAAACGAGCGTCTGAAGCTGTCTATCGCCGCTATGCAGAAGATAAGGAAGCCCGAAGATAAGGTCATTGCGATAATGCACTTTCCGCCATTTAACGGTAGATACGACGACAGCGATTTTACGCGATTGTTTATTGAAGCGGGAATCACGACGGTGGTGTACGGTCACCTTCACGGCAAGGATTGCAGAGCCAATTTGCATATGAAAAAATTTGGTATAGATTTCTACCTGACAAGCTGCGACTTGGTGGGTAACAAACTGACGGAAATAGTGTGATAAAAAGACTCATTTACATTAAATCTGACAACGAAAACAGCAGGAAAACAGTTCTGCTGTTTTATTTTTTTGATTTAAATTGGTCGCATTTTTTTTTTATAGTTAGTTCGTTAATTTTTTATTTAATTTATAATATCTACTTTGTTTTTGGCTTAAGTTGTAACGCGTGTACTATCATTTTTCGTAGCTGATTTTGTGTTTTTGACTTAAAAATGCCACAAAAGAATTGTCGTAAGCTGTCAAAATTTCGCAAACTGTGTCAAACTGGCTCTAAAAAGCGAAATATTTGCCCCACGGGTTCTCTGTTGGGGCATTTTTGCTCTCATTTGGTTTGTTTGGAAAAATTTTTTAACAATTTGGTTAAAAATGGTTGAATTTGGTTGAGTTTTATGGTATGATTGTGTTACTCAAAAATCAAGAGGTGTAATTTCGTGCTTTTGCTCGGTAATTTCCAACACACGTTGGACGACAAAAACAGAATACGACTTCCCGCGAAGTACCGCGAAAAGCTCGGCAACGATTATATTCTTATGCCGGGTATTGACGGTTGTATTTTCCTGTATCCTGCCGCAGCGGAAGAGAAATTCTTAAGAGCAGTAGAGGAAATGGAATTCGACTCGGAAAAGTCGGACATTATCGATATCATTTCGGAAATGTCGGCGACGGTAGAGGCGGATTCGCAAGGTAGATTCATGCTGACTGACGATCTACTGAAATTTGCAAACATTGACAAAGAAGTCCGCATAGTCGGTTCATTCAAGTGGATAGAAATTTGGAGCGAGGAGCTGTACCTCAAGCGTAAGGCGAAGAAAGACAGAACTCCCGAAACAATTAATGCGGCGTTTAAGGAATTCCACAAATCCGTAAACAACAAATGACATTTTCACACAAATCGGTGTTATTGGAGGAGTGTGTCGAGGCGTTAAACGTAAAGCCTGACGGAATATACGTTGACTGTACGGCTGGCGGCGGCGGACACTCCAAAGCAATATTGGACAAGCTTAGCGGCAACGGATTGCTCGTTGCAATAGACAAGGACGAGGACGCGCTGAAAGCCTGTCGCGAGCGCTTACAAGGCGACAACGTGAAGTTGGTTCACAGCGACTTCAAAAATTTGACGCAAGTGCTCGACAGCTTGGGCATTGACAAGGTGGACGGAATACTGGCAGACCTCGGCGTAAGCTCCTACCAAATAGACACTCCCGAAAGAGGCTTTTCCTACATGGCGAGCGAGGCTCCGTTAGATATGCGAATGGACAGAGAGTCGAGCCTAACCGCAAAAGAAGTGGTAAACACTTATTCCGAGGCGGAGTTAATAAAGATAATTCGCGATTACGGCGAAGAAAAATTCGCAAAGTCGATAGTAAAAAGTATCGTTACCGAAAGGCAAAAGAGCGCAATCGAAACCTGCGGACAGCTGGTAGCGTTGATAGACAAGTCAGTGCCGCGCCACTTAAAAAGCGGTCACCCTGCAAAACGTACCTTTCAAGCGTTGCGAATCGAGGTGAACAAGGAGCTTGACGGCTTGGAAAAGTTTGTCGCAGACGCGGTAGACAGGCTTAACCCCGACGGACGGCTTGCGGTTATCACTTTCCACAGCTTGGAAGACAGAGCAGTAAAACACAGCTTTCAAGACCTTGCAACCGACTGTATTTGCCCGCCTAACCTTCCCGTTTGCGTGTGCAATCACAAGGCTAAGGGAGTAGCGCTCACAAAAAAGCCGATTCTTCCTTCCAAACAAGAACAATTAAGCAACCCCCGCTCGCAAAGCGCTAAGCTCAGAGCGTTTGTAAAAAAGTAATTATTTCATAAGGCGGTGAATATAATGCAATGGAATAACGACAGATATCAACAAGAAGTTCAACAGGACGTTTACGCAGACGTACAAACAACGTACGCCTCAAGTCCTTTTGCGCAAACCAAAGATGACACGCAAGAGTTCTCTCTTTCCGCAATTCAACAAAAGCTCGGTGAACTGAGCGTAGTAGAAGATGCCGACGTTCGCGGCGCATCTGCGGATTTGATGCCCTCAAATCAAACGCTTAACATGAGCTATCAACGCCAATACGCCGCGGAAAATACGCGTAGAGCGTCCAAACTCAACACCAAAGCCAAGGTGGCAATTTCCTGTTACGCTATCGTAGTGTTGGCACTGATACTTGCCGTAACTTTGTGCTCGGTATCCGTAACTACGGTATTTGGCGCAGCTATTTCGTTGAATAACAGTTACACGGAAGTTTCCGCTACTGTTGATGAACTCACCGCAGAATTACAGGCAGAAGACTATGCAGAGTTGGACAGACGCGCGCAGGAATTGGGTTACACTTCCGCGTCAAGCTCCAACACTATGACGTACACCGAACTAGAAACAAGACCCGCGCAAAATTTCACCGTTGAGTCCAACTGGTTCGACGCATTGTGCGATTGGTTGTGCAACATTTTTGGAGTGTAAGTTGAACAATAACTATTACGTAACAAAAAAGAGATTGCTGTCACTTGTTGTGGCGGCAATTTTTTTGTTGTCAGGCATATTTTTGCGTTTGGCGTATATACAAGTAATTTGGGGTAAAGACCTTCAGGCAAAGGCGGCAGAGCAATGGCAGCGCGATTTGCCAATTAACGCCTACCGCGGCGACATAGTGGACACCAACGGCAATTTGCTTGCCACAACGGAAACTGGCTACAGCGTATATGCCCGTCCGCAAAGCGTAACCGACCCCGAGCAATGCGCGGAAGTGCTGTCTACAACGCTTGAATTGGACTACCAAACGGTGTACGGCAAACTCACGAAGCGTGGCGTGTCAGAGGTGACAATCAAGCGTCAAATAGCCACTGACAAAGCAGAGCAAATACGCAGCTACAATTTGGAGGGTGTGTATCTCGCCTCGGAAGGCTTGCGTAGTTACGTTTACGGTGACTTTTTGTCGCAGGTGTTGGGCTTCGTTTCATCGGACGGCATTGGACAAACAGGACTCGAGGCGTATTACGACAAGTACTTGCAGGGAATAAACGGCGTACTGCTTACGGAAACGGACCTCGTCGGCAACGAACTGGAAGAAGGCTCTATGACCTACATTCCTGCGGTAAACGGACTGACTGTAACCTTGACAATTGACGCAGTTATTCAAACTGTGGTGGAAAACGTCTTGCAGCTTGCAATGTATCAGCAAAACCCGCAAGCTGCGCGGTGTATCGTGTTGGACGTAACGACGGGTGAAATACTTGCTATGGCGTCTAAGCCCAGCGTTGACCTCAACAACCTGCCCCGTGACGACCTCGAATACTTGATGAAGTACTCCAAAAACACCCTGCTAACAGACGTCTACGAACCTGGCTCCACCTTCAAAGTGCTTACGGCGTCCGCATGTCTTGAGGAGTACCGCAAGGGCAACAATAGGGCGTTCTCGGCGGAGCACGTGTTCGGTAATTCGTCGGGCACGCGTATTATTGACGGTTCGAAAATAAGCTGCTGGACGAAACACGTCAACGGCAAGCACTCCAATCAAACGTTGTCCGACGCGCTTAACAACAGCTGTAACCCTATTTTTACCGACATAGCGTTGTCGCTGGGCAAGGCAACGATGTACGACTACTTGGAAAAGTTCGGTTACGGAAGTTTGACGGGGATTGATTTCGCGGGCGAACAGGCGGGCTTGCTCGTTCCCGAAAGCGCAGTTACAAACGGAGATTTGGCGCGTATCGGATTTGGACAGACCATTGCCGTTACAGCGTTGCAATTGTGTATGGCGACGTCTGCGGCGGTCAACGGCGGACTGCTTATGCAACCGTATCTCGTCAAGGAAATTTCCGACCCAACAACAGGACAGGTTGTAAAACGCTTCTCGCCTACGGTTGTCAATCGCGCGATAAGTGAGGAAACGAGTAAACAAATTGCCACGATGCTACAGCGAGTTGTAGCTGAAGGCGGCGGCAAAAACGCAAACATTCCGGGCTATCAGGTTGGCGGCAAAACGGGTACTGCGCAAAAGTTCGTGGACGGGGCGCTTGCAACGGGCAAGTACGTGTCGTCATTCATCGGCTTCTTCCCCGCAAGCAGTCCCAAGTACTTGGTCTTGATGATTGTAGACGAACCGGAAGGACAGAGCTACGGTTCAATAGTCGCCGCGCCCTACGCAGGTCTCGTTTTCCAACAAATTATCAATTACAAAAACATTGCGCCTCTTGAGTGAGGCTCAAACTGACACCCTCGCCTTTTGTAAATAGATTAGCGTGGCGCGAGTAACTGACTATTCAATCATAAATGATAAGTTATACAAATAAAATAATCTATACGGACAGCCGTATGGATTATTTTTTTTCGGAGTAAGTTATGTACCTTCAGCAAATACTAAACGGAGTAAGCTACCAAACGCAAGGCTCGGGTAATCCTGAAATTACAAGTCTTTGTTGCGACACGTCTAACGTTAAGCAAGGTTGCCTGTTTTTTTGCTTGAAAGGTATTAAGTACGACGGCCACGATTTCTTTCGCAAGGCGATAGGTGACGGCGCCGTAGCAATAGTGTGCGAAAAGCCTCTTGAAACGCAGGCGTTACAAATAATCGTAGAGGATGCGCGCGCCGTAATGAGTATCGCCGCAAAGAACTTTTACGACAACTGTGTAGACAAACTGAAAATAATTTCGATAGTTGGCACCAACGGAAAAACGTCCACGTCCTACGTGCTTGAGGCAATTTTGAGTAAGGCAGGTTACAAAACGGCGGTAATAGGCACAAACGGCGTGTTTTTCAACGGGCAAAAACGCACAAGCGCTCTGACTACGCCCGACCCAATCGAGCTTCACTACTGGTTTAGGCAAATGTATCTGAACAAGGTGGACGTTGTAATAATGGAAGTGTCCGCGCATGCCATAGCGCTGAGGAAAATGCAGGGTATTTGCTCGGAAATAGCCATTTTTACCAACTTTTCGCAAGACCACTTGGACTTTTTCCGCACAATGGATAACTACGCAAATACGAAAAAAAGTTTTTTTAGTCCTAAATATGTCAAAAATGTAGTTACGAACGCCGACGACGAATTGGGGCGGCAAATCGCGACGATGATGCCCTCTGCGACCTATTCCGTTGGTGGACAAGCGGACGCTGTGGCAACTGACGTTAAACTGGGCAAGGAACAGTCAACCTACCGCATTGAGATGTTTGGACAATCGGCAGTAGTTACTACGCGACTGGCGGGAATATTCAACGTCTACAATACTCTTGTCTCGGCCACGTGCGCGAGTGTATTGGGGGTGGACGTGGACACAATAGTTAAGGCTATAGAGGAAGTGCAATGTGTTGCAGGCCGCAACGAAACGCTAATCCGTTCGGACGGAGCGCGGGTGGTAGTGGACTTTGCTCACACTCCCGACGGTATACAAAACATTCTGTCCTTTTTGAAGCGTACGACTGAAGGTAAACTCATCGTCGTGTTTGGCTGTGGTGGCAACCGAGACAAATTCAAACGACCGTTAATGGCAGAAAAGGTTTCCGAGTACGCCGACTTTGCCGTGCTTACAAACGACAATCCGCGCTTTGAGGATCCTAAACTCATTGCTCAGGACGTGTCGGAACGGTTAACTTGCAAGTATAAGATTGTTTTAAACCGCTCGCAAGCTACTGAATACGCGCTGTCAATTGCATCAGGAATGGACACGGTGGCAATTTTAGGCAAGGGCGCGGAGGAATATCAAGAGATAAAGGGGCGTAAATTCCCCTACTCCGACGTGGACGTGGTGCGAAATCTTTTACGAATAGAGTAACGTACATATTTTGCAAAAGTAAAGGAGTGTTATGGGAGCGCTATCATTTTTAGTTGCATTTTTGCTGTGTCTGCTCTTGTGCGGAATGTTGTTGCCGCTGTTGAAACGGCTGAAGGCGGGGCAGGAAATATTGCAATACGTCACGGAGCACAGCAGCAAACAGGGTACGCCTACGATGGGCGGAATTGCCTTCATACTTGCAATAGCCTGCGCGTCTGCAATATTTTGCGATTGGACTAACCGCGCCACAGCCGTTGCGGTTGCCGTTTTCGTTGCTTACGGCATAGTAGGGTTTTTGGACGACTTTATCAAAATACGCTACAAGCGCAACATGGGTTTGCACGCTTATCAAAAGATTATCGTGCAGTTGGCGATTGCGGTGTTGGTGGCGTTGTTCGTCTACGGTGACATCGCAATAGGCGACAAGCTGCGTATACCCTTTACCGACAGGCAAGTCAAGATTACCTATTGGATTATTCCATTGGTTATTTTCATCTATCTTGCTTGCACCAACAGCGTCAACTTGACGGACGGCATTGACGGCTTGGCAAGCAGCACGACCATTTGTTTCATGGCGGGAATGATAGCGTTACTCAACAGGGAATTGGTGTCCTTAGAGGCTATTGGCGACACCTACGCCTACAAGCAAACCAAAGATTTGCTAATTCTTTGTTACGTGTGCTGCGGGGCGCTTGTAGCGTTTCTGCTCTTCAACTGCAACGACGCCAAGGTGTTCATGGGCGACACCGGTTCGCTCGCGCTCGGGGCAATGGTGGCGTGCGTTGCAATATTTACGCGTATGAGCCTGTTTATTCCAATAGTGGGAATAATGTTCGTGGTGTCAAGCGTGTCGGTAATTTTGCAGGTGGTGTACTTCAAGGCAACCAAGGGTAAACGTATTTTCCTAATGGCGCCCTTCCATCATCACTTGCAAAAGAAGAAATGGAGCGAAACGCGCATTTGCGTGCTGTACTGCGCCGTAACGGTGTGCATTACTCTCGTTTTATTGGCTTTTGGAGAATAATATGTCAGACATAGTAGTCTACGGAAGAGGCAAAACCGCCCAAAGTTTGCTAAAAATGCTGCAAAAACTGCATTTGGACGCAATTATGTACGACGATGCTACAGGATTTGACGGCAACGGAAAATTTAGTGAAAACAGCCTTGTATTGCTAAGTCCGGGTGTTCCTCCCCAGGCAAAAGGGGTACAGCTTGCCCGACAAAATGGGGCGAATGTTGTAGGCGAACTGGAATTTTGTTTCCCGTACAGCAAGGGAAAATGTATTTCTGTGACGGGTACCAACGGCAAGACAACAACCTGCGAAATGATATACCACGTTTTGCAAAACTGTGGCGTAAGCAGTCGGTTGCTCGGCAACGGCGGAGTGCCCTTTTCCTCGCAAGTGTTGGAAGTTGTGGAAAATGAAATCGTAGTGTTGGAAAGCTCAAGTTTCCAGCTTCTTGACTGCAAGGGATTTGCGCCTTTTGTTAGCGTGGTTACAAATCTTGCTGTGGATCACCTGAACTATCATGGAAGCTTTGAACAATACGCAAAGGCAAAGGAAAACAACTTCGTTCATCAAAAAGAAGGTTACGCGCTGTTCAATCTTGACGACGGTGGCGCGGTGAATTTGTCACGTAAAGCCAAGTGTAAAACGCTGTTCTATTCCGTGAATAATACTGAGGCAAACTGTTACTACGACGGTGACAACGTAGTGTTGCGCTGTGACGGGCAGATTACAAGGATTTCCGCTCGGTTCTTGAAACAGTACGCCAAACACAATCTTAGTAATTCACTGGGCGCAATTCTTGCTTGCGCGTGCGTTGGTATTCCACCTAATCTCGCCGTAGACGCATTACAAACCTATGCTTTGTTACCTCACAGACTACAGCAGGTAGCAAACTTTTGCGGAGTAACCTTCATTGACGACAGCAAGGCGACCAACGTTCACGCAACCGTCAGCGCGCTAAGCTGTTTTTCGCAAAACGTTGGCTTAATATTGGGCGGTTCGGATAAAGGTGAAAACTACGACCCAATATTTGAAACTATGGGTACAAACGTAAAGCTTGTCGTTGCGGTGGGTGAAACGGCAGCGGATATACGGCAATGCGGACAAAAGCACGGCGTAGACGTCAAAATATATGACGATTTCAGCAAGGCAACACGATACTGTTTTGAGCAAATGAAAAATATCGGTGGCGTGGTTCTCATGTCCAACGCATGCGCAAGCTTTGACCTATTCAGTGGGTACGGTGAGCGAGGCGACTATTTTCAAAAGGCGGTAAAAGAAATTCAAAGTGATACGAAAAAGAATTGATTACATATTGTTGGGCGCGGTAGTAGCCTTGGTGCTTATCGGGTTGCTGTTTGTGTACAGCGCAAGCTACTACTCCGCCGAAATAACGTACAACAACAAATACTTTTTTTTGACAAAGCAGGCAATAGGCGCGGCTGTCGGACTTGTAGCAATGCTTGTTGCTACTCAAATCAAGCTTGAATTTATCAAAAAACTGTGGATTGTAGGCGTGGTTCTTTCTGCCGTATTGTTGGCTCTCGTGTTCGTGCCGGGCATTAGCATTGAAAACTACGGCGCGCGCCGTTGGATAGGCGTAGGCAGTTTTTCCATGCAGCCGTCGGAAATTGCCAAGTTTGCCTACGTGTTGTTTTGCGCTGTGTGTATGTCCAAGCTCGACACCTCAAAGCTACGCAGTTTCTTGCCGCAAATAGGCGTGGGCGTGCTGTTTTGCGGACTGATAATTGCCGAGCCAAACATGTCGATTACCATGTGCGTGGCATTGTTGATGATTATCATGCTTTTCCTCGGCGGAATGAAATGGAAGTACTTTTTGCTTATGCTCATTCCGCTTGTGGTAGCAGTTCCCGTATTGATATTTATCGAGCCATACCGTCTACAGCGACTTTTGGCGTTCATTGACCCTTGGGCGTCGCCAAAGGACGAGGGTTACCAGTTAATTCAATCGCTGTACGCCTTGGGCAGCGGCGGTTGGTTTGGCGTTGGGTTGTTCAACAGCCGTCAAAAATTCCGTTTTTTGCCCTTTGCCGAAAGCGACTTCATCTTTTCCGTAATTGGTGAGGAATTGGGTCTGATGGGCTGCTTGATTGTGTTCGCGCTGTACTTGATTGTCATTGTGCGGGGAGTGCGCATTGCCGTCAACAGCAAGGACAAATTCAGTTGCTACTTGGCTGGCGGTATTTCCGCGGTAGTTGCAGTGCAGTCGCTGCTGAACTTTGCAGTGGTTACGGGCAGTATTCCGCCAACGGGCTTGCCGTTACCCTTCATTAGCTACGGGGGTACTTCGCTGGTTGTGTTTATGACGGCAATGGGCGTACTGCTTAACTTGTCGAGCAAGGTTTACGAAAACGATTTGGGAGCAAAGTTATGGATTACATAGTTAACGGCGGGCGTAGACTTACAGGCGAAATTGCCGTTTACGGCGCGAAAAACTGCGCTTTGGCGCTGCTCGGCGCGACCGTACTAACAGAGCAGGAATTCGTTTTACGCAACTGCCCGCAAATTGTGGACGTGGAAAACATGTTGAAACTGCTTGGCGCAATGGGCAAAAAGACAGTTCGCTTCAACGACGTCGTACGGGTGAGCGGTGGCTTGACGACAACTTCCGCGCCGTACAGTCTTGCAACCCTGCTTCGCGGCTCGGCGTTGATACTTGGCAGCACCGTCGCAAAGTACCGCGAAATAGATTTGCCATTGCCCGGCGGTTGCGCAATCGGCGCGCGTCCAATGGACATTCACCTCGACGGACTGGAAGCGCTGGGTATTGAAGTTAGCTGCAACGAGCGTGGAGTCAGCTGCCGCGGCGAGCCGAAGGGGGCGCGGTACAATTTGCGATTTGCAAGTGTGGGCGCAACGGAAAATCTGCTTTGCGCGTGCGTTCTTGCCAAAGGTCAAAGCGTGCTGACAAACTGCGCGACGGAACCCGAGGTGGTGGCGCTCGAACAGCTACTTGTAAAAATGGGCGCAAATCTACAGGGCGTCGGTACCTCTACGGTTGTTATTGACGGAGTGGAAAGCTTACGTGGAGTAGAGTTTGACGTTATTCCCGACAGAATCGTTGCCGCAACGTATTTGTCGGCAGCAGTTGCAACGCTTGGCGACGTGACGGTAACAAATTGCAATCCTACGCATCTCAAAGCATTTTTGGATACGCTTAGTCCGCACTTTTTCGTTGAGCAGACCGAAAGCGCAATACATATCGTTGCAGAGCGTCAACCGCAGGGCTACGGAAGTATCACGACTGCGCCTTATCCCCTTTTCCCAACGGACATGCAGTCGCTAATGCTGTCACTTGCGGCATTCAGTAACGGCGGCAGTACTACGATTTGTGAAAAGCTATTTGAAAATAGGCTAAAACACAACGCCGATGAGCTGAACAAAATGGGCGCGTCCGTAACCGTGGATGGGGATTACGCGGTAGTTTCAGGTAAAAAACTGCATTCGGCATGCGTCGCTTCTCACGATTTACGCGGTGGCGCAGGCTTAGTGATTGCCGCTCTCAATGCCGATGGAAGGAGTGTTGTAAGTGGCGTTGAGCATATTAACAGGGGCTACTCCCGCTTGGCGGAGAATCTACGCACACTGGGCGCGGACATAGTAAATTCCGACTGATAACTTCAAATTTTGTCAAAATCACACAGTCGAGCATTCGTTACGGTATTTACAAAACGGAAGTCGATAGAAAGTCGGCTAAAATCAACCATTAAAAAAAGACCCTACGGGGTTTCTTTTTTTATTTAGAGACGGGGCAAAAATCTCGTCAAATTTACAGTTTCAGCAATGCAAATTTATTGACTAACATTAAGATTAGTAGTATAATTTATCTAATAAAATTGATACGGTATGTTTGCGCGTCGTTTGCAAACATTTTAGTCAAAGGAGTTACCAGTGAAAAGCAAAAAACTTCTCATATCGCTTGCGGTAGTGGCTTTCGTAATTGTGCTGATAGTAGTTATGATCGCCGTTTTCTCCGTTAAGTCGGTAGAAGTGCGGTATCATGATTTTAGCGGCAGAGAAATAGTAGCCGTAGAGGGCGAAGGCATCGTTCCCGACGACATTTTGGCAATGATTAAGGGCAACAGCACCGTCTTTTTGTCCAAAACAAATTTGCTTAACAAAATCAACGAAGCTCACGGCGATTGGCACGCGTTTGCAGTTGTCAAGAATTTCCCCAGCATGGTGGAAGTTCATTTTGTCAGACGTACGGTAATCGCCAAGATGTCCATTGACGGCAAAGACGTGTACATAGATTCGTTTGGCTATGTAGTTGCCACACCCGATCAGAACGACTGTGTGGACATAACTTCCGCGTTTGTTTCACCTGTTCCGAATACGAGGACGTGCGAAGCGGGCAAGCCTCTTGAATTTGTCCATGAACAATACAACGCTCAACTAAAGTACGTTTTGGAGGCAATACTGACAGTTTGGCGTTGCAACGTTGAAGTCAAGAACATTTCGCTTGTTTTGGGAGATTCAGACGTCTTTAGAGTAGATAGCGAGGGCAACCTGCTCATTTCCCCCAAAAAAGGAACGGGCGGTACAATCAAGGTAATTTCACCTGAAACCAATCTTTCCAACCGATTGATCAAGGGCTACAGCGTGTACTACAATGGCGTTCAGCGTTGGGTATACGGCGACGTGATTACCGTTCACAAAAACGGTAGCATAACTTCACCCGACAAATAAGCAACGTATTTTACAGAGGAAAGTATGAAAAACGATTTCGTAACAGTTTTGGATTTCGGCTCCAGCAAGATTACGTGTATGGCTGCCGTAAGACTTTCATATAGCGGCGAGTTTATCATCAAGGCGGTAGGGCAGGCTTCCTACAGCGGATTTGACGACAAGACATTCTACGAGCCGGACAAACTTGAAAGCGCTATCAGCTTGGCGATTTCTCAGGTGGAAACTAAGCTGGACTGCAAGGTCAGGGATATTTTCGTTGGCGTTCCCGGGGCGTTTTGCGCGTCGGCAACGAGCGAAGCGTCTACAACCTTCCACTCGCGCAAGAAGATAGAAGCTGACGACGTGACGGAGATAGTGAACAAGGCAAACATTCACGACGGCACCGATGAGCTTTCGCCACTTTCAGGCAAGCCTGTGTACTTCTTGGTGGACGATACGATCAAGACCTACGACCCCGTGGGCGTGATTGCAAACAAGTTGACGGGTTTGGTAAACTTTTCATTCATGAAAAAGTATTTCCGTAACACCGTAGCGCCCATATTGCTCAACATTGGGATTGGCGAGGTTTACTACGTCAACACCTGTGAGGCTCAGGCGAACTTCATCAACAACGCCATGTTCAACGAGGGTTATTCGATAATCATCGATATAGGACACATTACCACCAACGTGTCGTTGTGCGGAGGTAGAGGATTGCTGTTTCAGAGAACCTTTGCGCTCGGTAGCGGGTACTTTGCAAGCGATTTGAGTCAGATCACGATGTGCGACTTCAATTTTGCCATGGCAGCTCTCGAGAAGGTCAATCTCAATTTGGAAGTAAAGGCGGGCGACGCCTACGCAGTAAACGGTCGTATGGTAGAGGCGTCTCAAACCAACGCAGTCGTCAAGGCGCGGATTTGTCAGATTGCCGACTACATCGTCAAGAGTTTTCAACTGTGCGACAAGGACATTCCGATTGATACGCCTGTAATCTTGACGGGCGGCGGACTTGCTTACCTGCGCGGAGGCGTAGACGTATTGGCGCAACAGCTTGGCAAGCGAGTGCAGCTGTACACCAACGTCAACCCTCAAACCAACCGTAACGAATACACTTCAACCTACGGTTTGCTTTTCGAAGCGGTACGTACAAACAAGACTAAAAGAGGATTTCTTGCGTTTATACGAAATCTGTTCAAAGGAGACAAGTAATGGACTACAATACGAATGGCGGAATTGCAAAAATTTTGATAGTAGGCGTAGGCGGCGGCGGTGGAAACGCTGTCAACAGCATGATGAAGGCGGGTATTCGCGAAGTTGAATACTTGGCTTTAAACACCGACCAACAGGCGCTTTCCAAGATTGCTGCCAAGAAAATGCCCATTGGCGAAAAGCTGACCAAGGGACTTGGCGCGGGCGCAAATCCCGACATAGGCAGAGCCGCAGCGCTTGAAAGCAAAGAGAAAATTCAAGCGGCGTTAGAGGGCGCGGATTTGCTGTTTATCGCAGCCGGAATGGGCGGCGGAACAGGTACCGGCGCTGCTCCAGTCGTTGCGCAGATAGCCAAAGAATTGGAAATACTTACCATTGCGGTAGTGACGAAACCCTTTAATTTTGAGGGGGCTCGCCGCATGCAAAATGCCGAATTGGGCATTGAAAATCTCAAAGGCAACGTTGACTCTCTGGTTATCGTTCAAAACGAAAAGTTGAACCGTGACAAGAATTTCTCGATAATGGACGCTTTTGCCAAGGCTGACGAAATTTTGCTTCAAGGCATTCGCGGCATTACGGAAATCGTCGTTCAGGATGGACGAATCAACCTTGACCTTGCAGACATCAAGTGCGTAATGCGCAACAGCGGCATGGCTCACATGGGCGTTGGCGAAGGCAAGGGCAAAAACAAGACTATTGACGCAATTCGCAAGGCGGTTTACTCACCCTTGCTTGAAACTACTATTCAAGGCGCGTCAAGCTTGATAGTAAACTTCCGCGGCGGCGAAGATTTGTCGCTTGACGAGGTAACTACGGGCGTTGACCTCGTTCGTCAGGTAATTTCCCCCGACGCAAACGTGCTGTTTGGCGTTGGCTTTGATGAAAATATGAAAGACGAAGTGCAGGTCACGCTTATCGCTACGGGATTCTCGGGTAAAAACGACGGCAAGGCGGCATTTTTCAGCAGTCAGGCGGCAACGCACGCGGCTGCCAACAACATTCAACACAGCAATGCCGTCAACAGACCTATTTCGCAGTCGCCCCTTGGCAATCCCCAAGCAATCGAGCGTCCGCAGACAACAACTACAGCGCCTGTTCAACCTAAGGAAAGCGCTACCATTGCAGGAAACGTATCGGTAGATGAAGATCCTTCAATTCCGCCGTTTCTTCGCAAAATGAGAGGATAAAATGCAAAGAGTAATTATCAAACAACTTCTTGCAGATGGCGAGAAGTTTGCAAACAAGCAAATTACAGTTTGCGGCTGGGCAAAGACTGTTCGCGACTCCAAAGTGTTCGGATTCATCGAACTCAACGACGGCAGCTGCTTCAAGAGCTTGCAAGTAGTATTTGAACAAAGCAAAATTGACAACTTTGACGAGGTTGCGCGCTTAAACGTGGGTAGCGCGTTGGTTGTAACGGGTAAAGTCGTACTCACTCCCGAAAACAAACAACCGCTGGAAATCAAGGCAACCAAGATTGAAATAGAGGGTAAATCCACCCCCGACTACCCACTTCAAAAGAAGCGTCACAGTGTGGAATTTTTGAGAGAGATTGCACACTTGCGTCCGCGCACAAACCTTATTTCCGCAACCATGCGCGTTCGTAGCGAGGCGGCTTTTGCCTTGCATAGTTTCTTCCACAGTAACGGTTTCGTGTACGTTCACACGCCCCTCATCACCGCAAGCGACTGCGAGGGCGCGGGGGAAATGTTTAGGGTCACGACTTTAGACCCCGACGCGTTGCCCAAAGACAAAGAGGGCAAGGTGGACTACACCAAGGACTTTTTCGGTAAGCCTGCCAACCTCACAGTATCGGGACAACTGAACGTTGAAACGTACGCAATGGCGTTTGGCAAAGTGTACACGTTTGGACCTACTTTCCGCGCGGAAAAGTCCAATACGCAACGCCATGCGGCAGAGTTTTGGATGATAGAGCCGGAAATCGCCTTTGCGGATTTAGCGGATGACATGCAATTAGCCGAAGATATGTTGAAGTACGTCATCAAGCACGTGCTTGCGGTTTGCCCTGACGAAATTGAGTTTTTCAACAATTTCGTAGACAAAGGATTGAAAGAAAGACTGCAAGCGCTTGTAAATTCCAAGTTCGAGCGTATGAGCTACACCAAGGCAATAGAGTTGCTTGCTCCGCACAATGACGAATTCGAATTCCCCGTACACTGGGGAAGTGACATTGCAACCGAACACGAGCGGTATCTCACGGAAAAAATTGTGGGCGGACCAGTGTTCGTTACCGACTACCCCAAGGAAATCAAGTCATTTTACATGCGCCTAAACGACGACGGCAAGACTGTAGCCGCCACCGACATGCTGGTTCCCGGTGTGGGCGAGCTTATCGGAGGAAGCCAAAGAGAGGAGCGTTTGGACGTTCTTCTACAGCGTATGCAAGAGTTGGGATTGAAAGAAGAAGACTACTGGTGGTACATTGAACTGCGCAAGTACGGTGGTACAAAGCACGCAGGATTTGGACTTGGCTTTGAGCGTCTTGTCATGTACCTTACGGGTGTGTCCAACATTCGCGACGTGCTTCCCTTCCCGAGGACTGTCGGCAACGCGCAATTTTAACGTAAATCTGCAATACAATATAAAGTAACTTTATGAACGAAGAAACAAACAAAACTGAATCGTCTGAAATTACCGAAGCAACCACGCCGTCTGAAAATACTAAAGAGGGCGTGATTGAATCTGTAATAGAGCGTCCTGACGCGCCACAAACTGACGCGAGCGACCTTACAAACGACAGCGTACCGCTCACAGACCCGACAGCCGTAAAGCCGTCGGGCAAAAAGCGTATTGCGAAGATTGTCTTTACCGTGCTGTTTATTGCGGCAATGGTTGCAATCATCGCTTATACTGCCGTTCACGATTTTACGGGTGAAAGCGTAAGTAACGACAGAGTTCTTGAGTTGATTGGCTCAAACTGGTACTATTTGTTGGTGCTTTTGGGTCTTTTTGCATTAACCATCTTGATAGAAGCAATCAAAATCTTTTTGATGATAAGGAAAACCACCCGCACCTATCAATTCGGTACTGCATTGACGTGCGCAATTCAGGGTAAATTCTACGACTACGTAACTCCGCTTGGAAGTGGCGGTCAACCGTTCCAAATGTACTATTTGGCAAAGCACGGCGTGCCTACAGGTCCTGCAGGCGCAATTCCAATCGGAACGCTGTTTTTGACGCAGTTTTCCTTCTTCATCTGCGCAATAGTGTCATTTATTGTTGGCGTACCTGCGGAAATAGTGCCCGTAACAATTCGTATTGTGGCATATTTCGGCGCTGTATTCTACATAATCGTGCCTCTGTTTTTGGTAGTATTTTCATTTCTTCCCAATGCAGGACACAAGATTATCGGTTGGGGCGTAAAGGTTTGCACAAAGCTTAGAATTTGCAAAAAACCCGAAGAATGGCTTGCTAAAGGTAATCGAGCAATAGACAACAATAGAAAAAACATGGCAATTTTGGTGAAATCCAAGCGTGTTTTGATTGCAGGAACGCTACTCTCGTTTTTGCTTGTAATTGCTCAGTGTTCTATGCCGTTTTTCTCGCTGCTGTTAGTTTCCGACATATCGCAGCTACTCGACAGCGGCGTATTTATGTCAAGCACACCTGTTGAGTTGTGGTTTGAGGTTACGCGTATTACTTTCTTTATATACTGCGCTATAACGTTCATTCCCACTCCCGGCAATTCCGGCGCGGCAGACGGTACCTTCTACGGATTGTTCCGAACTGTTTTGGCAACCGTTGCAGGCGCAAGCTTCACAGGCATGATGATTTGGCGCGTGTACAGCTTCTACTTGTATCTACTGTTGGGCGTAATCGTTTTGATAAGCGTCAAGGTGAGAGACCGTATTAACAAAAAGAAAAACCCTTTAGGAAACTTAGGGTAAGATAATGTAATTTTACAAATATTTGAGGAAATATGTACGATTATTTGATTGTTGGCGCAGGTCTTTACGGTTGTGTGTTTGCGCATGAGGCCACAGCGCGCGGCAAAAAGTGTCTTGTTATTGACCGCAGGGAACACGTCGGCGGAAACGTTTACACGCAGAACGTAGATGGTATCAACGTTCACAAATACGGCGCGCACATTTTCCACACGAGTGACAGCGACGTTTGGAATTATATTAACCGTTTTTGCCAATTTAACAATTATATAAACTCACCCATTGCCCGATACCGTAATGAGATTTACAATCTTCCATTCAATATGAACACCTTTATCAAGCTTTGGTCGGATGTGGTAACTCCCGACGAAGCCCAAAGGCGTATTGAAGAGCAGAAGAGCGAATTACGTGGCAAAACTCCGACAAATCTTGAGGAACAAGCAATAAGCCTTGTCGGTCGTGACGTTTACGAAAAGCTTATAAAGGGTTATACGGAAAAGCAATGGGGCAGAAGCTGCGATAGCCTTCCCGCCTTTATTATCAATAGATTACCGTTACGTTTCACCTTTAACAACAACTATTTCAACGACAGATACCAAGGTATTCCTATTGGCGGCTACACCCAAATAGCGGAAAAAATGCTCGAAGGCTCAGACGTCAAATTGAATTTTGACTTCAGTCAAATAAAAAATACATGGCAAACGTTAGCAAAAAAACTCGTGTATACAGGCGCAATAGATGAATTTTTCGACTTTTCTTTGGGGCGGTTGGAGTACAGAACGGTTTACTTTGAAACGGAAGTGTTAAACTGTGAAAATTATCAAGGTAACGCTGTCGTCAACTATACCGAAAGAGAAATTCCGTATACAAGGATTATCGAACACAAACACTTTGAGGACTCACAAAGCCCTGTAACGGTGATTTCCAAAGAGTATCCCACCGAATGGACTCCGGAATTAGAGCCGTATTATCCTATCAACGATGAAAAAAACGAGAAGTTGCTTGCCAGCTACAAGAAGTTAGCTGTCAACAAAAACGTCTTGTTTGGCGGAAGATTAGGCGACTACAAGTACTACGATATGGACAAAGTAATTGCAAAAGCGCTTGCAGATGTGAAAAAGGAATTTAATGAATAAAACTAAGTAGCAATTACTGAGGAGACAGTATGCCCAAAAAGAAAATTCTGCTCAGTTTAGACAGTTGGTACCCGCAGGTTGCAGGTCCAAACGTGGTGGTTAGCAATTACTACAAGTATCTGACTGAAAGCGGAAACGAGTGCAAAATTTATGTGCCGACTTACGGCAAAAAAACTGATAAGAAAAATGAAAGAGAGGGTATAGAGGTTAACCATATACCGTCAATATATATACCCGTCGGTGGATTTAGAAACGGTGTTCCCAAATTGAGTTCCGAGTTGACAAACACTGCTAAGAATGGCGTGGACATTCTGCATGCCCATTCTCCCTTTGCATTGTGTAGTCGTTTTGCCGAACTTGGGAAAAAATATCACGCGCCGTCAATACTTACGTTCCACACTAAATTTAAGGACGAGTTTATCCGTTTTACAAATTCTCAAACTCTCACAAATTTCATGATGAAGCGTATCATGCGAGCAATAAACTCAGCCGACTACGTATTTACCGTATCTGAAGGCGCTGCGGATACTTTGCGCGAATACGGATACGAAAAAGATATTACCGTTATACGCAACGGAACCGACATGACGATGCCAATTTCCGACGAAGCGGAAAGCTTGATAAGAGAAGTAAACGCCAAATACGGGTTAACCGACTGTGAAAATGTGTTTTTGTTTGTAGGTCGGGTGGTTTCCGTTAAAAACTTAACGCTCGCGTTTGAGGCTCTGCGCATATTGAAGACACGCGGTGTAAATTTCAAATTTGTTGTGGTGGGCGACGGTGAGAATCTCGAAGAATACAAGCAATTAGTACGGGAATTGGGAATTGCCGAAAACGTGCTATTTACAGGAATGATTACAGACAGGCATTTCCTGCAAGCTTTTTATTTGCGCGCAGATTTGTTTTTGTTTCCGTCATCATTTGACACAGCGTCACTTTGCCCAATAGAAGCGGCTACTTTTTCCTTGCCCACACTCTTAATAGCTAACAGTCCAACCAGTGAAATCGTAGTGGACAATTATACCGGGTTTACCGAAGTATGCTCGGCGGACAAATGGGCAGACAAATTGCAAGGTATCGTTAGTGACAAAAATCTGCTTCTCACCGTTAGCGAAAATGCAGGTAAATTAGTATACCGTAGCTGGAAAAACGTTGTTGAAGAGGTTGAAAGCAAATACGACGAAATTTTGGAAAAATACAATAAAAAAATAATCGTATAATTTTATAAAAGCGTTACGATTGACTGCATATTTTTAGCTGAATTGGAAACACTTAGAGCAGGAGGTAGAGAAAAATGAAATCTACAAAGAACAGTTCTAACACCAAGACGGCAAAGGGCGCTAAGGGTTGCAGCAACACAAGCGCTAAGAAGAGCAACTGCTCAGGTAAGGGCGGTAGCGGTTCTAAAAACAGCAAGCACTCCTCTCAAGAAGAGGAAAGCGACCCATTTGGGAGCTACACAGGAAACCCAGTAGGCTGGGGAAAATATGCGGATCCCGTACAAGACGCGGACGATCTGTAACAACAAAAGGCTTTTGCTAATTGCAAAAGTCTTTTTAATGTAGTTTAGTGTATATTATTTTATAATATTATATAATTCCTTTCTTAGTCGGATGAGTATGCCTAATTTATTACAATGTAATGAAACTATGCGTTGGATTAGTATTTATTACATTAGTGTTTGTACATTTTCCTACTACCTGTTGCATTTGTCATTGCGCTCAGATTTATTTCGTATTTCCACCGAAAAACCGGTGCAGTTCCTATCACTACGCAATGTGAGTTTGCCGAAAGAGGAGCAGCAAGTGTACTCCATATAAGGTTCATCCTTGTCACAGCAACAGTCGCGATTATTCCGAGGCTTACATTTGGGGCGTTGTGACCCACATGAATTACGCGCATTACATACCGTTCGTAGGTAGGTCTGCTCATTCAAAAATCTTCCGCTGTTACACCAACATCTCATAGTTTATTGTATGAGTGGAGCATAAAATTTGTCAAAATACTTGAAAGTTTACTGATTGTATATTATAATGTTGACATTACAGGAGGACACCACAATGATTTTTGAAAAAGTACAAAAGCTGCTTGCAGAAGCGCTGAATATTGACGACCCCGCCAGAATCACCCTTGAATCCAACATCGTTCAAGATTTGGGCGCAGATAGCCTTGATATGGTAGAGCTGCTCATGTCTCTTGAAGACAACTTCGGCATCACCGTACCCGATGAGGCAGCAAACGATCTTGTTACAGTCGGCGCGCTCGTCAAGTACATTGAAGAAAATAAGAAATAATCATTGAAACCGTTGTCCGAGCGTGCAATACCGCTCGGATTTTTACTAAATTATGACTTACGATATATTAGTACAAACGTTACAAGAAAATAGCAACAAGCAGTTTGATAAATTCAACAGCAAGATTGTCAACAGCGGTGTACAAACTATTGGCTGTACCGTTCCGTTTGTTCGCAAACTTGCTAAGAACTTTAGCGTGGCAGAGGTAGAGGACTTCCCCCTTCATCAGTATTTCGAAGTGGATTTACTGCGCGGAATAGTGGTGTCTACGAGCAAACGTCCATTTGAGGAAAAGTCCACGCATTTGCTCCAATTTGCGGAAACTATCGAGAATTGGGCTGTATGCGATTGCTCCACGGTAAAAGTATCCAAATCGGAACGGTCACAGTACTTTGATTTTTTTGTTAGCCTGTTACCAAGCGAAAAGCCCTTTGTTTGCCGTTACGGCGTGGTAAATCTTATGTCCAACTACTTGGACGAGGAGCATATAGACCAAGTGTTTGATGCCCTTGCTACAATTACACAATGGGGACATTACTACGTAGATATGGGCGTGGCGTGGCTTGTGGCAACGGCTATGGCGAAGTGTCGCGACAAGACGGTAGCGTATATGGAAAACGAGGGCAAGCAGGCTCTCAACAAATTTACCTACAACAAGGCGTTGCAAAAGATGCGCGAATCCTACCGCGTATCCCCCGACGACAAGCAATGGACGTACACATTGAAAATACAATAAAATAAACCCCACGCAAGGCAGCGTGGGGTTTTAGTTCTGACATGCCTTTATAAATTGAAATTTATAGTTTAACGTTTGGGTGTATAATATATTTTACCATCAACTACTTGGAATTGTTCTGTTGGCGTTTTCGTCCAATCAATACAACCACAATCATCATCTATATATTCTATTTCGTTCCAACATTGCCTCAACGAAACATTATTTATGTACATATTATCTAAAAAATCAATAATGTTCTTAAACTTAAAATCACGCTCTTCAATATAAGCATCAATCCATTCATTATAACAAACAAAATCGACTTCTGTTCCGTCCTTCATTCTCAAATAAAGTTCAGGCTCGTCATCGTGCTTAACAATAAAATCAATTATTTGAGCAAATAAATCAATGTCATAACGCATAGTTCTTTCTCCACTGAATGACTATTTAACATGCAATTTGTTTTGATAATAACTAATTTAAATCACTATACCATAGAATTGCATTTTTGGCAATAAGTGGCTTTTATTGTCGGCGGTAAATATCGACGGACTAAGTTGCATAAACTACAACTATGTACGAGGCAACTGTTAGTGTAGTAAAGGAAAACGGACATCTGCTTGATTACGTCAAGGAGCAGCTTGCGCCATGTATGGGTGAAATTGACGGCATAACGAGCGAAATGGACGAGCAAGGACGAAATTACTTTTCTCTTGCTTGCGCCGATACCTACCGTTTTCAAGTGCAACGGAAATTGAACGACGTGGTGACGCAGGCGCTGACGCTCGGGTACAAAAACGTTTTTGCGCGTAAACTTCTCAAAATTAACACGAAAAACTTTTACCAAAACGTGCTTATCAACACAATTTGTATTTTCGACAACGAGTACGACAGGCAGATTGTGTCGCGTGTGGTGGACGTTGACAAAACACTATGCTTGGACGGCTACTACAATTTCCGTCTTGGCGCAATCAAGAAAAAGTGGCAAGAGGTATTGAAGCTTGTCAGCGACAACTTTTACGTGTTGTCCGACAACGGAATGATAGTGGAATTTTTGCAATATTTGTTGGAATCTACTCCCTCGAAAGTTAAAAGCCTTTCCGTAAGTATGGATGGCGACGATTTTGTGTTGTACGGCAGTGGCGACAAGGTGATCGAGCCTGCGCAGTCTTTGGCAAAGCAAGCTACCTGCGAAGAGGAGATTATGCTCAACATCCTTGCGTTAAAACCGCGTGCAGTCAAGATTTATCACAGCTTGCCACTGAGCGAAGATTTTTGCGATATGCTCAACGCGCTATTCCCAACGGAGTACGTGGAAGTAGAATAGTTGATATTTTTGTGTTATGCTCCCTGAATTATTGTTGACAATAAATTGAAACTGTATATAATAGATAGTGAAGTTGGCATCGCTGCGGTTACTACCGAGGTGCGAACGGCGCGTATGCGCACCAACCTCACCATATTTGTATACGTTATAGGTAAAGACACGTTTTACAAAGGTAGTTTCCCAGAGAGTGACAGACGGTGCGATTGTCGCAAATGAAATTGTAAAATACCACTTTACTTGGCGCGCCAACTCTTGCGAAAAAGAGCAATCAAGTGGGCGGCTTATGCCGTCAAATAAGGTGGAACCGCGGAAATATTTTCGTCCTTATGAGCCATTCGGCTTGTAAGGACTTTTTGTTTATATTGAAAATTTAAGGAGGCTAATATGTCCGTAAAAGTAAAGCTGCCCGACGGTAGCATAAAAGAATTTGAAAAGAGTGTAAGTTGTCTTGAAGTTGCCCAAAGCATATCTTCGGGACTTGCCCGTAACGCCGTATGCGCCGAAGTCAACGGCGTAAAGTGCGACATGTCACACGTCATTGAAAGCGACGTTGACTTCAAAGTGTTTACTTTGAAAAACGACGAGGGGCTTGAAGTACTCCGTCACTCAACGGCGCACTTGATGGCGCAGGCAATTTCCCACATTTGGAAGGACGCTAAGTTTGCAATCGGTCCCGCAATTAAAAACGGTTTCTACTACGACATCGACTTTGAAGGCGCGGTGATTGCTCCCGAGGATTTGGAAAAAATCGAAGCGGAAATGGCAAAAATCGTTCAACAGGATTTGCCAATCGTTCGTGAGGAAATGGATAGGCTTGCCGCTATTGAATTTTTCAAGCAACACGGTGACTTTTACAAGGTGGAAATTCTTTCCGAACTGGACGCTGACACCGTTTCGCTGTACCGTCAAGGTGACTACGTAGATTTGTGCCGCGGACCTCACATGAGTTCGACGGGCAAGCTCAAAGTGTTCAAACTAACGAGTATTGCAGGCGCGTACTGGCGTGGTGACACCAAGAACAAGATGTTGACGCGTATTTACGGAACAGCGTTTGAGAAAAAGGCAGAGCTGGACGAATACCTGCTCCGTTTGGAAGAGGCAAAGCGTCGCGACCATAGAAAGCTCGGCAAGGAACTGGATTTGTTCGACATTTTCGACGAAGGTCCGGGCTTCCCATTCTTCTTCCCCAAAGGAATGGTGTTGAGAAACCTGCTTGAGGACTATTGGCGTCAAGAGCACGTCAAGGCGGGCTATCAAGAGATAAAAACGCCTATCATTCTCAACCAAGATTTATGGCACCGCAGCGGTCACTGGGATCACTACAAGGACAACATGTACGTCGTGAAAATCGACGACGCCGACTTTGCAATCAAGCCCATGAATTGTCCGGGTGGAATGCTCGTGTACAAGCGTAAGCCTCACAGCTACCGCGATTTGCCCGAGCGTTGCGCGGAGCTTGGACTCGTTCACCGTCACGAACTTTCGGGCGCGTTGCACGGACTTATGCGCGTACGCTGCTTCACTCAAGACGACGCTCACATTTTCATGACTCCCGAACAAATTGAAGACGAAATCGAAGGCGTAGTGCGCCTAATTGACAGTTTCTACAAGGTTTTCGGCTTTAAGTACAACCTTGAACTGTCTACACGCCCCGAAAACAGCATGGGAACTGACGAGCAATGGGAAATGGCTACAAACGCTCTCAAAAACGCTCTCGACAAATTGGGCAAGTCTTACGAAATCAACGAAGGCGACGGCGCGTTCTACGGGCCCAAAATCGACTTCCACCTTGAGGACAGCATTGGTAGAACTTGGCAGTGCGGAACAATTCAGCTTGACTTCCAAATGCCCGAACGCTTTGATTTGACTTACGTTGGACAGGACGGCGAAAAGCACCGCCCCGTAATGATTCACCGCGTTGTATTCGGCAGCATCGAGCGTTTCATTGCAATCCTCACCGAGCACTACGCAGGCGCGTTCCCGTTGTGGCTTGCTCCCGTTCAGGTTAAGCTTGTTCCCATTTCGGAAAATCAGGCAAAGTACGCTCATCAAGTTTGCAAAAAACTCGTTGCAAAGGGAATCCGCGCAGAAGTGGACGACCGCAACGAAAAGATGAATTACCGTATTCGCGAGGCGCAACTACAAAAGATTCCTTACATGCTCGTACTTGGCGAAAAGGAAAAGGAAAGTAAATCCGTTGCAGTTCGTAACAGAAAGAAAGGCGACTTGGGCGTAATGAGCCAAGGCGACTTCATCAAAAAACTTGTTGCAGAAATTGCAAGCAAATCGGACGATATGTAATCCAACGATACTTCAATAATGGAACAGTGGGTGGTTGCGGGGAAACTTGCAATCACCTGCTTATTTTTTATTGACAAATAGTCTACAATTAGTTGGTTTTATGCAAATTAAATCAAAAAGTTTGTAAAAAGTATTGACAAAAATTATTATGTTGTGATACATTATAAACGTCATCAAGCAGAATTACCATTCTCACCGCCAAATAATTGAGTTTGTCGGTCATCTAATAGAAACAAACACGCCTTGGCGTGTAGACTATTGTTGTGTGGTATTTTGTTTGATACCGCACTTTTTTATTTGTTCAGGGAGGACACAGTTATCAAAGAGCTTCAAATCAACGGTCAAATCAGAGACAGAGAAATTCGACTAATCGGAAGTGACGGACAACAGTACGGTATTGTATCCGCTTACGAAGGTCAGCGTATTGCCGACGAGCAGGGGTTGGATTTGGTCAAAATCGCGCCAACAAGTCAACCGCCCGTTTGCAAGCTGATGGACTACAGCAAGTACAAGTACGAACAAAACAAAAAAGAAAAGGAAATGAAGCGCAATCAAAAAACTATCGAAATCAAAGAAGTTTGGCTTTCGATGACGATAGACGTTGGCGATCTCAACACCAAAGCCAACATGGCGCGTAAGTTCTTGAAGGACGGCAACAAGGTAAAGGTGTCAATACGTATGCGCGGCAGACAGCAAGCGTACGCAAACCAAGGCGTAGAGGTAATGAACAAATTTGCCGAAATCCTCGCCGACGTTGCCAAAGTGGACAAACAGCCTGTAACGGAAGGCAGAAACATCACGATGTTTCTATCACCGTTAAAATAATTTAGTAAATTTTTCAATCGGAGGACAAATATATGCCTAAACAAAAATCGCATAGCGCATCCAAGAAAAGATTTGTCGTGCTTAAGAGCGGCAAAGTAAAGCGCGCACAATGTAACAAAAACCACAAGCTTGGCAAAAAGACAACCAAGAGAACTCGCAACCTGCGCAGTACCGCTTACGTCAACAAGACGCAAGAAGGAACTGTAAAGAGCATGTTGCCGTACTAAGAGGGAGGGTTGAATCATGAGAATTAAACGTGGTGTAAACGCAGTTAAAAAACGCAGAAAGATACTTAGAGCTGCTAAAGGTTACTTTGGTTTGAAGTCCACCAACTACCGCATTGCCCGTCAAGCGGTAATGAAGAGCGGTCAATACGCTTACGTTGGTAGACGTCTTCGCAAACGCGACATGCGCAGTTTGTGGATTGCTCGTATCAACGCAGCAGCTCACGCTAACGGTTTGTCCTACAGCAAATTTATGCACGGCTTGAAGGTTGCTAACATCGACCTTAACAGAAAGTCGCTGGCAGAAATCGCAGTTAGTGATGCTGCAACGTTCGCTCAACTTGCAGAAACTGCAAAAGCTCATCTTAACTAATGCAAACAAGGAGCCTACTGTGGCTACACAGGGCTCTTTTTGCTGTTTGAGGTAAATTGATGGTAATTACGTCGCTTGACAACGCCAAGATTGTAGAGGTTGCAAAGCTTGCCGACAAGAAATACCGCAAGCTCACGGGACAGTACGTCATCGAGGGCGCGCGGCTTGTTTGTGACGCATTGAAGCACGGCGCAAAGCTTGTTTCCGTGTACGTTAGAGAAAGCAACGCCGCCGACTTCAATTTCAACGACCAAACGGTGGTGTCTGACAGGGTTTTTGCCAAAATGTGCGAAACTGTCAACTCTCAGGGCGTGCTCGCCGTTGTTGAAAAGCGTGACAGTCCGCTCTCGAAACCAAGTGGCAACTGTCTTGTTTTGGACGGTCTTCAAGACCCGGGAAACGTCGGAACACTCATTCGTACGGCTGTTGCATGCGGATTTACCGATATTTACGCGGTCAATTCGGTAGATTTGTATTCGCCCAAGGTGTTACGTAGCGCAATGTCGGCGCATTTCTGCGTAAAATTGCACGAATTGGAAAGCATAGAGCAAGCTTTTGCATTGCTTAACGGCGTTCAGACGGTCTCGGCGCACATGGGCGGAACGAACGTGTTTTCTGCTAAGTTTAACAAACGCGTTGCTTTGATACTCGGCAACGAGGGCAACGGACTGTCCGACTACTCGCTGAAGCATTCCGCAAAAACCGTGGCGTTACCTATGGAAAATGGCTTTGAATCGTTAAACGTAGCTGTTGCGGGAAGCGTCATCATGTACCAAATCTACTCACAAAGCAAATAAACGGAGGTAATTATGTCCGGTCATAGCAAATGGAACAATATTAAGAATAAAAAAGCCAAGGGCGACGCAGCTCGCTCCAAAATATTTACAAAAATCGGTCGTGAGATTGCCGTAGCCGTAAAGGCGGGCGGAGCTGACCCCAACTCCAACAGCAAACTGTACGACGTTATTCAAAAGGCGAAAGCTAACAACATGCCTAACGACAACATTCAACGCAGCATTAAGAAGGCAAGCGGCGAACTGTCAACTGTTGACTACGTTGAAATCACCTACGAAGGTTACGGTATCGGCGGCAGCGCGGTTATCGTTGAGTGCCTTACCGACAACAAAAACCGTACTGCGGGCGACGTTCGTCACGCATTTGACAAAAACGGCGGCAACCTCGGCGGTACAAACTGCGTCAGCTACATGTTTGACAGGCGCGGCGTTGTAGTTGCGGAAAACACGGTAGGACTTGATGACGACACGGCTTTCGAACTTGCAATTGAGGCGGGCGCAGACGACGTATCAGTTGAAGACGGAATGGTGGAAATGACCTGCGACGTGTCAATGCTCGGCGCTGTTCGTGACGCAGTAGTTGCAAAGGGGCTCAACCTCGTATCTGCTGAAATGGAGTGGCTTCCTCAAAACATGGTTACGCTTGAGGGCGACAATCTCGTTCGTTTCCAAAAGATGTTGGACACTCTTGAAGATAACGACGACGTACAGGAAGTGTACCACAACGTTGTTTTACCTGATGAGGATGAAGAATAATATTGTTAACGTGTTGACTTTTCTAAAATATTGCGTATAATAAAATCAAGGTTAACCTATCGGTGAGCAGAAAACAAGGTTTTCTTCACGGGAGTATTGAAATACTCTATGGCGGTTTTCAAAGACACGCTTATTGCGTGTCTTTTTTCGTATTACTTGACTTTTATACTCTCTTGTTATATAGTTTATAATAGGAAAATAGGTGAACTTATGAAGAGAGTTATCGGTTTTGACCCCGGTCTTGCAATAGTGGGCTACGGCGTGTTGGATTTCGACGATTTCAATCACAAAACGGTAGTTGACTACGGCGTTATCAACACCCCGAAGGACGAGAGTTTTCCCGTTCGTTTGGCGCTTATTTACAAGGCTGTTACCGAACTGATTGAAAAGTACCAACCTGACGAGATTGCCGCGGAAGAACTGTTTTTCAACACGAACATAACGACAGGTATCAACGTCGCGCACGCAAGAGGAGTGTTGTTGCTTGCAGCGATTCATCATTGTGGAAAGCTGTACGAGTACACGCCGCTACAAATCAAGCAGGCGATGACGGGCTACGGCAGAGCGGACAAAAAGCAAATTCAGCAAATGGTCAAGGTGTACCTCGGTTTGCAATCGGTACCCAAGCCCGATGACGCCGCGGACGCTTTAGCAGTTGCGTTGACGCACATTCAGACGGGCGGACTAACGGACAAATTCTATATTAAGTAACATGGTGAGATATGTTTAATTATATTTACGGCGAAATAGTAGATTTTGGCAATTCTACCGTTGTGGTGGATGTGAACGGCGTAGGATTTGAGCTGTCCGTTTCGGGATTCACCATGGCAGATTGTCAAATAGGACAAAAGCAACGTTTGTATACCTACATGCAGGTCAAAGAGGACGACATTTCTCTGTTCGGGTTTTCCACTTTGGAAGAAAAGAAGATGTTTTTGCTCCTCATTTCCGTATCGGGTATTGGTTGCAAGGTAGCGCAGGCGATACTTTCGGGAATGGACAGCAACAGCTTGGCCCTTGCAATCTTCAACGGCGACACCCGTCTGCTAACCAAGATTAAAGGCTTAGGCAAAAAGACTGCCGAACGCCTTGTTCTCGAACTAAAAGAAAAGGTCGTGGTGGATGCGGTGGAAATGGTGCTTCCCATCACGCAAAACCCAGACTTGCAAATTAACAAAGATATGCAAAACGCCATAGCCGTGCTTGTTTCTCTCGGCAAAAGTCAAGCGGACGCGGAAAAACTTGTAGACGCGGCGGCAAAGTTGGGCGCGACAACTACCGAAGAGCTTATCAACATGGCGTTCAGAATTAACTAACGAAAACAGGTACACTATGGAACAACAACTGTTTACAAGTACACTTAACGAAAGGGAACGTGATACGGAAAACATCCTTCGCCCAAAGAATTTCGAGGACTACGTCGGTCAGGACAAGGTGAAGGAAAACATGTCCGTATACATAAAGGCGGCGTTGTCGCGTGGCGAAAGTTTGGACCACGTGCTTCTTTACGGGCCACCGGGATTGGGAAAAACCACCCTTGCGCACATTATTGCCAACGAAATGGGCGTACCAATCACGATAACGAGCGGTTCGGCAATCCCGGGCAAGTTCGATTTGTCGGCAATACTGTCCAAACTCAAACCTAACGAAGTACTGTTCATTGACGAAATTCACCGCTTGAACAGCAGTCTTGAGGAAATCCTGTACCCTGCAATGGAAGATTACCGCCTCGACTTCGTGGTGGGCAAGGGTCCCAGCGCAACAAGCGTAAATATCAAACTGGAAAAGTTTACCCTAATTGGCGCAACTACCAAAGCTGGCAATCTTGCAGCGCCATTACGCGACAGATTTGGCGTGCAAATGCGCCTTGTACTGTACACGCCCGAGCAGTTAACGGGCATAGTGTTGAAATCTGCTAAAAAGTTGGGTACGGTAATTGACGAAAAAGCCGCATACGAAATTGCGCGCAGAAGCAGAGGCACCCCCCGTATTGCGAACAGACTGTTGAAACGCGTTCGCGACTTTGCCGAAGTACTTGCCGACGGCAACATTACCTACGACGTTACCCTCAACGCTATGAACGTTATGGAAGTGGACGAACTGGGATTGGACGCGGTAGACAAGAATATTCTAACCACAATCATAGACAAGTTTAGCGGCGGCCCCGTTGGTTTAGATACGCTTGCATCCGCTACGGGCGAGGACACGCAAACAATCGAGGACGTTTACGAGCCTTACTTGTTGCAACTCGGGTTTATTGCCCGCACACCGAGAGGACGCGTGTGTATGCCCAACGCTTACAAGCATTTGGGTAGAAAGCTGTCCAAAGAACGCATGGAAATGCTGTCAATCTACGTAGACAACGACGAAAACAATGAAGACGAGTGATTTTTACTACGATTTGCCCGAAGAGTTGATTGCGCAACACCCCGTTGAACCGCGCGACAGTTCTCGGTTGCTTATTTACGATCGCCAAACGAAAAGCATTGCGCACAAACACTTTTACGATATTGTGGACTATTTGCAAAAAGGCGACGTGCTTGTTGTCAACAATACTAAGGTTTTGCCCGCGCGTATCTATGGAGCAAAGGAGCATACAGGGGGCAGAATTGAGTTTTTGCTGCTGAAACGCCTCGACTTGACGCACTGGGAAGTTATTTTGAAGCCCGGTCGCATTGCAAAGGTGGGCGCGGTGTTCTGCTTTGGTGACAAGCTCAAAGCGCGCGTGGATTCGATAGGCGAGGACGGCAGCCGAATAGTGGAGTTCCTGTACGACGGCGTATTTGAAACTATCTTAGCCGAAATAGGCGAAATGCCTTTGCCGCCGTATATTAGGGAAAAACTGCAAGACAAAACGCGTTACAATACCGTTTATTCCAAGGTGGACGGTTCGGCGGCTGCGCCCACTGCGGGATTACATTTTACCAAGGAGCTTATAGAAAAGGTCAAAGCAAAGGGCGTCGAGTTTGTAGAGGTGCTTTTGCACGTTGGTCTTGGCACGTTTCGCCCTGTAAAAGTTGACGACGTGACGCAGCATCACATGCACTCGGAGTACTACGCGGTGTCTCAACACGCAGCGGAAGTTATCAACAAGGCAAAATCAGAAGGCAGACGGGTGATTTGCGTGGGAACAACGAGCGTACGCACCTTGGAAAGCGCGGCGGACGAAAACGAACTATTACGCGAGTGTTCAGGCGATACGGAAATCTTCATCTATCCGCCCTACAAATTTAAGGTGGTAGATAGTCTTATCACTAACTTCCACCTGCCCGAAAGCACGCTTATTATGTTAGTTTCCTCCCTTTGCAGCCGTGAAGAAATACTCGACGTATACAAAACGGCTGTAGAGGAGAAGTACCGTTTTTTTTCTTTCGGCGACGCGATGTTCATATTATAGGTAAAACATAACAAATTAGAAGAAGTTGTAAAGTAAATGGCACAATTCAGTTACGAAATTTTACATATCGACAAACACACTGGCGCTCGCGCGGGAATTTTTCACACTCCGCACGGCGACATTGAAACGCCCATATTCATGCCGGTGGGAACAGCGGCAACCGTAAAGTCGCTGTTGCCTTCCACACTTAAAGAATTGGGCACGCAAATTTTACTGTCCAACACCTATCACCTGTATTTGCGCCCGGGAAGTGAAATAGTGGCGCAAGCGGGTGGACTGCACAAGTTTATGAACTGGGACAGACCCATTCTTACCGACAGCGGCGGGTTTCAAGTGTTTTCACTGGGCGACTTGCGCAAAATCACCGAGGACGGCGTAACCTTTTCCTCACATATTGACGGCAGCAAGCATATTTTTACACCCGAAAGCGTGATGAAAACGGAGCACGACCTCGGAGCAGATATTATCATGGCATTTGACGAGTGTTCCACCTACGGCTGCGACAAAACCTACGCAAAAGCCGCCATGGAACGCACGCACAGGTGGCTTGACAGGTGTTCACATGCGCACACCAACGGCAAGCAAATGCTGTTCCCAATCGTTCAGGGCAATATGTTTACCGATTTGCGTATACAGTCCGCCAAGTTCACTCGCGACTACGCAGAATGCGGTATAGCCGTCGGCGGTTTGTCGGTGGGCGAGCCGAGCGAGGTTATGTACAAAATGCTTGACGATATACGCTCATATTTGCCCGAGAATATGCCGCATTACTTGATGGGGGTGGGTACTCCCGATTACATTTTGGAAGGTATCGAACGCGGAATAGACATGTGTGACTGCGTGTTGCCCACTCGAATTGCCCGCAACGGCACGGCAATGACCTCTCACGGCAAAGTAGTGGTTCGAAACGGCAAGTACAAAGAGGACTTCACGCCGCTCGACGACGAGTGCGACTGTTACTGTTGCCGCAATTTTACCAAGGCGTATCTAAGGCACCTTGTAAACTGTAAGGAAATTCTTGCCGCGGAACTTTTGTCAATACACAACGTATATTTTCTGTTGAAGCTTGTAGAGGGCGCGCGCGAAGCAATCAAGCAGGACCGTTTTGCCGACTTCAAGAGGGAATTTTACGCGAAATACTACGGAAAATAGAAAAAGCGGCAACCTAATTACACAATTCTATTGCTTTTTTGTGTTAAATTAGATATAATAATAAAAAAGCAACTCAACAAGGAGATAAACATGTTAGAACTTTTGAATTTTTTTGAAGATGGCGGTGACGGTGGTAACACGGGTAGTGGTTTCCCCTCGTGGGCAATGTACGTCATATTTGGCGTTTTGATTGTCGGTATGGTTTTGTTGATGATCATACCTCAAAGAAGACAAAAGAAAAAGGCGCAAGAAATGATGGCTCAGCTTGCTGTTGGTAGCATAGTTACCACAATTGGCGGCATTGTCGGCGAAGTAGTGGAACTTGACGACAAACACATCTGGTTGCTTACAGGCACAGGCGACAACAAGACCACTATGCAATTCGTACGTCAGGCAATTCACTCGATTGCTCCTGCTCCCGGTTCTCCCGAAGCAGAGGCGGAAGCCAAGGCAGAAAGGGAAAAAGCTGACGAAGTGGATGAAATCAAATAGTTTAGCATAAAACGAAATTCCTCCGAATAGAATTTAGTACTATTCGGAGGTTTTTTATGGAAAAAAGCGTTAGAAAATCATTTATATTACAATCACTCAAATCAGGTGTACTGTCCTTTGTTTTTTCCTGCGTTGGCGTGTTAATTTTGGCGCTTATTGCAAAATTGTGCAACATTGGCGACAAAGCGCTGCCCATCATCAATCAGGTACTCAAGGTCATAGCAGTGGCAATCGGCACGCTCATTTCCGTCAAAGATGAAAAGTTTTTGCTGAAGGCTCTAATCGGCGCGGTTATTTTCTGGCTGTTGTCCTTTGCTCTTTACGCAATCATGGGCGGCGCTTTTAACTTCGGTCAAATTGCCCTTGATCTCGGTATAGCATTAGTCGTTGCGATTGTGGTTGCTCTCATCAAAAGCCGTAGAGCTGCGTAATGCGCGTTAGCAATTTCGAATTTGAACTAAACAAAAAGGCAGTTGCTTGTGTGGAAAATGCAACTGCTTTTTTACGCAAAAAATAGGCGGACTTCGTAAGCAACCTATCCAACGTTAAGCGCCACCGACGAGAAGTTTTGTACTTCATGCCTCACCTATGCTTTGATTATAAATATTTCAACGGTAAAAATCAACCATTTAAACGTAAAAGTCTGCTTTAATATAATATTATATAAATTTTATATCTTTTTGACGTTGTAAAAATTCGAAAAATAATTGACTATTTCGGTACTTGCTATTATAATAGAATGGTTAAGTTAGGCAAAAGTCAAGGAGACTAATAATGACTACAACGACAAAGAAAGTTTTGATTGCCATATTTTTAGGCTTGCTGTTCTGCGGAATAGTGGTTTTGGGTGTATTTGAGTTTATTCCCGACTACGAGGTTGGCGAATATGGTATTTATCAATCCATAAGCGAAAGAATAACAAAGAGTGGCGCTTTTACCGACACTAAGCAAGCTACGTACACGGTAGAACTGGACGAGGACGTTGACATCAAGTCCGTTCAATCTGCTATCAAGGCGCGCCTGCAAAAGAGTTTTGGTTACTACGGCGTACAAATGTGCTACGACGAAGAAAGCAACCAGCTCACAATTACTATACCCAACAACGGTTTGACAAGCAGTCTGCCAAGAGTAGAAGAGGACGAGGACGGTAGCGTCGTTATCAACCGCGGCAGTCTTGCCAAAAGCGTTTTGGAACGTGTCTCGGCAGTCGGCAAGTTAGAGGTGCTGAACAGCAGCAGCTACTCCGATAGCGCTGTAATTCTTAAGGAAGAGCACTTCAAGAGAGCCACTGTTAAAACCTACGTTAGCGGAACTAACACTTGGTACATCTGCCAAGTAAGATTAACCGCCGAAGGTACGGAAATTGCAAATGGCAACTTTACCGTTGGAAGCACCTACTACTATGCTGTTGACGGAGCGGTGGAAAACATTGCCGTTTACAGCAGTAACGGAACATTCCAGTTGTACTCTCACGAAAAAGAGGAAGCCGACATTTTTGCCGGATATGTTAAGACAGGTTCGCTCGGAGCAACCCTTACGTTGGAAGAATCGGTAGACGTTGTAAACTCCTTTGGTTGGATTTACATGTTGATCTTCTGCTTGGTGGTAGTAGCAAGCTTTGTTTACGCTGCAGTTCGCTACAAGGGACTGAGCGTAGTGCCGATTATTATGCAGTTGCTTGCAATTGTAATTTACGTACTGTTTGCTGGACTTGCGTACACCGAAATCTTTAACGTTGCCTCGGCAATAGGAACGTTTATCGTATACGCGTTTATGTCCTTCTTCAGCTGGATGACATTCGAGAGAATTCGCGCTCGCCTTGCTGACAACAAGACCTACACATGGGCAAGACACATGGCGTTCGACAAGAGAACCAATATCATCAGTATAATTGCTCACGGAGCATTGTTGGTACTTGGTATTATACTTTGGGTTATTCCCTCAGTTGTAACCGCTCCTTTGGGTTGTGTGTTCGTATACGGCGCAGTGCTTTCATTCGTCGTAACGTTCGGTCTCAACAGACTGTTTACCCTTGCCCTTTCGCCTTACTTCGAAAACGTAGGCAGAAAAGCCAAGGCAAGCAAATAATCATTTAACATTAAAGTTGCGCGCAGCCTTCTAAACATATAGAAGGCTGTTGTATTATCTAAAGTATGAAACCAAGGTATGTAAAACGTCCTTTTGCGGATGACAGCGTAAAATTTCTCACTGACAGGGGCTTTTCGCAATCTATTGCGGAAATACTTTCCGCGCGCGGTGTGAACGAAGACAGTTTCGGCGATTTTGCTGGTGACAGTCTTGTTTTTCACTCGCCCTTTGAAATGGCAAACATGTCTGAGGCAGTAGAGACGGTAAACTACGTCATCGAGTGCGGCGGTAGCATACTTATCTACGGCGATTACGACGCGGACGGTCTGACTGCAAGCAGTATACTTTCGCTGTTCTTTACCGACAACGGAGTAGACAACGACGTCATCATTCCCACGCGCGACGAGGGGTACGGCTTGCACGCGGAAAACGTTTTTCGTGCTTTTGAAAACAAGTTTTACGACCTTGTCATTACGGTGGACTGCGGTATATCTAACGCCGACGAGGTGGATAAAATTGTGTCAGAACTGGGCGTTGAGGTAATTGTAACCGACCACCACGAGCTGCCGCAGGTCTTGCCAAGCTGTATTTGTGTCAATCCGAAAATCGGTTATCCTTTCCCCTACCTTGCCGGCGCGGGCGTGGCCTGGAAGCTCGTGGAGGCGTTGTCAAATCGCGAAACGGCTTTGAAGTACGTTGATCTTGCCTGTATAGGTACCATTGGCGACATAATGCCAATGCGGGACGAAAACCGCTCCATAGTCAAAATGGGACTTGCAAACTTCCGTCACAAGAGTCTTTTGAAGCTTGCGGAGCTGTCCAATTGCGCAAAGGTAATTACGGCAAGTGACGTTGCAATGCGTATTGCGCCCAAAATTAACGCCGCAGGTCGCGTTGGTGAACCCAATGCCGCTTTGTCCGTTCTTTTATGTCGCGACAGGGTTGATTTAGCAAAAACTAACAAGTTAATGGAACTCAACGAACAGCGCAGACGTCTACTGGACTGTATCATAGCCGAGTCGGATGAAATGTGCGACGACAGGAAAATAGCGCGAGAGAGAATGGTGTTTTTGTACAGCGACAGCTGGCAACACGGCTTGTTAGGCATTGTTGCCGCACGCTACAAGGAAAAGTACAAAGTTCCCGCCATCGTTATGACGTTAGACGGCGACGAATACGTCGGATCTGCTCGCGGAATAGAAACGCTCAACTTGTTTGACGTATTTTCTCAATGCGCTCACTGTCTTGTCAAATTCGGCGGACACAGAGCGTCTGTAGGCTTCAGCGTTGAAAAAAATCGTCTTGGGGAATTCCGTGAGGCGCTTGCAAACGCGCTTGACGGTTTGGACAGCGACCTCTTTGACAAATGCTTTTACTACGACGTTGATTTAGGCAAGGATTGCAGCGCATCGGAAGTAATTGAAATTACGCAAAAATTACAGCCACTGTTGCCGCAAGACAAGATTATTTGCCGCGTAACCGACACCGTAAAATTCGCCAACACTTTTGGCAAAGATGGAGCGCATTTGTCGGCGACTCTTGCAAGCGGACTGGAAATAAAGGGCTTTTTCAAATATAATGCCTACGCGCCTATCATTCGCAACGGCGCCAACGTTGATCTTTTGTGTTCGTTGGAAATAGACGGCTTTACCAACAACGTTTGCGGCATAATAGAAGACATAACGCTGTGTAACTCCGTCTGCTTTGACGAGTTTTATCGGCTGAATTTGTTAAAGAATTTTTCTGCCGAGCAAGCGTCGTTCGTGAATGAAATCAACGTTGCGGATTTGTTGGCGTATGACAGCGTAGCGGTAGTGTTTGACGACTGCGAAACCTATCTTGCCTATTGCGAAAAATACGGCTTGTCCGACTATTACGTCGATATATTCTTTGACAACAGCGTCGCGCGCAAGACGGTTGTAATTTCACCCGTAGAAGATTACAATTTTAATAGATTTGACAGGGTACTGTACTTTAGTAACCCCAAAATGGCGCGTAAACTGTCGGGTAACGTCACCTACGTTCAGGTAAATCCCGCCAAGGAAGATTTGTATCAGCTTGAACTGACGCGTGAAGTGTGTACAAAGGCGTATTCTGCATTAAAGAACAAGGCTAAGTTTGACAGTTTAAAGGCGGTTTACGACAAATATCTTACGAGCGTCTTGTCCTACGCGCAATTCGTGGTGGCATTGCGTGTCTTTGAGGAACTAAAACTAATCAAAATTGTAGATAACTACACTGTGGAGTTTGACACGTCGGTGAAGAAAGATTTGGCGCAATCGGCGATATTCAGAACTTTTCAAAATTAGAATCGGTGAACAATGAATTTAGAACAGGAAAAAGCTGAGACTACGATAAATAATTTTTTATCTAAGGTAAAGCATTACTATCATGCATACGACGTCAGCCATATAGAAAAGGCTTTTGAAGTGGCAAGCAAGGCGCATCAAGGACAGTTTCGCGCAAGTGGCAGACCGTACATCACGCACCCGGTTATTGTAGCGGACATTCTCATTGACATGGGATTGGACGTTCCGACCGTTTGCGCTGCCCTTTTGCACGACACGGTAGAGGACACCTATATCACTGACAAGGATTTGCGTACTCAATTTGGAGATGAAATTGCCGACCTCGTTGCAGGTGTTACAAAGCTGGACAAGATTCAATTTCACAACAAGGAAGAAGAGCAGGCGGAAAACATGCGCAAAATGTTTTTCGCAATGGCTAAAGATATTCGCGTAATGCTCATCAAGCTTGCTGACAGACTGCACAACATGCGCTCGCTGATGTACCTTTCGCCGGAAAAACAGCAGGTCATCGCCAAAGAAACATTGGACATTTTCGCGCCCATTGCGGGTAGACTTGGTATTTCGTCCATCAAGAGTGAGCTTGAGGATTTGTGTCTTAAGTACCTCGATAACGCTGCCTACACCGAAATTTCCGAGGGTATTGCGCTCAAAAAGCAGGCGCGAGAGGAAATAGTAGACGCCTTTATTGACGAAGTGAAGAAGGAACTGCGCGAATCCAACATAGAGGACTTTGACATCTACGGCAGAACCAAGCATTTCTATTCAATATACAAGAAAATGCGTAGCCAAAACAAGACCTTGGATCAAGTTTACGATTTGACGGCAGTGCGTGTAATCGTAGACACAATCAAGGACTGCTACGCCGTTTTGGGAGCAATTCACGCACGTTGGAAGCCCATGCCGGGACGTTTCAAAGACTACATTGCTGTGCCCAAACCCAACATGTATCAGTCGTTGCATACCACGGTTATTATAGAAATGAATACGCACACCTACCCAATCGAAGTGCAAATTCGCACCCACGAGATGCACAAGATAGCGGAATACGGTATCGCCGCGCACTGGAAGTACAAAGAGGGCGTCAGCGGCGTTACGGCAATGGACGACAAGCTGAGTTGGGTTAAAGAAGTACTGTCCTACGACAACGATCTCAAGGACAGCACGGAATTTTTGGACTTGATTCGCAAGGACATTTCCAACACCAACGAGGTTTACGTATTTACCCCTAACGGCGACGTTAAAAGCTTGCCAGCGGACGCTACGGGACTGGATTTTGCCTATCTGATTCACAGTCAGGTCGGTAACAAGTGCGTGGGAATAAAAATCAACAACAAAATTGTTCCCCTCGACACTGTTTTGACAACCGGCGACACCGTAGAGGTAATGACCAACCCCAACGCCAAGGGGCCCTCGCGCGACTGGCTTAAAATTGCCAAAACAGCCTCTGCCAAAGCCAAAATACGGCAATTCTTCAAGCGGGAGCTTAAGGATGAGTACATTCGTACAGGCAAGGCTATGATAGAGCGGGAAATCAAGCACCGCGGCATCAATCCATCCGATCTTATGACAGCCGAGGCAATTCAAGCCACCTGCGACCGCTACATGCTTACAAACGTGGACGAGATGTTTGCGGCAGTCGGCTACGGCAGTTTGTCGCTCAATCAGGTGGTAATCAAGCTCATTTCCAGCAACAAAGCTGTGTACGAGAGGCTCAAAACACAGCAAAACTCGCGCAAAAACAAGCAGAGTGGAAGTAAGGAAAATTCCGTTCTCATCAAGGGCGTAGAGGACTTGCTCGTGCGCTTCTCCCGTTGCTGCTCGCCCGTTCCCGGTGACGAGATTATTGGGTATATTTCTCGCGGTAGGGGTGTTTGCGTACACAGAGCCGACTGTCCTGCAGTCAAGAATATGGAAGCAGAACGGATTGTCAAGGCGGAGTGGGTTAATAGCGGCGACAAGGCAACGTTCCCTGTGACTATCGAAATTATAGCGGAAGACAAGGGCGGAGTTTTTGCCGACATAACCAAGACCATTGTTAACGAAGGACTGTCTTTTGTGGCAATAAACGCACGTAAAGATCGCAAAGGCAACGCAATAGCAACCATTACGGTGGAAATTTCCAATCATGAGCAGGTAAATCAGCTAATGAATCGACTTCTCGCAATTCCTGCCGTAATCAACGTATACCGTACAAAAGGTTAACGTTTTATTATTGAACCAAATGACGAAACTGTACACTAACTTTTACTATCCAACCGAGATTCACGACGTAGCCAAGCTGTTTTACGCCGACGTTGAACTTTGCATTGACGTTGACAGCGCAGACGTAACTTTGTTGGAAAGTAGTGTTGGTGACGGTTACAGTTACGTCGCTATCTGCGGAAATTTTGCGGAAAAGCAGTTTGTCAACGTCAGCGGTGTAAACGTGCTACACGCTACAAGACTTCGCAAGCGTTACGCCAAGCTTGCTATCTACAATTTGTTGGTAAAAGTTACAGGTAAACACATGCCTTGGGGTAGTCTCACAGGTATACGTCCCACAAAACTTGCCGATCAACTTGCAAAGGAAGGATTGGATTGGCAACAAACTTTTACTAATCTTTTGGGCGTATCAGAGCAAAAGACAAGACTCGTTTTGGACATTTTAAACACACAGGGTGAGCTACACAGTCACAAGGACGGTTGTGCAGACTTGTACGTAGGAATTCCATTTTGCGTGACGCGTTGCAGTTACTGTTCCTTTACGAGTGGTGAACTTGCGCGGCTACAAAAATACGTAGAACCCTACGTTGCGTCACTGTGTGAAGAGGTTACTCAAACCTTGCAATTTGCTAAGCGCAAGGGTATACGTATCAACAACGTTTACTTTGGCGGCGGCACGCCTACGTCGTTGTCAGCAGAGCAATTGGACAGGATTATGTCCTGTATTGATTTTGAACCGACAGAGTTTACCGTAGAGGCAGGACGCCCCGACACGATTGACAAAAGCAAACTGGACGTATTCTTGAAACACGGCGTTCACCGTGTATCCATCAATCCGCAAAGCTTCAATCAGTCGGTGTTGGACGTAATAGGACGAAAGCACACCGTACAGGACATTTACGACAAGTACGAACTTGCAAAAAGCTACGGATTCAGTATAAATATGGATTTGATTGCTGGATTACCTACCGAAACTTACCAAATGTTTTGTCACAGCGTTGACGAGGCGATAGCGCTTAATCCCGACAACGTAACGGTGCACACCTTGGCTCTAAAACACGGCAGCGTTCTAAAGGAGCAGAAGTACAACGGCGCAAGCGATGTGTCGCAAATGGTGGAGTACTCGCGCGCCAAGCTTTATAAAGCGGGCTATTTGCCATACTATATGTATAGACAAAAGTATATGGCGGAAAATCTTGAAAACGTAGGCTACTGCAAGCCTAATAAGCCATGCCTGTATAATATAGGCATTATGGAAGAAATTTCCGACGTTCTTGCCTGCGGAACCAACGCAATTTCCAAGCGTATACTATCCGACGAGAATCGAATTGAACGTTCGGCAAATCCCAAAGACGTGATAACTTACGTTGAGCATAGCACCGACTATTTAAATAGAAAATTTAAGCTATTTTGCTAAATGGGGTGGCGATTTTTGAATTTTACACCCTTGTAAACGGAGAAAACATTGAAAGAAAGTAACACGACATCAAAGCGCAAGGACCCTCAACGGAAGCTAATCAGACGGGCTATTGAGTTGGCTGTGTTGGTGACCCTTTTCGTGGTGTTAATCTTGCTCAGACGCAACCAACAGGTATGTGAGTTTTTTGCAAGGACCTTTTCGCGCGCTTGGATATTCCTATTTGGCAACTTGCTCGGCTGGATTCCCATTAGCTTTTACGAGTTGTTTTTGATTGTTGCAATACTCGGCGCCATTGCAGTTGTCGTTTTGTTGATAGTGTTCCTTGCCAAGAGAAAATGGTTGATGCTTGTTACGACGGTTTTGGTCGTTGCTATTACCGTTGTTTCATTCCTGAACATCTACACGGCAACAGCCTCCTTTTCCTACGGTAGAGACCCATTGCCCGATGAGGTTTACTCTGAGTACAGCGGCGACGACTTCTCCCTTGAAGAAGCGGTGGCGCTTGCAGACGCTATGATTACGCAATTAAACGCCGACTACGATGCAACCAATCACGACGAGAAAGGAAATATCGTTTACCCCTATAGCATCAAGGAAATGTCCGAGCTGATAGCAAAGGAATACGCGCGACTTAATAGCGACTATTTTTCACCTTACACCCCGCGCGGCAAGTATATTCTCAACAAGAATATTATGAGCGAATTGCACATTACGGGAGTATTTTTTGCTCCGTTTGGCGAGGCGAATATTAACGGCTATGAAACTCACCTGTACTATCCGCACACGTTGGCGCACGAAATGGCGCACGGCAAAGGAGTCATGCGCGAGTACGAGGCGAATTTGGTTGCGTCCTACGTACTGCTCACAAGCGACAATCCCTATCTTAGGTACGGTATTTTAGCCAAACACCTGTGGGACGTATTGAATATTGTTGATTCCTATCCCAATTCCGCGTTAGTATATGAGGAGTTATATGACAAAATCGACAAAAGGGTTTGGAAGGAGAGAGCCAACTACTACAAGGTTTACTCGGATTTTAACGCATTGGACAGGTTGGGAGATTTTTTCAACGACTTGTATCTCAAGTTAAACAAGCAAGAGGACGGTTCGGGCAGTTACTACAAGCCGGGCGAAAGCGTTGACACGGGCGAAAAGGATGATTTTGAACAGGATATAGTGTGGGTAGTAAATTTCTCCGCCAATCAAAATCTACTCATTAAGCTGTACAAGGACAATTTGCTGTAATTGCTTTTTACAAATTGTTGTAAAAAATGTTTTCAAATCGTTGACAGTTTAAGCCTTGTACGATATAATAAAGAGGCTGTTGAAGCGCGGGTGTAGTTCAATGGTAGAATCCCAGCCTTCCAAGCTGGTCGCGTGGGTCCGATTCCCATCACCCGCTCCAAATTACACAGTTGCCTGTGCCTGTAGCTCAGCAGGATAGAGCAACGGCCTTCTAAGCCGTTTGTCGGGGGTTCGAATCCCTTCAGGCACGCCATTATGGTGGGCTTAGCTCAGATGGCTAGAGTGCCAGGTTGTGGCCCTGGAGGTCATGGGTTCGATTCCCATAGCTCACCCCATATCATAGGGGTATAGCCAAGCGGTAAGGCATCAGACTTTGACTCTGACATTCGTAGGTTCAAATCCTGCTACCCCTGCCACATGACCCATTAGCTCAGTCGGTAGAGCACATGACTTTTAATCATGGTGTCCCGCGTTCGAATCGCGGATGGGTCACCATTAAAGTAAAAGTCGGCTGACGGCACAGGTCTATATATATGCATCTTTAGCTCAGTTGGTAGAGCAACTGACTCTTAATCAGTGGGTCCAGGGTTCGAGTCCCTGAAGGTGTACCAATCTCAATCTACGTGCGGATATGGCGGAATTGGCAGACGCGCTAGACTTAGGATCTAGTGTCTTCGACGTGGGGGTTCAAGTCCCTTTATCCGCACCAAGAACTAAATATGCGGGAGTGGCTCAGAGGTAGAGCGCTGCCTTGCCAAGGCAGATATCGCGGGTTCGAATCCCGTCTCCCGCTCCAAATTAGGAAAACCACAAGATATTGTGGTTTTTTCTTTGTTATAACACATAATATTTGGCTATTTATGTGTTTTGTTACTAAAAAAAGTTACTTTTTTATTTATTTATGTTACAATAATTGTACGATAAACAGTAATTTAGAGGAGAAAATTGTGCGTTTAGAATTTGAAAACTTAACCATTAGAGATGCCACGCTTGGTGATGCAAAGTTATTGACGACTTGGTGGAATGATGGCGAAATAATGAAAGATGTTGGTTTTCCATATGGGCTAAAAACAACAGTTCAAAAAGTTAAGGACGAAATAAATAGTGACGTTCATTTACTCATTTTGGAATTAGACAAAACACCTATTGGCGAAATGAACTATAAAGAATGTGATGAGCAATCGGCAGAAATCGGTATAAAAATTTGCGATACGTCTTTGCAAAACAAAGGACTGGGTAAAAAATATATAAGTATGCTTATATCGTCGTTATTTAATGATTACGATTATAAAAGAATTGTCTTGGATACTGCTTTGAATAATACACGAGCGCAACACGTGTATGAGCAGATTGGTTTTCGTAAGTTAGGAATACGAGAAAATTGTTGGCGTGACCAAGTTGGAGAATTGCAATCGGCTGTTGATTATGAATTGACAGTAAATGATTTTGTAGATCACAGGGTTTTATAAATTTCAATTTAACCAAAGGCATAGTACGGATAATTATAAACAATGAAATACGAGATACTTTTATTTGACGCTGACAACACAATACTTGATTTTGACAAGTCGGAAGAACAGGCTCTAAGACGCGCATTTTGCGACATGGGGTTGGAATTTAATCAAAACGTCCTTGCTGTATACCGCAAAAACAACATTTTTCAGTGGGAACTTTTTGAGCTAGGGAAACTTACAAAACCGCAGGTACTTGTTGATAGATTTGTGGAAACTTTTAAGGAATTAAATTTGCCGCTTGACAAGGTTGATTCGGTTGGTAATCTATATGAAGAATATTTGAAATTGGGCTTTTTCGTCGTGCCTCACGCGGTGGAAGTGTTGGAGCAGCTTCAAGCAAATTGCAAATTGTACGTTGTTTCCAACGGCGTTGCGGAAATTCAAAACAGCCGTATGAAAGGTAGTGGTTTGGAACAATATTTCATTGCCCGTTTTGTTTCAGAGGACGTGGGTTATCCCAAGCCGCAAATAGAGTACTTTGATTACTGTTTCAAGCATATCGACGGCTTTGACAAAAGCAAAACGTTAATAATCGGCGACTCTTTGACAAGCGACATTCAAGGTGGTGTAAATGCAGGGATTGACACATGTTGGTTTAATCCTAAACGCCTGAAAAATACAAAAAAACTCACCCCATGTTACGAAATTACCGATTTGCGACAACTAATTGAGATTGTAAGATAATATTTCAAATAATTGTGTAAATAAAAACTTTGCTGTAATAGCAGTTGTTAATTGCATAAATAAAAATGCGCCGTGCTTCGGCGCATTATTTTTTTATAATTTACTTAGAAGATGACGTAAAGCTCGGCTACGGTGGCTAACTGACAGTTTTTCGGCGGTGGTGGCTTCTGCAAAGGTTTTGTTTAGTTCGGTAGAGTAGAATATGCAATCGTACCCGAAACCGTTTGCTCCATGCTCGTCTTCAAGAATAAATCCGTCAACTCTTCCTTCGCCGGTAACAATTTTGCCATCAGTGTAGAGCATAACTACCACAGTTTGAAAATACGCTGAACGGTCGGTAAATCCTTCCAATTCATGTAGTACCTTTCGCCTATTTGCAGCGTTGTCATGGTCGCTGGAATAACGCGCTGAATGTACTCCCGGTCTTCCACCAAGCGCGTTTACACACAGTCCCGTGTCATCGGCAAGTACGGCTTTAGCGGTGTACTTTGCTACAGTCTGCGCCTTGATTAATGCGTTTTCGTAAAAGGTTTCACCTGTTTCGTCGGGGTCACAGTCTATTCCTTCTTCGTCGAGAGTGGTAATTGTGTCAAATTTTCCTTCAAGTAACGCCTTGATTTCTTCAATTTTATGTTTATTGTTGCTCGCTATCACCAGTTCCATCGTTTTTGTTCTCGTAAAAAACTATATTTTTGTTGCGCGACATAAGTAAATCAATAAATTCCTTGTAGCGCTTTGGGTTTATCGCAATTAACGCGATAACAGGGTCGTGTCCTTGCCAAAGGTAACTAATGTACAGTTTGCCGTCGTCAATTACAATATTCAAAATTTTGTCAAGACGAATACGCCCGCTTAGCATATCTATGAATGCAATGTTGAGTCGCAAGTGCGTTGAGTCCACCTTGTAGTGAATTGTTGTAAACAGCAAGGCAACTATCAAAGTCAAAGAGCATACGCTAATTAGTAGCGTTGCTTGTCCTGTGGTAATTTCAATTTGCGCGCCTGCAAAAACTGCTATGCCGAGGGCGAGTCCTGCAAGACTTATTGCCGCCATTATCCACAAAATGACGCGTATGACAGGGGTAAAATTTGCGAGAAATCTCATATAAATCACCTTTGGTTTTTAGTATACCAAAAAAAGATGGCGTTGTAAACTCGTTACGTAAAATGACCATAAATCTGCTTTCATAAGGAGAATCTGTTGCAAGTTATAGATTTTGATGCAATAGAGAAAAATACACAGTATTTCAAGCAAAAATTAGGTGGCAGCAAGCTTTGCGCCGTCCTCAAAAATGACGCTTACGGGCACGGTCTCGTTCACGTTGCGCGGCGCATTGCCGAGCTTGTGGACTGTTTTGCCGTAAGCTACGTCGATGAGGCAGAACAGATACAATTTTTAAATAAAAATACGCTTGTATTGCTTCCTCAAAATAGACGTAACACTGAAAGAGCAATCAAAAGCAACTTCATTTTGACAGTTGACAGCTTTGAAACACTCAAAATTGTCGACGAAGAGGCGCGTAGATTAAAAATCACTCCACGCGTTCATATCAAGTTTGACAGCGGCATGTCGCGCTTGGGTTTTCAAGAAAATCAAATACAGCAATTGGTTGAAAGCTTACAGCGTGCGCAGTTTCAAGTTGAAGGAACGTTTTCTCATTTTTACGGCGACAGCGTAGCAGACTGTGACAGGCAACTTGAATATTTTAACAACTGCGCAAACGAATTAGAAGGAGCGCTCAACCGTAGACTAATAAAACATATTGCAAATACGGGCGCAACGTTGCTGTCACCGAAGTATCACCTTGATATGGCGCGCGTGGGGTTAGGCTTGTTCGGTTACGGCAACGAAAACCTGCAATCGGCAAAGAGTGTTTACGCCGACGTTATTTCGGTAAAGTACGTCGAGGCGGGTTGTGTCGCAGGTTACGGCGCAATATATGCTTGCAAGCAAGCTACGCAGATTGCCGTACTGAACGTTGGGTACGCAACAGGGCTACCGCGCACGCTTCGAGGAGGCAAAATAAAGATTGGCGAACGGTTTTTTCCTATTGTTGCAATATGTATGGCTATGTCGCTAATTGACGTTGGAAACGCCGACGTGAAAGTAGGTGATGTAGCAACACTGCTTGGTAACGGCGTAAATATCGCAAATGACGAGGTAATTATTTACGAACTCTTGTGTAATTTGAAATAATGTTGTAAAATACTATACAAAGGTAAAAATGAGAGTTATCACAGGAAAATACAAAGGCAGAAGTTTAGTTGCGCCCAAAAACGTTGCGCGTCCAACCCTCGACAGAATGAAAGAGACGTTGTTCAACATCCTGAACGGCAAACTGCAAGGCGCCTGCGTACTCGATTTGTTCGCAGGTTCCGGTCAGCTTGCAATAGAGTGTCTGAGCCGTGGTGCGAATAGAGCTGTTCTTTGCGACAACAGTCGCGAGGCGGTAGTAGCAATAAAGGCGAATTTTGAGAAAATAGGCGCAACACCCGAGCTTATGTTTTGTGATTTTCGTGACTGTTTGAAGAAACTCGATTGCAAAATGGATTTGATTTTTGTAGACCCACCCTACAAAGCAGGGTTTTATACGGAAGTTCTTCGTGAAATCGATCAACGCGACGTGTTAAATCCTGACGGCATTGTGATTTGTGAACACGCGGCAGAAGACGACTTGCCGCAAAACGTCGGAGGATTGGCGCAGTACGATTGCCGCAAAATGGGTACTGTTAAGTTTAGTTTTTACCAAAGGAGTGACAAATGCGAGTAGGAGTATATGCGGGTTCATTTTGTCCTGTTACCAAAGGACACGTTGACGCAATAGAAAAAGCCGCCAAATTAGTGGACAAGCTGTACGTCGTGGTTGGGGTAAACGTTGACAAGCAGTACGTTATTCCCGACGATGCGCGTTTTGAGATGTTGAAGCAATCAATTTCTCACGTCAAAAACGCTCAAGCAGTCCTGCATACTGGCATGATGACGGACTTTTGCAAGAGTGTGGGCGCGACCGTAATGATAAAATCCATTCGTAACGCGCTTGATTTACAGTCGGTAATTGATTTGTCCGACGTAAATAAAAGCTACTGGAACGGCGAAACGGTTTTTGTCGTGGGTAGCAAGGAATACAGGCATATTTCCAGTTCGCTTGTACGGGAATTGGCAGGTTTGGGGCAAGATTTTTCCGAGTACGTGCCCGCTTGCTGCGTTGAAGAAATCAAAAAGTATTTGGTAAAGTAAACTATGTTTTGTGAACAAAAGAAACTGCAAAGCTCAGACTTTTACAAAAAATGTGCGCCGTTGACTGACGGACTACGTGAAAGAAAAACGGAGTTTGACGCGCAGTTAAAACAAAACTTAATAGAACGCAAACGTTTTGTGGTGGTATGTGGACCCTGTTCTGCAGACGACCCTAAGGCAATGGAAGAGTATTTGCTTAAGCTCAAGGCAGTAGCAGACGTTTGCCCAAATTTGCTTGTTGTCGCGCGTATTTACACTGCAAAGCCCCATTCCAACGGTCAAGGTTACAAAGGCGCGGCTTTTCACTTGCATAATGCAGACGATGTTGACTTGGATAGTGGAATAATCCGTTGCCGTCAAATGATGCTAAGATGTCTTGAAATCGGCTTACCTGTTGCAGACGAGTTGTTGTACCCTGAGTTATACGAATGCTTCAACGACCTTGTATCATACTGGTTCGTTGGCGCACGCAGCTCTGAGGATAGCCTGCATCGCGATTTGGCTTCGGGGCTTGACGTGTGCTGTGGCTTGAAAAACGCCACCGACGGAAACGTTGAAAAGGTGGTGGACTCGCTATACGCCGTAAGTAGTCCGCGCGTATTTCCACGTAACGGTGCGCAAGTCGCTACAAGCGGTTGCAAATACGCTCATATTGCGCTGCGTGGCGGACTGAATAATGGAGTGTTTTCTACGAACATAACGGCAGAGGACGTCAAGTATGCAAGGAAGCTGCTAAAACAATACGGATTGAATGATTTTGTAATGGCGGACTTAAATCATGCTAACAGTGGCAAAATAGCTCGCAATCAAGTAGAAAACGCCAAACTTGCGATAAATGCAGGCGTTGACGGCGTTATGATAGAAAGCTATTTGAACGGCGGCGGACATTCAAACGCATACGGCACCTCGCAAACGGACGACTGCTTGAGCTTTGAGGAAACTGAAGAACTGATTAGAGGAATGCAGAAAAGCAAACATTCTTTGTGATATTATTTGCAAAAGCAATACTTTTCAAAAAACTTTGTGAAATTAGAGAAATAGTTTCACCAGTACAAAGCTTAATATGGTTGCGAAGGCGGATTGAGTCATTTTCATTTTGAAAATATCAACCGCTTTTATATTTTTCGTTCCGAGAAAAGCGTAGCATTGCAAAAACACGCACAAACCGCCAAATGCCAGTAACGTACTGGAAAGAACCGTAGCGGTAGCAACGTCAGTTAGCTTGCATATGCCAAAAACCCCGTTTGTCATTTCCAACAGTCCTATTGCAAACGATACGGCAAGGTTGTCGGAAAGCGCGACAGGCAACAAATTTTTTATCATGTCTGCAAGCATATAGAACAATGCGATCAATCCGCCGACGGAAATTATTGATAACGCGGAATTGGTGATTGTATTGCCGAAGTCTGAAGGGGTAAGGCGAGAGCCGTTTTCGGACAAATTTACAATCAACTTTTTTCGCCGGTAAATCAGTCCGTTTAGTATAACTGACAAAAAGTGTGCGACAATCAATATGACGGTCGCCACGGTGTTTTGAAGCAGCTTCGCGCCAACCGTTGCAATCATGAATATCGGTCCGACTGAGGAACAAAAGCTGCACATACGCGTTGCGGTGGTGGTGTCTGCGTTACTGTCTGCAATAGCCTTTGCACCGATTGGGTAACCGCACAGTAAGCTCATTACAAATTCGCTGTCGCAGGAAATTCCGAACAGTGTTTTTGTAAGCGAGTGTTTTCCACGCGGCTTTATTTTTAAAGCAAGCGTTGTAAGCACCGTAAAAGGAAATAGCGCAGGTAAAACGTTGTACGCCCACACCGTCAGCCCGTCGAAAAAACTTTGCATGTATTTCGCGGGTGAAGATATGAAAATCGCCGCTATACAAACAAACAGTATTATTAAAAAAAACTTTAGATATTTCACAAAATATCTTATTCACAGTAAATATTCTATATGTTTTAATTGATTTGGATTACTTATTACCAATTAAAAAATCAAATTAGTGTAACAAGTGCAAAAAAACAATTTCAATGTAAAAAGATGTCAATAGGCTGTCTGTATGTAATATTTTGCCGTTTTGTAGAATACTATTTCAGACATAGTATACAAAAATTCGACATAAATTGATGTTTATGCGCATTTTTAGAATAATTTTAAGTTTCTTGATAGGTGATGACTACAGTCGCAAAATTATGTCAGCAATCTATTTTTACAAGTTTTGTGGGGGCTGTCTTGCCAGAAAGCGTTGCGTAGAGTCTATCGGCGCGTTGAGTAATTTCGTCGCTTTCGTTGTCTACACCTTGCAGTAGTGTCGTTTTACTTGATCTGACGGCAAGCACTTTGACGCACGGCTGCTGTGATTTGTAAAGGGCAACGGCGTCTTTGGTAATTCCAAGTATTTGGTACAAAATTATGCGTTGAAGTTTTAGTCGAGTGTATCTTTTCGTCTTGATTTCTTCTAACATATATTCATAACCATGTGATTTGTCGGCGTTGAAAATACGGTTGTGCAGTCCTTCCGTTACTCCCTCAATTTGCTCCAACTGTTCCTTCGTTGCCGTTGCTAAAATACTTGGAGCAATAGAGCAGTACTTCGACACAACACAGTCGTCAATGTCATTGATAACGTAGTCGAAAGTGTACTTGTCGCGCAGTTCTGCGTTGTCGCGTAATGCTTTGGATGATGCATATTCTTGAGCGTTGTCAGTGTTAAAATTGTCTTCTCTTTTCAGCGTAAGGGGTACAATTGTAGAGTTTGCGCGGCGCAATGCTTTGAGGTATTCTACGGCAAGCACGTTGTTCGGTTTGTCCAAGACGTCAAGTCCTGTCGCCGATGCAACAGCTTTGGGGTAGCTGACACCTTTTGCAACTTCCTGTTGAATGAGTTTGTTTGTTTCGCAATTTTCAATTTTCTCAACACAAGATTTTAATACGTCTACGTCGCCACATTCGCTACCAAACACCAAACAGTCGGCACCGATTTTTTCTGCAATCGCAATTCCGCCGTAGGCAAAGTTTTCGGCTGAAGCGGTGGCAAAAACCGTCGGCAATTCTACTACGAGGTCTGCGCCTGCAAGTATGGCGTGTCTTGCTCGGGAATATTTGTCAGCGCAAGACGGTAGTCCGCGTTGGGTAAAGTTGCCGCTCATTATGCAAACAACGTTGTCCGCGACGGTCTTGGCGTAGTCAAGTAGCCTTTTGTGTCCTGTGTGTAGTGGGTTAAACTCGCATATTATTGCCGCTAATTTCATTTTGCACCTTTGTGATATTTAATTTACAAGCATTTTCGGTTATGCTATAATTAACTTGAGTAAACGGTTTGAACAAAGCTTGCAGGCAAGCACATTCAACTTGCTGTAGCAATTTACGGTATTATACAACAAACATTACAATAAATAAAGTGTTTCAAAAGGAGATTGTTATGAACGTATTGGAACAAATCAAAAGCAAAGCGGCGAAACTCCACAAAACTATCGTTCTTTGCGAAGGCGAGGACAGTCGCGTAGTAAAAGCGGCGCAAATGGCAACGGCGGAAGGCATTGCGAAAATCGTTCTTTTGGGCGACGCAGCTGCTATCAAAGCGGCAAATCCCGACGTTGATCTTACAGGCGTGGAAATTGTAAATCCATTGACGAGCAGCAAGCTTGCGGCATACAACGCAAAGTTGTGCGAGTTGCGCGCTTCAAAGGGCATGACTCCCGAGCAAGCTACGGAACTGCTCAAGGACGGTACCTATTTCGGCGCAATGATGCTCAAAATGGGCGACGTTGACGGACTTGTGTCCGGCGCGTGCCATTCTACGGCAAACACCCTTCGCCCAGGACTGCAAATAATCAAAACTGCTCCGGGCGTTTCCGCTGTTACCAGTTTTATGCTTATGATTTGTCCTCCGCAGGGCAATCAGTACTGTCCAGATGGGTTGGTGGTGTTTGCAGACTGCGGTTTGAATCCGACTTACACGGCAGAAGGGCTTGCCGACCTTGCCATATCTACAGCTGAGTCAGCTAAGGCTATCGTTGGAATTGACCCCAAAGTTGCAATGCTGTCCTTCTCGTCGAAAGGCAGCGCTAAGCATGACAACGTGACATTAGTTCAGGAAGCGACGCGCATTGCCAAGGAAAAAGCTCCCGCACTCAAGTTGGACGGCGAACTTCAATTCGACGCCGCTATAGTGCCTGCTGTCGGCGAACTGAAAGCGAAGGGTAGCCCCGTTGCAGGACATGCTAACGTATTCATTTTCCCCGATTTGCAGGTGGGTAACATCGGTTACAAGATTGCCGAACGTTTGGGCGGCTTTATGGCTGTCGGACCTGTCTGTCAGGGCTTTGCAAAACCTCTGAACGACCTTTCGCGTGGCTGCAACTCAGACGACATCGTTGCGACGGTGGCAATAACCGTGTTGCAAACCGAGTGCGCGTAAACAGTATTATTCAAGTTAAACAAAGGCGTTTTGTTTTCAAAAATACAAATAGGAGTAATTTTCAATGAAAATATTAGTAATCAATTCCGGCAGTTCGTCGCTCAAATATCAGCTAATCGATATGGAAACGGAAGGCGTGCTTGCCAAGGGGCTTTGCGAGCGCATAGGCATTGCTAATTCCAACTTCATCTACAAGGCAAAGGGCGTGACCGTTGAACAACAAATAGACATGCCTAACCACAACGTGGCAGTTCAGTTGGTGCTTAACAAGCTGACAGACAAAAAAGTTGGCGTAATTTCCGCTATGAGTGAAATTGACGGAGTTGGACACAGGGTCGTCGCCTCTGGCGAAGCCTTCAAAAAGCCCACGCTCGTTACTCCCGAAGCAATGGTGTTGATGGAGGAAATCAAAGATTTGGCTCCTCTACACAACCCCGCGGCAATAGTAGGCGTAAATGCGTGCCTCGCTGCAATGCCCAAAACGCCCATGGTGTTGGTGTTCGATACAGGCTTCCACTTTACAATGCCCGACTACGCGTACATGTACGCAGTGGATTACTCTCACTACGAAAAGTACAAGATCCGTCGCTACGGCGCTCACGGAACGAGTCACAAGTTTGTTGCGGAGGAAGCTGCGAAATATCTTGGCAAAAACATTGAAAATTTGAAAATTATTACCTGTCACCTCGGCAACGGTTCCTCCATTACGGCAGTAAAGGGTGGCAAGTGCATTGACACTTCCATGGGATTTACTCCCCTTGCAGGCGTGCCTATGGGAACGCGTAGCGGCGACATTGATTTTGCTGCGGCTGAATACATTGCAAAGAAGGAAGGCATGGACGTATCGGAAACGTTGACCTACCTCAACAAGAAGTGCGGTATGCTGGGCGTGTCCGGTGTGTCGAGCGATTTCAGAGATTTGACTGCGGCGGCAGAAGCGGGAAACTATCGCGCAAAGCTTGCTCTTGATATGTTCGCTTACGGAACCAAAAAGTACATTGGCGCCTACGCAGCAGCTTTGAACGGAGTTGACGCAATAGTGTTTACCGCAGGTATAGGCGAAAACGACAATCTCGTTCGAGCAGCTGCCTTGAAAGATATGGAATACCTCGGCGTGAAGCTTGACGCCAACAAAAACGACAACTGTCCTCGCGGTACGATAGCCGAAATTCAGGCGAAAGACTCGAAGGTCAAGATTTTGGTTATTCCTACGAACGAGGAGCTGGTCATCGCCCGCGAAACTATGCGCGAGGCAAAGTTGGCGTAAACCGTTGACAAAGCAATAGCTATTTTGTATAATAGTGATTGTGTCTGACAAAATTGTATTAGATTTAACGGAAGTTATCGCAAACGAAGGCGCTTCGGTTCAATTTGAAAAAGAGTGCCGTTTGGACAGCAGTTTGTTGCCGTACCCTAACGCAAAACTTGCAAAAGTTCAAGTTGATGTACGCGCGCAATTTAACAAACCCAACGTTAGAGTGTTTGGCGAAATTGTTTGCCACATAGACGGATTTTGCGATAAGTGTCTTACTGAAGTTTCCAAAACGGTTAGTTTGGACTTCAATCAAATATTCTACAAAGACAGTGCGGTTGAAGTTGACGGCTATGTCTATACCGACAGTATGTTAGACATGACCAAGGCAGTTAGCGATGAAATAGCGTTGTCACTTCCCACGGCATGGCTGTGCAAGGACGACTGCAAGGGATTGTACCCCAAGTGTGGCGTAAATCTCAACGAGCAGAAGTGCGATTGTGACACTTCACGGCAAAACGCTTTTTCTGCACTCAAAAATTTAAAATTCTAACGGAGGTGCATTACAATGGCAGTACCCAAGAGAAAAACATCTAAACAAAGAAAACACACAAGAGCGGCTAACTGGAAAGCTACCGCAGCTACTTTGGTGGAATGTCCTCAATGCCACGAATTGAAGGTTGCGCACAAGGTTTGCGAAGCTTGCGGATACTATGACGGTAAGCAAGTAGTGGAAATTTCCGCAGATAACAAGTAATTTCGGCTGATTTCATTGCAAATCCAAGCCATCGACGACAGTCGGTGGCTTTTTTGCGTTGTGAAACAACTACATATTTATGTTATATTTTGTGAAACATTCCCTGTTTTTTCCGCTTTTTTATTGCAAAATGCTGTTTATTGAGTTATAATATATAAAATTTTTTATATAACTCTAAAAAATAAGAAAATAGAATTTGAAATGGCAGCCGTGTTAGGTTTGTTCACGTATAAATTCTATGTAGCAAAGACGCATATATGGAAACGAAAAGTTTACAGCAAATAGAACGCAAGCTTGGTTACGCGTTTTACAACAAAAAACTTTTAGAGCAGGCGTTTACTCATTCGTCCTACGCCAATCTTCAAAACGTGGCGGACAACGAACGAATGGAGTTTTTTGGCGATGCAATACTGGAGTACCTTTCGTCGGAGTACCTTTTTAGTCACTTTGAAGGCTCAAGCGAGGGCGAGCTGTCCGCAATGCGCGCAAAGCTTGTGTCTGCCGAAGGGCTTTATCGGGTAGTGGACAAGCTTGAACTTATACAGCACCTACAAATTGCAAACACGGGCGTAAACGGTGAACTGTCTCACAAGACAGCTGCCAATCTATTCGAGGCAATACTGTGCGCAATATATTTGGACGGTGGGTTGGACGTCGCTCGCAACTTCCTGCTACGTGTAATGAGCGACAACTTGCAAAATGCTACCGACGCGCTAAAAAAAGATAGCAAAACGATGGTGCAGGAGTACTGCCAAAAACACAAGTACGCGCTCGAATACAAGCTTGTTGAACGAAGCGGTCCTGACAACAAACCTATGTTTAGATACGCCCTACTGATAGACGGCAAATCCGTCAGCGTTGGCGAGGGCTCAAGTATAAAGGCGGCAGAGCAAGACGCTGCCCGCAGAATCGTAGAAGAATGGAGAATTGATTAGTGCTTTATTTAAAGAAAATTGAAATGTACGGCTTCAAAAGCTTTGCAGACAAAATAGAATTGAAATTCGACCAGCCGATAACGGGCATAGTCGGCCCTAACGGATGTGGCAAAAGTAACATTTCTGATGCCATTCGTTGGGTATTAGGTGAACAAAGCACCAAAAATTTGCGTGGTAAGTTGATGCAAGACTTGATTTTCAGCGGTACGGACTCGCGTAAATCAATGAGCTACTGCGAAGTGTCGCTGTTTTTTGACAATACGACGCGTTTGTTTTCCATACCCATGGACGAGATTATCATCAGCCGTAAGCTGTATCGCAACAACGAAAGCGAGTACATGCTCAACAGAAACGTCGTTCGTTTAAAGGACATTCATTCATTACTGCGTGGCGTAGGTTTAGGAAAAGACGGCTACTCAATTGTAGGACAGGGCAGAATGGACGCCATTTTGAATGCGCGCCCGGAGGACAGACGTTCAATCTTCGAAGAGGCGTTGGGTATTTCTTCCTTCCGTGTTCAAAAGGTGGACACCGAGCGCAAATTAGAAAAGACGCGCACGAATATGACGCAAATCAACATCCTTGTTGAGGAGTTGAAGCGTCGTTTGCCCGAACTGCGCCGTCAAGCTACTAACGCGCAAAAGTACAATGAAATTTACAGCGAGCTGCGTTTGAATGAAATCAACGCTTACATTTACGGGTACGACAACGCAAGTCTTGACAAGGAAAACGGGAAAAAGAAGCTTGCAGGGCTAAAAGAGGAGTACAATCTCAAGGAAAGTCAATACGCCGAAGTGAACGAGAAGTACGACGAGGTTTTTCACAGACGTAACGGCGTTGACGGCGAAATCTCCGCCTTGCGTGACAGACAGGTTGAGCTTGCTGTGGAAGTGGAAAAGAACGCAGGCGAAAAGAACCTCATTCAAGAGCGTATAAACAGCTGCAACCGTGACATAGAGTCCAATTTGGAACTAATCAAGACGAGCACCAAGGAAATTGCGGATTTGGAGCAGGCAAATGAAGATCTTGCCGCCTTGCTTGTGCGCCGCAACGAGGAGCGCGCAGGACTTGAAGAGGAAGTTGCGCAGGTCAATGAGCAATTTGCAAGTGTTGGCAAACGCGTTGACGAAATTGCCGAAAAGGCGGAAATTCTACGTAGAAAATTAGATGAGGCTGTGCAAGCCCATGCCGATGCCAACAGTAATCTTGTCGCTTTGCAGACGGAAAAGACAACTTTGAGTGCTCAGCTTGAACAAATTGTTCAAAACGAGACGGAACTGACGAAAAAATTGCAGGATTCCGCGGGCGAAGAGGGGGATTTGCTTGGCAGATATGACAAACTTCGCAAAGAAAGAGATACTCTCGAAAGTACCCTACGCCACCTAAAACAGCAAATAAAAGAGTTGGAATTCAAGTCTTTTGAACTTAACAAGGAACTTGCGCGCAAGCAACAGGCGTATTCCGGCGAAAAGGGCGGCATAGACATGCTCAAGGACTTCGCCACTAACTACAAGGGTTATCAAGCAAGTATTCAGTATCTAATGCAGGACGCCAAACGCGACAGGGAGCTCGCTTCACACATTAGCGGAGTGGTGGCAAACCTAATCAAAGTAGAGCCTCGTTTGCAACTTGCAATAGAAACTGCGCTCGGTGGCAGATTGCAAAATATCGTCACCGAAACGGAAGAGGATGTCAAATACCTTATAAACTATCTCAAAATCAACGAGTACGGAAAAGCGACCTTCTTACCCGTCAGCTCAATGAAACCTCACGGTATTGAGCGCGCAGAGGTGCTGTCCGAAAAGGGTGTTTTAGGTATTGCAGCAGATCTTGTTAAATTTGACAAGCACTATTCAAACGTATTTGAGTCGCTTCTGGGCGGCATAGTCGTGGTGGACACCTTTGACAATGCCGTCGCTATCAGTCGCAAATATCGCTACGCGCACCGCATGGTTACGCTGACAGGCGAACGCATCTCTAACGACGGTTCACTCGAAGGCGGCAGCAACCGCAAACAAAACACGTCAAATTTGCTATCTTACGAAACGCAGATTGCCGAACGCGCGGAAAAGTTGGATGCGCTGCTAAAAGAAGTCAAGCAAGCGGAAGAAGAAAAAGGCAAGGTGGACAATCTTCTCAACGAGACACGCGCAACATGCAATGGCGTCGAAGAGAAGGTTAATCTTTTGAAGGTGGAAATTGCCACCGCGAAAGAGCGTATTGAAACGTCAAACACACTCAGTAATTCCGACAAAAAGAGTATTCTCCGCCTGTCCGGTGAAAAGGAAAAAATCGTAACCCGTTTGGCGCAGATAGAGAGCGCGCTTCACAAGTATGAGACGCGCCTCAAAGACCTTGCCGCACAGGAAAAGCAGCTGCGCGACAAGTCTGAGCATTTGCGCGAAACGACACAACTGGAAAACACTGCCAAAGATACCGTGTCGCTAAGTCTTTCGGAAAAGCGTTACCACTTGGCAATGCTGATTTCCAACATTGAGTCTGCCGAAAAGGAAATTAAGTCCAACAAGGCTCAGATAGAGAGCCTAAAGGACATTATTTCATCACGCGAATCATACGTTACGCAGGTTCGTATGGCAATTGACACAATGTACGCCGCGCTGAACGAAAGCGTTACCGACAGCAGTCTTCAAGAGGAAATGACGCAGCTGTTGCAACAAATAATGCAGTCGGACGACCTCAAGGTTCAGCTTGACGCCGATTTTCAGCGTCTTGCTGACGAGCGTATGCGTTTGTCTAACGAGATAGAACAACTGCGCGGTACGATTGACAAAGAAGAATATATCATCAACAAAATTGACGACGATTTGTTGGAACTGCAACAAAGAGTGCAAGAAGAATACGGTATCACCTATTCTGCGGCGATGCAGTACAAGCAGGAAGGCTACGACAAGGAAGCGGGCAAAGAACGTATTTCCGAGCTGAAACAGGCAATAATGAAACTGGGCGCTGTCAACGTGGGCGCAATTCAGGAACTGGAAGTGGAGCAAGCCCGTTACGACGATCTGCTTGCGCAAGTTGACGACCTCAAGAAGGCAGAGGACGACCTCAAGAACGCTTTACGCGAGTTGACTACGGACATTGAAGCGCGCTTTGAAGAGGGCATGAACCAAATCAACGATAACTTCAAGCTCATCTTCCGCGAACTGTTCAACGGCGGTAACGCGCGTTTGTACATTGACAAGGATCCGAGCAAGGAAGTGTTGGACCAAGGCGTTGAGATTGAGGCGCAACCCCCGGGAAAGAAATTGCAAAACATTTCGCTACTGTCCGGTGGTGAGCGTACCATGACTACGGCGGCGATACTGTTCTCGATACTTAAGTTCAACCCCATGCCCTTCTGCGTATTGGACGAAATCGAAGCGGCGTTGGATGACGCAAACGCTGAAAGAATTGCGAAATACTTGCGTAAATTCTCTACTTCGACACAGTTTGTCGTTATCACCCACAAGAAGCCCACAATGGAAAATGCCGACGTACTGTACGGCGTAACCATGGAAGAAAAGGGCGTATCGAAGATTGTTTCCGTCAAGCTTACGGAGGCAATCAAGCAGGCAATGTAGGAGCGTAACAATGGGATTTTTCCAAAAAATAATCGACGGATTGAAAAAGACAAAACAGCAAATTGGCTTCAAGCTCAATCAGCTGTTTAAGCGCGGTATATTCGACGACGATTTCTACGATGAACTGGAATTTATACTTCTTTCCAGCGACATAGGCGAAGACACAACCGTAGATATTATTGAAGAACTGCGCGAGCGTATGGGCAAGGACAAGGTGTCAAGTCCAGACAAAGCAAATCAATATTTGCGTGAGGTTCTCCACGACGTTTTGGGGGATGAAAAGTTCAGTTTTTCCACCCCATGTGTAATTTTAGTGGCCGGAGTCAACGGTGTTGGCAAGACAACTACGATAGGAAAATTGGCAAATATTTTTGTCAAGCAAGGCAAATCCGTCGTTATTGCTGCCGCCGACACTTTCAGAGCTGCAGCGAGTGAACAGCTGGAAGTGTGGGCTAACCGCGCTAAAGTCCGTATCATTATGCACGAAGAAGGTAGCGACCCCGCGGCGGTAGTTTTCGATGCAATTTCTTCCGCCAAGAGTAGAGGAACTGACGTTGTTTTGGTAGATACTGCGGGTAGACTTCACAACAAAAAGAATCTCATGGAAGAGCTTAAGAAAATCAACCGCGTAATCGATCGTGAATTTCCCGACGCTGACAGAAAGAATCTTATCGTTCTTGACGCAACGACAGGGCAAAATGCCTTGCAGCAGGTCGAGATATTTGATGAGGCAATCGACATCGACGGAATAGTGCTTACAAAATTGGACGGCACGGCAAAGGGCGGCGTTGTGCTTGCAATCAAACACGATATGGACATTCCCGTGTACTTCGTAGGCGTTGGCGAAGGCATTGACGACCTACTGGAATTCGACGCCGCAAGCTACGTTGAAGGAATTATATAGGGAACAAATCTTTACAATCAACCTCGTATGGGGTTGATTTTTTTTTAATTTTTTGTTTATTATGCTTGACATTGGTAACACTATAAAGTAAAATAGCAGTGTAAAGTAAATTTGCTTTACAGTTGTGCGAGGTGAGTATATGGCGCTTGCGAAAATTCAACTTTCCGAATTATTGAACGTGTACGCCGAAATGCTCACCGACAAACAACGCGATGCGCTATCCATGTACTGCGATTGCGACTGCTCATTGTCGGAAATTGCAAGCGAAGTTGGAATATCTCGCCAAGGAGTGCGCGATGCGATTGTAAAAGGCGAGGCAACACTCGTAAAGCTTGAAGAAACGTTGCATATAGCCCAACTCAAGAGGCAGTTGTCAGTTGCGGTAGAGCGGCAGGACAAAGATGGCGTATTTCAAGTGGCTAAGTCATTCGTGACTAAGGAGTAAATTTTGGCAGCATTTGCAAATTTAACAGATAGAATAAATCACGTTTTTTCCAAGCTTAAAAACCGCGGAGCGTTGACGGAGCTTGAAATCAAGCAAGCTATGCGCGAGGTGCGTGTGGCATTGCTTGAGGCCGACGTTAACTTTACCGTTGCCAAGGACTTCATCAACAAGGTAACGGAGCTTGCGGTGGGTGAGGAAATACTCAAAAGCCTCACCCCGGGTCAACAGGTAATCAAGATTGTTAACGAACAGCTAATCGAGTTGCTCGGTTCAACGCAAAGTAAGCTTGGTGTGTCGCCTAAATTGCCTACAATCATCATGATGTGCGGACTTCAGGGCGCGGGCAAGACCACAATGTGCGGAAAGCTTGCAATGTATTTGCAAAAGCAGGGCAAGAAAGTTTTGCTTTGTGCAGACGACATCTACAGACCTGCCGCAATCAAACAGTTGGAAATCGTAGCGGGCAAGGCTAAAGCAGGTTTCTTTGAAATGGGACAGGACAATCCCACGAAAATTGCCCAAAACGCTGTAAAGTACGCTGAAAAGAACGGTTTTGACACCGTTATCATCGACACGGCAGGACGTCTTCACATAAACGAAGAGTTGATGGACGAGCTGAAGTCTATTAAGAAAGCGGTAAACGTGTACGAAACGCTGTTGGTTGTTGACTCAATGACAGGTCAGGACGCTGTAAACGTTGCCAAAACCTTCGACGAGCAGTTGGACGTAACCGGCGTTATCATGACCAAACTTGACGGCGACACCCGCGGCGGCGCAACGTTGTCCATTAAGGCTGTTACGGGCAAACCTATCAAATTTGCCGGCACTGGCGAAAAAATGGAAGACTTGGAGCCTTTCCACCCCGACAGAATGGCGAGCCGTATTCTTGGAATGGGCGACGTGTTGACGCTAATTGAAAAGGCGCAAACGGCAATCGACGAAGAGCAAGCGCTCAAGATGGCGAAGAAACTCAAAGAGGCGAGCTTTGACCTCAACGATTATCTCGATCAGTTTGAGCAGGTTGCAAAGATGGGCGACATTAACGACCTTGTGGGAATGATTCCCGGCGCAAGCAGAATGAAGCTTGCCGACAAAAAGGTAGACGAGGCGCAACTCAAGCGCAACAAAGCAATCATTCAGTCCATGACCAAAGAAGAGCGCAGTAATCCCAAAATTCTCAACTATTCGCGTAGAAAACGTATTGCAGCGGGGTGCGGCTTGCAGGTTCAGGACGTTAACAGATTAATCAAGCAATTCGAGCAGACCCGCGACATGATGAAGAAAATGGCAAAATCCAAGCGTTTGCCCTTCTAACACAAAAGACAGATAAAACTATCTTTACAATAAAAATTTTACAAAATACATTGGAGGAACACAAAATGGCAGTAAAAATGAGATTGACAAGAATGGGTGACAAGAAAAGTCCTTTCTACCGCGTTGTCGTAATCGACTCCCACAAGGCGCGCGACGGACAATACGTAGACCTTATCGGTACGTACGACCCTCTTAAGGACGTTACGAATCTTGACGTTGAAAAGGCTAAGAAATGGATTTCTTGCGGCGTTCAACCTACCGAAACAGTACGTTCTCTTCTTGTTCGCGAAAACGTCATTGAGCCCAAAAAGGTTCGCAAGTAAGTAACTGAGGTTGAACATGGTAGAGCTTGTAACCTACATTGTTGAACAACTTGTTGACGACAAGAGCGCAATTAACGTTACCTCACAAGCTGCTGACGGCGTGGAAACTATTTCAATTCGCGTTGCAGAGGCTGACGTCGGAAAGGTTATTGGCAAGCAAGGTAAGATTGCCATGTCTATTCGCGCGTTGGCAAAGGCCGTCGGCGCAAAAGAGGGCAAAAGATACAACATTGAGATAGAAGATTAGTCAACAATGATCATTTTGCCACAAGTTTTCTTGTGGCAAATTTAATATTTTTATGAAATTGGAAGTTGGAAAAGTCCTTAAGGCGCAAGGCATCAAGGGTGAGATTAAACTCGCCTGTTTTGTAGACGATGCTACAATGCTTAAAGGCGTCAAGCAGCTTTATATCGGTTCAAACACCTACACTGTCGAGAAATTTCGTCCCGACGGCGCTTTTTGCTACGTTCAGCTTTGTGGCGTGACGGACAGAAACGCGGCGGAAGCATTACGCAACTGGACTGTGTACGCCGACAAGGAAAGTGTGACGGTACCGCAGGATAGATACTTTATTTCCGACCTTGTTGGTTGCAACGTTGTACTTGAAGACGGCAACAAAATCGGCGTTGTAACGAACGTTTTGCAGTACGGCGCGGCGGACGTTTTCGTCTGCTCGGACGGGGAAAAGGAAATTTCTTTCCCGTTTTTGAAGGATTTGGTCGTTGAGGTTAGCATTGAGCGCAAGACGGTAATGCTCAACGGGAAAAGATTTGGCGAGGTGGCAGTGTATGAAGATTGACGTTTTGACGCTGTTTCCCGAAATGCTGGATTCTTTGAACAGTTCCTTGACGGGCAAGGCGCGCGAAAAGGGCTTATATGAGCTAAACTGTCACGATATTCGCGACTACACCCTCGACAAACACAAGAAATGCGATGACACTCCATTCGGCGGTGGCGCAGGCATGGTAATGATGCCGCAGCCTATTCACGATTGCATTCTTGCCGTTGACCCGCATCACACGGCTAAGCGCATTTACATGTCGCCAAGGGGTAAGGTACTTACGCAAGCCTTGGTGAAAGAACTTTCGTTGGAAGAACACCTTTTGATACTTTGCGGACACTACGAGGGGGTAGATCAACGGGTGTTGGATTTGGACATTGATATGGAACTGTCAATAGGCGATTACGTGTTGTCGGGTGGTGAAATTCCCGCAATGGTGCTTATTGACAGCGTTTTAAGGTACGTTCCCGACGTTCTCGGCAACAGTCAGTCCACGGTTGACGAATCGTTTTCGCAGCCTTTGCTCGAGTATCCGCAGTACACACGCCCACAGATTTTTTTAGGCTTGAGCGTACCTGATGTGCTTCTTACAGGTCATCACGCAAACATTGAGAAGTGGCGCAAAGAGCAATCTTTGGAAATTACGCGCAAAAACCGACCGGATTTGTTGGAGGAAAAATGAATATTCAGTGGTTCCCGGGACATATGACGAAGGCGCTGCGCATGATGGAGGAAAACGTAAAAATAGTTGACGCCATCGGTTACGTTCTCGACGCTCGCGCGCCCGCGTCCTGTTTTAATCCGAGTTTTCAAAAAATTGTCGGCAACAAGCCTTGCGTTTTTATTCTAAATAAATGCGACCTCGCAGACCCTGTAAAAGTTGAGCTGTGGTGCAAGTATTTTCGTACAAACAACTTGCCTTTTGTAAAAGTGACGGCTACTGCGTCGGCAGAAGCGTCCAAAATTTCCGCTGCTTTTGCAGAAATTACGGCAGACCTACGCGCAAAATACAAGGCGAAAGGCATTTTTAAGCCAATCAGATGCTTGATAATCGGCGTTCCTAACTGTGGCAAATCTACGATAATTAACTGTTTGTCGGGCAGAAAAGCCGTCATTACAGGTGACAAACCGGGCGTAACGAAGGGTAAACAGTGGGTTAGGCTTCAGTCGGGACTTGAACTACTGGACATGCCAGGCACACTTTGGCCTAAGTTTGACGACGACAAGGTTGCCGCGCGACTCTGCTTTATTGGAAGTATCAAGGACGACGTCGTTGATTTAATCGAAGTGGCGTTTGCATTGATAGAACAGCTAATTGAACTTTACCCAAACTGTATAGAAGAACGTTTCAAGGTTAAACCTGACGGCAAAAGCACCCTTGAAGTGTTTGAAGAAATTGCAGCTAAACGCGGATTTTTGTTACGCGGTGGCGAAATAGACAGCGAACGCTGCGCAAAAGCCATTTTGGACGACTTTAGAAAGGGCAAAATCGGCAAAATCACCTTCGACCTTCCCGAAAAGGAGTGAAATGTTAGAGTACGAAAGACAGCTACAAGAGAGTGGAGCAAAATATATCGCAGGTATCGACGAGGCGGGTAGAGGTCCGCTTGCAGGTCCTGTTGTGGTAGCAGGCGTAATAATGCCCCTTGATGATTCCGAGTTGATAGAGGGCGTAAACGACAGCAAAAAGCTTTCCGAAAAGAAGCGCGACAAGCTTTACGACCTTATTTTGGAAAAGGCGATAGAAGTACAAGTTGCGATTATTGACAACGATACGATAGACCGCGACAATATTTTGAACGCTACGAAAAGCGGAATGCTGCAGTGTATCAATGGCTTTGACAAGGTGGAAATAGTACTCATTGACGCAGTGAAACTAAATGCAAAAGTTCCAACACTGTCTATTATTCACGGCGACGCGCTCAGTTACAGTATTGCTGCTGCAAGTATAATAGCTAAGGTAACGCGTGACAGAATTATGATGGAATACGACAAAGAGTATCCGCAATACAACTTTGCAAAGCACAAGGGCTACGGAACGGCTGAGCACATTCGCCTGCTCAAGGAGTACGGTCCCTGCAAAATACACAGGCGTACCTTTATCGGACACTTTGTTGAAGTATGAATACGCGAGTAGTGGGACGATGGGGCGAAAATATTGCCTGCGAATATCTGTCCAAACACAATTACAAGATAGTTGACAGAAATTTCACATGTCACTTTGGCGAAATTGACGTAGTGGCGTGGGACGGTGAAAGCGTTATTTTTGTAGAAGTAAAAGCGCGCAAGGACGATTCGTTTGGACTGCCTCGCGAGGCTGTAAATTGGCGCAAACAGCAAACAATTATTCAATGCGCTCAATATTGGTTGTACAAAAAGAAACAAACTGGTGTTCCCGTGCGATTTGACGTGGTGGAGATTCTTGGCGACAAGGTTACGCATATCAAGGACGCTTTTCGACCGTAAACGTCAATTTCCTTGTTTATTATGCTGAAATTTGCCGATTTATAGAATACTATGTCAAACATAACATAGTAAAATTTACTCAAATCACCTGATTTCATGTTAAAAATTTCGTTAATAGGAGTTTAAACGAGAATATATGGAAGAATGTTTCACTAATAGTGATGGCATGCTATTTGTCGTCCTAACGTGCATTGGTCGTGGTAAAAAGTTGACTTTATACAGTATAATTTCAGCCGCTGATTACATAGATCGTGCAATTCCAACGTTGAAAATGATTAACGATGGTTTGAGTAGATTGGAAAGTAATGGATACATAGAAATTTTTGACGGACGAGTTTATCATACGGAAAAATTCAGGCGTTTTGATAAACAAAACAGACAACGTTTTGAACTAATTATTCCAAAGCAACTTAGATACTCTAAAATTTTTGCCAATATGGTTATGGAACGTCCAGTGGTGTACAAAGAGTATTTTACGGAAGAAGAATACAAGATTTTCAGACAGTCATCGCGGTATTATAATTAAAAATGCAACTGAAAATGTGTTTTAAAACAGTTGCGAATTGTAGAGTTGTGTGTTAATATATATCAGTGACTTCGGGCGGTCCTCTGACTTACGCGAGTGTATGAACGCTTAGTTAACAAAATATTTTTTGGAGGAAAAGTCAAATGGACATCATCAAACAAATCGAATCTGAATCTTTGAGAGAAGTTGCAAACTTCAACGTTGGCGACACCGTACGCGTAAACTTCAAGGTTATTGAAGGTAACAAGGAAAGAATCCAAGCTTACGAAGGAATCGTAATCGCTCGCAAACACGGCGGTCTTCGCGAAACCTTTACCGTTAGACGTATCAGCAGCGGTATCGGCGTGGAAAGAACCTTCCCCGTACACAGCCCCAAGATCGAAAGCATCGTTGTTGTTCGTCAAGGTGAAGTTAGACGCGCTAAGCTGTACTACCTGCGTGAACGTACAGGTAAAGCTGCTAAGGTTAAGTCAAGCAGATAACTCTAAACAAATCAAGCGACCGAATTCGGTCGCTTTTTTGTTGCATTTAGTCATTAAATCGCTTGAACCGGGATTGAGTTGTTTCGCCTTACTTGCGATTACGTACAATTCGTGGAAATTTTCCAAAATGTCAAGGGAAAATTTTCTATAAAATTCTTGCTAAAATTAAAGTTTCTATTTATACTGTTAAATAGAATTTATACAATGGAGAAATCTATGCTTGCGTTAATCAAGAGCTTCGGTCTCAAGGGTTTGGACGGTTTTCCCGTACAGGCAGAGATAGATATGCATTCGGGTATGCCCACCTACGACATAGTGGGGCTTGCCGATACTGCTGTCAAGGAGTCCAAAGAGCGCGTACGTTCCGCCATGAAGAACAGCGGTTTCCGTTACCCTGTCGCTGCGGTTGTCATTAATCTTGCGCCTGCTGACGTCAAGAAGGAAGGCAGTCTGTACGATCTTCCGATAGCAATAGGCTTGCTTGCGGCAAGTAAGCAGATTCCGTATGAATCTCTAAAAAAAGCAGTCGTGCTTGGCGAGTTGTCTTTGAACGGCGAAGTACGCAAGGTCAACGGACTGTTGCCAATGCTGATTTCCGCAGTTCAACAGGGCGAAACAACTTTCGTAATTCCTAAGGAAAACGCCAACGAGGCGGTGTTCATTGAGGGCGCGGAAATCTACGCTGTAGAAACGTTATCGCAGGCGGTGGAATTTCTCACAAATCAAACGGAATTCAAGCCGCTTGCTATACGCAGCTGGAAGAACGATTTGCAGTCCAACCACAGCGACAACGATTTTAAGTACATCAAGGGACAGTTTGCCGCAAAGCGTGCAATGGAAATTGCTGCAGCGGGCGGACACAATATCATCATGATAGGTCCTCCCGGCGCAGGCAAAACTATGCTTGCAAGGGCAGTTCCGTCTATTATGCCCAATCTCACCTTTGAAGAAGCGCTTGAGGTTGCAAAAATTCACAGCGTATCGGGGCAGTTGGACGGTTTCATATACGAGCGGCCATTTCGCACTCCGCATCACTCTGCAACGACGGTGGCTCTAACGGGCGGTGGAAACAAGGCGCGTCCCGGCGAAATAAGCCTTGCGCACAACGGCGTGCTGTTTTTGGACGAGCTGCCCGAGTACAGCCGTCAAACGCTTGAAACATTGAGGCAGCCATTAGAAGACGGTGTCATCACCGTTTCGCGGAACGCCGTTTCCGTGACTTACCCCGCCGACTTCATGTTGGTTGCAAGCATGAACCCATGTCCGTGCGGAAACTACGGCAGCGCAAACGCGGAGTGCAGGTGTACTGCCTCGCAAATTCACAGATACCTCCACAAGCTGTCAGGACCGTTGCTTGACAGAATTGATATTCACATCGAGGTAGACAACGTAACCTACGACCAGTTGCAGATTGACGAATTCGCAGAGTCATCCTCGGCGATACGAGAGAGAGTGAACAAAGCGCGAGATATACAGCTTGCGCGTCTTGGGTCAAAAGGCCGTCGTTGCAACGCGCAAATGACCTCTGCTGACATCAAAAAATACTGTAAATTAGACAAAGAAAGCGTCAGATTGCTTGAAGATTCTTTCGAAAGGCTCAATCTCACAGCTCGCGCCTACAACCGTATTTTGAAGGTGGCGCGTACGATAGCAGATTTGGACAACTCTGCCGACATTACGGTTAAACACATCGCAGAATCCTTGCAATTCCGCATGTTGGACAGAAAATACAGGGTATAAAATGTACACCTTAGAAGAAAAAATATGTATACTGTTTGGCAAAAACAACGTTTCGTCTAATAAGTTTTTCCAAATTTGGAACCTGTTTGACGGCGCCGAAGACCTACTTGTCAATTTTGGCAAAAGTAAATACGCCGAAACATTGCTTGGCGACAGCTTTGCTACTCTCAAAAAGGCAATTGTAAAAGACGAAGTAGATAAGATAATCGCCGACATGCAAAGACACGACGTATTTGCTGTTACCTGGTTTTCGCCAGACTACCCAAAACAGTTGCGCAACGTTGACGACAAGCCCTACGTATTGTTCTGCAAGGGCGAAGTTAAACTTTTTAAAACCGATTGTCTGGCAGTAGTGGGAACGCGCAAAGTGTCCGCGTACGGTAAACGAATCACCAAGGATTTTACGAGAGTTTTATCGGAACACTTTACGGTAGTTAGCGGACTTGCTTACGGCGTGGACAGCGTTGCGCACGAAACGACGCTTGAAGAGCACGGCAAAACGATAGCGGTACTTGGCGGCGGACTTGTCAACGTATACCCTGCGGCAAATCAGGGATTGGCGGACAGAATCGTTGCAAGCGGCGGACTGCTTGTGTCGGAATACGGCTTGTACGCAACTCCGCTACCCTTTAACTTTCCCCAGCGCAACAGAATTGTGTCGGGATTGTCCAAAGGGGTGCTCGTGTGTCAGTCGCCTGCAAAAAGCGGTACCAATTCCACGGTTGAACTGGCGCTCAATCAGGGAAGAGACGTTTTCGTTGTTCCGGGTGAAATCTACGACGTGGGCTTCAAGGGGAGCAACAGTCTGATCAAGAGCATTCAGGGCGCTTGTGTAACCACTCCTCGCGACATAGTGGATTTCTACGGACTTGACGTAGTCGCGAAAGAAAGGAAAACTCATCAGCTGAGCATAGATGAACAGGCAGTTGTAAACGCTCTCACCACAGGACAGCTTACGTTTGACGAATTGGTTTTCAGGACGGGCATTGCGCCTGCTGAGTTGAATTTTGTGTTGGCAAATTTGGAACTAAGTAGTATAATTGTTAGGTTACCCGGTAACATCTACCGAGTTTATGGAGGAATTGAATGAAACTTGTAATTGTCGAATCACCGGCAAAGGCAAAAACGATAGGTAAATACCTTGGTCCCGACTACCGCGTTGACGCGTCTCGCGGACACATTTGGGATTTACCTGACAAGGAAATGGGCATTGATTTCAACAACAACTACGAGCCGTCTTTGACAGCCCGCAAGCCCGAACAGCAAGAAACGATAGAGCGCCTCAAAAAGGCAGTTGCCAAGGCAGATCAGGTTTATCTGGCAACCGACCCAGACCGCGAGGGAGAGGCTATTTCTTATCACTTGCAATGCGCGCTTGGCTTGAACCCCAACGAGAAAAACCGCATAATGTTCAACGAAATTTCCAAGAAAGCGGTAAATGAGGCAATTCAAAACCCGAATTATATCAACAAAGGGCTTGTTGACGCTCAACAGGCGCGGCGCGTGCTTGACCGTCTTGTGGGTTACACACTTTCGCCCGTACTTTGCAAAAAGATTACCGGTAAGCTTTCGGCAGGACGCGTTCAGTCGGCAGCGTTGAGAATATTAGTGGACCGCGAAAAGGAAATTCTGAAATTCAAGCCTGAAGAGTTTTGGCACGTTTCCGCCCTTCTCGAAAAGCCCAAGCAAAAGCCGCAATTTAAGGCAACGCTTGCGGAAAAGGACGGCAAGAAGCTGAAATTAAAGAACAAAGAGCAGTGCGACGAAGCTTTGCAAACGTTAAACGCAAACGAGTACATCGTTTCTGCTGTGAAAAAATCGGTGACGCAGACAAGACCGCAACCGCCCTTTACAACAAGTACGATGCAACAGGACGCGGTCAACAAGCTGCGCATGTCCAGTAACGTTGTAATGTCCGTGGCGCAACAGCTGTACGAAGGCTTTGACATCGCGGAAATGGGCCACGTGGCTTTGGTAACCTACATTCGTACCGACTCGGTACGCGTATCAACCGACGCAGTGTTTGCAGCGCGTAGATACATTGAAGGTAAATACGGCAAAGAATACGTGCCTGAAAAGCCCAATTTCTACGCCACCAAAAAACAGGCGCAGGACGCTCACGAGGCTATTCGTCCCATCAATCTCGAGCTTACGCCCGAGTCGATTAAGGACAAGGTGCAACGTAATCAATATTTGCTTTATAAGTTAATTTACGAACGCTTTTTGGCAAGCCAGGCAATGCCTGCGACCTACAACAGCGTTTCAGTAGGCGTAAAGTGCGGCAATTACACGCTGTCTGCAACGGGCAAAACATTGGTATTTGACGGATACTTGGCAATCTACGGCGAAGTGAAAAGCAAGGATAACGACGACGAAGAGAACGCGGTTTTGCCGCAGCTTGAAGTGGGCGACAAGCTCAAACTCATCAAGCTCAACAGCGAACAACGCTTCACCAAACCGCCCGCACGCTACACTGAGGCGAGCATAATCAAGGCAATGGAAGAAAAGGGTATTGGCAGACCCAGTACCTACGCGACCATTATGCAAACGCTGTACAAGCGCGAGTACGTCAAAAAGGACGGCAAGGCACTTGCTCCAAGCAATCTTGGTATTCAGGTGACAGACTATCTCGAAAAGTATTTTGCCGAAGTAGTGGACGTACAGTTTACCGCCGAGATGGAAGACAGACTTGACGCCATTGAAGACAACGGCGAACCCTGGTACAAGGTAGTGGACAGCTTCTACAAGCCAATGCAAAAGGAAGTGGACGTTGCAATGCACGGACACAAGATTTCCCTTCAAGACGAGCCGTCGGACGTAGTGTGCGACAAATGTGGTTCGCCGATGGTTATCAGACAGGGCAAATACGGCAAATATCTTGCATGTAGCAATTACCCCGCTTGCTCCAATATTAAGAGTCTCAAAGAAAAAACTCCGCCGAAGGAAACGGACGTGGTGTGTGAAATCTGCGGTGGAAAAATGCTTGAAAGGGAAGGCAAGTTTGGCAAATACCTGTCCTGCAGCAACTACCCACAATGCAAAAATACTAAGCCTATTGTGGAAACGGTCGCCAAGTGCCCGAAATGCGGTAAAGACGTTGTTAAACGCGTGTCTAAACGTGGAATAGCTTTTTACGGCTGTACGGGCTACCCCGATTGCGACTTCGTTTCTTGGGACGTACCTACAGGCAAACTTTGTCCAACCTGTGGCGCACACCTTGTGTACAAAACGAGCAGGGGCAAAAAAGTAATTCGCTGCTCCAATAAAGAATGCGACTACGACGGCGGTGAAGTAAGTGAAAGCTAAGGTTATCGGCGGCGGGTTTGCAGGTTGCGAGGCGTGCTATCAACTGTTAAAGCGTGGCGTTGACGTTACCTTGGTGGAAATGAAGCCGCTAAAACACTCCCCCGCGCATCAACTTGACACGTTGTGTGAGGTGGTGTGTTCCAACTCGTTTAAAAGTGACGACTTGAGTACTTCAAGCGGACTGCTCAAGGCGGAAATGCGTTTGCTTGACAGTTTGATTGTAAAAGTGGCAGAACAAACGCGTGTACCCGCAGGCAACGCTTTGGCGGTGGACAGGTACGCATTTTCGGAAAAAGTTACACAAGAACTTGATAGTTTTGCTAATTTTCACCGTGTAAATGCTGTCGAAACGTCACTTGACACCGACGGATTTGATTTAGTTATCGTTGCTACGGGACCGCTAACCGACGATGCGCTTATTCCTGCGTTTAGACAGCTTTTCGGCGACGAGTTTTTGTACTTCTTTGACGCCGTTGCGCCAATTGTGACAGCAGACAGCATCGACTACGACAGCGCGTTTGCCGCAAGCCGTTACGGTAAGGGTGAGGCGGACTACCTCAACTGCCCGATGAACAAAGAGGAATATCTTTCCTTTTACGAAAATCTTGTTGCGGCGGAAACGGTCGAACTCAAGGAATTTGAAAACAACGTTTTCGAAGGATGTATGCCCATTGAGGTAATGGCAAAGCGCGGAGCGGACACAATGCGTTTTGGACCGCTGAAACCCGTTGGACTGCGTGACGAAAGAAAGGACGAAAAACCTTACGCTGTGTTGCAACTGCGCAAGGAAAATGAGCAGGGGTCGCTGTACAATCTTGTGGGATTTCAAACCAATCTTAAGTACGGCGAGCAAAAGAGAGTTTTTTCGCTAATTCCAGCACTCAAGGACGCGGAATTTGTAAGATACGGAGTTATGCACCGTAACACCTTCATAAACGCTCCGAAATTCTTGAATGAGCATTTTCAAGTCAAAAGCAACCCGAAACTGTTTTTTGCAGGACAGTTGACAGGCGTAGAAGGATACATGGAATCTACCGTAAGCGGACTTGTTGCCGCTTTGCAGGCATATCGCATATTTAGCGGACAATCGCCGATAGATTTTCCGACGGAAACGATAACAGGTGCGTTGTGCAAGCATATTTCAGTGGACTTTGGTGAATATTCGCCAATGAACAGCAGTTTTGGAATACTTGCGCCGTTGAATGAAAAAATCAGAGACAAATCTCAAAGAAAAATTGCCTACTCCGAGAGGGCAATTGAGGCAATGAAAAATACAGTGAACAACCTTATTTAGGAGGGAACAATATGTCAGAAGTTTTTGCCGATACAATTAAAGGCACTACAATATGCGCCGTAAAACGCAACGGTCAAATAGCAGTTGCAGGCGACGGACAGGTTACTCAAGGACAAAACGTCATCATGAAGGGTAACGCGGTAAAGGTGCGCCGCATTTACGACGGAAAAATCGTAACGGGCTTTGCAGGCTCCGTTGCGGACGCTTTTACGCTTTCGGAAAAATTTGAAGAAATGCTACAAAAGTTTAGCGGCAATTTGTTGCGTTCGGCAGTTGAAGTTGCTCAACTGTGGCGTAGAGACAACGTTATGCGCAAGCTTGAAGCAATGATGATTGTTGCAGACAAGGAAAATATCTATCTGCTTTCCGGTACGGGCGACGTAATCGAGCCGGACGACGGCGTGTGCGCAATCGGCAGCGGTGGAAACTACGCGCTTGCAGCTGCAAAGGCGCTTATGCGTAATACTAAGCTGTCCGCAAAAGATATTGCCCGTAAAGCGCTTGAAATTGCCAGTGAAATTTGCGTATTTACCAACGGTCACATCACCGTAGAGGAGGCGTAACATGACACCTAAACAAATAGTAAACGAACTTGACCGTTACATTGTAGGGCAGTTTAAAGCAAAAAAGGCTGTTGCAATTGCGCTGCGTAACAGATACCGTCGCAGCAAGCTTAGTTTAGCAGATCGCGAGGAAATCACTCCTAAAAATATAATTATGAAAGGACCTACCGGCGTTGGTAAAACGGAAATTGCAAGACGTCTTGCAAAACTTGTAAAAGCGCCTTTCTTGAAGGTTGAAGCTACCAAGTACACCGAGGTCGGCTATGTAGGTCGCGACGTTGAAAGTATGATAAGAGACCTTGTAGAGGTAGCAATTCGCCTTGTCAAGGACGAACGCTACAAGGAAGTGGAAGCGCGCGCCTTTGAGAGAGCGGTGGAAAGGGTAGCGGATTTGCTGCTCAAGCAATCTAAGGAGTTGCCCGAGGGTATAACCAAGGTTGCTGTTATCGACGAGGTGGCAAAACACAATCTCGACCAAATGCAGGTGGAAATATCCGTCGCAGACGTTCCGAAACCCGTTGAGTTGCAGGCAGGCGGCGGAGAAATCAACCTTGGCAGCATATTCGGCGACATGCTTCCCAAGAAAATTAAAAAACGCACTGTGACTGTGGAAGAGGCTTTGCGAATTTTGTCTGCCGAAGAAAGCGAAAAATTAATTGACCTTGACAGCGTAGAAAGCGAGGCATTGAAACGCGCGGAAAACGACGGCGTGATTTTCATTGACGAAATGGACAAGATTGCAGGAAAATCCTCTCAAAACGGTCCTGACGTATCACGCGAGGGCGTTCAACGTGACATTTTGCCCATAGTTGAAGGCTGCACTGTAAGCACTAAGTACGGCAATATCAAAACTGACTACATTTTGTTTATTGCAAGCGGAGCCTTCCACGTAAGCAAGGTTTCCGACCTCATTCCCGAGCTTCAAGGCCGTTTCCCCGTGCTTGTGGAGTTGGACAGTCTTGGTGTGGACGACTTTGTCAAGATTTTAACCGAGCCGGAAAACGCAATTACGAACCAATACAAAAAGCTGCTTGCAGTGGACAATATTGATTTGCAATTCACTCCCGACGGCATCGCGGAAATTGCAAACGTGGCTTATGACCAAAATAACACCCTTGAAGACATTGGCGCTCGCCGTCTGCAAAGTATAATGGAGCATATCGTCGAGGATATTTCTTACGATATTGACGAAGAGGGCGCAACTAAGACAGTTGTGATTGACAAGGCGTACGTGGAAAACAACTTCCGTACCGAATCTCGCAACCTTAAAAAATACGTATTGTAAACGCAGGAGAAATATATGGCAGAACTACTAAACGGACAACGCCGAACGGTAATGTGCGGTAGAGTAAACAAATTTTATTTGGGTAAAAAGACGACTCTCATGGGATGGGTGCACAGACGCCGCGACCTTGGCGGACTGATTTTCTTGCAACTACGCGACAGAAGCGGAATTATGCAAGTCGTGTTTGACACCGACGTCTGCTCCAAGGAATTACTTGACAAGGCGTCAACGATCAAGCTGGAGTACGTTATCACAGTTACAGGCAAGGTGCGTCTGCGTACGGGCAACAACGTCAACCCCAACATGAAAACAGGCGAGCTTGAACTTGTTGCTGAGGAACTGAAAATACTGTCCGAAGCAGACACAACTCCCTTCTCAATCGGCGACGACGGCGCAAACGAGGCGCTGCGTTTGAAGTACAGGTATCTTGACTTGCGCAGAGAGGCTTTGCAACACAACCTCGTTACGCGTAGTAAAATTTATCAAATTACGCGTAATTACCTTGCCGACAACGGCTTTATCGAGGTGGAAACACCTATGCTTGGTAAGTCAACCCCCGAAGGCGCGCGCGACTATCTCGTACCCAGCCGCGTTCACCCCGGTAGCTTTTACGCGTTGCCGCAATCTCCGCAGCTGTACAAGCAACTGTTGATGATTGGCGGTATTGACAGGTACTTCCAAATTGCAAAGTGTTTCCGCGACGAGGATTTGCGCGCAAACCGTCAACCCGAGTTTACGCAAATCGACCTTGAAATGAGCTTTGTTGACCAAGAGGAAGAGGTTATGACGCTCACTGAAGGTCTGCTTTGCAAGATGTTCAAGGAAATTCGCGGCGTAGAACTTCCCGAACGGTTTTTGCGTCTTTCTTGGACGGAGTGTATGAACCGTTTCGGTTCGGACAAGCCCGACATGCGTTTCGGTATGGAAATTCAATGCCTTGACGAAACTGTGAAAAATAGCGAGTTTGTAGTGTTTGCAAACGCTTTGAACGATGGCGGTACCGTCCGCGCAATAGTATTGAAAGATGGGGCAGACAAGCTTTCCCGCAAGGATCTTGACAAGCTCGTGGATTTTGTCAAGACCTACAAATCCAAAGGACTTGCTTGGTACGGTTTGGGCAAAGATGGCGTAAAGTGCAGCTTTGCAAAGGCTGTTTCCGAGCAGGAACTGCAAGCAATTGCAAGCAAACTGGAAATGCAACAGGGCGACATCGCCTTGATTGTTGCAGACGCCGATTGGCAAACGGCGGTAGTGTCGCTTGGCGCGCTTCGCTGTCACTTGGCAAGCAAGCTCGAAATGTACAAGGCGGGCGACTTTGCCGCGTTGTGGGTTGTTGACTTCCCGCTGTTCGAGTACTCGGAAGAAGAGGGCAGATTTGTTGCTATGCATCACCCGTTTACCAGCCCCAAGAACGAAGACCTCGAATTTATGAGAACTGACCCTGCCCGCGTTCGCGCAAAGGCGTACGACGTAGTAATAAACGGCGACGAAATGGGCGGCGGAAGTATGCGTATCTACAACAGAGAGGTGCAAAAGCTGATGTTCGAAACGCTCGGATTTAGTGACGAGCAGATTGCTGACCGTTTCGGCTTCTTCGTAGACGCATTCAAATACGGAACTCCTCCTCACGGCGGTTTGGCTTTGGGCTTAGACAGACTTGTAATGGTGTTGACCGACACGACAAATATCAAGGACGTAATAGCATTCCCCAAGATGCAGAATGCAAGCTGCATGATGAGTGACGCTCCCGCTCCCGTAGAGGACAAACAGCTCAAAGAGTTGTATATCACTTGTGAGGAGCCAAATGACTGAGCAAGGCGTAGTTCTTAGTGTAAAAAAAGACTTTGCCAAGGTGCGCGTGGGCAGAAATTCCGCCTGCGGCTCCTGCGGCTCCTGCGGCAAATGTGGAATGACGGAAAAGCAAAAGCACGTCGATTTTTACGCGTCTAACGAAGTGGGCGCTGCCGTTGGTGACACTGTTTCTATTGAGATACCGGAAACTAACAGTGCCAAGCTGGCGATCGTAGGCTACTTTATTCCGCTCGTACCCGCGCTTGGCTTGCTGTTTTTGTCCATCGCATTGCAATGGGCAGATTGGCTTACTGCGGTGTTGTTTTTTGCGGGTTTGGTCATAGGTTTTGCCATTGTAGCGCTTATTGACAAATTTCTCAAACACAAATGGATGGAAACGCCGAATATTTTGGAAGTAGTAAACAAAACTGTAATTGTACAAACTAATAGTGAAAAAGGAGACAGTAACAATGAGTAATTTACCTGAAGTAGCAAGTAATTTCGACGAGTTTATTTCAAACGGTGTAGTCGTAGTTGATTTTTGGGCAACCTGGTGCGGACCGTGCAGAATGTTGGCGCCCATACTCGACGAGGTTGCAGCTAAACTCCCCGAAGTTAAGTTCGGCAAAGTTGACGTAGACAATGCGCGCGAGCTTGCAAAGAGATTTCAAATTATGTCAATTCCCAACGTTTGCATTTTCAAGGACGGCGAGTTGGTTGACCGCGTAATCGGACTTTGCGACGAGGAAGAGCTGACCGAAACTATCAAGAAACACATATAATATAACATAATATAAAACCGTCCACATAATTCCAACGCGAAAATGTGGACGTATTACTAATATGAGAAAATTTTGCAGAATTACAATTTCCATTGCGGTATGTTTACTGGCAATCTTGCTTTGCCTGTCACTTTTTGGCTGTCAAACCAATATAGATGCAAACAGGCGACGTAATATCAATTCCATAAGTCACCGCGGCTACAGCGACGCTCCTGAAAATACGTTGGCAGCCTTCCGTTTGTCTAAGGAAATGGGATTTGACATGGTAGAATGTGATGTCCGCTTTACAAAGGACGGCAAACCCGTGCTTTTGCATGACGGAACGGTAAACAGGACGTCAGACGGAAAAGGCAAGATTTCCGAACTGTCCTTTGATGAAGTTCGACGGATGGATTTCGGCAGTTGGAAAGGTCAGCAGTACGCAGGCGAGCGAATACCCACTTTTGAGGAATTTATAAGCCTGTGTGTCGAGCTTGAGTTGTACCCCTACGTTGAAATAAAAGACATATCACTTCAGCAGGTACAAACGTTGGTTGATATAGTAAACAAAACCGAGTTGTCCGTAACCTGGATAGGTCGCGATGTAAACTTGCTTGCATGTGTTGCTCAGCTGAGAAGTGGGCAAGACAGAGTTGGACTAATTGCCGAGATTGTCACCAAAGACATTTTGAAATTTCTCTCGGATTTAACCGAATACGTTGACGTTTTTGTTGACTGCAATTACCTTACGCTAACGAATACGCAGTTAAACCTGTGTAAGCGTTATCGCATACCTCTCGAAGTGTGGACGGTCAACACAAAAGAGATAATTGAAAACATTGACCCTTATATAACGGGTGTGACGAGTGACAGTATTATTGCTCAAGAAGTCTTCAACAGTTTGTAATTCGAAAATAACAGTAAAAAACGTTTACCGTGCGGCGTATTTCAAAAGAATACGCCTTTTTAAATTTCGCAATATTTATATTATATTTTCATTGACTTGCGCCTAAAATAGTAGTAAACTATTCATAGTAAATTGGTAGGAATTGAGAACAATGAAAATGTCTTCAAAGGCAAGATACGGCTTGTACGTAGCGGTAGAACTTGCCAAAAACTATCACGATGACGCTGTTGTAAACGTGACGAGTCTGTCACAGGCAACGGGTGTCACGGAAAAATATCTGGAGCAAATAATTGCGCTTATGAAAAAGGCGGACATTGTTTGTTCGATGCGCGGAGCAAGCGGCGGTTACAAGCTTACCGACAGCCCCGACAATATCACCGTAGGCAGGGTGTTACGCGCGGTTGAGGACAATTTGGAAATTGTAGATTGCCTTCACAGCGATTGCGCCAACAGCGGCAAGTGCGTTGCGCGTAATTTGTGGGGCAAACTTTACGATAATATCAACGGATACCTTGATACGATAACTTTGACGCAGTTAGCGGAGGACAAAATATGAGAGTATATGCTGACCATGCGGCAACGACTCCATGCGACAAACGGGTAGTGGATGCAATACTACCGTATTTTTGCGACGATTTCGGAAACGCCGACAGCCAACACTGTTTTGGCAGAGATACAGCGAAAGCTGTTGCCGATGCTCGCGAAACTATTGCGAATATTATCGGTTGCAAGCCTAATGAACTGTATTTTACAGGCAGCGGCACCGAGGCGGACAATTGGGCTTTGAAAGGTGTTGCGTTGCACAGAAAAGATAAAGGTAATCACGTAATCATTTCTGTAATAGAACATCACGCAGTGCTTACTGCCGCGGATTGGTTGGAAAACAACGGCTTTAGAGTAACGCGACTGCCTGTTGACAGCACGGGACTTGTAAGTGTTGCCGATCTTGAAAAGGCAATTGACGACCAAACGATTTTGGTGTCTATTATGTACGTCAACAACGAAGTGGGCACAATTCAGCCGATAAAGGAACTTGCGGAAGTGGCGCACAAACACGGCGCTTTGTTCCACAGTGACTGCGTACAGGCAATGCCGTACATGAAAATCGACGTGAAAGAACTTGGCGTAGACTTGCTCACGATGTCTGGACACAAGTTCTACGGACCCAAGGGCGTTGGCGCGCTGTACATTCGTAACGGTGTAAAGCTGGACAAACTCATTTGCGGCGGCGGACAGGAGCGTTCGCAGCGTGGCGGTACGACTAACACGCCCGCGGTAGTGGGTATGGCAAAGGCCCTCGAAATTGCTCAAGCGGAAATGGAGCAGAACAACACTCACATCTCCAAATTACGCGACCGTTTCGTGGACAGAGTATTGGCAGAAATCCCATACGTTAGATTTAACGGAAACAGGGAGCATCGCGTGCCGAGCATCGCAAACTTCAGCTTTGAGTTTGTCGAAGGCGAGGGAATACTGATGCTCATGGACTTCAACGGAATTGCGGTGTCAAGCGGCTCTGCATGCAGCAGCGGAAGTCTTGACCCCTCTCACGTACTGCTTGCTATGGGCGTGCCAATTGAAGTTTCGCACGGCTCAATCAGATTTTCATTCGGCAAAGACAACACGGTGGAAGAAGTGGACTACACGGTAGACAAACTAAAAGATACGATAAGTAAACTTCGCGAAATGTCACCTTTATTCAACCTAAAAACAGGAGGAACGTACAATGTATAATCAAAAGGTTTTGGATGCGTTTGCTAATCCCAAGAACGTAGGCGAAATAGAAAACCCCGACGGCGAAGGCACCGTAGGTAACGCTACCTGCGGGGACATAATGAAAATAACCTTGCGTATAGTTGACGACAAGATTGTGGACGCAAAGTTTCAGACGTTCGGTTGCGCAGCGGCCATTGCCACAAGTTCAACGGCAACTCAAATGGTTATCGGCATGACTGTTGACGAAGCGTTGAAGTTAACAAATGCGCGAGTAGTAGAGGAACTTGAGGGACTGCCTCCGCAAAAGATACATTGCTCCGTACTTGCCGAAGAGGCGATAAAAAAAGCAATAGAGGACTACCGCGCAAAGCAGCAAAACAAGACGGTAGACAAATCTCACATTGAGTACGTATAATTGCAAAAAAACAATAAATTACTATCAATTTGATACATTTATAGAATACTATTACAGGCATAGTATCGCAATTATGCTATAAAAGTGCCATATTTTGCCGTCAAATACATATTTTTCTTCACTTTGATAAAACTAAGGGTAAGTAACGTTAATGGAGGAAAATATGAAAAAACTTTTGATTGGTTTGGCTTTGGGAGCAGCTGTGGGAATGGTTGTAAGCGAAATTCCTCAAGTGCAGCAAGCGCTCAACAAAGGCAAGAAGAAAGTAAAGGACATGACCAAGTAACGTTCTGCTTATCTTAAAGACTGTCAATATCGGCAGTCTTTTTGCTTGTATGCTTTCAGTGATAGGGCATTCTCGGTGCGTTTGTAACTTCACCTATGTTTTTGTAATCTTTAATTCATTTTGGCAAAAAAATTTACTTTGAAAATAGGAAAAAACACTATTATTCCGTGGGATTTTATGTTATAATGCAAATACTATGGGTAGAGTGATGGCTTTGGACGTAGGCGACGTCCGTATAGGAATTGCCGTTTCCGACTTGATGGGCATTATTGCCAATCCTTTGGAAACGTACACGAGAAAAGGCAACTTGGAGGTTGACGCGCAGTATATCGTAGACCTTGCCAAGAGCAAGGAGGTGTCGCTGTTTATTTCCGGTCTTCCCTTGGGACTTAAAGGACAGGAAAACGACCAGACGGCGAAAACGCGCGAGTTCGTCGACAAAATAAAGGAAATTTGCGACATCCCTGTTGAGTACCTTGACGAACGGTTTACAACTTTGTCTGCCGAACGGGTGCTTATTGAAGGTAACGTCCGTCGCGAAAACAGGAAAAAAGTAATCGACAAGGTTGCTGCAACGATAATTTTGCAAAACTATTTAGACAGAAAAAGATAAAACGGAGGTTTATTATGGAAGACAAGAAAAAGAACTGTGACTGCGGTTGTGAACACGATCATCACGAACACGACGCGGATTGTGACTGCGGCTGTGAAGTAGACGAAGACGTTGTTATGCTTGAGGACGAGGAAGGTCACGAAATACCTTTCTACCACATTGCAACGCTTGAGCGCGACGGCAAAGAATACGCATGCTTGCAGCAGGCAGACGACGAAGATCCGATAGTGGAAATTTTCGAGTTGCAAGAAGTAGAGGAAGGCGGAGAATTTTTCTACAACTTCCTGCCCATTGACGACGAGCTGTACGAAGCGCTTTACAAGCAGCTTGAAGAGGAAGTTGCGACAATGGGAGAGGACGACTGCGACGATCCCGATTGCGACTGCCATCATCACCACGAATAATAGCAATTAAGTAAATCAGAGCCAGGGTTATTGTCGCCTTGGCTTTTGTTTTTGTACTCTTGTCTGTTTTGCTTTAATTTAGGTTAAAAAAGCATAATATTGTGCAAATTGACCTACAATTCCGAGTAACTCGGACAAAATCCAAATATCTCGCCTTGCCAATTTTGTCCGAGTGGCGTAGAATGATGGCAAATGGAGGCGCATTTTATGGCTAAACAAACTATTGGTGAATTTCTTGCAACCTTACGCAAAGCTAACGGTTACACGCAGCAAGAAGTTGCGGATAGATTGGGAATATCCAATCGTACGCTTTCCGGTTGGGAGTGTGATAAGGTTCTGCCAGATATACTCCTTTTGCCTGTTTTGGCGGAACTTTACGGCGTAACTGTTGATGAAATCTTGGCGGGCGAGCGTAAGGAGAATAGTAAAGTAGCGATATCGGACAAGTCGGAAGTAAATATACTCAAAAGTAAATTGGCGCGTTTTAGTATGCAATGCTGGATTTTGCTTGGAGTGATAATTGCTGGAATAGTGCTAACGGCTGTCTCTGCGTACATTGAGGTAACCAATGTGGCTTGGGTAGGTTTCCCTTGGTGGCGTTTGTTGCTGATTGTGGGCATTGTATTTGTCATTCTGTGCTTGGCAATTCTCATTGCTTTCTTTAAGAGTTCGGAACTGTCCGTTGACGATGCAATCGAGAAATACAACGTGTATTGCCTTATTTTGAGTAGAAAATTTGGCGGTTGTCTCTTTGCATTAGCCGCAGTAAATACTGTTGCGGCAATTATTGTTACTGTTGTGTTGCTTGCTCGCGGTTTGCTACACGGTAGAGGTATTGTTACCTGCGCTGCATTTGGAGTTTTTGCAATAATCCTCTATTTAACAGGTTGGTTGATTTACAAACACGCGCTCACAGTGTGGGGCGGAGATAACGCGCGAAACTCCATCAGAAGGGACAAACAATACTTTTGGGTTGTTGGCTTTTGGGGAACGATTCCCTTAGTGTTGTCAGTAATACTTGCAATAGTTTTCGGTTGCGTGCAATTTGAGAACAGGACGACAATATACGCAAACGGTAGTGTTGAACAATTTGTAACCTACATGGAAACACTTGTAGACGACACAGGCGTTGAAAGACAATTTCCGTTGTCAAAACTTGCTAAAAACGCCAAAATTGGCGAAAAGGTTGATTTGGGCGACGGTTACACTGCGATTTATTACTTAACAACAGTTGAAATTCAATACGAGCAAACGGTATATCTGCCGAGTGATGACGGTGATGAGATGGGAGAGCATCAAGTAACCGTATCGACGTACGCGCCGCTAATTTTAGTCAATGATGGGCAGGATTTGAGATTCTACAACCTTAGGTATTGGTACAACGGAGAAATACCGCAATATTATTACGGGCGATACGTTATTTACGAAGGATACGTGTTCGAGCGAGCGGGCGACGGCTTAGCGTACGTTTATCTGATAACACATGACTATTCCGCAATCGGTTACGCGGTTGCAATTCCTGTGATTGTCGCAGACTTGATAGTTTGCGCATCGCTATGCGTCTGGAAACGATACAAATACAAGATTAGATTATAAAAAATAGGTGAGGAAACTCGCCTTTTACATTTCTGTCGTTTATTTTGATTCAAACAGTTAATTTTCTGTCTGCATTTATCCAAATCTATGAAGTTTTTGCCGATTTTATATTATATATAAATTTTGTTAGAAACTGCGTGTTATTTGATTGCCAAATTATAGCCCCTTGTGCTATAATCTACACGGTTTAATTCGCATTTGCGCAAGATTTGCACGTTGTGCCGAGTTTGCCGCTCGGTTGCGTGGGGAGTTGACGGCGCAAAGAGGTTAAAAACAATAACAAAAAGGAGAAAATAAGAAAATGGCAGTTGTATCAATGAAACAGCTTTTGGAAAGCGGCGTTCATTTCGGACACCAAACCAGAAGATGGAACCCCAAAATGAAGAAGTATATCTACGCTGAGCGTAACGATATACACATCATCGACCTTCAACAAACGGTCGCTCAAGCAGAAGTTGCTTACACGTTCGTTCGCGACATCGCAGCAGCAGGCAAGCCTATTTTGTTCGTAGGCACCAAAAAGCAAGCTCAAGAAGCCATCAAGACGGAAGCAGAGCGTTGCGGTATGTATTACGTAAACAACCGTTGGCTCGGCGGCACGCTCACCAACTACAAGACAATCAAGTCCCGTATTGAGCGCCTTCACCACATCAACCAAATGGAAAAACTTGGCGAACTTGACGTTTTGCCCAAGAAAGAAGTTGCTAAACTTTTGGAAGAACGCGACAAGCTTGAAGCTAACCTTGGCGGAATCAAGGATATGAAGGGTATGCCCGGTTGTATCTTTATCGTAGACCCCAAGAAGGAAGCAATCGCTGTAGCAGAAGCTCACGCATTGAACATTCCTATCGTTGCAATCGTAGACACAAACTGCGACCCCGACCAAGTGGACGTAGTTATTCCCGCTAACGACGACGCTATCGGCGCAATCAAAGTTATTGCATCAATCATTTCCGGCGCTGTAATCGAAGCTAAGGAAGGCGTTGTGATGACTGCTCCCGAGGACGACGACAAGGCTGAAGAATCAACTGACGAGGAGACTAACAATGGCTAATTTCACAAATCAAGACGTAATGAAACTCCGTGAGCAAACTGGCGTTGGCATGATGGACTGCAAAAAGGCGCTTGTTGAAACTAACGGTAACTTTGAAGAAGCAATCAAGTACCTTCGCGAAAAGGGAATGGCATCCGCTGCTAAGAAGGCAAGCCGCGTTGCCGCAGAAGGTCTTGTAAAGTGCCTTGTATCTGCTGACAAGAAAACGGCAGTTGCAGTAGAAGTAAACTGCGAAACCGACTTCGTTGCAAGAAGCGAACAATTCGTTTCTCTTGTTGACAAAATTGCTGCTATTATTCTCGGTTCAAACGCAAAGACGGTAGAAGAAGTACTTGAAGTATCCTGCAAGGAATGCGGCAAGACGGTTAACGTACTTATTGCAGAGGCTACTGCAGCTATCGGTGAAAAGATTTCTCTCCGCAGATTTACTAAATTTGCATTGAAGGGTAACGGACTTATTTCCAGTTACATTCACATGGGCGGCAAGATCGGCGTTTTGGCAGAGCTCAAGAGCGACGCTAAGCAAGAAGATCTGCAAGAACTTGCATTCAACGTTTGCATGCAAATTGCAGCAAGCAAACCGCAAGTTGTTAACATTGCCGACGTTGACGCAAGCCAACTGGAAGCTGAAAAGGAAATCTTGACCGTTCAGGCAAGAAACGAAGGCAAGCCCGAAGCAATTATCGGCAAGATGGTAGAAGGCCGTATTCACAAGTACTACAAGGAAGTTTGCTTGCTCGAACAAGAGTACGTACGTGATTCCGCTTTGTCCGTAAAACAGGTTGTTGCCGACACCGCTAAAAAGCTTGGCGCTGACATCACCGTTACGAGATTCGTTCGTTACGAAATGGGCGAAGGAATTGAAAAGCGTGTTGACAACTTTGTTGACGAGATTGCAGAACAACTCAAGAACATTAAATAATTTATTTTGAAAACAAAAGGGAACACCGATTGGGTATGTTCCCTTTTTCACAAATTTAATTTTGCGAGGATAATATGGCGAAATACAAACGCATTTTGCTCAAAATCAGTGGCGAAGCGCTTTCCGACGGACACATGAATATTAACGGTCAAAGCGCAGCAAACGTAGCCGCTCAAATCAAACGAATAGTTGACGCCGGCGTAGAGTTGGGCGTAGTCGTCGGCGGCGGAAACATCTGGCGCGGACGTACCATAGAAAGCATGGACAGAGCTACTGCCGACTACATAGGCATGCTTGCAACGGTCATGAACGGTCTTGCGCTCGGCGAGGCATTGACCGCCTGCGGTGTTGAAAGCAAGGTTGTGTCATCCTTTGCAATAGACAAGGTGTGCGAAACCTTCTTTTTGCCTAACGTCAATGAATACCTGAAACAGGGCAAAGTCGTGATATTCGTGGGCGGAACCGGCTCACCGTATTTCTCGACCGACACAGCCGCATCTTTACGCGCCTGCGAAATTCATGCAGACGCTTTGATTTGCCTAAAAGCAGTGGATGGAATCTACGACAGCGACCCAACCGTCAACCCTAAGGCAGTCAAGTACGACACAATTAGCTACGACAAGGTTATTGCCGACAACTTGAAGGCGCTTGACCTCACGGCAATAGCAATGTGCAGAGAATTTGGCGTCAAGGTTGTCGCTATCGGTAAAAACGAAAAGGACGGCGTGTTGCGCGTTCTTAAAGGTGAAAAATTAGGCACCGTTATATCGTAGTGATAATAGCGAATTATTCTTGAATTTTACTTTGTTTTGTAGTAAAATAACTTTATAGTAAATTGTATTGGAGGGTGTTATGAATTACGCTACACCGCAAATTGAAGAAATCTTTTTGAACTTTGAGTTGAACTGCGACAAGGCAATCGACTACATGAAGAACGAGTACAACCTTATGCGCGCAGGTCGTGCCAACCCCAAGTTGGTGGAGAACATTCGCGTTGACTACTACGGCGCGCCAACTCCCATCAACCAAATGGGCAATATTTCTATTCCCGAACCGAGATGCCTGTTGATTACCCTTTGGGACAAATCGGCATTGAAGGACGTGGAAAAGGCAATTCTTGCGGCTAACATTGGCGTAACTCCGCAAAACGACGGAACCGTGATCCGTTTGACCTTCCCCGTGCTTACTGAAGAACGCCGCAGAGACCTTGTAAAGCAGGTCAAGAAGCTTGCCGAGGACACCAAGGTGGTTTTGCGTAACGCAAGAAGAGACGCTATGGACGGCTTAAAGAAAGAGAAAAACGCCAAGACCGTTTCGGAAGACCTCATTGCTAACTACGAAGATGAAGTTGACAAGTCGCTCGCCAAACAAATCGAATTGGTTGACAAACTCGCTAAGGACAAAGAAACGGATGTAATGTCTGTGTAAGCTACAAATGAATTTCAATGACCTTATCGGACTTGAAGTTTGTGAAGCCCAAAGCGTTTTGCGTAAATCAGGTATAACAAACTTCAAGTTTGTTTATTATGTAGATAGGAAACAAGTAGACTTTGACAGGGAGTTGGTGACGGCAGTTCGCGAGCATGACGGAATGGTGGAGCTTGTGGTTTGCCGTTACAAATTGAAAATTTGATGAAAAACGTTCCTACACACGTAGCGATAATAATGGACGGCAACGGACGTTGGGCAAAGAGTAAAGGTCTCGCAAGGCTGCACGGTCACAAGCGCGGCTTGGACGTTGCCGAGCGAATAATTGACCGTTCGCTTGCCGTTGGCGTTAAGTACCTGTCGTTGTACGTCTTTTCTACGGAAAATTGGAAACGTCCCGAGTCGGAAGTAAACAACCTGTTTTCGTTGGCGGACAGATATCTTAGCCAATTTGAGAAGTTTTGTAAGGACAGAATTCGCGTTGTTGTGTCAGGCGAGCGAGAAGGATTGCCCTCAAAACTTGTGGAAAAAATTGACAAAATTCAACGCGAAACTTCTAATTTCAATGCAATTTGTGTAAATTTGTGCATAAACTACGGCGGACAAAGGGAAATCGTCGAGGCTGTCAAGGCATTGAATAAAAAGGGCGAAGAAATCACCGTAGAGGGCATAAAAGACAATCTCTACAATAAGTTACCCGAGCCGGACGTGATAATTCGCACGGGCGGACAGAAGCGACTGTCCAACTACCTGCTTTTCCAAAGTGCTTACTCGGAACTGTTCTTTTCCGACACGCTTTGGCCTGATTTTACAACTGACGAGTACGATGGTATTTTGCAAGAATACGAGCACCGTACTCGCAATTTTGGAGGAATAGATGGCGCTAAATAAAAAATCTTTGCTTAACCGTGTGTTGGTGGGCATAGCGATTTTTATTGTAATGCTTGGAATGATATTGCTAAATATCTTTTTCACTAACTACGTAGGTGGAGAAGATACTTTTGTCAGCGGCAGAGCAATCAACTCGGTTATTATTTCCGTGCTGATTTTGCTGTCGGTTATTGAAATGCGCAGAGCTCTCGGCAAGGACAGGATTCCCGACTGTTTCAGTTGGCTTTTGTGGCTTTACGCTATTGGAATTATGCCCGTTTACAGTCTGTTTGGCTTCATGGGTATATTGTTCTTCTCGTTGATTGTGTTTATTGTTGCGGTGCTAACTGCAATGTTCCGCAACCGCGCAGACAGTCTCATATACATAGCTTTCATGCTCGTTTACCCCGGATTGTTCATGTCAACGTTGTTGTATCTCAACCGCGCCGAGGCAACGGGCAACTACACGCAATATCTCTACATAGAAAACGATATATGGGTGTATTTGAATGAGTTGTTAGGCACGAAACACTCGGTAAGCTACCTGCTTCCTTTAAACGCCCTTGCTTTGGCGTTGGTTTTTTCCGTTTCTACTTTTACCGACACCTTCGCTTATTTTGTCGGCGGACTGTTCGGCAAACACAAGCTGTGTCCCGACATAAGCCCCAAAAAGACTGTCGAAGGAGCGATAGGCGGAGTTTTCGGCGGCTTAGTAGGTTCTGCGATAGTGTATCTGATATTCGACTATTCGCAACTGTTTGGCTATGGAGAACAGTTTGGATTGTCATTTATGGGACTCAAATGGTACTACGTGATGCTAACGTACCTCTTGATTGGTCTATTAGGCTCCGCAGCAACGCAAATAGGCGATTTGCTTGCAAGCATGGTCAAGCGCTACTGCGGAATAAAAGATTACAGCAGATTGCTGGGTGAACACGGCGGAATAATTGACAGGTTGGATGGCATTATGCTCAACTCCGTACTTGTTTCCTTTGTGTTTATGTTCATTTTGTAATGAAAAAAGTTGCAATACTTGGAAGTACTGGCTCAATCGGCACTCAAACCTTAGACGTTATACGTAGTAACAGCGACAAGTTGAAGGTATGTTCACTTGTCGCCTATTCCAATGAGGCAAAACTGAGTGAACAAGTTAAAGAATTTTCTCCTCAGTACTTCGCGTTGATTAGTCGCGACGGCGAGGACTGCCTTATTGACGCCGTAAAAGACTGTGACATCGCGGTAGTTGCAACTCGCGGTATAACAGCGCTCGATAGCATACTGTACTGTCTTGACAACGGTATTGACGTTGCATTAGCCAACAAAGAGGCGCTTGTGTGCGCAGGTGAGTTGGTAATGTCAAGAGTTGGCAAAGCAAAGCTGTACCCGATAGACAGTGAGCATTGCGCTATCAGTCAATGCTTGATAGGTCGCGACAAATCCACCTTGTCCAAAATTTTACTTACCGCAAGCGGCGGGCCGTTTTGGAACACGGACGCAAAGTTACTTCGTTCGGTTACAGCTGCTGACGCCTTGAAACACCCAAACTGGAGCATGGGCAACAAGATTACAGTTGACAGCGCGACGATGATGAACAAGTCGTTGGAAGTTATCGAAGCAAGCTTTTTGTTCGGCGTGCCTGTTGAGCAAATCCAAATAGTTGTACATAGACAAAGCGTTGTACATTCAATGGTGGAGTTCAAGGACGGCGGCGTAATTGCCCAACTTGCTACCCCCGACATGCGTTTGCCAATTCAAACCGCGCTGTTGGGCGAACAAGGCAAACACAGTGTAAAACCTGTTAGTTTCGAGCAAATACTTTCGCTTAGCTTTGAAAAATGTAATTTCGACAAGTTCCCTTGCGCGCGTTTGGGGTATGAGATATGGAAATATTCACCATTGTCAAGAACGGTGATGAACGGCGCAAACGACGCGTGCGTGGAAGGATTTTTGCAGGGTAAGTTGTCTTTTGACAATTTTTACAATATAATACTAAAAGTAGTAGACCGTTTTGCCGACGCTGTGTCTTGTGAGCAGCTAACCGTTCGCAATATCAAGCGTTTTGACAGTGAGGCAAAGGTTTACGCAAAAAAATTGATTGACGGAGAAATATGCTAAATCTGCTTTGCGATTTCGCATCGGTAATGAAAACAATAGGCTACGTTTTGTTGGCGTTTGTAGTACTCATGGTAATGGTACTCATCCACGAAACGGGTCACTACACCGCAGGAAAGCTGTTGGGATTTCAAATAAATGAATTTGCAATCGGAATGGGTCCCAAAATTCTTTCCAAAAAGAAGAAAAACGGCGAAGTTTTTTCGCTGCGTTTGCTGCCGCTCGGCGGTTTTTGCGCATTTGAGGGGGAAAACGACGAGGTGGAAAACCCCAAGGCATTCAACAGACAAAAGCCTTGGAAACGCCTTATCGTGTTATTTTCCGGCGCCTTTTTCAACTTTGTGTCGGCTATTCTAATTGCAATTATCGTATTTTCGGCATACGGCGAAACGGTAGTAGTTGTGAACAACGTGTACGAGTACGCTCCCGAGGCAAACTACCAACAAATACAAAGCGGTGACGTAATTTACAAGGTTAACGGTAGGCGCGTCTACATATTGGACAGCCTGAGTCGCTACTTTACCGATGATGAAATGACTTTGACAGTGCTTCGTCCTGACTGTGTAGACGAGAACGGCAACACGGTGTACGTTGAGAAAACGTTGACTAACATAACGCAAGGCACCTTTACTACTTTTACTCTTACCAAAGTTGACGGTAATTTTGCAGATGCAAACAATCGCAAATTGAAGGTTGGCGATACGGTATACAAAATAAACGATCGGTTGATTTGTCAAGCCGACGACTGGGATGAAGGGTTGAATGCGGTTGGCGACACCTTTACGCTGACTGTGACCGACGGCGAGCATTATTACACCTACGAGATGGCAAAAAGCTATTTTAACAGCGATATCGTTGCCGAACCGCAGGCGTATACAGGCATCGCAATGTCCATTCACTACGACAAATTCAAGTTTGGATTTGGTGAAGTGCTGATTCGAGTCGTACCTTACTGCTGTGAAGTGGGAATGCTCGTTTTGCGTACTTTAGGAGGATTGTTAACAGGCGCGGTAGGTATTGAAAGCGTTGGTGGACCAATTACCACCATAAGCATGACTACGCAAATCGTGTCTACGGGCTTTGCAAACGTCTTGATGCTGATAGTGCTTATTTCCGTCAACCTTGCAGTGTTCAACCTGCTGCCCGTACCTGCGCTTGACGGCTGTCAAATGGTGTTCGTCATTATCGAATGGATTGCGGGCAAACCAATCAACAGAAAGGTTCAGTCCTACATCAACGGCATAGGACTTGTAGTATTGATAGTGTTAATGTTGTTGATAGATATACTAAAACTATGAGAAATCCAACCAAAGAAGTTAAAATACGCAATATTAGTATTGGCGGTAGCAATCCCATTGCCATTCAGTCAATGACCAACATGTCTGTAACGAACGTTGAGGCTACTTTGCGACAAATTGAACAGTGTGTTGAGGCGGGCTGCGATATTATGCGCGTTGCTGTGCCCAACGCGGACGCGGCAAAGGCCTTTGCAATCGTACGAAAGCAAACGGCGACGCCTCTTGTTGCAGACATACACTTTGATTACCGCTTGGCGATTGCCGCCATTAAATCGGGAGCGGACAAAGTTCGAATAAACCCCGGCAATATGTCAATAGAGCAGTTGGACAGTGTGATAGACTGCGCAAAACTACACCGCGTACCTATTCGAATCGGCGTGAACAGCGGTTCTGTCAACAAGGACGCTCTGAAGGCCGCAAATGGCGACAAGGTGAAAGCGCTTGCTAACAGTCTTATGCAATACGTTCGCCACTTTGAAGAGCGTAATTTCACTGATTTGGTTTTGTCGGTTAAAAGCAGCGACGTGCGCGAAACTGTGGAAACTAACAAGTTTGTCGCTCAACTTGGCTATCCTCTGCACCTTGGAGTTACGGAAGCAGGGTTGCTCAATCAAGGCTTGGTAAAAAACTCAATTGGTATTGGCAGCTTGCTGTTGGACGGTATTGGCGACACGATTCGAGTTTCGCTAACGTCCGACCCCGTTGACGAGGTGTACGCTGCCAAAGATATTCTAACTTCGCTTGGACTGAGAAGCGGTGTGACCTTCGTGTCCTGCCCAAAGTGCGGGCGGTGCAGTATTGACCTTGAAAACGTAGCCAATGAGATTTACGACTATGTAAAAAACATTAACAAAAGCCTGAAAGTTGCTGTTATGGGCTGCGAAGTCAACGGTCCGGGTGAGTGTAGTGACGCAGACCTGGGTATGGCGGGCGCAAACGGCAGTTTCGTCTTTTTCAAAAAGGGACAAAGGTACAAAACGGTAGAGGCGGCTTCGGCTGCAAGTGAATTTAAAAAAGAAATTGATTTACTGACAAATGATAATTGACAAGCTACACAAACAATTTCCAAATTTAGATGAGTTGCGTATGAGAGAAATTCGCGTTGACAGACAGCAGCGAAAGGTTTTTTGCACGCTCTCACATCCACGCGCTTTGGATTTTGACGCCAACTTGAAGAAGGAAATTGCAGACACCATTTCCGCCGAGTTGCCCCAAGGTTACGCTTGCTCAATCAAATACGCGCAAGACGACTTCACAGTGGTTAGCTTTCAAAAACTTCTCGTAGAACTAATCAAAAAACAGTATCCAATTTACGCAAATATAAGCAGAAACAAAATTGAAGTAATTGTAACGGGCAGAAGTATAAACGTCGTTTTCGTCGTCAGCGAAGTCGTCAAAAAGAACATGGAAATTTCCGAGTTTTGCGAGAAACTAACAAGTTATTTCCAAGAATACACAAGTTACGACGTCAATTTTGCGTTGAAGTTGGACGAGCTGTCAACGGCTTCCGTCAACGTGTCCGAGCAGGAAAAATTAGTGCAGTTGGCAATTAACAGGGAACTGCTAAAGCCGTCGCGTCACTTCAGTATTACTAACGTAAAAAAGTACATCGGCAAGGAAATAATCTCGATGCCTATGTACATATTGGATGCGAAGAAACCAATGGATTCCTGCGTGCTTTGCGGTACAATTTCCGCCAAAACCGTCCGCGCGGCAAAAAATAATCCGCTGTTGCACGTTTGCTCGTTCACTTTGACCGACGGCACTGGCAATTCTATGCCTTGCATTTTGTTCGTACGGTTGCAAATTACCGACGTAGAAACCATTATGAATGAGACTGGCAAGGGCGAAGCTGAGGCTAAAACTCTATCTCAAACTCGCGGTTTCGCAAACGACAAGAAGCTCAAACAGCTGACGTTGCTTGCTGACGGAACTTCGGTGGCGGTGCGCGGCAAGGTTGCCTACAACCAAAACGGCGAACGGCTTGAAATGGTGGTCTACGATTTGTGCAAGTGCAAAATTGACACTATTTCTCATTCAAGTGAAGCGTCGCGTAAGGTGGCGGACGAATATCTGCTTGTAAAACCCGAAGACTCTTCCGAGTACAGACAAATAAATTTTGTGGACAACTCGTCCAAAAAATCTTTGCTTACGGGTAAAAGCTACGTAGTTCTGCACGTTAACACGACCGGCTACAACGTCATCGAGGACAAAATTTACGCTATTTGCGCCGTTAAATTGGTGGACGGACACGTTACCGAGCGATTTTTTACCTACGTAAACCCCGAGTGTGACGTGGACAAAAAATCATTGGAACTGTGTGGACTGTCCCAAAGCAAATTCATTTTCCACCCGACGATTACGGAAATAATTTCCGATTTGTACAAATTCACCTACGGGTGTAGACTTGTGGGTAACAATCTACGTCAGATAGTGGACATGTTGAATTATTACGCAACGCCTGTTGGGTACAGGTTCACAAACGGAACGGACAATCAGGTGGAGCTTCTTGGCGCGTTGTTTGAAAACAGCATATTGAACGTGTCCGTAAATTTGGCAAAGCTGGACGACGTTGCAAAGAAATGCAAGGTGGAGTGCCCAAGTACCGTATTTTGCGCGGATACCGCTTTGACCGTAGCGCGTTGCATGAGCGTTCTATCGTATAATTCTAAGTAGAAGTAGCAACCGTCACAAAACCGTCCATTTGGTTTGCAAACAAAGTGATGTTTTTGCTTTTATTTGATACGATCACGTCATTAATTAATATAATTTCACGTTTGTTTAATATTATTTTGTATTTTATAGTTGTCAAACTATATTATATGTGGTATACTAAGTACGGTAAATTGAGTAAATTTGCCGCGCAAGAACGTCGAAACGGCGTTTGAGCGAGCTTCGCCAAAGTTAATTAAGACTTATTTGGTGACAGTGGGGTTTTTCTCCACTGTCAACTTCGTATAAAGAGGTTTTACAGGAGATTTTATGGGAAAGGTATCCGATCAGGTATTTGCGCTCGTACAGCCTATTGCGGAAAGTTTTGGTCTTGAAGTGATAGAGGTACTTTACGAAAAAAAATACGACGGAATGAATTTGACCGTCGTAATAGACAAAGACGGTGGCGTAACGATTGACGACTGCGAAAAACTACACAAAGCAATAGACGCTCCGCTCGACGAACTCGACCCCATTGACACGGCGTACATTCTAAACGTATCCTCACCCGGAATAGACCGCCCTTTGAAAACCGAACGCGACTACAAGCGCAATTTCAACAGGAAAATTTCCGTTCGTCTGTACACGCCTCAAAATGGCAAAAAGGCGTACGAAGGGCTACTTGTAGCGTACGACGAAGAAACACTAACCGTTGAACTCAAAAACGGTGACAAAATTACATTTAACAAAAAAGATACGGCAAAAATTGAGCCTGTAATCGAATTTTAGGAGGACACAATCATGATCAGCAAAGAGTTTTTTCTCGCTCTGGACGAACTGGAAGAAGTAAAGGGTATAAGCAAGGAAAAGGTTATCGAATCACTTGAAACAGCCCTGACAATCGCCTGCAAAAAGAATTACGGCGAGGCTTCCAATATAGTGGTTAAAATTTTCCCCGAAAAAACCGCTATTCGCGTTTACATCAGCAAGACGGTAGTGGAAAACGTTGAAACTCCGGAGAAGGAAATTTCTTTAGAGGAAGCGCGCCTTATCAAAAAATCGTATAAACTTGGCGACGAGGTGCTGACGGAAATTGATCCGCGCGGCTTTGGCAGAATTGCCGCTCAAAACGCAAGACAGGTCATCATGAACAGCTTGCATCAGGCGGAAAAGGACGTGACCTTCAGTCAATACATGGACAAGGAAAACGAGCTACTCATCGGCGTTGTGTCTCGCGTCAAGGACGACGGAACTATCTACGTTGAAATAGGCAAAAACCAAATGGAAGGCGTGCTTACAGTTCAGGAGCAAATCCCCGGTGAAAAATATCGCGCAGGCGACCGCATTAAGGTGCTTGTAAAGCGTGTCCGCGACGGCGTAGGCGGAACTCAGGTTATGCTTTCCCGCGCAAGCTTTTTGTTCATCAAGCGCCTATTCGAAAACGAAGTTCCCGAAATCCGTGCAGATATCGTTCAAATTAAGAGTATTGTTCGTGAAGCGGGCTTCCGTACCAAAATGGCAGTGTATTCTACCGACCCCGAAATTGATGCCGTTGGCGCGTGCGTAGGTAACAAGGGCGTTCGCGTAAACGCAATTGTGTCGGAAATAGGCGGCGAAAAAATTGATATTATTCCTTGGAGCAGTGACATTTTGGACTACATTGCAAGAGCTTTGTCTCCCGCTAAGGTGCTTATCGTTCAGGCAGACGAGGAAAACAAAGAGGCTAAGGTTGTAGTTCCTGACGAAAAGCTGTCGCTTGCAATCGGCAAGGAAGGACAAAACGCTCGCCTTGCCGCAAAGCTCACAGGCTGGAAGATTGACGTTAAATCCTACACCGCAGCGATGCAAAGCGGTATGTTTGACGAAATGAACGGATCTGACGAGGTTGACGAATAGTGGCTACCAAGAAAATTCCCGAAAGAATGTGCGTTTGCTGCCGTCAGATGTTGCCCAAAAATCAGTTAATACGTATCGTCAACACACCTGACGGAGTTGTGGTAGACTTGACGGGCAAACTGAACGGTCGTGGCGTGTATCTGTGCAAGACGAAGGCGTGCCTCAACAAAGCGCTCAAAAATAAAGGCTTTGTTAAGCAACACGGATTTTCGCTTGAGACGGTAGCGCATGAGTTGGAGAACTTAGTTGAAGAGTAAAGTAGAAACTTACATAGGATTTGCGATAAAAAAAGGATCTGCGGTTTTGGGCTGTGACAGTATCAAAAGCTGCAAAAAGCATATGCAACTTTTGCTGTACACGGCTAACCTTTCCGACAACTCTTTGTCGGTGCTCAGAGAGGTGTCCGCGCGAACAGGTTGCCAGCTTGCGCAAATCGATGAGTACGAAATCCTCAAAATGAGAAACTGTAAGGCGTTGGCTATTTGCGACAAATCGTTAGCCAATGCAATTTGTGAAAATTTGATGTAGATTGCTGGGAGGAAATATGGCAAATACAACAACTAATACGCAAAAAACTAAAAGCTTTGAAAACGTCAAGACTGTTAAAGTCAACGTTTTGGACGTTGCTCGCAGTTTGCAACAATCGCTTGCTGCGTTGAAACAACGCGCAAATGCGTTGTCGATACAAATACAGGAGCGCAAAGCGGAGTTTAGACAAATAGAAGTTGAGGCCACCGTAAACGAGATAGTTCAGGAAACGGTTGAGGTTACTCCAACTCCAATAGAGGAGCCTGTTGCGGTCGAAGTTGCAGAGGAGCCGATTGCTGAAGCGGAAAAGCCCGAGGAAGCGGAGCCTGTTGTTGAAGTTCCCCCGCAACCGGTAGAGGAAAAGCCTAAAACAAAAGTCGTTACCACTATCGAAAACGGCAGAGAGGTCAAAACCTACACCGACGACAAGGGAAACGTCAAGGTCAGGAAGTTCCTCGATTTGTCTGCTAACAAGCGTACGCCAAGTAGTCCCTCAACGGCAAAACGTGACGAGCGCGGTGGGGCAAGACAAAACGCTCCCGCAAAAGGCAAGGACGACCAATCTAAACGCGGCACTCAACCGCGTGCGGCAGGACAAACCGCTAAAAAGTTTGCCCCAGTCATGGACATTCCGCAGAGTGGACCGCAAAAGTCGCACGGCAACAAGAACAAGACTAAGGAACATCCCGACGAAAAGCGCACAAGCAGTCTGAAAAAGAGTCTGCTTACGCGTGATTATACTGCCGACTACGACGAGGACAGAGTTGTTCGTCGCGCGCGCAGCAAGAAGTCGGACAGTCACGTAGTTGTCGCGCCTAAAATTACTCACGCTGTCGTTACAACCGAAGAGGTTGCTATCAAGGTGTTGAGTGAAAAGATAGGCGTTTCCGCATCTGAAATTATCAAGCAACTGTTCAAAGAAGGCATAATGAAGACAATCAACGACACCGTTGACTTCGATTACGCCGAATACGTTGCCGGCATGCACGGCGTAACACTTGAGCTTAAGGTGGAAAAGACGGCAGAGGAAATCATTTTCGACGCCGACGCTGACGACGGACTTGAAAACAACACCAAGCGTCCGCCCATCGTTACCGTAATGGGTCACGTTGACCACGGTAAAACGTCACTGCTTGACGCAATTCGTAACACTAACGTTACGAGCGGCGAAGCGGGCGGAATCACACAGCATATCGGCGCCTACACGGTTACCGCAAATGGCGAAACTATTACGTTTATCGACACTCCCGGTCACGCAGCGTTCACAGCAATGCGCGCTCGCGGAGCGAAAATCACCGACGTAGCAATCATAGTAGTTGCGGCAGACGACGGCGTCATGCCTCAAACTATCGAAGCAATCAACCACGCGAAGGCGGCAGGCGTATCTATCGTTGTTGCTATCAACAAGATGGACAAACCTCACATTGATCCCGACAGAGTAAAGCAACAGCTCACCGAATACGAGCTTGTACCCGAAGAGTGGGGCGGCGACACGATTATGGTGCCCGTTTCTGCTAAAACAGGTATGGGATTGGACAAACTGCTTGAAAGCGTGTTGTTGATAACTGAAATAAAGGAACTCAAGGCTAACCCCGAAAAGCGCGCGACAGGTACTGTTATTGAAGCCAAACTTGACAAGGGCAGAGGTCCTGTGGCAACCGTACTTATTAGCAACGGTACTTTGAACGTTGGCGACAGCTTGATAGCAGGCTACGCAACAGGCAAAATTCGCGCAATGTTTGACGACAAGGGCAAGAAAGTCAAGAGCGCAGGTCCGTCAATGCCTGTCGAGGTACTTGGATTTTCCGAGGTTCCTCAAGCGGGCGACTACATGTACGTTGCAGACGAAAAGCTTGTCAAGAAGGCTGCCGAGGAACGCAAAACTAAGGTTAAGTTGGAAAACGCGCGTCAAGCTCCTGCCCTCAATCTTGGCGATTTGTTCGGACGTATTTCCGAAGGACAGCTTAAAACTCTCAATATTATCGTCAAAACCGACGTACAGGGCAGCTTGGAAGCATTGAAGGCAAGCCTTGAAAAGATTTCAAACGACGAAGTTAAGGTCAGCGCAATTCACGGCGGCGTAGGCGGTATCAATGAAACGGATATTATGCTTGCAAAGGCGTCGGAGGCAATCGTCATCGGCTTCAACGTTCGCGCAGATACCAACGCTAAGGCTTTAGCGGAAAAAGAAGGCGTAGACGTCAGACTGTACAGCGTAATTTACGACGCTGTGGACGACGTTACGGCTGCAATGAAAGGTATGCTTGCTCCCAAGTTCCGCGAGACTGTTCTCGGAAGCGCGGAAGTTCGCGAAGTTTTCAAGATTACGGGCGTTGGCGCAGTTGCCGGTTGCTACGTTACAAACGGAAAGGTTGCGCGTAACGGCAAGGTTCGTATTTACCGCAACGACGTTAGCATTTACGACGGCAACATTTTGGCTCTCAAACGCTTCAAGGACGACGTAAAGGAAGTGGCATCCGGTTACGAATGCGGTATTTCCGTTGAGAACTACAACGATATCAAGGTTGGCGACGTATTTGAAATTTATCAAATGGAAGAGATAGCGCAATGAACACGAGAACTAACAAACTAAACGCCGAGTTTAAACGCTTGATTGTGGAAATATTGACTAAAAAGGTGAAGGATCCGCGTATTACCGAAATGTTCACCGTCCTTGACGTAGACTGCGACAGAGAATTGAGTTCTGCGAAGGTGTACGTCAGCATTTACTCCACAAACACGGAAAAGGCAACGCAAACCTTCCTTGCAATACGTGAAAACGAATCTTTTGTACGTCGCGAAATTTCCAAGACGATGCACATACGTAAAGTGCCGGAATTTAACTTCATTTTGGACACGTCAATGGCGTACGGACAGAAGATAAACGAAATGCTTTATGAAATCAGCAAAAAAGACGGCGACAATTAGTCAGGTTGCCGAGATACTGCTTAGCAAAAAGCGTGTGGCATTGTTTGCTCACACTAACCCCGACGGCGACACAGTTGGATCCTGTGTTGCCCTTTGTCTTGCTTTGAAGAAGCTTGGCAAAGAAGTCAGTCTTTTTTGCGACATGGACTTAAGCGCAAGCTTGGCGCAATTTATTCAAGGTGAAATTTTTAGCCGTGTTTTTCAGGGTAGCTACGATTTGCTTGTAGCGGTGGATTGCGGCGACGCCAACCGTTTGGGCGAATTTTACTCAGTTTACAACAGATTTGACGAAACTTTGACTGTAGATCATCACGGCGGGGAATATTTTTCTAAATACAACTGTGTAACGCATTACGCAAGTACCTGTCAGATGATATATGAAATTCTGCGCGAATTACACGTAGAGCTTGACAACGCCATTGCCACGAGTTTGTACGTGGGGCTATCAACGGATACTGGTAATTTTATGCACAACAACACCGACAGTGCAAGTTTCCTAATGGCTGCGGAACTTTGTAAATACGGTGTTGACACTGAAAAAATTGGGCGAGTGTTTTTTAAAGATACGTCCTTAGCCGAAACAAAACTCGTCGCTAGCGCCCTGTCAAGGTTGAGAACGTACTACGACGACAAGTTGGTGCTCCTTTACGTAACCAAGAAGGATTTGGATGAGTTAGGACTGGAGCTTTCGGCAACGTCAGGACTTGTACAGTATGCAATAAACGTCGAAACTGCAAAAGTTGGCGTATGCATTACGGAAAGTAAGCCTAACAACTACAAGGTTAGCATGCGCGGCAATGGTGTTTCTGTGAGAGATATTTGTCAGGAATTTGGCGGCGGCGGACACGTTGCAGCGGCAGGTTGTATGATTTCGGGTTTTTTAGAGGACGTCATTGAAAAGATTGTCCGCGTGGTGGGTTACTCGTTATGAACGGCTTTATCAACGTACTGAAACCTGTGGGAGCTACGGCAAGCGACGTAGTGGTGTGCTTGAAGCACGTATTACACGAGAAGAAAGTGGGGCATCTTGGTACGCTTGACCCCGGCGCAAGCGGTGTGCTGCCAATTGCCGTGGGGCTTGGAACAAGACTGTTCAATTTTCTTACCAACAAAGTAAAATACTATCGCGCTTTCTTCACCTTCGGCAAGACAACGGACACCTTGGACTCCTACGGCGAGGTGACGGAGACCTGCGAGCATATTCCAACGTCTGAACAAGTTGAAACGGTATTGCAAAGTTTTGTAGGTGAATTACAACAAATTCCGCCTGCTTATTCGGCAATATCGGTGGGTGGAGTACGCGCCTACAAGCTTGCCCGCAGTGGCGAGACGGTAGAGCTTCGTTCGCGTAATGTGAGCGTTTATGACATTAAGCTCGTAAAACAACAAGACGCAAATACTTTTGTAATTGACATTTGGTGCAGCGGCGGAACCTACATTCGTTCGCTTGCAAGAGACGTTGCGGCTTCTTGCGGTACTGTCGGCTACATGAGTGGCTTGATCAGGCTCAAATCAGGTTGTTTTGACATACAAAGCGCCTATACGTTAGATGAAATTCGCGAGTTGAAGGAAAAATGCCTTTTGGACGTAATGTATCCGCTTGGCGACGTTGAGACGCTTGTGTTGGACGACAGATTTTTTTACGATTTAGAGTATGGCCGCAAAATTCGCGTTGAACAATTTAACGACTATCGGAAAATTTACTGCAAGGGCGTTTTCTTTGGCTTAGGAAAATGTCAAAACGGTATCCTCGAACTGGAATACTACCTAAAAAACGCCTTTTAGTTGACAATAATATGCAAATAGTACAGTTTGGACAAAAACTGAATACGCCTATCGTCATTTGTTTGGGTTACTTTGGCAGTATGCACCTTGGGCATCAAAAGCTGCTTGAAGTGGCAAAACGTCACGCCGATGAGCTTAACGCCAATGTTGCGCTGTTCACATTTAGCAACAACCACCTCAAGGTATTGGGAATGGACTGTTCAGTGGTGTACACGTTTGAAGAAAGGCTCAGTATTTACGAGAATTTGGGCGTAGATTACGTAATTGCTGCGGAGTTTGACGACAGTTTTCGCAAACAAAGCGGCGCGCAGTTCGTTGAGTTGCTCAAAAAGTACAATCTCAAGGGCGTAGTGTGCGGATTTGACTACACCTGCGGCAGAGACCGTATGAATGCAGCGCAATTAAGTGACAGCTTAAATGGTGTATGTAGTGTTTACGTGGTGGATGCAATTTGTCTGAACGGCGAAAAGATAAGTACTTCGCGCTTGCGTGAAATGCTGTTAAGTAACGATTTGGAAAAGGCAAACGCGCTTTTGTCCGAGCCGTATTTCCTTGTTGGTAAGGTTGTCAGCGGCAGACACGTTGGCAGTCAAATTGGATTTCCCACCGCAAACCTACAAATAAGCGGCGAAAAGGAACTGCCTTTGGGTGTGTACGGCGGACAAACGGTTGTAGACGGCAAACTCTACCGCGCAATAGTAAACGTAGGACAAAAACCGACCTTCGGACTCGATTACGTCAACGTAGAGGCGCATCTACTTGATTTTGAAGGCGATTTGTACGGCAAACAGCTCAAGGTTGCATTGACAAAATATTTGCGTCCTATAAGTAAATTCAACAGCGCGCAGGAACTCATCGAACAGTTAAAAAAAGACAGGGGAGTGGTTTTGAATGATTAGATTTGGACCGAGCGGAAACTGTACTCGGTTTTACGACGAGGGGCATACGTCGTCAACCGACGCGCCCAAGTGGCTGTCGGATCAAGGACTAAACGCGTACGAATACTCCTTTGGCAGAGGCATAAACATAAGTAACGAAAAAGCCAACGCTATAGGCGAACTGGGAAAAGCCTTTGGCGTTGAAATCTCCGTTCACGCGCCGTACTACATCAATCTTGCCAATCCGTCGGACGAGATGGCGGAAAAATCTTACGGTTACGTATTGCGTAGCTGTCAAAAGGTACGCGAGTTTTACGGCAAACGCGTGGTTTTTCACCCTTCAACAGTGGGCAAAATGACGAGGAAAGAGGCCGTAGAACTCACGCAAAAGCGTATGGAGGTTTTGGCGCGTCTAATCGTTGAAAACAAGATGGACGACTGTATTTTCTGTCCCGAAACAATGGGCAAAATCAATCAAATAGGCGACGTGGAGGAAGTGACGAAGTTTTGCAAAACGGCGGATTTCTTCATCCCAACAATAGATTTCGGACATATAAACGCCCGCACCTACGGCAGTCTTAAGACGGCTGAGGACTACGAGCAAATAATAACTCATCTTATCAACAATTTGGGAATGGAGCGGGCAAGCAAGGTTCACGTTCACTTTTCCAAAATCGAGTACTCGAACGGCGGTGAAGTGAGGCATTTGACCTTTGCCGACACAGTTTTCGGACCTGAATTTGAACCTTTGGCAAAGATATTAAAAAAATACAAGCTTGAGCCGGTAGTCATTTGCGAATCGGCAGGCACGCAAACCGACGACGCGCTTGAAATGAAACGTATTTACGACAGCTTGTGATTTTGGAGGAATACATGAAAAACACCGACAAACTTTTTCAGTTGAAAGAAGTTGACGCGATAGTGGTAATTAGCGAGAAAAACCGCTTGTATTTTACAGGTTTCGCCTCAACTTTTGGCTATCTCGTACTGCTACACGGTAACAAAAACGTGTTCATTACCGACCCGAGATACTACGAAATGGCGCAAAGTCTTGAAAAGGACGGCGTTGAGGTAGTGCAAATTGCCAACGGCGTAGGCGCTATTGACACACTTTTGGACATTTTTACTAAATACAATGTGAAAATCGTTGGCTATGAAGATACCGAACTGACCGTCAGCGAATATCTGTCGCTCAAAGAAAACCTGCCCCAAATTGAGCTTGTCTCGGTTGGTAAAGATATTAACTTCGTGCGCAGCTTCAAGACGGCTGAGGAAATTGATTATATAAAAAAGGCGCAATCTATAACCGACGTTGCTTTTTCTAAAATACTCAAGGTAATCAAACCCGGCATTACGGAAAAGGAAATTGCAGTTGAATTGGAGTACCTCATGGCGAAAAACGGCGCGGAAGGATTGGCGTTCGATACGATAATCGCGTCGGGTATCAATTCATCAAAGCCGCACGCGCACCCGAGTGACAAAGCGGTGGAACTGGGCGATGCCGTTACGATGGACTTTGGCGCAAGTTATCACGGTTACTGTTCGGACATGACGCGCACGGTTTTCGTTGGCGAACCGTCTGATGAAATGCGCAAAATCTACAACGTGGTGCTACTTGCGCAAAAAATGGGCATCAACAACGCCTACTGCGGAATGGATGGCAAGGAGTTGGACTCATTATGCCGCGAGGTAATCAAGTCCAACGGCTACGAGCAGTATTTCACGCACGGCACGGGTCACAGTCTTGGTATCGACATACATGAAACTCCCTACGCAAATATGCGTAGTACCGACGTGCTCAAGGCAAATCAATTTATCACCTGTGAGCCGGGTATTTACATTCCGGGGCTTGGCGGCGTGAGAATAGAGGATTTGCTCTTGATTCAAGAAGATGGCGTCATAGATTTGACAACTTCAGACAAAAATATTATAATCTTATAGGATAAACACAGGGAGGCTACAAATTATGATTTTAGCAGGCGATTTTAGAAAGGGCGTAACGTTCGTATATAACAACGGCATTTACGTAATCGTAGATTTCCAACACGTAAAACCGGGCAAGGGCGCTGCGTTTGTAAGAACAAAGATTAAGAACGTCGTAACAGGCGCTGTTCGTGAAGAAACCTTCAACCCGTCGGAAAAGTTTGAACTTGCGCGTATTGAAAACAAGGAAATGGAGTACCTTTACAGCGACGGTGATTTGTACTACTTCATGGACAACGAAACCTACGAACAAGTACCTCTGAACCACAGCCAAGTTGAGGACGCTTTGCAATTCCTGAAAGAGAACATGTCCGCTACAATCAAATTCTACAAGGGTGAGGCATTCTCCGTAGAACCTCCCAACTTCGTAGTTTTGCAGGTTGTAAGCTGTGAACCCGCTGTAGCAGGCAACACCGCAACAAACGCAACGAAACCTGCAACCGTAGAAACCGGTTACACGTTGATGGTTCCCATGTTCGTAAACGAAGGCGATATGATTCGTATCGACACGCGTACGGGCGAATACATGGAAAGAGCTAAGTAGTAATTGCGCTACAAATCAAACAAACAGAACTGTCGTAATCTTGCGGCAGTTCTTTTTTTATGTAATCACTTATTGTTTTTATTAAAATCACAGTTTGAATTTATTTTTCTGACAATTAAATTGCATCTTAGATAAAAAAATCCAAAATATAAATTATCTTTACTACGTGACGCATGATTTGGCTTTTTTCGTGATGAAACAAGTATATTTTCACGGCTTGTCCAATATTATGTTGTATGAAACTGATGGACTGTCTACCAAGCGAGCTGTCGTACGTTCTTGGAATGCAAAAGGACGTTCGTGAAATTCGTTTACGCAACGGTAGGGCGGTCAGAGTAAACGTTGGCGGCCAGTGGTACTTTGTCGGAAGCAAAGGACTTGTGCAGCAACAAAGTAATGCATTGATTCTCGGCGAAACGTGTGACAGCGTCGTAAAACGCGCGTGTAACAATTCCATCTACGCGTATGAAAAGATGCTTGCAAATGGATTCTTTACGTTAGAGGACGGAGTACGCGTTGGAGTGTGCGGTCAGGTCGCCGGAAGTAATGAGGCGGTGTTCCAAAAATACACCTCGCTGTGCTTTCGCGTGCCACATCACGTAAGCTGTGTAGACAATGCCACCTTTACACAGTGTACGAAAGGTAACGTAATTGTAATCGGACCTCCTTGTAGCGGTAAAACAACCTTTTTGCGTGATTTGTCCGTAAAACTGTCTCAGAATTACAACGTGTTAGTGGTGGATGAAAGAGGGGAACTGTTTTACGACAGCGAATTACTTAATTCCTCTTGCTGCGACGTTTTGAAATGGACAAGCAAGGCATACGCATTCGAGGTGGGTGTTCGCGCGATGTCGCCCGAGTGGATTGTGTGCGACGAGCTTTCAACGGACGATATACCTTCGGTAAAAGCATGCGTCAGTAGCGGTGTACGTGTCGCCTGCAGCGCTCACGGTTTTTCGTTGGATGATTTCGCGCAAAAATTTGATTTGGTAAAGCATTTTGATACTGCAGTAATACTCAATCAACACGGTTATTCCTACAATATTAAATTGCTAAACGCAAAAGTTTAAGCAAAGCATTTAAAGATTTGTAAAAAATCAAGTAAATACAAAAAAATGAGCTGACTATTACGAAAAATGGCGAAATATAGAATACTATGTTAGACATAATCATACTAATTGCCTGCGCATTGTGCGGTTACGCATGCGGAAAGTACCTTGAAAAGCGTATAAAACGTAAAGGCGAGTTCTATTCAGACCTGAATAGGTACGTTGCTTTACTCAAAGTAAACGTAGAGGGGCGGCAAGTGGAATTGTCTACCTTTGACTCGGAATTTACGACAAATTGTTCGCCGACTTTTCGCGAGTACTTGCAAAACAGAAAATGGAAATGTAGCCTGACTGCCGCGCAAAAAAGTGAGGTGTCAAGCTTCTTCGACAATATGGACTGTGTCAGTTCACAGCAGTTACGCAAGCATATCGATTATTATGCGACGTTGTTTGAAACAAGCAAGCAGACTGTGGAAAAAGAAGTGACAAAGTCGTCAATTTACGTAAAGCTTGGCATTCTGCTCGGCGTGATGGTTGGAATAGTGCTTATGTGACGGTGACAAAAATGGATTTGGCAGTAATTATTAAAATAGCTGCGGTGGGTATCATAACAGCCATTGCGGCAATGCTACTTAAACGCGCAGGCAAGGACGAAATTGCGACGGTGGTGTCCGTCGTAGGACTTGTAATTGCGCTTGTGATGATGTTGGACGTTATCGTGCAGCTGTACGACACGTTGCAATCGCTATTTGACTTGTAACTATGGATTTTTACAAAATAGCGTTACTTGCAATTTTGTCTATAGCAGGCATTGCCGTTGTCCGACAGCTGAAGCAGGAATTTGCCATGCCGCTCACCATTGGCGTGTCCGTGCTTTTGCTACTCATGATTTGCGACGAGTTGTACAACGTAGTGTACACCTTTTACAACTTTGCGGACTCTGCAAACATCGACAGCGAGGCGATATCTTGCGTCATCAAGGTGGTGGGCATAGGTTACCTTGCGGAATTTTCCAACAACGTGTGTGTAGACGCCAATTGCAAAAGCATAGGCGACAAGGTGCTGCTTGCGTCCAAAGTGGCGATACTTTTCTGCGCGTTGCCCGTCGTGGAAAAGCTGTTTAGCGTGATAATGAGTCTGGTTCAATGAAATTGCGTATTATTTGCGTGATAGTTCTGATCACAATGCTATTTACGCCATGCTTTGCCTACGCCGACGTCATGAGTGACCTTGAGGACAACGTTGATGAGGGATTAGACAACATTGACTTTTCTCAAGTAGACGAGGTGTCCGGCGGCTTTTTCGGTAGCGTCGTAGAAAAGGTAAAAAGCATAATCAACGGCGAATTCGACAGCGCGGAAAGCTTTTGGCAGGTTGTCGGCTCCCTTTTTGGTGAAGGTATCAAAGACCTGCTGCCCGAACTGATTGCTATATTCGTAGTATTGGTTATACTCGGTCTAATCCGTAAGACGAGCGGTGGACTGATTTCCGAAAGCACCGACAACGTAGTGTCTTTTGTAGGCGTAACGGTAGTACTAATGTCCGTTTTGTCTATGATTGTTGACTGTTACAGGCAGGTTTACCAAATGCTTGCAAATGTCAGCGCGCTAACCGAGGTTTCAATGCCGATACTGTTGACGTTGCTAATCGCCAACGGCGGCAACATGGTCAGTAGCGTTTGTCAGCCGTCCATGGTTGTTTTCTCAAGCGGAGTAATAGAAATCATAAAGAGCGTGGTGCTGCCGTTGTCCATTTTCGCTCTTGTGTTTTCGGTGGTTAGCAACATTTCCTCTAACGTCAGGGTGAGCAAAGCGTCGTCCTTTTTGAACAACGTTTCCAACTGGGTGCTGGGGATTGTATTTATGCTGTTTTCGGCGTTTACCTCTGTACAGGGCATTTCCGCCGCATCCGTCGACGGAGTGTCGTACAGAGCTGCGAAGTTTGCAACCAAAAGCTACGTTCCCATTCTCGGCGGTTACCTTGCCGACGGGTTTGACATCGTTGTTGCCAGTACGTCGCTTATCAAAAACGCATTCGGCGCGGTGACAATGCTGACGTTGCTTTTTACGATAATCAAGCCGCTTGTTGCAATACTGTGCGTCAATCTCGGTTTGCAGGCGGTAGCGGCGCTAAGCGAACCCATAGTAGACGACAAATACGTAAAAATACTGAGCGGCATGAGCAAAACGCTCACCTTTCTTGCAGTGCTTATCATTGCAGTGGCGTTTATGTTTTGTATTCTGACGCTTATTGCAATTTGCTGCGCAAACGGAGTGTGACATGGGTAAATGGGTAGTAACGGTAGCAGGTATAGCCATACTGTCCGTATTGTGCGACGTAATCTTACCTGAAGGGCAAACGCGCAAGTACGTCAAAACAGTTTTCGGAGTGGTTGTGACGCTCATCATCGTTCAACCGGTAATACAGCTGTTTGGCGGCGGAATATCGGGAATTTTTACCTCGGCTGACAGTAATATGGAAGCGCAGCAGCAATACTTACAAAACGTTCACGACCGCAAAACCGAAAACGCCTTGAAATCCGTAAGAACGTTGCTCGAAGAGAACGACTTGACGGTAGAAAGCATCACGGTGTCCGACGCGGAACAAACCGTGAACGTTCAGATGAACGTTGTCTATTCCGCAAATGCAGAAAGAAAAGTCAAAACAGTGGTGTCCGCTTATTTCCCAAATTACAACATAATTACGGTGTGGAAGTGAACTATGAGCAAGATAAAAAGTTTATTCGCCAAAATCAAATCTATTAAGAATATCGAAATCTACGTTGCGCTATTGTTGGCGGTTGTCGTTATCGTTGCAGTATTCATTGGCAACTCTTCAAAAAATTCTGAGCAAACATCAACGGACAATTCATATATCGCGCAAATGGAGCATAAGATTTGTAACGTAGTAGAAAACATTTCCGGCTGCGGAAAAGCGACCGTTGCAATTTCTTACAGCAGCAACGAGGAAAAAGTTTACGCCTACGAAACACAAACAACTACATCTAACGGCGTGACAACGGTGACAAAAAGCATTGTGTCCGTCAAAGGCGAGCCGTTGGTGACGGAAACTCTCCCGCCCAAAATTTTGGGAGTAGTGGTTGTTGCGGAAGGCGCGAATGACCCGATAATCCGCTACAAAATCGTTGAAGTGGTTGTAACACTGCTAAACGTTGACGCAAACAACGTACAAGTGTTCACATATAAAAGTTAGGAGGACTAAACATGTCAAAAGGAAAGAAAATTGCTCTTATCGTATCTATGGTAGCAGTATTGGTTGTCGCTGCGGTGTTGAACGTCACTTTGCTTGCAACCAACAACAAAGAGCCAGGCGGCGAAGTTTTGCAAACAAGCTTCTTTACTACGTCACGTCTTGACAGACAAACTCAGCGTGACTACTTGATTAGCGAGCTAAATCAGATCATCGCAATGGAAGGCGAGGAGAACGCGCAAGCAAGACAAAATGCGCTTGCTAAAAAGCAAGAACTAATCAATACCATGGAAACGGAAATGCTCATTGAGACCATTTTGAAAGCTCGCGGCTTTGACGACGTACTCGTTACCATCAATTCCAACACGGAAAGCGCCAGCGTAATGGTAGACAAAGACGTTCTTGACGACCAAGACACTGCCATCATCTACACCGTTGTGGCGGCAGAATCCGGCATTGGTTGGCAATATATAAAAATACTGTGCGTGTAATCATTGTATTTTTTACTAATATGTGATATAATTATACAAAAGACAAAATAGGAGCAATCTATGAAAGTTATAAATAGATTTGACGAGTCGGGCAGACTTGTGTACAGCAGTGAAATTATCCGCGACATTGTGGACTGCGCTTTGGTTGAGGTTGAGGGTGTTGTAAAGTATCCCGACGACTCTAAGCAAGCCAAAGACTCCATCAAGGTGGAGTACGTTGAGGATGAGGTGTTTATTGACGTATACGTCAAGCTTGCCTACAACGTTGAAGTCAGCGACGTGGCGAGCAGCATTCAAAGCACGGTAAAAAACACGATAGAAAACATGACCGAGTTCAAGGTCAAGGACGTCAACGTTCACGTAATTGACGTGGAGTTTGAAGAAAACTAATAAACTATGCGAAATTAACCCTTTGTTCATCAAGGGGTTTTTCGCGTTTGTGTGGAGATAATTATGAGAGGTTACGCAAGAGAAACTGCGTTTTGCAAAATATATACATATTTGATGAGCGGCGTATTTGACGGCGATTTTTCACAATTCGACCAAGACAAACTGACGGAAGAAGATTTGCAGTTTGCAACGAGTTTGGTGGAGGGCGTCATTGCCGACAAAGCGCAGTTGGACGCTGTAATTAGCGAGTTTTCCCGATCCTTCAAGCTGTCGCGCATTTACCGACTCGACCTTGCCGCATTGGAGCTTGCAATTTGGGAGATGAAGAACGTTGGCACACCCGAGCCGGTTGCAATAAACGAGGCTGTGTCGCTTGTAAAGAAGTATTCAACTGAAAAGAGTGTATCCTACGTCAACGGCATACTTGCAGCCTACGTCAGGAGTGACAAATGAGCGCGCGACAACTACTTGGCAAGCCCTGCGCCGAGGCAATTTACGCAGAAGTTCGTAAACGTCTTGCAAATAAAACCGCTAAGCTTGTCGCCGTCGGTTTTGACGAGGAGCGGTGGAATCAATACTGCAATTCTCTTAGCAAAAGCGCGGCAAACGTCGGAATAATCTGCGAGCAAGTTATTCTCGACAGCAAAGTTACGCCAAGTGAATTTGCCGAGGCGGTAACAAAGGTTTGCAAAGACGGTTCGGTCGCGGGCGTGATGGTACAACAGCCTTTGCCCAAAGAATACGCCGACGTTATCCACTGCATAGACGTCAACAAGGACGTGGATTGTCTGAACCCACTGTCTGTTGCAAGACTGTATCAAGGCGCGGACGGATTTCGTCCTGCAACGCCTCAAGCAGTGTTGCGTTTGCTTGACTACTACGGCGTGGATTTGCAAGGCAAGAACGTCGTCATTATCGGCAGAGGTAACACTGTAGGCAAGCCGCTAATGCTAATGGCGCTTCAACGTAACGCAACCGTGACGGTGTGTCACACTAAAACCCGTAATTTGCCACAAATATGCCGAAACGCTGACGTTGTTATTTCTGCTTGCGGTGTGTCAAACCTCGTAACAGGCGATTTCGTGACGGGTAACAGCATCGTAATTGACGTCGGTTTGAGCTTTTCCAACGGGAAAACCTGTGGCGATGTGGCAAGCGAGGTGTACGACAAGTGCCAAGCCCTTTCCCCCGTTCCGGGCGGAGTCGGACCTGTAACCCGCGCGGTGCTGTTTGAAAATTTGGTAAAGGCGCTCAACAAATATCAATGACAATTTCCGTTACACAACTGAACAACTACATTCACGGCATTTTCGACATGGACGCCGTACTTTCCGACCTGTCCGTATGCGGTGAGATAACCAACGTAAAGCGGGCGCGCGACGGTTGGTATTTTTCGTTGAAGGATGAGGGCGGAGCAATCAACTGCTTTTGTTACGAAAACAACCTCGAGCCGACAACGGGAACTGTCGCAGTAGTGGAAGGCAGGTTGAATTACTTTGTCAAAACGGGCAGCGTGTCCTTTTTCGTACGCAGACTTACCGCAACCAACAACACGGGCATTGCCTACTTGAAGTTTGTCGAGTTGCGTGACAGACTGCAAAAGGAAGGGCTGTTTGACGAGGAACGCAAGAAGGCAGTTCCCCATTGCGCCGGAAAAATTGGCGTTGTGACGAGTGAAACAGGCGCGGTGATACACGACATAACCAACGTAACACTCCGTAGACAGCCTTTCTGTGACGTTATTCTCTACCCCGTCAAGGTTCAAGGCGTTGGCGCGGAAAATGAAATTGCCGAGGGCATAAACTACTTCAACCACAGCGACGTAGACGTAGTAATAGTTGGGCGAGGCGGCGGATCAAACGAGGATTTGTCCGTATTCAATTCGGAAACGGTTGTGAGAGCAGTGGCAGCTTGCGTAAAACCCATTGTTTCGGCTGTTGGACACGGAATTGACTTTACTTTGTGCGACTTTGCTGCGGACAGACGAGCTGTTACGCCAAGCGAGGCGGCGGAGTTTGTAACGATTGACGCCACTCGGGAAAAATTGCGCATCAACGCATATCTGGACAAAATTAACAGCATAGTAAGCTCCCAACTCAGTCAACGCAAGGAACGGGTTGTACACAACTGCAAAGAGCTGCATCACGGCATAGACAGGCGACTTCTTCGGGAGCAAAACAAAGTCGTACTGTGTTTGCGAGACGTCGAAACAGCGGCAAAATCCAAAGCGGAGCGTGTTGCTGTAAGATACGACAAAGTTACCGACAGACTGTCATCCGTCAACCCAATGAACATTCTCAAACGCGGTTACGGTTACGTTTCCACCGAAAAAGGCGTAGTGCAATCTGTTAAACAACTGAGCGTTGGCGACAGCGTGACAATTCAACTACAGGACGGCAAAGCGAAAGCGACAGTCACTTGCAAGGAGGCAAAATGAACTTAGAAGAAAAAATTGCCAAATTAGACCAACTGGCAAATGAAATAGAAGATAGTACGTCCCTCGAGAAATCGTTGGAAATTTTTGAGCAGAGTATACAACTGGCAAACGAATGTATGACAACGCTCAACGACTGCAAGGGAAAGCTTGTAGTTTTGCAGGAAAAGGTGAGGAAAATAACCGATGAAGACTGATATTACCGTATCTTATGTAGACGAAATTTTGAGACAGTACCTGCCTAAAACTCGCGACAAAGTGTTGCAGGCAATGGAATACAGCCTCTTTTCCGGTGGAAAGCGTTTTAGACCAATGCTACTTTTGTCCACGGCTAAAGCGGTGGGCGGACGTATAAACGACGGCGCAAAGACACTTGCTGCCGCTTTGGAATTTGTCCACACCTATTCGCTTATTCACGACGATTTGCCCTGTATGGACAACGACGATTTCCGTCGCGGCAAGCGTTCGTGCCATATGCAATTCGGCGAGGCTTCTGCAGTACTTGCAGGCGACGCTTTACTTAACCTTGCCTTTGAAACTGCATTGACGGGTCCCATGTCCAACAAGCGCTATCAGGCGGCGTGCGCGTACCTGTTCAAGATGAGCGGCATTCTCGGCTTGGTGCACGGTCAATCTCTCGATTTGTTTACGGAAACGAGAACGGTTGAGGACGCCACGGAGCTTGCCATCAACAAAACGGGCACTCTAATCAGAGCTGCGTTAGTTTGTGGGGCGTTATGCGGTGGCGCAACGGACGAAGAGGCCCAAATATTCGACGACATCGCTTGTAAATTGGGCGTATGTTACCAAGTTATTGATGACATTCTCGATTCGGCAAAATGCGAAAAATCATTCCTTGACATTTACACCGAGCAGGATTTAATAGACCACGTAAAGGTCTTGAACGGCGAAGTGAACGCGCTTTGTGACAAGCTTCCGTACGACTTGACCTTTATCAAACAATTTTGCGAACAGAACCTTGCGCGTAAAAAGTAGCGGTAATAGCATATACTGAAAATATTTGCAATAATAACGGTTTTGTGCTAATATAATATATGAGCATTTTGCTCAACAACTAAATAAAAACTTGGTGGTGCAGTATTCTAGTCAGAAGCTGACGTATTGAAGACGGGACTAAAAGACCGTCAACGAGCACATCGATGAAGCTTCTTGTGCTTGCTTCCGTTGCCCAAACGGGGGCAGGTGCTGGGAGTTAAGAATATTGGGTAAGGCGTAATGGCATATGCTATACTCCCAATATTCGTGGAGACTCTACAGGGTGGTTGCCTAACACATAAGCAATTACTCTCTGAGGTTAAACCTGCTATGCGGTGAATAAAAAGCTGTGTACAGTGTAGCTTGTTTTGAGTGGGGTTTTGGGAGTACTGAACGCGTTTGTACCGTTGGCCTATGGTTTAGACGCGATTGCTTTACGAAATGAATTCTGCAAAAGAAACTAAAATACGACGGTTTCTGCAAAGGAAATCTTCTAGGCTGCAAATCAGGCTTGTCAGAGATTATAGTACGGACTAAGTGGCGATTCAGTTAAACACGTGGTGACACTGTTTAGACGGAATTAAAAGGAAACTGCTTCTTCGGCGACGGGGAGTTTTTGTCTGGGAAATCCTACTGAACCTATGCCGTAAGGTTTATCTGACGAGTCACCACCTTTTTTTATTACGTACAAGTTAAACGGAGATATATGAAAAATACAGATTCTGTTCCGCGACAAAACGCGGATGAAACAACGGAAGCGACACAACTACAGGAAGTTCCAAGCGAGGAGCAAGCGGTAGAGGCGAAGAAAAAGAAGGAACGCCCCATAACCAAGAAAAAGAAAAAGCGTAACCTTTGGCCTTTGAAGGCACTCGCCATAACCTTAGTGCTTGCTGCGGCAGTCAACGCCGCGTCCACAGTTGTGTTGGAGGAATTTCCTCACCTTTGGTTGGCAGCATTGCTTACGGTGATAATCCTACTTGTTGGCGTATTATTCGATATGGTAGGTACAGCAGCAACAGCTTGCGACGAAGGTCCGTTTTTGTCCATGGCGTCACGCAAGGTTAAGGGCGCTAAACTTGCTGTAAAACTGTCAAAGAAAAGCGACGTTGTGTCTTCGGTATGTTGCGATATCGTTGGTGACATATGCGGAATCGTATCCGGTGTGTGCGCAGCAACGATTGCCGTATACACGCTAAATCTTAACGGCAGTTTTTGGTGGACAGTTTTAATTTACGCGCTTATTTCTACGCTTACAATCACGCTTAAGGCTATCGGCAAGGGCATTGCAGTAAAAAAAGCCAACAGCATTATTTACGGCGTTGCAAAGATGCTAAGTATTTTCCGCAAAGAAGGATAACGTGCTCGAACAAATAAAGACAATTCAAGACCTAAAAAAACTCACCGTGCGTGAGCTGCCCGAGTTGTGCGCAGAAATCCGCCAAATGCTCATTTCCAATGTGTTAGAAAGCGGCGGACACTTGGCAAGCAATTTGGGCGTTGTCGAACTCACAGTTGCGCTGCATTACGTATTCGACGAGCGTGACAGAATAGTGTGGGACGTAGGTCATCAAAGTTACGTACACAAAATTCTTACCTCTCGGGGTGAGAATTTTTCTTCATTACGTAGCAAAGACGGCGTCTCTGGATTCCCCGATTGCGAAGAGGACGGGCGCGACAGTTTCAACACAGGTCACGCAGGTACGGCAATTTCCGCTGCGTTAGGACTAGCAAAGGCGCGCGACACGTTACACGATGACTACAAGGTGATTGCTGTAGTGGGCGACGGTTCAATGACCTGCGGACTAACCTACGAAGCGTTGAACAACGTCAAGGACACCAATATGCTAATCGTGCTGAACGACAACAATATGTCCATTGGCAAGAACGTCGGTTCGGCAACGCTCAACATGTCCAAATTGCGTGTGGGCAAATACGACCGCAACAAGGAACGCTTGAAAAGGTTTTTGCTGAAAATTCCTCTTTTGGGCAAGCCTACCTACAAGTTTTTGCGTTGGTGTAAGCGAAGAGCAAAGCTCGGTTATCCACGCAACAGCTATTTCGACAATTTTGATTTGAAATACGTGGGCATAATTGACGGTAACGAAGTAAAGGATTTGGTGTACTACCTCACGAGAATCAAAAACAACGTTACTAAGCCTACCGTACTGCAAATCGTCACAAAGAAGGGCAAAGGATACGAGCCTGCCGAGGCAGACCCCGAAACGTACCATTCCGTCAACAGAAAGGGCGCAGAGGTTGGCGCTCTCGAAAGCTCCGTAGTTGTAGGCGACACGCTTTGTAAAATTGCAAGCGAGCGCGAGGACGTCGTTGCCATCTGCGCTGCAATGGCTAAGGCGACTGGACTTGCCGCTTTCCAAAACCAATTCCCCGACCGATTTTACGACGTGGGTATTGCCGAGGAGCACGCGGTAACCTTCGCCGCAGGACTTGCCAAGGGTGGCGCAAGACCGTTCGTAGCAATTTATTCCTCTTTCCTACAACGTAGCTACGATCAAATTTTGCACGACGTAGCATTGCAAAACTTGCCCGTAACATTTTTGATTGACAGGGCGGGCTTTGTAGGCGAGGACGGCAAGACGCACCAAGGGCTTTTCGATTTGTCCTATTTGTCGCAAATTCCTAATCTAAAGATATGGACACCCTCGACTTACAGCGAGCTGTCTCAAATGATACAAAGTAGCCTACACGAAAATTGCCCCGTAGCAATACGTTACCCCAAGCGCTTGAGCAGTGACAAGCGAGATTTTGTCGGTAGGTGGAACGTGCTTTCACCGTGCGACAACCCACGCCTCACCTTGCTTGCGGTTGGCGCCAATCAAACGAATACCGCTTTACGCATTGCAGAGGCAGTACCGTCAGTGGAAGTAGTAGAGGTTACGACGGTAAAACCGCTTGACGCAAATTATCTAAATAGTATCAAAACTAACACCCAAATTGTAACTTTGGAGGAAAACGTACTTCAAGGCGGATTTGGGCAAAGCGTAGCGGAATACATTGCAAAAAATAATAGCGGTGTACCCGTAATCAATCTTGGAGTAAACGATACCTTTGTTAAACATGCAACCGTTGAAGAGCAACTAATTGCAAATGGACTGGACTTTGACAGCCTGCTCAAAACGGTAACGGAAATTCTTTCAAACTGTTGAATATATGCATAAAATATTGTATAATTGTAGAAAACAGTCAATTTTATGCAAAATTTGATATACTATTTCAGACATAGTATTCTATAAAGGTGGAAAATGTCAAGAACGTCACGACAATCGGAAATTTTGAGCATCATTTCCTCAAAAAATATTGAAACGCAGGACGAGCTGGTTGCGGAATTACGGCTGGCGGGCTTTAGTATCACGCAGGCAACAATTTCTCGCGACATCAAAGAACTGGGGCTTATCAAAACGCTGACGGCAGACAACAAATACAAATACGTCACGAAGCAAACGATAGACGCCAAGCTGTCCGGTAAGTTGATGACGGTTGTGCGAGAGGCGGTAATTTCCGTTGTGACGGCGGAAAATTTGGTGGTAATAAAGACCATTTCCGACAGCGCATCCGCAGTGTCAAGTGCGCTCGAACAGCTAACTCTAAGTGAAGCAGTGGGTATATTTTCCGACAGAAGCGCAGTTTTGGTGGTGTGCTCCAACGCTCGCGATGCCGAAACGGTAAAACGCAAGATTAACGAACTACTGTAAGATAATTTCTATTCAAACACATGATTAAAAATTTGGTTATCAACAACATAGCGCTCATTGACCACTTGGAAATTGACTTTCAGGAAGGTTTGACTGTTTTGAGCGGCGAAACGGGCAGCGGCAAATCCATTATTGTAGATTCGCTTGCTTTTGTACTGGGCGACAGGGCGGACAAAACCCTTATCAAGTACGGAGAGGACGCTGCAGAAGTAACGGCACTGTTTGAGGTAGAAGAAAGCTCCCCAATCCTTGCAAAACTCAACGAATACGGCTACGGCGACGATGCGGAAATCCTTATTTCTCGCAAAATGACCGCTATCGGCAAAAATGAAATCCGTATACAGGGCAAAACGGCAACTCTTGCAATACTCAAAGAGGTTTGCGCCGAACTTGTAGACATTTTCGGTCAAGGGCAGCATTTGGCGCTACTTAACGAGAAAAATCAACTGTCCGTATTGGACGCTTTTTGCAATTTTCACGGAGTAGACGTTCAACTAAGATCGGAACTGAACCCCAAACTTTCCGCTGTAAACAAGGAGTTGAGAAGTTTCGGCGGAAGCGACGCCGAACGGGAACGCCTCATTGACATTCTTAAATATCAAATTGACGAAATAGTATCGGCAGACCTTTCCGAAGTAGAGGAAGAAGAGCTACTTGCCATGCACAAGCGTATGGTAAACGTCGAAAAACTTTCCGTTGCAATCGGACAAGCCGTACACAGTCTCAACGGTGAGCAGGGAGCTATATCACAGGTTGCGCAATCCGGCAACTTATTGCGTTCTATTTCTAATTTGGAAGATAGCGCAGACGAACTGTCCGAGCGTTTACAATCCACGCGTTTGGAAATAGAGGACGTAAGCGCGCAACTGGAAGACATACTAACGTCATTGGAATTCAGCCCTGCAGAAGTGGACAAAATGGAAGCGCGGTTGGAAAAAATCCGCCAACTTAAACGCAAATACGGCGGTAGCGTAGCGGACGTACTCAAATTTTTGCAAGAATCGCAAGCAAAGTACGACAGCTTGATAAACTCTGCCGCGCGTATTGAGGAACTGAACGAGCAAAAGCAAAAGGTACTCCGTGAGATGTACGCGCTTGCAGAGAAGAAATCCGCCGAACGAACATCAACTGCCGAAAAGCTGTCGAAACGTATAATGCGTGAGTTGGACGACCTTGGAATGCGCGGAACCAACTTCACGGTACATTTCAACGAGCAGCCCACGTTCGAGGAATATTGTTTGTCGCCCTCATCGGACGGATTTGACAAAGTGGAGTTTTTGATGTCGGCAAACGTAGGCGAACCGTTGAAACCGCTTGCCAAGGTCATATCGGGCGGCGAAATGTCACGCTTTATGCTCGCCGTCAAAAACATTACTGCTCTTGCCGAAAAGATACCTACAATGATTTTCGACGAAATCGACACGGGTATTTCCGGCAATATGGCACAAATGGTGGCAAACAAGTTGGCAAACGTATCAGGTAACAAACAGGACGGCTATCAATGTATAGTTATCACTCACCTGCCGCAAATCGTTGCTATGGCGGACGTTAACCTGTTCATTAGCAAATTCGAGCGCGACGGCAAAACCTACACGTCAGTTGAAGTTTTGTCCGACTACGAGCAGCGCGCGAAAGAGGTTTGCCGCCTCATGGGTGGCGTAGGTGAACATGCAATCGTCAGCGCCAAGGAACTTCTTGATTTTTCTCGAAAATATAAAGACAGCTTATAAATATAAACATGTTAGTAAGTTAATAACTTCTTAAACACTTCGTCACATATTTGTGTCAAAGTGTTTTTTTTATCCGTACGATATTAGTTTTTCGTTACGTGAATAATACCACCTCAAATTCACAAACTATTTTTAGTTTTTGAGGTGATTATGAAGAAAAATTTACCCATTTTCGTAGCTATATTATTGTTACTTGTTGCAGTGTTTACGGTGTTTTTTGTTGCGCGTAATGGCATGACCCAAACTGTCAGCACCAAGTACGTTGCGTCCAATCAGGACTTAGGCGGTTTCATTGGTGACGTCAGCGACTTGTTCGTGAATGGCAGTAGTTCAAAAATCAACGAGGAAGTGTATCTTGGCGGTTATCCTTTAGGTATCACCATTGACGGTGACGGCGTTACCGTAATTGGACTAAACGAGTTTGTTGCAGCAGATGGCACGCTTTGTTGTCCTGCGCTAAATGCGGGTATAGAAATCAACGACGTAATAGTGGAGTTAAACGGCAGGAAAATTTACGGTTCTGCCAAGCTTTCCGAAATTGCTGCAGGTTCAAACGGACAAGAGTTACCGCTTAAATATCTGCGACAGGGCGTTATGAAGGAAACGACGATTACGCCCGTAAAAGATTTGACGTCAGGACAATACCGTCTTGGACTGTGGACGCGAGATTCTTCCAGCGGCATAGGTACGTTGACTTACGTTAGAAAAAACTTGAAATTCGGTAGCCTCGGACATCCTATTACCGACGCAAAGGGTTCAATCATCACATGCAAAAACGGCGGCGTGTTTGACTGTACCATTGACGGTATCGAAAAAGGACAAAAGGGCGCGGCTGGTGAACTCAAAGGCGGTTTTTGTTTTGACAGGCGTATAGGCAACATTTACGCCAACAACAAGTTCGGCGCGTTTGGCACATTCAACACGCTTCCGCAATTTTGCGACAACGCGATAGAAGTGGCAGATATAAGCGAAATCAAGCCCGGTAAGGCGCAAATTTACTGCACGCTGGGCAGTGAAGGTCGCAAGTGCTACGACATAGAAATCGTCAAGGTGACCCCGCAAAGCTCACGCGATGACAAGGGCATGGTTATTCACGTAACAGACCCCGAGCTTTTAGAAAAAACCGGAGGCATAGTGCAGGGTATGAGCGGCAGCCCAATCGTTCAAAACGGCAAGCTTGTAGGAGCTGTAACCCACGTGTTCGTCAACGACCCGACACGCGGCTACGGCATCTACGCCAAGTGGATGATGACTAATTAGATATTACGAGACATTGTATTTTTGCTAACGTTTAATGACCTCCTTTTCTTTTACGTTAGCGATGTAATGATTATCAAATAATAAAGTACAAACGTGAAAAATATAACAAATAACAATTATCAAATCCAAACGGTCAAATTGAGTGTCAGACTTGATCTGACCTTTTTGTTTTTACATTATAGCAAACTTTATTTCCCAAAGCATCCGCTTTTCCGCCATAATGGTGCCGACTTGTACACTTAATTATTTAGTAAAATAAATCATATTTTGCCTATGTAAATAAATTTATTGCTCTCATCTGACTAACATTAACCTTATTTTTATGTTTAGATTTTATTATCAGATGTGGCATATAGTCTTAATACAAAATAGCTGTGTAATAATTAATTTTTTTTTGTTGCTTAACAAAGCGCAAATTTAAAAAGTATATATACTGGATTTCAATAATTCCACGAAAGAGTTTATTAAAATAACTCGTTATTATTTGGAGGACTTATGTGTATTGAGGTTGTTTCAAAGTACGTATCAACAATATATTACATTTTAATGTTTACAATAAGTGCAACAACTTTAGCTATAGCCATTGTTAAACTTTTCCCTAAAATAAAATGTCGATATAACGTGGCAAATAATAATGGACAAGATGGAATAGACATCTATTTTATTAACTTACGTAGCAGAACTGTTATAATAGATAAAATTAAATTTGTCCAAGAAGGTAATGTTATTAATATCAAACATGTGTCAAACTGCAAGATTATATCTCAACAAGACGCGAGATATTTTCAGCAAGTAAATTTCTCTGATAATTATATAAAAGTTATTGTAGAGGACATTGAGGGTAATAAATATGTTGCAAAAAGAATCAAATGAAAACATTACATCTATAGTAGACAGAGAATTACAAAAAGCAAAAATTAATGAACGAATTAGGGAATCGGTGACAACAGATGCGATACTTATCGTAAATGAAAATGGCTCAGGTGCCAGCTATTTTGTTAAAACCGTATGCGGTAAAGAAAATATATTTTATATAAAAAGCGATTATACCGGAAAATTTGTACAAAGTTTATTTAAAGCAACTTTTGCTTGGGATAAAGTCGGCTTTTTTAACTTTGTAAAATTGAGAGAAATTGAAAACGAAAAATGCGAATTAATTGATACTAATATCAATTTTACGGACAATGATCGTCTTTTGATAGAAAAATTTATCAATCTTTTCAACAATCAAACAACTTTAACCTATCGTTCGGCATTAGACAAAAGATATCATATGAACTTGGAAAGTATAGTTATAGATTATCTCAAACAATTGCCAACGAGATACATTGTATACAACCATTTCGAAACAGGATCGGAATGTGAAATGGTCAATTCTTTTATTCAACAAGTTGATAATAAAATACATATAATTGTTGCAAACTCTTGCGAATATTATCAAAATTTTGAAGCAGAGAAAATTGAAATTTATAACTTTAATAAAAACGAGAAAAACTATTTTAAAGAGTTACTCAAGAGATTGGTGCCAATTATAAGTGAAACTGTATTGTCCACTCTTGCTGAAGAATTGTATGATATATATAAAGGTTCACCCGAGAATTTAGTGGAACTAATAAATAATTGTCGTGACGAAATACATAATTGTACAGAAGATGAAGAAATAGCCGAGGCGATACGTGATAAATATAATTCGCGTAATAATATAATTGAAAAAATAATAAACAAACAAATACTTTCTGTTCTATATTTATCAAGGACTCCGTTAGAATATAAATTTGTTGCTAATCTAATATGTTCTCAATACGGCATCAGTCAAGTTAGATTTGAGGAACATTTGAGCGAACTTACGAGTTGCGGATATGTAGAGATTAATTTTAACGATCTTTTCATATCTAAGCAGTCTAATAATTATTTTACACTGAATGTTGTTAGTACCAGAGAAGAAAGTATAAAACTATGCTATCAAGTTTTGTCGCTGATCAACCGTTGTGATAACGTTGACAAACAAACAAACGCCGATGCTATAAAATTGATATCCAATATTCTGTTAGACTTAAAACATTCTGGGATAGAGTTTGATGGCATTTATTACGAACAAGTAAAAAGATATGCAGACTTTTTGCGTAACTCACACGATTTATGCACTGCATCGGAGTACTATGCTTTATGCTCAGATAAAATAAACAATATTCCATATTGTGAAATTCTTGACATTGCAAAAATACTGTACAATTACGGTTATTACACAGAGTGTTACAAACTTTTAGTTGGAAATTCATTTGACATGTTATCAAATGAAATTCAATTTGAACGTTTTTTATTAATTGCAAACTGTGAGACCGTCGGAAATAATAATATAGCCATTCAATATTATGAAAAAGCAATTAATTTACACACAAAAAAACAGTTGATTGCTATTGGTGGCAAATTCCTTGCGCAAGGCGAGTCCAAAATTGCTAATCGTACAATTCTAAATCAAGAGTATGAAAAATGTGTTGCAAAATATGAAGATAAACCAGATACAATAGGATATGTTGCCTTGCTTAGAAATGCCTTGGACTTTCAAAACAACGAGACAGCAATACAAACTATGCAAAGGGGTCTTGAATTAGCAAAAACCCAATGTTTGCAAGAAGAAATTTACAAAATTCAACAAAATCTTGCTTTAAATTATATTAAGGCTGGTCAATATGATTACGCAGAGAAATTGTTGCAAATGGTACTTGCATACTGCGAAAAAAAAGTACGAAAAGATACGTCATATCCACTGATTAATCTTGCCGTAGTTAATTTGTATAAATATTTTAATTGCCAAAATTACGAATATGCGTTAAATGCTATGGAATATGGACGTAAAGCTATTTCTTATGCTTGTTCATATTACTCTCGCACACTATCCAATTTGCAATATTTAACTGCGCTATCGGTATTAAGCAGTTGTGAAAATAACCCATACAATATATCTCATAATCGTATAGTATCATTGCGTGAAAAAATATATGAGGATATCATAAAAAACAACAATAGAAATGACTTCAGAGTCGTTGTGCGCACCTATCTGTCGTTAATTGCAAGTGCCAATATTTGTGGCGATTTTGAGGCTGCTAAAATATACCTGCGTGAGCTATACTCAAGACAATATAACGAAATCGGTAGAGAGGCATGTAAAGTTAACCTTTTGATACGTCAATTACAAATGGACGATTTAGAACCCATGCTTGAGCCGACAATAGATAAAAGCTGTGAAAATTACCACAAGGAAATAAGATTTGAGCCATGGATGATCAGCTTAACGCATTATTAGATTTTAAGACGTGCATTTACTGTCTTTAATAAGATGTCGATAAAATCCTTAAAGCTTATACCAATTAATTTACAAACTTCGCCCACATCGCTATTTTCACCGATAGCCGGCACGGTATTTGCTTCTAACAAATAAAACTTACCGTTGTTATAACGAAAATCAAGTCTAGCATAATCTCGAAGTCCCAAATGTTTAAAAACCATTTGGGATATTTGTTTTAATTCTTCAACTTGAGTTGAAGATATAAGACATTCTGGGGCAACATACACTCTACGATGAAGCGCCTTAATTTCTGCATCGCAAATCTCTTTATCCAAGTAGAATTTACTATCAACACCAATGGCTAATGGTTGATTGATCACAATATTTTCGTTGCCAACAAGAAAAACGGTAAATTCAAAACCAGAAATATATTCCTCAATCAAAATTGTTTTAAACGTTTGCGATAACTTCTCAAGCTGCTTAAGCAAACTTTTCATATCATGACATAACGACTCCGCATCAATCCCTATGGACGAACCTTCATTATTGGGTTTTACAATGACAGGAAAGTTAAATTCACATATTTCATTTGGTAATTTGCCATTGCCAAAATACAATATACTACGTGGCACATTGGCATCAGTTAGCACGTGCGCCAATTTGTTTGTACAATATTTATCACTTACTAAAAGTGAAGCAAAAGCATCTGAGCCAGAAAATTTATCTGTTATTATTTCCAAAAGTATAGGAGTTTGTCCGCGCTTGTGTTGTTGTGTTAAACCATCATTAAAATTCAAGAAAACGCAATTATCGTATTTTTTGTTCTGGTTTACAGCTTCAATTAGTTTATCAACTCCACCATAATACTCACAATCGTACCCCAATGAATTGATTACTTTAACAATTGCATCTATGTTTGCTTGCTTAAAATGGTCATTGTATAAAATGCCATTTCCTAAATAACTTTTGAATTTTTCTCTACAATCGCATACTACGTAGTACTTTGTTCTATTCATTTTTCCTCCAAATAATAACGAGTTATTTTAATAAAAAAATAATTATATTTGAGAATTTTTTTACAGATAAACACTTGTAAAGTTATCGGTTACGGCATCTACGCGAAATGGATGCTTACGAATTAGATTAGCATATAAATAAAGTATAATTCTTAGCAGCAGCGCATACAACAATGTATGGGCTGCTTTCGTTTGCTAACAAATTACTGCGAGGACGTTTGGGATAAGCTACGCAACAACAAGTGGAAGTCGATACTCACTGCGCTTGTGTGCGTTATTGGCATTGCCTTTGGCGCGGTGCTGTTCAACGTGTTCAAATACGGCTGGTGGTTTGACAACCGTGTAAGCTACGCCGAAAAGCTTTTTCAAGGTGGTTTTGCCCTGTTTTTTTCCTTTCTTTTGTGGACTGCCGCGTTTTATTTCTGCGTACTGTTAAGCAACCTTGTACCCGTAACACGGTTTCTGAACTACGTTTTGCTATTCGTTGCGTGCTTTTACTGCGGCGCTAACACGGCGGCAGCAATATACTGTTGGACTGTGTGGGGAGTACTGTTCGCAATCTTCGCCACGCTTTGGGAAGTGATAGGGTACTACTTGGCTTGCATTGCCACCTGTGCAGAACCCGCAAGCTGTCGTAAACTAAACGAGGCATTTTGTGATTTTAAACCGACGCTCGTGGTGTTGATTGTCGCCTTTGTAATAAAGATTGTTGGATTTTTCGTCATTTTAAAAATAATAACTGCTATTATTTGATTGTAAAAAAAAAATATATTTGCTATAATTAAATCAATAGGAGCAGAATATGAGAGCATTTATTCTCGTTATTGACGGTTTTGGAATCGGCGCAATGCCCGATTGTAAGAAATTTAACGATTACGGCGCAAACACACTCAAAAACATTCGCGCTGCTTACGACCTCAACGTGCCGGTACTTGCCGACATGGGATTGTACAACATTGACGGCACCTACAACGATGACCGTATGCCTATTGGCGCATTCGGACGTTTGGAAGAGTTGTCTAAAGGCAAGGACACGACGGTCGGACACTGGGAAATGGCAGGAGTTATTACCACAGAGCCTATGCCCACCTTCCCTCACGGTTTCCCGCAAAGCTTTGTCGCTCATCTGGAAAAGGAATTGGGCACGAAAATCCTTTGTAATAAGCCGTACAGCGGAACAGAGGTCATCAAGGACTACGGTGAGGAGCACCTGAAAACAGGTTACCCAATAGTGTACACGTCGGCGGACAGCGTTTTGCAAATTGCCGTCCACATGGACAAGTATACTATTGATGAACTGTACGAAATGTGCGAAAAAGCGCGTAAGCTTTGCGTAGGTAAATACGCTGTAGGTAGAGTCATCGCCCGTCCGTTTACGGGCGCCTACCCCTTTACCCGTACGGCGGAACGCAAGGACTTTTCCATCAGTCCGCCCGCTAAAACCATCTTGGACGACGTAAAGAACGCAGGACTTCAAAGCGTTGCGGTAGGCAAAATCGAGTACATTTTCAACGGGCAGGGAATCACGCGCAGTTTACACACCGAAAGCAACCTTGACGGGCTAAATAAAACGATAGAAATTGCCAAAGAGCGTTTTGACGGACTTGTTTTCGTCAATCTGGTAGACACCGACATGAAGTACGGTCATCGCCGCGACGTTTTCGGTTACGCTGCTGCGCTGGAAGAAATTGACGCCAAGGTGTCCGAGCTTATCAAAGTTTTACATCACGACGACGTTGTGTACATTACAGGCGACCACGGCTGCGACCCAACGCATAAGCAACACACCGACCACACAAGGGAATACACGCCGCTACTAATCTACGGAACCGACGTTGTACCGACAAACCTCGGCACCATGAAGGGCTTTGACGTAATTGCAGACACAATTCGCGAACAACTCGGCATCGGCGGCGGTCCAAAATCCGTTTGGGAAAAGGTCACAAGATAGAATTTAACATTTTTACAATTAAAAGTATTTAAAAAATCATTTCACTCGACTAAAATTCAGTCGAGTGATTTTGTTATTATAAAGAAATAATAGCATATATAAAACACAATTCAAATGAGTTCAAATATCCGTTAGACGATATAATATATGTTATGTCTGCTGTAGAATATCGAAACTAACGAGTTATTGTAACGCGTTGCCTAATTTGACACCTGTTTTTGTAATAATGAATATTTACAGCGCGCGATGTCAACACTTCAACCAAACTGCAATGACTTTATTGCTAAAAGGAGATAGGTATGAAAAAAGGTGAATTTATCGAAAGTGTAACGGACAAAACGGGCGAAAGCAACAAAAAGACAGGGGAATTTTACGACGCGTTTTGGAAAAGCATAGAGGAACAACTTAAGAAAGGTCACGACGTTTGTCTGACGGGAATCGGTACCTTCAAACTGAAGAAGCGTTCCGCGCGTAAAGGCGTAAATCCCAAAACTCACAAGCGCATCACAATACCCGCAAAGAGCGTAATCGTGTTCAAGCCGTCCAAGAGTTTTACTGAAAGACTTAATGGGTAACCAAATAAGCTTCTCTTATAAGGGGAGCTTTCTTTTATGCCGACTGATACGCTGTCTTATCTTTTCATTTACAACTGTGTTTTTTGCATAGATACAGTTCTATTGCAAATACTAATGGCAAATAAATAAGGAGAAATCTATGAAAAAAGTACTTATTTTTGCTATTAGTATGATAATGCTGCTTGCAGTTATAGTGCCGGTAACCGCGTGCGCAGAAACGGCAAGTTTCAGTATTTCGGCAAAGGAAGCGGTGCTGATGTCTGAGGACGGTCAAGTACTGTTTGAGCATAACGCGACGGAAAAGCGTCCTATCGCCAGCATGACTAAAATCATGACCCTGCTTTGCACCTATGACGCAATCGACAGTGGTAAAATCTCGCTTGAAGACGACGTGGTGGCAAGTCAACGCGCGGCGTCTATGGGTGGCTCGCAGGTGTTTTTGGACGCTAACTGCACCTACAAACTGGAAAATTTGATCAAGTCAATAGTCGTTTGTTCGGCAAACGACAGCTGTGTGGCAGTTGCCGAACACGTAAGCGGTAGTGTGGAAAGTTTCGTTTCTACAATGAACAACAAGGCGAAGGAATTAGGACTCGTTGCAACTCACTTTGAAAACTGCACAGGTCTGCCCGCTGTAAGCCAATTTTCCTGCGCAAAGGACGTAGGCGTGATGCTGTCAAAGCTTATCAAGCACCCGCATTACTTTACCTGCGCCAAAATTTGGATGGAGGACTTTGTTCACCCCTCGGGACGTGTAACGGGAATGACTAACACGAACAAGCTTGTACGCTTTTACGACGGTTGTGACGGCGGCAAAACCGGTTACACAAGCGAGGCTCAACACTGTCTTGCTGCAACTGCAAAGCGCGGTGACACACGTGTGATTGCAGTAGTCGTAGGCGCTCCCGACAGCAAAACACGCTTCAAGGAAGTTAGCGACATGTTCAACTACGCGTTTGCTAATTACGAAAGCAAGGTTTACCTTGACGGTAAGAGCAAGATAGATAACGTATACGTTAGCGGTGGCAAACAGGACAGCGTGGAAGTCGTAGCGGAGGGAAAACTTGTTAGTTTCGGCAAAAAAGGTAACGCAGACTGTCAAGTAGAGGTGGAGTTACCAGAATCCGTCAAGGCACCTGTAAAACAAGGCGACGTAGTTGGTACCGCGACACTCAAGGATGGACAGGGAAACGTTGTCGCGCAAGTTAATCTTCTTGCTAAAAATGACGTAAACGCTAAAACCTACTGGGATTATCTCAAAGATTTGGTAGCAAACGGATAATTTTTATAGGTAATTTTACATGAAAGCTCCTAATGCAATTGCAATAGGGGCTTTTCTTTTTTATAAAACGGCGTGCACGTAGCGCAGCAACCTCGACAGCGTGATATATTATTTAATTGACTTTATTATATAATTTTGATACAATACTAAAATGACAATATATGGCTTGTTTGTCAATGCTAATTCGGGTAGAGAGGGGCTGCTCAACGTTGCAGCGTTTATCGTTGCCTTGCTTGCAGCGCTCATTTTGCACGAAATAGCGCACGGACTCGTCGCTTTGTGGAACGGTGACAACACTGCAAAAATGTACGGCCGTCTTACACTCAATCCATTAAAACATTTCGACTGGGTTGGACTGTTGATGATGTTTCTCGTCGGATTCGGTTGGGCAAAACCCGTACCCGTCAATCCCAACAACTTCAAGAACAGACAAGTAGGCGCAATTACCGTTTCCGTTGCGGGAGTACTGACAAACTTGGTTTTGGCATTCTTTTCGGCGCTGTGTTGGTGGCTTTTCAGGAAAATAACGGCAAATACCGAGGGTATGGCGTATTTTAGACATTTTCTGTTGGTGCTATCAGAGCTGATGGTAAGACTCAACGTTACTTTTGCTCTGTTCAACATTTTGCCGTTGTACCCGTTGGACGGCTACCGTCTTTTGAGTTGTTTTGTGGACGGAAACAAACGTGGAATGGTTTTCTTGCGTAGATACAGTCTGTACATTTTGCTTGGACTGATGGCGCTCAACTACATACCGTACGTTTCAAGCTTTTCGCCGCTCAATTTGTATTTGCGTAGTTTAGGCGGAATTATAGAACAAGGTTTTTACGCATTTTGGGGGATGTTTTTCTAATGGCAGAGGAACTTCAACAACAATATATATTTGACGAAGAAAAATCCGTCTTGGAGCTGAAGCTGACTAATTTCAACGGTCCGTTGGATTTGCTATTGGCTTTAGTTAAGGAAAACAAGATAGAAATCAAAGACATTTTCGTCTCACAGGTTACCGAACAGTTTTTGCAATACATGGACCAACTTGCAGATTTGGACGTAGACCAAGCAAGCGAATACATGGCAATGTCGGCGACGCTGCTCGAAATTAAATCGCGCGCGCTGTTGCCCATTTTGCCCGAGCTTGACAACGGTGAGGAATCCCCCGAAAAACTGCTAATCCGTCAGCTTGAGGAATACAAGTTGTTCAAGGAAATTGTCACCGAGCTTAAAGAACACGAAAACGTCAACAGATTTTACCGCGAGCCGGACAAAAGCGTAGGCAAAGAAGTGACAGTGGTAAAGGAAAATTTGAGCGTGGAAGGCTTTATGCAGGCGTTTGGCAGATTTTTGATGCGTATGCAGGTCAAGAATGCCGCCGAAGTTTCCCGCGCCATTGTGAAAGAAAGCTTTTCCGTCTCGCAAAAAATATCTTACATACGCGAAATCTTGCTTGTTGAAAACAAGTTTAAGCTGAGCCAACTGTTTGAACCGGACGCAAGCAAAAATGAAATTGTCACGACCTTTTTGGCGGTGCTTGAGCTATTGAAGCTGCAAATTATCACCGCTTCTCAGGACGGATTGTTTGAAGATATAACAATAGAAAAACGCCCCGACAGCGACGACATCGAGGTGAGAGTGGAGGACGATTATGAGTCTTTTGAGTAGTCAAATCGAAGCCGTGCTTTTTGTATCAGGCAAGGCGATTGAGGAAAGTTTTATCAAAGAAAAACTAAATGCAACGGACAAGCAATTTACCGAAGCGCTATCCGAGCTGCTTGCAAAATTCAGCGGTGACAGCGGAATTCATCTTTTGCGTTTCAACAAAAAATTGCAATTTGCATCCAATCCCGAATGCGCCAAAGAGGTAGAGGCGGTACTCAATCCCATCAAGGAAAAAGAACTCACCAACGCCATGTTGGAAACCTTGGCAATCATTGCCTACAAGCAACCAGTAACGCGCATAGAGATTGAGGAAATTCGTAGCGTTGACTGCACCTACTCGGTACAAAACCTAATGCGTTTGGGACTTGTCGAAGTGGTGGGTCGCAGAGAAACAATAGGTAAGCCTTTGCTGTTTGCAACAACCGACGACTTTTTGAAAAGATTTTCCATCAGCGACGTTACCGATTTGCCAGACTACGAAACATTGCTCGACAAATTGCAACAGATTACTACGTCAACGATAACCTCCGTAGAAGTAGTAGAAAAACCAATGTTCGACAAGGTCGAGGAAGTACCGGACTTTTTGGTAGGTGAAGACGTTAATAAAGTGGAGTAGCCTTAGTCGGTTTACAATTAATTAGTTAAAAAAGCGGAAGTACAATTCTTCCGCTTTTTTCATACTTTATTTCATTTCACCACCAAAATCACTTAATTATATCGAAAAATGTCATTTTATATAATACTATTACTGACATAATAATCAAATTTTGTCTAGAAATCCAACTTTTCCATTTTGAAACGTCCAATTTTAACCCCCGACGTCAATAAATGAAGTGAAAATTGTACGCTAACTTTTATCATTTCGTCTTACAAGAATAAAATAATTGTTTTTTGGTTACAATTTCGTTATGAAATACCCAAAGGAAAAGAAATACGGCAGTAATTCTGACGAAAGGGAAACCTGTTTGCCCAAACAATTTGATTTTGAAAACAAGGAGCAAACAACGGTTAAATAGGTGGGAGTAGTATGGAAATTAGACAGGAAATCACCAAAGATAATTACAAATCGTACGTATTTGAAAAGATGCCCAAGAGCTCGCATTGGAAGAATATGTTTTGGGCGTTTGTTGTCGGCGGGACTATTTGCGTAATCGGACAGGCGTTTATTGAATTATATTCTCTGTGGTTTAACGATCAGGACGCGTCCGTACTCGCTTCGGGAACGCTGGTTTTGATTGCGGCAATTATGACAGGATTTGGATTTTACGACAATATCGGAAGATTTGCCGGCGCAGGCTCAACAATTCCCATTACAGGCTTTTCCAACGCTGTAGTCGCACCCGCTTTGGAGTTTAGAGCAGAAGGGTACATTTACGGTGTCGGAGCTAAAATGTTTTGGATTGCAGGCCCCGTAATTGTAAACGGTGTGGCTATTTCCGTAATCGTTGCGTTGCTTACGCTTATTTTTGGAGGGTAAAATATGAACTACTACAAAAAGCGTACGCTAACGTTTGCTAATTCTCACATTCTTGAGGGCTACACAGTAGCAGGGCCCAAGGAAAACGACGGTCGTTACAAAGGCTTTTTTGACGTTGCGCTTGAAGACGACATGTTTGGGCAAAAAACGTTTGAACGCGCCGAACGCAAAATGTTCGAACATGCAATTGACGGGGCGATAGCAAAAGCTAATTTGACGTCAGGCGATATTGATGCGGTGATAGCGGGAGATTTGCTCAATCAGATTGTCTCTACGTCATTTGCTGCGCGCAAACAACACGTCGGATTTCTTGGCTTATACAACGCATGCGCAACCTTTGTTGAAAGCCTCATTGTCGGCTCAAGTATGCTGAACAATGGATTGGAAAACATTGTATGCGCTGCAGGCAGTCACTTTTCCACCGCAGAACGACAATACCGTTATCCATTGGAACTGGGTGTTTTGCGTTCCCCCGTCACACAATGGACGGCTACGGGAGTGGGGGCGACGGTGTTGTCAAACAGTAGTGAACTTCCTGTTCCCAAGGTTACGCGGGCAACGATAGGTCGCGTAATCGACTTCGGCGTCATGGACACCAACAATATGGGCGCAGCAATGGCGCCGTCTGCATGCGACACGTTGGTTACTTTTTTCAAGGACACGCAAACGCAACCGTCAGATTTCGACGTCATATACACGGGAGACCTCGGCAAACTTGGCACGGACATTCTCATGGACTTGACAAGGCAAGAGGGGTACGACGTGTCCGCTCAGCTTCACGACTGTGGCGCATCACTCTACTGGGATGAACAGCAAACCTATCAAGGCGGAAGTGGCGCGGCGTGCTCGGCGCTCGTGTTCAACAGCGTGTTGCTTGGACGACTTCGCCGTGGCGAGTACAAACGAATTTTGCTCGCGGGAACAGGCGCGCTTATGAGTCCTACAACGTCATTTCAAGGGGATAGTATCCCTGCAATTACTCATCTTGTGGAGGTAACAGCCTAATGGACACTTTTTTAATGTTTCTCAAAGCTTTTGCAGTTGGCGGTGGAATATGTTTGATCGGTCAAATAATCATCAATTACACTCACCTGACTAACGGCAAAATACTGGTGCTTTTCTTGATTGCAGGAGCCGTTTTAGAAGGCTTTGGACTGTACAGCAAACTTATTGAGTTTGCAGGCGCAGGCGCAAGCGTTCCAATTTCGGGATTCGGCTGCGCGCTTGTCAAGGGCGCGGTTAAAGCGGCAAAGCAGGACGGCGTATACGGCGCATTAACGGGCGGACTTGCAGCATGCGCGACGGGTATAAGCATAGCGATAGTGTCAGGCTATCTTGTGGCGGTGATTTTCCGTCCGCGCACCAAAAAGAAATAGTAACAATTGGCGTTAATTGCGAATATAATGTGGCAAAGGAAAAGCAATGTCCCGTTACGCAGTGGTGAATAGATGCGCCAAACAGCAGAAAAGGCGTAAATGGACGAGACGGATTGTGGCAATTTTGTTGCTTATAATCCTCTTGTCTATTTTGCTTGCGCTGTGGATTTACTGGCGCGCTATGCGACCAACTGTGTTAGACATTGCTCAAACTCGCCTAAAAGCGGAAGCTACGTTGGCAATCAACGAGGCGGTTCGAATTGCGCTTGCGGACTACACGAACTACTCCGACTTCATTTCCGTGGAAAAAAACAGCCAAAATGAGATAGTTATGATTTCGGCAAATAGCGTACTGGTCAATGCTCTTGCCCGCAACACAGCCATTTTGTCTCAAAACAGGATTAGTCAACTCAAGGGTTTTGACGTAAGTATACCGTTGGGATCCTTGTCCGGCGTACCTCTTTTGTCGGAAAAAGGACCGACGGTAGAAGTTACCGTATCGCCAATTGGTACCGTACGTTGCAGTTTTACCTCAACCTTCACGTCCGCAGGAATAAACCAAACCCTGTATCGCATTTACATTAACGTGGAAAGCACGGTGGACATCATTATTCCGACCTCTCATCTTGAGGTGGAAATGTCTACGCCCATTTTGATTTGCGAAAACTTAATCGTTGGCGAAGTTCCCGACACCTTTTTGCAAGGCAGTCTGCTGCTTGGAGCCTCGCAGTGAACTAAAATAACTTCAACTCACTCATTGGCAAACTAATTTGAAGGCGTACGAAAATTTTGGACTTGTAAAATACATCTAAACCCAGTTTTTATATTATATCTATTACATACTATTTTAACGAAAATCGTTGTCATTTTCGTTTTTTTTTGTTACAATGTAAACAATCAAATAAAAACGATGACGAAGATCAAGAGTTTACGATAAACAAAGCCACAGCGAGTGAGGGACGGTGCAAGCCTCGCCTTTGCGTAAAAAGATATTCCCTTCCGAGTTCATCGGTGAAGTAGCAGTAGCCGTTTGCGGGTAGTTTCCGTTATCAAACAAAGAGTGAAAGGTCTTTCCTTTTGAAATTAGGTGGTACCGCGGTAATTTATCGCCCTAAGTTGTTTTGCGCAACTTGGGGCGTTTTTTTAGGAGAAAATTATGGACAAAATAGCAGAAATCAAATCGGCTTTTGACAGCGAGATTAGTCTTTGCGAAACTTTGCAGGAATTACAAGAGTTAAAGGTCAAATATTTGGGCAAGTCGGGCGAATTGACCGTTTTGCTCAAGAGCATAAAGGACCTTCCGGCAGAAGAGCGTCCAACTTTTGGCGCAAAAGTCAACGTTTTGCGCGGCGAATTGGAAAGTGAATTTTCAAAACGTTCCGAGCAGCTCAAGCAAATGGAAATGCAACGTCGCTTGCAGGAAGAACGAGTAGACATAAGTCTGACTTCGTCGCAGCCTCTTGGAGCGCTTCACCCCGTTACGCTAATTGAAAACCAAATAAGCGAACTGTTGGTTGCAATGGGCTTTGAAGTGCTGTCAGGACCGGAAATTGAGACGGATTACTACAACTTTCAAGCGCTAAACATTCCAAGCGACCATCCCGCGCGCGATATGCAGGACACGTTCTACGTTACCGATAGCATTTTGCTTCGTACACACACGTCGCCTATGCAAGCGCGCCACATGGAAAAGAAAAAACCACCCATCAAGATGATTTGCGTTGGCAAGGTGTTCCGCTCGGACAGCGACGCTTCGCACTCACCCGTATTTCATCAAATTGAAGGGCTTGTAGTGGACAAAAATATCACTTTGTGCGATTTGAAGGGTACGTTAGAATACATTGCGTCTAACCTGTTTGGAAAGGACACCAAGGTGCGTTTCCGTCCGTCCTTCTTCCCCTTTACGGAGCCAAGTGTTGAGGTTGACCTTTCGTGCAGCAACTGTGGCGGCAAAGGATGTTCGCTATGCAAGGGCACGGGTTGGATTGAAGTGCTTGGCGCAGGTATGGTCAACCCGTTCGTGTTGGAAAACTGCGGTATTGACAGCAAAAAGTACAACGGTTACGCTTTCGGTATAGGCGTAGAGCGTATCGCTATGATAAAGTACGGCATACCAGACATACGTCTTTTCTACGAAAACGACCAACGCTTTTTGAAACAATTCGGTAAATAGGAGCAAAATTATATGAAAATACCTCTTTCTTGGATTAGAGATTACGTTGACGTAAATGTTGACGTGCAAACTCTCTGTAACAAAATGGTGGACGTCGGCTTAGAAATAGAAGAAGTTGTCTACCTTGGTGAAAATGTTACCAACGTCAAGGTTTGCCAAATTGTTGACATACAGCAACACCCCAACGCAGAAAGATTGCTTTGCTGCAAGGTGGACGTTGGCGGCGAAATAATACCCATTGTAACTAACGACCATCACGTAAAGGTGGGAGACAAAGTTCCCGTAGCATTGCACAACGCTAATCTTGCAAACGGACTGCACATTACAAAGGGCAAGATGCGCGGCGAGGAGTCGTGGGGAATGTTCTGCGGATCGGAAGAACTCGGCATCAACGGCGACATGTACCCAAACGCAGATTCAGACGGCGTACTCGTTTTGTTGGAAACAGCCGTTGTAGGCGCAGATATTCGCTCGGAAGTTGGAATTGACGACTACGTTTTGGACGTAGGTGTTACAGCTAACCGTCAAGATTGCAACAGTGTGCTCGGTCTTGCGCGTGAAGTTGCCGTTGCGCTTGGCAAAACATGCCGTGAGCCAGACCTGTCATACGCAGAGGGTGAAGTTGAAACGGCAAGTCTTGTTAGCGTAGACGTCCAAGCAACGGATATTTGTAAGGGCTACTATATGCAAGGCGTCACCGACGTAAAGATAGAAAAATCACCTTTGTGGCTTACGCAACGCCTTGCAAAGGTAGGACTGCGCGGCATAAACAACTTGGTAGACATTACAAACTACGTACTGTACGAAATCGGACAGCCCATGCATGCGTTCGACTACGCAGACATCAACGACAAGCAAATAGTAGTGCGTAGAGCGAATGACGGCGAGAAAATAATTCCGCTTGACGGCAAAGAGTACACGCTAAACAATGACGACTTGGTAATTGCAGACAAATCCCGCGCAGTTGGTCTTGCAGGTATTATGGGCGGAGCAAATTCCGGCATAAAAGAGGAAACAAGCTGTGTGTTGTTTGAGTCCGCAACCTTTGCGCGCAAGAACGTACGTCGCACAGGACGGCGCTTAGGTCTGCGTTCCGATTCTTCGGCGCGTTTTGAAAAGGGCATTGAAACCTACACCAACAACGTAGGTTTGTCCCGCGCGCTTCATCTTGTTGAGCAACTCGGCTGTGGCAAAGTTACGCGCGGACGTATTAGTATAGGCGAGGTGGCAGGCAACAGAACGATTACTTTCGACAAGAGACGTATTAAAAGCCTACTGGGTATTTCTATACCTGATGAGCGTATCGTTTCTATTTTGAACTCACTGAATATTAACACTACGGTACAGCAAAAAAACATTGTCACCTGCGTTGTTCCACCGTATCGCGACGATATTACGCGCGACTGCGACATTGTAGAAGAACTCATACGCGTGTACGGCTACGACAATATCAAGGGTACGCTGATGGAAAAATCCCGTATAACCTGCGGCGGAAAGACTACTGAAGACAAGCTCATTGACGGAGTAAAGAACGTTTTGAACGGACTAAGGTACAATGAATGCATTTTCTATCCGTTCGCAGGAAAGGCGCTCTACGAAAAGGCAAGCACGCGACCTGTTGACGATAGCCTGTATATCAAGGTGAAAAATCCTATTGGCGAAGAGCTGTCGTTGATGAACAGGAGTCTTGCGCCCAACATGCTGCAATGCGTAGCGCTCAATTTGTCACGCAGCAACAAAAATCTTAGGTTGTTCGAGGTTGGCAAAGCTTATCTTGCCGACAATCTTCCCCTTGAGACGTTGCCGATTGAGCAAAAACGTTTGTCCGTTTGCGCAACAGAAGTTACCTTCGAAGAATTCCGAAACGACCTACTGCAGGTTTTGAGGAGCGTAGCTATTGGCAAAGTAAAACTTGTGCGCCCCGATTCGGACGTCTTGCATCCGGGAATTTCCGCTGACGTGTTTGTAGAAGGAGTGGACGTCGGTCACTTCGGCAAATTGCATCCGCAGGTCGCTGCAAACTTTGAAATTGAGGCGGATTGCTACTACGCAGAACTGTACCTTGACAAACTCTTTGAGCTTGCGCGCGGCGAAATCAAATACCAACCCTTTGCCAAATTCCCATCAGTGAGTCGTGACTTTGCATTTTTGTGTGAAGAAGAAGTTGCGGCGCAGGATGTGTTGGATGAATTTCTGTCCTTGCCACTGGTTGAAAGCGCAGAGTTATTCGACGTATACCGTGACGACAAACTTGGAACAGGCAAAAAAAGCCTTGCAGTCAACGTAGTATTCAGAGACAGAAACAAGACGCTGCAAGATGCTGACATAGAAAAACAAGCAGGTAAAGCGTTACGCAATCTGAAAGAAAAGTACAACGTTTCATTGCGCGAGCAATAGGGTAAAATATAAAAAATTCCCACCCCATGTCGCAAAACTGACATTATTATAACATGCGATTTTACTGTGTAAACTTATGAGTGACAACAAGAGAAAAGCGGAAATACTTGCTCCTGCGGGTAGCGTAGAACAGTTGATTGCAGCCGTCAACAACGGCTGTGATTCCGTGTATCTCGGCTTAGACAGTTTCAACGCTCGCATGAAAGCTCCCAACTTCAACACTGACAATATCAGTCAGTGGATTGACTACTGTCACAGCTTCGGAGTAAAGGTGTACGTTGCCATAAACACCTCACTGAAAAACACCGAATTTGCCGGCGCCGTGGAGTTATTGAAGGTCGTATACCTCGCCAACGCAGACGGTGTAATCGTCACTGACCTTGCGCTAATGCAAATTGCAGGACGTTTTCCAAAACCTTTTGATGTAGTTGCAAGCACGCAGCTAAACGTTCACGACGGTTTCGGGGCGAGATTTGCTAAGGAATGCGGCGCGACTACTGTGGTTTGCGCAAGAGAAAGCAGTCTTGAAGAAATACGCGACGTAGCGTCAACGGGAGTAAACGTGGAATGCTTTGTTCACGGCGCAACCTGCGTATGCCAATCGGGACAATGCTTGTTTTCGGCAATGGTGGGCGGCAACAGCGGAAACCGAGGACTGTGCGCGCAGCCGTGCAGAAAATTATATTCTGCAGACAGCGGCGCAAACTGGGGATATCTGCTGTCGGCGCGTGATCTTTGCGGATTAGACGTCGCAAAACAGTTGCAAGCAAGCGGAGTCAGTACCTACAAGATAGAGGGCAGAAACCGCCGTGCAGAATATGCAGGAGCAACCTCGAAAGTGTATCGAAGTCTGTTTGACAACAACTTTGTTTACAGTCAACAGGACGTTGACGACCTTGCAGAAATGTACAACAGAGAAATGTCTGCGCTTAACTATTTACAGGGTGAAAATTCAAAAATCATTACCCCATATGCGCAAAATCACGTTGGCGTACGCGTTGGCGCGGTTTGCAAAAACGGGTTCATCGCGGAAAAAGAGATAACCAAAGGCGACGGGCTAAAGGTATTCGATAACAAACGAGAAGTATGCGGCGGCGTGGCTGTAGGCAGTGGCTTGGGCTTTGTTCCTGCGGAATTTAGCGGTAAAATTCAAGAGGGAATGGAAGTTCGTCGTACAACGTCGGTGAAACTGTGCGAAGAAATCAACAAAAGCCAACGAAAGCTGCCTGTTTCCGTTCAATTTTTCGCCAAACCAAATGAAAATCCCTGTATCATTGCCATTTGCAACGGTATTTCTGCGCAATATACGGCAGATTTTGTGATTCAAAAGGCGCAAAATAGGGCAACGTCAGAATCTGAAATTGCTGAACAGCTCAACAAAACGGGCAATTCTCACTATACTATCACAGACATAGCATCTAACGCCACGGACGTTTTCCTGTCGAAGTCGCAGTTGAACACGTTGCGTCGCGAAGTCTTGGCATTACTTGACATAGCAATTGTAGAGCATTACAACGGGCAATTTGCAAATAGACAACTTGCCGACCTGAACGGAATAATTAAAACAACTGTTCAAGCGGCAAACATAAATAACACGAAATCATATACAGTTGCCGTTATTTGCTACACGGTAGAGCATTTACAACAAGCAAAAGGCAAGTGTGAGTATTTGATATACAAGCCTGAAATTGTTGATGAAGCAAGCTTAGATGTCGCCAAGAGATTTGATGCATTTATTGATTTGCCCGCATTTTCCTGCAACAAGTACGTTTTTGACCTGCTTTCAAATACCAAAGTCGGGGTAGTGTGTCACAATCTCGGACACGTTGCCCTGGCTCGAGAACTTGATTTGCCCTACGTTGCAGGAACAGGTCTGAATATTTACAACGATTACATGGCAAGTCAATTTGCCGACGCTGTAACTTTCGTTTATTCTCAGGAATTGACACTAAACGAAATTAAGCATTTCAAAAATCAAAACGGACTAATATTTGTTGACGGTCAAATTACACTCATGAAGCTTGTTCACTGTCCGTACAAGGTTACTCGTAACTGCTCATGCGCAAACTGTATGGCGAAAGAACCGCTCTCGTACGTAGATGAAATGGGAAACAGGTTCAACATCACCCGACGCAAGGATAAACGGTGCACTTTCGAACTTACAAACGGCAAAAAACTGTCCGTCGCTGCCAAATTGACATACGGAGGCAGATACTTGATTGATTTCGACAGCGCCGTGCTAAACCATTACAAAGCACTAAATGACGGAGTGAACGACGGGTATACCGAAACGGCCCCGTACACGAAGGGCAGGCTATTCAATAAAGTAAATTAGTAATTCGCAAATAAAACTATGATAAATCAAAAAACATTAAGCAAACTCCAATATTACGATATTCTGAGCGAGGTTAGTAGTTTTTGTATAAGCAGTATGGCGCAACAAAAGCTACGCAGTCTCACGCCCGCAGACAGCTACGAGCAGGCGCAACAGCTCATTGAAGAAACAAAGCAGGCCTACAACCTGTTTCAGCACGAGACATCCTTCGATTTGTCGGTGGACGACGTCACGGAAACGTGCGCGCAGGCTCGCGTTGGCTCATGTCTGTCTATGGGGCAGTTGCTGCAAATTATGCGCGTGTTGCGTACGTCACGACATCTTCAAACAGCATTGTTTGTAGATTACGGTATAGACGTATCGCTTTTACAAGCAAAGGCGTACTTGCTATACAACGACAAACAGTTGGAAGAGGACATTGACTTTGCCATTTTGTCCGACGAGGAAATGAACGACAAGGCGTCGGACGAGTTGTACAGTATTCGCAAAAAAATCAAGGCAATCAACGCAGACATAAAGCAAAAGCTGCAAAGCTACACAAAAAACAGTGAAATGTCCAAGTATTTGCAAGATTCCATCGTTACCTTGCGCGGCGACAGGTACGTAATACCCGTCAAGCAAGAGTACAAGGGATACGTTAGCGGCATAGTGCATGACCAGTCATCAACGGGAGCGACACTTTTCATCGAACCGATGGCGATAGTTCAGCTCAACAATGCCCTTCGTGAAGCGACCCTCGAGGAAAAGGCAGAAATTCAGCGCATACTACAGGCGTTTACCGACAGAATATCGCCCGCAGCGAGCAAAATTGCCGTTGCCGTGGATACCGTCAGCGACATTGACGTCATTTTTAGCAAGGTCAAATACGCGTTGGACAACAAATGTACCTTGCCTTTACTTAACAACCGCGGCGTATTAGATATCAAAAAAGCGCGTCATCCGCTGTTGGACAAGCGCAGAGTGGTGCCAATATCGGTGCAGTTGGGCAACGACTACGACATAATCGTTATCACAGGCCCCAACACGGGCGGCAAGACGGTTACCCTCAAAACGATTGGACTAATGTGCGCCATGGCAATGAGCGGACTGTTTGTGCCATGTCAGGAAGAAAGCGTAGTGTCCTATTTCGACGACGTGCTGTGCGACATTGGCGACGAGCAAAGTATCGAACAAAATTTGTCTACCTTCTCGGGGCATATTACTAACCTAAGAGATATTCTCAATACGTGCGGTGTTGGCAATCTGGTATTGATTGACGAAGTGGGCGCAGGAACTGAACCCAACGAAGGCGCGGCATTGGCGCTTGCAATAACCGACTTTTTGCGCAAAAGCGGGGCTAAGGGAGTCATTACTACTCACTACGGCAGACTCAAAGAATATTCTTTGACGACGCCACGGGTGGAAAACGCCTCTATGGAATTCGATTTGCAAACACTTGCGCCTACTTATCGACTGATAATGGGTGTTCCGGGTAGTTCTAACGCCATTGCCATTGCATCAAAGCTTGGACTGCGACAGGACGTTATAGATTTTGCCCGCGGGAACGTCTCTGATGAGAAACTGGCGTTTGAACGCGTTTTACAAAATGCAGACGAAATTCGCCGTGATTACGAAAACAAGCTCGAACAGTTGAGTGAGGAATACAAACTCCTACAAGCAGAAAAGGCGCGCGCAGAAAAACTGAACGGTAGCCTGCAAAATGAGAGGAACAAACTACTTGAAAGCTCTCGCGAAGAAGCAAAGAAAATAGTTTCGAAAGCCAAGGAACAGGCAAGCGAGCTTGTGTCTGAGATAAAAGAAATACTTTCTCGCGAGGTCATTTCCGACAAGGACCTGTTTGCAGCAAGAAACGCGGCAAAAAAACTTGATAATATTGAAATTGCCAACGAGGAAGAGGGCGAGGAAATCATTTTCACTGGTGACAAGGTGGATTTTGCAAAACTCAAAGTAGGCGACGTGGTGTATTCTAAAAAATTAGGCGTTCAAGTAAAGATTGCCGACGTACGAAGCAAATCACGCATTACAGTAAAATGCGGTGGCATAACTACCGAAGTAAATAGCGACGATTTGTACTACAGCGTAGCGGAAGTAAATCAAAAGAAGCAACGCGTATACGGAGGCAAAGCTAACACCAAGACCCAGCTCAACACCCGAAGTTTCAACAGTGAAATCAATCTCATAGGCCAGACTGTTGACGATGCGATTGTAGCGGTAGATGAGTTTATTGACGCGTCCATTCTTGCAGGACTTAGTCAAATATGGGTAATACACGGAATGGGCACGGGGAGACTTCGCAAAGGTTTACACGAACACTTCAGGCATCACCCAAACGTTGCGGAATTCAGATTGGGCGTCTACGGAGAGGGAGAAAGCGGTGTTACTGTGGTAAAACTTAAATAGTATTGCCCTTGAGCAAATCACTTTTTAAGGCATTCTCCCGCCAACTATATCGAAAATTGTCAAAATAGAGAATACTATTCCAGACATAATATGTCGATTTAAGTAAAAAACAAAAAGAAATGAGCGAGTACAACGAAAAAGATATGATACATTATTTTGACAACTGCGCAACGACAAGAGTTGACGATGACATAGTGGAAGTACTTGCGCAGTACCACACAACTAAATACTTTAATCCATCTGCCCGCAGCAGTTTTAGTTTGGGTATTGCCAACGACGTTGCATTGGCGCGTGAAAAAGCGGCAAAATCCCTTGGCGCGACGACTACGGAAATAATATTTACTTCGGGTGGAACGGAATCCAACAATCTTGCAATACTCGGTTCATTACGCGCAAAACGCGGAAACGTTGTTACAACACTTGCGGAACATAGCTCTGCCTACAACACAGTTACAGAGCTTACAAATCGTGGATATGAGGTTCGCTATGCAAACGTCTTGTCTGACGGACGCATTGACGCAGAGGATTTTGTTTCGAAAGTTGACAGCGAAACGGTGCTTGCCTGTTTTATGCATGTAAACAATGAAACGGGTGCAATCAACGACATTCGCAGAATAAATACACTTGTCAAAGCAAAAAACCACAAAACGGTTACTTTTTCCGACGGAGTGCAAGCAGTCGGCAAAATTCCCGTAAACTTGCGTTACCTTGGCGTAGATTTGTACTCATTTTCTGGGCACAAGATTCACTGCAGCAAGGGAATTGGCGGACTGTATGTAAAAAACGGCGTAAGGTTAGCAGCAACTGTTTTTGGCGGCGGACAGGAGCGCGGTTTACGCTCGGGTACGGAATACGTAGGCGGAATAGTCGCATTGTCCTTAGCAATACTCAAATCCCAAAATTTACTGGAAAGTAATTCGAGAAGTTTTGAAAATTACAAAAACATTATCCGTCAATCACTGTCAAAAATACCCGATTGGAAGGAAAACTGTGCCAATGACGTATCGCCTGCGATTATGTCACTCGCTTTTGCCGACATAAAAGGTGAAGTGCTTTTGCACATGTTGGAAAAGTATGATATAATTGTCGGTACAGGCTCGGCGTGCAGTTCCAAAAACAAACAAAGCCGAATTGCAAAGGCAATAGGACTTGACTCAAACTATGCTGAGGGTGTGCTGCGAATCAGTTTCTCCAAGTACAACACGCAAACTGAAGTGGAGTTACTCGCAGAAAAGCTTGCCGAATGCGTAGCGCAACTAAGAAAAACAATGTTAGGTTAAAATATGAAAGTAATTATTATCAGATATTCCGAAATTCATCTAAAAGGCAACAATCGCGAATTCTTTGAAAGCGCGCTTGTTAACAACATCAAAATGACGCTCAAGGACTACAAATACGAATTCTCTCGCAGTAATGCGCGGTACGTCGTACGTAACTTTGACGAGATGCGTATTGAAGAGATTGTTGATGCTATCAAAAACGTATTTGGCGTTCATTCGCTAAGCGTAGCGGAAGAAGTTGACACTGACTACGAGAAAATTTATCAAGCAGCCCTTGAATTTGCGCCACAAAGCGGAACATTTAAGGTAAGCACTAATCGGGCAGACAAACGTTTCCCTATACCTTCAATGAAGGTTTCGGCAGAGGTGGGCGGAGATATTTTGCAACATAACCCTAACCTCACGGTAGATTTGTTTAATCCGCAGCACACCGTATGTATTGATATACGCGAAAACGGCAAAACCTTCGTCTACAGTGAGACGATAAAGGCCGTCAACGGCATGCCTGTTGGAACGGGCGGCAAAGGCGTAGTTATGCTGTCGGGCGGAATTGACAGTCCTGTAGCGGCGTACATGATGGCAAAACGCGGAATGTCACTTCGCGCTGTCCATTTCCACAGTTTTCCATACACGAGTTTGCAGGCAAAGCAAAAGGTGTTGGATCTTGCCAAGATTGTAAAGAAATACACCTTGCGCATGACAGTTGACGTGGTGAGCTTCACGGAAATTCAAACAGCAATACACGAGAAGTGTCCCGAGGAGTACATGATAACGATTATGCGCCGTTTTATGATGCGCATTGCCGAACGCATTGCAAAAAATCACGGAGCGGGCGCTGTTATTACGGGCGAAAGTCTTGGACAGGTGGCAAGTCAGACGCTTGAGAGCATCACAAGTACCAATTCCGTCGCGACAATTCCCGTTTTTAGACCGCTTATTGGCTTTGACAAGGATGAAATTATTGAAATCTCACAAAAAATCGGCGCGTTTGAAACATCAATTTTGCCATATGAGGACTGCTGTACGATTTTCCTGCCCAAGCGCCCTGTAACAAAGCCACGTCTTGTCCAAGTGGAAAAGGTGGAAAGTGTTCTGGACGTGGAAACACTTGTTGAAAACGCGCTAAACAGCATCGAAACCGTTGTAATCGAATAGACTTGATATTCATAGACTCTCATGATTGGAATACAAACAAGCCCCTTTACACAAGGGGCTGTTATTATAAATAGACTAAAATTTTATAAGTTACAATTTTAAAAGCTGTATCAATTTAATTACAGGCAGATAAATATTGTTGCAAACATCATTGTAAGTTTTTATTGATTATTTCCAATACCAAAAGTCCAGTATTGATGGGGATTTATTTTCCGATTGTTCCTCGTTAGATTGCGGGGGCGTGTCCGTAACGTATACTTTAACCTGTGGAGTGGTGTAGACAAGTTTACCCTTTACGTACAGTTCGGCGTAAAAGACGGCGTCTTCCGTCAGGTTAGCAGTGTACGTTTCATCACGGCAGTCAAGCCTTACGTAATTTTGTTCAGTACCGTTCGAATTGTCCTGAGTCTTGGCGTAAAGCTGCCAAATACCGTCTTCTACGTGAGGTAATCCAATGGTAAGCTCGTTACCGTTCATTTTTGGCTCGAGGACGTAACCGTATGCGATTTTTTGCAACGTCTCCTTTGGTTGATTTGCCGTATCGAACCAGAATTTCAACCCCATGTCGCATTTTAGTAAAATTTGATCTTCGTACAGACTGTCTTTATCGACGTCAAGCTGAACTACGGTTTTGGGCGGTATAAATTTATTTGGTTCATTTTTGTAATATATCTTATCCAGTAGTTTTGAAGCGAAACTACAGGGCGCGGTGCTGCCGTTTACGTTGTTGGACATGTCGCCGCTATACCACACGACGAACGTGTTGTCGGTAGTGTAACCTGCAACAAGTGCGTCTGAGTTTCCTTCGCTTGTTCCAACGGTGCCTGTTTTTGCAGCAACCTGATAGTTGGATTTTTGGAGTGTTTTTGCCGTGCCTGCGTTTACCGTATTTACCAGCATATCCGTCATCAGATAATTTGCGCCACTTTGAAACACTCTTTCGTTTTTGAGATTTCTACTGTATATCAATCCGTTACCGCTGTATATATTTTTAATGAACGCGACGTCGTTGCACTGACCGTCGTTTGCAAGCGTGGCGTAACATTTGGCGAGAGTAAGTACGTCCAATCCTCCGTTAGCGTTACCAAGCGCAAGCGACAAATTTTGTTCGCCCATTATTCCAAACTTTTTAAGATATTTTTCCGCAGTGGGTAAACTCAGCGCATTTAGAGTTTTGACTGCAGGCACGTTTAAACTCTTTGCAACGGCGTATTTTACAGTTGTCCAACCGTTGTAACCGCCGGCATTGGTGGGCTTGTAACCGTTGAAGTCAGTTTCTTCGTCGAGTACGGGCGATGCCTGTGTAATAATTTTCTCGTTGAGCGCAGGCGCGTACACTGCAATCGGCTTGATTGCGCTACCTACCTGACGGCGCGCTCCTGCAGTTTCGCCGCGAAGAACACACGCCTCAACTCCGCCCATGTTGTCACACACTACGCAGGACAGGTCGGCGAGAGTTCCACGTTTTGTAGCGGTAGTGTCGTCGTTAACAAGCGCGCGCAACTGACGTTGAGTTGTTTGATTGCAGTACGTTTCAATGATAAAGTCCGATTTGTACAACTGCATTGGCGTCATATTCAGTATTCTGCACGCTTCCTGAATAACTTGATAAACGTATGTTTTTTCATTTTGCGTCTTTTGCGGGCAGTAAGTTATTTCGGTTGCAATCGCCTCGTCATATGTTTCCAAATCAATAATTTGCTGCTCAAGCATCAATTTTAGTACGACGTCGCGGCGAGTTTTGCATTTTTCTGCGTTTTTGTCCGGCGCGTAGTTGTTGGGAGCTTTTATCATACCTGCAAGCACGGCGCTTTCCGACACCGTCAAGTCGGACGCACTTTTGTTGAAATAAACGTTTGCAGCCGTTTCAATCCCATACGCGTTACGCCCAAAGTATATGGTATTGAGGTACATTTCAAGTATTTCCTTTTTGCTGTAGGCGTTTTCCAATTCGCTCGCAAGCAACATTTCATTTATTTTACGCTTTATGTTTTTGTTGTTGTCCAAGTGGGTGTTCTTGATTAGCTGTTGACTAATGGTGGAGGCACCCTCTTTGTAGCCGCCGCTTCGAATATTGTGAAGTAGCGCACCGACAACACGCCTGTAATCTATTCCGTCATGTTCAAAAAATCGCTTGTCTTCAACGGCAACAAACGCCATATACGTATATTCATTGAGCGCATCAAGGGGGATTTGCTTGTAATCGTTCAGATATAGCGGTTCTGTCAGTGCCGCGCCTTCGTTGTCAAGCACGGTAAGCGAGGTATAAACTTCGTTTAGACGACCCTTGTCAAAATGCACGTAACTCTCGCTGTTGCGTAATTTTTGCACAAAAATCACTCCGCTTAATACAACGGTTATTATTAGTGCGGCGGTTACAATTCCAAATATCTTCCAAAAGTTCTTTTTCATACCTCTAATATTGTTTGTGATTTCCACTTTTTATATTTATTTCTCTTGAAAAATATTGTAAAAAAGTGTAAAATGTATTTATATGTGAAAGTATGTCGTAAAGACGCTTTCGGAGGAAGCATGAACTACTTTATTCACACTTACGGATGTCAAATGAACGTTCACGATTCGGAAAAAATAGCAGGTATTTTGGAAGGTCTCGCTTACAGTGCTTGCGACAGCGTAGAGAAAGCCGATATCGTCGTATTTAACACCTGTTGCATTCGGGAAACAGCCGAGCAAAAAATCTACGGACATATTGGCGCGTTGAAAAAGCTTAAACGCAACAACCCAAACTTAATCGCAGTAGTGTGCGGTTGCATGTCGCAGCAGGAAGGAGTCGCGGACAAAATCAAGTCAAGTTACCCCTATGTTGACATCGTTTTAGGAACTACTAACCTCAATCTACTTGAGCGGGCAGTAGTGGACGCGCGCAAAAAGAAAAAATACTACAACGTGGATTTTCTGCAATACAGCGAAGAAGACTTCAATCAAACGCGAACAAGCTTTCCCAACGCTTGGGTAAACATCAATTACGGTTGCAACAATTTTTGCACATACTGCATTGTTCCCTATGTCCGCGGACGGGAGCGAAGTAGACCAATGAGCGACGTATTGAACGAGGTAAAACAACTGCTCCGTGACGGCTACAAAGAAGTTACGCTGCTTGGGCAAAACGTCAATTCATACGGACACGACCTACAAGAGCCTGTTACCTTTGCAATGCTATTGCATGAAATTGGTAAACTTGAAGGCAAATTTCGCTTGCGTTTTATGACCTCGCATCCCAAAGATTTGTCGCAGGATGTCATTGACGCAATTGCAGCGTATCCCAACATTTGTGACAATATTCACCTGCCTGTTCAAAGCGGCAGCAACGAAATTTTACGCAAAATGAACCGCCGTTATACTCGCGAAAATTACTTCGAGTTAATTGACAAAATACGAAAATCCCTACCCCATGTCGGAATTACGACGGACATCATGGTGGGATTTCCCGGCGAAACCGATGATGATTTCGAGGACACTTTAGATTTGGTTCGACGCGTCAAATACAGCTCGGCGTTTTGCTTTGTGTATTCCCGCAGAAAAGGCACGCCCGCCTATTCAATGGACAATCAAATTCCCTACGCTGTGAAAAAGGAGCGTATAACTAGACTTTTGGCATGTCAAAACGAGGTAACAAAAGAAATTAGCAAATCAATGGTTGGCAACACCTACGAGGTTTTGGTTGAGGGGGCTAACTTCCATTACCAAAACACTATGTGCGGACGTACCGAGAGTGGGCGACTTGTCAACTTCAAGTGCGACGAAACTTACATTGGCAAATTTGTTTCCGTGCTAATTGAACGCGCAAGCTCCGCTACGCTGTGGGGCAGAATTGTATCGGAGGAAAAATGAACGACAAACTTTCACCTATGATGAAAAACTACTTGCAAACCAAGGAGCAGTACAATGATTGTATTCTTTTGTACCGTTTGGGCGACTTTTACGAAATGTTTTTCGAGGACGCGGAAAGGGCAAGTAGGATTTTAGATTTGACGCTGACCGGCAAAAATTGCGGCTTAGAAGAGCGCGCCCCCATGTGTGGCGTTCCTTATCATGCCGTTGACAACTACATAGCCAAACTGCTTGCTGCAGGCGAAAAGGTGGCAATTTGCGAGCAGCTTTCCGAACCTAACGGACGGCAATTGGTAGAACGTGACGTAGTACGCGTAATCACCCCCGGAACGGTTATGGACAGCGACATATTGGAAGAGAGAAAAAGTAACTTTATCGCTTCCATATGCGCCGATAACAAAATAGGTGTTGCTTTGTGCGATTTAACTACAGGCGACGTTATAGTGTCTGAATTCACTGAGGCGGGTTACCTCAAGGATTTACAGGAGTTTTTGGTATCCTTCAAACCTGCGGAAATAATTTCTAACGACGCGGCAAGACAGCTCTCGTCAATGCTGGACTGTGTAAAAGCGGGCTACATTCCGGCTTTTTCCTACTGCGCAGAGAATACTTTTGACAAAAGATTTGCCCGTGAAAAAATCTTTTATCACTACAAGGTTACAACGTTAGACGGTTTCGGACTGCAGGGGAAAAACGCAGTGGTATGCGCCTGCGGAGCCCTTTTGCAATATTTGAGAGAGACGCAAAAGCGCGACTTGCCGCACCTTAAGCCCATTAAGTACGTTGAAAAGAGCAAATACATGTCCATCGACGTCAAAACACGCAAGAATTTGGAGCTTACCGTGTCCTACCGCGAAGGAAAGCGCAAGGGCAGTCTGCTGTGGCTACTTGACAAGACGGAAACGAGTATGGGTGCGCGTATGCTGTCCGACTGGATTGACAGACCGTTGCAAAAAGCTGCGGCAATCAATTTGCGTCTTGACGGCGTAGACGAGCTGTACCGCGCGTATCTTGTTCGCGCAGAACTTAGCAAGACGTTACACCAAGTAAACGATATTGAAAGATTAGTAGGCAAAGTGGCGTACAACAACGTTACTCCAAAGGATTGCGTTGCACTCAAAACATCGCTCGCTTTGCTACCGGAAATAAAAAGAATCGTTGCAAACACTAAAAGTAAAATTTTGCAAGATATTTGCAACAAAATTGAGCCGTTGCCTGAAGTTGTAAACATGCTGGAAAGAGCAATTGACCCTGATGTGCCATCCATTATAAAGGACAACACAGACTACATTTTGCCGGGATTTGACGCAGAGTTGGACGAGCTGTACGACATTTCAAAGCACGGCAGCGCGCGTATTTCTGCTTTGGAAGAGTACGAGCGCAACCGTACCGGCATCAAAAACCTAAAGTTGGGTTACAACAAGGTGTTCGGATACTACTTTGAAATTACAAACTCTATGCTGTCTTTGGCGCCGGACAACTTCATTCGCAAGCAAACTTTGACAAACGGCGAACGGTTCGTCAGCCCTGAATTGAAAGAACTGGAAGAAAAAATGCTGACGGCCTTTGAACAAAAAGCAAAATTGCAGAAAAAGATATTTGAAGCAATACGAAACGCCCTGTTGCAGCACATTCCAACCATACAGCAGACAGCGCAAGCAATCGCTGCGTTAGACTGTCTCAATTCTCTTGCAAACGTGGCGCAAGCAAACGGCTATTGCAAGCCGAAGATCAACACAGCCAGCACACGGCTTAGTATAGTTGACGGACGGCACCCAATTGTCGAAAGCTACCTCAAACGTGACAACTTTATTGCAAACGACGTCAATTTGGACACGGAAGAAAACCGTACGATGATTATCACCGGTCCTAACATGGCGGGAAAGAGCACATTTATGCGTCAGGTGGCACTCATCACTTTGATGGCTCACATTGGCTCGTTCGTGCCTGCGGCAAGCGCAGAAATACCAATCGTTGACAAAATCTTTACACGGGTTGGCGCAAGCGACGACATCGCGTTTAACCAAAGCACATTTATGGTGGAAATGGTGGAAGTCGCCAACATCTTGAACAATGCAACGAAAAACAGTCTGATCATTTTGGATGAAATAGGCCGCGGCACGTCCACCTTTGACGGACTGTCCATTGCTTGGGCGGTCATGGAATACGTTTCCAACAATATTTGCGCTAAAACCCTGTTCTCCACTCACTATCACGAGCTCACCGATTTGGAAGGAAGAATAGACGGAGTCAAAAATTACCGTGTTACCGTCAAGGAACTCAACGGCTCCATAGTGTTCCTTCACAAGATTGCGCGCGGAGGAACGAACAAAAGCTTCGGTATAGAGGTTGCCTCTCTTGCAGGCGTTCCGGACGACGTGTGTGTACGCGCCCGCGAAATAGTAACGCTACTGGAAAACAGCAACGTCAGCCTAAGCTTGCAGCAGATAGAGGAACAACGCAGCAACCGACAGGTTACAAAGACGGCGCAGGAAGTTAGCTCTATCTTGCGCGATATAGACATAAACAGACTGTCTCCTATTGAGGCGTTTGACATACTCAATTCCTTAGTGAAAAAGGTAAAAGACAATGGATAAAATTATTTTACTCAAACCGGAAGTTTACAATCTGATTGCTGCGGGCGAGGTAGTGGAAAAACCCGTTGGCGCAGTTAAAGAACTCGTGGAAAACAGTATAGACGCTGGCGCAACGCGAATTGTCGTGGAAGTTAGCGGCGGCGGATTCGAGTTAATTTCCGTAACCGACAACGGAAGCGGAATTGACGAAAGTGACCTTGACTTGGCGTTTGTAAAGCATGCAACAAGCAAGCTGAGCGGCGCAGACGAGTTGTTCGCAGTGCAGACACTCGGTTTTCGCGGAGAGGCGCTGTCAAGTATCGCAGCAATTTCTCGCGTGCGCCTTACAACGCGCAGACGAAGCGCGGACACAGGTGTTTGCATATCAGTAGAGGATGGCGCAGTTACCAACAAACAATACGTTTCCGCTAACGTCGGAACAAAAATTGAAGTACGTGATTTGTTCTACAACACACCGGCGCGAAAGAAGTTTTTTAAGACCCCAGGTCACGAAAGTACGGATATTTCTAAGTTTATGGCGCGCCTTATTTTGACAAATCCCAACCTCGAAATTTCCTATATTCTTGACGGAAATTTGATATACGAAACCAGAGGCAACGGACTGGAAGAGGCGTTATTTGCAGTGTACGGCGCTGACTGCTTGCGCAATTGCGTAAAAGTATCATTTGCGCGCGAAGGCCTGCGTATTGACGGATACATCGGTATTCCCGAATACAGCAAGACTAACAAAAGCTATCAAACCCTTTCGGTAAACGGACGTTACATTTTGGACCAAAGTATAAACGGTGCCATCATGCAGGCATACAAAAGCTACTTGATGACGCGCAAATTTCCCTTTTACGTATTGAACGTGGACGTTCCGTTTGATAAAATTGACGTCAACGTCCATCCCAAAAAGCTTGAAGTTAGATTTGCAGAGGCGCAAAGAGTCAACGGGGCTTTTTACCGCGCGGTAAATGATGCGCTGAACGAATATGCCAAGCATTCCATTGACAATTTGTTGAGCGCGCAGCATGAAGTAGAGCAATCGGTGCCCCAAAAGCATGACGTAAACGAATTTTGGGAAAAGTTCAACAAGGCTGTAGAGGAAAATGACATTGAACAAATGAACCCCGGTCAAAGGGAAGACATCATCGCAATGGAGGAAAGCTCCGAAAGGTTAGATGACCAGTCTTTTACGGAGGTTGCAAACCGTCTTGAGCGTCAAATCACCGTAGAACGCGCGCGCAAAGTAATTGGACTGGACAATCCGTCATTTGTCAGGCAGTCGTCAGTAGTGATAGAAGATTTAGTACCGGATCCGCCGCTGCACCTGACCGACAGTGAGGAACAAGAACTCTTTGACCGCGCAAGGATTTTGGGCGCTGCCTTCAAAACGTATCTGATTGTGGAAATTGACGAAAAAGTTATTTTCGTAGATCAGCACGCCGCTCACGAACGCATACTGTTTGACAAGTTTTTGGAGCGCGAAACCGGCAACATGCAACAGCTACTTTTCCCGTACGTTTTTACCGTGACGGAAGAGGAATCGCAATTTATAGAGGAAAACAGAGAGAATATTCTCGCTGCGGGCATCGAAATTGAGGATTTTGGACGTAATACATACAGGATTGTTGCCGTATCTACACTGTTGGCAGACACACAAATGAAGGACTTTGTTGAGTTTCTGCTTGCCAGCATTGAGGAATTCAAGGTTGATGAACGCACTTTGATAGTGGAAAAAATTGCAAAAAAAGCATGCAAAGCTGCAGTGAAAGCAGGTTACAGGCTTAGCGAAGACGAAATCAAATATATTCTAAAGCAAATTTACCACAACAAAATTTTACAATGCCCACACGGTCGTCCGATAACCGTCGTCTTTTCTAAGATGCAGATTGAAAAAATGTTCAAGAGGATTGTGTAACATGAAAACAATCGTTGGCATAACGGGCACAACCTCAGTTGGGAAATCTGCCGTAGCGGTTCGGTTGGCAAAGCTGCTCAACACGGAAGTTATTTCCGCCGACTCAATGCAAATATACAAGGGTATGAACGTTGGCACGGCGAAAATTACGCATGACGAAATGATGGGCGTGCCGCATCACATGATAGACGTTGTGGAGCCAAACAGCAACTATTCATCCTTTTTGTACCAACAGGATGCGTCACGTATTATCAACGGTATGCAAACAACCCCTATAGTCGTTGGCGGCACAGGGTTCTACTTTGACAGTTTGCTGTATCCACCGGAATTTGGTGACGGTAGTGCAGAAAGACGGCAACAGTTGCAAAGCTTGTTGGAAACGGATGGATTACCCGCGTTACAGGAAATATTGCGAAATTTGGATGAAGCAACGTACGCAATTATTGACAGGCAAAATCCAAAGCGTGTCATTCGCGCCATAGAAATTGCCGAAAGCGGCATGCTTAGGTCTCAAGGACAGGGTAAAAGAAACCCTCAATACAATTTAATACTGTTCGTGCTGCAACGCGATAGGCAAGATTTATTTGCGCAGATAGACACGCGAGTAGACGAAATGATTGCAAACGGTCTAATTGACGAGGTAAAATCGCTTGTTGATAAATACGGTTACTGCGACACATCGGCATTCTCGGCAATCGGCTACAAAGAAATTATTGAGTATTTGCAAGGTAAAACGACGGTAGAGCAGGCAGTTGATAAAATCAAACTCAACACCCGCCATTACGCAAAAAGACAAATTACTTACTACAAGAAAATGAACGTCAAAGAGTACGTAGACGTAGAAAACAAAAGCAGTTTTGAGATTGCGCAGCACATACGCGACGTACTGCTTGAAAGCTGAAATATTCAAGTTTTCCCACCCCATGTCGCGTTTTTGCGTGATATCAACCAAAAATTCACATTTTGTTACGTGGCGATTTGTGGCAATATTTAGTAAAAATTTATTAAAAATCAACAATAAATAAAACGAAATTGAAAGATTAATCAGGTACTAAAATGAACAAAGAAATTTCAAACGCATTGGAACAAACAAAAGAAATATTTGCCAAATTAGACGAAATAGCTTTGCAAAACCAAGCAAAGGTCATTGCTGCATTTAGAAAAAATGAAGTAGCTTTGCGTCATTTTAACGGAACAAGCGGATACGGTTCAGACGATATAGGTAGAAAAACCTTAGGCGAAGTTCTTGCTCACGTTTTTGGCGCGGAAAAAGCGATTGTCACTCCGCTAATTGCTTCAGGAACCCACGCAATTTCTCTTGCATTGTTTGGTGTTTTACGTCCAAATGACGTTGTTTTGTCCGTAACCGGCAAGCCTTACGACACGCTTACTGACGTTGTATACAAAGAAGGTATCGGGAGTCTCAAGGATTTTAATGTGAAATTTGACACAGTTGATCTGCAAAACGGTCAATTCGATTACGACGCTATAAGTCAGTATCTTTCTACAAACAAAGTAAAAATGGTTTATCTTCAACGTTCGCGCGGTTATGCTTGGAGACCTGCTTTAAGCATTGCTCAGATTGAGAAAATTTGCGCTTTTGTGAAGAAAATCGCACCCCATGTCGTGATTTTTTGCGATAATTGCTACGGAGAATTCGTTGAAGAACGTGAACCCACACAGGTTGGTGTTGATCTCTGCGCGGGATCTTTTATTAAAAATATCGGTGGCGGACTCGCTCCTACAGGCGGGTACGTTGTAGGGCAAAGCGATCTTGTGGATTTGGTTGCAGGACGGCTTACAGCGCCCTCAATCGGCGCGGAAGTAGGTTCATATCAAGCAGGATACAGACTGTTTTATCAAGGACTGTTTTTAGCACCGCACACAGTTAATCAAGCGCTCAAAACGTCCACGTTGTTTTCTTACGTGCTGGCGGCGCGTGGCTACGAAGTGACGCCTCACGCAGGAGAGCATCTTGGTGATATAGTTTGCTCAATCAAGCTTAATGATGCTGACAAAGCAATCAAATTCTGTCAAGCTATTCAATCCGTTTCGCCCGTGGACAGCTTTGTAACGCCTGAGCCATGGTCGCAGGCGGGATACGCGGACAAGGTTATTATGGCGGCAGGCTGTTTTGTAGAAGGCGCGTCGATAGAGCTTAGCTGCGACGGACCAATCAGACCGCCTTATACAGTTTATTTGCAGGGCGGGCTTACAATCGAACACGGGATTCTGGCACTGGAACAGGTTTTGAAAATGCTATAATTTCTTATAGAACAGCATCTGACTCAAAAGAGAGTTATATGCTGTTTTTTCAAAGTTTTGCAAGAATTCTTTTACCTTGACACAAAGAATTTTTAATTAAATTTGACAATAATTATAATCAAAAAATTCTGATAAAATGCCTCAAAAAGCTCTGTTTTGTCTTTAACCACTCTCACAGCCTCTTTTTTACCCTATATCTATTCGCAAAAGCTGCCTTTTGCGAATAGATACAGGTAACACATTTTTTGGGGCTTCAACAAAATTACCACCCTCCCACTGCCAATTAGATTTGTGAGATGAACACATCACAAGAAACAAACTTTAACGACCGATAGTAGAATGAAATCAGTATTTAGCGTGAGCTACCAACAAACTATATTATTTTTACACCATTACAGTTTCAGTGAAATTTGGGTGCATATTAACAAAATTATTCGCAAAAACGTTTCAAAAGTGTTGCTTTGCGAATAGATTTGCTGTAAAATTTACGTATGAGTAAGACATATTTTAATAATCGTGATGCAGACAACATAGACAAATTGGAAAGAATCTTAGATGAGGACCTGCCCGACTTCTGTCGCGAGTACTTTGTGGGCATCTCTGCCAACACTACGCCTCTCACACGGCTAAATTACGGTTACGACATTAGAACATTCTTCAACTATTTATGCGCTAAAATCGTAAGATTTAGAAGTAAGAGCGTAAAAGACATCACTCCTGCCGACATAGAATCACTGTCGCCGTTTGAAATCGAGGCGTATCTCAGCTACGTTGAAATATACCGAGACAAGGATGGCAACATCGTCAAAAATGGCGCGCGCGGAAAGAGCCGCAAGTTAGCAGCCATTCGGTCAATGGTAAAATACTTTGAAAAAAAGCAAATAATAAAGTACAACCCCACCGCTTCAGTTGACACGCCAAAGTTACGCGAAAAGGAAATAATCCGCCTTGACAGCAACGAAATCGAAAACATGCTGGACGTCGTCGATACAGGAAACGGGCTAACGGACAGGCAACAAAAGTATCAGGAAAACACACGCGTACGCGATTTGGCAATAGTCAGTCTGCTGCTTGGCACGGGAATTCGTGTTAGCGAGTTGGTCGGAATAGACATGGACGACGTAAACTTTGATGACTTGAGTTTTGTTGTAACCCGAAAGGGTGGCGCGCGCGTAATACTCTACTTTTCAGAAGAAGTTGCCGGCTACCTCAGCGACTATTACAGGATTCGCGAAGCGGACACCACTCTTAAAAATGAGCCAGCGCTGTTTTTGTCGTTACAAAAAAGGCGCATAACCACGCGCGCGGTAGAAAACATTGTAAAAAAGTACAGTTCTGTTGCCACGCCGCTCAAGCATATCACGCCGCACAAATTGCGCTCCACTTTCGGCACACAACTGTACCGTAACACAGGCGACATTTACGTCGTGGCGGACGTTTTGGGACACAAGGACGTCAATACAACCAAGCGTCATTACGCCGCCATTACAGAAGATATTAGACGTAGCGCCTCAACGAAAGTCAGTTTGAGAAGCGCACCGCCAAAGGACGAAGAATGAAAGTTAAAGTTGAAAACGTTGCGTTAGTATATTTGGAACTGCCTGACAGCAACGCTGAACAAGATTTGTATGAGCTTGAGGAACTTATAAGTACAGCTCAAGGGGAAATAAAACTGCATTGCACTCAAAAGCGCAATTCTATTGACGCGAATACGGTTTTGGGCAAGGGCAAACTTGAGGAACTCAAGCGAACAATTGAACTACTGGACTGCGAGATAAACGTGGTCATTTTTTCCTGCAACCTCAACGCTACGCAACGCGCGCTGCTCAAAAAAACTTTGAATTGCGACGTTATTGACAAGATAGATTTGATATTAGATATTTTTGCCTTGCGCGCCACGTCAGCAGAGGGAAAAAAGCAGGTTGAACTTGCGCAGCTTTCGTACAATTTGGCGACCAAACCCGAAGGTGATTTTTCCAGACAGGGCGCAGGAATAGGAACGCGCGGACCAGGCGAAACGAAACTTGAAACAAACAAAAGACTTGCGCGGGAAAGAATGTACAGATTGCGTCAAGAGCTGAAAGAAATTGAAAAGCACCGCAATCTCACACGCAAAAAACGGGAAGAAAACGGGATGTTTACAGTAGCGCTTGTTGGCTACACCAACGCCGGAAAATCTACGCTGTTCAACCGCATTACCGAGTCCGCCGTGTACGCTGACGACAAGCTTTTTGCAACGCTGGACACCACCGTTCGGAAGGTAAAAACGCGACATGGGGTGGAGATTTTGATATGTGACACCGTTGGGTTCCTAAAAGAGTTGCCTCACGCTTTGCTAAACGCATTCAAGTCCACTTTGGAAGAGGCGACGCGCGCAGACCTACTATTAAACGTTTGCGACGCATCCGACAGCAACGTAGAAAGGCATATTGAAGTAACGGAAGAGACCCTTGCGGAACTTAGCACCACTGCGCCCATTGTACGAGTTTACAACAAGTGTGACAAGCTTGCAGACAACTCGGCGTTGCCATTGGAACCTGCGCGTACTTCAATTTATCTGTCTGCGCTGACAGGCAAAAACGTTGACGTCTTGATGGAAACAATAGACAACTACGTCATGTCGAAATATGCAGTAGTTAAGCTTAGAGTACCTCACGCCGACAGCGCCAAACTGCTCTCCGACTTACACAAATATTCCGCTGAGTGCCAAGAGGTAAATTACTTGGACGAATGCGTAGAAATGAAGGTGGTAATTTCCAAGAAATACGTAGATCTTGTAGCCCAATATATCTATTTCTGACGCGCTCGCAATTTACAATATCACAAACTCAGACAATAAGGCGACATTCTTTTAATGTCGTCTTTTTGTATAACAAATTCAATAATTTTAGAACAAAAGTTTTATTTTCTGTTGTAATAGTTTTGAATTTGTGCTAAAATACAGTTATGAAAAAGGGCGACATCAGACTACAAGAGATTTACAACTACCTCAAAAGCTTTATTGATGACAACGGTTTTCCGCCGTCGGTTCGTGAAATTGGTGAAAAATTTTCCATAAAATCCACCTCTACCGTGCACTACTATTTGGAAAAACTACGCGAACAGGGGCTAATTTCGCAGGACGGAAACAAAAAACGGGCTTTTACGGTGACTCAAACGAGAAGCTTGACAAATTACGTACCCCTTGTCGGTAACGTTAGCGCAGGTAAAGGTATACTTGCGGTGGAAAACGTTGAAGGGGAATTTCCGCTGCCGCATGACATATTTATGGGCAAGGATTTGTTTATGCTTCGCGTAGAGGGCGACAGTATGATTGAAGCAGGAATACACGACGGCGATTTCGTAATCGTACACTCGCAAAACTCAGCCGACCTAAACGAAATTGTGGTTGCACTGTGGCAGGACAAAGCAACGGTAAAGCGTTTGCATGCGACTTCACCAAACCTCGTGCTACACCCCGAAAACAGTTCAATGGAAGATATAGTCATTACTCCTGACGAAAACCCATCAATAATCGGTAAAGTCATCGGCTGTATTAAAAAATTCTAACAATCTTATTGGACACTTCAATATTGTTAGAATCTTGTTTAATTTGTAATATAATTGTTATATCTAATTTGCAAAATATTCTATATATCTTTTAGCAAATGATATTGTTCCAGTTGCTTGGCATAATCTTGATAGCGCGGCAGAATGTTGGAAACGAAATTCCAAAATTTGTCGTTGTGTATTGGGTTTTGAAAGTGCGCAAATGCGTGAGCAATCAGGTATGTGCGCAATTGCTGCGGAAGCTGCACTATTCTAAAATCAAAACACAGTACACGCTGGGATGCAAGTGAACAATTTACCCAAAACTCACCAATATCCTTGAAGTCTATTTTTGCCGGACACAGTGATACGTCACTGCCAAAATTAGCAATTTCCACCGAAACGTACAGAAGCGCCATTTTTTTTAGGTAGGATTTGATTGCTTTGAGACGACCTTCGCGACTTTGATAATACCTTTCGTTCACGTACATGACGTTACCGTCAACGTAGGTTTTTGCGCTGACAGTAGACATAACCTTTATCACATCGCCCATTATTACCGTTTTGCGCCCCTCAAAAATATCTCGCGCGACCTGTTTTCCGTCAGTGGGTCTGTCAGTTTCTTTTGCTTGCCTCAATACCTTTTTCTTGGGCGGCTCAACAGTCTTTTTTTCTTCTTTTTGACAAGGTATTTGTTCTTGCTTTTGTTTGTTTATCCACTCTGAATTATCGGCAATTATTTTTCGTAATCGTTTGTTGGAAACAAAATAATTCGCCATGACTTTTAATACGCCGTCTTCGTAGCGCATTTTTACAACGTTTTTCAGTGTTCTTGTGACTTCTACTTTCATACGTTTACTTGTAACACATGCAAAACGCTACAAATGCCTTTATTTATACTTTGAAGATAAAATATGTCAAAATTGCAGTTATACGTCTGATTTTATGATACTATGCGTGTAATAGTATTCTAAAATATTGACAAAATGAGACATATATTTTACAATTGTGACAAAGGAGGCATCAAATGAGTGGCGATTTCACCTTTTTGAAAGGTAACATAGAAACTATCATTTTGTGCTCACTGTACAACGGAAGCAAGTACGGCTACGAGATTGCAAAGGAAATTAAAGAGCGGACAAGCAATCGTTACGAAATAAAGCAACCTACGCTCTACTCCTACCTCAAACGCTTAGAGGAAGACAAGCTTATCAGGTCATTCTGGGGCGAGAGTTCCAACGGTGGACGCCGTCGGTACTACGAATTGACAGACGTGGGTAAGGTTAACTGTCAACAGTTCATCTCCGAGTGGAACTACCAACGCTCCGTTTTGAGCGATCTGGTGGACGGAACGGCTGACGTCGAAGAAATTTCGCAAGAGGACGCTACACCGCTGTTTGGCAGAAGAAGCTCGCGCCGCTCCAAGAAGTCGGAGTACCAAGCGGAGTTGGACGAACAGGATGAGATTGCCAGACGTTTGAGAGAGCTTGCGGGCGCTGACAGCGAAGAGGCGACTGAAACTGAATTACACGAAGCAGGACAGGAACAAACCGTTGAAAACGTTGTCTACGAGCAACAAACCATCTGGGAAACTCCCGCAGAAGAAACCGCTACCGAGGCGGACGAGGACACCAAGTCGCGTTTTGAAGTAAATCAGGACAATCCCGACGTGTTTATACAGGCATTTGATGAGCAGGCGCGCGAAATGGCAGAGCGTCAAACGGTAGAACACAGTGAGGGCGAAAACTATCAACACGTGCTGATGGGTGTGTTGGGTGACCAGCTGGAGGGTGTAAATCAAGTGGAAGAGACCACTGCTACCACCACCTACTACGAGGATCACCACGCCGCGCTTGAGGACGTCGCCGACAATCTTGCAAAAGAGGGTATACGCCTGCGCATATACAATCATGCAACGGCAACTTACAAATCCAAAACACTCATACCGCTTGCAAAGGTGCTTTGTCAAACCTCGTGGTTGGCGTACGCGTTTGCTTTCATCTACTTTGGAATATTTGCGTTGGCGTCAATAAGCATTGACAACTGGCAACCATTTGTAATCACGTTTTCCGTTTTGCTAATTGTACCAATCGGCTTTACGGTTTACGCAATACTGGATCCAACACGTAAAGAAAAACCCAAATTCAATTTCCGCCTAACCATCATTGTTGCGAGCGCGTTGTGTTTAGTCGTTATTCTTTTGACTATCAGCATTAGTGCTATCGGAAACCTTGATTTTTCCAATACTGTGGCTGCTTCAAAGCAAATTGCAATCCCAATCGGCATTGCAGCTACGATACCGTTAGCGGTTGTAATTTACGAATTGCTTTACAGACAATATTGATTTTTACAAAAGAACCTATAAAAAACACAAAAGATAAAGGGAATACATACGTATTCCCTTGATTTTTAACAAATAGTAAAAAAAATCGTCCAAACAGGACGATTTGGCAGGGGAGACGCGATTCGAACACGCAACCGACGGTTTTGGAGACCGTTGCTCTACCGTTGAGCCACTCCCCTAAATTGGAAATTGTATCTCAAAACGTTTGCAACTTTGAGTACTTTAATATTATAATGTAAAGGAAGTTTTATGTCAAACGGTTACGATAAAATAAGTTGAGCAAAAAATGAAGAAAGTTACAATTTATACAGACGGCGCTTGCTCGGGTAATCCCGGAATAGGGGGTTGGGGAGCTGTGCTTATCTACAACGGAGTAAAAAAGGAAATAAGTGGCTACGACAAGAACACCACCAACAACCGCATGGAACTGTTCGCAGTAATTCAGGCGCTAAGATGCCTTAATCAGCGCTGCGAAGTGGAAATTTGCACAGATTCACAGTACATTGCCGACGCCTTCAATAAAGACTGGCTTAATTCCTGGCAAACGAGCGGTTGGAAAACTGCGTCCAAAAGCGAAGTTAAAAACGTAGATTTGTGGAAGGCTCTACTGTACGAAGTGAACAAGCATAACACGCAGTTTATCAAGGTGAAAGGTCACGCCGACGTGGAACTTAACGAGCGCTGCGATGAGCTTGCGCGCGGCGAGGTAGAACGTTACAAAAAAATAATCGGGGAAAACAGTTAACTGCAAGCATCTAACTAAATTACAACAAGTAATTTAATTTTGTTGCAGAATCCATCTACATTAACAAAAAAAAACGCCATGGAAATGGCGTTTTTTTGATTTGAATTAAATAATGAAGTAATTTGTTCTATTACTTTGCAAAGTCTACGCTGCGCGTTTCGCGAATAACGTTGACCTTAATTTGTCCGGGATACTCAAGCTCGCTTTCAATGCGACGAGCAATGTCGTTTGCAAGCAAAACCGTCGTTTCGTCATTGACTTCTTCCGGCTTGACGATGATACGAATCTCACGTCCCGCCTGAACAGCGTAAGACTTTTGTACGCCCTTAAAGGAATTGGCAATTTCTTCAAGCTTTTCAAGACGTTTAACGTAGTTTTCAAGCGACTCTCTGCGCGCGCCCGGTCTTGCTCCGCTTACGGCATCGGCAGCGGCAACAATAACCGCTTCCACCGTCATAGGTTCGACGTCGCCGTGGTGAGACGCTATACAGTTGACAACTTCCTTGCTTTCCTTGTACTTTTTGGCAAGGTCGGCGCCAATTTGCATGTGCGTGCCTTCGATTTCCTGATCTACAGCTTTGCCTATGTCGTGCAGCAATGCGCCGCGTTTAGCAAGAGCAACGTCCAAACCGAGTTCTGAAGCCATGATACCTGCAATGTAGCTTACTTCAATTGAGTGACGAAGTACGTTTTGTCCGTAGCTGGTACGGAACTTGAGTCTACCAAGCAGCTTGATAATTTCCGGATGGAGTCCAAACACGCCTGTATCAAATGACGCAGCCTCGCCTTCATCCTTGATAGTGACGTCCATGTCGCGTTTGACCTTTTCCACCATTTCCTCAATGCGCGCGGGATGAATACGTCCGTCGGCGATAAGTTTTTCAATGGTGATGCGGGCAATCTGACGTCTAACGGGGTCAAAACCGGAAAGTATAACAACCTCGGGGGTATCGTCAATAATCAACTCTACGCCTGTTGCATTCTCCAATGCGCGAATGTTGCGGCCTTCGCGTCCAATCAGGCGTCCTTTCATCTCGTCGCTCGGCAGCGGTACGGTTGTTACCGTCATTTCGCTGACTTGGTCGCTTGCGCAACGCTGAATTGCCGTAGCAACTATTTCTCGAGCCTTTTGCTCGCCGCTTGCCTTAGCTTCTGCCTCTATCTTGCGAACAAGTCCTGCCGCGTCCTTGCGAGCGTCGGCAACCATACTTTCAACAAGTACCTGCTTCGCCTCTTCCTGCGTCATGCCTGCAACGCGTTCCAACTCCTGTTGAATCTTTTGCTCGGATTTATCCAATTCCTGTTGACGCTTGTTAAGTTCGCCCTGTTGTGTGATTAGTTGCTTTTGTTGAACGTCAATTTGATCGAGCTTTTTAAGAAGCAACTCTTCCTTTTTGTCCAAAGCTTCTTCCTTTTGATTCATGCGGTTTTCCTGTTTGGAAAGCTCGCTGTTACGTTCTCTGAACTGACGCTCCGTTTCGTTCTTTAGTCTTTGATTTTCTTCTCTTGCCTCATTGATGGCTTCTTTTTTCAACGACTTGGCTTCTTCCCGCGCAAAGTCCAAAATTGAATCTGCTTGCGCTTGGGTCGAGCCAATTTTGCGATTTCTATAACTTCTATATACATAGATTCCGACCAAGACACCGACGCCTGCGCAAACGATTGCGATGACGGGCATCAAAATCCAAATCCAAGAAGGGATAGGTGTAGATTCCGGTGAAGCAAGGAAGAATGATAGCAATGATTGCATAGTTATTCCTCCTGTAAATTTGTGTAAAGCTTCGATAACTTAAACTTTCACTGTTTATTATTGTACCCATTTTTCGTCAATCTGTCAAGACTAAAATAAAACATTAGTTAAGTATTATTCAATATAATCTATTAAAACAACTTGTGTTGTCGGTTGACAATTCCAATTCCCGTATTACACACCTCACTTGTTTCGTCAGTGTGTTCAATACCGTCCTAAGACCATACTTAAGCATACGACGAACCGCAAAAAAACAAGCCCGACATATAATCGGGCTTGTTAAAAAATTGACATGGGGTGGGGATTTTGCGTTTTTTGACTATTCTACAGTCGCATCGTCGCTTGTTGTAGGATTGAGGCTTTCTCTGATTTTTGCGGAAAGAGCGTCCATAATTTCGGGGTGCTGTTCAAGGTAATTTTTGGTGTTTTCCCTGCCTTGACCGATTTTTTCACCGTTGTAGCTGAACCAAGAACCGCTCTTTTCAATGAGTCCTTGCGCCACAGCCATGTCGAGAATGCAGCCGGAATTGGAAATACCTTTACCGAAAATAATTTCAAATTCAGCCGTTTTGAAGGGAGGCGCAACCTTATTCTTGACAACCTTTACGCGAGTTTTGCTGCCGACAATTTCCGAGCCGTCCTTGACTTGGTCCACCTTTCTGACGTCCAAACGAACGCTGGAGTAGAATTTCAAAGCCTTGCCGCCCGTTGTCGTTTCGGGGTTGCCGAACATAACGCCGATTTTTTCGCGTAGCTGGTTGATAAAAATAATACAAGTATTGGATTTGTTTCCTACCGCAATGATCTTGCGCAACGCCTGAGACATCAGACGCGCTTGAACGCCCATGTGGCTGTCGCCCATGTCCCCCTCAAGCTCGGAGCGAGGAGTAAGCGCTGCAACAGAGTCCACCACTACAAGGTCAACGGCGTTGCTGCGTACAAGGTAATCAAGTATATCCAAAGCCTGTTCGCCGCTGTCCGGTTGCGAAATGTACAACTCGTCAAGATTGATGCCCAAGTTTGCCGCGTACACGGGGTCAAGTGCCTGTTCCGCGTCAATAAAAGCAGCCGTACCGCCCATTTTTTGCACCTGAGCAATGACGTGCAAGGTTACGGTAGTTTTACCTGATGCCTCGGGTCCGTAAATTTCAATAATACGTCCGCGTGGCAAACCGCCCACACCAAGCGCAACGTCCAAAGGCAAACAGCCTGTGGGGATTACCTCAATGTTGCGGGTTGCAGCGTAGCTACCCAACTTCATAATCGAACCTTTGCCAAACTCTTTTTCAATTTGCAAAATGGTTTGCTCTAAAGCTTTCTTTTTGTCGTCAGTCATATTTGTATTCTCCTTGATTATTTTCTACGGTAAAAGTTATTTCGTCAGTGTTTTATACACCAAATACAACGCCATGTTTGCTGCTTGAGCTCGTATATTATTCCTGTCGCCGCCAAACAAGTTTCTGTACACGGTTACGCTCTTTTCCGTTGCAACTGCTATGTAACACAGTCCAACGGGAAGATTGTTTTCCGCCGTTGGCCCCGCAAATCCTGTCGTTGACACCGCGACGTCGCTTCCGTTCTTGCGCAGTCCAACCGCCATTTCCTTGGCAACCTGCTGAGATACCGCGCCGTGCTCGTCCACAAAGTGCGGGTTTAGATCCAATCTGCGGCATTTGGAGGGAATGGAATAGGTCACGACCCCTTCGTACAAGACGCTGCTTGCGCCCGCGACGTCCACTATTGAAGACGTAACCATACCTCCGGTAATAGATTCTGCAACGGATACTGTTTTGCCAAGTTGATGAAGGGTGTCAACTACCGTCTTTGCCAAACTTTGATCTGCATTAGCGTATACAAAATCGCCAAACAGCTGCTTGAAATGCTCCAAAGTCTCGGCTATTATACTTTTTGAAGATTTTGGCGGAAATGACAATATAATTTTACTGTCCAAATTCGTTGTTTCACACTTTCGTGAAACATACTTGCCAAGTTTTGAAAGCCGCTCGTTTACAGCCTTGTTGCTCAAGCCAAACACCTTGAAAGTGAATTGAGTTGAGGAAGCGGAATTTTTGAACAGGTCTTGGTACAGATAGTTGTCGTACGCGACTTCACACTCACGTTGATCGTCGGCTATAATGTAGACGTGCGTCTTTTTGTACTCGCCGTAGCACGTGCACTGACAACCGTACGCCGACGCGTAGTGATTGAAGGACTCGGGTGCAACGCACAGCTTGTCCATTGTGTGTTGAGGGGGCAAACTTACGCCAGCCAGCTTGCAGTACTCCTTGACGTTGCGCTCGGCAAAGCTATCGTAGAACATTGCAAGACCAAACGTGTCCGAAAACAACGCGCTGTTGTCGCCAACGTTACCCACCATTATCAAAGCCATCGAACCGATAGCGCTGTTCAAAAACTGTGAAGCGGATTGCTTACTTTTGGATAGAAACAAGTCGTATTCCGTCACTTCTTGCTCAAGCTTTTTGCACAAAAACGCTACCGCCTGACTGTACTCTTTTGCAAATATTTTTATCATGTCAGTCCGTAAATACCTTTTTGTTTTGTATCAGATAAATTGTTCCGGACACAATAGTCAAAATAACCGAAACTGCGAAAACTACCGTTCCCAGTACCCAAACAATGTCAAAAAACACCGACTTTGTCTTGAGTAATTCCTGCGCGTTTAACACAACGAGCAGGGGCAACGCTACGTCCTGAACAACGGTTTTGACCTTGCCGTAAACGTTAGCCTGCACGACTACGCCCTTTGAGGCGGCAATTTGTCTAACTGCGCTGACAATCAACTCGCGCGCAAGTATCAACGTTGCGCCTACTGCCAAAAAGATGCGTCCAAATTCAAAAGCAAATTCGTAGGGGATTGCAATCTGCGAAAAATATTGCAACGGATTGGTCGCCACTACGCAAAACAATGCCGCGCAGACAAGAACCTTGTCCGCAATGGGGTCTAAAAGTTTGCCCAAATCCGTTACCAAACCGTTTTTTCGGGCGATGTAGCCGTCCAAAAAATCGGTGCACGCGGCAATTACGAATAAGCAAACCGCAACGAACGAGCCCCAGTAAAATGGTAAAAAATACGCCGTTACGAACAAAGGAACGAGGCATATTCTTAGTATTGAAAGTTTGTTGGGTAAATTCATTCTACGACCTCACCTGACAAATCATACTCCAAAGCTCCGTCAATTGCCACCTTGCAAAAACTGCCAATTGACAGGGGATTGCGTGAAGCTATGTACACCGATCCGTCGATGTCCGGGGTCATAAAGTATGTTCTGCCTTTGTAAAAATAGTAATTTTCGTCCTGTCCGTCAATACTGTCAACAACGCACTCGTACGTTTTGCCAACGTCCTGTTGATTTAGCTTTGTGGCAATTTCGTACTGAGCTTTGTACAGCCTTTTAACGTAACGCTGCTTGGTACGCGCAGTGATTTGTCCGTCAAATTTAGCCGCAGCCGTGCCTTCTTCCTGCGAATATGCAAAAAATCCAACGTTGCGAAGCTTGTAATCACGTAAAAACTGCTCCACTTCCGCAACCGTTTGTTCCGTTTCGCCCGGGAAACCGCATATAAATGTAGACCTCACGGCAATTCCCTTTTGCGACAGCTTGTCAAATAAAATTTTCAGGGATTGACTGTTGGATCTGCGGTTCATTTTGCGCAGAACGTCATCGTTGACGTGTTGCAAGGGAATGTCAACGTAATTTACAACCTTGGGGTTGTTCGCAATTTCCTCAACGAGTTCGTCAGTCAATAATTCCGGATAGCAGTACAGCAATCTCAGCCAATGAATGCCATCAATACTCGAAAGCTGTCTAATCAGTTCTACTAGTCTCGGCTCGCCATACAAATCCTTACCGTAGCGCGTAACGTCCTGAGCGACGAGTATTAGCTCCTTGACGCCGCTACTTGCAAGCTCACGCGCCTGCTCTACTACCTTTTCAATGTTCACGGAACGGTAACGCCCGCGAATATACGGAATTAGACAATAGGTACAGTAGTTGTCGCACCCGTCGGCAATTTTTAGATACGCTACGTGCGGAGCAGTAGTCAAAATACGCGAACCGAATGTCAGCCCGTCGCTACAGTTGTACAGATTTCTGTTACCCTGCAAAGTTTCCGCAACGATATCGCAAATTCTGCCGTAGTCGTAGGTGCCGACTATCGCGTCCGCCTCGTCAAGGTCACTGAACAGTTCTTTGCCGAACTTTTGCCCAAGGCAACCTGTAACGATGACCTTTTGACACTTGCCTTCCCTCTTGAAATGCGCCATCTCGAGCACCGTTTCGATAGCCTCTTTGCGCGCAGATTCCAAAAAAGCGCACGTATTTACTATGATAACGTCGGCGTCACTCGGCTCTGGCGTGATTTCGTAGCCGCCTTTGACGAGATTTGCCAACATCACTTCGGTATCTACTCGGTTTTTGTCGCAACCGAGAGACACCACTCCAACTTTTGTTTTCATGCTATTACACTTTTACTAATCGTTCTGATCGGGGAACAGGTCGTCCAATTCCTCCAAGGTGACAAGCACGCGTACCGCCTTGGAATTGGATTCGCTTGGAGGAGGTGTTTCAACGTACTTGAGCTGTTGCAATGAATCCATTATGCGGCCTGCGCGATTGAATCCTATGCCGAGGTTACGCTGGATTGACGCGATAGACGCCTTACCCTGGTTCTTTTCCAACCAGAACCTAAGCGCCCGCTTGCAATAAGGGTCAAGCTGCGACTCTTTGTCGCCGTCCTTTTCTCTTTCCTGTTCAAGCGCCGCTTCTTCCTCTTGCCTGCGCGAGACGAAAATTTCGTCGGAAACTTTGTCGTCGTAGTAGACCTCGTTGGTCTCTTTGGAGAACTGAACGAGCGCGCGAATTTCGTCGTTAGATATATACGCGCCCTGAACACGCTCTAAATCGGGCGAGCCTGGGTTCATAAACAGCATGTCGCCCTTACCAAGCAACTTTTCTGCGCCGCCACCGCCAATAATCGTGTTACTGTCAAATTGCGATGCAACCTTGAGCGCCATACGGCAAGGAAGGTTTGCTTTTATCGTACCCGTTATCGTCTTGACGTCGGGACGTTGCGTAGCAAGTACGATGTGTATACCGGCTGCTCTTGACTTCTGCGCAAGACGTTGAAGCTTTGACTCAAAAGCCTGTTTGCTTACCGCCATCAAGTCTGCCAACTCGTCTACGATAAACACCAAGTAAGGCAACTTTTGAGTAACGTTGGGATTGATGCGACTGTTGTACTCGGAAATATTACCAACACCATTGGTGCGGAACAGTTGATATCTTGCTTCCATTTCATTGATCAAGTAATCAAGACCTGCAAGCGCGTCGTTTGTGTTGGTTATCGTTTCGGTTGTAAGCATGTGCGGAATACCGTTGTAGCGTGACAGCTCGACGAATTTCGGGTCTACCATTACGAAACGCACATATTCGGGACCGTACTTGTACATCATACTGACAATCATACAGTTGAGGCACACGCTCTTACCCGAGCCGGTAGTTCCTGCAATCAACAGGTGCGGCATATCAGCCAAATCCGCGACTATAACTTTGCCGGTGATTTCCTGACCGATTGCAAATACCAAATTACCCTTTGCCTCGTGGAAGGTTTTGGACTCCAGCAGACTACGCAATACGACAGGGGTTTTTACCTTGTTTGCAATTTCGATACCAACTTGATTGGTGCCGTGTACGGGCGCCTCGATACGAATATCTTCCTGCGCCTCTACGCACGCCTTGATATCGTCGGAATACTGCGCAAACATGCTCATACGCGTTTTTTCGGAAAGAACGTTGAACATATACCTCGTAACGGAAGGTCCAACGATAATGTTTGCAAGCTCAATTTTGATACCGAACACGGCAAGCTTTCTTATGATAGCGTCTGCCGCGCGCTGTCTGTCGTCCGACTCGAAGTCGTCCATTATTGTAGCGTCGTTGAGCAGTTCAAAGGGAGGCTTGTTGTATTTCATGTATTTGTGTACGCGCTCCTGCTCCTTTTTGAGGTCGCCACGCGTCATAAATTCCAATCCTTCCTGAATGACTTTGCCGCCGGAAGTTTCTATTACCGTTTCCTTGGGAATGGCAACTATTTCATTCTCGTCCTCTTGCAACGCGGCGGAGGGTTCGTCAACTTCTTCTTCAACCACTTCCTCCTTGAGCGCCGTTGAATAGCTGTCATCCTCTTCAAACGGGTCGGGTTGTGAAATGGGTTCTTCCTTTGCAGTTACGTTGACTATGTCTATTTCTTTGGTTTTGGCAACAGGCGCAGGCTCTTCCACAATGGGTTCGACGCTGTTAACTGCGGTTTCTCGCGCAGGCTCAACAGGCGTGGACACCTTCCAGCTGTCGGCGCTCTCTTCCGCCTTGGGTTCAACAGTTTCAGTGTGGTTGTAGTAGCCTCTCACCACGAATTCGTCGTCCTCCTGCTCCTCCTGCTTGGGAACGCCGCCGAAAAAGCCCTTCGCAGTAGAAGTTGATTGCGAGGCGCCATTGCCAAACAGGATGTCCTCAGCGCGTGTCTTGTCTACGGTCGGATTGTCAATTTCCGATTGTGGCGCAACCTCAATGGGTTCAATGCTTGGGGACGTTGACACTTCTTCAGGGTAGGTTTGACCGTCTTTGAACAAAATCTCAAAGGCTCTTTGACGGGTGTCAATGCCATCGTCGGTTTCTATGGAAGGAACTGCCGCAGTCTCTTCGGAGGGTTCAACGTCACTGCGCTCGCTCTTGCTTTGTAGCGTTAGCTTGCCGGTAAAGTAGGAATAGAAAAAGTCACCGACAAATATTAGGGACAAAACCATGAGCGCCAAAACAAGTATCAGAGCGCCCCAAATGGTGATGACCGCAGCCAGTCCGTATACTATGCTGCCGAACACCACGCCGCCAAAGGTAGGAACGCCCATGTTGCCGTCGTAATAGTGATAAATATACTTTGTGTAAGTAGCAAATTCAATGTAGGAAAGGTTGTTCGATTTGAGCAGGTAAAAGGTTGTACAAATATGTACAAAAAGTATCACTGACACAAAAAGCATTGCAAAGAATGCAACGTACTTTGCGGGTATCTTGATGCTTTTGCCTGCAAGGTAGAAAGAGCATGCAACGATAACAGCCGCCATTATGCCATAGAATGACATACCGAAGCTGCCCAAAAAGAAATTACCGAACGCAGCAAAGCCCTCGCCCAAATATCTGCCGCAGAAGGCAATGATGATGAGCGCGGTTGCCAAACAAATTCCGACGATGCTTGCAATCTTTTTACCAAACGTAACGTTATTTGACTTCAAATACGTCACCTCCCTACTTTTGTCTAAACGTAAGAGGCATTCGCCACAAAACGAGATTTTCTAATTAAATTATATTATACAATAATATTAAGAAATAATCAACAATATCAAAATTAAAGTGTGCGGTTAATTTTTCACTTTTTGGATGTGGCAAAAGACAAAAAAAATAATGACCGACTCCGTACGCTAAAAAAGCAACGGGTAAGCCCGTTACGGGGCGGTCATTATTAAATGTAAATATATACTTACCGATACAACTTGTCAACAGCTTTATTATATTTTAGAAACGGACTCGTAACCGTCAACTTTTGGTCCTACGTAGGCGGAAGCGTGCGGTTGTACGAAAATCTTACGCGCAACGGTGTTAATATCTTCTGCTGTTACCGCTTTGTACTTGTCAACGTCCTTGTTAGCGTCGAAAAGCTCGTTGAGTTTAAGCATTGACCTGCCGTAAAGGCGCATAAGGGTCATGTTGCTTTCGGCGTTCATATACAACGCATTGACCGCCTGCATGCGCGCTCGGTTAAGCTCTCTTTCCGTTATACCGTCGTTTAGCAGCTTGTCAATTTCCGTTTTGACGAGGTTGCACACTTTGACGTTGTTTTCCGGACTCAAACCGACGTAAATTTCAAAGGTACCGCACTTAGAATAGTAGGATGGGTAGGCGTAAACGGAATACGCCAAACCGTTTTGCTCGCGAATAACCTGATTGAGCCTACTGGACAGTCCGCCGCCGAGAATAGACGCTAACATGCTGTTTGCATAGCGTTCGGCGGAATTTAGCGCAAAACCGCCCCAAGCGAGTTGCAAATGCGATTGCTCTATCGGCTTGAAGGTATACAAAAATTTGGACTTGTAGCTTACCTCGGGTTCTGCCCCGTCCAACAATCCGCTCTTGTCGCAATGTTGCTCAAAGTAGTTCTCTACAAGCTTGTCCAACGAGTCGAAATCGAATTTTCCGCACACCGCAACCACAGTGGACGTCGGAACGTAGTGTTTTTTCTTGAAATCTAAGATACTATGTCTGTCAGAGTATTTTATATTTTCTATACTTCCGAGAATCGTTTGCCCTAAAGGCTGCTTGTAGAACAGCGCTTTGGAAATCAAATCCTGACTGACGTCGTCGGGCGTGTCTTCGCACATTTTGATTTCCTCTATCACTACGCCCTTTTCGCGTTCAAGTTCGTCCTCGGGAATTGCCGCGTTGAAATACATGTCTGACAGCACGTCCATACACTTTTCCAAGTCGTCTGCCGAACTTTTGGTATAAAAGCAGGTGCTGTCCTTGGAGGTGTAGGCGTTGATATTGGCGCCTATGTCGTCAATTTCTTCGGAAATTTGCAGGCAAGTGCGCTTATCCGTACCCTTAAACACAAGGTGCTCTATAAAATGCGAATACCCGTTGGTAGCCGCGTCCTCTTTGACGCAACCGACGTTGACAAAAACACCGAGTGAGACGGTGTAGAAGTTGTCCATTTGTTTCGCCACAAGCTTCAGTCCGCTTGGGTATTGTTTGTAGAAGTCCATATTTCTCCTATGTTTGTACTTACGGGTACAATGCTGAACCCCTTGTCAAGATAATACTTGACTATTTTGTCCAGCGCGTCACGGGTGTGCGCCGTAGGGTGCATGAGTATCAACTCGCCGCTACTCGTGTCCTTCGTCGCCCTCGTGTACACAAGGTTGCTGTCCTTGTCTCGCCAGTCAATTGTATCGCGCGACCACATTATCGTTTTGTAGCCGTTTTCACGCGCGGCAGTGAGAGTATCAATACCGAAATCGCCACCTGGGGGCGCAAAAAGCGTCATATTTTTGCCGGTGTATTCAAAGACAAGCTTGCCACAACTCACAATTTCCTTGACGTTGTCGGCGTAGGACAGCTTGCTGTGCTCCTTGTGAAAGTAGCCGTGATTGCCTATTTCATGCCCGAAGGAAACGATTTTTTGCAACACGTCGGGATATTGCGCTACCCAAGTTCCGCCAACGAAAAACGTAGTCGTAACTCCGTACTTGTCAAATATTGCCAACATATCGTCGATATATTCCGTGCCCCAATAAACGTTTACCATCAAAGACACTTGGCTTGCGCCGACTCCGCGGTAAATCGGGGCGTTGTCGTTGCTCTTAAACACGTTTGTCGTTGCGCCTACGAATCCTATGGACGCTACGGCAAGCACCAACACCACCAACACGACGTTTGCAATGATATGCGTAAACACTTTTCTTTCCATAATTTCACCTAAAGATAACGGTATCGTTTGTTCTATTATATTAAGTGAAAGTACGAAAATTGCTCTTCTTTTACTGCCACAAAACACCCTAACTACCAACGGCAGCGCAGGGTGTTCTGTAAAGTAAGTTTTATTGTGGTAGATAGCGTTTACTCTTTGCTTTCAATTTTTCAATTGAAAACAATTTGTATTATTACAGCTTCTTAACAAGCTTAAGGTCAATTCTGCCCTTGTCGTCAATCTTGATTACCTTGACAACTACCGTGTCATCAATGTTGACAACGTCGGTTACCTTTTCAACGCGCTCTTTGGCAAGCTTGGAAATGTGAATCATTCCGTCCTTGCCGGGAGCAAGCTCTACGAATGCGCCGAAGTCAAGTATGCGAACAACCTTGCCTGTAAACTCTTCGCCCACTTCGGGATCCTTGGCAATGGCAAGAATCAATTTCTTAGCCTTGTCGGACATTTCCTGATCGGCTGTTGCGATAAACACTGTACCGTCGTCAGTAATATCAATCTTAACGCCTGTTTCGTCGATAATTTTGTTGATAACCTTTCCACCGCTACCGATAACCTCGCGAATCTTGTCGGGATCAATGCTGAAGGAAATAATCTTGGGAGCGTACTTGGACAGTTCTTCTCTCGGAGCGGGCAGCACCTTGAGCATTTGGTCGAGAATAAACAGTCTGCCTTGACGCGCCTGTTCGAGGGCAGTACGCAAGATGTTTTCGTCAATGCCCTTAATCTTGATGTCCATTTGAATTGCCGTGATACCTTGCGCTGTACCTGCAACCTTGAAGTCCATGTCGCCCAGGAAGTCCTCAAGACCTTGAATATCGGACAAAATCGCAACCTTGCTGCCGTCTTCCGACTTCATAAGCCCCATTGCAATACCTGCAACGGGCGCCTTGATGGGTACGCCTGCATCCATCAATGCAAGGGTTGAACCGCAAATACTTGCCTGAGAGGTGCTACCGTTACTGCTTACAACCTCGGATACCGTACGGATTGCGTAGGGGAAGTCCGCCTCAGAAGGAATAACGGGTTCCAAAGCGCGTTCTGCAAGTGCTCCGTGACCGATTTCACGTCTGCCGGGGCTGCGCAGGGGCTTTGCTTCGCCTGTAGAGTAGCCGGGCATATTGTAGTGATGCATGTAACGCTTGAAGGTGTCGCTGTCGTCAAGGTTTTCAAGCTTTTGTACTTCGGAAATTGTGCCGAGCGTTGCCGTCGTGATAACCTGCGTCATACCGCGCGTGAACACACCGCTACCGTGAACTCTGGGCAAAATACCCGCTTCGCACCAAATGGGGCGAATTTCGGTGAGTGTTCTGCCGTCGGGGCGAATACCCTCGTTCAAAATTCTTGCGCGTACCTTTTCCTTGGTCATCTTGTACAGAATGTCGCCAACGGAATCAAGTACTTCAGGGTTCGTCTTTTCAAAATGTTCTCTGACCTTAGCCTCGACCGCGTCTTGATTTGCCTGACGTTCGTGTCTGTCAAAGGTTTTAAGCGCCTCGGTCAGCATCTCGTCTGCGTAGGGACGAACGAGCGCCTCGTGTTCTGCGGGAGGCAAGTAAAGCGTAACTTCAGCCTTGGGTTTGCCCACTTCTTCGCGTATAAACTCGATAAATTCGCACTGTTCCTTGATGGCCTCATGACCGAACAGAATTGCGTCCAACATTTCCTTTTCGGAAATTTCGTTTGCGCCTGCCTCAACCATCATGATGGCGTCCTTGGTTCCTGCCAAGTTGAGGTTAAGTCTGCTACGCTCGCGTTGCTCGGCGTTGGGGTTGATGATATACTCGCCGTCAACGTAACCGACCACTACGCTACCCGTAGGACCTGCAAAAGGTATGTCGGAAATTGTGAGCGCAATCGAGCTACCCATCATTGCGTACACTTCCGGTTGAATGTCAGGCTCAACTGACATTGCCGTTGCAATTACAGACACGTCGTTCAAAAATCCCTTGGGGAACAACGGACGGATAGGTCTGTCAATAAGGCGAGAAGTCAAGATTGCCTTGTCGCTTGCTCTACCTTCTCTTTTCTTAAATCCGCCGGGAATTTTGCCAACGGAATACATTTTTTCTTCAAAGTCTACTCCCAAGGGGAAGAAGTCAATGCCGTCGCGAGGCTTTGCAGCGAGCGTAACGTTGGTCATTACGACTGTTTCTCCACAGGATACCATTACGGAGCCGTTGGACTGTTCGGCATACTTGCCTACCTCAACCTGAACGGTTCTGCCACCGATTTCCGTTTCGAAGATATGGTAAGTTCTGTTACCTATTTTTCCTTCGATTTTCTTGAATTTTTTGTTGCTTTTCATTTCTTTCTCCTTACTCTATATTTCCCACGAAAAAGCTTTCTTACACGCGTTACAGCCACACGGAAAGTCTGACGAAACCTAAAAACTGCGTAGTTTCGACAATTTGAGTGCAGCTAACTAACCGAGTAAGCGCCTTTTCCGTTAAAGACAACTTAAAAAAGGAAAAAAGGAGAATGGGCTCAGATTTTTAGCCTCTTCTCCTTTTCTGACTTTATTTTCTAAGTCCCAAATCAGCAATGATTTTGCGGTATTTTTCAATATCCGTTTGCTTGAGGTAGTCCAATAGCCCCTTTCTGCGACCGACCATTTGCAAAAGTCCGCGTCTTGAGTGATGGTCCTTTTGGTGAGTCCTCAAGTGCTCAGTGAGGTGATTGATACGCTCGGTGAGCAATGCGATTTGAACTTCGGGAGAGCCTGTGTCTCCTTCCTTTCTGCCAAACTTGGCAATGATTTCTTGCTTTGTCATGATTTTTTCTCCTTGTTTTATATTTGCCGTAAACTACGAAGCAGTCGGAGTGTCTGTCTTCGGAGAATCGGTATTTAACTTGTAAAAATTTTACTCTTCTTCGTCGCTTTTTTCGACCTTATCCTCGTCAACGGGGGCAGGTACTACTGCGGGACGCTCCAACAGCGCCTTGCGAGAAAGGGTTATACGCTTGTTTGCGCCGTCAAATTCAAGTACTTGCACTTCGATTTCGTCGCCAACTTTCAATGCGTGGTTAATGTCGTCCAGCCATTCCCAAGAAACGTTGCTAACGTGAAGCAAACCGTCGATGTGATTATCCAACTCAATGAACGCGCCGAAGGGTAGAATGCGAGCAACCTTGCCCACTACCGTTGCGCCAACGGGGAACTTCTCTGCTGCAACTTCCCAAGGTTGAGGTTGAAGTTGCTTGAGACCAAGAGACACCCTGTTCTTTTCTCTGTCAAGTCCAAGTACTACGAATTCGTAGGTTTTGCCAATTTCCAGTACGTCAGCGGGAGATGCAATGCGTTCCCAGCTAAGATCGGAGGTATGAGCCAGACAGTCGAAACCGCGTACGTCTACGAATGCGCCAAAGGGAGCAAAACGCAAAACTTTACCTTCAACGATTTCGCCTTCGTCGATGTTGTTCCAAAATTCGTCTTCCTTTGCTTTCTTTTCAGCGAGCAGAATTTGCTTTTGACTTGCAAAGATAACGCGCTTGTGGTCGTCCACCTTGTCTTCGCCGCTTACTACGAGTCTGAGCGTCTTGCCTACGTAATCGTTCAAATTCTTTACGTAGCCAATTCTGATTTGAGAAGCATGGACGATAACCGTGTAGCTACCGAGTTTACCCGTCAGGCATTCCTTACCGACGCGTGTCATTACGCACTGGAACTCTTCGCCCTTCTTGATGCCTTCTACCAAAGCGTCGTCCTTGTATCTTTCGTCGATAACCTTCTTGGACAGGGTGATACCCTTGTCTACGGAAATTACCGCGCACTCCAAAGTCGAATCGGAGTTCAAAGTGTTCTTAACCGATTGATAGTCGCCGTCCAGCGCAAGTTCTTCGTTGGGAACAAAACCTTCCTTTTTGGAACTGGGAATGCTTACGTACACTCCATCGTCGCTGACAAGTACGACACGGCATCTAACCTTTTGACCGAGCTTGTAACGGTGACCTTCCTTCATTTCGGAAACAGCCTTTGCAAGCAACGCTTCGTCTTTGTCCATAACCTTCTCTTCCGTCGCTACCTCAGCGGAAGTAATCTCGACAGTTTCGTCGGATACTACCGTTTCAACAACGGTATCTTTTGCATTTTCACTCATTGTTTCTAAAACCCCCTTAATCAACTCTGTCGGAGTTGATGCGCCTGAAATGATACAGACATTTTTACAATTTGATAAGTCAATATCTGTCAAAACACCATCTGTCAAAAGTGTTTTGCAGTTTTGCGAGGCGATTCCGTGCAATCTTTTAGTATTAGAGCTGTTCGCGTCGCCCACCACAACCGCCAAGTCGCATTTGGCGGACAGCATTTGGGCATAATATTGTCTTTGAGTAGTAGTATAACAAATTGTATTGAATATTTCAAGCGTTTTGACGCCATCTGAGCAAATATTTTGCAAACTTTTTTCAAAAAAACGCGTGTCAAACGTAGTTTGGAACATAACCAAAACTTTTTCTACACCGTCAAGCTGCAATTTGCCTTTACCGTCAAAAACAATCGCAGAGTTGTCGCACCAACCGTTTATTCCCACTATTTCGGGATGCGTAGCGTCGCCGACAAGCACTATTTGGTAGCCGTCCGCGTGATACTTCATCGCCTTTTGCTGAATTGCCCGCACCGACGGACAGGTTGCGTCCACAACTTTTATATTGCGTCTTTTCGCCTCGTCGTATACAGATTTCGGGGCCCCATGCGCGCGAATAATCAGCGTGGCGCCGTCGGGAACCTCATCTACGCGTTCTACGGTGACAATCCCCTTTTTAGCAAGAGCTTCAGCTACGCTTTTGTTGTGCACCAACTGCCCCAAGCAGTACGCACCGCCGCCTACAGCCATTGCCTTGTCAATTGCCGACGACACGCCGTTACAAAAGCCAACTTCCTTGGGTAACCAAATTTTCACTACTTCTATTCCTCGCTTTTGCTGTCAACGTCGGACGGCTGACCGTTTTGCTCGGCGTTAGCACTTTGCTCTGCAAGCTGCTTTGCCAGGGTGCGCTGCCTGTCGTTGTACGCCATGATCTTTTCAATTTCCTTCCTGGTGCGCGGTCTGCGCTTTACTCCCTTAGCGGCTAACGTTTCGTTTAGTTGAACACGCAACTCATCCACTTTGTTTCTTATCACTTCAGTGGCGGCTTCCAGCGTTTTGCGGCTTATGGGTTGGTCGTAAAACTCCGATAACGTAAATTCCTCGCCGATAACTATGTAGTTTCTGCGAAAAGCTTTGGCTTTGTCCCAAATGTAGAAGGGGCGAATGGGCGACTTTGTTTTGAGAGCAAACAACGCCGCGCCCGTCTTAAATTCCTGCAAGCAGTCAATGTTGGGGTTGCGCGTGCCTTCGGGGAAAAGACACACCGATTTGTCGTCCTTCAACAGTCTCAAAATGCACTTTGAGGCGTTTATATCTACTTCGCCACGCCTGATGGGTATGCAATCCAATCCCTTAAACACCCAGGTGAGAAACTTACTTTTGCTAAATTCAGCCTTGTAGACGAATGACACGATATTCTTCATCCACATTATGTAAATTACAGGATCCCATCCAGACACGTGGTTGCCTACTACGAGACACTTCTTATTTTCCACCTTGCGATCGCCGTAGATTTTAACGGGGAAGAACGGCCGTACGAGAATCCTTGCAAATTTAACTAATCCAACGACAAATTTGTTCATCTTGCCTCCAAATCTCTGCGCAACGCAGCCGCCTCACCGAGATAACAGTGCTTGCAGCTCGCTTGCTCCCGTCCGTTGACGAAGACACAAACGCGTATACAATGGTCAAGACTGTTTCCAACTTTCATTTCCTCAAAACACATAAATGCAACGTTAGACAAATTCAATTGTTCTCTCACGCTCTTTGCAGGATAGCAGGCGTTCAAGTCGTCGGTAACGGAAAAAAAGATTGCTTCAACGTCGCTCAAGTTAAGGTCGTTACGGCTGATAATCTCTTTTACAAGCTGCAACGACTTACACGATATATCTTCCACTGTATTTTCTGCGCATATTGCGCCACGGATTGCTGCCATGTTTTCTCCTATTTTGCTGTTTTTGCTGCGTTTTGCCCAGCCACGTAACCGGTGGACAGCGCAATTTGAATGTTAAATCCACCCGTGTAGCCGTCAACGTCCATAACTTCGCCACAAAAGTACAAGCCGCTTTGCAGTTTGCTTTCCATTGTAGACGGATTGATTTCCTTGACGTCTACGCCGCCCGAAGTCACTATGCCGTATTCGATATTGTCCAATCCCACGTACGGAAAAGTTAACCCCTTTATGGACTTGACAAGCGCAGCCCGTTCGGCGGCAGTAATTTGATGCACCTTTTTGTCAAAGGGAATACCGCTTTGCTCTGCCACTGCTTTAATTAGTCGCTCAGGCAGTAACGCGTCTAACGAATTGATAAAATCCTTGTTCATACGCTCGGAAAAATCCCTAAGCACACGCGCGTCCAACTTTTCTTCATCTAACGCAGGCTTCAAATCAATGGAAATACGGAAGTCGCCTTTTTGCAATTTGTTGATACGCGAGGACAACGTCAAGACGGTAGGTCCGCTAACTCCGTCGTCGGTAAACAGCATTTCTCCAAACTCACTTTCCAACACCTTGCCGCAACCGTCCGTTAGCGACACCTCAACGTTTTTAAGGGATAAACCTTCCAGTTGCTGCGTTCCCCTACACAGTATACGACATAATGCAGGTTTCAACGCAACTATACTATGCCCGAAGTTTTTGGCGAATTTGTAGCCGTCGCCCGTGCTGCCCGTTGCGCTGTAACTGACGCCGCCCGTGGCGATAATAACCCTATCAAAGTTCGCTATGTCTGTAATAGTAGTTAATGAAAAGCCACTTTTCTGATATACTAAAGCCAAAATTTCGGTGTTTAAGCACACGTTTACGCCACTTTTGCGCAGCTCGGTAGCAAATAGCTTTATTACGTCGCTCGACTTGTCCGAGGCAGGAAATACTCTATTACCTCGCTCCGTCTTGAGCAAAAGTCCGCGTTCAGCGCAAAAATTCATCACGTCTTGAGGCGAAAATTTGTTCACCGCGCCGTACAAAAACTTGGCATTCGTTGCGACGTTTGGGAAAAACTCGCGGGCAGAACAGTCGTTGGTAAGGTTACAACGCCCCTTGCCGCTTATATAAAGCTTTTTGCCCAGCTTTTCATTTTTCTCGTATAGCGTGACGTCCGCGCCACATTCCGCAGCTGTAATTGCTGCCATCATGCCCGCAGGTCCGCCGCCTATCACCGCAACCTTCATTACTAAACCTTTTACTTACAATTTTTGCAGTTGAAAAACAATGCCCGTAGTTACACCGTTTTCAGATACTCTATCTCATATTCATTCAAGAACCTATACTCGCCACGTTTCAGTCCGCCAAGCCGTAGTTCCCCCACGGCAACGCGTTTCAAAAACTCCACTTCTTTTCCGACAGCCTCAAACATTTTTTTGACCTGCCTGTTGCGTCCCTCGTGTATGGTTATCTCACAACGCGTGTGATGTTGATCCTGCTTCAAGATTTTAACTCTTGCAGGAGCAGTCTTTACGCCGTCGATAATTACGCCTTTTTCCAGTTGTATACGATCTTTTTCCGCCAAAACGCCGGAAATACGGGCAATATACGTTTTGTTGACCTCGTTTCGCGGGTGCGTGAGCCTGTTCGCCAAGTCGCCGTCGTTAGTGAGTATCAACAGCCCTTCCGTGTCGTAGTCCAAACGTCCGACAGGGTACAGGCGCGCCTTGACGTCAATCAAGTCCATAACCGTCTTGCGCCCCAAGTCGTCTTTGACCGTAGTGACGCAGCCCTTTGGCTTGTGCAGCATAAGGTAGTAATTCTTTTGTTTGTCGCCTACACGCTTATCGTTTACCGTCACACGGTCGTTTTCCGACACTGTTGCGCCAAGCGTCGCTACCTTTCCGTTGATTTTCACAACGCCGTCGGCAATCAACCTATCGCACTCCCGTCTACTTCCAACGCCGCAATCGGCGAGATATTTGTTCAATCTTTCCATTTTTCACCTATTGAATTTCCTGTTCATCATTCGGAATTTCATTAGCGGTTTTTTCTGCCAACAATTTTTTTGCAACTTTCTTCTCTATAAATATCATTCCGAATGACATACCTACAAGCGAAAGATAAGTAGCCAACGCCGCTAATACCGCGAAGAGCACCCCATTTTCTACAAAGAGAACGGCGCAAAGCCAAATAAGAAGAGCGCATAATAGACAAAATCCAAATACGGGCAATAAACCCTGTATCCACCACGAAAAAACAGCTGAACGCTTTATTTTCCTAATATTGATTAAACAAGTAAAAATTGAGAAAAACCAACCAAAAATAGGAATTAATGAGAGCCAGTATTGTAATTTTGTACTGATAGAAAGTTGTATGTCATCTCTCAAATCATTATTTGGCATATTAAACTCCATTTTAAAATTCATTAAATAATATAATAACTTATTTAACGCAAAAAATCAAGTAATGCCACAACAAAACCCTGTCGTGACATTACTTGTGATAAAATACGTATGCGTGACAATATTTGTTTATAGTAGCAAATAAAAGTCAGTTATATTTAACAAGCTGCCGCTCAAATACGGTTTGTCCGTTTAATAACGCCTTGATTGTAGGCGTTTTGCTTTCCAAGGCAATTTCAGTCGTTAGACTTTCTCCGTCAGTTACGGGGTAACTGAAACGCTCGGGGCAGAAATAGTAAACATTTTTTCCTTTTTCTAAGCGACTTCCACACACCTTATTTTGCGGAATGACCATTTCCAAGTGATAATTTGCAAATGCCGTGTTCAGCATATCTGCCGTCTCCTCGAACATAGGACCACAGTTCAGCACGACAACCACTACTTGCATGCCGTCGCGGGTTGCGCTGCCTACGAAGCATCTTCCCGCTTTTTTGGTATAGCCCGTTTTAACACCGTCAGCATCCGTAAAGTTCGAGAGCAACTTGTTTTTGTTGATTAAAACTCTGTCGTATTCCATTCCCTCGTTGGAAATTCTGACCGACTTGGTAGACACGATTTCACGGAAATCCTCATTGTTGAGCGCCACACAAGTCAAAACAGCCAAATCATGCGCCGACGTGTAATGCTCGTTGTCGTGAAGTCCGTGCGGATTGACAAAGTTGCTGTCGGAACAACCTGCCGCACGCGCAGTTTCATTCATCATCTCGGCAAATGCTTCAATGCTTCCCGCAACGTGCAAAGCTAAAGCCACCGCGCTGTCGTTTCCGCTACGCAGCATCAAGCCGTACAGCAGCTCCTTGACAGTGAGGTGTTCCCCTGCGCGAAGATATATCGACGAGCCTTCTATTCCCACTGCCTTAGGACTTACTTCCACTACGTCGTCTAAATTTGCGTGGTTTAGCACAGTCAATGCAGTTACGATTTTAGTAGTACTTGCCATAGGAAGGTGCGCGTCGGAATTTTTGGCAAACAACACACGGCGAGACGAACGCTCCATCACAACTGCGCTTTGCGCAGAAGTACTAAAGTCCAGCGATTTTGCCGAAGAGTTAGATATAGCAGTATTATTTTTAACGGGCGTTTCTTGCGGTGATATACTATCTGATATATCTTGACTCGTACAATTTATTTCGTTTGTCAATGCTATAGCATAATCCGATGCGGCTGACAAAGTAAACAAAACGCCACAAAGACTCAGACTAAACACGGCCACAAGCGCCGTGGCTACAACCAACCGTTTCATATTACGCCTTAAACGTGTTGACAACGTCCTTGGCGACGTCGAATATTTTTTCTATCGTGTTGGTCTTGTCCGCCTCTATAACTTTTACGCTTCCGTTACTTACAACCAAAAAGCACACAGGCGTTAGCGTTGCTCCGCCGCCCGAACCGCCGGCAAAATTCGCGTCCGCGCCGTCTTTGTTGAAACCACGCTTTGCCGCCTTATTACCGTACTCGCCACCGCCCGCCATGAAAGCAAACGTAACTTGCGATACAGGCAAAATCGTCGTGCCGTCCATTGTAACCAAAGGCTGTCCGATAATTGTATTCACCTCCGCAACCTTGCTAAGGTTGGACACCGCCGTTTCTACGATTTCTCTAATTTGCGTATTTTCCATTGTCGCACTCCTTGTTTTATTAAAGAAAATGACAGTTCTGCAACACTCGTACTCGCCACCGTCTGAAATTGTATTCTACTTTTGTCGAGTGTTCCAACAACCTGTGTGTAGAGCTGACAATGATACAAATTACAAAACGTCGCTGTTACCAATGCCATTAGGGCATTCTCCATCGCAATGTAGAAAGCGGAAACGTTCAAGACGTTGTTTTGCAGAGACACACAAAGCTTGTCTATTGTGATGCATTTCATCAAATCAATGCTGCTTTTTCTGTCTACCGCAGAAATGTCAACGTCCGTTGTAACAGTTCCCTCGCAATGCAAATATTTTCCGCGCAAATTCACACGTTCGTTAAACACTTTTAGTACGCCTATTCTAACGTTAAACGTTGCAGACAAATCTTGCAAATAGGCAAAAGCGTCCACGCTAAACCTGATGGGCGCAAAAGCCAGCGTCACAAATACAAGTATTGCAGTTACAACTATCATCGTTATTATTGTGTTTGATAGCGAAATTTTTATGCAAAATAGCCGATTTCAAGAAAATATAGCATACTATGTTTGTAATAGTATTCTATAAAAGTCCAGAAATTAGAGTGGTTGAGCGCAAAATGGTATAAAATCATTCGAGATACTATGCGAAATACAAAATTATAAAAAAGGGATTGCAGGCATAGCGCTGCACTCCCCTATTGCTTTGAATAATAAAAATGTAATTTATTCTTCCGAAATGAAAGAAACAAAAGTTCATGACTTACTGCTGAACAAAATTAACGGAACGAGCATTTCCTTGGTTAGCGCCGTGTGGTGTCCTTTCATATAATGAACCTCATTTTTAGGCAATATCATCATCTTGTTGGTGTACGTTCCCGAGGCAATGAAATCGCCGAGCAAGTAACCGTACTCTCCTCTATCGCCAAAATAGCCCTGCTTTAACAAATCACTTGTCCTAAACAAAACAAAATCCTCGCCATAATGTTCCTTGAATAACTTGGCAAACTGACGCTTTTTCCCGCGTTTGACGATAAATGCAGGCGAACGGGAATCGAGATACGGCGGACATTTGAGCATCGACATCAATTCTTCGTCTTCACCTATATACACGTAGTCCGTAACGTCAACCTGTCCGTGATCGGCAGACACAATAAACAGCGTGTCATTAGTTTCGCTACGCAACTTTTGCAGATTGGCAGAAATTGATTGTATCAACAGTTGCGTATTCGGATTTGTAACACCGTATTCATGCATTGTGTAATCCGGCTCGGGGCAATATGCGTAAACAAACTGTTTGCTGGGTTTGTTGCAAATTTCGCGAACGGTAGCAAAGAAATCATCAACCCCCTGTATAACGTGGTTATATTCAGGCTTACAAGATACATATTTAGGAAATACAGTATTTACCTCGTAGTCAGTACGCGTTGCGTGGTAAAAATAACCATCGCTGTCGTCTATCATGGGGTAAACATAGTCCACTTCTTCGCCCGTTTGCGAATCTCTATGCAAGTAAATATCCACGTTGCGCTTGATTTCGTCAAAATGCAAGCTCCAACCAAGCCAACCGTGCTCAAGGGGCAGTTTGTTTGTACAAAGCGAGGTTGTTGCGTTGGTTGTCGTCGACGGGAATGTAGACGTGAGTGTTTTTACGATGTGTTTACGCAAAAAATCACTTTCGGGCAGATTGATTTCCAACGGATTTACGCCCATTCCGTCAAAGCACATGTACACCACGTTTTTGTAACCTTTTGCAAGCTCGTCCTTCAATACCTGCAACGTCGCGTTCTCATTCGGCGCGCCAAGAAATTCCGCCAGCGTCGCCGAGATATTCAAAATGCTATTTTTCCAATCCGGTTTAATTAACTTTTGCATATTTTCTCCCAATATTCGTCTGAATTGTTCATGAATAATTCACAGTGATTGTAATTAGGCAAAATCACAAGCTTACTTGCTTTGTATTTCTTTATTTTACGCAAACACAACTTTGCTACATCCTTCGTTCCGTAAACAAACACTATTTTCTGCTGCGCGTCCACAGACAAATTGACCAAGTTATTGTTGTAGCAGCTTTCTATAAGCCCTTTTAGGCTATCAGATATTACCAAAGGGGCGATATACTGTTGCGATTCGCCCATTCCGTCAAAGCACTTGTTCAATTCGTTTGCAGCGTTCACTTTATTTGCCTTAACTCTATTCAAACACTTTTTGTATTTTCTATAAAAGTGATTTTTGATAAATAGCGGAAAGCGGAACAATGGCGCGCTGTCTACCACTACTTTATCAATTTTGTCTGCGTTTTTACAAAAGTAATCAAACGCGATGTTTCCACCCAACGAAAATCCTACAACTAAGTTCAAGTGAGAAATATTGTTACTTTTCAAAAACTCGTTTAGAGTGTTTTCTTCCTGCTCCGTAGAAATAAAAGTGGAATTTTCACTATGACCGCTTAACGTTGGAACAATAAAATAATAATCACCTTGATGCTTTTCGATAAAGCTCCTGAAAAATTCAGCGCTTGTGAACATTGGATGAATCAAAAGGACTTTTTCTTTATTTATATCACCAAAGGTATAGATATCCATAGATTAAACCCACTTTTTCCCAAAATTTTACATTGATATTATATCACAGTAACTATTTCCACGGCAACACGTATTAACACAGGGTATTTTTGTAACTCAACAAAATATGATTTACGCCAAACAAAATGGAAAATGCAATGAGCGGAACGTTTGTCAGCATTACACCGCTGAACAGGAAAATTACCGACGGAATTATCGACAAAGACAGGGCTTTCAACTTGCCATCCTTGTTCCAGCAAACAATCCAGAACACAACGTACGCCAAACATAAAACACCGTTTACGGACACATATACGATGAGCGCGTGGTCGAACCAAAAATCGAAATAGGTATACGGAATATTGAAAATCATCAGGGCAAAGCATGCGTATCTGCCCACTTGTTCCAATACTTCCACCACTTTATTTTGATATTTATTTGCAAAGCCGTCTTTATGTTTAATAGCGTATATTATATTAGGAATCATAATTATCGCTATTATCGCAAGACCGTAATAATTAAACCAACTCATATATTAACTTTTTATAGTTTGAGATAGCGGCAAGTTCATTGAGAAGATCCCCCCCCCCAAACACACACGTTAAATTTATCTTGCACTTTATTTGATAGTTACTAATCAATATTTTTACCAATGAGATTTTCATCTACGTTTGGGTTTAAGTATCTGTCTTTTTTCTTTTTGTTGCGATACACGATAGCTTTCTTCGGACATCTGTGATAGCAGCCCAAACAAGCTACGCACTTGTCAGAGAAAACTATTTGACCGTCAACTATAGAGATATTTTTCGCAGGACATACGTTCACACACTTACCGCACTTGATACAGTCGTTAGTTACCGAAAACCGTTCGCCAATTATATACCAATTGCCTTTATTTTTGAGATAAGTAGCTTCATTCGTTTTCTTGGCTTTGGGTACAACCGTTTCGCCGTTAGCAATACTTGTAATAACTTCTTCTATTTTTTTAACAGCATTCTTTAACGTGAGCTTGATGTAAAACTTCGGCACGGTAAAATCCACCGTGAAATTTTCCGGCATTTTGATAGTATACACGCTCTTGACGTTCAATTCGTTTCTCAACGCATAACTGTAAACAAAGTAGTCCGCTCCACCGACCATACCGCCGTAATTTAGCACTATCACAATTTCAGTTTGATGATTTAAACGTGGCAATAAATCGTATACGTACGTTGGTATTCCGAAGGAGTATATAGGCGTAACGATAATAAGCTTGTCAAATTCGCTTCCGTCACCGTTATAATTAGGTATGTAAATAATTTGACCGCCCAAATTTTCTTTGATTCTTTGAGATATGTAAAGACTGTTGCCCGTTGAACTAAAATATAAAATTCCCGTCATATTCGTCCTGTAAATTAAACTTGCTTGGCTAACGCCGTATATTTGGTAACAAATTCGCTTTTTGCCGCGGTATAGTCGTCTCTGTCATGTTCAAACTGTTTCCAAAGTCCAAGTTTGAGTGTTTCGTATTCCTTGGCCACTTCTTGGTGAGTATTCAAGTAGTCGCGAAAGTACAACTCGTCGTTATCACCGATATAACGCAGGTGCAGGTGATATACTTTTTCGGCGAATCCTTTTTCAGTATAGCCCTTATTTAACGATACACGCTTTTCGCTTTCCGACATTTGTATCCAACCGCTATTTTGAAGGAATTTAGACACTTCGGACAAGTCTAAATTTTCACTTACCTCAACCAAAATGTCCACTATCGGTTTTGCCCAAATACCATTGACTGCCGTGCTGCCTATATGATTTATAATGGTTCCTTTGGGCAGTATTTTCCGAAGTTCGGCTGCTTGCTCCGCGTAGTACTCCGCCCAACAGTCTTTGTGTTCTGTCAAGACGATAGGAAAAAGCGCCCAAAGCTCTTCCAATGTCATTTCGGAAAGTTTCTTCCCCATTATTTACCATCGTTTGTCGAAATCTATCTCTTTGTATTCTTCGGCTGCGGCAATTCGTCAAACATCGCGTCAAACAATCCCGACAAATAGTCTTTGTCGTCCACGTTGTTAACAAGTAACATTTCCTTTGCGCCGTCATACGGTAAAGAGTAGGAAGCTTGCGGCATGTACTCTATTGCGGACTGCACGGATTTTACAAGTAACCTATCGTCATAGATACCGCCGACAAGTTTACCGCGATAATAAATAAGATATTCGCCCATCATAGGCTTTGCCGATATTTCATCTAAGCCGGACAATTGCCCTAAAACAAAATTTAGATATTCCTTACTCGACGCCATATTTCCTCATTACAATTTTCTATTTCAAGTTTTTTCTCAGTAATGGACTGTCTATCAACTCAACGTCTGCAAAATGACCGTAAAATCTATCAGCTTCGTCATTCCTTGCGCGTATTAGGTAATACTGGTTTATATCGTTTTTTACACAATCCTTTTCAAACTCTGCAAAAAGCTTTTGGGCTATTCCTTGATGTCTGTATGACTTCAGAACGTAAACCCAATCTACGTACGCCATTTTGTAACCGTCCTGTATACAGCCGTAAAAGTGATACTCTATACGACCTACTACTTTGCCGTCAATTTTAGCCAAGATGGACGTCGTTTTGTTGAAAAACGGGTCGGCAACTCTATTTTTCAAACCCTCTTTGTCAACGACTTCCGCCACCATCAAATCAGGCTCTTGACTCATTGCGATTTTCAAGTAGTCAATATATTCGTCTACGTTACTTTCATTCAAACGCTCAAAAACCATTTGAATCTCCCGAAAAATCAAAATTTATAATGTCTTTTCCATTGTTAAACTTTGAACAGACATACCAAGCGACTGGTAGAAATTTATTGCAGCCGTATTAAAGCTCCATACCTTCAATTCAATAGAAGTTGCGCCTTGTTCTTTGGCAAGTTTGACAGCTTCTTGAAAAATGGCAGTTCCAATGCCTTTTCGACGGTAATTTTCGTCTACGACAATATTTTCAAAATATGCAAAAGTGCGTGGAGTTTGTATTTTATACACTGATTGTCTGATTTGTACAATAACGAAGCCGACAATTTTGCCATCAACTTCTGCGCCAATCATGATTTTACTATTGTCCGTTAACTATGCTTCAAAATCCCACGCCCTTGACGTGGTTGGCTTGTCTATTTTTCTGAACAAATCAGGACGGTGTTCCATTTCCGAATTATGCAACTGCATAAAAAGGTTGTTTACGTCGTCAAAATCTTCTAATTTAAGATTGCGTATTATCATTGAACGTACTCCACTAATTACAATGTATCATTTGCTTTTGACTATCGCAAACATCATTTGCGGAAAATCAGGCTCCACCGCTGTAAATCCTTGTTTAACAATTGCAAGACCGTTACGCGTAATTTCATCTTCAAAAGTCGCAAAACTGACTATTCTACAAGAAGTGTTTGCTATTTGTACGGCTTTTCCTGTTTCTCCGTGAATACGCTCCATGATGTCAAACGCCGTATGAATATCTGTTTGGCGTTCAAAACTTCCGTCGCCCATTGTACAAATCAAGGCAATACCGTCGGGTCTTAAATGCTCACGAATAAAGCAATAAAATGCGTTTCTGTCGTCGTCGGAAACAAGCATGTGAATAACGGCAACGGCATAAATGAAATCGAATTTCTTATCAAGTTGTTCAGTTACACAGTCAACAACTTGAAAATGCTCTGAAAAATCGGGAAACTTCTTTTTACAATAACTTACTGCTTCCGAAGATATGTCGGTTGCCAAGACGTCATACCCTTGTGTTAAAAGCGGATAGGCGTCACGACCTTCACCGCAACCTATCTCCAAGATTTTAGCATTTGACGGCAATGAAAATGATTGTATGGTTTCAACTACGATTTTTGACGGCATTTCACTCGACCACTGTAAATCTTGTTTGTGGATTTGCTTATAGCGATCGTCATAAGCTTCATAATACTTTTTTGTCATGTTTTTACCCACGTTAAATAGAAATTTATCTTACTACAATCTCGTAGTGTATTCTTTGCCCTGCATATTCGGGGCAAATCGTTTCTTCACTCTTTTTTACAAATTGAAACCCTGCGCTTTCATAAGTACGTTGCGCGGAAATCAAACGCTCATTTGTCCAAACGATTATCTTTCTTGCTCCCTGCTCTTTTATGCGCCTAACCGCCTCTTGCATCTGCGCTTTTCCGTAGCCGTTTCCTTTGTATTTCGTAGCAATACAATTATGTCCTACCTCTGTATATTCAGGCAAATGTGAAGGGTTCCAAGAAACAAAACCTATCGGCTCGTCGTTTAGCAGTGTCATAAACCCACTAAATTCTGCTATATGTGGGTTATCATAGAAGAAGTCGTCAAACTCCCTCCATTGACCTTGCCAAAAAGCCGCAAATCTCGGTTCAAAAGAATAAGCGTCTTGGAGAAGTGCCGCAAGAGTGCCACGAGGACATTCCGTTATTTTTCTAAACTCAATATCCATTGTTGCTCCACTAAATTACTGTTTACCGTATTATACCACACCACGCCACACGCTTGCAACTGCCCGTAAAGGGTATAAGAAGCAAGAAAAATGAAGTGTATCAATAAAAAAAGTCCCCCAACCGCGGCAATCGCAGTCAAGAGGCTTTGGTGGGGAGAGGTGGATTCGAACCACCGAAGTCGTGGACGGCAGATTTACAGTCTGCTCCCTTTGGCCGCTCGGGAATCTCCCCATATATCTAAATAAAAAAATGGAGCTGGTGAACGGAATCGAACCATCAACCTATTGATTACAAATCAATTGCTCTGCCTGATTGAGCTACACCAGCACTATTATTCCAACAATGTGGTGCTTCGGGGCGGAATCGAACCACCGACACGGGGATTTTCAGTCCCCTGCTCTACCTACTGAGCTACCGAAGCAAAACATTGGCGACCCGGAAGGGGCTCGAACCCTCGACCTCCAGCGTGACAGGCTGGCGTACTAACCATCTGTACTACCGGGCCAAATATTTTGTTTTGCATTTGGTGGGCCTTCAGGGACTTGAACCCCGGACCAATCGGTTATGAGCCGACCGCTCTGACCAACTGAGCTAAAGGCCCAAACGATGCCAGTTACGTTTGGTCGGGGCGACAGGATTCGAACCTGCGACCCCATGGTCCCAAACCATGTGCGCTACCAAACTGCGCTACACCCCGATGTTTCAACATCAGCCTGTTTATCTTACAATATTTTGAAAGCGATGTCAACTTTTTTATAGGTGTTTTTTAGAAAAAATTAACTTCGCCACTGTTGAAATACGACGTCAAAAGAATTAAACGTTGACGTAAATCCTAATACATAAAGGGGGCACGTTGCTATTCGACATATTGTCGGGTGATTATTCAAAAGTATACAAAAGCTCCACGTCATAATGAAATAATATTGTAGGCGGAGGAACAAAATGGAAGTTTATACGGAATTTGAAGGTAAAACGATGGTTTTCCGTCTTGTCGGCGAGCTGGATGAACACTCTGCCGAATTCGTACGAAGAAAATTGGACGCTGCTATTTCCGAAAATAGCTACGACGCCGTGTTGTTGGATTTGTCACGACTGTCCTTCATGGATTCGACCGGGATAGGCGTTGTTATAGGAAGATACAAGTTAATTCGAAAGGAAAACAAACGTGTGTACGTGCGCAATCCCTCGCCAACGGTAGACAAGATATTCAGAATGTCGGGATTGTACGAAATAATAACAAAACTTTGAAATAATGAGGTCAACTTTATGTCAGAAACTAACAGTATGAAACTTATACTTGAGGCAAAGTCGCAGAACGAAAGCTTTGCGCGTAGCGTTGTGGCAGCCTTTTTTGTTCAGATAAACCCCACTTTAGAACAGGTTGAGGACGTAAAAACTGCAGTGTCCGAGGCGGTAACAAACTGCATTGTTCACGCTTACGAAGGGGCTCAACAGGGTAAAATTGAAATTTCTTGTGAACTTAACGCCAATACGTTACAGGTGGAAATATCTGACTTTGGCAAGGGCATTGACAACGTTGAACAGGCAATGAAACCGTTTTTCACCACCGTTTCTACCGGCGAACGCTCGGGAATGGGCTTTACCGTGATGCAAGCATTTTGTGACAGCGTAGAGGTTTCGTCAAAGCAAGGTCTAACTACAGTAAAGCTAACTAAAAAAGTTGCGTAGGGGTTTGACCTATGTTGAGTCACGAAGAAACGATGACGCTAATTGCCTTGGCTCAGCAAGGCGACGAAAACGCGTCTACAACACTACTAACGGAAAATGCCCCGTTACTGAAAAGTATAATAAAGCGCTACTTAGGTAAGCATATCGAATACGACGATTTGTATCAAATTGCCAGTATAGGATTACTCAAGTCAATAAAAAACTTTAGTTACGAGCATAACGTGCGTTTTTCCACCTACGCTGTGCCCATGATACTGGGCGAGATAAAACGGTATATGCGCGACGACGGATATCTTAAAGTCTCCCGTTCACTCAAAACGCTCTCTTCCAAAATAACGCGTTACGTTGACGAACAGCTGAAGGACGGCAAAGACAACCCAACCGTTGAAGAAATTGCAGAGCACTTTGGCATTGAACCAACGGAAGTTGTGTTTGCAATGGACGCGACAAAACTGCCGGTATCTCTATACGAAAAAGCAAATGACAGCGACGGAAAGCAAACTGAGCTTATCGAACATCTACCCACGGATGAGGACAAGAAAATGCTGGACAAGGTTATATTGAAAGATATGCTAAGTCAGCTTGCCCCACGCGAACAAAAGATTGTTGTACTGCGTTACTTCCGCGACATGACGCAAGGCGAAATTGCTCGCAAAATGGGCGTATCACAGGTGCAAATATCTCGACTGGAAAATCGCATACTTAAAAAATTAAAAGAACTGTATGAAGAATAAAAAATGTCGAAAAAATTAACATGGGGTCAGAAAACTTGCTTTCTGACCCGATTTTAATTATTTATTTTTATTCATAATAATGTATATTTAATCTAAAATGCGCTTAGACATTACAACAGCAGGCAGAACAGTCCACCACGGTTTTCGTTGACAATTTTACCAAGAGTCTTGGTGAGTTTTTGCTTGATTTCAATAGGCATAGCCGTGCATTTTCCTTCAAGACCGTCCTTTGCCAAACCTGCCATGGTTTTGCCGAACATGTTGGTATTCCAAATTGCCTCGGGGTTTTGCTTGTACTGTTCAAGAAGATACTGACTTTGTTGCTCAGTACCAACCATAGGGCTTACTTCCGTTGCAACGTCTACTCTAATAATGTGGTAGCTCGGCGAAGTAGCTTTTAATTTTACGCCGTAGATATTACCTTGCTTGACCATTTCCGGCTCGTTTAGCGACATTTTGTCCATTTGCGGGTACACAATTCCGTAGCCGTTTGCGTCAGCTTCGTCCAAAGCGTCCTTCATTGCCTCAAAGCGATTCTTAGCGTAAGCGGCAGCCGTGACAAAGCTCATAAGTGAGAATTCGTCTTTGATTTCCATTTGCGCCTCTTCCGAAAGCACTTGGAAGAACAGGTCTGACTTAGGCGTCAGCGTATACGCAGCAACACCACTGCCCATGTCAAGTTTGCCTACTTGAGCTTCCTCAATATACTGACAGTCGCCAAACGCCATTGCCAGCTTGTCGGCGTCCTTCATCTTGTCAACTTGAGCGCAGTGTGTTTTGAGTTTGTCAATAATGTCGATTATCACCTTGTTTTCTTTACCCAAAGCACGCATCCACATAGGAAGATCAATCGCAATACGGCGAACGGGAAATTCCTTGAGAATACAGTGAAGCACCTCTTCAAGTTGGTTGCTGTTGGCAGAATGAACGTCCAACGGTAACACTGCAACTCCGTATTTTTCTTGCAAGGCAAGAGCAAGTTCTTTCGCGTGTTCAGACTTGGGTTCTTTGCAATTCAAAACAACGATGAACGGTTTGCCGGCAAGCTTTAGCTCGCGAACAACACGTTCCTCTGCCGAAATGTAGTTTTGGCGAGGAATTTCGCCTATGCTGCCGTCGGTTGTCACCACTACGGCAACCGTTGAGTGCTCGGTCGCTACCTTTTGCGTGCCGATTTCCGCCGCTTTTTCGAATGGAATAGGCTCGGTTGACCAAGGCGTGTTTACAAGACGCATTTTGTCACCTTCGAGGTGTCCTTCTGCGCCCTCAACAAGATAACCGACACAATCTATCAGGCGGACGTTTGCCGTTGCCTTGTCGTTCAAGGACAGTCTGACTGCAGTGTTCGGTACAAACTTCGGTTGCGTTGTCATTATAATCTTTCCGTCTGCCGATTGCGGAAGCTCGTCTGTCGCGCGCTTTCTCTCATTTTTGTCCGCAATGTTGGGCAAAATTAACTTTGTCATGAAGTTCGTGACAAAAGTAGATTTTCCGCTACGGACGGGACCGACTACTCCGATATAAATATCGCCGTTCGTTCTCTCCGAAATGTCCTGATATATATTGTTCATACCTGCCTCCAAAATACGTTTGGTAGATTATATGAGCAAGATCGCCTCATTAGTACAATTTGTTAGTCATAAAAAGAAAAATGCCACCTGTTGCGGCGGTCATTTATCTTACAATTATTTATAATATTTTTATATATACCGATTACTCTTTGTAAATAAAATAATATTGATTGGTATTTTCGTCTAACGTTTCTATTTTAAAGTCCTGTGTGTAAAAGTTTATATAACGTTTGCTCGAAACGGTATCTCTCCATCAAATTCTCTACAACTTGCTTGTTTTTGGAAGTTTTGGGCTTCGCAAGTCTTGCGCGAATCATTAAATTTTTGGGTGAGTGAGCAAGATCCACAAATTCCATAACGTCTACGCTGTACCCCTCATCCTCTAAAAGCATTGCGCGAACCGTGTCCGTCAGCAGCGCAGCAACGCGTTCCTTGACAATACCGTATTTAAGCAAAACGTCAATATCACCGTTCGCCTTTGAAATTGTATTGTTTACTTCGTGCTGACAGCATGGTACGGAAAAAATATACGGAACGTTGTGACTCACCGCATAATGCAGCGCGTAGTCGGTTGCCGTATCACAGGCGTGCAATGACACGACAACGTCAATTTTTTCGTCGTATAGCTTGTCTTTTGACACGTCCGCGACAACAAATTGCAAATTGTCGTAACGGTATTTTGTCGCAAGCTCGTTACAGTGCGACACCACGTCGGATTTTAGGTCGTAGCCTATTATCTTTGCGTTGATATTTTTTATATTAACTAAATAATGGTAAATAACAAAAGTCAAATAGGACTTGCCGCAGCCGAAATCCAATACCGTAATTTCGTCGCCGTCAAACTGTTTCAATACGTCGTCCAGTATTTCAACAAAGCGATTGATTTGCCTGAACTTGTCAAACATGGATTTGACAATCTTACCCTCTTTGGTAAAAATACCCAAATCAACGAAAACGGGAATGTCGTCCCCCTCGTTCAAAATGTATTTCTTGTTCCTGTTGTTTGATTGAGTAGCACTAAAGTTTTTAGGTTTAGTGGTCTTTTCCAACCGCTTTACTTTCCCATTGGAGAACAGATAGGTGACGTCCTTGTCGCGAAGCACCACGCACAACTGTTTGAAGCGAGAAACGACGTTTTCCTCTAACCAATCCGACAAACTGTCAAAAGAAATATTTTCATGAAAAACTTGCGTGCCTTTGAATTTCTCTGCTTGAAAGCAAAGAATATTTTTGACAGTTACAGGGCGCAAACTGACACGCAAAAATTCGCAATCCTTGGTGGGATTGCTTGCGGTGATTTTGAGTATTTCACTTGGATTTTTGCATTCTAAGACAGTCATAATTTCTTATCTAAATTTAACCAAAAAAATGAACATGGGGTGGGAAAACTCGCGCTATTTGACAATTTTGTCCGACTTACCACGCAACGCTTTGCGCAGTCCGGTACGCTTTTCTTGCCCAGTGAAAATCCGAACGATATTTTGCCTGTGAGCGAATATTACCACGCCGTACATAACGGTTGTGACAAGACAGCAAAACGCGTCGATATTAACGTACACTACTCCCCACTCGTAAATTTGCGCGTAGCCCACGTACCAGGCTACCCAGCTCCACACTATCATAAACAGCGCCAAGATTAGACTCATAACTGAAACTCTGTCAGAAACAAGCACAATTACTATACACGGAACCACAAGACACAATGCAAACAGCGGCTGCAACGAAAAGGTTACGCCAATGCTCGTCGCAACACCCTTGCCGCCGCGAAAACGGTAGTACGCGGGAAATACGTGTCCAAGCACTGCAAACAAGCCTGCAACGTACCCTGCTGTCGTCGCTTCTACCTCTCCGCAGCTTTTGAAAATGAGTTTGGCAAGTAGCACACAGGCAACGCCCTTCATCGTGTCGCAAACGAAGGTCAGCGTGCCCATGCGAAGCCCGTAAACCCTAAACATATTAGTGGTACCTGCATTGCCGCTGCCGTAGTCGCGCACGTCGCTTTTTTTGAATAGCTTGGAAAAAACTACCGCAAAATTGATGTTGGCGAACGCGTAACAGCAAAGCGCGAGCAAAAGGTATTGCCACCATAGTTTTGCAAAAACGTCAAACATTACTCGTCCTTTTCACTCCCGTCACGGAAAATAAGCTTAATTGGCGTGCCGTCAAGGGCGAACGCGCGCCTCAGGTAGTTTTCCAAATATCTGCGATAGGAAAAATGCACCAGCTCCGCATTATTCGTGAAAATAACAAACGTAGGCGGTTGAACGGATGGTTGAGTAGCGTACTTGATTTTTGCGCGCCTGCCGTGTTGCGATGGCGGCTCAACTGCGCGTACTGCGTCGGAAATTACGTCGTTGAGCGTGCCGGTTGTACAACGGAAGGTGGACTTGGCGTAAACGTAATTGACCTCGTCCATAAGTTTTCCTACGCGTTGCCCGGTCAGCGCAGAAACCGTTATCGAGCGGAAATAATCCATAAACGCAAGGTCGCACGACAGCTGTTTTTTGAATTTTTCCACAGTGTGAGTGTCCTTTTCAATCAAATCCCACTTGTTTATTACCACTACCGACGGCTTGCCCTCTTCGTGAATGAAACCTGCAATCTTAACGTCCTGCTCGGACAATCCCTCGTTTGCATCCATGACGATTAGACAGACGTCGGCGCGTCTGACGGCGTTTAGCGAGCGCATAACGCTGTACTGCTCTACGCTGTCAGCCTCAATAGCGCGTTTTTTGCGCATGCCCGCCGTGTCAATTATAATATATTTCCTGCCGTCGTATGTAAAAGGCGTGTCCACCGCGTCGCGCGTCGTTCCCGCCATATCGGACACTATCGTACGGTCGTAGCCGAGAATTTTGTTTACAAGCGAGCTTTTGCCGGCGTTAGGCTTACCGACAACGGCAATTTTGATAGCGTCGTCTTCTTCCGCCTCGCCGTCCTCTTGAGGAAAGTAGGACACGACTTCATCCAACAAGTCGCCTACACCCTGTTTTTGCTCCGCTGCAATGGCAAAGAAATCTCCGAAACCAAGCGTATAAAAGTCCGTTAAGTCCGCCTCAATATAGTGATCGACCTTGTTTACTACAAGTATTACAGGCTTGTTCGTGCGGCGCAGCAGCGTGGCAACGTCGTAGTCCTCGGTGGTAAGTCCGCTCTTGTAGTCGCAGAAAAACAAAATGACGTCAGCAAGGTCAAGCGCAATTTGCGCCTGTTCCTTGATGTGACGAAACATTACGTCCTCACTTTTGAGCTGAATACCGCCTGTGTCCACCAAAGTAAACTTTCTGCCAAGCCACTCCGCATCGGCGTAAATTCTGTCGCGCGTGACACCCGGCATGTCCGACACAATGGATATGCGTCCGCCACACACTTTATTAAAAAAAGTAGATTTGCCAACGTTGGGTTTTCCAACGACGGCAACGAGAGGTTTTATCATAACTCACACTCCAATATTGCCTGACAAAATTCGTATCCGTCGGCAGTGATGATAATTTTTTTGCCAACGGCTTTTGCAAGTTCGTCAAGCGTCATTCCGTCCAAAAAGACGTCTTCCGTTTCACGCAACATAACGCGTGGCAACAGCAACGTGTCGCCTACGTCCGTCCTGTCCTTCAAAGTCGCAACGATGTCTTGCCCCACAACGAGTCCTGCAACAGTCACAGTTTCGCCGAAGAATTTGTTGACAACCGTTATTACGTTTGCTTGAAGTTGTGGAAACAGACTCTTTGCCTTATCCAACTGCTGCTGAACAAAGGGCGTTGCGGCAACTCCAGTTACCACCGTAAAACTGCCCTTTTTCGCAGCAACAGCGTCTTGTAATGCCAAATCAAACTGATAACGCATATCGGCGACCAAGCCTACGCCGTTTTCCAGTTGCTCAAAGTTGCCGTAATAATCGTAAGACGGAATTTCACGTTCTGCATAAACGTACATTTCGTCAGCGCAGTAGACAAAGTGCTGCCCCGTCTTGGAAAAACACGCCGCGTCAAAACTTTCCACCAAATCAATGGTTTTACAGGCTTGCTCTTTGCTCACAGGTTGCAAGTCGTGAAGTCCACAACGGTGTTTCGTTAGCCCCACCGGCACCACTGCCAAATTTTGTACTGCGGGGTAAAGCGAGAACAAATCTTCCATGGTCTTTGCAAGCACCTGTCCGTCGTTCAAATCAGGACACATCACTACCTGCGTGTACAGCGTAATGCCACTGTCGGCAAACTCCTTCAAAAGAGGCATAATAGGTCGTGCCTTGGGATTGCCGAGAAGTTTCCTTCGTACATCGTCATCGGTGGCATGCACGGATACGTACAGCGGTGAAAACTGCTTATCTTTTATTCGAGCGACTTCATTGTCATTGATATTTGTCAATGTTACGAAGTTGCCCGACACAAAAGACAATCGCCAATCATCGTCCTTGACGTAAAGGGTTTTACGCTGTCCTTTAGGAAGTTGATCCACAAAACAAAAGATACATTTGTTGGCGCACCAACGCGGTTCAATGTAGCTTTCGTCGTAAAAATCCCACCCCATGTCAACATTTGCGTCTTTTACAACATCAAACGTCAGATGTTTGCCGTTGCGTTCTACCGTTACTGAAAACTCCGATTGCGAGTCAAAATAGGCAACGTCAAGCATGTCGCAAGCGCGCTCACCATTGAACGCTACCACAACGTCGTCTTTCTTTAGACCTATTTTGCTTGATATTGAATTTTTGTCTAAACGGGAAATTCTAAGCATTTGTCGTTCACACCGTAACTTAAAAAAGGCAACCGCAAAGGTTGCCTGTAATCGCATTAGTTATTTGCCGATTTTGGGCAATTTGGACCAGTCAGAGCTTTTACCTACGGCGCCTACAATTTCCACACGAATAAACACTCTTGAACTAAGCATTCTGATTGACGTGGAACTTCCTTTCGAATCGTCATCGTAAACGTCATAATCTTCGTAAACATCTCTACTGGTAGTTGACGTAAATGATTTGAGGTCAGCCAAAATGGCATCGTCAACCTTGGATCTCTTCGTAAACTCACCCGTGTTACCGTATCTATACTCAAATGTATTCATGGTCGCAAATACGGCATAGTTGTTAGCGTTCAACGATATCTTGTCCAAAGCTAAAATCAACGTTCCGTTTGCTGCGTCAAACGAGCTGCTGTCCTTAGTATCATTGTGATACATGGCAAGTGATAAGGTGGAAAATTGCGCGTAACCGCCTTCCGGTTCTTTGTAACCGTTGGTTTTGAACTCGCCTGCAAAGGTAACGTCGGACGTTCTGTTGTAATATGTGTAGGTTGAGCTACCTTCAGTTTCCTTGATGGCGGCATATCTACCCATTACCATGTATTGGTAGGAGGTGTTGTACGTATCGATGAGGGTGTCGTTGTACACGCCTTCGCTTGCCAGCTGAATAAAGCGAATAACGGCAATGGGCGTTTGACTTAGCAACAGGTCGTAAGTGAGTCTTACCTCTCTGTCGCTGCCGCCCGTCCTGCTGTAAGAAAGCGTCACCACCGCCTGAGGGGTTCCGTATGTCTCAACCAACGCGTTCTGTCTGGAGCGCGACAAAAAACTTGTCGACGGTACGTACGTGCACGCGCACACCGTGAAAAGCATCAATATAAGTAGCAATGCAACTAAAAATTTTTTCATATAAACCTCTTAATTTACTTCTTGTAGTACTGTGTTAAATCTACGTTAAGCACCACGCTTTTGCCGTCAAGATACTTCAGTGCCCCCTGTTGGAAGTGGAAAGTAACCTTTGTACAGCAAAGAAGCTGTGTTTTTACTCTGTATCTGCGGTTAATTTTGTTGATACCGTATTTGCCGTCACCCAAAATAGGCAAACGGATATGCGCCAAATGCGCGCGTATTTGGTGAGTTCGCCCGGTCACCAGCTTAACCTCAAGTAGCGACAGCTCGCCCAACCTTTTGACCAAGTTGTAATGCGTTTCAATGGGCAAATAGCCTTTCTTTGGCTCGTCGGAAACGTATACAAAGCTTTTTTTCGCATCCTTGAACAAGTAGGCTTTGAGTTTCGCGTTGGGCTTTTGCGGAGCGCCAACAACGATACAGTTGTAGGTTTTGTCTATGTCGCGATCCTTAAAAGAGGCGAGCAATTCCGTTTCCGCCGTCTTGTTGAGAGCGAATACAACTAAGCCCATCGTGTTGCGGTCGAGCCTGTGAACGGGAACGGCAACGGTATCCGTCAAGATATTGTTGATGCGTTCCGTCAGCGATCCTTCGCCTTGCACTTCTATACCGCAAGATTTGTTGACCACCAAAATGTTTTCGTCTCGGTAGACAACCTCAACGCTGTCCTTTTCCCTGTCTGCCAAGTAGACGTACACCGTGTCGCCAACGTTGACGTTCATGTCAGTTCCTACGCGAACGCCGTTGATTTTGACACTTTTGGACTTGATTACCTTTTGAATACGGTAATAACCCAAATCGGTGTTTTCTCCTATCGCGTCGGACAGAAGCTGCTTGGTTTTTACTTGTATTTCTTGTAGCATAAGCAGATTATATCAAATTAACCCTAAAAAAGCAAATATTTGAAATAAAAATATATTATATAGTTAACTTTTGTTGCGAAAATAACGCTTTTTACAAATAATCGTCCGACAAATCTTTTTCGCAAGGTATGCCCTCAAGATTCATATCTTGAGATTTGGTAACGTTGGTCAAACAGTGCGCGTCAAGAGAAACGAGAATGACGTCGTTTCCGATTTTCGTTATATTACGCCAGGGAATAAAAATATCCTCACTCGCTTTAAACAGTTTGCGTACGCCGGGAACCACTAATCCGAGAACGTTTTTGCCGTTGCTGTCAATAATCATATCGATAATTTTGCCCATACGCGCGCCGTTTTGCAAATTGACTACTTCCTTTGCGCGAAGATCCGTGTAACTGATTTCCATACAATGCTCCGCTACTAATATAGCGAGTTAGGAACTCAATTAGAACACAATAACGAGTGTGTTACGCAACAAAACAATCTGCAACCCGTGCGATTCGTAATACACGAGCCTCATGCCATTTCGTTGCGTAGGTGTGACATCGCGTTTTTTTCCAGACGTGACACCTGCGCCTGACTAAGCCCCACCTCGCGCGAAACTTCCATTTGCGTTTTTCCCTCAAAGTAACGCTTCAATACGATGTTTTTTTCCTTTTCTTCCAAGGTGTTGAGCGCATCGAACAGCGTTACGTTTTCCGCCCAAATATATTCGGAACACTTGCTGTCAGAAATGTGATCCATGAGCGTCAAACTGTCCTCTTCGTCAGAGTAAACCGTCTCAGAAAGCGATATGGGGTCGGAAATTGCGTCCAAACAGTACAGCACCTTGTACACGGGCAGATGCATTTCGTCGGCTATTTGGTCTATCGTCGCTTCGTCCACACTTTCGCTTTCCAACCTCTCGCGAGTCTGCAATGCCTGATAGGCAACGTCGCGAATTCCGCGGCTGACGCGCATAGATCCTTCCCGCAAAAAACGGCGAATTTCGCCTATAATCATGGGCACCGCGTAGGTGGAAAAACATACGCCGACGTCCACCTTGAAATTGTCTACAGCCTTTATTAGACCGACGCAACCGATTTGAAATAAATCGTCGGGATTACTAACCCTGTAGGAGTAACGCTGAACGATGGACAGCACCAAACGCAGATTACAGTTGATAAAATAGTTGCGGGCAACGGCGTCTCCTTTGGAAATTCTGACAAGCAGTTCGTTGGATTCCTTTTGCGAAAGCTTGGGCAGCGCGGAAGTGTCAACGCCGCAAATTACGACTTTTTTGCTCAAAGTGTTCCCTCCGTTGTAAACAGTAGCTTGAGTTTGTTAAGAATATTTTGCTCCCAAAACCGACCAAATATACAAAACATTCGGGTTGACAACGGCGCATTGAAGTACTACAATATTAGTGAGGTAAATTATGTTACGCGAATTTATTGACCAACTGGACAAGCTTCCGCAAAAAATAATGGCAAATTGCATTGAAATTGACACCGACAAACCGTTGATCGGTATAATTTCCGCGCAAAACGAGGTTTCCACCGCGCACAAAAACCTGGATGAACTCTGTCAACGCGTAAAAGAGGGGATTCTGTCAAGCGGCGCGTCAGCAAAATTGGTACACCTCGCGTCCTTGGACTGCACGGCGCTACACGGCACTCAGTCCACTAAGTACGACCTTCCTTCGCGCGACCTTACGGCAAACGCGGTTGAAATGCTCTGCTCCAACGACTTTTTCGACGGATTGGTGTTTGTTGCAAGCGAACCGAATATCGTAGTTGGAATGCTGCTTGGCGCAATACGCCTCAACATTCCCTGCGCGTTTGTTTGCGAAGGTACTATGACGCCGATAGTTTACAACAACAAAGAGCACGGCTTTGCCCACTTTTACGAGCAAATTGCAAAGATAAAGACCGGCCGCACCAAGTATGAAGCGATTTCCGAAATAGAACGCAACCTTCCTTTGGCTTTAGGTACCGACTGCGAAAGATACGGCGCAAACAGCTTCAATTGCTTACTTGAAGCGGTAGGATTGGCAGTAAAAGGCAACGGCACTGCACCTGCGTCCTCCGTAGAGCGTAAAACCATCGCCTACAAGACGGGTGAGCTTGCCGTTCAACTTGCCAATGACAAATGTACTCCCAAAAGATTGATTAACAACAACACTCTGCATAACTTGGCAGTTTTGGATTTGGCATGCGGAGGAAGCTCCACCACCATGCTCAACCTCATTGCCATTGCAAAAGAACTTGGAATAAAGAATTTTACCTTCAAAACCGTTGGCGACCTTGCCAAAAACACGCCTCTACTGCTGTCGCGTGAGAATGGAAACGGCTGCATTATGCCGCAATACCACAACGCCGGCGGAGTTTACGCTATGTTAAAGCAACTGTTGGACGGCAAACTCATTAAGGGCGACGCGCCCGTAAACGACGGAACAACTCTTGCGGATTTACTTAAAGACGTAGCCGTCTCAAACACCAACGTAATACGTCCGATAACCAACAGCGTTGCGCCCTCGTCAAGGCTACGCGTAATTTACGGAAACGTCGCGGAAAGCGGTGCCTTCGTTCAGTACGACGTGCCCGAAGGTGTGTTTACAGGTTCCGCTAAGGTGTACGCAAATGAGGAAATGGCAATCGACGCGCTACTTCACAGGGAAATACGCGCAGGCGACGTGCTCGTTATACGCGGGGAAGGACCCAAGAGCGGACCGGGCATGAGGGAAATTTACACCTCGCTTGCGCTACTCAAGGGTTTCAATCTTGAAGACAAAGTGGCGGTAATAACGGACGGACGTATCGCCGATTTCTACAAAGGTTTCGTTGTCGGACATATCACACCGGAAACAGGCGAACAAAATTTGTTCAGCGTATTGCAAGACGGCGACCAGATTGAAATAAACGTATTGAAGGGCAAAGTGAACTGTGACATAAAGGCAAAAGAGCTTGCTCAACGTTACCGCGACAGCGACGTCGGCGTTGGCAACTACGGAAACTTCTTCCTCAAAAACTGGGCAAAAACCTGTTCAACTGCCGTTGACGGTTGCATTTACAAAAACAAAAAATAAGTGATTTTTTCGACATGGGGTAGGAAAAACTTGCAATTTGCGTGTAGTATTCGTATCGTAGCAGAGTAAAAAACATATAATAAAACACAGCCTTACTCTCTACTATGGCTGTGTTTTTATTTGCTTAGTTAAATCATTTATACAATAAAGCTTGTTTACAAAACGGCCTCATCGAATATTAAATACGATCTATTTTTTACGCTCTATTTTTTCTTAGCGCGAGCTTTTGCAAGCTCTTCCTGCCAACACCAATAACACATACTCTCGTACGCCTCGTCGCCACCTATGAGCACCACGGGACCGTCATCTACGCATTTACCGTCCACGAAACGGGCGTTAACGGATGACTTACGTCCGCAACGGCAAACAGACTTGATTTCCTGCAAGGAGTCTGCCAGTTCCACCAAACGTTTGCTACCCTCAAACAGTTGACACCTGAAATCCAACAGTAATCCGTAGCAAAGTACTGTAACACGTTTTGTGAGCTGCTTGAGTTGGTTGATTTGCTCCGTCGTGCAAAATTGAGCCTCGTCCACTATTATACAATCGTAAACTACGTCTTTACTTGCCTTTTCAAACAAGTCAATGAAACTGTCGGACGGCGAGATTGTGTAACACTTTGCCTTGAGACCGATACGGGAGCGTACCATGCGTTCCTCTTCGTCATCTCGAGTGTCAAGAGCGGGTTTCACAAGCAAGACCTTCATACCCTTTTGCTCATAGTTGAACTTGCACATGAGCGCTTGCGCGGATTTGCTGCTTGCCATTGTTCCATATTTGAAATAAAGCTTCGGCATATTCTTTTCCTTTGTCATTTGATTCATTTTTTTCACCCCATGTCGCAGAATTTACTATTTTTTTAGTAAAGTCCGTCTATTTTACCGTCGTCGTCAATGGTCATGTTGACGGCATTGGGAGTCTTGGACAGTCCGGGCATAAGCAACATACTCCCTGCAATTACAACCAAGAATCCAGCCCCGCCACGATACTCCACGTCGCGGACGTTCAGCGTAAAATCACTTGGCGCGCCAAGTAGTTTAGCGTCGTCGCTGAAGCTATACTGCGTCTTTGCTACTACCACAGGCAAGTCGTTTATATTCGTTACCTTGGCAAGCGCTTCTAAACTCTTTTCCGCCTGCTCGCTGTAGTTAACGCCTTTTGCTCCGTAGATTTTAGTTGCGATCTTGAATATTTTGTCCTTTACACTGTCGCCGTCGTCGTATGCGAAACGGAATGCGCTGTTGTCAAGGTCGCACAGTTGGATAACCTTCTCGGCAAGTTCCGTTGCTCCTTTGCCACCGCGTCCCCAGACGTCGCAACATATTGCGTCAATCCCTAACTCGGCAACCGATTGCTTTACAGCTTGTATTTCCCGCTCGGTGTCGCTCGTAAAACGGTTGATAGCGACAACGCACGGCAAGCGATATACGTCCTTGATATTGTTGACGTGGCGTATCAAATTACACATGCCGTTGTTCAATGCCGCCAAATCCTCTACCGCAAGATTGTCCTTGCTCGCGCCGCCGTGTAGCTTCAAAGCGCGAACTGTCGCCACTACCACAACCGCGTTGGGTTTCAGTCCCGATACTCGACACTTGACGTCCAAAAACTTCTCTGCGCCGAGGTCTGCGCCAAATCCCGCTTCCGTAACGGTGTAGTCGGCGTAAGTCATGGCGAGTTTCGTTGCCTGCACGCTGTTACAGCCGTGAGCAATGTTAGCAAACGGTCCGCAGTGTACAAAAGCAGGCGTGCCGCCAATGGTTTGAACGAGATTTGGCTTCAACGCGTCCTTCAAGAGAATTGCCATAGCGTCCACAGCCTGCAAATCGCGGGCAAACACTGGCGAGCCGTCAGTCGTATAGGCCACGAGAACGTTACCCAAACGGCGTTTCAAATCTGCAACGTCATCTGCTAACGAAAGCACCGCCATTATTTCGCAAGCGGCTGTAATGTTGAATTTCTCGCCGTGCTCTACCGCATCTTTCACGTTGTGGTTGACGGTAACGCCTCTCAATGCCCTGTCATTTACGTCCAAAGTACGGTTAAAAACAACTCTCTCGGGGTCAATATTTAATGGATTACCCTGAAAAATACTGTTATCGATTAGAGCGCAAAGCAAATTGTTGGCAGCTGTTATTGCGTGAAAATCGCCTGTAAAATGCAAATTCACGTCTTCCATGGGCAGAATCTGCGAATACCCACCGCCTGTTGCGCCGCCTTTTATGCCGAAAACGGGTCCAAGCGAAGGTTCACGCAACGCCAAGCAGGTTTTCGCGCCCACAAGATTTAGCGCATCGGCAAGACCGATTGAAACGGTTGTTTTGCCCTCGCCCGCCGCTGTAGGATTGATTGCCGTAACTAAAATCAGCTTAGCGGTAGATTTTGCTGCAGGCTTAGTTGACACCTTCGCCTTGTAGTTTCCGTACAGCTCAAGATCTGTTTTGATAACGCCAAGCTTTCGCGCAATATGCGAGATATTTTTCAGTTTGTGCTTGCGAGCAATTTCGATATCCGTCATTACACTGCGCCTCCTCTTGATTTATATTTAAAGTATATCAAACTTTGTGGGTATTTGCAAATATTTATGAGCACCGTTCTATACTAAAATTTAATGAAAGAAATCAATAGATAAAACTATTCTAAGGCTTTTGAAACCATATAAAAAACGGAGCTAAAAACGCTCCGTTTGATAAGATAATTAATGCATTGCAAAATAAGAACTGATTACGTACAAAAACTATTTCAATTCAACAATCTCGTACTCACGGTTGCCGATACCGATTTCCGCCGCCCACTCAACGGTGTGAATGGCGTGACGGCTTTCCATACGCTCCACGAGCGACGCCTTGCCGGGGTCAGCAGAATTCATTATCTGATCGTAGCAGCATTGGTCAAGCGCCACAGGGTCAAGCGAAGCGAAAATGCCGATGTCCGCCATCTCCGGTTCGTGGGGGTTACTGTCGCAGTCACAGTCGATGGAAAGTCGGTTAGCAACGTTGATATACACTATGTTTTCCGACCCCATGTAGTCAATTACCGACTTGCACGCCTCTGCCATACACTCGAGGAAACCGTCTTGATTCTTGGTGTGATTCCAACATTCTGCAGCGTTGTCAGTCACTCCTACTGAGTGTAAACGAGCCTTGCCTGCTTGAGAAGCAACGCCTATACTCATGTTTTTGAGCGCACCGCCGAAGCCGCCCATCACATGTCCCTTGAAGTGTGAAAGCATAAGCATTGAGTCGTAGTTGGCGAGGTGCGCGCCCACCACGTTGTAGCCGTCCAAGTGCTTGCCGCCGTTGATAGGAATACGCATGTCGCCTTCCTCGTCCATGATGTCGCAAGGCGCAATAGCCGCAAACCCGTGGTCGCGTACAGTTTTCCAGTGTTCCTTGGGGTCGTCGCGCTTACCGCCGTACGCCGTACAGCACTCTACTATCGTACCGTTGAGCTTACTAACCAAATCCTTGATGAGGTTAGGGTTCAAAAAATTGTGTCCGCCCGGTTCGCCAGTGGAAATTTTAACGGCAACCTTACCCTTCAGCTGTACGCCCAACGCTTCGTAAATTGCAATCAAACTATCAGGCGTAATTTCTTTTGTAAAATACACTGTTGATTTCATGTAGTCACCTCGAAAAAGTTTTACATTAACATTCTAAATGCAAAACCTGCTTCCGTCAATAGTTTTTCGGCAACTTGAGAGCGCGCATTAAATATAATATTAAAATTAGTATATAAAATACTATTAGTTAGTTGCCTTGAAAAAATCACGGTGATATAATAATGAAACAAATTTAATTCGGTCAATGGCTTAAATATCCTTCAATCGGAGTCTGAGTCGGATTTTATCAATTATTATATAGCGATTGAAGATATAATTTGTCTCGTTGCTGTTTTAAAGCAAAATAACAAATAATATAGCTTTTATGATGACAAGAAATTCTACAATAGACATGACCTCTAACAAGGGCATGGTGAAAAATTTGATAAGGTTTGTGGCGCCACTCATGCTTTCCGGCGTGCTGCAGCTACTTTTTACTGCAAGCGACTTGATTGTATGCCGCTACTTCGGTTCCGAACACTCGGTAGGCGCAATTCAATCGACAAACGCCCTAATCAACCTAATGGTTAATTTGTTTATGGGGCTGTCAATAGGCGCAAACATACTGATGTCGCGCTGTTTCGGCGCAAATGACAAGGAACGCGGACAACGGGTAGTCTACACTGCAATCATTCTTTCCGTCGTCTTGGGAGTGTTTATCGGAGTTTTGGGCGTCACCTGCTCGCGGTACTTTCTAAAATGGATGGGCACAAATCCCGATCTAATTGATTTGTCTACGCAATATTTGACAATCTACTTTATCGGTATACCTTTCAACATGGTATACAACTACTGTTCCGCTTTGCTACGCGCTATTGGCGACACGAAAAATCCGTTTTACATATTGACTGCATCGGGATTGTTTAACGTTGCGCTGAATTTGATCCTTTTAACGTCGAAACCCGAACTTGACGTTGCCGGAGTTGCAATTGCCACCGCCGCATCTCAATTTGTTGCCGCCACTGCAATATTTTTGTACATTTACTTCAAAAAAGGCAACTTTTTCACCTTTAGATTTAAGCAAATGCGCTTTTACAAGAAAGAAGCGTTGGAAATTACCCGTCTCGGACTACCTGCCGGAATACAGGGCTCGTTGTTCAGTATTTCCAACGTAATGATTCAAACAAGCGTTAACGAGTTGAGTTTGAACTGGGGCGCGTCGCTTGTGGACGGAAACGGCGCGGCAAGTTCTCTCGAAGGATTCGTGTACACAGCCATGAACAGTTGCGCGCAGGGTATAGTTACATTCGGTTCGGCAAACTACGGCGCCAAAAACAAAGCTAACATACGCCGAGTGATACTGCGCGCCATGATGCTGGTAGGCATTAGTTGGGCTGTTCCCAGCGTATTTTTGCTAATTTTCCACCGAGATCTGCTGTGGATATACGTCAAATCCGACACTGCGGTGAATTTCGGCGCGGAGCGTCTGCTAATCACTATTAGTACCTACTTTTTGTGCGGACTAATGGACGTTGGCGCATACTCGTTGCGGGCAATAGGTTATTCCGTGCTGCCAACCGTCATTTCCACCCTTGGCGCGTGCGGATTTAGATTGATTTGGGTGTTTGCAATCTTCCCGATTGAATACTTCCACAACCTCAAATGGCTTGCTATCAGCTATCCGCTGAGTTGGGCTTTAACGGCGCTAACGCACGCTATATTCTTTATCATACTGTACAAGCGACTGAAATTTGAAGATCCGCCAACGGACAATACGGATGACGAAAAGAAAGATGAAATGAAAACCGATGGCAAAGAAATTCCGATAGAATGCATAGACGGTGAAAACGAAGTTGAGTTAAAGGAAGAAATTACGGCTATTAGTGTGGATTCAGCAACGACGTCTACTCACGCTAAGGAAAACTAACATATCAAATAATATAATAAAAAAACAGCGCGTCCTTTTGAGATAAATTCTCATTAGAACGCGCTTTTTCAATTGATAAATTTTCACTAAATTGTGTGTTTTTTCCACCCCATGTCCATTTTTTGACAAAATTTTAAAGTGCCGAGCGGTAGAATTCTACTATTTGACCGAATAAGTCGGAGTCAATCAAATTGCTCCATTGCTCGCGGTCTAAGTGTTCGTTGATATATTTTGCACGCAGCTCTGCAGTGAGCGTTACACCCTCGAAGTAGCTACTAAATTCTTCGTTGATTTGCTTAATGTAATTGATTGCCTGGTCGGAATAGTAGACGTCGTTGTGTCCTCTATCGCCGCGATACACAAAGGTGAAGCGATCGCTATTGTAGTACTCCCGCAGATAAATCTCGTATCCGTACTGTTGCGGAACAGTCGTGTCCTGTCCGCCATGCACTATCATAACCTTAGCGGTAGAATTAGCAAAACCGTCCATTGCCGTTGCTTGAGCGTATTTGCCGAATTTGGCATTCTCAACCGCATTGACGTATGGCATCAATATGGCAGACGCGCGTCCTGCGTATTGTACCCCCTGCGCAAGCATCAAATCAGACGCTGCGTTGAAGCCCGCTACGGACACGACTGCCTTTACTTCGGGATGAAAATTCAGCACGCTTGACACGCTGTAACCACCCCAACTGTGTCCAAACAGCAGTATGGGCAAATTGCAAAATTCCTGCAAGCTTTTTACGTAGTCTATAGCATAATCCAAGTCAATTACGCCTTGCGGCAATCCGCCGACAGCCTTGCCGTCGCTTTCATCGTTGGCGGTTGCGTCGTAGGCAAACACGACGAACCCGTTTTGCGCAAAGTAGTTGGCGCAATCCATGTAGCTATTGTGTCCACCACCGCCAAAACCGTGCGCAATGACTACAACCGCCTGTGGAGCAACTCCGTCAACGAAATACCTGTAGCCAACTAACTTTTGGTTGTTGTTGGAAGTAAACTCATATCTGACCGCTTTTAGCCCCTCAAAATCGGACAATCTGTACGCCAAAGCGGCATCGGTAGTAAATCTCGTACCGAAAACAGTACCAAGCACGATGGCTGAAATGGAAAATGGCGCGACGATCAATATTACAGTCAAAACAACAAACATAACTATACTCGCAATTATTATTCGTTTTTTTGACTTTAGTGTGCGCAAAACGTGCCCTCCTATTCTTGCTTAATCGGCTAATAATCCACAAATTAGCAGTACCGATTTGATTTCGCAGTTAATTAGTTCTTAACTACTATCATTATATAAAAAACGCGCAAAAAATACAAGCGGTAATTGCGTGTGTAACTATTTGAAACATATTACGCATAAAATATTGCAAAATTGTTGATTTTTTTTGATATATTTGATACAATAATTAAGGTTGTACGGCACCATAGCCAAGTGGTAAGGCAGAGCTCTGCAAAAGCTTCACCCCCAGTCCGAATCTGGGTGGTGCCTCCAACAAAGTGCAAGGCTGTATAAACAGCTTTGCACTTTTGATATTTGCCGATGTGGCGAAATAGGCAGACGCAAGGGACTTAAAATCCCTCGACCTAACAGTCGTACCGGTTCGAGTCCGGTCATCGGCACCAACAAGAGGAAGTTCACAATGGACTTCCTTTTTTGTTCTGCGAAATACTCCCGTTGGTCGTGGCGTTGGCTTTGTTTTTGTCTGTTGCTATTCAGCATCTTTAAAGATAAGTATGTTAAAGTCGTAATGTAATATATTTGAATAAAAAATACTTACCCCTTTTCTAAACACGAGAAACTTAATACGGAGGTTGAAAAATGGGTCTGCAACAAATTGAAGAGCTTTTTCTCGAAAGGCAGAGCTGCCGTGATTTTATCGACAGGGACGTCCCTGACGAGATTATTGAAGAAATATGTCGCGTTGCTCTACTCGCGCCTTCCGCATGCAACTGTCAGCCGTGGAAAATCGTTGCCGTCAAGGGCGAGAAGAAGGATTCTATCGTAAAATGCGTTCAGGGCATGGGTATGAACAAATTTGTAGATAAAGCACCGGTCTTGATTGCGCTCGTGGAAGGCAAGGGCAACTTTTTAACGAACTTGGGCGATAAAACCAAGCACACCGACTTCGTGCACAATGACATCGGCGTACTTCAATCTCACCTCGTACTCGCCGCTCACGGAGCAGGACTTGGCACATGCATTCTCGGTTGGCGCAATGAAAGGGAGATCGGTAAAGTGCTTGGACTTGGAAAGAACGTGAAAATTCCAGTCATGATTGCGCTTGGATATCCGCCCGAAAACTATCCCATCCGCCCCAAAAAACGGAAGCCTCTTAGCGAAACTTATACACTAATTAAATAAAACACGCGTGACATTGCCGTCACGCGTGTTTTTATTATATATTTCAATTGTTATATATTCCTGTCGTTGATGGGTTAGAAACGCGATAAGCGAGGCTCTTACGAAGGAATTATTCCACACTTAGTACGTAGTAGTATAGAGGTTGACCGCCGTAGTGAAGAATAAACTCGATATCGGGATGCTTTTCTTGCAGTTTTGCGACGAAAGCCTCTGCTTTTTCTTCGGTAATGTCCTGTCCGTAGTAAAGAGTCACTACTTCCTTTTCCGGCGTCAACATACCTTCGATAAGGGCTGTAGTTACCTTTTCGATATTCTTACCTGAAGTCACAATGCTACCCTTGTCAAGGCCGATAATGTCGCCTTTCTTGATTGTAAACTTGTCAATGACCGTGTCGCGAACTGCGTAGGTAACTTGACCTGCGTCAATGCCTACAAACGCCGTAGTCATGTTTTCAAGGTTCTCGGACAAGCTTGCATCAGGGCTGAAATTAAGTACAGCAGCAAGTCCTTGCGGAATATCTTTGGTTTGAAGTACGAAAATATTTCTATTTTGTACCAACGTTCTCGATTGCTCCGCAGACAAAATGATATTTTTGTTGTTGGGCAATATGATAATGTTTTCTGCGTTGATTTTGCGCGCTGCAGAAGCTATATCTTCAGCAGACGGGTTCATTGTTTGACCGCCTTCAATAACTTGATCAACGAGCAAATCCTTGAAAATTGCCGAAAAACCGTCGCCTGAGCATACCGCAAGCAATCCAATCGCCTTGCGTTCCGCCTCGTAACGGGCGCGGAGCTGTCTATTCTGCTCCATCATGTTCTCAATCTTGACCTTGTCCAGTTCACCCAAAGTCAAAGCCTTGGAAAGTGCCTTACCGGGGTTGTTGGTATGTACGTGCACCTTGATGAGAGACAGGTCACCTATACAAATAACCGAGTTACCAATCTCGTTGAGATAGTCGCGCAGTTTGTCAATGTCCGTAACGGTAGTACGCTTTTTGATATTGGTAACGAAAAATTCCGTGCAGTAGCCGAAATCCAGCTCTCCAAGCGACTCGTAGTCAACAAAAAGTTCGCTATCATCTGGGAAAGCTGCGTCAATGGGTTGCGACTTGCCGCTGTCAGGCGTTTCGTAGCCCTCGGCGCCTGTAATTTCTTGGTCAAGGTAGCCCATGATAAGTCCCTTGAATAGGGTAATAAGTCCAAATCCGCCACTGTCCACTACGCCCGCGCGCTTCAATACGTCAAGCATATCGGGAGTTTTGGTCAGCGTTTCTTCGCCCTTTTCCAGCACGGCGTTCATCAACTTTTGAATGTCGCCGGTGCGCTTTGCAGTGTCGATAGCCTCTTCTGCCATGGCGCGAACCACCGTCAAAATCGTGCCTTCCTTGGGCTTACTTACCGCCCTGTAGGCAAGCTCCGCTCCTTCGCGAAGGCCTTTTGCAAAGGTGCGTGCGTCGCACTCGTCGTTAGTGGCAATTATATTAGAAAAACCTTTGAGAATTTGAGAAAGAATAACGCCGGAATTTCCGCGAGCGCCACGGAGAGCACCCTTAGAAAGTCTTTCGGCAAGTTCGGACATAGACGTGCTGTTTAGGGCGTTGATTTCCTTTACAGCAGACATCATAGTCAGTGACATGTTTGTTCCTGTGTCACCGTCGGGAACGGGGAATACGTTGAGCGCGTCTACTTGCGCCTTGTTTACTTCCAGCATTTTGCCGCCGGCGATAAACATACGTTTCATAACGGAAGCCGTTATGTGAGTTTTGATTGAGTGAGCTGCAGCCATTTATATTATCCTCGTGATTTCGTAAAGTAAGTTAGTTACAGTTTGACGCCGACAACGTGTACGTCGATAGAGTCAACGATCATTCCGGTGAAGCGCTCCAAACCGTATTTTACCGTGTTTTTCAAACTTGACGAAACAGCGGATACGGGAAGTCCATATTTAATTTTTACGTAAAGGTCAACGAAAATTCTGTCGCCTTTTGTCGAAATCCTTACCCCGCGGCTTTTTCCATTGCGTTTGAAAAGGTCGGTAAAAGAATCGGAGAAACCAAAAGGCACTATTTCCACTACGCCATAGCACTCGATTGCAAGATGTCCTGCAAGAGTAGCGATTACGTCGTCGGATACAGTAATAACACCGTATGAATTTCTTGTGCGTAGAGCCACTTGAATTTCCTCCTTATATAAGTAATAATATTCTACACTAAAAAACATTATTTCACAAGTGTTTCACAGGATTTTTTGCCATATTCAGTACCTAAAATTCATTTTTTTGCTCTAGTTACGACATAATTCAAAAAAATTACGCTATTTGCTTGCCAAATATTACCAAAAATGGTATTATTGTTAGGCGTGAAATTTAGCAAAATTATACGACCCACGGAGGTGTAAATATGTCCAAGGTATGCGCTATATGCGGAAAAGGCAAGATGTCAGGCAACAAGGTTTCTCACTCTAACAGAAAGACACCCAAGACTTACAGCGCCAATTTGCAAAAGGTAAAAGTGGAAATCAACGGCAAAGAGTCCACCGAATACGTTTGCACCCGTTGCATCAGAACAGCCAACAAAGAAGCCTAATAATTAAATTTACAAGCCTCACCACTCGTGAGGCTTATTTTTTTGTCCTGTGAAGAACAAATATATCGTACTCGTTTCGTTTTAGTAAATTATAAAACGTTTTAGTTTTGCGTTGTCAAATCCCATCTTGCATCTAAATAAAAAGTATGTTATGATTAGTTAACAACCAATAAAGGAGAAATTATGCTGAGTTTACTGTCTGCTGCTGTCGGCAACACTTGGTCGCTGCCATTTGAAAATAACTTTATACTGTGGTTTCAAAGCTTAGGTGGCGAAGGTAGTTTTTTGTACTACTTGATGAACTTCATTTCGATGTTCGGCGAAGAGATGATACTCGTTGCTATCGTCGGACTAATCTACTGGGGATTTGACAAACACCGTGGTGAAAAAATCGGTTTCATGATGATCTCCACCATCGTGTTTAACCCTATGATAAAGGGGATTGTAAAGCGTACTCGGCCGTTTGACAGCGGCGTTGGCATAGAAAATTTCCGCGACGTAGACGGTTACTCTTTCCCTTCAGGACACTCGTCAGGCTCTGCTTCTACGCTTGTTGGTACAGCCGTAGTATACCGCGACAAGAAATACAAATGGCTCATTGCCATTGCAGTAGTCGTTCCCCTACTTGTGGCGCTGTCGAGAACGTATCTTGGCGCGCACTACCCGACGGACGTTGTTTGCGGCTTGGCTCTGGGTGTTGCCGTAGTATTTTTGGTAAACTTCCTTTACCGCGTCGTACCCAACAAATACTTTTTGTACGGCGGCATGTTGGTGATTGGACTTGCGGGATTTTTCTACTGCGATGAAAACGACTTCTTTACGGGTTACGGCATACTGATGGGTTTTGTGCTTGGCATACTGTTTGAAAACAAGGTGGTAAAGTTTGAAAACACGCGGGTTTGGTGGCGAATAATACTGCGCGTTGCTGTGGGCGGCGGACTGTTTTTCGGTCTGAATGAAGGCTTAAAGTTAATTATGAAACTGGTTTACAGCGGATACGAGAACAACGTTTGGTTTGAACATATATTCCGCGTGTTGAGGTATGCGGCAGTTTCATTCCTTACAATAGGCGTGTACCCACTACTGTTTGCGCAGACGGAAAAGCTGTGGAAAAAATGGGGTTGGTTGAAAGAGAAACAACCCGACGCCCCTGAAATTGAAAAAACGGAGCAAACCGTATCACAGAATGAACAGGGAAATGAACAAATCGAGCCTGTTGAAACAAATCAAATCGAAAATAGCAAATAATTTATTGAAACCTGTATAAACGTATGTTTACACGATAGTTTCGTAAAAATAATTACGTTTAACTAACAAAAACGCTCTTAGCAACTGCCGAGAGCGTTTTTTGATACTTTTTACAATTATTTAAATGCTTTCAATTATATTCACTTTTTACCTACAACCGCTTTGCCTAAAATCAATCGCAAGAAATTCCCCAAAACAGCAGGCAGCTTGAAGCAATAAATTCTACTTTTCATACAACTCTCCATATACTTTTGTAACAATATATGCAGAAACCTATTTAAACGTTACAATTTTTGTTCCTATTTTATTCTTCTATTTCTTCCGAAACAATTTTCTTAACCTTCTCGTCCTTTAGAAACATCACTTTGTCGTATTTCGGGGAGTACAGAATCTTTACTTTACCGTCGCCGTAATCTTCCACCATTTTTCCATGATAACTACACCCTTTCAAGAAAAGTGAATCAAATGGACTGTTTTCTTTTGCATTACTGAAATAAATATGCTTTTCAGTCCTGTATTTTACCTTTACTTTCAATATGTACGGCTGATTGTATTTAGGGTTTAGCAGAATAAATGCCGCTCCGTTGTAAGTGCGCATTCGAGCAGATTCACAGTAGACTTTCTCTGTATAGGCAACAATTTCAACAGCGTCTTGACACAACAACTTTATCACGTTATTGTGGCAACGTTCTCTAATAATAAAATACCCGCCAAAAGAGCAGAAAAACAGTGGAAACAACGTGACTGCAAGTAAAAGCAATGGCTCCCTTGCTACGATTGTGGCAACAGTAAAAATAACGAGACAAAATACGCCAAGCCCTACAAACGCCCACATATATCTGATGAATACGGGTGGGTTGCGCAAACCGTAATCCAGCGTACCAGCTATTCGCTTATATGTGTATTCTTTATTTTCCATTATATTACATTAGATATTTACACTGCTATTTTATCGTTTGCTCCCCGACGCAAAGGGAACTGTCAGCGTCGCACTGATTGACAAATTGTAGTGTATCTGATAATTAAATTTTGCGGAGTTCTGCAATGGCGGTACTGCGGTCGGAAACGTTCATGATTGCGCTGCCTGCTACTATTACGTCTACGCCTGCATCAATGACCTTCTTGGCAGTATTTTTATTTATTCCACCGTCAACTTCGACCAGTACGTCGGGGAAAAGCTCTTTTGCGCGGCGAATCTTGTCCACGCTGCTTTCGATGAATGCCTGTCCGCCAAAACCCGGTTCTACCGACATAATCAATATCATGTCGAATAGTCCGCGGTATTGCTCCAACACTTCCACAGGAGTGTTGGGTTTAATAGATATTCCCGCCTTTTTACCGCAGGCGCGAATGAGCTTGAGACAATCTGCCACCTTGTCCGTTGCCTCGGCGTGAATTGTTATGAGATTTGCGCCAGCTTCGGCAAATTGCTCTACGTAACGTTCCGGACGGGCAATCATAAGATGAACGTCCAACGGCAGCACCACGCACTTGCGAATACTCTTCACAAGGGGCATACCAAAGGTAATATTGGGCACAAAATTGCCGTCCATTACGTCGCAGTGAATCCAATCGGCGCCGCACTTTTCAAGCGACTTGCACTCCTGCTCGAGGCGGGCAAAATCTGCAGTAAGTATTGACGGACTTATAAATATTTTTCTCATATTTCCCTTACCTTCCATATTTTTCCTTTATTTCCCGTAAATCTTCCTGTCTAAAGAATTCTTCAGTATAACCGCAATCACAACAAATAAACCTATCAGGAATAGCCAATCTGGGAATAAATCCACCTGATTTGATAACTTTTGTGTAGTAACTGCCATCGGGAAATACTCCATGACCATCCACACTGACAACGTTGCGACTCTTACATTTGGGGCAAACACCAGATTTCATAGTACACCTTAATATTGATTTTTTTCAAATTCTTTGAGTTCGTTATATTCTTCCAAGTAGCGTTCGTAACGCGCTTTGCAAAGTGAACCCGTTTCTACTGCCGCTTTTACAGCGCAATCAGGCTCAACGGTGTGCGTACAGGAATTGTACTTGCAATTATGTGACAACTGCACGAAGTCGTCAAGGTACAGCCTCAGTTCGTCGGAGCGAATACCGTGTAGGTCACACAGCGAAAAGCCGCAAGTGTCCACCAAGTAGCCGTCAAATACCCTGTGCAACGAACTGTGTCGTGTGGTATGTACTCCTCTGCCCGACTTTTCCGACAAGCCGCCTGTAGCTCCTTTTGCCTCGGGTAGCAAAGCGTTCAAAATGGAAGTTTTGCCTACTGCCGACTGTCCTGCAAAGCAAGCGACCTTGCCGCCGACAAAATATTGAGATAGTTGATTGACACTGCTGTCCAAAGCGGACAAACATACTATGTTAGCAAGTCCACTGTAATTTTGTTTTACTAAATTTACCGTTTCTTGCGATAAATCCATTTTGTTGACAACTATTACAGGCTCAATCTTTTCCTGAAAGCAGTTGATTAGCACCTTGTCGCATAGGTATAGGTCGGGTTGAGGCTCACACGCCAACACCACGAAACAAACGTCTACGTTGGCAATTTCGGGGCGGGCAAGTTTGTTTTTGCGCGGAATTACCTCTACAACTACACCTTTGCCGCGTTTCAAATCCTCAAACTTAATTTTGTCGCCAACCACTATGTCAAGATCGTTGTAGCGTAGTTTTTTTGGAGCAAAACAAGTGAACTTGCAACCGTCCTCACTCAACACTGTGAACACACCGCCAACCGACTTGATTACCAATCCGCTTTTAGTTACCATTGTTACCTTCCAAATAGCGTCTGCGAAGCTGTCCGCACGCGCCCTCTACGTCCTGCCCCATCGTACGACGGCGAGTGGCAGAAACGCCCAATTTGTCCAAATATTGTAAAAACTTCTTCAAATTGCTCTCGCTTGTGCCCTTTAAGCCTGTTTCTTTGACGGGGTTCAAGGCAATCACGTTGACGTGCACCGACATACAGCGAAGTAGCGAGGCAAGCTTCAAGGCGTGAGCGTAGCTGTCATTTTGCCTGTCGATTAGCGTGTACTCGATTATTACGCGCCTGCCTGTCTTTTCAAAATAGTAACGGCACGCGTCCACTGCTTCCTCTACCGAATAGGCGTTGGTAACGGGCATAATTTGTTTGCGCTCGTCGTTGTCGGCGTTGTGCAAGCTTAACGTAAGATTGAGCGAACAGCCCATATCTGCCAACTTGCGAATATTGGGTACAATGCCGCAAGTGGACAGTGAAATGTTGCGTTCTGAAATATTAATGCCTTGCGGGTCGGTTACAAGTTGCAAAAACTTTACTACGTTGTCAAAGTTGTCCAACGGTTCGCCGCTGCCCATAAGTACGATATTCGTTACGTGCCGCTCCTTACCTTCGCCAAGCGCGTTGACAGACAGTACTTGCCCCAATATTTCACCTGCGGAGAGATTGCGGGTTAACCCACCCAGAGTGCTCGCGCAAAACTTGCAACCCATACGGCAGCCCACCTGACTGGACACGCAAAGGGTGTTGCCGTACTTGTATTTCATGAGCACGCCCTCAATGACGTTACCGTCGTGAAGCTCAAAGAGGAATTTTTGAGTTCCGTCAATGTTCGAAGTGAGCGTTTGAACAATTTTTGCAGACACGGCAACACAGTTTTGCTTCAACTGCTCGCGAAGGTTTTTCGCAATATTAGTCATACCGTCAAAATCTACGGATTTGGTCAGCCATTCAAAAATCTGCTTGGCAACAAACGGCTTTACGTTGTAGTTAGCCGTCAGATAATCCGTCAATTCGGGCAAAGACATGTCTTGCAAAAGTATCATCTGTTAGTAATCTTCCTCTTCTTTCAGTACTGCGACGAAAAAGCCCTGTACTCCGTCCTTGTATGGCAAAAATTGATAAAAGCCTTTGCCGTTGGCATCAGGAAATTGCGGCAAATCTATTACGCCGTAATTCATACTCCAATGTTCATTCAAAAATTTGCGTATATTCTGACCGTTCTCGTTGTCAAACACAGTGCAGGTTGAATACACGAGATAACCGCCAGGCTTTACATACGTCCAACAGTTTTGCAATATGGAATACTGCAACCTCATCAGTTCGGAAATATCTTTGTTCTCCCTAAACAGTTTGACGTCGGGTCGGTTGTTTAGCACACCGAAACCGCTGCAAGGCACGTCGCACAGTACCACGTCAAACGCTCGAATAAAATCATCTACGCCTTCCTTGGGAGGCCAAGAGTTGTCAACACAGTGTGTTTCCAGTTCTACACCCATACGCTTAGCGTAACTGCTGATGAGTTCCACTCTGTGCGGGTGAACGTCGCAGCTAACGACCCTTACCGACGGCTTGAGTTGCTTGACGTACACCGACTTGCCACCGGGCGCGGCGCAACAGTCGATAAAGCTGTCGCCGTCCTTTAAAAGATTTGCGCAAATACGCGCCACCGCCATTGAGGACAGGCTTTGCGCCGTGTAATCGCCGTTGTCATTCGGTAAATTACCTCTTACGAAAAACGCGTCGTCAAACGGTGAAGGTGTCGCCTCAACGCCGTACTTTTTACCGACTGTTTCGGCGTCCGTCTTGTGACTAAACCGTACCGTCGTTCGGTTGTCGCAAGGTCGTGTCACAATCTTAGTTGCAACGTCCATTCCGTAATCCTTGACAAGTTTGCGTAGCGCCCACTCGGGATAGGAAAATTCAACTGATAGTCGTTGTATCGGGTCAGTTGGGTAGTCGTTGAAATTTTTTACGGTTTGAGCAATGCTTTTGAGTGTTGCATTGACAAAACCTACTATGCGCCTGTCCTCGGAAATCTTGGACAGCTCGGCAACGTCGTTTACCACCGTGTACACAGGGATTGACAAGTCCATTAGGCAGTACGCGCCTATTTTCAAAAACAAAAGCGTGTCGCCTTTAGGCATTTTTTTGACGTGGCGGGAAATTATATAATCCAACTTGATGTCGTTGTCCAGTACGCCGTACACTATTTTCGTAATTAGCGCTTTGTCTTGCTGTTTACAAAAATTGAGCGTTTTATTGAGCGCCAACGATGAAAATGCCCTGTCGGTATACACTTGTTTCAGCGTTTCGAAGCTTTTCAAAAAGGCGTTGTTCATTACTCACCCAAAACAGCGCCTACGGCGATTTTGCGACCGTTCAAGAAACTTACAACGTCCATACGCTTGGCGTTTTCCGCTTGAAGTTCCGTCACGTACACCGCTTTGCCGTCACCGCACATTACAGCCAAAGTCTTTTTGCCACGCTCGACCACTTCGCCTGCCTTACCTTCAAAATGCGCGTCACAGGGGCGTAGAGCGTACAACTTGAGGCGTTTACCGTCCAAAGTTGTCCAAGCAGCGGGATTGGGGTTCAAGGCTCTTACAAGGTTAATAATGTCAATAGAAGTCTTGTTCCAGTCAATCTGCTCCTGCTCGGCAGTAATCTTGCTGCAAAAAGTTGCTTCTTCCTCCACCTGAGCAGTGTACGTTGCTTTGCCTGTTTCTATCAGGTGCAACGCCTCAACCACTGCCTCCGCGCCAAGCCTTGACATACGCTCGAACAGTTCGCCGTTGGTTTCGTAGGGCAAGACGTCAATAGGCTTTTGCAAAATTATTTCACCTGCGTCCACCTTGCGAACAGTGTTCAATATTGTAATTCCCGTTTGCTCAAGACCTTGCAACACCGCATACTGAATTGGCGCAGCGCCACGTAATTTAGGCAACAATGAGCCGTGAATGTTTATTATTCCGTGAGGGGCAATGTCTATCACTTCTTGCGACAGGATTTGACCGTAAGCCGCCGTTACCATAATGTCGGGGACAAGGTTACGCAAGGTTTCAACTCCGTCGCGAGAGATTTTTTCAAATTGAAAGAGCGGCAGATTGTGAGAGAGCGCAAACTTCTTGACGGGTGAAAATTCAATTTTTCCGCGCGCGCCAACCTTGTCGGGCTGACATACGCAGCCGACAACCGTATGATTTTCCATTATCTTTTCTAACGCCGGCACACCGAAATCGGGAGTGCCCAAGAATACAACTCTCATAGCCACCTCATTTTAACAACGTTAGTCGTCGTCTATGATTTTCTTGACCATTTTGTCGGCGAAAAGTATGCCGTCCAAATGGTCCATTTCGTGCAAAAATACGCGCGCAAAGTACCCTTCGGCGTGCTGTTTGCATTTTTTACCGTTGCGATCAAAGTACTCCACGTCAATCTTCTCGGGGCGCTCGACAAGTCCGCGGAAGCCAACTACAGACAAACATCCCTCGTTGTCTACGCATTTGCCCGAACTCTTTTTCAAAACGGGATTGACAAGTTCGTACAGCTTGTCGTCGTATTCAACTATGCACACGCGCTTCAAAACACCAACCTGAGGGGCTGCCAATCCAAGCCCGCCCACAGCGTGCAACGTTTCTATCATGTCGTCGATTAGTTGATGTAATTTTTCGTCGTAGTTTTCCACTACCTTGCTCTTTTTGCGAAGCAGAGGATCGCCCATTTTTAGAATATTTCTCTTTGCCATAGTACACCTAATTTTACTCTAATGTTGGTTTACGATAAGTTTTGCGGGTTGCGTTCGACAGAAATTTGAACGCTTGAGCGTTTTTTGCCGTCGCAAACGGAATAAATTCGAGGAAGTATCTCTTTTACACTTTCACAGGAAATTTTGATTAGGATTTGAAAACGGTATTTCTTTTCCGCGCGTTTCAACGGACAACGCATCTTGTCCATGTAGTAAAAGTCGCGACTGTACTTGCCCTTCAAGTTGGACAGTTCTGCATATTGCTCGGTAAGCTGGTCTATGCAGTCCTTTTCCTTTTCGCCCGTATAAAGAATGCGAATAATCTCAGAAAATGGCGGAAAAGCTGACGCCTCACGCAAATTTATTTCCCTCTTGTAGAAGCTGAAATAATCTTGCTTTGCCGCGAGTTGCAGACAGTAATGAGTTGGCGTGTAGGTTTGTAACACCACCGTACCCGTGTCCTCGTTACGACCGCTTCGTCCTGCCACCTGCGTGATGAGCTGGAAGGTGCGTTCCGTAGCCAAATAGTCCGAGTGATGTAAGCTTTGGTCGCCGTCCAAAATTCCCACGAGCGTAACCTTGGGGAAATCGTGCCCCTTGGCAATCATTTGCGTACCGACGAGTATTTGCGCCTCGCCCTTTGCAAAGGAGTCGAGAATTTTGCCGTGGCTTTCCTTGGTCTGCGTTGTGTCGGCATCCATGCGTAGAACTTTCACATCGGGGAACATTGAGTTTAGCAATTCCACTATTTGCTGCGTGCCTATTCTACCTTGACGGAAGCTGCTTTCATGACAGTTTGGACACTTGTCAAGCATATAGTAATGTTTACCGCAGTAGTGACATTTGAGCATGTTGTCGTCGCGGTGCACCGTCAAACTTACGTCGCAGTCGGCGCACTTTGCTACGTAGCCGCACTTAGTACACATTAAAAAAGACGAATAGCCGCGACGGTTCAAAAACAGCATTGCTTGGTTGCCTTTTGCGATAGTTTCGGCAAGTTGCTGCTTGAGTAGCCGCGAAAAGATACCCTTGTTGCCGCTACGCGTTTCCAGCGTCATGTCCACTATTTCCACGTTTGGCAACGGCTTTTGATTTATGCGCTCGGGCATTTCAATGAGTTTGAGTTTACCTTGCCGCGCCGCGTAGTAACTGCCGAGGCTTGGAGTTGCGGAACCCAAAAGCAACAGGGCGCCCTGTTGTTCCGAGCGGAAATTTGCTACCTCTGCCGTGTTGTAGCGAGGGTTGAAATCTGATATGTAACTTTGATCGTGTTCCTCGTCTATTATTATCGCGCCTATATTTTGTAACGGGGCAAACACTGCGCTACGCGCTCCGACGGCGATTTGCGCTTCGCCGTTCTTCAAGCGTAACCATTCGTCGTAACGTTCGCCGCTACTTAGTCCGCTGTGCAAAAGAGCCACCTTGTCGCCAAAGCGTTCGCGTAGATGCGACAGCATTGCAGGTGTCAAGGATATTTCCGGAACCAACATTATGCAGGTTTTGCCCTCGGAAACTATCTGCTCTATTATCGTCAGGTAAACCTCGGTTTTGCCGCTGCCAGTTACTCCGTGTAGCAAGTATTTTCCCTGCCTGTCGCCGAGAACGGTGTTTACAGCCTGTTGTTGAGCAGGTAGCAAATCACGTTTTTCAGTTTTGGCAACCTTCAAGTCTTTGTAGGGAGTACGCCGTATCACGATTTCGTGAGTTTGAACGATTCCCTTGTCAATTAGCGCCCTCAATGCGGAATTGCCAAACTCATTGTTTAACGTTTCCGTCAGTGTTGCGCCGTTGAGATACAAAAAAGTCACCAAATCCCGCTGCATTGTCGCGTTGGGCTTTAGTGAGTTCAAGATTACGTCCAAACTGTCGCTTGACGTGAGGCTTGCCTGTTTCTTAGACAGCGCTTTGACACGGCTACCGCGCATTTCTGCGGGAATGAACAGTCTGAGAACGTCCGCCCAACGCAGGTGATATTCCTTGCGCATAAACTCGCCAAGTTCCAACAAATCTTTGGAAATTGCAGGGAAATCTTCAAGCGGACGAATTATATCTTTGATTTTGGCAGGGTCGTAGTCGGACGTTTCCTTTGCGGCAACAATGAAACCTTCCGTACGCCTATTTGCAAAGTCGACAAGCACCCGAGTTCCAACTGTGTAGCCCTCGCCCTTGTATTCAAAAATGCGGTCAACCTCGCTTGCGGACAAGTCTACAATAACGGAATAAATCATTTGCCCACTGCCCTGTCTAAAATTAAATTTGCAACGTCAAGTTTGTTCATTTCGGGGTAATCCACCGCATTGTCTGCCGTTACAAGAGTTACAACATTGGTGTCGCTACCGAAAACGTCGTTGTGCTTGACGTCGTTTAAAACCGCCAAATCGGCGTGTTTTTTTGTAAGTTTTTTACGCGCGTTTTCTACGCCGTTGTCCGTTTCGGCGGAGAATACGCACAAAAATCTGTCACCCTTAATTTCGCCCACTTTGGCTGCAATGTCGGGGTTCTTTACAAATTTCAAAGTGAGGTTTTCCGACTTGATTTTACTTTCGGAAAAGCTCTCGGGACGGTAATCGCAAGGCGCGCCCGCCATCACGATAACGTCATGGTCGGCAACTCTACTCACCGTTTCGTCGTACATCTGCTGCGTTGTCTCTACGTCAATTACCGTTGCTCTACTGTCAATCGGCGCGATATGTTTGCCCAAAATCACCGTAACGTCTGCGCCACGGTTTAATGCTGCGTCCACAAGCGCCGCGCCCATCTTGCCACTGGAAAAGTTGGTGATATAACGCGCGTCATCCAGTTTTTCAATGGTTGCGCCGCAGGTTATTAGCACCTTTTTCCCTTCAAGGTCGGTTACGGGACAAAGTAACTCTACGCAGCAGTCCACGATAGTTTCCGGCTCTGCCATACGTCCGTCACCGTTGTCACCGCACGCCAAAAACCCGCTACCCGCCTTCACTACGTGAACGCCGCGATTTACAAGCGTGTCAAGGTTTTTGTTGAACGACTTGCTGCGGTACATATTGGTGTTCATTGCAGGACAAATCACCACGGGAGCCGTAGTTGCCATCAAAGTTGTGGACAGCATGTCGTCGGCAAGACCGTTTGCGAATTTACCCACAATGTTGGCTGTCGCAGGGCAAACAACAAACAAATCTGCCTTTTTTGCAAGGGAAATATGCTCCACTTCCCAATGTCCGCCGCGTTTGAACATATCCGTGACAACCGGGCGATTGGAAAGCGTCTCAAAGGTTAGGGGCGTGACAAATTCCGTCGCGTTTTTCGTCATGATAACGTCGACGTTCGCGCCTAACTTTTTGAAACTGCGTACAACCTGACACACCTTGTATACGGCAATGCCACCTGTTACGCCTATTACGATGTTTTTTCCTTGCAGTTTTAGCATATCGTTACTTTTTGCTGATTTCAGTTATACCGTCGTCAAATTCGCCTGCAGCGTAGGTGATGGGCTTGAAGTTTTGCGGAAGCTCGGGGCTGTTGTTCAGCTCCTTAGCGCGCTTTGCCACCACGCAGCAAAGAGAATACTTGTCGCCTGCTTTTTCAGTCAGTTCGTCAATGGGCGGTTTTGTAATCATGTTACTTTCTCCTTTCTTTCAATATTTCGATGATTTCACCTACTGCTCTGTCAACGTCGTCGTTCATGATGCAGTAATCGTACTTGTGTCTTTGCGCAAGCTCTAACTTGTTGCGAGCCATGCGGATTTGAATTTTCTCTTCGCTTTCCGAGCCGCGCTTTTTCAATCTGTCGTACAACGCCTGTTCGCTTGGCGCTTCGATAAAGAACAAAATGCTGTCCGCATAATTTTGCTTGACTTGCAGCGCGCCCTTTACGTCAATTTCCAAAATCACGTCCTTGCCATAGTTGAGCATGTCTACAACAAACTTTTTGGGAGTGCCGTAGTAGTTTTCGAAGTGTTGGTCGTACTCCAATAGTTCGTTTTTGCGTACCATTTCCAAGAACGTGTCCTCGGAAACGAAGAAATAGCTACGGTCTTTTCTTTCGTTAGGACGCGGAGCGCGAGTCGTAACGGAGCAGGACAACACCAGATCGGGCATTAAACGCATCAACTCTGCGCATATCGTGCCTTTACCTGCCCCGCTTGGACCGGAAATAATGATTAGTTTACCCGTTTTCTTTTCCATATTTATGTATCTCCAATGAGTTTTTTACTCTAAGTTTTGTACCTGTTCGCGAATCTTCTCGATTTCGTTTTTCATCTCGAGCGCCACGTTTGTCAACTCAAGAAAGCTTGATTTGCTGCAAATAGTGTTGGTTTCGCGATTAAACTCCTGCACCAAAAAGTCCAACTTTCTGCCGACAGGTTCGTCAAGCTGCAGTATTTCTCTTGCGCGGGCAATGTGGCTGCCAAGTCTCGTTATTTCCTCGTCAATACAGGATTTGTCCACAAAGAAACATACCTCGTTTGCCAATTTGTTTTCGTCAATCTCAACGCCGCTAAGAACCTCTGTTACGCGAGCGCGGAGTTTTTCACGGTACTGCTCGGCAACCTTCGGAGCATGCTTTTTAACTTCGGCAAGTAGACGTTCAACGTTATCAATTTTAGCGAGCAAGTCGGCTCTCAAAGCGTTGCCTTCGATTTCGCGCATTGCGTTGATGTTTTGAACGGCTTTGTCCACCGCCTCCGCTATCATTTCGCGAATTGTCTCGGCGTCCTCTTCCGTTTGCTTGAGATTTAACACCTCGCTACTACGCATGAGCGCATTTACGTTGAAATCCAAGTGCAAATCGGGAAAAGCCTCTTTCAGTTGCTTGGCGGCATCAACGTATCCTTTTGCAAGCGCCATATCCACGCATACTTGCTTGTCCGTGTCGCCAACAAGCGTGTAGTTCAAAAAGACGTCAACGTGACCGCGCGATATGCCTTTGCTCAGTCCGTTACGAATAACGTCCTCGTAGGCAATGAAAGCGCGCGGAATTTTGGTAGAAACGTCCAAAAACCTGTGATTTACACTCTTCAGTTCAATTGTTAGCTCGGCATTGTCGCGAGTTACCGTCGCTTTGCCGTAGCCTGTCATACTTTTCATATTTTCACCGCAAACGTTTTAATATTATTCCAATTTTATATAATAACACAATAGTTATTTTTTTTCAATCAATAAACTAAATGTTTTCCAGTCTCTTTTATTGATTTTTCGTTACTTTCCCAACATTTCCTCGAATTGCGCTTCATCAATAACTTCAATGCCGAGAGCGCGAGCCTTGTCCAGTTTACTGCCTGCCTCTGCCCCCGCAATGACAAGATTGACCGTCTTGCTAACTGAGCTTGCAATTTCGCCACCCTGCTCCTCAATGAGCTTTGAGGCTTGTCCGCGCGTGTAATTTGTTAGACTTCCCGTAAGCACTACCTTTTTGCCTGCAAACGCGCCTGTTGCAACTTTATGTTCGTAGCTTGGGTTGATACCAATTTCGCGTAGGCGCTCGATTATTTCCATATTCTGCGTTTCGTTGAAGAATTGAACTATGCCGTCGGCGACAACTTCGCCCACGCCGTTGATAGCCGTAAGCTGCTCCGCCGTAGCTTTTGACAAATTCTCAACACTGCCGAAACGCGATGCAAGGTCCCTTGCCGTAACCGTGCCAACGTTGTCTAAACCTAACGCGAATATGAACTGCGCAAGTTGAACCTTTTTGCTGTGTTCGACGGCTAAAACCACGTTCTGCGCCTTTTTAAGCTTGAAACCTTCCAAATTAAGCAAATCATCAACCGTCAAGTTGTATAAATCCGCAACGGATTTTACCCCCAGTTTGTCAACGAGCAGTTCCACCGTTTTGTCGCTTATACCGTCGATGTCGCAGGCGTTTTTGGAGCAGTAATGAGTGATGCGCGCAACTATCTGCGGACGGCAATGCTCGGCGTTTACACAGTACAAATGCGCTCCCACTTCCTGAAGACGAGATCCGCATGCAGGACATAAAGTAGGCTTTGAGATTTCCTCTCCGCCCTCTTCTGCCGCGCCAAGCACCTCGGGGATTACGTCGTTGCTACGGCGAACGAAAACTAAGGCACGTTTCTTTAAGCGTTTGCGGGTGATGTCACCGAAATTGTTGAGCGTTGCGCGTTGAATTGTTGCTCCGCACAGTTCCACCGCTTGCAGTTTACCTATGGGAGTCAGTTTGCCTGTACGACCAACCTGCCATTCCACGTCAAGCAGTTCCGTTGTCACCTGTTCGGCGTCAAACTTGTAGGCAACCGCCCACCTTGGAAATTTGTCGGTGTAGCCAAGTTCCTCACGCAATGCAAAATCGTTGACTTTGATAACTACGCCGTCAATCAAAAAGTCGTAGTTTTGACGGTTTGCGCCTATTTTTTCGATTATCGCCCGTATTTCCTCAAAGGTGCGCGCCTTTTCAAATACGTAGTTCGTCAGCATACCGCAAGACTTCAAAAAGTCCACAAGCTGTGTTTGTGTCGTAGCCGTCAAGCCTTCCTCGTAGCCGTTGCTGTAGAACACCACGTCAAGGTTGCGTTCGGCGGTAGTTTTGGGATTGAGGTTACGGATTGCTCCTGCTGCTGCGTTACGCGCGTTTTTGAGTGTGTCGGAAGGGTGACTGCGGTTGTACTTGTCCAGTACTGAAAGTCGCATAATGCCTTCACCTTGCAGCTCGCATACGCCTTTGAAGGGAATCGAGAGGGGCACGGTACGGATTGTTTTGACCTGTTCCGTCACGTCCTCGCCCACCACTCCGTTGCCGCGGGTGGAGGCGCCGACAAAGTTGCCGTCACGGTAGGTAACGTTTATCGTCAAGCCGTCGTATTTCAGTTCGACGGTAAATTCCACTTCTCCAAGCGCTTTGACTACCTTGTCCACCCAATCTTTTAGCTCACCAAAGCTTTGTACCTTGTCCAAGCTGTACAAACGCTTGAGGTGCGTGTGCTGAACGAAATTTTTGAGCGGATCACCGCCTACGCGCTGTGTAGGGCTGTCGGGTAAAATTACGCCCGTTTGCTTTTCCAACAAAACGAGTTGGTCGTACAAAGCGTCATACTCCGTGTCGGCAACCGATGGATTGTCCAATACGTAGTACTCGTACGCCCACTTGTTTAGTTTAGCTACCATTTCTTGCATCGTCATAGTACGCTATTTTCTCCCTGTTATAGTGAAGTTTTACATCAAGTGAAAAGTTGAAGTGAAGTTAGTTAAGCAACTTGTGTTAGCTAACAATTTTGAGCGGAGCAAATTTCATGTTGAGCGATTTTTTACCCACCGTGTCAAACGCCACGTCTGCAACGTCGTGCTCAATTCTCAAAATTATGCCCTTGCCGAAAGACGCGTGCTCCACAATCTGCCCAACGCGATATTGCTTTAGCTCGCTGTCCGTCCTGCCTTGACTGACCTTCGGGCGCTCAATTTCTTTTTCTATGAGTTTGTCCAAAAATCTGTCGTCAGATAATTCACGCTCAGAAGCCACCTTGCGAACAGGCGCATAAAACTGTTGCACCTCGTTGAAGTACCTGCTTGCAAGCGTTTGTTTGCGCTGCCCCCACAAAAAGCGAGTTTGCGCACGAGTGAGGTACAGTCGCTTTTCCGCTCGGGTTGCCGCAACGTACATGAGGCGGCGTTCTTCCTGCATGCTTTCCCCCTCGTACGTGGAGCGTGAAGACGGGAAAAGACCTTCCTCCAATCCTACCGCGAACACCACTTTGAATTCCAAGCCCTTGACGGCGTGAATTGTGGCTATCGTTACGTAGTCACTCGTGTCGGCGTCGTCCATGTCCTGCGATAGACTGACTGTCTGCAAGTAATCTGAAAGACTTGCAATAGGATTGATTTGCTGAAACTCCAATACCGACTCTTCAAATTCGTCAATATTGAGAGCGCGTTCCTCTTCGCCCATGTCCGTCAACACCTTACGAAATTCCAAAATGTCCAACATTTGGTGGACGAATGCGCCAACGGTAGTTTTGCGTGACAGTTCAAGTAGGTCGGTGATAAGCGTGTGGAAGTCAAGCAGCTTTTTGCGCGTTGTGGCGTTGAAAACGTCCAAATTGCGTTCGTCGGAAATCACGTCAAGCATCGGCAAACCGTATTCAACTGAAAGTACTCTTAGTTTTGCAATGCTCGCGTCGCCTATGCCACGCTTCCTCGGTACGTTCAAAGCCCTTTCAAATGCTTCGGAGTCATACGGATTGTGAATTAGGCGCATGTACGCCAAAACGTCTTTGATTTCCCTGCGCTCAAAGAATTTGAAACCGCCGAAAACCTTGTACGGAATGCGATTTTGCTGAAACTGTTGCTCAAAGCTACGCGAAAGAGCGTTTACGCGCATGAGTATCGCAAAATCCTTAAGCTTATAGTCCGGATTGAGGTAAATGATGTTTTTAATCTGCTCGCAAACGAAATACGCCTCGTCCTGCTCGTTGTAGGCAGAAAAAAGCTGAACTTTAAGCCCCTCATCGTTCTCCGTCCAAAGTACCTTGTCAAATCGGTTGATATTTTTGCGTATAATCTCGTTGGCAACGTCCAAAATCCGTTTGGTTGAACGGTAATTTTGCTCCAGCTTGTACACGTTGCAATCGGGGAAATCCTGCTCAAATTTCTTGAGATTGTAGGCATCCGCGCCGCGCCAACTGTAAATGGACTGGTCGTCGTCGCCCACTACGAAAATGTTGCGGTGCTTTTCGCCCAACATTTTGAAAATTTGGTACTGTACTTTGTTGGTGTCTTGGAATTCGTCGATGAGAATGTACTTAAAACGGTCGCGGTACTTGTCCAAAACGTCGGGGAAATTGCTGAACAGCTTGTGAACGTAGTACAGCAAGTCGTCAAAGTCCATTGCGTTGTTTTCCGTCATTTTGGCGGAATATTCCTGAATAACCTTGAGCAAATCCTCGTTTGATGAACATTCGGTAACAGCGGAAAGTTTGTTCAACTGTTCTTTGAGATAATCGTCGTTACTCGCATTCGCCACCACGTCGCCGTCCAAAAGGTCGGGAGCGTTGTTTTTAATGTCGGAAATGCTGTCGGCAAATCCGTCCACTAAGCTCGCTGCTCCGTCGTCAAAAACACTCTTGACGATTTGCTTCAACACGCTCTTTTTCTCGCTCTCGTCATAAATGGAAAAGTTGCTGCCGCGATTTAGCGCTTTGCACTCCATACGTAGCACAGTCGCGCAAAAAGAGTGAATCGTCGATACGTGCATATACTCAGCGGCGCAATGGAAATCCAGCAGTCTGCGTTTCATCTCGTTGGCTGCCTTGTTGGTAAAGGTGATTGCAAGTATTTCCGACGGATTTACGCCATGTTCCTGCACCAAGTAAAGTATTCTGTTGGTAAGTACGCGCGTTTTCCCGCTACCTGCGCCCGCAAGCACCAAGGTTGGCGCAAGAGGAGCCGTGACTGCTTTGAGCTGCGCGTCATTAAGTTTTTGTAAATTCAAAATTCACTCCAAACTTCTATGTTATCGTTCACAACTTATTGATAAAGTTGATTTTTATTAAAATTTAGTTGCTAACTGAACTGCAACTCATTTTCTACTTCTTATTTTTCTTTTTTATTTTGTTTGCGTTTAGCAAGAGGTACTCCTACTGCCGTTGCGTCAACGCCCTTGCCGTAGTTGTCGATGTATTTCTTTTGCGCGGCAAAGCCGAAACGCCCGAGATGTTTTCCTGACGCATAATAGTTGCCGTGTTGGTAATTTACTAAATGCGCCTTAGAGTAGTCTATTGCGCCGTTCTCATCCAAATATTCTTCGTCCACGTCCACCGCCAGCACGTCGGCAAGAAACATGTCGTGCGAACCGAGATTGAGTACGTCAAATACCTTGCACTCAATGTTAATTGGACTTTCGACGATTAGCGGCGTAGACACGCAGTTTGCCTTGCCCTTGGTAAATTTCATTTCGGCAAATTTGTCCACTTCCTTGCCGCTACGGATACCGCACCAGTCGCAGGCGGGAAGTAGCTTGTCCGTGGTAAAATTGATTACAAATTCACCGCTGCTTTTCAACATCTCGTAGGAATACCTGTCGTGGCGAATGGAAATATACAAACGCGGAGGAACGGAACAAACGGTGCCAGTCCAAGCTACCGTGATAATATTTGATTTTTCCATGTCGCCCACCGACACCATAACGGCGGGCAACGGCGCGAGCAAATTTGCGCCCTTTAACTGAACTTTTGTCATAACAACAGTCTCCTAAGCTTATTATCTGTGACAACTCCCTTTAATCAAGCGGCTTTGAACACATATCAATTCAAAAGTGAAAAATGCGCTAAAAGTTGCTCTTTTACTGTAAAAACACCTTTTCCAAGCGTTGTTTGCACTACTATGTCTGAAATAGTATTATATAAAACCGTCGGAAATAGAATAGTTAGGCGTACTTTGTCCTCGTAAAAGACGTTTTCCTCCTGCGCGTACAGTTGCAACGCTTTACGTAAAGGCTTGAGCAATGAGTAGTCAATTGCCACCTCTGCTCGCGTGCAATCCGTCATTTGCAGCTTTTCGCATTGCTTGAGTACCTCGGCGCAACTACCGCTGTATGCTCTGACTAAACCGCCTGCGCCAAGCTTTACGCCGCCAAAGTAACGGGTGACGACTACACAAACGTAGTCCAAGTTGTTGTTCTTGATACACTCGTACATTGGCAGTCCTGCGGTGCCTTGCGGTTCGCCGTCGTCGCTGAACTTCGCCTTGTCGCCCGCAATAAACGCGTAGCAATTGTGAGTTGCGTCAAAATATTTTTTACGTTTGGCATTGACGTACTCTACTGCTTGCTCGGCGTTGTCAACGTGAATAGCCGAGGCAATAAACCTCGACTTTTCAATGACGATTTCCGCAACCGTTTCGCTATTTGAAATTGTCGTGTATTCTTGAGAGCCTTTTGTCATTTACTTGATTACTACCCTTAGGTGAACCTTCTTGCCTTTGTGGAGCACGAATTCCCCTTTGGCAATAATATCAGCAGGCAAAGTCCAAGCAGAAGCCGTTATCTTTTCGTCGTTTACTGACACTCCGCCGCCTTCGATGAGCCTACGAGCCTCGCCGTTGGACTTGCACTGTCCGCACTTTACCAATACGTCAATGATATTGGTCGGCTCGCTTATTTCCACTACGGGCATATTGTCTACGTCCTGCGAGAAGGATGCGCGAACTTGTTTCAGTACCTCGTCCGCTACTTCCTTGCCGTGGACAATTGCAGTTACTTCATACGCCAAACGCTCCTTTGCAGCGTTCATGCGCTCGTCCTTGTACTTTGTTAACTCGGCAATTTCCTCCAACTCAACAAACGTCAGTAACTTCAAGCAGATTTCTACGCGGTCGTCCTCAACGTTGCGCCAGTATTGGAAAAAGTCGTAGGGGGTTGTCTTGTTGGGGTCAAGCCACACTGCGCCCTTTGCCGTCTTGCCCATCTTTCTGCCGTCGGACGTTGTAAGTAGCGTGTAGGTAAGCGCGTACGCCTTTTTGCCCTCTTTGCGACGAATGAGGTCTGCGCCCGCGAGCATGTTGCTCCACTGGTCGTCACCGCCCGCTTGAAGTATGCAATTGTACTTGCGGTTAAGTACCAGAAAGTCGTAGCCTTGCATAAGCATATAGTTGAATTCGAGGAAGCTCAAACCCTTTTCAAGGCGTTGCTTGAAGCACTCTGCCGTCAGCATTTGATTGACGGAAAAGCAGGTGCCTATTTCACGCAAAAAGTCGATATAGTTGAGGTTCCACAGCCAATCGGCGTTGTTGACGAAGATTGCCTTGCCGTCACTTACGTCAATAAAGCGGGACATTTGCTTTTTGAAGCATTCTACGTTGTGCTGTACCGTTTCCTTGCTCATCATTGAACGCATGTCGGTACGCCCGCTTGGGTCGCCAACCATGCCAGTACCGCCGCCGATAAGTATAATAGGACGGTGACCTGCGCGCTGCATGTGCGCCATTGCCATGAGCGTGACGAAGTGTCCCGCGGTCAAGCTGTCCGCCGTGGGGTCGTAGCCGGTGTAGAAGGTTACGCTCTCTTTGCCGAGTAGCTCGTACAGTTCATCTTCGAATACCGTTTGTTTTACAAATCCGCGCTCCTTGAGCACATCAAGTACGTTTTTCATATATTTCTCCTTTTCGCTTTGCGAAAGTTTTTGTTATTTACCAATCAAATTTCTATGCTTTCAAAATATCTGGTGGCTTTGCTCGTCATTGTTTTGTAGGCAATGCCTGCAAATATCGCCGTGGCAACAAATATAACTCCCCACATACTGATAATTGCATAAAACGTTTGTGTGAAGCTGTACCAGATTATGAATGCCGAGGACAGCGAAACAATCACTATGACGGCAAGGAAGCCAATGAGCATCGCTATCCAGCTGTTTTTCGCGTTCTTAAGTCCTTGGCTGAAGTTTTCCCAGCCGAATCGCGGGTCTTTGAGGTCAAGCAAAGTCGTTATGCACATTGAACCAAAGCCTACGAGCGACATGACAACCATCATTGCAATGCCGTAGTACCAACTTACGTCCAACAGCACTACGATGAGCGCGCAGGTGACGAAGTCACTAAGCATCATGACTGCAGTTGCAAGCAGAACCTTGGCAAGCAAAATTTTACTGAACGACACAGGCAAGCTCTTGAGCATGTACACCGACTTGTTCTCTCGTGAAATGGGGTACAAACCGAGTACGTTTGTAGTCAAACCGATAAAAATCATATACGCCATAATAAACAGCGGCGCAATCATTTGGTAAAGATGCGAATCGGCCATCTGCTGCAAAAATGAAGCGCTACCGTCGTCCGTCGTTCCCATGAAGAAGTACAACACCACAACCACTATTGGCATCATTATCATTCCCGCAAAGGACTGAAATCCCAACTGTCCGTCGCGCACTGTACGCTTGAAGTCGGAGACCATCAGTTCCCTCACGACCCCCTTGTTTCGTACCTGATACCGTTTACCGCCGTTCTTATTTGGACGCGCGCTTCTGTCCTCCACTGACAACACCAACATCCTGCGGTAGAATGGCATGGAAACAAGAAATACGATTGCAAGCAAACCGATGTTTTCGGCTAAAGCGATGGCAAACGGAACAAGCCAATCGACAAAGTTAGTCGCAAGCATACTGTTCATCAGCATGTAGTTGGGATGAAAATACGGCATAACGGGAGAGATACTCTCTACAAAGCCGTCCAACATTTCCGAAATGTACGCCTGAGGATTGTCCAAGATATTGCCGTTTGCATTTCCTGCAAGGAATCCAAAACTGTTCATACCGTACAGGTAGACGGCCATTATCACAATGTAAATGAAAATTCTCAGTACCGTCTTTATCGCGCTGTTGTTGCCAAAGCGGGCTATTAGCGCGGAAAATGGCATTGACACAATGCAACCAAGCAACAGCGGCAACAACGGAACAAGCATTAACGCGCAAACCATCATTAGGTAGTAGGTTGCGCCAACTTGCGCTCCTATACCAAACGGTAACAGTACGAAAAGCGCCGTTGCCGCAGTTGTAATTACTTCGTTGAGGTATGCCACCGTTAGTTTGGCAAGGAAAATCGTATGCGCGCGTACAGGCAAATACAGTAGCTTGTCCGCGTCCCTTACAACAAACACGTTAGAGATGATTGCGTGTATACCGAACATCAACACCAAGCCCTGACACATCAAGGTCAAAAAGGTGCCGACGTAAGCGTTGCCCTCTGAAATGTTACCCAAATAGTACATTGCAACGGCAATAGATACGAGCATTGGCAAAAAGCATGCGGCAATCAGCAGAAAGGCGAATACCGTACCCACGCGTTTTCTGCCGTTTTTGCCCGCTAATCCCGCGGGGCGCGCTTTGTATTGCTGAACAAACATCAGCTTGACAAGAGCGAAATATTTTCTCATTTGCCCTCTCCGTCAGCGTTGTCATCTGCGTCGGTAACAACCGTTGTTTTCGCCACTACCTCTGCAGTCTCAACATTTACCTTTTCGTTCTCTTTCTTACTTTTGCGCGCTTTAGACTTTGTAGCTTTCTTCTCAATTGTCGCCTCCACTACTTCCTGTGTGTCAGGCGAGGTTGCTACCGCGTCTTCAACCAAAGTTGCCGTTACCGACTCTTCTTCCGTCTTTTCAGTTTCTTCAACAGTTTTCTTTACTGCAGTCTTGGACCTGCGTTGTTTCTTGGGCTTAGCCGTATCCTCTACTTGAGTAACTTCGACAGGCTCGCTTACGCTGGTCGGATCTGCCGTAATTGTGAGGAACAAGCTCTCGAGCGACACGTTTTTGTCTGCGCGAATGTTGTCCAGCGTGTCCACCTCTACAAGCTTACCGTGATTGATTATGCCAATCCTATCGCACACCTTTTCCACCACGTCAATTACGTGGGAACTGAAAAACACGGTGTTACCGTTGTCGGCGTGACGACGCATAAGTTGTTTAAGCTGGAACGCCGAACTCGGGTCCAGTCCTGTCATAGGCTCGTCCAATATCCACACCTTCGGCTCGTGAATGAGCGCGGCAACCACCATAAGCTTTTGCTTCATTCCGTGCGAATAGGAGCTGATCATGTTGTGCAACACGTCTTTTAAGCCAAAAAGCGTCACGTATTCGTTAATTTTTTCCTTGAGAACCTTGCTGCTAACACCGTACATTGAGCCTATGAAATTGAGGTATTCGATTCCCTTCAGGGTTTCGTAGGTTTCATGATTGTCGGGCACAAAACCCACAAGCGACTTGGCGGCGAGAGGATTTTGTTCAAGGTTTATTCCGTCTATTTCTATTACGCCCTCATCAGGTGTGAGAATGCCCGTAATCATTTTGATTGTCGTGGATTTACCCGCGCCGTTAGGTCCGATAAAGCCGAAAATCTCACCCGGTTTTACTTCCAGCGTGAGGTCGTCTACAGCTTTTACCTGCGAGTTACCGTAGGATTTTGATACGTTGTACAGTTTAATCATAATTACTCCCACAAAATTGAGTTAACGAAATTACTTTTTAGGTTTAGACGGTGATATGCCGTATTCGTCCGTCTTCATCGCAATTTTTTTTTATTTTACTATATCTTGTAGTAAATTGAGCTTCACATAGTGTAACATTTTTTATTTTTTTAGTCAATTATACAGTCTTTGTAGCGGTCATTTCTTCAAGCTTGTTTTTAAGATAATTTGTTCCACCTTTCAAAACGTTGCCCTGCCTAATCCATTGAATGACACCGTCAGCATCAATTATAACGGTGGTCGGATAAGTGCCGTCTTTGTTGAATCTGTCAAAGACGTCGCTCTTCCTTCTTCCGCCCGTATCTTGGGCAAACGTGATATTGAAATCTGCCCACTTACGCTCATGCGACTTGTCGTCTTGCGTATCTATAAAGTTTTGAATGTCATTTTTGTTGGTGAAATGCGACGCGCTGTGAATTGCAACAAATACAACGTCGTAATATTTGTCCGCAAGCTCGGCTATTGACGGCATTTCAAGCACGCAAGGTCCGCATTCGGTATACCAGAAGTTCAGCACCACAATTTGACCGCTATGCTCCGACAAAGTAAACTCTTCCGAGCTGCCATACACGTAGAGTGTAAAGTCGCTGCATATATCGCCGACCTCGTAAACGGTTTTTGTGGCTTCTTCCGTTACCGTTTCATCTAAAAAGTTGTAGTATACCCCTGCTCCCACCAGTACCGCTAATGCAACAACACAAGCCACGATTTGCACCCAACGTCTTTTCGCGTTAGGTTTGCTGACCTTGGGAATTTCGCCCGTGGCAACCGCGCTTGTATCAATTACTTGGTTTTCAGCAACTTGCGCCACTTCTTTTTTGTCATACCAAAAGCCTCTGCACTTGATGGCGTTGGTCGGACAGACACTCGCGCATTCGCCACAGTTGATACATTCGTGGTCGCCTACATGCCGTACGTCCATATTGCATTTTTCCGTGCACTTACCGCAATGACAGCATGCTGACCTGTCAAGCTTTACTCCAAGCGGAGCAAATTTGTTGAACAGTCCGTAAAGCGCGCCAAGCGGACAAAAGAAACGGCAAAAGAAACGGAATATAAATACGCTTGCGACGATGAAAACCACAAGCACGCAGAATTTGAGCAAAAACAACCAGCCCAACATCTCGTACATTGCCGCATTGCTTGGATGCGCGAGTAGGAAAATTGCGCCACCGAGCGTTCCTCCCGGACAGAGGTACTTACAAAATGCAGGAATCGCAACGCCGCTCACCGAATAGGTGATGGGTATTGCTATCACGAAAATAGCAAGTACGACGTATTTGAAATAAGAAAGTACGTACGTGACTTTGCTTTTTTTAAGCTTCGGCGTCCTGATTTTATACAGGAGTTCCTGCCCCAACCCTACGGGACAAAGGAAGCCGCAAATCGTCCTGCCAAACAAAATTCCGTAAAGCAGAATGATGCCCAATACGTAATACGGAACACGTTTCCCTGCAAGCGCGTTTTGGAGCGCGCCGAGCGGACAAGCTGCCACCGCTCCCGGACAGGAATAACAGTTCAAACCTGGTACGCAAAACGCCTTCGTTTCGCCGCGATAAATCTGCCCGCTTACAAATCCCTTGATATTGACGTTGTAGAGCAACGCAGCGTATATTTGAATAAGCCGTCTTTTGCTTGGTTTGTGGATTGCCCACCATTCCTTGAAAGTAAGTTTTTTACGAGTTCCTTCTTTTATCTCGGCTCTGCGGGATTTCAATTTTTTTGCAAGCAGAAAAATCATGTAGCCAATAGCTGCAAGCGTAACAGCAGACATGACTGCAATGATAATCCAGCATACAACTTCCATTGCCATCCCTCCTTAGTAAATTAGCCGAGACCTATGCACTCGGTGCAAATATTGATTGCTTTCATAAGCACGTCATCTTTGCCGCCGTTGATAACACCCAAAACGATAAAGATAACTGCCAATGAAAACACTACAAGTCGTATTGTGTAAATAAAGATTTTGGAGTTCCAAATAGCGCCGATTTTCCCAAAAACCGACTTGACTTTCCCCTTCGCTTGCGTTGTTCCGTCTTGACCTAAACCATAAAGAGATTGAACGATACGGAGTTCCTTCGAGGCTATAACGCACTCAAAAATGACCGCTCCGATAAACAAGAGAAAAGCCACTATTATCCAAGGTAAAATATTTCTTAGCATAGTGAGGATTTCGTTATTCACATCCAATCCTTGAAAGTGCGAAAGATTGGTTAAATACACAATACTGATAATAGCTGACGCAAGGGCAAATGCCGAACAGGCAGACCAGACGATTATTCTTGAAATCTCTATTTTTCTTAGTTTCTTATGCTCTTGTAAATATTCCTCACTCGTACCAACGGGCAGTTTGCTTTTAAGTAACTTTACACGTGCGCTTTTGTCAGTTGTACGCTTTGCAAGGTTCGTACGGGGAATAATTGTAGATACCGTATAACCGACAATAATAGCAGCAATCCAAATCACCGTAGGAATCAAGAGCAAGTTCATCCTTTGAGCGACGATTTCATAACTGAAAACGTCTCCGCCGCCTTCAATCCCCGAATAGTAAATATCGGCGCACTCGAAAATGAACAGCAATCCTGTCAATACTGTAATTGCCGCCACTGCTATTCCGTAGCTTAACGATATTTTCCATTCGTTTGTTCGTTTCATGCTTCCTGTCATTGTCAATTCTATTGTAATCTTACCCTCTTCTTCTGCGGCGAATTAGCCAAAACACCACACCGCCCAACGCGCCTACGCCCACAACACCTGTCGTAACGCCTACCGCCACAGCAACAGTATTGTCGCCTTCGTCTGATGGCTCATTGTCACCGTTAGGATCGTTTTCAGAGTTGCCACCATTGTCGGATTCGTCAGGGTCTACAATCGGCGGTTCTTCTTTACCGTCATCGGGGTCATTACCATCGTCCGGCTCCTCTGGGTCAACAGGAGTTCCTTTTGAGGACAGATATTCTTCAATATCCTTTTTTGCCTGCTCCACTATGGCATTCACCTCGGCGTGCAGTTCATCATCAGACAAATCACTATCCGCAAGCGAACGGACATCCTCTTTTGCGCCGTTTACAATTTCAAGAATTCCGTCGTCTTCCGAGTCACTTACTAAGTCGTCAAGCGTCCATAAGCCGTCTTGAATTATAAATTCTCGGCTGCACTCATCTATAATACTCTCATACTCGGTCTGATCAGCGGCGTCGATCTTGCTATCGTATATCTCATACAGTTCATCAGCCTCTGCCTTTCTCTCGTCGTATAGTTTCTCATAAATATCTTTCGTTCTGTCGCGGAGAGCTTTCTTGGCATCGTCTTTTGCAGATTCAAGGTCTTGTAGACGTTGCGCCGCAATTGCATTCAGTGCATTGTCAATAATCTCGTTCAAATCCACTACATCGGGTGCATTGCCGCAAGCAGCAGAAACGTCCGACTTGGCATTGCGAACTATCTCAACTACGGCATTCGAGTCCGTATCCAACAGCAGATTATCAAGTAAATTGCAGATGGCGCTGTCTATGACACCGTTTACTTTTTTCAGAATACTCGCCCTATCAACCGTGTCGGAAGTTTGCGCGCCAACTCTATTGACAGTACAAGCTAACTCGATTGCGCTATAAACTGCGTCATTCGCTGCGGGTGTTCTTCCTGTCAACTTTTGGTACAGCTCGGCATAATGCGCTTTCGCTTGCTCGGCATAAGCAAAGTAGTAAGCGTTGTAATCCACCAAAGTAAACGTATCGTCGGCGCTAAGGTAAATTTTGTCGCCAACGGTGAACGTATCACCGGTACTTTCACTTTTCCATTTGAGATAGTTAATTTGATATTCGTCATTAACTACGCCTGTCGGCGGGTTGAGCGGATCGACGGCTACGTGGTATCTCTTTGCAATTTCGTTGCCATTTTCATCTTTGAAAATTGCAGTGAACAATTCCGTCCTTGTAAAGACTCTGTACTTGTTGTCGATGACCTTAGAATCGAAGAATCTGTTATTGAGCAGACCGCCTCTGGTTGTGTGGCTGAAGTCTGTGACCAAATATTGCAAATTGCCGAACCTAACAATCCAATCTGCCCAAGTTACCGATTTGTCGATTAGGTATTTGTTAGTACCGCAGTAAATGGCTATGAGGTTGTCACAATTGGGCATTGTGTTCTCGCCAATGGACGTTACGCTGCTCAAGTCCAACAACATGAGATTTCGACACTTCTCAAAGGCGCCGCCCTCGATAGTCAGAGCCGATTGAGTATCCAATGTTGTCAAGCCAATACAGTTGTAAAAAGCGCCCGTTCCGTATTTCGTCGCGGTTTCGGTTTGAATGTCTGTCAATGATATACAGTTTGCGAACGCGTAGGAATCTATGGTTGCAAGCTTGGGCGTGCGCACCGTACGCAAGTTGTAGCAATCCTTAAATGCGCTACCGTAAATGTACATTGCGCTTGGCAAATCCACCTCTGTCAAGCCCGTACATTCGATAAAGGCGCAGGAAAAGATAGAATTGACGTTAGGAAGTACAAGTTCCTTGAGCGTCTTAACGTAGTTGAATGCGTAAGTGCCAACGGACGTAGCCTTGTACGCTACAACACGTTCGAGAGCAGCGCAACCGTATGCCGTGTAACTGCCCAAATAACTGTACCCCAACGTAAACGACGGGAACGTTGCGTCGGAAATTCCCTTCGCATTGAGTAAAATCAGTTCCTTGAGGTTGAAGCAATGCGAAACTGCATACGTTGCATCACTCGAACCAAGCGTAACGCTTTGTAGGTTCGGGCAGTATCTTATTGGATATTCCAGATTTACGGAAGCCTTGTTTGCAAGCGAAACGTCAGCTTCGCATACAATCGAGCGGACGTTCAAACCGTAGAACAAATTGTTGCCAAGCTCCCTCACCTTGATGCCGTTGACGTATTCGGGGATTACGACGTCCTGAATACCGCTCGTATATTTTTGCAAGATACCGTTTCCGTTTATTTCAAAACCGATACCCTTGGTGTTTTTGTCAACGTCTTCGCCGTTGAAAAATTCTATTTCGTAAAGCTGACTGTGTCCTCTGACAAAGCCATCACTATCGAACAAGTAAATAACAAAGCTCAAATGCGTGGATCCGTTTAGCGTAATCGCCACGCTATACTCTTGACTGTTGCCGCAAATCATCGGGTATGAGCCGTCAAGCGTGTAGTAGATTTCGTAGGTCATATCCTTGTAGGCAGCGTTGTTGTTGGTAATACCGACGGATATCGTACCGTCAAAGTGATACGGCTTACCCACCTCGCCAACCGTTAACGTTGGCGTTTTCGTCAACTCTCTGTCTGCAAGGGCAAGATCCATACTGGGCACGCCGTAGCCGAACAAGTTGTCTCTGCCCGTAGCGCCCAAATCGTAGGCATTTTGCTTAAGTAGCTTTTCCACCCTTGCCGTGTTGAAGCTGTTGCCCATGTAGGTTGCGTATAAGGCAACGAGCGCAGACGCGTGCGGCGTTGCCATAGACGTACCGCTTAAATAGGCATACGTACCGCCTGTTGTGGAGAATATGTAATCCTTGGAATAGTTGTATCCGTCGGGAACACAGCTAAGCACGTTTGAACCCGGCAAACACAAATCAACGCTGCTTCCGTAATTGGAATAGTAGGCAACGAAGGGGAAATTCTCGTAAACTGCATTTTGCGAGAGCGCCGAAACGGTCAACGCGGACGGGCAGTTTGCGGGGAAATACTCCTCTACGTAGTAACTGTCGTTGCCTGCTGCGACTACGGACATTATGTTTTTTGCATACGCTTGGTCAAAGACGACTGTGCTTTCATTTCCCAGACTGTCCGCCGCAAGACTCATATTCATTGCAACGACGTTAAGTCCCACGGTTTCTTTCAGGTACATCACGTAGTTGACGCCGAAAACTATGTCCTCAATGTCTCCAATGCCGTTTCCGTCCAATATCTTGATGGGAATAATCTTGACGTTGGGTAAGGTCAAGTCCACAATCGTGCCCGCAACGTGCGTACCGTGCATGTGATCGTCTTCAAACTTGTACGGACTGTTTCCGTTTAGGTACAGGCTGCTGTCGTACACGCTTACACCGTATTCGAGAGCAATTCTGTCTTGCAAAAATTCGTTGTCGGTGTCAATACCCGTGTCCAGCACCGCTACGTATACGTCGGGCAGAGGATTTGAATTGTATTTCTGCTCTATCGCTTTCTGATAGCTGTCCACACCCAATATGTCCGCGCCCCAGCTAAGGTGGTCGAGTACGACTGTTTCGTCACCGTCAGCTACGTCTACTTGCGTAGTAACTGTGGAACTCATCATTGCAGACGCGTATTTCAGCGAATTGTAGTAATTGAGCGCGCTCTGCGCCTCGGCGTTCGTTGCATACTGAAAAACGTACGTATTGCCAAAACCGTAAGCAGAGGCAATTGCATTTTCATCTTTAATGTTGCGCGTTGAAATAACTACGATTCTGTTTTCATTGTCGTAGTTTTCATTTAAGTAGGTAAGTTGCTGACGGTACTCCTCAAGTTTAACCGCCTTACTTACAAACGGATTCCCATTCTCTACGACGAGTAAAATTATTGAGAGAGATAGCGCCAATAACAGCACGCAAGTACATATTGAAAGTAATACTTTTCTGCATCGACTCAATTTGAAATGCATAAAGTTTCCTCCGTAATAAAGACAAAGCTACTTTGAAAGAGTGTTACATTTTTCTTCTACGACGAATGAACCAAATCGCGAAACCGACAATAGCGCCAACGCCAACAATACCGCCGCTTACACCCACTGCTACTGCAACCGTATTGTTGCCTTCGTCGGTGGGTTCATTGCTACCGTTGGTGGTATCTTCTTCAGAGTTGTCCCCATCATTTGATTCATCAGGGTCTTCAACGGGTGGTTCTTCACCTTCGCCGGGACCTTCCGTATTTTCGGGTTCGGGAACGTCCAACTCTAACTGAAAAACAGTTTGCTCATAACTTGCGCTGTCATCGCCAACGTAGACAACCGCAACTCGCATTTTTCCAACTACGAGCTGCATTTCGGGTTCTTGCCACGCCCAATCTTGCGGGAGTTCGATATCGGAGAGCGTTTTCATTTCGCCCGTTACTACGAGTGAGTCAAACTCTTTGGGAAGGTCTGGAGCAGCAGCCTTGCAAATAGTAAATTCGGATATGGCAACTGCGCTCTCGTAATTGTCAGTTTCAGTCATTTCCGCTCGAACGTAATAGGTTCCTGCCGCCTTGGGTATATCTTCGCTAAACGGACCTGACGCCGACGAACCGTAGGTATAATTCACCTTGCCTTCTTCCAAACCGTAATTACTCACGGACGGTTCGTTAGCGGTTTGACCGTAAACCCAACCGTTGAGCTGCACCTTAAATTCCGATCGGGCAGCCTTTGCAATCTCGAACGTTGTCTGTAAGCTGCCTGTACAGTTTCCAATTCCTTCGACTTTTACGGTAGCCGAACCCGCATTGATATTGTTCTCGTAGGAAACGGTATAGTTATCCGAAGATACCATGTTACCATCAAGTCTAACCGTAACGTCAGGTGTGCGCGGACTTCCCGTGTAGAAGTATTTGTCGCAGGAAAGACTCAAACTACCTTGGGAAATATCAAACACGTCGTCTTCGCCACTTTCCCGTGTGACGGTAAGCGCCTTGATACAGAGAACGCCTCGTACGTTGGGCGGGTTAAACTGATTTGACAGGTTGTTCCACTGCCCCGAAATAAAGGCATACGTAAAGGTTTTACCGTCGCGATATGCCATGCTGTCATATACGACGTTGCCGTTTGTAATTTTTACAACAACCGTAAAATAGCTGTCTTTTTTCAATTCTATCGACTCGTTTAACGGAACGGTGTAAATGCCCGTAGCGGGCGCGGTACATGTTCCCGCAGCAAGGAAAGCCGTTCCGTTCTTGGGATTGAAAGCTGAACTTTTCTTGTAATCGATTGATTCTTCGTCAACTTCGGCATATACCGAAACGGAAATTTGAACGTCCTTTCCCGTCACGCCGACGCTCACGCCCTTTAAGTACTCCATTGGAGCATCGCCTTTTTGAGCCTTGTATATTGCCGCATACTCTACGTTGTCGGCGTCATCCGTCGTAACGTCGCTGTAAGACGCCGTTGTGTACTCTTTGTCGGAATAGTTATAACACCAGTCGTATTCGTCCTTGGGCGCCATTTCGAATGCCGTTAGTTCGTACAAAACGGAATCGTATGAAAGATAGAAATATCCGCCCATAAATCTATCCGTTCCGTAACTGTTTTTAACTATCCAGCCGCCGTTATTGGTCGGCTTAGACCCCATAGCGCTGCGAAAACTACTGTTGTCAAGGGAATCATCCCAACCGACAATGAAGCAAGCGTGGTCTTTAAGACCCGTTGCGTAATAATAGTTGTAATCAACGTACCCCGAATAGAAAGTAAAGGCTACTCCGCCGTACGCGGCAATGAGTTTTTTGATTTGGTCAACTTTGTTTTCACAGGTAATGGCATTTCGTAAAAGGTAGGAAGAATATCTTTCAGACGGAACTTCGCTATCGGTTTCTCCCTCTTCATAAATGCCTTGCCCACGCGCGGCAAGTTGGGCTACCATAGGCATTGCGCCCGTGTGATCCCATATAACTTCATCACCGTTCTTTTGATTGTTTTCAGTGTCGGCAAGGTTCAATGGGTCGTCCCATTTGCCCACTGTTGCCTTGGCAAATTCCACTTCGTCGAGATTGAGCGTTTCTTTGGTTTTGCCGCTGAATCCCTGCCGTAAAATGTTGGTTTCCATAGCGGCAAATGAACTGTAAATCCAGCAGAGATTAGTATTTCCCTGATTTTTTACACTTGTCACGATGTCGTATTTGCGGCTGTCGTATTTACTCCAAGAGGCAATTTGTTCTGTCGGAACGCTACGCAGTTTGTCAAGGGTATCAACTTCTTCATAGGTCCAGACACGGCTCGCTTGGGCATAAGTTACGTTCTCATTTTTTGCAATGTTAATGACCGCAATCCCCGAAAAGAGGACCACTGCAAACATAACCAATGCAATTATATTTTTGCGAACCAATTTCATCTTACGACCTCGTAATACGTTTATATCAGAGATAACGCTGTTTGTCGGGAAGAAGTACTTCATACACGGTAACTGACACCGAAGCAGCATTGTTGTCTTCCCGCGCGGGTGTTTCAAATAGATTGTTTCTTATAAACGAGTCAAACTGCGAGGAATAGTTACTACCCGACACCGATTCAAAGACGTAGCCGCCGCTGTCGATAAACACGTTCAGCGGATAGCCGCTCCGTCCGAACATTTTGCCGTAGACAGCGCCTCTGTCGTCCACAAAATAGAAACTGTCGGGGTATTTGAAGATATTTGCCGCACCGCTTCTTATGCTGTCCGGGTCATCCTTTCCGTTAAAGCAGACAACGGCAAGATCGTCCTTGTATTTTTCGGCAAGGCGAGCAATGGTCGGCGCTTCCGCTTGACATGGATTGCATGCATTATAGTAGAAATTGAGCCATACCATCTTTTTTGTTTTCAGCAAATCACTCAACCAAACATGCTCACCGTCAATTGTCGTAAAGGAAAAATCGTTCAAAACGGTTTGCCGCTTGCTGCCCGCAGCCATCTCACCCTCGCCCAGATAAGAATACAAGTGTATGGTAATACTGGGATAAGTTTCGGGCGAATCATATGGATACTTTCCGTCCTGTTCGGAAATGGTATACTCACCGTGCACAAAGCCCTCAGTTACGTTTGAGAGCGTAACTGTGTACGTTCCGAATGCAAGGCGGCGCTCGAATACGTAGCGTCCGTCGTCATCGGCAAAACAGTAGCCCGAAGCCACCTGTACTCCGTTGGAATTTGTAATCTGCACAAGGGGAAGCTTCGTCGGTTTGAGGTTCTCACCGCGTACGACGTAGATACGGAAATAGCTCTCGCTAACGAGTCTTGGAAGGGAACGGATATCCGTTTTCGAATCGCATCCGCTACGGGTGCAATGTCTTGACTCCTGACCTTCCGTAGAAGCGGTCGGCGTGATATCCGTTGTAAATTCGTCGCTGTAATCGTGCCCTAAGGGTGGAATTGCCTCCTTGTAGCCATTTCCGCAAACGGAGCAAGTATTCCACGCAGCGCCCTCGCCCTCGCACGTTGCCCCGACAACGGGGAAGCCGCTTTGTTTGGTATGACCGAGCGCAGGAATAACCTCCTCGCTGTTGACGGTTTCGCAGAGCTTGCATTTGACTGTTTTCAGTCCTTCGTCTACGCAGGTTGGATCTTTTGTTATCTGTTCATCTTCCCAGACGTGTTGTAGAGCGGCAATTTCTGCTTTTTCCTCTATATGACACACGTCGCAGGAACGCTTCTTTTCACCCTTGACGCCACACTTTGCCTCTACAACTACGGAATAAGCAGACCACGTGTGGTCAGCCTTGGGAATGTCAACGCTTTCCTCAACGTGACACAAATCGCAGGTACGAACCTTTGTGCCCACCTTTTCGCAGGTTGCGGGCGTTACTTGGTAAGCCGACCAGTTGTGCTCAAGCGCAGGCAAATCGACCGTTTCTTCCTTTTTGCAAGTCTCGCAGGTACGCGTTTGTTTGCCTGCCACCTCACATTTGGCAGGCGACGTAACCGTAAACTCCGACCAGTTGTGACCAAGTGACGGAAGTATCTCTATGTCTTCATATTCACATACGGAACATATGCGCCTTTGTTCACCCTTTGTCTCGCAATCGGCATACTTTACGATTTCAAAATCTGACCAATCATGACCTGCCGGTATCACTTCCGTTTCAGTGTAACGGCAACTTAAACAGGTACGCGCCCTTTCTCCCGGTGTTTCGCAGTCGGCAGCAGTAAGAATTTCGTAATCTCCGAATTCATGAACGTGCTTGCCACACGCCGAGAGCGCGCCTACTGAAATTAACAATAGACAAATCGCAAAACTCAATAATAAATATTTGAGAGTTCTTCGTTGCATAGCCGTACCTCTTTCAAGTTAGTAAATTATCGTTTTCTTTTTGGCGCTTACAATACCTGTTCGTTTGTTACGTCCACGATGCAGAAACGCCTGTCAAGCGTAATCGTATAGTCCTTTTTATACAATTCGTTCAACCCGTCGTCCGTATAAACGCCAACTTTTATTAGATATTTCCCTGCTTTGATATTAAGATTTACTGTGTTGCCATCTTCAAACCACACAGTCTTGCACATAGAGTCGTCGCACACCTGTACGTCCAAGTCGTCAAGTTTTATTTCCCCGGGCAGGGCAAAAACGGTAAAAACAAATTCATAGGCTTCGGAATTTTTGTCATATTCCGTATTTTCAAGAACAATCGTTGCTTTCTTGGAACTTTTCGTGAGCAAAACTGACGAATAACTGACCTCGTCCGACAGACCGCTGAGCGTTGCAACGTAACTGTCGGCATCCAACTCAAAAAGCGCTTTGCTTCGCGACAACTTCTTCTCTACTACCAAAGTTCCGTCCAAAGAATAAACGCAAACGCTTATTGCACTCGCGTCAACCGAAACTTTACTTGCATCTACGGTTATTTCAAAAGAAACTTTCCTATTTGACGGATTGTCTCCACCGCCATCACCATTCGAATTGGGATTACATGCCGTTACACAAAAGATAGTTACTATTGAAAGCAGCAATATCAAACATAAATTTCTGATTTTTTTCATAAAAACGTTTCCTTTCAATATGCCTTTTTGCCAAAATCAACATTTGGAAATCCTTTGTGTGATTTAACAAAATTAGTGGTATTTTAATTTTACAATATGCAATAAATACTGTCAATAGTTAATGGACATATATAAATATATATAGGCATATTCAGTATATATTTCATTTATATGGCGATAACACCACTTATCATCGCTTATGGAACAGTAATCGTAAGATTTTCTTTGTTAAAAAAGACAGATAGTGAAATCTGTCCTCAAAAAAATTATTTCTTTTTGTCTTTTGGAAAATAATTTCTGTCCTTCAATGAATTAGGCAAATATTGCTGTTCGACGTATCCGCCGTAATCGTGCGGGTATTTGTACCTTTTGCTCGCTTCCGTGTGATTCTTCAAGTAGTCGGGAATATTATCGTCGGGATGATTTCGAGCATCGTCAATAGCCATATTCATAGCGACAACCACTCTGTTGGTTTTAGGGGCTTCGCACACTTCTATGATAGCCTGCGTCAGTGCAAGATTGCCTTCAGGCATACCCAAGTTATTAAGCGCGAACAAGGCATTGCACGCGGTATTTAACGCTTTCGCCGAACAACAGTCCTCACTTGCATGCGCTATCGTTCTTCTTGCTAAAAGCTGCGGTTCGCAACCCGCCTCAATCAACCGATTGGCGTAGTATAAAGCCGCAGTTGCATCGCTCCCCCGAAGACTTTTACAAAAAGCGCTTAGAATATGATAGAATATGTCCTCGTTGAGACTTAACGCCTTTTTTTGAAGACACTCGACGGCTATTTCTTTGGTTATAACAATCTGACCGTTCGCCTCCATGGGCGTGGTTAATGCACCGATTTCGAGTCCGTTCAATGCGCTACGAACGTCACCGCCACAGGCAGTTGCAAAATAAGTCAACGCGTCATCATCAATTTTGATATTGAGATGACTTAACCCGTTAGGTGCCTCTATCGCTCTTCTCAAAGCTTTCTTAATATCTTCAACACCGACAAGTTTAAACTCAAACAACGTACAGCGACTTACTATTGCGCGCGTCATACTGTAATTAGGGGATTCGGTTGTAGAGCCTATCAAAACGACTTGACCCGATTCCAACACTGCCAAGAGCGAATCACTTTGAGCTTTATTCCATCTGTGGCATTCGTCCAAAAGCAAGTATGTTTTCTTGCCGTACATTTCAAATGTCTTTTTAGCTTCTTCGATTACAGCCTTAACGTCAGCAACGCCGCTTGAGATAGCATTCAACATAGCAAAGTCGCCGCCTGTAGTTTCTGCGATTATTCTTGCAAGCGTTGTCTTACCCGTTCCGGGCGGCCCCCAGAAAATACAGCTTGGAACTTTTTGGGCTTGTATCAAACGACGAAGAAGTTTCCCTTCCCCGAGTATATGCTGCTGCCCCACAAAATCGTCCAAACTTGTCGGACGCATCTTCTCCGCCAACGGTTTGCGATCGTTATATAGATTCGTAAATAGATTACCCATTTTTTGTTGATTTCCTTATATTTTTTGAGCAATGCGGAACATGTTAAAAAGCGCCCTTTGAAGCATATACTCCGCCAAAGGATTAAGGTTAATTTTCCTTGCAATTATTTGTTTTTTCCACCCCATGTCGCAAAATAGTCGTGTTTTAGCGTTTAGAAAGAATGTTCTTGATATAGCTGTCGATGGACTTCTGCACTACGGTTTTTGCCATTTGTACGTCGTGAACTTCCGACACCGAGGTGGGTTTGTTTTCCAGTTCCTTGTAGACAGTGAAGAAATGCTGCATTTCGTCAAAAACATGCTTGGGAAGGTCGTGGATGGACTTGTAAGTGTTGTAGTTGGGGTCGGTGAAGGGTATTGCTATCACCTTTTCATCCATGGAACCGTTGTCGTTCATAATGATGACGCCTATCGGATAGCACCTGACAAGGCTTCTTGCCAAAAGAGGCTCGGAGCAAAGTACGAGTACGTCCATTGGGTCGCCGTCCTCGGCAAGCGTTCTGGGAATAAATCCGTAATTTGCGGGGTAATGAGTGGACGTGTACAAAATTCTGTCCAAAACGAGCAAGCCCGTTTCCTTGTCCAACTCGTATTTCATTTTGCTGCCCTTGGTAATTTCTACCACGGCGTAAAAGTCGTCTGCGTTAATTCTATTGCGAGATATATCGTGCCAAATATTCATTGTTTCCTCCTATTTTAGATGAAATTGCTTTGCAAATTGAATGAAGTTTTCCGAATCGGAATACAAACTACTGCTCTTCGACCAAATGAGAACAATATCTTGAATTATTGACTGTTCAAGCGGTATACACACCAAATCGTCGTCCATTTCCGCCACCTGACGGTACAAAAATGCGCCTGCGTAACCGTAGGAAAGAAATTCCTTGATTGTGTACAGCTGCGATGAGTAAAGTAAAATTTTTGGCTCTACTCCTACCTCTGAAAAGGCGCGCTTGATAAAGATGTTTTGGTAGCTGTCCGCCTTGAACAGGATTATATGCTCGTTTGCCAACTCCTTGAAGGAAATACATTTTCTGTTGGCAAGCGGGTGAGATTTGCTTACGCAAAAGACAAGCTCGGTAGACACAAGCGGCAAAACGTTGTACGCGTCCTCTACGACGTTGTCCAAAATTGTAATTCCGAGGTCAACGGAATTGGCGTCAACAAGCTTACGCGCTTGCAACGAACCTGTTTCCAACATCTCCAACTGCACTTCGGGGTACATCTGCGTGTAGGCGCTGAACACCTGCGGAAACAGGAAGGTGGAAATCATGGCGGGCACGGCAATCTTTACGTGATTGTGATTGTTACCCATATCCTTCATTTGCGTTGAGAGGCTGTCCACCGACTGCAAAATGTAGTTGACCTTATCAAGGAAAAACTGTCCCTCTACCGTCAGCTGCAAGCGGTTGTGTCTGCGATGAAAAAGCTTTACGCCAAACTCGTCCTCCAACTCCTTCAAGCAAAAGGAAATGGTCGGTTGACTGACGAACAGTTCTTCCGCCGCCTTGGTGATACTGCCACAACGGCAGACAGTTTGGAAATATCTCATTTGTAAAAGCTTCATCGTTACACCTAACAAGTCACACGTATTTTGATATAAGTAAAATTTAGCTAAATTAGATTTTCGCTGAAATTTCCTAAGTATTATACCAAATGATAAACTTAAACGCAACTCAAAAAGAATACAAAAAGCAAAAATATGCGGTTTTTTGTGCAAAAAATTATGAAAAAACGGTACTATGTCTGTCGTAGCATGTCACAATTCGGCAAAACGTAATACGGTAAGGTTAAATCATTCAAAAGTAAGCAATTCACACAAAATCGAGTTAATTACGTAAATCTGACTTGTGGGAACTGTAACTCTACCGCTTTCCACACACAAAAATCCCTGTCGAATAAGCTTGCGCGCGTTAGGAAAGAAATCAAAGAAATCGCTGCCGTAACGCTCCGCAAATTCCTCAAGATTTACGCCGCTACTGAGCCGCAAACCGAGCATAACGAACTCGTTAGCCTGCTCGCTGATAGACAGCGTTTCGTTCTCGTCATGCAGTTTGTCTACAGGCGTTGCAATATACTCGGCTATGCTGTGAGGATTGACGTATCGTGTGTCTCCGACAAAGCCGCTTGCGCTTGCCCCGAATGCAAAGTACCGCCCCTCTTGCCAGTAATTCAAATTGTGCTTACATTCACGACCAACCTGCGCAAAATTCGAAATTTCGTACCCCATATAGCGATTTTGCCCCAAAGCAGTCCGCGCGTAATCGTACAAATCGGCAAGCTCGTCGTCATTGTGCGGGTACTTTGCCTGACACAATTCGTACAGCGGCGTATCCTCGTGTAGCTCCAATGCGTACACGCTTACGTGCTGCAAGGGTAGCTTTGCGACAGTGTCCACCGAGCGGCGAAAGTCGTCGGCAGTTTCAGGAAGTCCTACAATCAAATCGGCGTTTACGTTGTCAAAACCGCGTCGCTTGGCAAGATTCAAGGCTCTGCAAAAGTCAGCGTACGAGTGCAATCTTCCAATGCGTTTCAACGTTTCGTCGTTTACGCTTTGCAACCCGAAACTCAAGCGGTTGACTCCGTTGCGTTTGAGACAAAACAGCAATTCGTCAGTTACGCTCTCGGGGTTACATTCAACGGTTGTTTCCGAAACTTTGGACAAATCGAAGTTGTCGTTAAGCTTTTCAAACAGCCCGTCAAGGTACTTGATTTCCACTGACGAAGGAGTGCCTCCACCGAGGTAAATTGTTGAGATTTCCGACCCCATGTCGCGAAATTGCTCGATTTCGGCGTACTGCTTAGCGAAATATTTTGGCGCAAGCGAGTAGTCCGTACATGAGGAAAAAGCGCAGTAGCTGCACCGCGCTTTACAAAACGGAATGTGAATATAAATACCGTATTTGTCCATTTTACAACCTCTCAGTCTGCTTACACAGAGAAGCCTTGATTGAAGTCTTGATTACTAATCGTCGATTTTGAGTATGCTCATAAATGCTTCGCTCGGAACACTCACAGAGCCAACCTGACGCATACGCTTTTTGCCTTCCTTTTGCTTTTCCAACAACTTCTTTTTGCGGGTGATGTCACCGCCGTAGCACTTGGCAAGCACGTCCTTTCTTAGCGCCTTGACGGTTTCGCGAGCAATAATCTTGTTGCCGATTGCCGCTTGAATTGGAATTTCAAACATCTGACGGGGAATTGCATCCTTCAGTTTTTCCGCCATTTGGCGTCCGCGGGCGTAGGCGCGTTCCTCGTTGACGATGATGGACAGCGCGTCGCAAACCTCGCCGTTTAGCAGCATGTCCATTCGAACAAGCTTGCCCTGCGTAAAGCCCTTCAATTCGTAGTCCAAACTGGCGTAGCCGCGCGTGCGAGATTTCAACGTGTCGAAAAAGTTGTAAATTATTTCGTTCAGCGGAATTTCGTACGTAATCTTGACCCTGCGCGTATCAAGGTAGGTCATGTCCACAAACACGCCGCGCTTGTCCTGACACAAGCCCATTACGTCGCCGACGTACTCGGGCGGTGAAAACACTTCCGCTCGCACTATCGGTTCCTCAACGTGCTCTATTGCCGTAACGGGCGGCAGTTTCGTGGGGTTGTCAATCATCAACACTTCGCCTTGGGTGGTGAAAACCTTGTACACTACGCTCGGCGCCGTCGTCACCAAATCGAGGTCAAATTCACGCTCCAACCGTTCCTGAATAATCTCCATGTGCAGCAGCCCCAAAAATCCGCATCTGAATCCAAACCCTAACGCTACGGAAGTGTCCGGTTCGTAGGTGAGCGACGCGTCGTTGAGTTTCAACTTTTCCAAAGCGTCCTTCAAGTCGTTGTATTTGCTACCGTCTGCGGGGAAAATTCCGCAAAACACCATCGGCTTTACTTCCTTGTAGCCTGTAAGCGGTTCATTACATGGATTTTTCGCATTCGTAATAGTGTCGCCGACTTTCGTGTCGGAAACGGTCTTGATGCTTGCGCAAATATAGCCGACGTCGCCCGCTTGAAGGACAGGCACGCTTTGCATTGCAGGGGCAAAAATGCCCACTTCCGTCACGTCAAAGGTTTTGCCTTTCGTTTCAAACATTTTAATGCTATCGCCCACCTTGACAGTACCGTCCACTATGCGGGTAAAAATGATTACGCCCTTGTAGTTGTCGTACTGACAGTCAAAAATAAGCGCTTTCAACGGCGCAGTTTCGTCACCCTTTGGCGGCGGAACAACGTCCACTACCGCGTCCAAAACATCCTTGATGTTTATTCCCTCTTTGGCAGATACAAGGGGAGCGCTACTGGCGTCAAGTCCTATCGCGTCCTCAATTTCACGCTTTGCCCCGTCAATATCAGCGGAAGGCAGGTCAATTTTGTTGATTACGGGGATAATCTCAAGATCGTTTTCTATCGCCAAATAGCAGTTGGCAAGGGTTTGCGCCTCTACTCCCTGCGACGCGTCCACCACAAGCAACGCCCCCTCGCAAGCGGCAAGAGAGCGACTTACCTCGTAGTTGAAGTCCACGTGCCCCGGTGTGTCAATGAGATTCAGGGTGTACTCCACGCCGTCCTTCGTGTACTTCATGCGAACGGGCGTAAGCTTAATAGTTATACCGCGCTCACGCTCGATGTCCATTGAGTCCAACATTTGCGCAGACAAATCGCGCTTGGCTACCTGTCCAGTGTACTCCATCAGACGGTCTGCAAGCGTGCTTTTGCCGTGGTCAATGTGGGCGATTATGCAAAAATTTCGTGTGTTTTGTTGTGACATATCTCACCTTGGGTGAATAAATTGCGCTATTTTTCTTATTATACCTAAAAATCCCGCATTTGTCTACAATGTTGTGTGGATTGTGAACTTTATCCGTCATTATGAACGAATGTTAGCCATTTTGACCATATATTATTGCAAATAATTGTATTTCATTATATAATGTATTAATACCAAATTGACTTGCGCGAAATTTCTTACAACGTCACGCATACAACGGTTATAACGAAAAGGAGAAAACGGTGATTAGAGAAGATTACAAGTGGCTGACGGACGTTTACGTCGCCCACAGGGGCTTGCACGACAACAATAGCGACGCGCCCGAAAACTCGATACCCGCATTTAAACTTGCCGCGGCAAACGGTTACGGAATAGAAACGGACGTTCAAATGTCCAAAGACGGCGTGTTGGTAGTTTTCCACGACGATACTCTCGCCAGAATGACAGGCGCAAGCGGCAAACTGTGTGATTTCACCTTCGAACAACTGCGCGAGCTGCGTCTGCTAAATACCGACTGTCAAATTCCAACCTTCGACGAATTTCTTGAGGCAGCGGCAGGCGTAAACCTCATTGTGGAAATAAAAACCCATTCCGACATTGGCGAGGTGGAACAAAAGGTGTACGACGCGCTGAAAAATTACAAGGGCAACTACTGTATCGAGTCCTTCAATCCTTTCATCGTACGTTGGTACAAGGTTCACGCGCCGAAGGTGATTCGCGGACAGCTGTCCTGTGACTACGAGGGAGCTCCGTTTAGCAAATTTAAAAAATGGATTTTGCGCGAGTTGAAGCTGTGCAAATGGAACGGCAGCCAATTCATCGCTTACGACGCCGAGACAATCCGTAATAACAAAGCCGTAAAACGCTTTGGCAAAAAAATCCCTATCATCTGCTGGACAATCAAAAGTCAAGCGCAACACGACGGACTGCGCGGCTGCTACGACAACATGATTTTTGACAGCTTTACCCCTTTGAGAGATGATTTGAACCGCAATTGAAACACAACCTTACCCCAATGAAAAACAACAAATCTTGAGGTGTTTATGGGAAGAAGAATTTTAGCATTTTTTCTCGGAATGATATTTGGAATAGTCGTCCTGATCGGTGGCGTTGCAGGCGTAATTTACTATGCCGCAACAAACGTAACTCCCGGCGACGTCTATCCTGACAGTAACAAGTTCCTTGGCGACTTAGCAAACATGTCGCTGATGGACATTTATACTGAAATTAGCAAGCTGTATCAGGAAAAAATCGGAAAAGTGGGCGACAACGGGCTGTACTACACCTTGGGGGAATTTTTGGAAGCTTACAACATTGACACCGTAGAGGCGTTTGGCGTGGAGCTGCACCAAGACATACTGGAAATACCCCTCTTTGAAATGATAGGCGGTGACACGAACGCCGCGCTCGGTCAAATCAGAGTGAGCGCAATGTTCCGTATCGTCAATCTCTTTGGCGCGATAGGTGACGAAGATGGCGAAGCAACAGGCGCGTTTTTCTCCGAGGAAGCAATTGAAAAAGTGCGCGACCACTCCATGGCGGACTTGCTCAACGAGGAAAAGGGCATGCCCTACGTATTTGAAGATTTGTTGCTGTGCGACGTACTTGCAGGAATGTTCCCTGCAGACCCATCCGACGGCAACGCCGTAATGTGGGCGTTTGGACAGGCAAGCATCGGCAGGATCATGAACGGTTTTGGCGGCAACTTACTTCTGCAATTTAAACCCAACGGCGTGTTTGAGGCAATGGGTTCGCTACCCATGACGGATTTGTTTGGCGGGTCAAGCACCATTATGAGCGCAATTTTCGGCAATTACAAATTTAACGATTTGATTGACGATGAAGGCAACCTCAATCCCGACGGATTGCTGGGCGGCGTGTATATCGGCAGCCTGCTTGGACTTCAACGCAACGAAATTGCCGACGTAGACGACTACGAAACGCTGTATCCCAACGGCAACGTTATTTACAAGGAAGTTGACGGCGAATACGTTTACGCAATCGTACTGAACGACGTCGCCTACGAGGCCAAATTGTACTGCAAGAAGGAGCACGAGCATGACGCAAGTTGCTACTCACTCGTGTGGTACAAAGCCGACGCGACGGAGTTCAACGAGGATAACCTGGCAACGGGTATTTACAACGCGCTTGCCGACGTCACCATTGCCGACCTTATGAGCGGCGACAGCAACGCGCTGATAGACAAATTTTTGGACATTCAGCTCAAGGAACTGTTAGACGGTCAGGAAGTCAGCAGTATGATTGCAAGCTTGGGCGAGATGACCCTGCGCGAACTGCTGAACGAAGGCGTTGACAACGTGTACTTGGGCACGATATTAAGCAACGAACGTGCTGAAATTGGCGACGAAATAGCAGACTACACTACCGTCGTAATTGAGCAGGACGGTTCTGCCGTAGTTTTGATGAACGCCGAAGGCGACCTTGCCGTACTGGAAAACGACGTTTGGTACGAGGGTAAAATCGCCTGCGGACAGGAAGCCCACACGCACGACGAATTTTGCAATCCGTTAAACACGAATAATCCCGAGGATTACGTTTGCGGTTTGGATGAACACGAACACGGCGTTACTTGCTACAAATTCGTGTGGTACTCACCTCTCGGATTCGCGCGTACAGGCGCGCAAGGGTATTTGTGCAATTTCAAGCTGTGTGAAATCAACAGCATCAACGAATTGGTACAGTCAATGACCTTGACGGACGTATTTGGAGAGGGCGTTCCGCCTATGCTTCGGGGCATCAAGGACACACCTATCAAACACTTAGAGACTGCAATCAACGGCGTATATCTTGGCGAATTTTTGGAGTATTCGCGCAAGTCCGTTGACGTTGAGGGCGTTGACGTGTCTGATTTGAAGAAAATCTACGCGCCAAATGACGGTGGCGAACCGAATGTGACTCAATTTGTGTACTATCTGTACGAAGTTGGCGGGATAGCCCTGTCCACAAACGGCAGAGATTTCTACCAAGGCAAGTTGCTTTGCAAGGACGAAACGCACAATCACACCAGTAAGTGCTACGCCTTTGTGTGGTACGAGGGCAACAAAGCTGTAGATGGCATAATGGGCAAGCTTGCTGGCGAAACCGTTGGCAATCTCCGCAACATTATGGATACCATTCAAACCTTGACGTTGAAGGACGTACTGGGCGAAAGCGTACCCGACATACTCAAGAGCATTGAGAATACCCCCATTGGCGAACTCAGTACCGCAATTGAAAATATGTACTTGGGCGACTTCCTCGGCTACGAAAGAAAAGAGATTAATGAAACCGGTTACGTAAGCGTTGGAAGTCTTACCGACGTTAAACGACAGGGCGACAAGTATATCATAAATGACGGTGACGCTTGGTACGAGGCAAAACTCATTTGCAACGACGAGGACAGCGAACACACCCACACCAGAAGCTGCTACGACTACGTGTGGTACGATGGAGACACACCTGCGGAAGGTATCACGGGCAAACTTGCAAGCGTCAAAGTGTCCGAATTGAACGACATCAACGACAAAATTATGGACTTTACGTTGGGCGACGTAATGGGCAATGATTTACCGACGTCACTCAAAGCGCTCAAAGATACGAAAATCCGCGATTTGGGCAACGCAATTGAAGAAATGTATATAGGTTCATTCCTCGGCTACGAACGAAATCAGGTCAACAAGGACGGATACAGCGAAGTGGACGGGCTTTCGGACGTTATGCAAAATGACGGCAAATACATCATTAAAGACGGCAAAGTTTGGTATGAGGCGAAACTCAACTGTAACGAAACTTCCGACGAGCACAGCCACGGTAGAACCTGCTTCGACTTTGTGTGGTACAGCTGCGGATTAGAGCACGAGCACAACGACGAATGTGTCGCCGACAGTCTGATAGGCAAAATGGCAAGCATGAAGATAAAGGATTTGTCTGCCGATTCACTCAAGAACGTGCTGTACGACACCACTCTCAACGAGATTATTGATATGAGTAGCGCCAACAACCTGCTCAAAGAAATGGGCAACACAAAAATTGGCGAATTGAGTAGCGAGCTTAACGCTTTGTACGTCGGCATTGCAATGGGCTTCCACCGTGAGGAGGCTGAGGACTTTACCCCAAGCACCGAAGCCATACAAACCGACACGGTACGCAACAACGGGAACAAAATCTTCGCTGAGGATGGCAAATACTACTTCTTTGACAACACTCACAACAAATACTACATGGCCAAGCTAAACTGCGTTAATTCTGCGCACGCAAGTAACGAAAACTTGCACGGCTTCGATTGCTACGGCTTTTACTGGTATTCCTGCCCCGTAGATTCCAACGGTGACGTGACGGAGCATATTCATGATGACGGTCACATAGTCAAAGGTCTCAACGACAAAATGTCCAACCTACGTATTGACGAGCTTAGTGGCTCTAACGTGGCAAACATCGCGCAATCACTGACCATTGGCGACTTGATTGACAGCGGAATGATGGATTTGGGTGATGCAGACAATGAGTACAAGTTCGCCATAATAAGCTGCGGAAACGAAAATCACAATTTCACAGCCTCGGTTGGCGTCGGCAGTTTCGGGTCAGACAAAACGTTTAGTTGCAATTTACAAGACTTCTTTATCTACAAGAATTCGGTTGATAGCGCTATCACCGCCAAAGACTATTGGCTAAAGGCGCACGAAGATATGGTTGGCGCTGATGGACAACTAACGGATGACGGTATTGCTCACATGGAAGGCTGGAAAAATCAATCGCTAACCGACTTTATCAACACTCTGCTTAGCGCGCTGTAAAACCCCAACAAAATCAACTAAATACTCAATAAATAAAAAAAGCAATCTACGCGGGTAGGTTGCTTTTTAAATATTTATTGGAATATAACTTTACTGAAATATCAGTAGGTATTTAACTTGCGGTTTTTAATTTGCGTTTTTTTATTTATGTGAAAACTTGACTTTATCGATATACCGATAAGCATATTTATCGACTGCAATTATTTTATTTTTATCTCAATTAGCGTTTCGTCATTCGTATGCTTTGCAAATAGCCATTGCAACTTTAAGTCCGTCTACCGCCGAGCTGACAATTCCGCCCGCGTAGCCTGCGCCCTCGCCTGTTGGATACAAACCTCTAACGTTGCTTTGGAACGTGGCGTCACGGACAATTCTGACAGGTGAGGACGTTCGGCTCTCCACGCCCGTCAGCACACCGCTGCTGCCAAAACCCTTTATTTTGCCCTCGAAAACCTCAAGAGCTTGGCAGATTGTATCGCATATTTCGGCAGGCAACAGCTCTCTCAAATTGACGGATTTCACTCCGCGCGGGTAACTGGGCGTAAGGTCGAATTTTCCGCTCACTCTGTTTGCAATGAAGTCGGTGACGTTTTGACAAGGCGCAACGTAGTCACCTGCAAATAAATACGCCTTTCTTTCCATATCCTGCTGAAAGCGAACGCCTGAAAGCGCGTCGGTGCCGTAACCGAATTTCGCAACGTCCTCTGCCGTGACGTTTACGACGATTGCGCTGTTGCTGTTTTGCGCATTGCGCAGGTAGTTGCTCATACCGTTGACCACCACCGTGTCACGCTCGGAATTTGCCGCAACCACCACGCCGCCCGGACACATACAAAAGCTGTAACAGCTGTGCATTGCTCCGTTATACGCCAACTTGTAGCTTGCAGACGGCAAGTCTTTGTGAGTGGCAAACAGCTTGCCGTACTGCGCCTCGTTGATAAATTCGCGACTGTGTTCAATACGCAAACCGACTGCAAATGGCTTGAACGTGACGTCTACGCCGCGCCTATTTAAACAGCTGAAAAGGTCTCGCGCGCTGTGTCCGCATGCAAGCAAAACACTGTCGGCAAAAAGTCGCTCATTGCCGTCCAAAACTACGCCTTTTGCCACCCCATATTCAAAAATGAAGTCGGTAACCGTCCTGTCAAAAAGGAATTTTCCACCGTAACCAATTATCTCATCACGCAAATTTGCAACGACGTTAACGAGCTTGTCCGTGCCTACGTGAGGCAATGCGTCGGTAAGAATTTCCCTTGGCGCGCCGCTTCGTACAAGCTGCTGAAACACTGTGTATGTTAGCGGTGACGAAATACCCGTCGTCAATTTGCCGTCGGAAAAAGTGCCTGCGCCGCCCAGTCCGAATTGAACGTTGCAGTTTTCGTCAAACTGCCCGCCGTTAAAGTAATCGTCTACCTTTGCCTTGCGTTCGCTCACGTCGCTGCCGCGTTCTACCACCGTCACACGCATGCCGCATTTGACAAGGTACAGCGCCGCAAACAACCCCGCAGGACCTGCTCCAACCACTACGCAACTTGCTTCCGTTTGTAGTTTCGTTGCCTGTTGAAGTACGTCTTGAGGCTGCTCGTAAGCTGTGGCGTTATGCGGCTTTCTACTCGTTTCAACCACGTAAGAGCAGACAAAATGAACGTCGGATTTGTTACGCGCGTCAACACTTTGCTTGTGCAAGTGAAAAGAGGCAATTTGCTCAGCTTTGATTTTGAGTAAATTCGCCAACTTCTGCCTTACGTCACCGACGTCCTGTTCAAGTGGTATTTTGATTGGTTTTGTCAAATAAAAAGCCATTTTAACTTATTGAAAATGCGTGTTCACGCTGCAGTCGCGTAAAGGTGTACAGCGCCGACGCTGCCGCAAAGTACAGATTGTTGCCGCCGCATACGCCGTCCACGTTGAGCACCTCGCCAACGCACACCACGCCGTTACTTAGCGTCAAAGTGTTTACGTCAAGATAGCCTTCGTCAATACCGCCTGCCGTCACCTGACTCATGGACCAATCAAGCAGTCTGTCAAACTCGAATTTCAATTCCTTGGCGCAACTGGCAATCGTTGCCGCATCCGCTCCGTTTCCACAGCGTTTGACGATATGCTCGGCAAGCTTGTTGTGAAGTATGCCGTAAAACAACCTGTTCCCTTCTCCCGCCTTGATACGGGCGTGCAGAATCTCACCCAAATCCCACAGCGTGAGGTTGGGAACGACGTCCAAGCTGAAAACGTACTGCCCTGTCTTACGTTGAACGGTTCTGCGAGCAATGACAGAAGATAAATTGAATATTGAAATGCCCGTAAGTCCGTAGTCCTTGAACAGTACTTCACCGCTTTCACTGCCCAAAAGCATCGAGCCGTCGTACAGCGTGACGTTTGCGCGGACGCGTATGCCGTTGAGTGTTCCGTCCATGTTGCGCGCCTTGACGGGCACGAGAGAGGGACACAAAGGCGTAAATACGCCGCTTGGAACGATGTTGGACACGTTAGGCATTGGCGCCTGAGAGCCACTACCGCACGCAAGCACCACCTTGTCAAAAGTATGCTTTGTGGAGCCGATTGTGACCTGATAGCTACCGTCAACGCGCTCACAGGCGGTAATTTCCGTGTCTGCAAGCAGCTTTCCGCCAAACTTGACAAGCTGATGACGCAAACAGTCCACTACGTTGGACGCGCTGTCCGACAGTGGATACATTCGCCCTTCTGCGTCGGTGTGGGTGTAAATTCCGCAGCTCAGCAAAAAACGCTTGTAGTCGGCAACGGAAATCTCGTCCAAAACCTTCTTGACGACGGCGCACCCGTTGAAATTGGACACGCTGACGCGCTCGTTGCCTATGTTGCATTTACCGTTGCCCGTTGCAAACAGCTTTTTGCCCACGCGAGAATTGCGCTCCGCCACAGTTACGTCAAATCCGTTTTTGCAGGCGACGATTGCGTAGGTCAAGCCTGCCATACCGCCGCCGATAACTAATACTTTCATAATTCACCTTTTGCTATATTGTAAATCAATAACACTAATTAGTCAACTTGAAAAATAAGCGCTCTGCTCCCCTTCAATTAGAGTTTTGTAAAGTTGAACGAGTATAGACAGGTCGGTAGTGATACGTACCATATTGTCGGAAAATTCCAAATCGTACACTTTGAGTGAACTGAACTCGCGCTCGCTATCGAAAAACTGAATTTTAGCGGTGTTTTGTTGAAAAAACTTGGAAACAAGTCGCATAATTTGCCATCGCGGATAACTGTGCAAAGCCGTCGTAACCACTTTGCCGTCAACAACCTTTTCGGCAATAGACAGCAGCTTGTTGCTTGACGGACAGCTTGAAATGAGCGTGCTTGCGCCATTTGGATTAAAAAAGTTGCCTATTTTGATGGGAATGGACAACGCCTCAACGGGTGCAACCGCGTCGGGATGCAGCACCTCTGCTCCCGCAAGCGACAGCAAAAACATTTCGTTGTAGCTCATGCTGTCCACCGTCGCCACATTGTGAACCTTGGTAGGATTTGCCACGCTCACGCCGTAGACGTCCGTCCAGTTTTCGTAAAGCGTACTGTTTGTTGCGGCGGCGAAAATTGCTCCCGTTACGTCGCTACCGCCACGTGAAAAGGTTTGCCTGTTGCCATTTTCACCGCCGTAAAAGCCGCCTACAACCGCCAAATCCACACCTGTCAAAGCGTTTTGAACGTTACGGTAGGTAAGTTCGTAGTCGCATTTGCCCGAGTTGAAACGGACGATTTCTTCCGCCTCGAGGTAAGTCGCGTTCAAAAAGCTTGCCACTACCTTTGCAGACAGTTCCTCGCCCAGTGACATGCAGTACTCTACGCCGTAACTTGTGGCGCGCTGTTTTGCGTCGGCAAGCAAGGCTTCTACGTCCACTGCAATACCGTTTACCTCAACAAGACGGCGGTACTTGTCGCAGATTGCATTCCACACGTAATCTTGTGGATTTTCGTAGTATTGACGTAACAAATCGGTAGTTTTGACGTCCTCTTTGTACTCCTTTCCAACAGCGCTTACGACCACAATTTTGTGACATGGGGTGAGAATTTGCTTGATATAACGTAAATTTTGCGGGGTGACGGCTGTGCCGCCGAACTTTGCCGTAATCATATTTTAATGTACTGAGTAAACGGGCAATTTAGACGAAAATAAATACGTAAAGAAATCTTTTACGGCAATATACACATCGACATGATATTTTTCACCGTACGAAAATTCGTACAAATCAAATTATATCGGTATTCCCATCAGCAATTACTTTATTTACTAAATTAAAAAAAATAAAACCTTATCGATATACCGATAAGGTTGAGATTTTAGTTAATAAATTTTACAATCTGCTTAAATTCGTGTTGCTTGCCCCACCGACACAGGTGTTACGAGCAGTAGCTTATCAGCAATACCGTCAGCGCGGCGCACACAACTGCCAAAATCAGCAATACGAAGTAATGCTTGAAGAAGTGACCTATTTTTTGACCAATGTTCATTCCTTTCTTTTTCATTTTCTATCCTCTCCCCAAATTCTTTCTTCGGCGCTTTCGTCCGCAAGCCCCATAGCGCAATCCAAGATTGCTTTGAGCTGTTTGGTGTCAAGATAACGTTTCACTTTGCCGTCGTGCATTGCCGAAATGATACCCGTTTCCTCGCTGACCACTATTGCCGTTGCATCGGGGAAAGCTGACGACACGCCTATTGCCGCGCGGTGACGTGTACCAAATTCACGGGGAAGATTTTGCGCCTGCGTGAGTGGCAAGTAGCAGCCTGCCGAGTCCACCTTGTTGGCGGTGACTATTACCGCGCCGTCGTGCAGAGGCGTCTTGGGGAAAAACAGCGTTTCCAACAGCTCTGCCGTGATGTCGGCGTTTACGCGAACACCGCTTTCCAAAATTTCCTTGGACATGTGGTCGGTGATGACTATCAGCGCTCCTGTGTCCGTTTTGCTGAGGCGCAGGCATGCCTTGATAATTTCGCTGACGGAGTGAGACAAATCCTCCGTGCCAACGTGAACGATTGGATTGTCCCTATTCTTGCTCTTTAGCGACAGGCGGAAAATGTTGCGGTTGAGGTCCTGCATAAACAGCAAGAAGCCCAGTACGCACAAAACAAGCAATTCAAAGTTGAGGTAAAATTTGAGCTCGCTTGAATCAACGAAAAAGGACAAGCCAAACAGCGCGACAATCAACGTGATTACTATTAGCGTAAACAACTGCAAATTGCGCTTCTTGGCGTAGTAGAAAAACATAAAGTAAACAAGCGTAGCAAATATAGCGAATACAATCCGCGTTATAAGTGCCGTTGCGCTTAGTTGTTCAAAAGACTCCTTCAAAAATTCAAGCATATATACACCCAAATCCTCTTATTGCTATTAGCCAGAGAACGTTCCACATATTATTACATTATAACTATACTATATTTTATAGAAAAAATAAAGCGTATTTTCTTATTTTTTTCTTGAAAATTTCTATTTTTTACGCTGAATTGGCAAATTGATTGCAGTAAAAATACAGTTGGACGCATATTATACTGCATCGGAGGCTAATATGACACTTAAGCTTGCCATCGTAGGATACGGATTTCTCGGCAAAAGTTTGGAAAAGGAAATAGCGAAATGCAATGACTTGGAGCTTGCGGCAATCTACTCGCGCAGAAGTCTTGACAATGAAAAATACCGTCCGCTTAAACAAATTGGGCAAAGCTGCGACTTTGACGTTGCGCTGCTTGCTCTTGGCAGCTACAACGAAATTACGGAATACGCGCCCCTTTTTGAAAGGTTGGACACCGTGGACAGCTTTGACACTCACGCGAAAATCGAGGAGTACAAAATCCAACTCAACCGCGCAAAAAAGGACAGCTTGGCGATTATTTCCACAGGTTGGGACCCCGGGCTGCTCAGCCTTGCGCGGGGCGTGTTCTCAGTGGGCGCAGACAGTTGCGTAACGCTGTGGGGAGAGGGTGTGTCGCAAGGTCACTCCAACGCTATTCGCGTAATTCGCGGAGTTATCGACGCGGTACAGTTTACCAAGCCCAAGGATAACGCGCTCGAACTTATACGGCAAGGAGTTACAAAGGGGGAGAAACTGCACGACCGCATTTGCTACGTTGCATGTGTTGATGAGGACAAAGATACCGTCAAAAAACAAATTGTGGAAATGCCCAACTACTTCAAAGACTACGACACCACCGTTGTATTTTGCGCGCCGCAAGAGGTACGCGAATTAAGGCAGAGGACGGCGCACCGCGGGCAGGTGATATGCCACGGCGAGGGATTTGTCGCCACAACGGACGTACGGCTTGACTGCAACACCGACTACACGGCGAAAATCATGCTTAGCTACGCCAAGGCAATTCCGCAGTTGAAAAAGGACGGCTACCGCGGCGCGCTTGACGTGTACGACGTACCTTTGCGGTATTTGGCAGACAACAAGTTGATTTGATACGGGAATCTCGGTTACATATACCGCTTTTTAAACCGTCGAAAAAACAGCTCCTTTACGCAAGGGGCTGTTTTTGATTGTTGTTCAAATTAAATTTTGAGACGGAATAACTACGCAATAAGTCTGTGACAATTACAAGTCCGCATACCTGTCAACCTGCACGTTCGCCTCGTGTAGCAGTTCCACGGCAAATTCGTCGGGATACCCTTCCTTGTACACCACGCGCCTGATTCCTGCGTTGACAATGAGTTTGGCGCATATTACGCAGGGTTGATGCGTGCAGTACAGCGTTGCGCCGTCCAAGCTTACTCCCAAACGGGCAGCGTTGACAATGGCGTTTTGCTCGGCGTGTACCGAGTAGCACTTTTCAAGGAGCGTGCCGCTTGTAATCCCCATCTTGAGGCGCAGACATTCGCCCTTTTCCTTGCAGCTTTTGACACCTTCAGGGGCGCCGTTGTAGCCTGTAGACAAAATACGCTTGTCACGTACTATCACAGCTCCGACCTGACGGTCCTCTTTGAAGCAGCTGGACCAAGTAGCAACCTGCTCGGTCAGCTCCATAAATCGCTTATCCCATTTGTTCATAGTTACAACCTATTAATAGTTTTGTTTGCGGATTTTGCCGTCTTTCTTGTGAATGACGATGCTGCCGTCTTGATTGTTTGCCTTTTCCTTGGCAAACGCAATCGCCTCCGCTTGCGTATCAAACAGCTTGAGCGCCTTTTCGCCTCCTGCAAGTTTTACCTGCCATTTGCCGTCGTCACGGGTGGAAATGTGGTATGTCTTCGGACGATCTTTTTCTTCAGTCACGGGTTGTTCCTCCTTAGCTTTTGATTTTGCTGTAGATTGAGACGTTTTCGCCGTCTTTTCGGCAGACTTCTTCTCAGTAGACGCAGCAGATTTCTTTTCTGCGGTCTTCTTTGCAGTAGACGCAGAGCTTGACTTTGCCGAACTGCTTGACTTTGCTGCGCTGCTGCTCTTTGATGCAGACGAGGTGGATTTGGCAGTTTTCTTGGGTTGTTCCGTAGTTGCAACCGCTTCCTTTTCAGCAGGCTCTTCTACAGGTTCAACCTTTTCTTCTGCTACGGGAGCAGGCTCTTCTACAGGCGCAGCCTCAACGGGTTGTGACTCTGCTTCTTCTGACGGAGCGGATTCTTCAACAACTTCTTTTTCAGCATTACTTTCGGCAAGTTGAGCTGCCAACTTGGACTTTTTGCGTGAAAGCACCGCAATCACGATGATGAGCGCAATAATGACGAGAATGGCAATAACTCCGAGCAAATGCCACACTTGTACCGTAAAGCTGCCGATTGGGAAAAGTGCATTTTCAAAAAACGACATAAAAAAACTCCTTAAAATATATTTCTATGTTAATTATAGCATTTATATAAGAAAATCTCAAGGGTTTTTGAAAACTAAATTTTTCATTTTTATGCCTATTTTTAAGGTGACGCCACCTCAAAAACTCAATTACGGCACCTTATTCAGTCCTCTCTTACGACAAAAAAAGTGACCAAATAGCAAGTAATTGTCTTGACATTAGGGAAATATGTGCTATAATGATTTTAGCAGTCGCGAGGTTTGACTGCTAAAAATCTGTCAATAATTGTTTTGGAGGCAAAAATATATGAAACTTAGACCGCTTTTTGACAAGGTTGTGGTGAAACAACCCAAAGAAAAGGAGCAGACTGCGGGTGGAATTTTCCTTCCGACGGCCGCGCAGGAAAAACAGGAAATTGCAGTCGTCACGGCAGTAGGCGATGGCGGCGTTGTAGATGGAAAGGACATCAAAATGGTCGTACACGTAGGCGACAAGGTGCTTTACAGCAAGTATGCGGGCAGCACCTTCAAAATCGACGGCGAGGAAGTTACCGTCATCAAACAAAGCGACATCTTAGCAATCGTAGAGGAGTAGAAACATGGCAAAGCAAATTAAATACGGCGAAGAAGCAAGAAAAGCGCTGGAATGCGGCGTAAATCAACTTGCCGACACAGTGAAAATCACCCTTGGACCTAAGGGCAGAAACGTAATTCTCGAAAAGAAATACGGCGCACCGCTGGTTATCAACGACGGCGTGACGATAGCCAAAGAAATTGAGCTCAAAGACCCGTTTGAGAACGTTGGGGCGCAAATCATAAAGGAAGCGTCCACCAAAACCAACGACGTTGTGGGCGACGGCACTACCACCGCGGCAGTTCTCGCGCAAGCAATAATTCGCGAAGGCAACAAAAACGTTGCGGCAGGAGCTAATCCTATTATCTTGCGTAAGGGCATCGACAAAGCCGTTGACGTGTGTGTTGAAAAGCTCAAGAAGATTTCCACACCGGTTGAAGGCAAGCAATCTATCGCGCAGGTGGCGAGCATTTCCGCTGCGGACGAAACGATTGGCGCGCTCATTTCCGACGCCATGGAAAAGGTGGGTAACGACGGCGTAATCACAGTTGAGGAAAGCAAAACCATGCGTACCGAGCTAAACGTTGTTGAAGGTATGCAATTTGACCGCGGCTACGCAAGCCCCTACATGGCAACCGACCTCGACAAGATGGTTGCGGAGTTGGACAATCCGTTCATTCTCATCACCGACAAAAAGATTTCTTCCATTCAAGAGCTGTTGCCCGTACTTGAACAGGTTGTAAAGACAGGCTCCAAGCTGCTGATAATTGCTGAGGACGTTGAAGGCGAGGCATTGACAACTCTCATTCTTAACAAATTGCGCGGAAGCTTTGTGTGCGTTGCGGTTAAAGCACCCGGATTCGGCGACAGACGTAAGGAAATGCTTACCGACATTGCAATACTTACAGGCGGCACCGTAATTACGGAAGAACTTGGACTTGAATTGAAATCAACAACTCTCGACATGCTGGGCAGAGCGCGTCAAGTTAAAGTTGACAAGGACAACACCATTATCGTTGAAGGCGCAGGAAGCGAGGAAGCTATCGCTCAACGTATAGGACAAATCAAAGCGCTTATGGCTGAGTCCACAAGCGACTACGACAAAGAAAAATATCAGGAACGCCTTGCAAAACTTGCGGGTGGCGTTGCGCAAATTAACGTTGGCGCGGCAACCGAAGTGGAAATGAAGGAACGCAAGATGCGTATCGAGGACGCGCTGAATGCTACTCGCGCGGCAGTTGAGGAAGGTATCGTCGCAGGCGGCGGCGTTGCACTGCTTTCCGCAATTCCCGAAGTGGACAAACTAATCAAGACGTTGAACGGCGACGAAAAAACAGGCGCGCAAATCGTACGCAAGGCACTCGAAGCCCCCATCAAGCAAATTGCCGAGAACGCAGGCGTAAACGGCGGCGTTATCGTGGAAAACGTACTTGCAAAGCGTGTTCAAAACTACGGCTACGACGCGTTGACAGGAACTTACGGCGACATGATTGCAAAGGGAATACTCGACCCGACGAAGGTTACCCGTTCGGCATTGCAGAACGCAGCAAGCGTTGCAGGAACGTTGCTGACGACGGAAAGTATCGTAGTTGACATTCCCGAACCTCCCGCTCCTCCCGTACCTAACGGCGGCGGAGATATGTATTAAAATAAAATCACACAAAAAGGACACTTGATTTCAAGTGTCCTTTTTTTTGTTAAAAATTGAGTTTTTCCCACCCCATGTTAATTTTTTGGTGTAATTTTCTACAGTTCCACAACTTTCGTTGCCACCAAATTTCGGAAAAAACTGTCGTGCTCGACGAACAGCATAGTTGGTTGAAACTGACAAATCAGTTTTTCTATTTGCATACGCGAATAGACGTCGATAAAGTTGAGAGGTTCATCCCAAACGTAGATATGAGCGCGCTCGCACAAACTTTTGGCAATGAGCACCTTCTTCTTTTGTCCACCCGAAAAGTCGCTGATATCCTTGTCAAACTGTTCACGAGTAAAATCAAGTTTTCGCAGTATTGCAAGAAACAGACTCTCGTCCAAACCGTGATTTTGGGCAAAATCCCTAAGTCTTCCGCTTAGTTGGTTAGTATCTTGGGCAACGTAAGATATTTTGAGACCGCTCCCAACGGATATTTTTCCACCGTGCGGAATTTCTTTACCAAGCAGCAACTTGATAAGGCTACTTTTACCACTGCCGTTTTTACCGCACAAGGCAACCCGCTCACCTCTTTTAATTTCAAACGAGACGTTATCGCAAACTGTCTTACCGTCGTTATAGCGTACTGAAACGTTGTCAAAAATTGCCAGCGTTTCATTTCTGTACGCTTGCGGAAACAGTTTTAGCGGTTCTGCCGTTTCGGTGTTTTTAAGCAGTTGCGACTTTTGCTCTATCGCTTTTTGCTGACGGCGCTCTATCGCTTTGGCGCGTTGCATCATTTTAGCGGATTTATGTCCTACGTAGCCGCTGTCATGCGCGCTTTTTTTATCTTTTTCTATCTTGTCGGACCAACCCGCCGTTCGGCGTACTGCTTCTTTGAGACTTGCTATTTCCGACTGCAAACGAGCGTTTTGCGTTTCTTCAAACTTCTGCTGATTTTCAAAGTTTGTCATAAACGTAGTAAAATTTCCCTTTTGCACTTCTATGTTCGCCCGATTTAGCGACAGCACGTGATCTATGCAGCCGTCCAAGAAATACCTATCGTGCGAAACAAGAATAAAACCTTTTTTGCCGTTGAGATAACGCGATACCGTCTGTCGTCCATCGTAATCGAGATGGTTAGTCGGCTCGTCTATCAGCAGAAAATGTCCCTCGTTCAAAAACAGTGCCGCAAGCAACACCTTAGTTTGTTCACCTTTGGACAAAGTGGAAAACGGTCTATAAAATACGTCAGAAGCATCGACCTCAAGGCTGTTACACTCCTTGGTAAGTTGCCATTCTTGGGCGTTGGGGCTTATTTCGTTCAATATTTCAACCGTGAAAAGGTTTTCGTCGCGCACCGCGTAGGGAAAATAATCAAATTGAACGGAACTTGTTATTCTTCCCTCATATTCGTATTTGTTCATTAGTAAATTCAAAAACGTCGTTTTGCCTCTGCCGTTTCTGCCAATGAAGCCCAGTTTCCAATCGGTATCGATTGCAAAACTAACCTTTTCAAAGACGTTGACGTAGCTTCCGGGATAGGCAAAAGTAAGATTGTCTACTTTAATTATTGACATATATTCCTCCAAAACAAAAATATAGCCGCAAGAAAGTTTCTTGCGACTTGAATATAAGTCATACTAACAACACTCCGATACTACCAAAAAGTAGACAAAGTGCAATAAAATAAAACGCCAACTAACGCTTTATATTATATGAAAAGACGTGAAACTATCTTGCAACAGGGCAGACTATCCCCCCCCCCCAATAGAGAGAACGCTGCATATAGAAACTATTTGCAAGAAATATTTCGCATCTTTTCACCGCCTTTTTTTGATGATAGAGATATTATACTAAATTTATTTGTACCAGTCAATACTTTGCGCTCTATGCGACCGTTCCCAAGATGAAATAAGAGGAAATGCCGAGAATAACGCCTGCAAAATACATAATTGCAAGTATTACGAGGTTGCGGCGCCAGTGTTTTCTGTCCTTGAAAAGAATTGCAAGCGCTATACCGCTGTTGGACACAAGTCCCGCAAGCAGAGCCGGCAGTTCGATAATTTTGTCGGCGTACATGCCTGCAATGATTACACTACTTGCGCAGTTGGGAATAAGTCCGATGAGTGACGTGAAGAAACTTTGCGCAAAGCCAAGTTTTGATGTAAAGCCGATTATTTCGTCATTAAATCTGTTGAGCAACAGTCCGAACACCGCGTTTACAACGAAAATGTAAACAAATATCTTGAGAGTGTGCAGTAGCGGGTGTTTTACAAAATTCCAAAACTTTTTGATCCGTTTGACGTTAGCGTCCTTGCCCTCTTCGTGATGGTCGTTTACGTCGTGATGGCAGCAGCCTTCTTCCTCGTTTAGTTGGTAGTCAGAGGCAAGCTTGCGTTTGTCAAATAGATTGATGAGATAGCCAAGCGCAACGGCGTAGACAATCTTGACTAACAGTACAATCCATATAGCGTTAGCTCCGCCGCTGCCGTCGTATATATTTCTGTTTGTGAGCAGTATCGGCAACGCTTCGTCGCTTGTGGCAACAAAAAAGGCAATGAGCGTCCCCATTTTGAGGTAGTCCTGACAGTACAAGTCGGTAGCCATGACGGAAAAACCGCATTGCGGAACAAGCCCCACGCCGCCTGCCACCATTGGCGCGAGCTTGCCGTTCAGGAGCCTTACGGTAAAATTCTTTGCCCGTTGATTTCGCTCCAAAAACTCGATGAGCAGATAGATTACGAGCAAAAAAGGCGCCGCTATTGAACTGTCAATTAGTGCATCAAGCACTACATCCCACATTTTCTGACCGTCCCCTCAAAATTGCTTCTTTCGACCAATTCGTCGGGGAATCCTTTTAATTATTTTTTTGAAAAATTGATTATAGAATAGGTTTTTCCTACCCCATGTTAAAAATTTAGACTTTTTAACAAGCAGTATCACTCGCCGTGTTGATTATTGGCGCTTCAACAATCCTAATTCTTGACACAGCTCTTCTAACGACTGCTGCGGCTGCGTAAGCTCCTTGAGATCTATCGCTTGCTCGGCTGCCTGCTCCACCTTGTCTATTGGATTGTCAAAGGCGTTTACAGTCGGCGCAACCGTGTTGCGTGCTGTTTTAGTGGTTTTTCCTACCGTCTGCTGAGTCGGGGCGGTTGTTGCGACAGCTGCCCTGTTAAGCGCAAGCTCCTCTTCTACCTCTTTGGCAACGTCGCTACCCTCGTAGGCATTTATGGTGTTCTCCAACTTCTTTTGCAGCTTGTTGAACTCCCTGACTTCCTCCGTCGAAAGCGCCGCAACAAGCGTCTTAGAGTAGGCGCGCCACGCTGCGTAGAAAATTTTGGCGCGGCTAAGCACCAAATCGGAATACTTTTCCGCGTCGTTTTTCAATTCCTGCGCAAGCTGCTGTGAGGCAATGAGCGATTTGGAAATTGCCTGTTCGTCCGCTTGATACTGCTTTAGTTGCTGACGGAGTGTGTAATTTTCCTCCGACAGTTCGTCAATGCGCTCCTTTTGCGCCGAGCGAATTGATTTTTCATGCGCTGCCGTGTCCGCCAAAAATTTGTCGACTTCCTCGGGGTCGTAGCCTCGAAAAATCTTTTTGAAACCCATTATTTCACCGTTTTACGCTCTGCCGATATAAGATTTTCCTTCAGTTGGTACAACCTGTCCGACAAATCCACCTTGTATTCGTGAGGATGCGACAGTCTTTTGTATTCATCCCAAAAGCCGTCAAGACTTCCTTTACAGTCAGCTTGCAGCTCGTAGACGTTCCTCTTCGGCAGTACGCGCTTGCCGTCAACAATTGCGTCAACGTACAGCTCCTTGGCGTAGAAATTTGTCACGACCTTCGTTTTCCACCGCTCGGTGGGGTGTGTAATCGTCAAATCCTTGCTGTCGTCGATTGTTTCGCCTTTCAGACAAATAACGTCCGCAATTGCCTTGTCGGTGTCTCTACCAAACAAACGGTAGACGGTTTTCTGCCCCGGGTTGGTCATCTTGATTGGGTTGTCGCTGATTTTCATTTTGGGATAGTCAACGCCTGCGCGGTTGATATTTGCAAGCTTGTACACTCCGCCTAAGCTTGGGGTGTTGTTGCTTGTAATCAGCCTCGTACCCACGCCGTAAATGTCGATACGCGCGCCCTGTTGCTTCAAGGATTCCAACACGTACTCGTCAATGTCTGAGCTGGCAAAAATTTTGCAATCACTGTGCCCCGCGTCGTCCATCATCTTGCGCGCCTGCTTGGACAAATACGCCAAATCGCCGCTGTCAAGACGGATTCCGACGGGTTTGTAGCCCTTTGCCTTCAAGTAATCAAACGTTTTGATAGCATTGGGCACACCGCTGTTCAAGGTGTCGTAGGTGTCTACAAGCAGCAGACAGTTGTCGGGGTAAATGTCGGCGTACGCCTTGAACGCGGTCAGTTCGTCGGGGAAGGACATAACCCAACTGTGGGCGTGAGTTCCCTTTGGCGGCATACCGAACATCTCTGCGCACAACACGTTGCTCGTTGAAGTACATCCGCCTACGACTGCCGCGCGAGCGCCGTAAATTGCCGCATCAGGACCTTGCGCTCTACGCAAACCGAATTCCAATACGCTTGCGGGTTCTGCGGCGTAGCAAACGCGCCTTGATTTGGTAGCAATTAGCGTTTGGTGATTCACAATGTTGAGTAAAGCCGCCTCGACAAGCTGCGCCTGACAAATTGGCGCAGTGACTATTAGCAATGGCTCGTAGGGAAACACCACCGTGCCTTCGGGAACGGCGCGAATACTGCCTGTAAACTTGAAGTTGGCAAGGTACGTCAAAAAATCCTCATTGAACGCCTTGGTTGCGCGCAGGTAGTCCACGTCGTCGTTACTAAAATGCAGGTTTTCGATGTACTCTATCGCCTGTTCTAAGCCTGCAGCTATGCAAAAATTGCTTTCCTCAAAGGGGCGGAAAAACAGGTCGAAGGTTGCTACCTCTTCAGTCTTGCCCTGACGGAAGTAGCCGTACATCATGGTTAACTCGTAAAAATCAGTAAGAAGTGTTAAGTTACGCATATATTTGCAATCCCTCAGTCTCACAAATTCGACACCCCCAATTATATGGGGGCTTTGATTCTTTTTGGTTTCTGAAATTTATTCCTTATCCGAAGGCGCGTCGCTTCCATCGACGGTAGCCTTTTTGTTTTTTCTTTTCTTGCCCTTGTCCGGGTCCACCCACGGTTTTAGGTGTTCCACGCCGTAATCCACGTATACTTTGGGCGGAAATACGAATAGCAAAAATTTGTTCAATTCGACGTATTTGACAGCTTTCGTTTCGCCGCAATCGTAAGGAATCATTGTCATGCGACGCGTGTCGGCGGGCGAGTTTTTCAGCGCCTTGTACTCGGGCAAAAATTTCCAAATAACAATTGCAATTGCAACGGCGTAGCAAACGACCATCAACACCGTGCCGTTGGGAATACCGTCAAGTATGCCCCATTTGATGAGACTGAACAAACCGAAAGCCGCAAGCAGTACGGCTACTGCCAAATAGCAAATCACCGCAACATAGTGCTTTTGCCGCTCTGTTTGCCAAGTATCCACAGGCGCGTGACACTCGGAGCAAACCTTGCAGTACAGCTTCATTCTGTCGTGTATCGACCAAACGCCGAGCGCAGAGTACACCGCCAAAGCTGTTAGACAAAATCCCGCGATAAACAACGACTGACCGAACTCTGCGCGAGCGCTGAACACGAACAAAGTTACGCCGCCGCCAAATAACAGTATGGACAGCGCTAAAAGAATCCACCGCGACTTGGACATCTCGTCAAGGTCACTCTTGAACAGCTTTTTGTACAAGCCGTGTAGCTGTTTGCGGTAAATTTTCGAAAGCGTCCACAAGCCCAAAATTATCGTAAACACCGACACAAGCTGCGAAATCTTAATGTCCGTTTGTGTTGAGCCAATCCACAAATAAAGGCTGTCGGTACGTAAGCTTTCTATTACAAGACGAACGATACCGTAGTAAATTCCGTAGAATGCCGTACACCAACCTAACTTGTAGTGTTTGCTGCGGGTGAGAATAAGCACGCAGATGAGGAAGCCCAACATCGTACAAACGCTTTCGTAAAAGAAGGTCGCTTGATACCAACCGCCTGAAGGATTGTCGCCGAGCGTTCCTATCCACACAGCGTAGCCGTTGAACCGAGAAAACAGCGCGCTGCTTCCGTGCAACAAATTGCCGTACTCGTGTGTGATAAGATTACCGTACGCCTCTTGGTTAGCGAAGTTGCCCCACCGTCCAATGCTCTGCGCAATAAGTACGCCGGGAAGAACGCTGTCAGTGATAATGCGAAAATCGTGCTTTTTGATTTTCGTCAAAACAAACGCCGCCACATAACCCATGATGACGCCACCGTAGATTCCCAAACCGCCGTAGCGGATTTCGGTAAAGTAGGTGGACCAATCCATTGTTCGCCCTTCCCATGGGAAAATGTAGACGTAGGCGCGAGCGCCCAGTACGCCAAAGGGTATAAGCACCAATGCGTAAATAGTTACGTCGTAGGGGTCGTAACCGCGTTTTTTGAAGTAGAGCGCCGCAACCAAAATGGCAAGACACATACCTGTCACGATACACAAAGCGTATACGTAGACGGGCAGGGTAAAAATAAACACGGCAGGGCGTCCACGGTCGTAACCGTAGCCAAAGTTTTCGCTTCCCCACACGATTTCTGCAAGTAAATTTGTCAAATCGGGCACCTTCTTGAAGTAAAATTTAGTATATTATATATTTTTTAAGAATGCGTGTCAAACGTTTACGCAAATGAATGTTAGTACTGCCGATTTACAATTTTAGGTGATTTTTACCCAAAACAACGTGATTTTGGGCGATTTCAGTATACTATGTCTGAAATAGTAGTATATAAAACGACGAAATTTGCAGTAGTTTGGCGAAAAATGTCAATTATACGGTAAAGTAAACAACGCAAACAAAGCAACAAAAAATGGTTTTTAAGATGGTAGAAACGACTTGCACCGTCTAAAAAAGTAAGCCTTGGCGTCACGGTGATTTAACCGTAAAAGCCAAGGCTTAAAAGCAACGCATCATTTATCTGTTGCATGACGTCGGGAGGAAGCTCGCCGATTTTTTCCTTTATTCTGCTTTTGTCTATCGTACGGATTTGCTCCAACAGCACCACTGAATCCTTGGGCAACGGAGTACGTTCCCTTGTCAGTTCGATGTGCGTCGGAAGCTTTGCTTTTGTAAGGCGCGACGTAGTTGCTGCGGCAATCACGGTTGGACTGTACTTGTTGCCTACGTCGTTTTGCAATACTACTATCGGACGAATGCCGCCCTGCTCGCTACCTACAACGGGGTTGAGGTCAGCGTAATAAATTTCTCCTCGCTTAATCACTTTTCGCGCTCCTTGTGTATATTCGGCGCGTACTTCTACCCTGAGCGTTATGCAGCAAATATCCGCAATTGCTCCGTTTGTAGACTATGTAAATAATTAAAAAAAAGTGCGCGCTCTGTTGATACGAGTGTGCACTTATTTTTATGGAATTATACTTTTATTTTAATTCTTCAAGACGGCTTTCTAATTGAGCTTTTAAGTCCTGATACTTCGCGAGTTTTGCCTTTTCGCTTTCCACAAGTTGCGCGGGTGCCTTTGCAAGGAAACCTTGATTGTTGAGTTTTCCTTCGGCGCGGGCAATTTCGCTTGTGACGCTTTCCAGTTCCTTAGTCAGGCGTTCAATTTCCTTGTCTTTGTCCACAAGGTCGCCAAGAGGCACTTCGCAAGTTGCCGCAGTTCCAACTGCTTTGACGGTCTTTTCCGTACCGGGGGCGGGAGCAAACACCACTTCTTCCAATCCGCAGAGTTTGTTCAAATACACGCTGCATTCCTCAATACGCTTGTCCTGCGCGGTAACGTACAGCCGTATGCGTTTTGACGGTACTACGCCGTACTCCGAACGAACGTTACGCACCTTGCCGATTAGTTCTTTCAGTTCCTCAACAAGTTTGGCATCGTCCGCAAAATATAATTCGGGAGCAAACTCGGGGAAGGACTGTATCATTATGCTTTCGCCGTGCGCAGGCATGTTGAGGTAAATCTGCTCGGTGATAAAGGGAACAAAGGGGTGCAACAGTTTCAAAATCTTGTCCAATACGTAAGTGAGCACCGTCAGAGTGTCGCAACGGGCTTTTTCGTCCGTACCGTAGAGGACGGGTTTGGTGAGCTCGATGTACCAATCGCAGAAATCGCTCCAAACAAAGTCGTACAGACTTTGCGCAGCCATACCAAGCTCGTATTTTTCCAGCAATTCAGTAACTTGCTTTACCGTGTCGTTGAGTCTGGTCAATATCCACTTGTCTGCAAGGCTGAATTTGCATTTTTTGACGTCTTTGAGTTTTTTGCCCTCGCAATTCATGAGAACGAAACGGCTCGCGTTCCAAATTTTGTTCATGAAGTTGCGCGTGCCTTCGATTTTGTCGGGTGAGAAACGGATATCCGAACCGTTTGCAACACCGTTGAGCAATGCAAAACGCAAGGTGTCTGCGCCGTATTGGTCGATAAATTCCACAGGGTCTACGCCGTTGCCGAGAGATTTGCTCATCTTGCGTCCCTGTTCGTCGCGCACTATTCCGTGCATAAGCACGTGAGCAAAGGGCGCCTCGCCCGTTGCGTACAGCGAGCTGAAAATCATACGCGCCACCCAGAAGAAAATAATGTCGTAACCGCAACTTAGCACGCTCGTGGGGAAGAACGCCTTGAAGTCGTCGCTGTCGCGGTAGAAGCCGAGAGTGGAGAACGGCCACAACGCGCTACTAAACCAAGTGTCCAGTACGTCTTCTTCTTGGTGAATATGCTTGCTGCCACAGTGCGGGCATTTTTTCGGGTCTGTTTCCTCGCAGATTTCCGCGCCACAGTCGTCGCAGTACCACACGGGAATACGGTGTCCCCACCACAGTTGACGGGAAATACACCAATCGCGGATGTTCTCCATCCAGTTGAAGTAGGTCTTTTCAAAGCGGTCGGGGTGGAATGTAACGTCGCCCTTTTTCACCGCCTCGATTGCGGGCTTTGCAAGGGGTTGCATCTTGACAAACCACTGTTTGGAAACGATTGGCTCCACCGTCGTGTGGCAGCGGTAACAGCTACCAACGTTGTGCTTGTGCGGTTCCACCTTTTGCAAAATTCCCAGTTCCTTGAGTTTAGCAACGATACGCTTTCTCGCCTCGTAGCGGTCCAAGCCTGCAAATTCGCCCGCATTTTCGTTCATTGTGCCGTCGTCGTTCATAACGCGAATGACGGGCAGATTGTGGCGGACGCCCACTTCAAAGTCGTTGGGGTCGTGCGCGGGTGTAATCTTCACTACGCCCGTGCCGAATTCCATGTCAACGTACTCGTCGGCGATGACGGGGATTTCGCGGTTGACAAAAGGAACAACTACAGTTTTGCCCACGAGATGCTTGTAACGCTCGTCGTTGGGATTGACCGCAACAGCCGTGTCTCCCAACATCGTTTCGGGGCGGGTGGTTGCAAAGGTTACCGTAGTCTTGCCGTCCGGCGTCGTGTAACCGTAATGCCAAAAGAATCCGTCCTGCTCGGCGTACTCAACTTCCGCGTCGGAAAGCGCCGTTTGACACACGGGGCACCAGTTAATAATACGGTTACCGCGGTAAATGAGCTTTCTTTTGTACATGGAAACGAACTGTTTGCGCACTGCCTGAGAACATTGCTCGTCCATGGTGAAAGCGAGGCGAGACCAGTCGCAGCTGCTGCCCAACTTTTTGAGCTGCTCAACAATTCTTCCGCCGTACTGCTCTTTCCATTGCCAAGCGCGTTCGAGGAACTTTTCTCTGCCGAGGTCGTGCTTGTCTACGCCTTCCTTTTTGAGAGCCTCGACAATTTTGACTTCCGTCGCAATACTTGCGTGGTCAGTGCCCGGTAGCCACAGCGTGTTGTAACCCTGCATACGCTTGAAGCGAATGAGGGTATCCTGTATGGCGTTGTCCAAGCCGTGTCCAAGGTGCAACTGACCCGTTATATTAGGCGGGGGCGTAACCATAGAAAAGTACGGTTTGCCTATTTCCGCTTTGGGTGTGAAATAGCCCTTGTCCTGCCAAAATCGGTACAGGTCGCCTTCAAATTGCGATGGGTTGTAAGTTTTTTCAAGCATAAATTTACTCCTTAGCGAGGGTGTATGCGCGTCGCAACGTTTTTCCGCCTTTTTTGCGCGCTCTAACCCTCAGAAATTTAAAATAAAAGCCCTTTAACCACAATAGTTAAAGGGCGAATTGTCGCGGTACCACCTTTGTTTGAAAAATTGCCGCAGTTGACAATTTTTCCTCATTTAGTCGCTAACGGAACTACCCGAACAACGCTACTTTTGCAATTCTACGCACCGTTTCGCGCTGTCAACTCGACAAACTACATTTGACGCTACGCCTTGCGGAATTTCCACCGTAGTCCGCTCTCTGTAAAGGTAAGTCCGTCAAACCTTTTGTCTACAAACGTTTTTATATTCAAATATTAACACATAGATAAAAAATAGGCAAGCGTTTAACATTTTTTTTGTATTTTGAGTAGTATGCAATATATCAAAATGGAGGATTTACGAATTTGAAAAGGATTTTTACTATATTAATTTCACTACTTCTCGTGGCGACGATAGCGGTCGGATTTGCGGCGTGCAGGGATAACGGCGACGTCATTCGTCTAAACGAAGTTACACACAGCCTGTTTTACACCCCGCAGTACTTGGCAATGGCGCTTGGCTACTTCGAGGAGGAAGGACTTAACGTTGAAATAACCAACGGTAGCGGCGCAAACAACGTCATGACCGCGCTTTTGACAAACGAAGCCGACATCGGACTCATGGGCGTAGAGGCAAATATTTACGTATATTTAGAAGGTAAAAAAGACTTCCCCAAGGTTGTCGCTCAATTGACGAAGCGTGACGGAAGTTTTCTCGTAGCCCGTACGGAAATGCCCAACTTCGACTACTCTAATGTTACAAACACCACGTTTTTGATGGGAAGAAAGGGCGGAACTCCCGCAATGATACTGCAATACGTGTTGAACAACAAGGGCTACACCGACGGCGTAAACATCACCATGGACTACTCGATAGAGTTTGGCGCGTTGGGTCCTGCGTTCACTTCGGGAACGGGCGACTTTGTGCCACTGTTCGAGCCTGCGGCAAGCCAAGTTGTAAAGGAAGGCAAAGGTCACATCGTGTCCGCTATCGGAATGGACAGCGGCGAAATCCCCTACACCTGCTACTCGGTTTCGGCAAAATTTATGAAAAATCATCCCGACAAGGTAGAAAAGTTTTTGCGCGCGGTGTGGAAAGGTACTGAATACGCTTTGACGCATACGGCTGAGGAATGCGCAAATCTCTTGGCAAAGTACTTTGACGGAACGACAATGGATTTGCTTATTTCAGCAATAAAGAACTATCAGGACTTCGACGTGTGGATGACGACGCCTGTGACAAACAAAGACGCATTCAACCGTATGCAGGACATTATGGAAAACGCGGGCGAATTGAGCCAAAGAGTTGACTACGACGTTATCGTTGACAATACGGTTGCTAACAAAATCTAACTAAAAATGTAACTAAACGACACTTGATTTTGGGGATTTAGAAGCGAGCAATAAATCCCCAAGGAGAGAAGCTAATGACAATACTCAAACTAAATAACGTAAGTAAGGTTTTTTATACCAAAACACAAGAGACAACGGCAGTGAGCAAACTTAGCTTTGAAGTGAACGATGGCGAGTTCGTTGCAATCATCGGTCCGTCGGGCTGCGGCAAGACCACAATCCTGTCGCTGATATGCAAACTTATAGCTCCTACGAGCGGAACGATATCAACTCGAAACGACAACGCCGTAGGATACATGCTACAGCGCGACCAGCTGTTCGAGTGGCGCACAATTGAGAAAAATGTGTACCTGGGGTTGGAAATTTTACGAAAAAACACCGCGGAGTCACGCGCCTACGCTCAGGAGCTACTTAAAAAATACGGCTTGTGGGAATTTAGAAAACATTACCCGCAACAGCTTTCCGGCGGTATGCGGCAACGCGCTGCGCTAATCAGAACGCTTGCAACAAACCCCGATTTGCTGCTGCTTGACGAACCCTTTTCCGCATTGGACTTTCAAACGCGACTGGAGGTTTGCGACGACGTATATTCGATAATCAAAAAGGAAAAAAAGACTGCTCTACTCGTAACGCACGACATTTCCGAGGCCATATCTCTTGCCGACAGAATAATCGTACTGACGGAGCGTCCTGCAACGGTACTGACGGAGCACGACCCCAATTTAAGCAAGATTCCCTCGCCCTTGAAACGCAGGGAAAGTCCTGACTTTTCCAAACAGTTCGAACTGTTGCACAAGTACTTGCACGGAGAAAAAACATGAAAAACACATTTTCACGGGAACATTTGCTGTTCTTGAAGGCACAAAGGAGAAGAAAAATACTCGTTCACGTAGCTCAATTCGGCGTGCTGATCCTGCTACTTGGACTGTGGGAGCTTGCAGCGCAGCTTGAGTGGATAGACAGCTTTATTACAAGCAGTCCGCTACGCATCTGGAACACGCTAAAGGAGCTTATTGCAAGCGGTTCTATTTGGCATCACATGGGCGTATCTACGCTTGAAACGTTGGCAGGTTTCGCAATTGGCACGACGCTTGGCTACATTGTCGCTGTAATTTTGTGGTGGAACACATTTTTGAAGGACGTTTTTGAACCGTACGTGGTAGTACTCAACAGTTTGCCGAAAATTGCGCTCGGACCAATTATCATTATTTGGGCGGGTACGGGCAAAGCGTCTATAATCACCATGGCGGTACTAATTTCCGTGGTAATCACCACCATCACCATTCTAAACGGATTTTTAGCAACGGACAAAGAGAAGGTTCTGCTGCTGCGCTCTATGCGGGCAAACAGACTGCAAATCTTTTGTAAGCTCGTTGCTCCCGCAAACGTGCCGACGCTGATGGCTACGCTCAAAATAAACGTAGGTATGGCGTGGATTGGCTCGATAATGGGTGAATACCTCGTGTCCAAGGAAGGATTGGGGTATCTGCTCGTTTACGGCTCGCAAGTATTCAGACTGGACTTGGTGATGACCTGCACCATCGTACTTTGCGCGCTTGCAGGACTTATGTACGCTGCCGTGGCGATATTGGAAAAAGTTGTGGTACGCAAATTTTAGAATTGTTTTAATTAAATACAACATACACAACCTTTTTAGGTTGATTAAGATTAAAGAGGGAGCAATTTGTATTTGCTCCCCTTTTACAACGCTAACTAATGGTATTCGGTGTATCACAATAAAGCATATTTTCGAATTAACTACAATACACAACATTATGAAGAAAGTTACAAAAATTTTGGGTGACGTTGCCGTTGCCGTAGGGTGTTGCATCGGCGTGGGCTTTTTGAGCGGAAAAGAGGCGCAGGTTTTCTTTGGAAATAAAATTAACGTGGCAATATTTGCCGTGGCGTTCTTTGCAATTACCTACGCCGTGAGGGAATACTGCCGCAAGCAAAGTTGCTTAACGATTGGCGAACTGTCGGGCAGTCTTTTCGGGAAACACTCTACCCTTTTCAACATCTGCATTAGCTTGTGCGCGTTCGTGTGTATCGTGACGGTGCTTGCGGGCGTCGAGCAGTGCGTAAGTCAGCTGTTTTACGTCAGCAAACTGCCGCTGTACGCCTTCGCCACGGCGGTTATTTCCGCAATACTGCTGAAGCTTGGCTTGAAAGCGTTGAAAATAACAAACGCGCTGGCGGTTGTGATGGCAATAATCTTGATAATAGTGTTGCTGTGTACAAGCAAGGGGCAAAATACGGAAAATCTGCAAGTACCATTTTACCAACCCATTGTGTACGCGTTGTTCTCGGTTACAATGTCGTTGGGAGTAATTACACAGTTGGCATCTGAAAGCACGAAGAAGGAAAATTTGATTGCAAGTTTAATCGCGTCAGGGGTGTTGGCAGCGTTCCTAATCGCGCTGCTACCGCTGTGCGACATGACGCTTAATTTACCCACAATTGGCAAAATTTCCCACCCCATGTTAATTTTTTACACAATTATTACCCTGCTGCTATCCGCCGTAACGGGTATCGTTGCAAACGCTCTTCCAATACTTCAACAGCTAAATTCCGTAACGCAAGACGAGACCTTGAATTGCGCCTTGATATTCCTTGCGGCGCTTGCGTTTAGTATGTTCGGGTTCGATTTTGCAGTAAAATTCGGGTACCTGTTCGTGAGCGTGGTAGGTGTGGTAATACTCGTTTCAACCCTAACAAAAAGAACTCAACTCATTAAAAAATAGGGTACGAAAATCAGGCAAAACACCTCCACTTTCATATTTACTATATATTTAAATAAACCTATCTAAAAAATTTAACCTTACCGAAATATCGGTAAGGTTTTTTTGAAAATTTTTTGAAATTGTTTTTAAAGGCAATCGAAAAAGTTTAATCTTTTGATGCAATGAAAGTGAGATACAGCGCGCGCTCTTCCTCGCCAAAGTAAGCGCTTTCGTTACTTTCCGTAAAATGCTTGTAGCTCATTGCAAGCAGGCAGTAAGCCACTTGGCGTACATTGTCGGCATCACCGCCGTGAAGTTGCTCGCCGCAGACCGACTTGAGCTGCTTGTAGGATTTTTCCAATCGTTTGGCGTCCACTCTACGCAACGTTGCGCAAAGAGTAAGAGCTTCAACGAAAATATTGTCCGTCAACAAGGTTAGTGCGGACAAATTGAGAGTGTAAAATCCGCGACTGAGAGCTACGAGAACCTTGTCGCCGTAGCCAAGGGAGATTAGTTTCTTCAAAAATTCCTTGTTTACCGTAGGCTCGGGCAAGGCTTTGCACAGCTGACCCCTAATGACGTCGATAAAACTTTCCTTGTCCTGTGGGGTGACGCTACTCAGGATTGCGCTCAGCACCATTGCACCGTCAAGAAATTTTTCCCCGTTGCCTTTGATTACTGCGCTGACGCAAAGCTTGGACAGGCAATCAATATAGGGGTAGTATTCGGCGGCAAGTCGGTAATCGTTTTGCTCTAACTGCCGCAAGAGCGCGTACTGCGCCACCACTGACAGTTGCGTGGGTACGTCGTAGTGCTGCGCCAAACTGTTGTAACCGCTGACGTCGTCCAACCGCAAAGTCATGCCGTTGTTTATATAGGTCAAAAGAGTCACAGCCGCGCTGTCGGTCGGTACTGCCCTTAGCAAAGTCAACACTGCCTCGCGCGCCTCGTGGTACTTGCGGCAATTGAAGTACACCTTCGCGCACAAGCTGAGGGCTTCGCATCCCGCGTCCTTGTAGTGAGAAAACAGCACGTCGTTGAGCTTGAGGGTCAACTCGCCGTAACCCAACTTGGCAGCGGCAATACGGACGTATTCCATCATGTCGCCGTCGGAAATTTCTTCGCCGTAACGGGACAGTTTGCCAAGCAGTTTCTCGCAAACCTCATTGTACCCCTCTACTCGCGCCAAAATCTGTACCGCTGCGCCCATAGCCCTGTAACCTACGTCGTCCAAATTGGCAACGCGCAGAGCCGACCGCACTCCGTCTTCCCACAGCTGTTGCGTAAGGGCTACGTAAAGCTGCGCTTCCAACGTTTCCTCGTCGTTTGTATCTATGGACATGTACTGTCGCTGCAGCTCCTTACCCTTGAGAAGATTGCCCTCTACGTACGCGCGCTCCATTTGCATACGCAACACACGGAAATAATCAGGCGATTTGACGTCGTAAAATTTGCTATGCGCGCCCTGCCAATTTTCCAACGTGTCGGCAAGGTAATCGACGTCGTCGTAAAAAAATTCGTCATCGAAATCCAGCGAATACTCCCCGAGCAAGCTCTCGTCCGCGCTGTATTTGCCCGCATCTTCCTGAGACAGTTCGCCCTTGAGTTCGTTGCCGAAATATGCCATAACCATTTCCGTAGCGTCGCCAAGACTGCGAACGTCTGAGTACACGTTGTGAGTGTAGCAAAACCGCGCAAGTACTTTGCGATACGTATCAATAGCGTAGCCGATGTCACGCAGCTGACACAAACAACCAATTTGGTTGAGCATGCTTTCGTAGCTGTCAACGCGCGCAAAAAGGCAGAGGGCGTCAAAAAACTCGCCCTCGTTGACTTTGTCCAAAGCAGCGGACATTATTACCTTGTCGCTTAAATCTATTTTCATTTACGAAATTTCGTTTATTTGTTGCCAAACAGTTTGTCTATCGCCTGACGGTCGTACGTGTACTTTTTGCCGCAGAAGTGACAGCAAACCTCAACTTGCCCCATTTCGCTAACTATGCTTTCCGCCTCCGTCCTACCGAGACTTTTGACAACGCGGTTGATTTTGCGTTTGTTGCAGTTGCACTTGTACTTGACCTCGCAGCTTTCCGTAAATACAGGGTCGAACTCGCCGAAAAACCGACGGATAACCTCCTCTGCAGTACTGCCGTCAAATTGGTAGCTCATTTCGTCCATGGCGTACATTACCGTTTCCAGTTGGAAAAGCAAATCTTCTGGGCAATTAGGCATAACCTGAACGAACACGCCGCCTGCAGATTTGCACCGCTTTTTGTTCAGTCCGACGCCAAGCGTTACGCCGCAGGGTTGCTGCTCGCTCGTGGCATAGTAGTAGGCAAAGTCGGCGGCAATCTCGCCGCTGATTAACTTGGAAGTGCCGACGTAGGGTTGCTTGAGACCTATATCTTTGATTACCGTAAGTTGACCGTCGCGACCGACTGCCGTACCTACGTCCAAATGTCCGTCCTCTTTGACGATAGTATCTGCAACAGGGTTTTCAATATCTCCCTTTACGTGTCCGTCACCGTCCGCGCAGACGGTAATTTTGCCGAGCGGTCCGCCGCCGTCAATTGTGACGGTGAGGTAGTCCTCTTTGTTTTTGAATTCCTTGCCCATCAGCGCAGCCATGGTGAGCGCTCTGCCCATTGCCGCCGCAGCCACAGGCGAAAGGTTGTGTATTTTGATTGCTTTGTTGACTATGTCCTTGCTTTCCACAGCGGACACAATGACAGAGTTAGCAATGATTGCTTTTGTTAAAATTGACATTTTTCCTACCCCATGTCACGAAATTTAGTTAAAACCGTTATCTTTTCGTAGCGTAAAAAGTAATGCGCAGGCTTTCGTCTGAAAGCGGTTTGCCGTAGTCGGAGCTTACTTCAACAATATCGAAACCTGCAAGTTCCAAGGCGCGATTTACTTCACTTGGCGTATGTACGAACTGCGTGTGAAATTCATCGAATCGACTGTATGCCCCATCGCTGTTTTGAGCGAATAACGTCAAATTCATTTCTACGCTACCCTCTTTAAGACTGTTGCACCAAAGTAGCGTTTCCTTGTCGTCATCCCAATAAAAGACGTTGTTGCCCACTACTTGAGACAGCTTGTAGGGCGATGAAACGTCAAACACAAATGGCGCGCCCGACTTGAGAGCCGCCGCCACCGCAGTAAAAAAGGGCGCAAGCTCCATTGGCTTTAGGTAGTTCACTCCGTCGTTGACGCAGACAGCCATGTCTACGGCGTGAGGTAGAGACAGCTTTCGCATGTCCTGCTGTACCAGCTTTGCCCGACATTTTGTCCGCGCCACTGTCAGCATTTCCGCGCTTTGGTCCACTCCCACTACGGCAAGCCCCTTCTCTACAAGAAGTTTGGTCATTTTGCCCGTGCCGCATGCAACGTCTACAACCTCGCGCGCGCCGTGTGAGCTTGCTACGCCATACAAATATTGCGACCAACTTTCGTAGTCGCAATCATTTTGTGTAAACTTATCGTAATATTTTGCCAATATCGAATAGTTTTGTTGCATTGTTAGTCTTTGTTTTCTTCCGTGTCGTAAGCGTCCGCGTCAGGTTGCGCGTAGGCGTCTTCCTCGCTGCCTGCAATTGCGTCTGCCTCTGCCGTTTCTTGTACTGCGGGGGTTTCAACCGTTTCCTCTACCGATTTAACCGACTTGGATTTCTTGCCCTTTGCCTTCTTGGCAGGCTCGGATTGCTCTTGCTCTGCTACTGCTTCCTCGGCAGGCAATGGTTGCTTTGATTGCTTCTTTTTCTTCACTTCCACAGGGTGGAACAGCGCAAAAGTCTTCATCATGTGTGTTTGCCACACGAGCGGGAAGTACAGTCCGCCGAACATAATCAGAACAATTAAGAACAACTGCTGCAGCATGCTGTTTTGGAACACGAAGTACAACGCGATGGGAATAAGCGCCAAAACAAGGTGAATGAGGTTGGGAAGCACGTTTAGCCACATAAGGCGCCAGCTGTCGCTTAAATTTTGCTTAACTGATTGCTTGTAGGTGACGGATACGGAACAAAGTATCATCAAATAGGTGACCACGAACAGCGCAATTATTGCCAGCACCACCGTACAAACTATTGCCGCCCAAAGTACGATTGGTCTCAACCAAGTGTAGAAAGCGTAAATGCCGAATACCGACAGCGAAATGATAGCGTTGGTAACAAAAGCGTACAAAATGTTTGCTTTGATACCTTTTCCTAAGCTTTTGAATACGCCTACGGCAGACAGTTTACCCGTCCAAAACGCGTCGCGAATCACCGCGAAACCGCCGGACAAAATTACCGTTACAAGCATTGACGAAACCACTGTCATCCAGCCGTAAAACATGTTGCTCTTGTGGATTTCGGTGGCATAGTACATGTCAAGGTTGATCCAAGCGCCGGTGGAAAAGCCAAAGCTGTTCAACACGGGCAAGGACTGTTGCAGCAGAGTTTGTTGGTAGCCTGCAAGCAACAGAACGACGAATATCGGCATGAGGCAAATAACCATCAAAAAGTTGTAGCCAAACATTCTCCAAATATTTTCGCGGTAGATGACCTTAAAAAACTTCCAGGTGTTGAGCCTGTTCAGACGTTTGGTAACGTGCGAATTGCGCTCGTTTTCCAGTTTGATTTTGCTGTAATCCATACTTATTTCCTTTTACAGTGGATTTGGGGAAATTTTGACGTGCTCAACGTTGCTAATCGTTTAAGCGCGCAAAAATACTTATACAGTATATCATAGAATATATTTTCTTTCAAGTAAATAAGTATAAAAATTCCGTCAAAACACCCTATCGTACTGTCAAAATTCCGCTGCGGTATACATAAAATATCAAAAAGGAGTTGTATGACTAATATTGCTATCGTTGGAGCAACGGGGCTTGTGGGGGAAAAGCTTTGCGACGTCGTTGCGGACAAACTACCAAACGCCAACGTGAGGTTGTTCGGTAACACCTCTGTGGGAACAAAGGTTATTTTCCGTAACAAGCCCGTGACAGTAGAAAGCTGCGACAATTTAACTTGCGGCGAACTGGACTACGCTTTGTTTATGGCAACGGAGGACGTTGCTGCGCAGTACGTTCCTGCGCTTACCAAAAAAGGCGTCACCTGCATAGACAACAGTTCGTATTTCCGTTTGAAAAAGGACGTTCCGCTTGTAGTACCCTGTATCAACGGCGAACTTGCAAAAGGACGCAGGCTGATTGCCAATCCAAACTGTTCCACTATTCAAGTCGTCGTAGCCGTCAACGCCCTCAAAAGTCTCTGCCCAACCAAGATGCTTGCCGTCACCTACCAATCGGTTAGCGGCGCAGGAAAGGCGGGACTCAGCGACCTTGTAGAAGGCAACGGCTACGGTAAATTACGCGGTTTTTCCCACCCCATATCAAATAATGTAATTCCTTACATAGGAAAAATTCGCAAGGACGGGTTTACTACGGAAGAGCGAAAACTCACCGACGAAAGCCGAAAAATTTTAGATTTGCCCCGCCTCAAGGTCAACAGCTTTTGCGCGCGCGTACCCGTAACTGTCGGACACTGCGTATTTGTAAACCTGCATTTCAAAGAAAAGGTAGATTTGGACAAAATTCGCGCCCTGCTAAAAAAGGCCGAAAACGTACTGCTTTTCGACGACGCGGAAAACGAGCTGTACCCAATGCCCATGATGCTTAGAAACACCAAATACGTAGGCGTAGGACGAATCGTCAAGGATCCAACCGCAAACGCCGTGAATTTTTTTGTTGTGGCGGACAATTTGCTTAGAGGCGCCGCCTACAATGCTTACGAAATCTTGGAATATTTGATGCAAAATACTTAATTTGTGAAATAAAATAGAAATTTCGCAAAAAAACATTTGCAATCATACTAATTTAATAAAGGTGGAATTAAAATGAACACTTTGATTACTGCGCTTGCTACACCCTACGTAAATGGTGAGATAGACACGTACAGCTACGAAAAACTCGTGGCTTTTCAGCTTGAAAATGGCGTTGACGCATTGCTTGCAGTGGGCACTACTGCCGAATCGCAACTACTTGACCTGTGCGAAAAGAAATTGCTTGTGAAAATCACCAAGAGAATGGCGGGGAACACTCCCGTATTCGTGGGTGTAGACGGACGGGGAACCTACGAGGCGACACTCAACGCAACCGTCGCGGAAGAATGGGGCGCAGACGGCTTGCTTGTTGCTCCGCCAGCGTTCGTCAAGTGCACTCCTGAAGGATACTTGAAGCACGTAGAGGCAATCAGTCAAGCGGTGAACATTCCTTTGATGCTGTACAACGCCCCATCGCGGTGTAATTACATACTGGACAAAGATGTCGTCAAGCAACTGGCAAAAGTAGCTACTTATCTCAAAGACGCAGGCAGCGATCTTGACTACACTGCCGACCTCGCCAAACACCTCAAAGTGTTGTGCGGAAATGACTTTTTGCTACCCCATATGCTAAATTCAGGCGCTGTCGGCGTTGTGTCGGTGGTATCTAACGTGGCGCCAAAATTGACAAGAGAAGTACTCAATAGGAATGAGCAACTCCCCTGTCAACAGTGTGATAAAAATTCCAAACAAGACGGAAGCGATGACGAGAAAGTAACGTTGTTTAAAACACTTGCGCAGCTGTCAATGCTTGAGGTCAGTCCAATCGCAATCAAATACATGCTGTACAAAAAGGGGATTTTCAACAGCTACGAAATGCGTCTGCCATTGACGTCTGCGAAAGAAAATACGCGAATTCAGATAGATAGAATGTGGGAAGAAAGTAGCGATTTGCTCAATTAGTTGATTGAAAAAGGAGTTAAATATGGTTATTGCAGTGTATGGCGCGAAAGGACGCGTAGGTAGCAAGGTTGTTGAAATTGCCGAACAGCGCGGACACACGGTGTACCCTATTGATATATCTATTGGCAATGAACCTCCATCCGACGAACATATCGACGTCGTGATTGACTTTTCAACGGCGGCGGCGACTGCTGAAGTGTGTGAATTTTGCGGACTGCACCGTTGCGGACTTGTCAGCGGGGTCACAGGACGAAACGAAGGACAATCACAGCAAATTGAACAGCTTGCAAGGGAGCTGCCCGTTGTAACAAAGAGCAATTTTTCCGTTGGCGTAGACGTGCTCAACCGCATTTGTGAAATTGTTGCCAAAGAGCTTGCCGATTGGGATTGTGAGATAATTGAAATTCACCGCAAAGGAAAGTTGGACGCGCCGAGCGGTACTGCCAAAAGCCTTGCCGTCAGTGTTGCCCGTCAAAAAAGTTTCAAAAAAGTGACGGTACACTCCTTACGCTGCGGAAGCAACTTCGGCAAACACGAGGTCATTTTTGCAACGAACGGCGAAAGCCTGACATTTACTCACCAAGCGGAAAACGTGGAAATATTTGCAAAAGGCGCGGTTCTCGCTGCCGAAAAACTTGTAAAACAATAAAAAACGGTACGCGCAAAAAGCGTACCGTTTTTTTGTTATACTAATTGATTTTCAAGATTATCTTCTTCTGCTTCTCATCGCCGACACGACAATACCCAAAATTATGCCGGGGAAGATTACAAACACAAATACAACGCCAATGATTATCAGCGTAACTAAGTTCATTCCGAACAGCGTTAGCCCCTCTTCGCCGTCGCCGTCGGTTTCTTCAACTTCCGGAAGCGTGTAGCCGCTGTCAACCTCACTGTCGGGAGCCTCTTCGGCAAAGGCGCGCTGAACGAATGAGTAATTTGCAACGAATAACGTCGCAAGCAACACTGCAACCACTAAAAATATTGTTAACGCTTTAAGTTTCGTTTTCGTCATGTTAGTTCCTCCAATTTCGAATGGACCATTACAGTATATATTAAAATACAGTACTTTGTCAACAGTGATTTACTATTTGAGGCGATGGAGTTTCGAGCCTTACTGTTTTTTACGAAGTATATCTCCTGCGGTGAGCTTGTACGGGCAGTTGACGGTGAGGATTTGTTTTACCTTGTTGCAAACTTCAACTTCATTGCCCTTGTCGTCTACGGCGCGCTCAACGGTAAAGGTTTTGCCGCAGTCGCTTGTTGCAGACAACACTTCGAGAGTTTCGCCCACTACAAACTTGTTGCGTTGTTCGATTACCGCGTGACCGTAGCTACATTCCTTGACTACCGCTACGAATTTGTATTCCTCTACTGCCTTGCTTGATGGGTAGTACTGGCGGCTTTCCTGCTCGTCAAAGTAGAAGCCCGTGGTATACTCGCGGTGAGACGCCTTGTTAAGCTCGGCATTTAGCTCCCGCACAAGTTCGGGAGTAAATTTTCCCGCGTAAATTGCATCGAGCGCGCGCCTGTACGCCGCCACCACCGTCGCAACGTAGAAGGAAGATTTCATACGCCCTTCAATCTTGAAGCTGACAATGCCTGCGTTAATCAACTCAGGCAAGTGAGCAAGCATGTTCATATCTTTGGAATTGAAAATGTAAGTGCCGCGTTCGTCTTCCATAACGGGCATACCGTCCTCACGGCTGACTTCCCTTACTTCCCACTGCCAACGGCAGGCCTGCACACACTCGCCGCGATTGCTGTTGCGGTTTGTGAGATAGTTAGACATCAAACAACGCCCCGAATAGCTGACGCACATGGCGCCGTGTACGAACGCTTCCAGCTGCACGTTTGGACAAAATTTGGAAATCTCCGCAATTTCTCTAAGCGGCACTTCCCGAGCAAGCACTACGCGTTCGCAGCCCTGTTTCCTCCAAAAGTCAACAGCGTACTTGTTGGTGGTATTAGCCTGGGTGGACACGTGTATCGTCAAACTGCTGTGAGCGCGGACGTAATCCAATACGCCTACGTCGGAAATCAGAACCGCGTCCACTTTCGCCTGTTCCAAAACCTTGAGGTAGTCGCCAAGGTCGTCAAAGTCCACGTTGCTTGCAAAAATATTTAGCGTAACGTAGACTTTTTTCCCAAGACCGTGCGCAAAGCTTGCCGCCTCGGAAATTTCTTCGTCGGTGAAGTTGTCGGCAAATGCTCTAAGTCCGTACCGCTTGCCTGCAAGGTATACCGCGTCCGCGCCGAAGTGGAAAGCCGTTTGCAGCTTTTCCATATTACCTGCCGGGGCGAGCAGTTCCACTTTTTCGATTTTGGAAGTAGTTTTTCTTTTAGTTTTGGTTGTTATGTCAGTCATAGTAACGTGTAAAGATAAAGTATTTTTTTTGCTGTCTCTTTTACAGCTCACACAAAGACGAGGGTGTTTAGCGAATTTTGGTGGAAATCGTTACCCCATCTCCAATTCTGTACAGCTTTGTGCTGTACCGTTCGTTGGTTGTAACGTCCTCTAAAAATGCGCGCATGTTGCGGGCAACGGTGATGTGTTTGTGCCGTTTGTTTTCCGGTACGTGCTCCACTAAGCCCTTGTACAAAACGTTGTCGCATACAAGTGTTCCGCCCACTTCCAATAAATCCGTGAGGTACGGAAAAAACGTCTCGTATTGTCCCTTAGGCCCGTCAAGAAAAATGAAGTCGTAGCTGCCTGTAAGCTGTGGCACTATTTCTCTTGCGTCGCCCACGAAGACGTTGACCCGATGGCTCATTCCAAATTCCGCAAAGTTTGCACGCGCCATGTTTGCCGTTTGTTCGTCAAGCTCCACCGTGTTCAAAGTAGCCCGTTCGCTTGCGGACAGCATGACGATACCGCTGTAACCGATTGCCGTACCGATTTCCAATATACGACGCGGTTGACGCTCCTTGACCGTGTTGAACAGCAGTTCCTTGGTGTCGTCTAACATGACGGGAATGTAGCGCTCGCGAGCGAATTTTTCAAGCTGTGAAAGTTCCATATATCGTAGGTTACTACCCTTTTAAATTTCAAAAATTATAGGCAAAACTACGGGATTACGCTTCAGCGTCACTCTGAAATAGTGACGGACGACGCGTTGTATTGCCGTCTTGATGGCGGAGATGCTTGCGCCGTTGAGTTTGGTTATTTCTTGCTTGACGAGACTCCTCAATTCGTCAATGGGAGCGTCCGCGTCCCCTGCAAAGAAACAGCCGCGGCTGACGATTTCAATATCTGCGCCAATCTTACCCGTGTTTTTGTTGAGTCCCACCACGCAAACCAAAATTCCGTCCTCGGCAAGACTTAGCCTGTCACGCAAAACGGCGTTACCGACGTCGCCGACGCCCAAACCGTCCACCATGACGCTTCCGCCGGTGATTTGACCGACTACTTTGAAGGTATTTTTGTCCAGCTCGACGCAATCGCCGATTTCGGGGATTATGATGTTGTTCTTTTTGTGTTTGAGGTGTTCCACAAGCATGGCGTGCTGCTTGAGATGCCTATATTCTCCGTGAACGGGAATGAAATACTTGGGCTTGACAAGCGTATAGATTAGTTTTAGCTCTTCTTGGCAGGCGTGTCCCGATACGTGTACGGCGCTTAACGCGGAATACACCACGTTTGCGCCCAGTCGGTACAGCTTGTTGATTACGTTGTACACGTCACGCTCGTTGCCCGGGATTGGATTAGCGGAAATGACTATGGTGTCGTTGGAACCGATTTTCACCTTGTTGAACTCGCCGCTTGCCATACGCGTCAAGGCTGACATTGGCTCACCTTGACTACCCGTGGACAAAATTAGCAGCCTACCGTCCTCGATGTTGCCGATTTTGTCAATGTCCACGAACATTTTGCTGTCAATGTTGAGTGTTCCGACTCGCGCGGCAGCCTCGACGTACTTGTTCATGGATTTACCCGAAAGGGCAATTTTGCGGCGGTACAGCTTGGCAAGCTCTATTATCATACCGACGCGGTCAACATTACTTGCAAAGGTAGCGATAATTATGCGCCTGCCCTTCGCCTCTTGGAACACCTTGTTTATCGTTTCCTGAACCACCGATTCGCTCATGGTATAACCGGGCTTTTCCACGTTTGTAGATTCGCTCATCAAAAGAAGTACGCCCTGTTTACCGATTTCCGCAAAACGGTTGAGGTTCATAATGTCGTTGCCAAGCGGAGTGTAGTCCACCTTGAAGTCGCCCGTGTGCAAAACAATTCCGACGGGCGTACGCAAGCAAATTGCAACGCTGCCCGCCACCGAGTGGGAAACGTGAATGAACTCTGCGCTGAACTGTCCGAGATTGACTACGCTCTTGTCCGTGATGGGAACAAAGCGCACCCTGTCGGCGACATTGTGTTCAACGAGCTTATTTTCCGCAAGGGCAAGGGTGAGTCGCGTACCGTACACGTCCACCTTGATGCCCAACTGCTCCACCAAGAAGGGGAGCGCGCCAATGTGATCCTCGTGTCCGTGAGTTATCAGTATGCCCTTGATGCGGTCACGGTTTTCGACAAGGTAGCTTACGTCGGGAATAACGACGTCAACGCCCGGCATATCCGAACCGGGGAAAGACATGCCAGCATCCAACACCACGATGCTGTCGCCGTACTCAAACGCAGTCATGTTTTTTCCTATTTCACCTACTCCGCCCAAGAACATTACCTTGAGTTTGCCAATGGGTTTTACGTTATTTTTCTTGACCCCATGTTGCGTTTTGGGGCTATTTTGCTGTTTGTTAGCCGCGTTGTGATTGGCTGAATTTTTGCCGCCTTGCTGCGGATTACTTTTGCCCTTGGGCTGTTGACTGTTCTTCCCCTTGGGCTGATGATTGCTGCCACGCTGTGGCAAATTTTGATTAGTGTTTTGTTTTGTATTATTCTTTGTCTTCATTTTTACCTCTATCTGTTCAAAGCATCTGTGACCTGTCTAAATCAAAGACGCTTTACGAAAATTCTAATTTTTGTGGCGAATTTAATTATAAATTATTGCCTAAATGCAGTCAATTAACTCGCAAAAAGCGACAGGAAAAAACTCCCGTCGCCAAGTAGTCAGTACTGCCTACGCCTTGTTGCCTTTGGACTTTCGCCTGAGCTTGCGATTGTACCGCTCCGTGCCCTCAACGTCAACACGCTTATAGAAGAATGGACGGTTGTCTGCTCGGAAATACTCCACAATGTTGATACACTTCAAATAGAAGAACAACACGAAGTTGGGTACGGTAGACAAAACTGCCGAAAGGATTGCGTTGCTGACGTACAGTATGGAAACGAGGCTTATTGCCGCCATCAGACACACCAATATGACGGTCTTCCAAAATACGTGCCAAAAGCGTGTGAAAATAACGGACAAGCCGTGTCTAAACGCCTTGCGCGCAGACAAATCCTCTTCACAGGCAGTGGCAGGCAGACAAAAGGCAAACAGCGTCAGCCTCATAGCGTACAGCGTCAACGCCACTACTGTAACGGGAATGATTGACCACCAACCGAAAGCAGGCAGACACATCAAAAACAGTCCTACGCTGCCGCACGCAATCATGACGTCAAGTGGCAACGCGAAAGCCATCTGCATCAGCGCGAACTTCCAAGTTTTGCCCTGCTTCTTGAAAAAGTACCAACTAAACGGACGGCTGGCGTTAGACGTCATGAACTCGTCCAACTGGCAATCCACCGTCACGTCGGTAATTGAGACCAAAAGTCTGTACAGGATAAAAATTCCGCAAATTGCCAAGTACGACAGGACGACTTCGTCCCACAAGGATTCAAGAGAAGCTTGAACGTTGGCAATCAACTCGCTCAAATCGTTTGCAAACACCTCGCTGTTGAACTCGCCCGCGAAAATCGAGTTGACGGAATTGTACAAAAATTCGCTTATCTGATTGTCGTTGATGATTCGCATCAAGTCGTCTACAAAGCTGCCGAAAATGAGTACTCCGAGCGCAATTACCAATGCCAAAAGCGCCGCTTGGTAAAATATCGACTTCAACAGCACTCTCCAGTTGTAGGATGCAAGCTTGAGTGATTTAATCATACGCCCCTCCTCAACCGAACATAATCTGCGAAACGTCGCGACGTTCGCCTCCAACGTCGTCGTAGTAATGCTTGAAAGCAAAACACGGCGCAAAGGTGAAACACAGAGTGTAACCCACCGCGTAAATCAACGCGTCCAACTTGTATGGAGCAAGCAAGTAGGCAATTCCCATCGCCACGACGCGCAGAAACACGATTAACAACGCTACGCCAAAAAGCATTGCCTTTTTGCGTGACATGGTACGCGCAGAGTAGGACAACGCTACGTTGAAACGGTAGTTTTCGCTGTATTTCAGTGGGAAAGAGATGATAAGCAAGCCGAGCATGTAAAGCCAGAATACTCTCACGACAACGGACAGCCCCAAAGCGACGGATATGACTGCCGTGGCGTTGTTGAGGAATCTGAGCATATAGGCAATACCTACGATAATCAGCTTGAATATTTCCATTGCCGCAACGCCGCAAAAAATGTACAGCAACACAAACGGAAAAATTCCAAAGGCGCGCTTCAACGGAAAAGCCGGCATTTGTCCTACGCGCATGTGGCGGTCAATCTTGACCACCATGACGCTCATAGCGTAAGCAAGCGCCACTATTGCAATGGGCACAACCCACCAAAACCTGCCGAAACGCAGCGCAGTCAGACTTTCGCCCAATAGGTAGATGACATCGTTCATTGCAATTTCCTCCGTTACCAAACGGGTAAACAGCGTGATTTCTGACGACGGGTTGTAGAAAAACGCCATCAACACCGCTACAGGCAGCGTGACGTAAACCAAATTCCAAAAGTTACGGAACATATAGGCAATGGATGACTTGCTTTGATATCTCATAATTACTTATAGCTTATTATACAATAATCACTGTTTTTAATCAACTGTTTAAGAATAAATAAAAAAGGAGGCAAAAACCTCCTTAATTGTGATTTTTTAGAGTTTAGTCAGTCCAAATTACGGTAACAGCGTCGTGTTGATCCAATTCACAAAACTGTTGTAGTACACACCGAGATGTGATACCAAAAATGAGTCAAAGGTGAGTATCGCCTGCGCTTCGTCGCGGCGCAAAGGGAAAAATGCGTCCTGACATACTGCGTATTTTTCACGCTGAATGAGCTGTCTGTAACCCGTTTCGCCAAGCTCTGCGTAAATTTTGGCGTTGTTTAAAGCCCTGTTGTAAGCCGCCCTACGCGCGTTTTCCAGCGTCCTCTGACGGGATGCTTGGTATTTTTGCTCCTTTTCCTCAAGGCTGTTGTTGTACTTTTCTATCTTTATGCGCAAAGATTTCTCGGAATCCAACAGTTTCTGATAAGCCTGTGCAATTCGCGCCTGCTTCTCCTCTTCCAGCGCGGCGCATGACTGTTGGTAAATTTCCTCCGCGTCAGTCCCCTCTTGCTCTATCAATTTGCTTTTTTGATTGGTATAAGTCGCCGCATCCTGCAACTGCGCAAGATTTGAGCTATTCTCCTTGTCGAGGTACTTGGTGGTGACGGTGGAAAAAACAAGTCCGTGCTCAATAGCTCTTCGCTTGATTTTTTCACATCTTTCGAGGTACTTTTCCATGATTCCGTTAACCGTGGCAAAGTGATTGTTTTTGTTTTGCGTAAGCTTGATAGCAACACTCTTCAGTTTAGAAGAATAGGCTTTTTCTATGCTTGCCTGTTTAGATATAATAACTGCCGCAACGGCTTGTTCTGCCAGCGCCGTCAACTCCTCTTCCGTTTTGGGAGTGTACTCCAGCTTTTGCAAATTGAGGCTGTCGGGCAAATCGAGCTTGGGTTCAACGTAATCCAAACTGTACTTTTCGTCAATGCTCAGTACGCGTACTTTGAGGGCCTCGTACAGCTCCTGAAGTTCAATCAATCGCTCTCTTGTGATAGTTGCCATAATTACACCTCGTATCTACGCGCGGTCAGTTCGGCGTAGTCCACCTGCAACCCGTTTTGCGCCCGAATTTGAAAAGTAAAGCTTCGCCCGACACAGCAAACAGGAATTCGTTGAAGCGCGCCGTTGCCTTTTACCTTGTAGCTAACCGAACTGTTGTCACCCGTAATTGTAAGCTCGGCGTCCTGCTTGCACTTGATGAACAAAGTGTCGAGAAATTTGAGTGACGAGTTGCCGAAGTCCACTGTTTGAAACCAACTGCTTTCGGTTGCAACGCCCTCCAACAGATACAGTTTTTTGTCACGGAGTAAGTACAAAATTTCACCCGAAGAACACAAACTTTCCGACCCCATGTCGAGAATTCCAACAATGTTCTCGTGGTGAACGTCAAGTATCAACGTCACGTCGTTACGCTCCTGCGTACCGTCGAGACGCTTGCAAGACACGTAGTACAATCCCTTGTGAGCGCAAGCCACGCTGCCTACGAAACTGACGAAACTGTTTAGCCCCTCAAATATCGAAGTGACGTTGTCCGACTGCAACAGTCTGAGACCGCAGTCGGTGGCAAACACGGCTTTTTTGCCGAATACCGCCTGTGTGTCAGTTTGCACGCAGCCTACGCCGTGACACAACGCGCGAAAGGTGACGTCAAGGTTGTCTACGGCAGTACTCGGGTCAAACACGTAACAGGTGTCGCCGAGGGCGTACAGCTTTTTGCCAACTGTTACAAGCGCGCCCAGCTTGGTGTTGGGCGTCAAGCGGAAATAATCCTGCCAGCCTGTTTGTCCTGCGGTTGTTATTGCAATATCATTGTTAGCTTCCAACGCAAACATACGGTCGTCACACACCGCTAAAGAAATTCCACCGACGTTGTCCTGAAACGTGTACCGCTTTTCTATGACGTACGCGCCCATGTTAGGTCCCATAATATTCAACTTTCCCTGAAATACGCAAGCGCATGCCGTGTACTCAGTTTTGTTCAAAAAGTTAGTTGTCGAGTGATCCTGGTAGTACCACAATCCTTGCGCTCCAAGCATGTACAACTTTCCGTCATATTCCGCAAGCAACTTGTACACATCGAAGGCAAAACGTAACCACGTAGCGCAGCAAGAGGAGCGTAATTTTCCACCTACGCTCATCACGTTGCTGCAGTTGAGAAAATCGGAGTTGTCGCTCGGCAAATCAAGTTTTAGCCGCGCTTTGCAATTGTGAGCAGCAACGGCGGGCAGTCTTTTCGGCCACATTACACCCACCTCCCCACGGGCATACGCATGGTGGAAACCTTACCGCAGGCAATTGTGAGCGCGTCCTTGAAGCGTGTATCCCATTGTTTGGCGCTTAGCCAATCACATATCAGGGCGTAGTATTCGCGCACCACGCCGTACACGAAAATTCGCTCGGTAATACGTGGAGAGGGCAGCTCTACGTCGTCATTCCAACCCACCAAGTTGGGCAGACGCGCATAGCAAAGATTGTATTTGCCGTCTTTTTCCACGTGCAATCCGCCGTCGCTGTAACGAAATTTTACGTCGTTTCCCTCTTCGTCCACAAGCGAAATCACCTTGCACAGCCTGTAAAGGGAAGTGTCGGCAAATCCGTCATTAACTTCCACCACCGTTTTGCGCAGCGACGTTGCGTAATCGCGGTACAGCTCTTCCAACACGAAATTGCAGCTGTTTACCAGCAATTTGACGCTGACGTCATTCGGCGCGTCGCTGCTTTCAAAATATTCGTCGGAAAAATTCAGATTGAGAATTTCTCCGCACGTTTTTACTATTTCACTTACTTTCATTTAACCTCCTTGTTGTAGCTTGGCGTTGTGTCGCTCTATTTCGGCGAAAATTCTATCTGCATTTTCCACGCGGGAATAGCGCGCGTACTCTACCGTCCTTGCGTCCAATTCACCGTAGGGTACGACGAACTCCAACGTGTTTTTCTTAGAGTTGTGAACCTCGTAGCGATTTTTCTCCACGTTGTAGTACACGCGGTAGTCGTCGCATACTTGCCGAAGTCGCCAAGCTATATCAAATAAGTCGTTTGTAATGAGAATCATATTGTTCTCCTTGAATGTCACACTCTGATAAAAACTGTCTTCAACCTTACTGTTGTTTCTCTTTACGTTAGAGCTGTCTGCTTCCGCAGATGGAAGTGAGAAGTTTTATCAAAGTGTTATAGTTCATTACGTTTGTTTATTCGGTCACCTTGCGTGAGACGGTAGATGACCGACGCATTTCACCGCGCTACGCTTCGGTGATGCCGCTAATCATTGCTTGACCGATGGGTCTGTCGCAAATAAGGTCAGCGTACTTAACCAGCGTTGCGGTGTACACAGGCTTGTTTGCCACTTGCTTGATGATTCTGCCGTCGTCCCCCTCCAGCCAGCGCCAGTCGCAAAGCTGATGAAGGTGGAAGTCGGAGCTGTTGAGTATGTACATTGTGCCCGCGGGAACGAAGCGGTCGGAAACGACGGGGATTCCGTTGTAGGAAATGGCTTTGTAGCCGCCTTGCAAATTCATCACGTCAATGTTGGTGCGGTTGGTGATGAGGTAGTCCTGATAAGCGCGCTTTACGCCGCCGGAGCAAACGATGAAGTCGGCAACGGAGCCTGCCACCTCTTCCAAGGTGTCGATTGCGCGTTGAATCGTTACGTCGGTGAGAGTTGACGCCGTCTTTTTGTAGGGTGTGAGCCACTTATTAGATGCTCTGTTCAACCCGTAGAGAGTGTCGGACGAGCCGAAGATTGCGCCAAGACCCGTGAGTTCCTTGTTGTAGCTGCCCTGAACGGTGAGGAAATCGCCGTCCGTCACCGTACCTGCGCCAATAGTTGCGCCGGAAAGAGTTACCCTTTTGTTTTCTCTGTCCACGTCAACGATACGGCGGGTGGACACGACGGGAGTTTTGCCGCTGTTGCCGATTACGTCCACCACCATGCCCTCGATAACGTTGTGCACGGCGTCCACCGTAAGTACGTTGCCGCTTGCGCTTGTGACAGTACACAGCTTGCCGCTGCCGTCGCCGTAGAGCATTCTTCCGAAGTTGAATTTGGAAGCTTTGATAAGTCCTTCCATTTCCGCCTCAAGCAGATTGACGAATGCGCCGCTGTTATTCTCGCTTGCGCGAATAGCCTTGTCGGAAATCTCAATCGTTCCGTAGAGGTTCTTGAGGGTCAAAACGAACTGCGCGTAGTTGTTTTGCGCGGAACTTGGCAGTTCGCCCTCTTCCGTTCCCGCGCCGATACCGCCGTTGATACCGAAGGGCGCCAATTTGCGAATTTCCTTACCCCATACGTCACTTGAGGTCTGTTGGAAGCGGGCAAGCAGCGGGTTGACAGCCGTGTTCAGTTGATCCGCAACTACGCCCAAATAGAGTGTTTTCAGCGCATTGTCAGCGCTTGTGAGTGTTACCATTGTTTTTCTCCTTTACTTAAAATATTTTTTTGCCAACTCCGACGCTTCTTTGAGTGTCTTGGGGCGGTTTGGCAACGCCATAGACACGTTTCCGCCTCCCGTCATGACCTTAGGCGGTGTGACGCTCACGCTTTGGCTCACTTCCGATTGGCTGTCGGCGCCGCTCGGGGTGGGGACTGTGTTAGCCTCGTCATCTGCAGTTGACTGCGTAGCGTCGTTCGGTGACGGTTGCCCGTTTGTACCGACGGGATTTTCTTGTTGATTTTGTTGTTGATTTGCTTGACTGTTGACTTCTGCCATTTGCTTTTGCAGTTCGGACAGTTGTTGACACTTTTGCGTGAAGCTCTTTTCCAGTTCGGTGTACCCCTTCAAAAGCTCCTCGGCAGAATTGAATTTTCCGTATTCCATATATTTATGCGTTCTCCTTTTTCATTTTTTTGTGCTGTTCAATGTGTTGCAGCACCTTGGCGCGGTAGGACTTGTCCGCTTCGTCAATGTCGCCCGAAATTACGAAACGCGTGTGCTCCTCTACGTGCAAATCGTGGTCGTCTACCGGCAGCACCTCGGCGTGGTCAATGTCTACGTTCTCTCGCTCGGCTCTGGCTGTGTGAAGTCGCGTAATGTCCTGCGCGTTCTCCCAGTTGCCGAAGCCCATAAGTGTTAGCACCTTGGCTTTGGAATTGGCGGACAGCTTGCCCTCGCTGTCGGACAGCACGCCCGCATTCAGCAATTCAAACAGCATGGTTCTTCGCGTAGCGAGGCTGTCGCTAAGTTCGTTTTCCGTCTCAAAGACGATGTCGTCGCTGCCCACGTCGCTACCCGTAAAGTAGAACACTTCCGCGCTGTTTTGCCCGTCGGTGTATCTCGTAAGCTTGGGAACGCTGACAAACTGCTTGTACAGTCTCAAAATGCACTGCGCAATACGCTTGATGCAATGCTTGACGCTGTCCACCGAGCCTGCCATACGGATGTCGTCCTGCTCGGCAATGAGCTGCAACGCAACACCGCTGTTTACACCGTTGGGGGTCGTGCTGTTACGCGCAAACTCCGACACGCCGGACACGGAAATAAATTCCTTCAAAAGCTGTTCTTCCTCGTAGGTGAAGTCGGCGGGCACGTCGCCACTGTCCATAAGCTGCGGCTTGACGGAGCCCTGTCTGTACACCAGTATTTTTCCCGGGGAAAGTCCTTCTTCTTCGAGGTTGTCCGTATCCACCGAGCCGTCCTCTACGGTGAGTACGCCCATTGCAAGACGGTTCAAAAATTCGTGTTTGCGGTTTTTGACGGCGTTGTAGGCGCGCTGAATGGGAATTACTCTCTCTACCATGCTCGACCCCCAAAAGCAGCCCGCCTGCTCAAGAGAAATCTGGCGTACGAATGGGTAGGCGAAGGTGTCGCCGTCGCCGATTTTGTACGGAAGCTCGCCGTAGTAAAGCAGTTGATTGCCCGCAACAATCTCAAGCTTGCCGTGAGGAAATGCGGAGCAGGGCTTGGTGTACCGTTCTATTACCAACACCTGATCGTTTTTCGCTTCCTGCACGATGGACGGAACGATGGAATTGTAGCCCAGTCCGCCGACGCTTTGCGCGCCGTCGATAGCGAACACTTTGACCGTTTCACCCTGTATTTCCACACCCCAGGTGTCTTTTACGACGCTACTCGAGTACACTTTGGCGTGTATTACCGACTCGCAATCGTCCAACGTTGCGGTGACGTTGCTGTCGGGGTAAATCTCAAATGGCGAACACACTGATACCGTCGCTTCCTCGGCGTCGGGATTCCAACTGATTTTGTAAAACGCCGTTCCGCACGTCTCGCTCCAAACGGTTGCGCGCCCTATCACCTCGTCAAGGTGTATTTTGTCACGCGCGCTGTTCAAGATTTTCGTGGACAGCTTCGCAGAGTTTACGTCCGATTCGCTACCGGAAAAAGGTCTCGCTACGGGTTTGGGGCGAACACGGTTGAGACGGGAAAGGCGAGTTTCTACGATGGTTGCAATGTGGTTGAACACCTGCTTTTCCTGCCAAAAGTAGTACTTGTCCTCCTGCTCGATGCTACCGCGCGGGGAAATGCCGCAATACTGGTTGCCCATTGTAAAATTCATGTTGAGCTGCCAATTCAGCTCGTAGGGGCGACGCATCTTCTGCCTCTCGGCAAAATCAGCCTTGACGGACTTGACCACGTCGTCGGCAAATTCCTGCGTGAAATTCGCAGTAACTTTGTCGCGGTCGGGTTGCTTTGTCGTTTGTTCGTGGAACGTTTTATTATTCTTGGACATAGTTTTGCTCCTCTATTTTTCTTTCCATTTGCTTTTTTATGGCGTTTTTCGGACTTTTCGGCACACTAAGCGTCTTTCCTTGGGCAGACAGCTTTGCCAAGCATTGCTCGCATAAAAAGCACTTGCCTACTCGGCCCTTCGTGGCGAAAAAGTACGTCGCGTCGTTTTTGCAGTCTTTTACGTCGCATTTTGTCTTGTTTGTGATTTTCGTTAACATTGTTTTTCTCCTTTTGTATTTTTACTCGTCGTCAGTTGTCGCTCCCTGCTGCGGCTCCGTTTCCAACTCGTTTAGCAAGCGGATTAACCGCAGTTTTTCCACTTGAAGCTGCTCGTCCGTCATTTTGGTCACGTCCGTTTCCCCGTCCGCCAACGTCAACAATGCCTTGACGGCATTGACGTCAGGTTGTATTCGCTTGGTGACCACCTTGCTCTTGACAAGCTTTTTTTCGCCGTCCACGACTATGAATTCGTCCGTTTTCTCGCGAAAGGAGTAACCCTTGGCTTTCCTGAGCAGGATTTTGATTAGTAACTGTTTTGTATCCATATTTTTTCATTCAAATCGAAACTTCACCTATTTAAGCGTAGCTGTTTGTATAATTTCTCTTTGTCTTTCTCTACCCAAGATTTCTCGGGCTTTGCCTCTTGCCTGTCAGTGAGCGAACACACGTAGTACCTGAGGTCGTCCATGGCGTGATCGTCGCGCTTTATCGGAGCGTCACCGTTGCCCCAAAAGTAACCCTTTATTTCCCGTAGCATATTGACGCAACTACTGAAAATATACAGATGGGGTGGGGAATTTAGCGGTTTGAGCATTGATTTCACCTTGTTGATGCCCGTGTACAGGCTTTTGTTTACGCGGGTGTTGACGGTAATACCCTGCTCGCAAAACAGCTCGGCAACGCTCCGTTGTCCGTTCAAGGTGCGTTGATTTGCCGCGCTGTCCATGAGAGCGGAGATGCAACCGAAACGGTCCTTTTTCCAATTTAGAAGCCTGCAGATTTCCTTTATTTTTTCCGCGTGATAAGCTACGTCGCGCTTTGCCTCGTAGTGCTCGGCTATGACGTACACATTACCGTCGTAGTCGCGCGCGTACCAGTGACAGGAAAGCGGATTGTTTAGCCCGGGGTCAATTGAAATTCCGTCCTGCCACGATTCGGGAACGTCGAAGGGTTCGATGACGTTTGCCTCGCTGAACTCGGGGTACACCAGACCGCTAACTGCCGTAAACCGTCCGTAGCGACGGCTTTCCAACATTTCGCTGGACAGGCTTTCAGACATCTCCGCCACTTCGCTTGAGTTGAGGTAGGGATTGTCCGCCCATTCCATAAACTCGCACCACACCTCTTTGGAGTTGTGTTTGTTGAGATAAATTTCGTCGTACACCCAGGTCAGACCTTTAAGCGGCGTCATCGTTCCAAACAGGTGCCCCTGCTTGTCCAACACGCGCATGCGACATTCCTCGTATATTTCCTGCGGCGGCTCCTCGTCAAACCAGACGAAATCCAAACTCGTACCCTGAAATTTGTCACGCCCCGCCTCGCAGCTTTTGAAGGCAATTTTGGACGTTTCGCCGAAAACGTTGTCAATAACTATGTAGTCGATTACGCCGTACTCGGGGCTTGCCTTAGAACCGTTTGCCATAACGATTTCCCTAACCCAGCTTTTGTCAAGGTAGTACAGTATTTTTTGTTGAGCGACGTCGCGCTGAACTTGCTGCGAAAGGGACACCACCCAACAGCTAACGCTACTGCGATTCGCCCTGTAGGGGTGAATGCCTCGGGCAAGCCACACCGTTTCCACTGCGCCGCACTCCGTTTTTCCGCTGCGATTGCCGCCAAATACCCATCGGTTACGTTTGAGACATTGGTGGAACGCCATTTGTTTTAGGTGCACCTTGGTTTTGTTGTAGCGTGCAAGCGGACATTTTTTACGTCGGGCTTCTTCCTGTTCGATTTTCTTTATTTTCTTTAATATTTCTTCCATATTCGTCAATAGTTTGCTTGTGACGGGTAAAAATTTCGTAGTGTCAAGACTTGTCCAATACAGACACAACTCGGCAAAATACGATTTGCCCGCCGTATTATACTTGGCGTACTCTCTTTTAAGGGGATTTACGGAGGCGGTTTATGTTAAAAAAATCCATCTTGATCGTTGCGTGTTTGCTATCCATCACTCTCGTTGCGTTGATTGTCGTGACCAATTTGGCTCATGCCGACACAGCAAACTGGGCGCGCATTTTGAAAGATGACGTTTATTTGTACAAAACCGAGAATATTGACCAACCGTTATTTATTTTGGAAAAATCCTACTACGTGCGCGTGCTTCAAGAATTTGACAGCGTGTTGCAGGTGGAGGTTATACCATCTAACGACGTGGAATTTGTGCCCATCGTAGGTTACGTAATCCGCAGCGAAGTGTCAATGTGCGTCACCCCTCCCGTTGAACCCTACTATCCTGCGGAGGTACTGACCGTAACCGCTGATAGCGTAGACATAAAGCTGTCGCCGGTGCCGTCGTCCACGTCAATACTTGCCGCGCTTAATTTACAGCCGCTGTACTACTACGGAAAACAGGAAAATTACGGCACAACCTGGTACTACGTAAGGTACGCCGGACGGTTCGGATACGTGGACGCAAGAGCAGTTTCCCAACCACAGGTCGCATTTCACCCAACTCCGCTGCCAAATACGCCGTCATCTACCACTCCCACGACGCCGGACGAAACGCCAAGTGACACTACGCCTGTCGAGTCGTCGCCAACGTCGGAAATACTGTTGATTGCCTTCGTCGTACTGTTTGCAGTTGGCTTGACGCTTGCGCTGTTTCTGCCGGGGAATTTCAAGAAACGCAACAACGTGTTTGAACAGGACATATAACCTATAACTTCATTCGCTTAAAAGTACATTCATCTTTTACGCTTACGGTAGGGAAGGTTCTCGGCAAAGTCCAATTCGCCGTAGTTGGTCAAAAACCACTCCTCGCTGCACCCAATTGAACGCAGCGCGCTCAAAAATGATTCACGCGCGTAAAGTAGCTTGCGGTAGACTGTAGAAAGGGACACTTTGTATTTGCTTGCCAGCTCTTGCCTGTCAACGTTCTTGAAGTAGACGGCAACGAGCAACGCCCTGTAGCCCTTGGGAACGATAAGCAACGCCTTCTTGACCGAATTGTAAAAAATATTACAGTCTTCGATTTGTTGAGATATTTTTCCAATCGCCTCTATCTGCCCCATCGTGCCGTCGCGCCAATTGACTGTAGAATAAGATTTCAGCGCGATCAGCTTCATTTCCTCAGTAAGAATTTTTGCGCTGTTCTTCATGCGGATCGCGTTCCGCAGCATAACTAATTCGTATTTCATTAATTCACTTCCATTTTTTCAAATTTCGAACATTCGTTCTATTTTTCTCAATGATAACATAAAAAATATGACAACTATATGTCAGTTTTTCGGAAATTTTCCTTGATTTTTTGTAAATTTATTTTTAAAATTTACTTAACATTTTTGTGAGAAAACGAGTAAATAAAAATTTATAAAAAACATGCGTGTCAGTTAACCAACGTCATAAATGAATGCCGAGCGCGTATCGAGAGCCCTTTTCAAACGAAAAACGGAAATAAAAAAGTAGATTTAGTTAATTGATAAATATATTGTTGTATTTTGTTGCAAACTGTTGAAAAATGTCACTGTATTTGATATAATATAAAATACTTGTATTACAAATGGACTTGCAAATTCACCTTGTACTAATTGGAAATTGAATTTGCAAGGTGAGGAAAGATATGAAAAAAATCGTTGTAATTTTCCTATGTCTGACGCTTGCGGTTGCCGCTATTTTGCCAACCGTTGTTTTTGCAGAGGAATCTGCAAGCAGTTCGGCTGAGGACATAATATATTTTCTCAACCCTACCGCTATCACCGCAGTTGGCGACTACCTGTTCGTTGCGGACAAGATTGAGGACAACAGAAGCGCGATTCACTACTTCAACCTTTCGAGCGGCACTCCCGTATTTATAAATACCCTCGAATTACCTCAAAACGTAACGAATTTGTTAGCAAAAGGCAGTACCCTTTACGTTGTAACGAGCAAAAAAGTGCTGACGGCTAACGTAACGGCAAGCAAGCTTGAACTCACGGAAACGACTTTCGAAATTGCTAACGACAGCTCGGACTTAATCGACTTTACTATATATAACGATAAAGCGGTTATCTTGACTACCGCGGGTTTGTACTGCGAGGACGGTTACCTTGAGAATCTTGACGATACCGTTGCTGCAGTTACAGCGGGCGACTACGTGTACTATCTGTACAACGGTGGCGCGTACAGTGACATAAATCCTATTGCGCGCCGTACAGGCAACATGCTGAACAAAACGCCCAGCGACGTATTTAATAACTATTTGAACTGGCAACTTTACAACAATCTTCAGGCAAAAGGATTGTTCGCTTGGGAAGGAAACGAGGTTGCTATATTCGGCGAACACATTATTTACTATTCCGTTGCGGCGGGTTCTCAATACAATTTGGATTTACTTGGCAGTTTCAACGACTTCGTGATTCTCGACGCGGACGCGAGCAACAACAGGCTGTACGTGCTCAACGACAACCATCAAATTGTGATTTATCAATACAGTAAAGATTCTTCCACCGTTCAACTGACGGAAAAAGCAGTAATTGGTGACGACAAGGTTCAACAGGCAGTACCGCAAACCAGTCAATACACCTCTTTCACGTTAGTACGCAGCAAGGGCTACCCCACAAACATTGTTTTCAAAACCACGTCACAAAATAGCGTTGCCAATATCAAAACCGATGCAAGCGAATATATCGTAATTGGTTACGACGGTGACGCAAGCAGCAACTTCTACTACGTGTTTGTGCGCGATGACAACGGCGACTACAAGTTCGGTTGGGTTAAAAAGAGCGACACCGCCACAAGCGTTTTCAATGACGACAAATTGGAAGTCATCAACACAAACCTAAGCAACGACGGCAACGTGCAGTACAAAACGGTATTCTCGTCGCTGAACACCGTTTGGATTTTCGACGTACCCTGCAGTCAATTTGAAGGTCACGCGTTCAGTCAAACGGCAAGCAACATGACGGAAGTGACCATTCTGCAGGAATTTGTAGAGATAACAAGTGACGGACAAATAGCTTGGCTGTACGTTGAATATGAAAGCAACTCCGCCACCCAACGCGGATTCGTCAAGAAGCAGGAAGTAGGTAGCTTTTACCCCACGGTGGAACAAACGGCTGTAATCGCTTACTGCAAAATCAATTCCACACTGTTTTCTTCAGTAAAGCTGTACATGTATGGCGACCCCGACAAAATGACTGACGACAATCTTGCCGTGTACACGAAAACGGTAACGGATTCGGAAGGGGAAAAGATAGTTGTTGAGGAAACGGTACCGCCCCTTCACTCAGGACAAAAGGTGTCGGTGATAAGTGAAGCAAACGGTATAGCTTTGGTGCAAATTCAAAGAGGCGACGGCGCAGTAGCGTACGGTTACCTGTATTCCGATCGGTTGATAGACGCGCACGCCCTAACCACTAACGCTACCGTCGGTTTGGTACTTTTGGTAGTGGCAATTGCGCTCGTTGTGGCGCTTGCCGTGATTTTCGTACGGCGCAGAAAAAAGTTGAAAGCCGACGCAGAACCCGCTCCTGCCGAAAAAGAGTAAAACAACATTTTTCCACCCCATGTCACGATTTTAGTAAATATGGGGTGGAATTTTTTTTATAAAATTCGACGAAATTCTACACAAAATACAACACCTAATTAAAGCAAAATATTGTTAATAAAAAAAGCAACCAACGTTTTTGTGGTTGCATTTTTTTATTGATTTTTAATTAAACTTGCAAACTTAAAATTCTAAAATAAATCTTAATTCACAACTGATACACTACTGCGCTATCGTTTCGTTTTCGTCGCCGTCGGCAATTACGGTGATTTTGCTGACGGACACCTCGTAGGCGGTACGCGTCACAACCGTTTCGTCGGGTAGCTTCTTTTGATAGTTACGCGACTGAACCCGTCCAACGACGTTGATGTGTTCGCCGACTGCCAAAGTTCCTGCAAATCGGGCATTGCGACCCCACACGATACAGGGTATGTAATCGCTTTTGTTGTACTGGCGGTTGACTGCTATGAGCACGTCGCAAATTTCACGGTTGAAGGGCGTCGTACGGTAAATGGGAGGCTTGCAAATGTAACCTGTCAACTCAAGCGTGTTGGGGTTTATCGTTTCATCGTAGGGCAGCACTTCTCTGACAAAAACCGTCAGCATGAGCTTACTCTTCTCCCCTACCGTCTTGTTGTAGCTTCGAAACTGACCGCTAACGGTCACGCTGTTGCCCTCAAAGAAGACGTCGGAAAGCAGATGCTCCGACACGGATATTGGCAACAAATCGTCCATACCCGAAAGTCTTTTGACGGAAAGCGTCACTTCGTAAAACTTTTCGCCGTATATTTCATGCGAATAGACGGGCGCGCTGATAACCGTTCCGGAAAGCGTCACGCAGTTGTTGCGTAAATTCGTAGTTGTAGTCATATATTTGCTCCCTTAGTATATTTGATTTCTTTTCGTAAGATTTTACACCACGTTGGCGGCAGATTTGTCGGATATTTGTTTGCCCGAATTGTCTATGTAGTAGTTGTCGGTGTAAATAAGCTCGCCGATGGGGCAAAACTTGAGGTTTTTCAGCTTCATTGCCTCGAATATCAACGGCAATGCCTCAACAATGTGGTCGCTGTTGTTGTGACAGAGAATGATGTCACCGCTAACCGCTGTTTGAACGCGCTCGCATATCTGCCTTGCAGAAAGTCCTTTCCAATCCAAGCTGTCTACGCTCCACTGAATTGTGTACAGTCCCAAACCCTTGGCGACACTAAGCAGTTGATTGTTGTAATCGCCAAACGGAGGTCGAAAAAGCTTAACCGGCTTACCCGTCAACTCGAAAATCTTTTTGCTACTGCTGACAAGTTCCTCGCGACATTGCGCTTCGGACAGTTTGCTCATTTGCGGGTGCGTGGCGCTGTGAGTACCTATCTCGAAACCGCGAGAGGCAATTTCTGCTACCATTTCAGGGTATTTGTCCACCCAAAAGCCCACCAAAAAGAAGGTTGCCTTGACTCCGTACTCATCGCAAACGTCCATTATCTGCCGCGTTTTGTCCGCGCCCCACGCTGCGTCAAAGCTTATTGACACGTAGCCGTCGGATCTGTCCACGCAGTAGATTGGCACTTCGCGTTGATTTGCCACAACGGTGGACAAGCCGCCCATGCCGCACACCAGTAAGACGCATACCAAAGTTATTGACACTGCTACTATCGTCTGTTTCACTGTACCACCCACAAAAGTTAGCGGTCAACAACCGAGCAGTTGTAGTAACATTATAACACGGTGTATAACCGCGAAAATATCACACTACTGTCGATTATTCACTCTTTTTGAGGTATTATATTCGAGATAATATTCACTTATGCCCAAGGCGTTGATTGAACAGGTGTTTTTATAAAGTGATGAAAAAGTGTTGCAAAATAATTGACAAAATGACGTGCAAGTGGTAATATACAAAAGCAATTTGAATATTCCTCGTTAGCTCAGCGGCAGAGCATCCGGCTGTTAACCGGAGGGTCGTTGGTTCAAACCCAACACGGGGAGCCAAAAAAAACACTTGATGTTATCAAGTGTTTTTTTATTTGATACCGTATTTTGCTGCGTAATCGCAAACTATATTTTTGAAACGCTCATTCTTGAAGCTGTTTTTGACGTCAGTTAAATCGACGTATGAACCACTAATTATCTTTTGAATTGTTGCTTCTGCTACAAAAACTTCGAAAACGTACTCGTCTGAAAAAGCGGCTTCAATGTCGGTATTCATTTTTTCATTTATGCCGTTTATTGCCGAGCGATACAAAAGATTGTCTTTACCAAGAAGTTCCCCCATTCTTTTTAGACAAAAAATCGCCTCTTTCATATCCGCTATTGTAATTTTCCCACGGAAATTTACTTCTGCTTTACCGCCGGACAATATACTGTCAACAGTTGTTTCCAATACATCGGCAAGATCGAGCAATATCGCCGTATCAGGCAGGCTTTCACCGCGTTCCCATTTGCTTACAGCTTGAAAGGAAATACCCAACCGTTCTCCCAATTCGTTTTGAGTTAGCCCCTTTGCCTTTCTAAGATCAGCAATTTTGTTACCAACACTACTTGTATCTAACATATTTCACCTCCATTGTTTTTTCGCCGACATCGTTTTTATTATAGCCGACGTTTACCTTATTGACAATAACCGCTTGTTTGAGATAATCATCCGTTGTTATCAACTCACGGTAGAATTGATATTTTAAGACTTTTTAATACGATTTTATAAAATAGAACTTTTATTTCGTTATTTTTTTATAATTATTAGCCGAATTAGTTGATAAACACACACTAAATATGGTAAAATTTATATAATATACAGTCCAATTTGGAGTAAATATGGAAAAGGTTGTAAAAAGGTTAAATGAAGCAAAAAAACGCAAAGGCTACACGTTAAAACAGTTGTCGGAAGCAAGCGGGGTAACGCTCGGTACCGTCAACAAGATTATGAGCGGCGAACTGCAAAAAATAAAGTCTGATAAGCTGGAAAAACTTGCAAATGCCTTGAACGTTAGCGTGGACTACCTACTTAACGGTGACGACGCAGCTACAACTCACACAATTGAAGCTTGGACGGGCAGCGATTACCTCGGTTTGGTAAAGATTGCCTGCATTTCACCCGAAGTACGCGTGGGCGACGCCGCTTTCAACGCTGCGGACATCGTTGCGCGTGCAAAGGCTGCCTGCAAAGATGGGGTAAAGATTGCGCTATTCCCCGAATTGTGTCTGACGGGCTACACTTGCGGGGACTTGTTTTTCCAATCAGCATTGCGAAATGCCACTCTGTTCGCGCTCAAAACGGTGTGTGACGAACTTGCGCAGCTTGATATAGTCGTAATCGTAGGTCTGCCTCTGTGCGACAACTTAGGCAAACTGTACAACGCGGCGGCAGTTGTCTACCACGGCGAAGTGTTGGGCGTTGTTCCAAAGAAAAATTTGCCAAACTACAACGAATTTATGGAAAAGCGCCTGTTTAGCACCTACGATGGGGAAAACACCACCGTAACGCTATTTGGCAAGCAGGTACCCTTTGGCAACAGGCTACTGTTTGCAAACTCTCTGAATCGCGAAGTGCGCTTTGCAATAGAAATCTGCGAGGACGTGTGGGTTGCCGACGCGCCCTCCGTTTACCACTCCAACTCTGGCGCGAATGCCGTGTTTAATCTTTCGGCAAGCAACGAAACGATAGTAAAAAGCGACTACCGCAAAAAGATGATTGAAATACAGTCGGCAAAGTGCGGCGTAATTTACGCCTACTGCTCGGCGGGAATGTCGGAATCCACCTCTAATACCGTTTTTTCCGCGCATAACATAATTTGCGAAAACGGCGAATGCCTATCAGAGGCGCAACCGTTTACAACGGGTTATGCAGAGGCGTCGGTGGACTTTGACTTCATTGAAAACGAGCGCGCGCACCTCGACCACTCCCCCTCGACAGCAAGCGGCTACACAACAATTAGTTTTGCGTTACCCTGCGGCGGACAGGCGCGCGTATACAACAGTTCACCCTTTGTTCCGACAAATCCCGCCGAACGAAACGCTGTTTGCGAAAAGGCTCTTACGATACTTGCTTACGGATTGAAAAAAAGAATAGAACACGTAAAGGCAAGCAAGCTTGTACTGGGAATTTCCGGCGGCAGCGACAGCACGTTGGCGCTAATTATATGTTCTCGGGCGCTCAGGCTCTTGAACCGCCCCGCAAGCGACGTTGTGGCAATCACTATGCCCTGCTTCGGTACGAGTGGGCGTACTCTCAACAATTCCATCGCCCTTGCAAACGCATTTGGAGCGACGTTAAGACAAATTGACATTACGGATGCAGTTACGCAACATCTCAAAGATATTGGACACGACCTGACGAAAACCGACACCACCTACGAAAACGCTCAAGCGCGTGAGCGTACGCAAGTGCTGATGGACGTTGCCAACAGCGTCAACGGTTTAGTTATCGGCACGGGCGACATGTCCGAGGCAGCCCTTGGCTGGTCAACCTTCAACGGCGACCAAATGGCAATGTACAACGTAAACGCGTCGGTACCAAAGACGCTTGTGAAAGCAATCTTGAAATACGTTGCGGAAAATTCCAACGCCGAAACAAAGCGCGTGCTGTTGGACGTACTGGACACTCCCGTCAGTCCCGAGCTGTTACCGCCGAGTAGTGACGGTGTAATTCAACAAATTACGGAAAACTCCGTAGGTCCGTACGAACTGCACGATTACTTCCTGTTTATGCTTATTCGAAAGGGATTTGCACCGCGCAAGGTTTACGAACTTGCCAAACTGTCATTCGACGGTATTTACGACGAACAAACAATACTCAAATGGTTGAAGTTCTTTATCAGACGGTTGTTTACGCAACAGTTCAAACGCAGCTGCTCGCCCGACAGCGTTCGCCTCGGCTCGGTGGACATTTCCAGAATGGGATTTAGAATTCCGAGCGACGCCGACTGCAACGTTTGGTTAGCGGAATTAGAAAATCTGAAATAAGTTAAAGCTACTACTTTGTCGAAATGAAAACTTCACTACAATAGGTAAACTTATGAGAATGCGATTGAAAAAGCACTTGGACGAGCGTATCGCCGAGTGCAAAGATATTTTGCTTGTACGCGAGGGCGACGAGTTCTACAAACTGACCGAAAGTGAAAGAGAAAACTTCCGTCAAAACCTGTCTGCCGTGTTTGGAAACGACAATCCCGTCGTGCTGGAAATCGGTTGCGGTAAAGGCGCTTGGGCGATACAGTCGGCGCGACAAAATCCTAACAAAAATTACCTTGGGGTGGAAAAACTTAGCAACGTTATAGTTGTAGCGTGCGAACAGGCTTTGCAACATGGGGTGCGAAATTTGAAGTTCCTGAACTGTCGCGCGGAAAATTTGGGCTACGTACTGCCGCCCTGCTCTATTGACGAAATTGCCTTGAACTTCTCATGTCCCTTCCCGAAAAAGACCTACGCAAACAGGCGACTGACAAGCAAAAATTTTCTTCAACTGTACAAACGAATACTAAAACCGAATGCCGTGATTTACCAAAAAACCGACGACCTCAATTTCTTCGAGTGGTCAATGGAAAGCTATCGCGAAAACGGCTACGAGGTGTTCGACGTCTGCTACGACTTACCTGCAAATGCGGAAGGCAACGTTGTAACCGAATACGAGGCAAAGTTCCGCGCTATAGGAAAACCCATATATTGCTTAAAAGCAAAATTAAAATAATTGAAACGCCACCGACATTAGTCGATGGCGTTATATACTGTCACCAGTTCGATTTACAGTTCACACAAAGGCGAGGGTGTTCCACTCAAAATTTTCTGCAACGAGCGATTACTTTCAACACGATAAATATTGTCTTAATCTAAGCGAAGTGAAGCCTTTTTTGAGGGGAATACCCGAGCCTTACTCTTTGTCGGCGGCTGTGCAATATTTGAGTACCTTCTCCACCGCAATGCCGCCGCGCTTACCGTGAGGCAGCTTGCCTTTGTGGTTTTTGCTTTCTACGCTGACGTCGGCGCTGTCCACTACCGTAGTGTTGGCTTTGTCGTAGATTGCAAACTTGAAGCTTGATTCGCCCACGTACTGCGCAAACACGATTGACGTTCCGTTTACGCCAAATTCCATACCCTTGGCGCCCTTACAGTTGCGTGCGTGCTTTGTTATGTCGGCAACAGGCAAACGCTTCATAAATCCCTTATTCGTTACCATGAGCGCTTCGCCCTTGTCCTTTGCTACCTGTCCTGCAAACACTACGTATTCGCCGTCACTCAAGTTGATACACATTACGCCGCCTGCGACTCTGCCTTGAAGGGGTATTTCGCTTACGTCAAATCTCGTGCAGCCACCGCGATTGGTGACGTAGAAGATTTCGGTGTCGGGCTTCAATACCTCCACCTTGAACACCTCGTCGCCATCCTTGCCCTTGTAGCCTTGGAATACCGACTTCAGCAGCTGATATTCCTTCCACTCGGAGCGCTTAATCAGACCTTTGCGGCTGTAAATGAGCAGTTCGCCCTGCGCCTCGTCCTCTTTACCCTGAACGAACGCGGCAATTGGCACTTCGCCCATTTGCGTCTCGGGGAAGAGTTGCGAAAGCGTTACACCAGGATCGCGGTATCTGATTTCCGGCAAATCGCCAACTTGGGTACGGAAACAGTTACCGAGGTTACTGAAGAACATAACCTTACTGTCCGTCTTTGCTTCCACTGCTCTGGTGAGTAGCTCCGCAGTTGTAGAGCCAATAGCGTCTTTTTGAGACAGATTGAAGTTTTTGAGGGGTATACGCTTAATCGTGTAATCGGCGGCAATACCCACTACCACCGTTTCAACGGGTTTTTCGTCCGTTTCACTGGGAACAACTGCGTCCGCTTCCGTCTTGCAGATTTCCGACAAACGCGGAGTTTTGTAGTTGCGTTTCAAAGTCGCAAGCTCCGTCTTGATAAGGTTCATTTGCTCGCGCTTGTTGTTTATGATGACGTTCAAGCGGGCAATGGTACGCTCCAATTCTTGCAATTCGTTTACAAGCTTGTTGACTTCCAGCTTTGTGATACGGGCAAGACGCAAATCCAATATTGCTTGCGCCTGACGGTCACTCAAATCAAAGCGTACGCGTAGCTTGCTCTTAGCGTCGGTCGTTGACGCGGCGTTCTTGATAATCTGAATAACCTCGTCGATATTCTGTACCGCAACAACCAAGCCCTGCACGATATGCGCGCGTTCCTTTGCCTCGTCCAGTTCGAACTTGCTGCGGCGAAGTATTACGTCGCGTTGGTAAGAAACGTAGTAGGCTATGATGTCGAGAAGCCCCATCAATTGCGGCTTACCGTCGGCTATCGCCACCATGTTGATGCCGTATGACATTTCCAACTGCGAGTACTTGAGCAGGTTCTTGAGCATCTTGTCAACGTCGCAGTCCTTGCGCAGCTTGATTACGGCGCGCAAGCCTTCCTTGTCGCTTTCGTCTACGATTTCGGAAATACCTTGGAACATTTCCTTCTTTTCGTCTTTCAAAGCGGCAATTTTAATGAGCATATCAGCCTTATTTACACCGTAGGGTATTTCCGTAATGACGATGTTACGCCTGTCGCCCTGCGCTACTTCGACGTGCATTTTGGCGCGAATTGTAATCTTGCCCTTGCCCGTTTCGTACGCCTGTTGAAGTCCGTCACCCGGAATAACGTAGCCGCCTGTGGGGAAGTCCGGCCCCTTGATGATTTTCATCATGGCGTGTAGGCTGATACGGTTGTTGTCAATGAAAGCAATCGTTCCGTCAATAACCTCGCCGAAGTTGTGAGGCGGAATGTTGGTTGCAAGTCCGACTGCAATTCCCGTTGCGCCGTTTACAAGCAAGTTGGGGAATCGGCCGGGAAGCATATCGGGCTCTTTCGTCGTGTCGTCGAAATTTCGCGACCAACGGACGGTGTCCTTTTCGATGTCACGCAGCAGCTCCAACGCTTGCGGCGACAACTTTGCCTCGGTGTAACGCATTGCTGCGGCAGAGTCACCGTCAATGTTACCGAAGTTACCTTGACCGATAATGAGAGGTACGTTCATGGAAAAAGGCTGCGCCATACGCACCATTGCGTCGTAAATGGAACTGTCGCCGTGCGGGTGGTAACGACCCATACAGTCGCCGACAATACGCGCAGATTTGCGAGTAGGCTTGTCGGGAGTGTTGTTCTGCTCGTACATCGAGTACAGTATACGGCGCTGAACGGGCTTCAAACCGTCCTCAACGCGAGGGAGCGCTCTGTCCAATATTACGTGCTCGGCATACGGCATCATGGATTCGTGCATTACCACTTCCATGGGCTTGGTAAGCAGGTTAGAGCCGTCTTCCATTTTTTCTATTTCGTTGTGTTCCAAATCGAAAATGTCTAACTGTTTCATGGCTTACCACTCCTTACACAAGCTTGTCAAACAACACGTCGTTGTCTTTGTTGAAATCGGCGTTTTCCGTAATGTACGCTTTGCGCGCGTCGATCTGATCGCCCATAAGCGTAGTTACCATGCGTTCCGCCTCAGAGAAGTTTTCAATCGTGACACGCATCAAGGTACGCGTTTCGGGGTTCATCGTGGTTTCCCACAGCTGTTCGGCGTTCATTTCGCCCAAACCCTTGTAGCGTTGAAGGTCGTAGCCTCTGCCGAACTCCTGCGCAATCTCTTGCAGCTCGTAGTCGTCGTAGGCGTAACGGGTCTTGCCCTTTTTGGAAATTTTGTACAGAGGTGGCATTCCTATGTACACGTGTCCGTCGGTGATTAGCTCGCGCATGTAACGGAAGAAGAAGGTCAGCAGAATTGCCCTTATGTGCGCGCCGTCTTGGTCGGCATCTGACAAAATGATGATTTTGTCGTACTTGAGGTCGTCAATGTTGAAGTCCTCTTCGCCAATACCCGTGTCCAGCGCGGAGATGAGCGAACGGATTTCCTCGTTGGCAAGCACCTGGTCAATACGTTTACGTTCGGCGTTCAAAGGCTTACCGCGCAGTGGCAAAATTGCTTGGAAACGGCGGTTACGCGCCTGTTTTGCCGAGCCGCCTGCCGAGTCACCCTCAACGATGAACAGCTCGTTTTTGGATGCGTCGCGACCAGTGCAGCTTGCAAGCTTACCCACGAGCGTTGAGTTGAATATGCTGTTCTTTTGACGGGTAACTTCCTTGGCTTTGCGGGCAGCTTCGCGTACCTTTGCCGAAGAAATGGACTTTTTGATAATTGTTTCCGCAACGCCAACGTTTGCGCTGAGCAGTTGGTTGAAGGCTTCCGTCGCCAACGCCTCGCAAGCTATACGCGCCTCGACGTTACCCAACTTGGTCTTAGTTTGACCTTCAAACTGAACGTTTGCCATCTTGACGGACATAACCAGCGTAATACCCTCGCGGAAGTCCTCGCCAATGAGATTTTCGTCCTTGGGCTTGAGGAAATTTTTACTACGGGCGTAGTCGTTCATAACCTTGGTCATCGCGGTTTTGAGACCCGTCTCGTGCATTCCGCCCTCGCCCGTAGGAATATTATTTACGTAAGAAATGAGGTTTTCCGTGTAGTTTGAGGTGTATTGGAAAGCAAATTCCAACTGCAAAACGTCGTTTTTGCCCGACCAATACATTGGCTTCAAGTGCAAAGGTGCCTTGTTTTCGTTGAGATACAATACAAAGTCTTTCAGTCCGCCCTCGTAGCAGAAGGTTTCCTGTTTGATGTTGCCGTCGTCGTCAGTGCCACGTTCGTCAGTCAACACGAACGTAATTCCGCTGTTGAGAAAAGCAAGTTCCTTGACGCGCTTGTGAATCACCTCGTAATCCATTTGAATGTTTTTGAACACACGACTGTCGGCAAGGAAGGTGACAGTCGAACCGTGCTCTTTGGTTGTTCCCACTTTGGTAAGCTTGTCCTTGGGAATACCTGATAGCACCTTGTTCGTCTGCTCGTCAAACGGGCTGTGGAAGTGTTGAACGTACTCGTAGCCGTCTTTCTTGACGTTTACAGTTAGCCAAGAGGAAAGCGCGTTAGTTACGCTTGCGCCTACGCCGTGCAGTCCGCCGGAATACGCGTAGTTGTCGTTGTTGAATTTGCCGCCTGCGTGCAGCTGCGTAAACACCACCTCAACGCCGGAAATTTTCAACTGCGGGTGCTCGTCTACGGGAATACCTCTGCCGTTGTCGCACACCGTTACACTACCGTCTGCGTGAAGAGTGATTTCAATGCGGTTGGCAAAGCCGTTCGTCGCCTCGTCTACCGCGTTGTCTACTATTTCCCAAAGCAGGTGATGCAAACCGTTCCGTCCGGTGGTTCCGATATACATACCGGGACGCATACGGACGGCGTCAAGACCCTCCAACACCTGAATATCTTTTGCCTCGTAAGTTTTTGCCACTTGTCCTTCCTCCCACCTCGCCTGTTAGACGAGTAGTATAAGAATATTTTTCACCTAAGACAAATTCTGCGCATAATGCATAAATATGCCCCAATGATATAGTCTAATTATACCACAAATTTCTATTATAATCAAGTATTATTTTATATTTATTCACTAAAAATTGGAGGATTTGGGCGTAAAAAATGTTTATATGGAATAATATGTATAAAAATTACGATATTTGCATATTTATGCAATAGATATGCATTTTTATGCAAAATTGCAGTGATTTACAAAGCGAATAACAGGAATTGACAAAACGAACAAAAAAAATCGTCGGATCAACGTCCGACGACGGAAGAAAAAACTAACTTATGGATATGGTGAAATTGGTCGCGAAAACTGACGACAAATACAAGTCTAAATTGCGTTTTTCCCACCCCATGTCAACTTTTTACAGTAATTTCGCGGCAGATTTGTCAATTACAACCGTGCAATCGGGGTGTCTTTGCAATATGCTTGCAGGACACGCCTCGGAAATCTCCCCCTTCACGGCGTCTCGCACCGCTTGTGCTTTCGCCTCGCCGTTTGCCAGCAAAATTATCTTTCTTGCCTGCATTATTTCCGCAATACCCATGGTTATTGCGCGAGTGGGAACGTCGTCAAGACTGTTGAAAAAACGGGCGTTGTCTCGTACGGTACTTACGGCAAGCGTAACCTCATGCGTGCGGCTGTCGAAGGGTGTGTAAGGCTCGTTAAATCCTATATGCCCGTTTGCGCCCAAGCCGAGAATTTGTACGTCGCGCGGAATACGTGTAAGCAGCTGCGAATATCTCTCGCACTCCTCACCAACGTCTTCCACTGCCCCGTCGGGAATGTGTGTGTTACTTAGTTCAACGTCAATGCCGTCAAATAGGTTGTGGCGCATGAAATAGGCGTAGCTGTGGGCATCCGTCGCGTTTAGTCCTACGTATTCGTCAAGATTGACAGTCTTAACACGCGCAAAAGACAGTTTTTTTTCAGCGCAAAATTCGGCAAGCAGTCGGTAGCACCCCAAAGGAGTACTGCCCGTTGCAAGTCCAAGAGTAGCCGACGGATTATCCACCACTGTTTGGCGAATAACGTCCGCAACCACTTTACTCATTTCATTGTAGTTTTCTACTATGACGACTTTCATTTGTTGATTTTCTATTTATTTCGCCAGTTGAGCGTCCAACCAGTTGGAAACGTCACGGTAAACGTCCTGTTTGCACTTTTCGTTGAGAATTTCGTGGCGAGCGCCGTCGTACAGCTGCAATGTTACGTCCTTTACTCCCACCTTATTACGGTAAAAGTTGTCGAGTTTCTTTACGCCCTTTCCATACGCGCCCACAGGGTCGTCGCTTCCTGCAATGAGGAAAATTGGCTTTTCCACGTCAATTTGCGAGAAATAGTCTTTGCCGTACAGCGTTCTGATGCCGTTCATGAAGCTGCGATAGAAGTTTGCCGAGCACACAAAGCCGTTCAATGGGTCCTCGTTGTATTTCGCCACTTCTGCCTCGTCGCGATTGAGCCAAGCATTCTCGCCGGGGAATTTCTTTTCGTACATTTTGAATGACAAATTGACAATAAGCTGCGCGGGGTACCTACCGCCCTTGTTGCGGCACATACTGCTTGCAATCAAACGGCACAGTGTGAAGCTGACGTCCTTCATATAGTTGGAACCGCACACCACGAAGCCCTTAACGTCTGGATGCTCCTCTATCACCGCCTGTGTAATAAAGCTGCCGTAGCTGTGACCCATCATGAATATCGGCAACTGCCACTTGTCGCGACAGTAGTCCAGTATGGCAAGCTGGTCGCGGACGTTGTTTGTCCACATGTCTCCCGCTTCGTATCCCAAGCTGTCCTTTTCGGCGGTCAAACCGTGCCCGCGATGGTCGTTCATTACCACGATGTAGCCGCAACTGTTGAGATAGTTTGCAAAGTCGTCGTAACGGGCAGAGTGCTCAGCCATACCGTGAGCAATTTTCACAACTGCTTTGGGATTTTTGACGTTGTCCCACACGTAAAGCTGCACCTCTTTGCCGTCGTGCGAAGTAAAACGAGATAAATTCATAGTTTGCACCGCCTTTTGTGAATTGTTGATAAAATTGTACGCCATAAATATAGAAAAGTCAATACTGATTTGGTATTATAAACAAATGCTTAAAACCGCGCCAACCTGCATACACTATCACTATGAAAATAGTATTTAGTGGCGGCGGAACGGCAGGTCACGTTACGCCCAATTTAGCGCTCATTGACAAGCTAAGTCAGGAACAAATTTACTACGTCGGTACCAACGGCATGGAAAAGACACTTACCGTACCTTACGTTGCCGACGGCAGAATTACCGAATTTTGTGAAATCCCTGCGGACAAACTTCAACGCAAGCTAACTCTCAAAAATTTCGCCCTGCCCATCAAGCTAATCAAGAGCATTCGCGAGGCGAAAAAGCATTTGAAAAGAATTCAGCCCGACGTCATTTTCAGCAAGGGCGGATACGTCGGTTTGCCCGTCGTCATTGCGGGCAAACAACTGAAAATTCCCACCGTAATACACGAAAGCGATATGTCGTTAGGACTTGCGAATAAGATATGCGCGCTGTTTAGTAGCGACTTCCTTGCGGCGTTCCCCTGCGACAAAAGAGCAAAGGTCGTTGGGCTTATAATTCGCCAAGAAATTCAACATGGGGTCAAGAAAAACGGTCTTGCGACCATGGGATTTGACGGTAGCAAACCTATTCTACTCGTCACCGGCGGCAGCCTTGGAGCAAAGGCACTCAACGACGCAGTGGTAAGCTGTCCGAGCTTAGCGGAGCGGTTCGATATATTTGTCATCACGGGCAAAAACAAACACGTTGACTGCGACTTTGTACGTCAGGCGGAGTTTGTGACCAACATGAACGACTTACTTGCCGCTGCCGACGTGTGTCTCACTCGCGCAGGCTCCAACACCCTTGCAGAGCTGACTTTGGCGGAAGTTCCGTTCGTCACAGTACCCCTTACAAAGCAGTCTCGAGGCGAACAGGTCAAAAACGCCGAGTGGTTTACAAAACGTGGCTGCGGGCTAAGACTTTCCGAGGAAAACCTGCCCGAAAAGCTGCTTGGCGCAGTAAACGCCGCCTACGACAACCGAGTGGCAATTCAAACAAAGCAACGCGCGCAAAAATGTCTTTACGGCACAGACAAGACTGTAGAGGAAATACTGAAATACAAAAAATAAAGGCTCGGGAATAAGTAACTGATGTGCTTATTCTTCCCTATTTGTATTGGCTATGCTCTTGCACCGCTCTATCACCGCTTCGCGAAGGCGTTGCGGTTTTTCTACGCGTACGCCGCAGCCCAATGACAGGATTCGGTTGATAAGTATCTCGTCGTACGGCAAAGTTGCTCTTGCCAAAAATGTTTCGCCCACTTTGGCAACGGAATTGACGCCCAACCACTCCTCGCAGGCGGAGAGCGCACTACTCTCAACCGTCAGCAGAACGTCACACATTTCTTTGCCCTTCAGTACGTCCGTCTTGATGACGCTACTGTCCACGCCGTCGAAGGGTCTACCGCTAAATCTGTCGCCCACCTCAAGCTTGACGATACGCGAAACCTTAAAATATCTAAACCCTCGTCTCAAACGGCAAAAACAGTAAACGTACCAAGCGCCGTCCTTTAATATTAGACAATATGGCTCCACCGCGCGCACCGTGTCCACGCCGTCCTTACTGTGATACTCGATGTGGCAAAGTCGCTTCTGCGCAATACAGTCGGAAATGGTTTCGATAATCTCACCCATAGCAGTGTCACCGCTGTCCACGATAAACTGTTCCGACTTCAACACCGTTGCGTTGCTGTGCGAACGGTACAAGCCTTGCAGCTTTTGCGTGGCTTGACGGGTAACGTCGTCCTGCAACGAAAAGCTTTGCAAGCTAAACAGCAAACGTTCGTACTCGTCCTGCGTAAAGTAAGTGGCTTTTAGTTTGTAGTTCTCCACAATGCGCCAACCGCCGCCGCGCCCCAAACAGGACTCGATAGGCACACCGCCTTCCGACAGCATTGCCATGTACCTGTAAACGGAGCGAACGGAAATTTCGTACTTTTGCGCAAGGTCGTCCGCGCGCACCAAATCGTCCGCCGCAAGCAGCGTTGACAACATACCGACTAAAATGGGAATTTGCATGGTTGTTACTCCTGTTTTAACGTTGATTTATATTTGTACGTTAGTTGAAACTTAGTATATATCTCGCTACGTTCAATAAGATATTTTCTTTGACACTCAAAAGATATATTTTTTACCAAGGAAAACGTCATTAACAATATATTGAGTATAAATCACTGACAATATTTTGTCAAGTTTATGGTAAAAAAGTGCGAAAAAATTTATAAAAGCTGCCAACATTATGTCATATTTAGTATGTTAAACTGTAATCACAAAAACAAAAGGAGAACGAAGATGAAATACAACTGCGCTAACGAATTTGACCTTAACGAAATTTACCGCAAGCTGACAAGCAAAAGCCAACCGCAGACTGTCAAAGCGCGCGATTTCTTCGTCAAGCAAGAAATCAGCCTCTTGAAATTTCAACAGACCTTGAACAAACTATTCAGCACCGTAACGCGCTAAAAATAAGTTTGCTCTTGTTTTTGCTATCGCTTTGTGGTAAAATACTTGTACGATAAACAGTAATTTAACGCATTGGAAAGAAATCTAAAATGAATTTACTTTGGAGCACTGAGCTTAATATTGTAAAATCATCACCAATTTACTATCGTGGTGAAATTATCCATAATTCTAATTGCGTGGTGTATTCTTTTACTAATAATATTATAGAGTTGGCAGAAGTAAAGTTGACATTAGGCGGAGATTTTATCTCTTCCAAGCTACGTAGTCCCAATGATATTCAATATAAAAGTTCGCTACGTAAGGATGCTACACATTATTCGACTGATAGCTTTTCTTTCGGCGAACATATTGTTTCTCATAAAGGAGAATGGGGATATCAATGCCATAAAAACGGTCAACTTCTTTGGACAAAATCGTTGAAAGGATACCTTTTTACAGATATTGAGCTAATAGACGAGAATATTGTTTTCGGAACTTCTGGATACGGTGGACATTTTTATTCCCTAAATCTTGAAAATGGTAACGTCATTTTCGATTTTAATACAAAAGGAACTTCGCAATTTTATTTTGATGGTTTCTTTTACATTTGCATTAGAAATCAGAGGTGTACTGACCTGTTAAAAATTACAACAACAGGAGAAATTGTTGAAAATATTAGATTAAATGGGCTGTATTATGACTATGAATGTCCGTTTAGTAAATGTGGAAATAGACTGTATGTTGTTACACTAAATGAAATCAAAAAAGATATTTTCAAACCGATAATCAACTGTGTATCCATTTCAAAAGTGATATAAATTTCAATTTAACGCACCATTCACAAGAAACAAAAACAACCTCAACGTAAATCGCCGAGGTTGTTTTTTTGTTGCAAACTTCATCTACAGCAAACATAGAGGAGAGGGTGTTCCAATTTGCCTCACTTCTTTTTGATGCCGCCGACACCGTTCAGCACGCCCGAATCAAAGGTGTACACGCGCTGTTGCATTTCGCGGTAGTCGGCAACAGCCTCATCGACCAACGCCTCGCCGTACTGCGTGCGCGAAAATTTGCCTTCCCACAAGCCGTAAGCAAGCGAACCCGGCGTTGTGTTTATTTCATTGACGTACAATTTGCCAGTTGCTTTGTCTAAAAGATAATCCACACGAACCACCCCGCTAAAACCAAGTTTTGTGTAAATGTCCGTAGTGAGCCGCTCCACTTCGGCTTTTGTTTCTTCCTCTACCTGTATAGGAGGCTTTTCGTAAGCCTCGTTGGAAATGTATTTGTCGGCAAATGTCAAAATGTCGTGTGTTGTGAGAGGACAGTCCACGATACTCGTTTCCACATTGCCCTTTACCCTCATTGCAGCGCAGTTCAGTTCCGTGAAGTCCGTCAACGCCTCTTCGCAAAGTACCTTGCCGCAGTAAGTAAAGGCTTTGTCCAAGGAAAGTCGCAGTTGCTGCTCGCTGTGACACACCTCTACGCCTATACTTGAGCCGAGCATAGAGGGCTTGACTATGAGCGGATAATTCAATCCTTCTACGCTTTGCGTGAGACTGTCGAGGTCAGTTTTGGTCAGCGTAACGCCTTTTACAACGGGGAAACCCATGTCGTTGAGCACGTGCTTTGTAATCGTCTTGTCCATTGCGACGGCGCTGGACACTACGTCGGAACCGACGAGAGGAATGTTCGCCATTTGACACAGCGCGGCAATGCATCCGTCCTCGCCGCTCATGCCGTGACAGCAATTTACCGCAACGTCGATTGGCACGGTTTTTGCGGACAGCTTGCCACTGTTGATAACAATCTTGCCCTCTCCAAACACAAACGTTACGCGTTTCGTCAATTTTTTTGTGACGTGGTCGCGAGGCGTAAGGTCGTTTCCGACAAGGTAACTGCGGTTGTTTCGGTCAAAATACACGCTGTACACGTTGCCCTTGAAATACCCCTTTGCAAGACAGGCGGTAATTATTGAAATGTCGTGTTCACAGCTTTTGCCACCGTACAATATAAGTATATTCATTTAAATACTCCTGTTATATTTCAGTCCATTAGTCAACTCTGTTTACAGCACAAAAGAGGCGAGGTGAAGCCGTTTTGTGTGTAAAAGCCAAGCCTATACGTTTACTACGTCGGGCAGGTCGTTTTGAAACAGCAAAATTCCGCCGTTTACGCGCTGAGTTGCCAATCCCACCGCCTGTTTGAGGTCTTTGGCGGGTAAAATAATGCATTTAGTGGCAAGCAACCCCTCCGTCAGATACTTGGCATTCTTCCCCAGCACTACGGCAACGTCGCATGCTTCGCCGAGTAGCTGTCCGCAACGAATATTCATTTCCCGCGCCTGTTTGCCGCATTCAACAAGCCCTTGAGTTATCACTACCTTGGTACAGTTGAAGTTGGCAAGCGTTTTGCAACAGCTTTCCACGCCTACGGTACTGCCGTTGTAGCTGTCGTCCAATACGTAACAACCCGCGCCCTTGATAAGCTCCATGCGGTGTGGCGTTTGTTTGACGTTACCCACCCTAATAAGCGTTTCGTCTAAGCTTTGCCCCAACCGTAACACCGTCTGCAAACACATGGCGAACGTGTCTTGGGCGTATTCGGAAATTTGCGGCAACCTGACTTCTGTTGAACTGCCGCCGGTCTGAACGCATAGGGTCGTTCCGTCAAAACCTACTTTTCGCACGTTTAGCTTCAGGTCATCGTAAGATAAGTATTTTTTGCACGCTCCACTGTCTGCAAAGGCGCGCGCGTAATCGTCCGAGCTGTTCAAAACGCAAAATCCGTCATCGGGCAAATGCTCTACAAGCTCTCTCTTGGTAGCAATGACGTTGTCCAGTGATTTGAATGTGGACAAGTGTTGCGCGCAAACCCCTGTTACTACGCCGTACTTGGGCTTGTAGAGGGCGCATAACTCGGCAATGTCACCCCGTTTACGCGCGCCAAATTCCAATACGAGGTACTTTACCCCAGTTAAATCCGTTTTGTTGACAAAGCTCGCTACGCCAAGGGGTGTGTTACAGCTACCGGTAGGCGCAATACTATCTTTAAGCAAGGCATACAACATATCTTTGACGGAGGTTTTGCCGTAACTGCCCGTAACCGCAATGACGGTCACTTCGCTATTTGCAAGCTTAGTCGTTGCGCGCCTAATATAATGGCGGGCAATAAGCAGGTCTATCGGCAAACAAATAAAATAGCTCACAATTGCGACAACAGGCAATAACCACACGAAAAAGGACAGGTCTACAAACACACACAGTACAGCCAACACCGCAAATTGCGCCACAAACATTCTAAGTACTCTTTTGGTAAGCTTCAAAGGACATTTTCGCTTGAAAACGCTCCAAAACACTGCAACTGCGGCGTACAACACAAGACAAACGTAGCCGTAATAGTCAAAAAATACGTAAAGAAGCGCCGCTACAACTTGAATTACAAGTAGCGACAGGTAGTACCAAGACAACAATATCTTGAAATATCCTCGCTGAGGTCGGTAGCTACACGACTGCAACACCCGAAAACACTCTTGAGAGGCAACGGTTAAACACAGCGCGCAAGCTATTGATACTGCTATTTGCACCCCATTACTCCACAAAATTTTTTACTGTATCGGCGAAGGCTTTTGGATTACGGAAAAGCGCAAAATGGTCGCCGTCGATTTCCACTAAACTACTGTGTTGAATAAGCCTATGCATACGTTTAGCGTGAGATAGCGGAGTTGCGGTGTCCTCACGCCCGTTAACAATGAGTACAGGACAGGCGACGCGCTTGGCGTATAACGACAAATCTTGATTTATCACTTTGACGAAGGTATTGCGCATAGCGGGAGAACAGTTTGCGTAATCCTCACTTGCGTACTTGGCTTTGACGGCAATACCACGAAGCTTTGCAAAAAATTTGGACAGCTTGTACTTCGTCACCTTCCACCACCGTGAAAGAGAAAACCGCCTAAGTCCTGCCGGAGCAACGAGCAACATTCTGTTGACCAACTCGGGGTGATTCGCCGCAAGCACCAACGCAACGCGACAGCCGAAGCTGTGTCCGACAATTGTCACGTTAGAAAGCTGCTGCTCTTGCAAAAACTCAACGAGTTGCTCAGCGTAGTCAACGACAGTCCAACCGCTTTCGGGCGGCGGATTGCTTTTGCCGAAGCCGTTGAAATCTACAAGGTAATTTGCAAAGTTGAGCAACCGATTTACAACCGGCAAAAATATGCTGCCGTCACACCCCCAACCGTGCAAAAATACAACGGGTTGTCCGTTGCCATGCTTTTCAAAATACATTTTTCGCCTGCTACCTTACTCTTGATATTGTATGAAAAGAGAAGTCGTATTGTGTCACAAACTGTCAAATAAAAGAAAAAACGCCCATTTTAGGACGTTTTTATAACATATTTTATATACTATGTGTGTAATAGTATTATATATTTACAGCTTTTTTGTCATAGTGAAGGCGTCTCGGGTTGCATAACGGGTGCGGCGGTAGAAATTGACGCGCGTACCGACTATTTCATAGCCACACTTTTTGTACAGCTCTACGGCGGGGGTGTTTGAGGTGTTCACTTCAAGTTCGCTACGCTCGCAGCCTTGTGTGGCAGAAAACTCCTCTACAACTTTGAGCAGTCCGCTTGCAACACCTTGCCTGCGGTAATCTGGGAGCACTGCTATATTGCATATTTGCGCTTCTTCGTACATTGTTCGAACGCAAACGTAGCCCACCACTTTGTCATTAACAATTTCTCCGAATAAATGCGAATACTCGTTGTTAAATTCGCTAATAAGGTTGTTTACCGACCAAGCGTCTCTGCCAAAACATTCCTTTTCGATATTGTTTAGCTGAAACACCGTCTGCATGGAAAAGGTTAACTTTTGTATCATTTGTTCTTCTCCGATTGGATTAGTTTATTTTCTTCCGCCTGACTACGTCTGATATATAACGGCGTCAACTCTTGGTCAAAGCGACCTTCGGCAAAACGCTTTCGAATGATCCCAACTGCGCCGTCAAAGTAGTCCACACCGCTTTCTGCGTGACCTGCCGAATTTACCCTTTCGTCCTCGTAGTTGATTAAAGTAGGCGCAACACCGCTCACGTAGTCGGCGTAGTAGTAGCCGTTGCCCGCGTCTATAATTGCCCTACCGCAAGAACTACATTTACGGGATACCGAAATAGCCTCAAGACAGTTTACGGCAATATAAGGCAATTTTACTGCCGTACGGTAGCCTTTGACAGTAGATATGCCAATTCGAATACCCGTAAAACTGCCCGGACCTATTGCGCAGGCGTAGGCGTCCAAGTCGCGAAAAGTCAATTTGGCTTGCTGCAATGCCTCTGCTACTTTATCACAAAGCATTTCGCTGTGATGCACTCCGACAGCCTTTGCCGTAACGTCGGTTATTTTGTTGTCTTCCACTACCGCAACCACAAGGTCGGGAGTTGTAGTATCTATAAACAGTATCTTCATCTTCTAAATATTTTGTAAAGTTATTTTCCTTGTATTGTCGTCCAGTTTGTCTATAGTAACGGTGATATAGCGTTTGGGCAGAAGATCGGCGACGTTTTCGCTCCACTCTATTGCCGCGACGCCGTTTTTATCGCAGAAAAACTCGTCCAATCCAAGTATAGCCACCTCTTGGCTGTCGTCGATACGGTAGAAATCGAAATGATTAAGCGTCAATCTGCCCGTGTACACGTTGTGAAGCGCAAAAGTTGGGCTAGTCACTACTTGGTCTACACACAAGCCTTTCGCCAGTCCTTTGACAAAATGCGTCTTTCCCGCGCCCATTTCGCCCATGAGCAAAAGCGTCTCGCCACCGTTGAAACCTTTGGCAAGACTTTCGGCAAAACTTTGCGTTTCATCTACACTATGGGAAATGAATTCGCGAATTTCCATACGTTATTATTTTACATCAAAACGATAATATAAGCAAGTATTATTATAATTCCCTCTCATTTGGGCAAGGTTTTTATTTTGTATAACAAAAATCCCCTCTCTAATTAGCGAGAAGGGGATTTTTGAAGAAGAAAGATAATACGTTACAAACAAGCTATTGTTGAGAAGTGTCACCTTGTTCGTCGATAGTTGCCGTCTGGGCTGTTTCGCTGCTATCACTGACTGTTTGAGTGTCGGCGGCAATGTTTTCACCGTCTTGAGGAGTGTCAGTCACTTCGGTCGCGGTTTTCCTTTTGCTCTTGATTTCCCAATGCAGCGCCTTAGACAGCGGTTTGTAGACGAAGAAAGTGATAACGGCGCAAATTACGCAACGCATAACATTGAACGGAATTACGCCCAAAGTCAAGTAATACTTGTAAAAGCTGTCAACGGTGACGCCCTCGTAAAGCGTAGAAACGGCGCCTACGATAATGGACATTCCCTTGTCATAGTCCATGTTGCCGAATTGCATTGCGTAAAATGGAATGAGCACAAGCCAGTTGGCAAGTACGGCGATTCCCGTAGCGCAAAACGTGCCAAGCAGCATACCAAGCGCAGAGCTTTTTCTGTTTTTGAATTTCTTATACAACAGAGAAGCTGGCAACACGAAAGCTATACCGACCACGATGTCCGCAAGCTCGCCGACGCAGGACGTTGAGGTAAGCGGCATTTTGAGCGCGCATTTCAGCACTATGATGATGACCGAAGCCCAAGGTCCAATTGCAAAACCGCCAAGCAACGCGGGCAAATCGGAAATTTGAATGTCCAACCAGGGCGGGAAAAACGGCAAGTTGAAAATCGGTATAATTTTCGGCAGCAGATACAGCACGTAAGAAATTGCGGTGAGAATTGCCATTACCGCCATGTTGCCGGCTGTAAAGAATTTCACCTTTTTCTTAGCAGGCGCGGCTGTCGCTACGTCGGTCTGAGCAGTAGCTATTTGTTCTACTTCTTGCTCTTGTTGTGTTGTAGGGGTTTCATTTTTCATAATTCCTCCTTCTCTTTGGAAACGAAAAGCCCTTGGCGTAAACCAAGGGCGAAAATACCTAAAAATATAGATATTTAATTCTTTTCTCATCCGGACTGTACCGTCGGCTCGGGAATTTCACCCGATCGGCGCAACTTGCAAGCAAATCGCGTTCATAGGCTGTAACTATCGGTGTGGAATTGCACCACGCCCCAAAGAATTATTTTGTTTTGTAAGTTTATTATACTACCGTATCGTGCAATAGGCAACTGTTTTGCATTAATATTTAGACAGTTTGTCGGCAAGCTCGTATGTGACCGTGTCGAAAGTTCTTGTCTTAGCAAGCGCTTCGACGATGTCCTCATCAAATATTTGGTCGTTGTGTATGCCTATTACGCGGTTTGTTTTGCCAGAAACTAAGCAGTTTACGGCGTGAGCGCCCATACGAATACCAAGTAACGTATCTTGCGCTGTTGCGTCACCGCTGCGTTGAAGGTGACCAACGACCATCGTGCGAATATTCAAGTTGGGCATACGCTTGAGCAGGTCGGCTGCAACCTTGTCCGCTTCTTTGCCCTTGTCCAGCGTGCCGTCAGAGCGAATACCCTCGGACACGATTACGATATTGTCCAGCTTGCCCACCTTTACGTTGTGTTCAATGCGGTCGGCAATCTTGTCCCTGTCATACCCGAGTTCCGGAACTACAATCGCTTCTGCGCCAGTTGCAAGAGCTGCGTAAAGCGCAATGTCACCGCAATCTCTGCCCATGACTTCCACAACGCAACTGCGGCCGTTACAGCTCATAGTGTCGCGCAAGCCTTTTACGGCGTTGACAACGACTGTAACCGCGCTGTCAAAGCCCAAAGTAAAGTCGGTGTACGCCAAATCGTTGTCGATTGTTCCCGGAATACCTACCGTCTTGATGCCGTACTGCGTTGACAGCACTTTTGCTCCCGCAAAGCTACCGTCGCCGCCGATAACAACCAAGCCCTCGATGCCGTGCTTTTTCAACGTAGCGACTGCCTTTGCCTGTCCTTCGGGAGTTTTCATGTCAAGACAGCGCGCAGTACCCAGTACCGTTCCGCCACGGTGAGCTATGTTCTCAACGTCGCGTGCGGTAAGCTGTACGACTTCGCCGTCGATTAGTCCTTGATAGCCGTTTTTGATGCCGTAAACCTTTAATCCTGCGTCAATAGCATATCTTACGGTGGCATATACAGCGGCGTTCATGCCTTGCGAATCGCCACCACTTGTCAATACACCGATCTTTTTCATATCGTATCTCCTCATTAGTTAGTTTTTGCTATTTTTGTTAAATTCTACGTCGGAACTGCGACGGAAAAATTTGCGCGTAGTTGCAATGCGTAGAGCGGGATATTTCGTAGCCTTGCGGTTGAAGCTTATCCCAGCCTGCCCGTAGTAATCGAGGCGGGGTTTCAGTCGCTTGTAAAATCCCGTTTTGTTGCTTGACCACGCCAATTCAGCCAGCGCGTCAAGACGGGGCAGAAGGTGGAAAAACAGTTTGTCGGCACTGTCGATATATTCCGTCCAAACCGCTCCTTCAATACCCAAAACGTTTGCCCTGTTGGCAGGCTTTACTCCCTTGAATGGGTTGAGACGAAGCGTCTTGCCGAGAGGCGTCATGGCGTACGGGAAGCCGAAATAGGTGTAGAAAAATGGCGAGACAATGACCTTTCTGCCCTGTTTGGTGTGCGTAGCGGCGTTACTACCCTTGTACGACTTCCAAACCTGACTGACAATTTCACCGTTGGCGCTACTCGTCAAACCGTCGTTCCAACAAATGACCTTTTTGCCTTTTTCCTCCAAATACTGACGGAAAATCTCAATCATGTACGTTTGCAGCTCGTCGTAATCGTTGATTTTAAGCTCCGCCATCTTTTCGCGACACAGTTTGCAGTTGCACCACCTGTCTTTGGGCGCTTCGTCACCGCCAAGATGCACGTATTCGCTTGGGAAAAGCTCTGCAACTTCGTCCAAAACGTCCTTGACGAAGGCATAGCTCTGTTCGTTACCCGCGCAAAGAATATCTTTAGATATGCCCCACGTCTTTCTCACTTCCAGCACTTGACGGGCGCAACTAAGCTCGGGATAAGCCGCAAGCGCCGCCACAAAGTGTCCCGGAAGGTCAATTTCGGGAATAACATCCACGTTGCGCTCTGACGCGTAGGCTACAATCTCGCGAATTTGATCTTTCGTGTAGTAACCTGAATGCGGTGTGTCGTCAACGTAGCGTTTGCCGTCCTTTACCACTTCGGAACCGCCACGAACGCTTGAAACGTCGTTCAGCAACGGATATTTGTCTATTTGCAAGCGGAAACCTTGGTCGTCGGTGAGGTGCAGATGCAATTTGTTGAGCTTCACCTGCGACATAAGGTCAATTATTTGCTTCAGCGTGTCAACGTCAAAGAAATGACGCGCAACGTCTACGAGCAGTCCACGCCAAGCGAACTTCGGGCTGTCCTTGACGTAGCAGTTTGCGCAGGTCGGCTGCTCCTGCTTTTCATTGAGATGAAGTATCTGACGCAGCGTTTCCACCGCGTAAAAACAGCCGACAGGGCTTGATGATGTGACGGTTGCAACGCCTTGCGCTATCATCAATACGTAGCTTTCGGGTTCGCCTTCTTCCGCGTGGGAAAAGATGATTTGCGCCTCTTCAATCACTTCGGTAAACTGCAAAAGAAAACCGCAGCTTTCGTTAACCAAATCTCTAAAACGTTCCGCCTGCGAAGCAAACTCGGCATTGCAGAAAATTTTGGAGTCGTCGGTTATCACGAAGCTGCCGGATATATTTTCAAAATTTTGTGGATTAGGTATTATATTCATGTTCGCCTTTTTAGTCACACGATACTAAAGCGTTATTTCGTATGGATTGATATTTTGCTTGTTTAGAAAGTTGCATTTCGCGTATGGGCAGAAATACACTTATAATTATATATAGTTTAACATATAAAAAGAATTATTACAACACTATTACTTATCTTTGTGCGAAAGCAAATACCAAAGAAAAGAAAAAAACGGCATTTTACTGCCGTTTTTTGTTAGGATTTAATTTTCACTGTGTGACTTTTCCACCGTCTGACGCCGATAACCGCGAACAGGACGCCTACTGATATTACAACCGCAAGCGCCGTCCAGCCAAGCAATGGCAAGGCGTTTACTCCTGCCGAGCGGGCATAGTTCCAAGCCGTAACGACCTTTTTGTTGTTTTCGCCAAAGTCGCGCATTACGCCAAGCGTACCAATGGAACGGTCGTAGGGACTGTCGGGGTTCGGCTCGTTCAAAGCCGTCATAAATGGATAGCGCCAATTGCACTGACCGATCTCGTCCAAACTTTCGCCATCTTCGTCTACGAACTCGAAGAACTCCCTGACAAACGCGTCGTAATCGTCCTCGTCGTCAAAATCGTAGTCGTAGGCTTCCATAAGAATTTGCATAGCCTCGTCGCTATCCTGCAAAGCCTTTGGGCTGACTGCCGACGTGTAGCCGATTTCCAAAAGGTTTTGCGCGGCAATTTCCGGCTTGTTTAGCCAGTTGATGAAAATTTTGATTGCGTCCATGTGGTCGGGATTGTAGGTTTTCGGAACTACCCAACCGTCAAACCAGACGTTACCTGCGCCGTGAGGTACGTAGTAAGCAAGTCTGTAGTCGCCTTTCGTGCCGTCCTCATTGACAATTGTCGAATCCCAACTTTCCTCTACTGCGAACAGCGCGTCTCCGCTCCACGCAAGGTCTACCAGCGCATTGCCTTGCAACATGTCGTCCTTGCCGAAGTCAACTTCGTAGCCGAACAGTTCCTTTTTCTGCTCCACAAGCGTTTCGCGGACAATTTTAAGCAGTTGATCGTCTACCGCGTTTATGAGTTGGCTTGCCGACAAATCGGTGTACAGCACGCCGTCTTCGTTGCGAAGCCCGTCAAGCATACCTCTTTGTTTCAAATAAAAGATAGTTGCGGCGTAGCTGTCGCGTATGCTGTCCTTCATCAAAATGTAGCCCGTAAGGTCCTCGTGCAGAATATTGCCCTCGCCGTCGTCGTTGAAGAAAATTCCCCAATTTGCTTTGTTCATGATTTCCGTATCATAAATACCCATATCTATGAAGTCGTACTTGTTGTACAGAATGCCAAGCGTTCCGTACATGTAGGGTACGAAGTAGTCAACCATACTGACCGTTTCGCCAGTTTCGGCAATGGTAAGATTTCCAAACGTTTCGGGGTCGCCTACTTTGTCGATGATACCTTGTTCGATGTTGTCACTGTTGTGTTCGTACAATGCCTTTACGCCTTCGCTGAAGCTTTCAACGTACAGTTCCTCGTCAAAGTAGTGAAGGGGAACAAGCATGTTACTCTCAATCAACCGCTGAATTGCATACTCGCTCGGACACACTACGTCCACCCTGCTGTCGCCTTGCGTTAAACGGGTCAACATCGTTTCATTCGTGTCGAACGTGACGTAGGTTATTTCGATAGAATTACCTGTCAAATCCTTGTAGTATTGTTTGAACTCGTCAAGCTTTTCGCTGAAGATGTAGTCCGCCCAGTTGTAAATTACAAGGCGGTCGGGCTCTTCCCTGTCGCACGCAACGACGGACAACACAACGCACAAAAGCAGTAGAATGCAGGTTAGTATACAAACTGAACGTTTCATCTCTTCGCCTCCTTTGCTGTGTTGACGCCGTTCCGCTTGATGTTGATAAGCAGCAGCAACGTGAACATAACCACGAAAAAGATGCTAAACACCGCAAACCAGAAGGGTTCAAGGCTTTTTACTCGCGCGTCCTCGTAGATGTAGGTGGACAGCGTTTCGATGCCCGTGTCGCCCTTGTTGAACTGCGTAATGATGAAGTCGTCCAAGCTCAGCGTAAACGCCATTGCAAATCCGCTGACGATGCCCGGCATAATGTAGGGGAACACCACCCTTATCATAGCGGAAAAGGGATTTGCGCCAAGGTCAAGAGCTGCCTCGTACATGTTGGGATCCATTCGTTGCAAACGGGGCAAAATGGACAGCACCACGTAGGGAGTACAAAACGCCACGTGAGATATGATTAGGCGGGTCATTCCCTGCGGGAAAATTTGACTGATTCCCGTCGTAGCGAAAAACACCATGAGAGACACTGCCATGACGATTTCGCTGTTAATCATGGGCAGTTGGTTGACGACAAGGGTAATCTTTTTGACGCGTCTGTTGAGGGCATAGATACCGATTGTTGCGAACGCGCCGAAAATTGTGGAAATTACGCTTGCTGACACAGCTAAAATTGCCGTGTACTTAAGAGCGGACAGCAGTCCTGCGTTCTTTTCGGGGTCAAACAGCGACGCGTAGGAATTGAGGCTAAAGCCGTCCTTGAAACTGAAATAGCTGTTACCCGAAAAACTGAAAATGATGATTAGGAAAATTGGCAGGTACAGCAGAGCCAGCACCAATCCAAGGTAGCCGTCTGCGCAAATGCGCTTGATGAGATTTTTCCTTTTCATAGTACGCTTGCCACCTCCTCGTCTTTACTTGTGAGGTTGACAATGACGTTGGAAATGACCACAAGCACCAACATCACGAGGCTCATTACGCTACCCACGCCAAAGCTGTTGGTGGTCTTGCTGAAGTGCATATTGATAGCGTCGCCAAACAGGAAAATCTTGCTGCTTGACAAAATTTCCGAAATTGCAAAGGTGGAAATTGCGGGAATAAAGGTCATAGTTATTCCGCTGATAATTCCGCTAAGGGACAATGGCAACACCGTTTTGAGAAAAACGGTAAGCTTGTCCGCGCCCAAATCCTCCGCCGCCTCAATGTAGCTGTGGTCGATAGAAACGAGCGTTGTGTGCAGTGGCAAAATCATGTAGGGCAGGTAGTTGTACACCATTCCGAACATAACGGTGCCCATACCAAGCTTAACGTCCATTGCCATGAACAAGGCCTTGGTAGACAGCGTGCGAATGAGGAAGTTTACCCACATGGGCAATATAAACAGCAGCACTAACACTCTGTTGGACGCGTGATACTTGGCAAGTAAATACGCGCAAGGGTAACCTATCACAAGGCAAATAAGCGTTGTGACAAGTCCGATAATGAGCGAATTGCCCAATACCGTCAATCCGCCGCCCGTGTCGGAAAAGAATTCCACAAAGTTTTGGAAAGTGAGCTGTTTGTCGTCGTTGAGGAACGCGTTAATGAGTATGATTACGAGGGGCACTACCACGAACAAAAGCAGAAATATCATGTAGGGGTAGGCAAACGCTCTGCGGTGAAAGCGGAACCTAAGCTTTTTGTTCATCTTTCACCTCCTCGATGATTATCTTGTCGGGGGCAATCTTGATACCGATACGGTCGCCGATGGACCACTCGTAGTCGTTGTCCGCAAAGAAATCGTAGTAGGTGTCAGTACGCACGATGTACTGCCAGTAGCTACCTTTGTAGATGGCGGAAATGATGGTCGCGCCTATCGTGCCGTCCTCCTCGTCGTCGGTAAGCTCCACGTCGTCAAAGTCCACTTTTACGCGCACCTTGGTGCCTTCTTCAAGGTCAGTGTTGCACTCGAAACGCCCGTCGCAGAACTCCACGACGTTTTTCTCGTAAATTTCGCCCTCGATTTCGTTGATGAGGCGGGATTTGTGCATAATGTGGAAGTCAAAGGGCTTGATGTACAGTCCGATTTTGTCGCCGACGTTGACCTCTACGTTGTCATGAATGATTAGCTCGTTACGCTCGTCGCCGTAGGTCAATGCCGTCACTTGGTAGTGGTCGCCCTTGAACACGCAGGAAAGCACGTCCGCTTCCACGAGGCATTTCTTGTCAGTTGTGGCAACGATTCGAATGTCCTCGGGGCGAATGATGACGTCAATTGGCTCGTCGTACTTAAATCCCTTGTCCACGCACTCGAATTTGTGTCCTGAAATGTCTACGCAGCAGTCCTTGACCATAGTTCCCGACAAAATGTTGGATTCGCCGATAAAGTCAGCAACGAATGCGTTTGCAGGCTCGTCGTACACCGTCGTGGGGGTGCCGATTTGCTGAATTTCGCCGTCCTTCATTACGACTATCGTGTCGGACATGGTGAGCGCTTCCTCTTGGTCGTGCGTTACGTACACGAAGGTGATGCCTAAGCTCTTGTGCATTTGCATAAGCTCCAACTGCATGTCCTTGCGCATCTTGAGATCCAACGCTCCCAATGGTTCGTCAAGCAGCAACACCTGAGGCTCGTTGACGAGAGCGCGGGCGATTGCTACACGCTGCTGCTGTCCGCCTGAAAGAGAGTTGACGGCGCGGTGACCGTAGTCCTCAAGGTCCACCATTTTGAGGGCGTCATTTACCTTTTCGGTGATTTCGCTCTTGGTGAGATGGCGCATTTTTTGCACCGTGTTGCCCTTTTTGTCTACTGTGGGCGCGCCAACGGGAACCGTTTTGAGTTTAAGCCCAAATGCAATGTTGCCGAAGACGTTTAGGTGCGGAAATAACGCGTATTTTTGGAATACGGTGTTGATATTGCGTTTGTGTGGAGGTAACGTCGTGATGTCCTCACCGTTGAAGTAAATTACTCCGCTTGTAGGCTGCTCAAAGCCTGCAATCATGCGTAGCGTAGTCGTTTTGCCGCAGCCTGACGGTCCAAGCAGCGTTACGAATTCGCCCTTCTTGATTGTGAGGGAAAGATTTTTTACTACGGGTTTGTCACCGTACGCCTTGTTGACGTTTTTGATTTCAATGATTTTGTCGTCCATAGTTGCCTCCTAAAAGTTTGATTTAACGCAAACTCTCTTTGCTTTTGTGTTTTTCGTTACTGGAACATAAAAAAATCACCCTTGGACAAATAAATTGTTTACGGTACTGCCGCATCTCACGGCGTAGGCGCGAAGTCCTACATATACTATAAAGAATTTGTTTGCCTTGGGCAACGAGACAAGTATAAATGATATATTAAGTTATGTCAAACGATTTAATTATTTTTAGCAAACTTTTTTTCATTTTTGTTTATTTTTTGTCTTAAAGCAAATAAAAAAGCCCCTCTATTTAAGAGGAGCCGTGTATTTTGAGCTAAATTTCTGCTTTTACAGAACTTTTGCGCCAACAGTACGCAATTTGAGGGGCAAAACCTTGTCCGAACCGTAAATTTCGGTGGTTTTGGCAATGAAATCCGCGGCGTTTGCAGTAGGAATTACGCAAAGCACCGTGCCTGCAAATCCACCGCCGTGTACGCGCGCGGCTGAATGAGTCAAGCCTCTCGCGGCGTGAATAATGTCCTCTATTGCAGTGTCTTTGTCGTCCACAGCGCAATTTTGCAGTTGATACAGGCTACTGTCACCAGACGCGTTGACAAGCTCAAGCGTTTTGTCTACGTCACCGCTGCTCAATGCAAGCTTAATTTCGTCTACGCGGCGGTTTTCCTCGTAGAAATGCTTTGCTCTAAGCGCAGGACGCAGCCCGACCTTCTTTTGCACCTCGTCGTAATGCTCAAAAAAGGTCTTTTCGTCAATTTCAATAAGCCGTTCCTTACCGAAAAACGCTGCAACGTCCTTCATTTCGGCAGGAATTGCCGCGTAAAGTGGCGACAGGTTGGAATGACTTACGCCGTTGTCGATAAGTACGAGCTGTAACTTGGAAAAATCGGCGTCTACCGTATTGTAGCTAAGTCCGTCGGCAAAATCCAACGCAACGAAACCGCCCGCCGCAACGACGCTTTGGTCGAGCAATCCGCATGGCTTGTCAAAGTACTCGCATTCGGCATACTGACCTGCGCGCGCAAGAGTTTCGACGGGGATTCGTCCTTCGTTGAAAAGTTCGCTGATAATAACGCCTATTGCCGTCTCAAATGCGGCGCTTGAAGATACACCTGCGCCACTTGGAACTGTAGAGTCGGTGTAGGCGTCAAACCCGCCCACGTTGTAGCCTTGTGAAAGCAGATACTCCACTACGCCCTTGATAAGCCCTTCGCTGCCGGTAAGAGGATTGGCGTTGTCATCTAATTTTACGTTGATTTCACTGCGCCCAGTGCCGACGACGTTGATTTCGTTTTTGCCATTTGGACAAAATGCGGCGATGATGTCAAGACTGACTGTACAGCCGACGACCCTACCGCCGTTGTGGTCGGTGTGATTGCCGATGAACTCCACCCTGCCGCTTGAAGAACACAGGTAGGCTGAATCGTAGCCGTACTTCTGCTTAAACTCATTCAAAACAAGGTCGTAGCGCTCTACTTCCTGCATATTTTTCCGTCCGTACAATTGCTGTAAATAGGGCAAAACTTGTCTGCCACAAGTAAACTTTTGCATAGGTCACTCCAAGTAATAAACTGACTAAATATTACCACAATATTTTGTAAAAATCAAGGAATTAGAAACAAGCAAAAAGAGAACAAAAGAACCAAGCCGAATTGGCTTGGTTCTTTTGTTTAGTTGTTAGTACGCTAACGTTGAGAAGTTTCAACGATTAGTCAGCGGAACCTGTCAACACTCTACCGAGATGAGCAACGAATTGAGTTACGCCAACTGCGCTTGCGTTGGAACCGCTGATACGTGATGTTTCACTTGCGCTAAGCGTTTCGAAAGTGCCGTACGTTCCAAGGTAAACAATCTTACCTGCGTTTGTTTTGCCGGCTGAAATAGTCCAAGTGAACGTTCCGAGTTCACTGTCCCACTTCCAAGTTGCGCTTGAGCTGTCGGCAAGTTTAACTTGAGAAATAGATCCATCTTCGTTGGGTTCGATATACTTGCCACCAATTTGGAGCGTCCAACCGTCGCTTTCGCTACCTGCAAGAGTTACCGTTCCTGCTTGAGCAGCATCAGTCGTCATCTTGATGAAGTTGCCGTCCATTTGAGGAATTACAAAGTACCACGCATTTTTATTAGCTTGGAACAAAGCAAGTTTATAATCACCTGCAACGGGTGTAGCCATTTCTTCGAACACCTTTGCCGAAACTACCAAGTTGATTTCAGCTTGGTCATTAACGCTGTTAAGGCTGATTGACGCTACAAGCTTGCCGGTGTGACTTTGGTTGTCCAACGTAACCGTGAGTTTGCCGCCTGTCAAAGTTGCCCAAGAAGGAGTGCTGCCGTCAAATGCCCAAGTAATGGTTACGTTTTGGAAGCCCCAACTCGTGCCGTCGGTAGGCAGATTAATTGACTTGTCGATATAGAACTCTTTGAGAATTTCGCTGTCAAGATTTGCCTTGACCTTTTCAACAATCTTCTCGTCGGAGAGCTTTTCAGCGGAGATGAGGTGATAGCTGTAGGTTGTGTAAGATCCGATTGTGTACTTCGCCTCAAGATACAGGCTTTCTGCATCGCCGGGAACGATAGAGAGTTTCGCGCCGTCCAAAGAGATTGTGTCACGAATAGCGCACAGTCTGTAAGAGATGGTTACGCCACTGTTGCTCGTGGGAAGGTTGAAGTCCTTAGTAACTGCTACAGTACCGTCCAAACCGTTGTTTTTCAGGTAGGTATTTACTGCGGAGATAGCCTTAGCCGCGTTAGTACCGTCTGTGTAGGTAGCTGCTTCAGTTCCAAGAGTTACGTCTGCAGTGCTTCTCGGAAGAATCTGATAGTTGCTGTTGTACTTGGACAAAACGCCCGTTACGCTTACAACTTGGTCTTTTTGATACGTTTCTCTCAAAGCGCACAGACCTTCCCAAATCTCGTTACCTTCTGCTGCTGCGTAGAAGCCTTGCATGTAGTTGGAGGTAGCAACCGTTACGTCTACGTTGCCGTTTGTCAAGGTAAGAACTGTAGCTGCCTTACCTGCTGCGGGTTTGCTTGAAGCAACGGACTTAATCTTCCAGTTGGTAAGTGATACCAAACTACCTGTGTAGTAGTTAGCTGCGGGAACCTTGCCGATAGCGTCGTTGTCGAACGCATGGATACGTGAGTCGGGATCGATGGGGGTTACGTCAGTGTCGATAACCAATTCGCCGCCCTTACCTTCAATCAAACCGTTGTAGGGTGAACAGGGAACACTTGATGCGGTAAAGTGCATGCCGGGAGCAAGCAATTCGCCGTCAGCAGAGGACATCTTGATTTGGTACAGATAGAAACCGTGACAACCGTCGTCGTCCACTGCGTAGATTGAAGCGTTACCGTAAGTTGCGGCATAGGGTTGAGCTATACCAACTACGTAACCGCTAACGTCAATGTTACCGCTTTGAGTTTCGTACCAAGCAGCAATGCCTGCCGCGTGATCCTTGTACTCGGTAACGATGAATTGATATTCCATGGGAACGGTATCGCCGTTGTAAGTGATTTCTACGCCGATCTTAACCTTTACGTCTTGACCCTTAAGAACGGTGACGTTGACGTGTTGAGTGTGTTCAGCGCTGTTGACGTCGCCCATCGTTGCAACGTTGCTGTAGGTATCTGCAATACTCCAAGTAAGTTGCGCCGTTCTGTTGTTGTAAGTCAGTTGCGTGGGAACGTCGAAGTCGTCGTAAACGTTACGTCCTTCTTGCTCGAATTGGTATTCGTCCAAGAAGTAGAAAGCGTTGATTGGCTTTACGATGACGGTGAACGTCTTGGTTGCTCTACCGACGGATGCGGTAAGAGTTACCGTTTCGCGGGTGTCACCTGCAATGGGAGTTGCAAGCCAAGTTTCCGCCTGTTGCGTAAGACTGAGAGAGTTGGGCTTGTCAGCCGTCCAATTTAGCTCGTATTCGTTGTTTTCACCAAGATATCTCGGCAACGTGAATGGACTGCTTACCGTTTTGCCGTTTTGCTGAACGATCAGGCGAGTGTCGAGCACGTCCTGAGCATTGTCGCAAGCAACAAGCAGGATACAGGACACAATGCAAAGAACTGTAAGAACAGCAATCAATATTTTTCTTTTCATTGATGTTTCTCCTTATTTTTATTTAACTTTAAAGATATCATTCAAGTCGATAACCGTGATATTGCGAACGTTGTCCACCAATTTGTGAACACCGCCGAAGCGCAACACGCTGCCTACTTGGATTCCTGTGTAGTTGTCGGGGACCTTTACCTTGCAAACGAACTCTCTTACGTCGTTCTCGTCGTAGGAGTTCTTGCCGTTGATTCTGCAGGACTCGCCCTTGAAGGTGAGATAGCCATCAACGACGTCGCCAACCCACGTCACCGTCATGTCGCGGTAAACGTTCTTGTTGTAGTTGGAACGGTACACTTCCGAACCGACTGTCGAGTCGAAAATGAGGTAGTAGTTACTGCCCTTCGTTGTGGTCTTCTTCTCGCCGTCATTTACAGGGTCGTAGTCTATGCTGGTGATTTGGTACTCGCCCGTAGCCTCGTAGAACTGAATGTTTCCTACAATCTTGTAGTAGTCGCCCACCTTCATTTCCGAAGCCTTGTTGCTGGAGTAAGCCGCGTAGACGTTGACACTGTATCTTTCGCCTGTGTCGGGGTCGTACTGTGTTGCTTTGAACATAAAGGTGCCCGTAACTGTCAAGCTTTCGAGATAAGCGTCAAATTGAATCAATGCGCCCGTTCCAAGCTCGGTGTAGAACAAATCGTCCGTGCTGTTTTCGCCTGCTGCCTCGATAGCTTTAAGTCTACTCCACATCTCCTTGAGGGTGATGGGAACAACGACGTCTCTGTAGAGTGGGTCTGCAAGCTCGGAGTACAAACGAACCTGTTTCTTTTGAGCAAAAGCCTGCGCCTTTGCAAAGTAACTGAAGTAGGGATACGTCGGGTCTTCAGTACCGTTGTTGGGACTGAAACCGTTTTCCACAAGCTCGAGGTTCAAGCACTTGAGGTCCTTTTCGCCCCTGGTTCTGTACCAAACGTAAGCAAGATAGCGTGAACCGTTGCTGTCCTTACCGGGAGCTTGACCTACGCCGTTGGTTCCCTCAAGAACAATCAAATCAGCGCCGGAAAGCTGTTGCTTTACGAACAAAGACGCAGCTTTACCCCACGGCTCTACCATACCGGTACTTTCGGGAGTGTTGATTTGATAGTAACGTACTGTAAAGGACGCTCCGTTAGCAAGTTGAAAGTTGGTCGTGTCGCCGTCAATGTATCTTTTTACGGTGACAACGCCGATTCCGTCTGTAAACCAGGACTTATTTTCGTATGCCTTGTCCAGCTTGAGAGTTCTGGTAATTGAGTCAAAGTGTTCGGTGTTGTCGGCGACGCCGCATGCCGTCAAAACACAGCATGCGGAAATAACCAACAAAACCGCCAAGGTTATACTAATTAGTTTTTTCATTTTGTCCGTTCCTTATTAGTTCATACCGCCGCAGTCGTCGTAGGTCTGCTGAATAGCTGCCTTGACACCGCTCAGGGTTGCTCCACTACCGCCAAGCACCTTAATCATGAGCGATTCAACGCATTGACGGGCAGTTGACGAGCCGTCAAATGCGGGAGAGGTGAAGAATACGCCGGACATTTGCATTTGGTGAGCAACGAACGCTGCGTACGCAATAGTCGTTTGTTTAGCTTCCAACTTCTGACCGAAAGTGATTTGGTTACCGTCACGGTCTACGTCTGCAATTTCGTCGTAAGCAGATTCACGGGAAGGAATGTAACCGTTGTTGCCGCAGAACTTAACTTGCCACTTGGGTTCAAGCATCATCTTCATGAACAGCCAAGTCATCTTTTCCTTTTCGTCAGCGTTGGTAACGCCGTGTCCGCCACGGAACATAACGAAAGAGGGACCTTGAGCGATTGCTTTGTTGGTGATGTTACCTGCGCCGTCATCCGTTCCCGGAATGGGAGCAATGCCAACGCTGAAGTTGACGGAATCTTGATAGGTCGCGCCACCGGAAGAACCGATACAGTAGATTGCGCCGCCGCCTTCGCCTGCGTCAACGGTAACGTCGCCAACTTTACCTACGCCCTTACTGAACACGTCGGAGGTGTAGCTGCCGCCGGAGGAGTCAAGAGTAAGACGGGTGAGGAAGTAACCGTCGTTTTTGTAGTGACCGTACAAATCTTGAAGCCATTGCTCAAGACCTGATTGGTTTCTGAACGGGAAGTGTTCGTCAGCGTTCTTGTCGGTGTATTTCCAACCGTTTTGAGCGCACATCGTGATGAACCAGTTAGCTTCACTGTCGTAGGTGAAAGGAGTAACGTTGGGGAAGTATTCCTTAATAACAGCGCATTGAGCCCACAAAACGCTCCAAGATGCGGGAGCAACGATATTTTCACCGTTAACGAAGAGGGAAACTCTTTCGTCGTTCTTGGCTTTCATCATGCTAACGAGGGATTGCAAAGCGTCCTTGTTGTAGAACAAAAGCTCAGTTGACTTGATGAAGGGCAAAGCCAACAAAGCGTCACTGCTGTAGCCGTATTGCGTTACGTCGGTGAAATTGTCCGCTCTACCGTCTGCCATGTAAATGGCGCTGAAGTCGTTTTGTTCTTCATCGTCATATCCAAGACGGGTAGGAATAGTAGTATCCAATTTGTTACCGCTCTTGTCGTAGGTTTGAACGTCAAACGTTTCTTCACTTGCAAAGTACTTGTTGAGGTCCACTACCGTTCTGTTGGTGAGGTAGGTTGCAACGTGGTCGGGATAGCAGTAAGCAAGGTCGGGTTGATTGCCGTTACGAATATCCTTAACGATAAGGTTGGGCAAACCTTCCCAGCTACCTGCCGAGTAGTCATGCTCAACGTGCCAACCGGGGTATTTAGCTTCGAATTCTGCAATAACTTCAGCAGTAATTCCTCTCAAAGCCGATCCTTGGTTGGAATAAAATACAATCGTGTGCTCGTAGTCTGTCGGCTCGGTGCAAGCTGTTAAGAGCGTCAGCGCGCACGTCAGCACAAGCACGATAACAATTATACTTGTTAGTAGTTTTTTCATGTTTTGTCTCCTTTATTTATTAACTTCTACACAAAGTGTAAATAAGTTTCGTATGAATGTCGTAAGTTTGCCCAACAATGGCGTTTAACTTACCGGTTTCAGACAAAATTAGCCCTTCGTACCGCTCTTGGACACGCCGCGCATGATGTACTTGCGGCAGGTGAGGAACAGTATAAGTAACGGCAACGAAACCATGCAAACTGCTGCCATACGCAGCGTCGTAAGACTTTCGGTTGCGCCGATTGCTCCGTTGTACAGTATACCTTTGCTGTCGGTAAAGCCGCCCGTTACCCAGTTGGTAATCATTTGCCAGCTTTCTTCACGGTTGACCAAACGGGGCCAAATGTAGCTGTTCCAAGTACCGATGAACTTGAGTAGCGTAATGGACGTCAAGGTCGGAGCAGTCAGTGGCACCATTACCTTGATGAGGTAGCCCATGTCAGACAGTCCGTCCACCTTCGCAGCTTGGTACAGCGAATGGGGAATTTGCATGAAGTTGTTTCTTAGCAGGTAAATGTAGTACACACTTACGAGGAAGGGCAAGATAAGTACCGTGTAGGAATTGCCCCAGCCCCATTTGCTTACGAGCTGATAGTTACCGATGGTGAACATTTCACCGGGAATCATCATGGTTGCAAGCATGATGGCGAATATGATGTTTTTGCCCTTGAAGTTAAGACGCGCCAAAGCGTAAGCTGTAAGAATTGTTACGACTACGCCCATAGCCGTGGAAAGCAGACCTACCACGAGAGTGTTGATAAGTATCTGCACGAAGGTGTTGCCACCGTCGTCCGCCGACGCCAAAACAACGGAGTAGTTCTTCCACATGAATGTCTTGGGGAAGAAAGTGGTAGTAATCGAACGGTATTCCCACTCTGTCTTCAAGGACATGATTACCATCATGTAGAATGGCAAGAATGCCAACAATGCGCACAAAGTGAGGAAAAAGTATACGAAAATGTTTCTTATTATACGAATGGTTTTTTCTTTCTTTTGTACGCGCGCCACGTCGAAATCAGCAGCTGCTTGCTCCGATTCGATGGTTTGCGGACCTGCCAATGCAGGATTTACTTCCGCTTCATTCGGTTGCTCTACCGCAACTTCCTGTTCAATTAACGTTTCGGGAGCTACGATTTCTTGATTTTCAATTTTCTTACTCATTGTCGTACCTCCTCTTATTTGTAAGTCGTGTGACGCTTGGTAACTTTGTTATTTATAAAGGTTATTATCATAATTATAAAGAACAAAATAAGTGAAGCGGCGTAGGCGTAACCGTACTTAGGCGTACCGCCTTCTACGTAACGGTAGATGTAACCTACCATCGTACCCATGTCGTAGGCGACGCCCATGTTTGCGCCGAACAGACCCACGACTGCCGTGTACTGTTTCATACCGCCCATGATACCTGTAACGAGCAGGTAGCTGATTTGCGGGGAAATCATGGGAGCGGTAATCTTCCACAAAATTGTGCTGCGAGACGCGCCGTCAACTTTAGCAGCATCGTAGTACTGCTTGTTGATGCTTTGTAGCGCGCTGAACAGTATCAAAATCTTGAAGGGAAGACCCGTCCACACCTCGTAAATTATCAAAACTATGTACTTAGCCCATGGGATGTTTATCGCGCCTAATGCCCAGGTGTTGCCCAATCCCATCCAGTCAATCTGAGTACCGAGCAGTGAGTTGATGATACCCCAGTTGGTGCCGGAACCCGTACGAATAACGGAGAAGAAGGTTGCGAACACCGCGCCCATAGCAAGCGAGTTGGTCAGGTAAGGCAAGAACAGTATCGTCTGATAAGCCTTTTGCAACGCCTTGATGGAGTTGAGCGCAACTGAAATGAGCAACGCCAACAGCGTGGACAAAGGAACTGACACCAACGTGAACACTAACGTGTTTACAAGGCACTGCCAAAAGTTAGCGCCCGCCATACCCGTGTCGCCGCGGAAAACGTGCACGAAGTTGTCGAAGCCCCAACCGTTGTACACGCCGTTCATGTCAAGGTCGTTTTTGAACGCGTTGATGAACGCCGTAATTATCGGGTAGAAGCTGAACAAAATCATCAGAATGAGCGCAGGAGCCATGAACATCCAACCGTTTTGCGACTTGATGAAACGTTTGATCTTCTCGCCCGTGCTAAGCTGCGGCCCGTTGTTCAGTACCAAATCCGCCTCGACTTGCTTGCCGTTTCTGTTGCGGAACTTGGGAGTACGAACCTTGCGAGTCGGCTCTTCAGTTGTCTGTTCAAGTTCAACTGAAACGTCTTGTGGATTTTTCGCCATTATCTTATCCTCTCTTCGGTTTCTGCGTTAAACAGGAATACTTTGTTGGGTTTAAGGGTGAATCTGAGCTTATCTGCATCCTTCGGCAAAGCCACGTCGCTGTCGATTATGCAGCGAACGGTGGGCTTGGTGGATGACTCGTGCGTAGCAACGATGGACTTGTCTCTGCCCATGACCTCAATGTGGTCAACGTCCAAAGTGAGGATGTTGGTGCGAACGCGGTTGTTGTCCTCGTAGATGAAGCCTTCGGGACGGATACCCACGTAAACGTCTTGGTCGGGCAAATCCGTTTTCATAATCGCTTCAAAGCCTATGTAAACCTTGCCGCCCTTAATCGTACCCTTGAAAATGTTGATGGGCGGAGTTCCCAAGAAGTTGGCAACGAACAGGTTTGCGGGGTCGTCGTAGATGGTTTGCGGTTCGCCGATTTGTTGCACCACGCCCAGCTTCATTACGACCATGATGTCGCAAATGGACATTGCTTCTTCTTGGTCGTGCGTTACGAACACCGTCGTAATACCCGTTTCGCGTTGAATACGCTTGATTTCCTCACGCGTTTGCAGTCTCAAACGTGCGTCCAAGTTGGACAGAGGTTCGTCCAAAAGCAGAACGTTGGGCATCTTGACTAACGCTCTTGCAATTGCAACACGCTGTTGCTGACCGCCGGACAGCTCGTTGGGCTTACGCGCAAGCAAATCCTCAATCTGCACCAGACGGGCTGCGTCAAGCGCGCGGGCGTTACCCTCTTCCTTCTTGATACGCATGTTGTCAAGCGGGAAACGGATGTTTTGCTCCACCGTCATGTGCGGATACAGCGCGTAGTTTTGGAAAACAAGTCCAATGCCGCGCTTTTCCGGAGCGAGGGTGGTAACGTCCTGCTCGTCAAACAAAATTTTGCCTGATGAGGGGGATTCCAGACCGGACAGCATAAACAACGTCGTGGATTTGCCGCAACCGGACGGTCCAAGCAAACCTACGAGCTTGCCGGAAGGAATTTCAATGGACATGTCGTCCACTGCTCTGACTTCCTTGCCGCCCTTGGTTCTGCTGGGGAAAATCTTGGTTAGGTTCTGAATAGATATTTTCATATGCTTTAGACCTCTCGTCTTATAATTTTTATTTTAACGTCCATTTTGTACCCTTCCACTTCCAAATTGTCAGGAAGGTCCACCGGCGCGTATTGTCTGTTCATATCAATGAACGGATTGACATATGTTCCTGCTTTGATTCGTTCCGTAGCCGTGTAATTGTTCTCTTTTAGAAGAATAAACACTATTTCCACGTCCGTGTTGGTGTACTTGACCTGTACGCTCTCGTTGAAGTCGGGCAAATCCGTCAAATCCAACGACATTGTGACCGAGCTGTAGTAGTCGTGACCGAAAACCTCGCTTTTTTTGAGTTTTTTCCTGTCTTTGGGCTTGGCTTTGCACACGTCGTAAATAAACCAGCGGAAAAACTTGATTATGTAGTGGCTGCCAAGTAGAAAATCGCCGATTATATAAATTAGAACGAAGTAGGCTACTATTACTACCGACGCCTTGACGTTTGCGGGCTTGGCAATGAGCGCCTTGGTCGCCTGATACTCCTCGTTGTCCTTGTCCACTACTACGTAATTCTCATTTTGCGTGAATTCCGACTTGAAGGAGTAGTACTTGTTTTCCAGCTGCCTGTCCAAGCTGTTACGCTCCGATTCCGTTTTCGCCTCGTTGTACTGATGCAACAAGTCGTTGTACTCAGTCACGTAGCTTGACACGGTGACGAAAAATTGGCTCGTACTGAAATCGAGATTGACGTCTAACGATTTGAACGTGTCGCCCGAAGCGTCGATTAGCTCTATGCTGCGGATGGACGAACCTACGTCGATTTCGGCAATGCTGAAGTAAATGAACCCGTAGTCCCTTGCCGTGGCGCATGCGTCCAACGTGCCGTCTCCGTCAACGTCGCTGTCCAGTAATTGCACTTCCTGAGAGGAGTTGACGAGCATTTTCGTGTCGTTGGTCTTGGTGCGGTAGGTGTCGTAGCTGTCCTGTACCCCGTATATGTACCCGAGATAGGTCTTGTACAAGGCGTAGCTTTCCAAGTGCAACAATTCCTGCTCGGCTTCCGTCCTTACGGGCATCACCGCCTCAAACAGGAAAATTCCACCGCCCTCTTCAAACCGAACGTCGCACACAGGCGTCTTGTTGAAGTAGTTGCCCGTCAGTATCATTACCGAATACAGGTCACCCTGCTCAAGCGAATCCACAACGAACTGCGGAGACTCTACCAGCTCCAAAAATGCGTTGGGCAACGTTAGCGCAAGAAGTATACCGATCAAAAACGTGAAGACGTAATAAATTATTTTGGCAAATAATCCTGCTTTCTTCATGTTTCTTATTCGGTTTTTTCCTCCGCGGTAGGTTGTTCAGTTTCGCTATCAGCTACTTCAGCAGTAACTTCTACGGAGTCACTGGAAGCTTTAATGTTAGCCTTAAAAGCCACCTCTCTCTTGTGGAGATTGTCGCGCATTTCTTGATATTGTTTTTTGTTGAAAACGGGAATTAGAAAATAAACTGCTATGATTACTGCAACGATGACTCCGCACAAAATGAAGAACCACAGATCCGTTGCGCTGATTGGGTTGAGTTTGAGCGCTAACAAGCTTAGCATAAATCCCTCCAAAATTAAATTAACGAGCATTACCCCTAAAGGGCAACTGCAAAAAAGTGCATAAAATCCCAATGATAGTTATATTAACCTAAAAAATTATACCATCTACAAATCGCTAAGTCAATAGTGTTTTGAAATTTAATTGCAACCAAATTGTCAAAATTTTTCATTTATTTTATTGATTAAATAATCTAATTCTATGTAATCAATAAATATATAACAAGGTTGCAACAACTTTGATATTGCAATGCTACAATTCAAAAGAGGCGCTCAATTACGCCTCTTTTGTCACTAAGCCTCACTCCACCGTTACCGACTTAGCAAGGTTACGCGGTTTGTCCACGTCTCTGCCGAGACGCTTTGCCACGTAGTAGGCAAGCAGCTGCAACGGCACCACCGACACGATGCCGTAAAGCAGTGTGTTGACCTTGGGCAAAGTAACGGACAGCGCGTTAGGGAAGGTTTGCGGCGACACGCTGATGACCTTTGCTCCGCGAGTAGCCACTTCGTTGATGGATGAAGCCATTTTGTCGGACAGCGTTCCGTCCGTTATCGCCACCACCGTAACGTTTTCTTCCATGAGCGCCAACGTGCCGTGCTTAAGCTCGCCCGCAGGGTACGCCTCCGAGTGAATGTAACTTATTTCCTTCAATTTCAACGAGCCTTCGCACGCCGTGGGGTAATCAGTCGTTCTGCCTATGTAAAACACCGCCGAGCTGTCCTTGACCGTTTCGGCAATACGTGAAATCTCGTAGCTGTGAGAAAGCACCTCTTCAATAACGCTCGGAATACCTGTTAAAGCGCGTAAAACGCTTGCGTACTGTTCATTGCTTACCGTTCCCCTTATCCGTCCGACGTCCAACGTAAGCAACAGCAGCGTCACGAGCTGACAGTTGTACGCCTTGGTGCTGGCAACGGCAAACTCTCCGCCTGCGTAAATATACGCGACCTTCTTGCATGCAAAACACAGCGACGAGGCTTTGGTGTTGGTGACTGCGTATGAGTAACCGCCCAAACTGTTGAAATTTTCGGCGGCGCGAATAGTATCTGCCGTTTCGCCGCTTTGACTGATGAAAAACGCCAGCGTATTGCCGTCCACGGGGTAGTTGTCGTAAATAAATTCGCTTGCAATGACGGGCAAAACGTCAACGTCTAAAAATTTCCTTGCAACTGCGGCTATTTGCAAACCGCTGTTGTACGCCGTTCCGCAACCGATGAGATAAATTCGGGAAATATTCCTCACACGCTCAGGCTCTACTCCAAAACCGCCGTTTTTGAAATACCCTTCTTGCGTTAAGCGGATTTTTTCGGGAATTTCGAAAATTTCCTTGAGCATAAAGTCGCCGTCCACTTGTTCCATTTCTTCCGCCGCATCAGTTGTGAAAAAACGGACAGTAATGGGTTTCCCCTCGAAGTCGTAAAAGCGTACGCCCTCTTTACCCACTACTACCACGGTGTTGTCGGGGGTTACGGCAACCTTGGTAGCCCAGTGAGAAACGCAACGAATGTCCGAACAAAGGTACACGCCGACGTCCGACACGCCGATTACAAGCGGACTTTTGTTTTTTATCGCGTACAAACTGTTGTCGTAGGTGGTCGTTACCGCTATTGCGAATGCGCCAACAAGACTTTTTGCCGTAGCGCAAACTGCTTGGAGGGTATTTCCGTTGTAGTTGTTTTGCAGCAGATACGCTACCGTTTCGCTATCCGTTTCAGAGGTGAACACTGCGCCGCGAGAGGTGAATTGCTTTTTGAGTGCGAGATAATTTTCAATTATACCGTTATGTACCACAGCAAAGTTTCCGTCGGGCGAGTAAAAGGGGTGAGCGTTTGCCGTCGTCACCGCTCCGTGAGTAGCCCAACGGGTGTGACCGATTGCAATTTCGCTTTCCACGTAGCCTGCGCCACTCGTACCACTGAAACTACTATCAGCATTATTTTCCACACTATTTTTCAGTAACTTCTCTAAATTGTGTATTCGCCCTTCCGACTTGTAAATACGTATACCGTCCGCCTGTTTCGCCGCAATGCCCGCCGAATCGTACCCGCGATATTCCAGATACTTCAACGCCTGCAAGGTGTTAGCAACGGCATTTGCGCCAATCATTCCGAAAATTCCGCACATTACACATCTCCTTCGTTACGTGATAGTATATGCGATTGTCCGTACTAAGGTGCGCCTCGTGGGTAGGACGACCAAAGAAAAAGCAGAGCCGTTGTTTGCTCTGCTTGATAAATAATATTTAGGATATTCAATTGCTATCGTTTACCTTAACGACCAACTATACCAATTATAGCTTCTCAGTTTAGTCGCCGCGTCCTCTCCACTGCTGACGGTAATATCTAATTCATCACCGTAAACGTGATGCTTGCGACATAGATACCAATTAGTACTGCCCAAAGTTACGTTAGTCAATTCTTCGCAACCGTAAAATACGTTTTCACCAATATAAATTGCGCCCGTCAAGTCCAACTCTTTAAGCGCCGTACAACAGTAGAAGGTATTTGCGTCCAACTTATACTCATTAGCCGAGATTTTGACGTCACAAAGCGCCGTACAGTTTGCAAACGCCGAATATCCTATTTCAGTTACGTTCGAAATTGTCAATTCGGTCAAACCTTGACAGTCGGAAAATGCCCACTCGCCAATCGTAGTTAGATTTTCGAATAATCGCACTTGTGTAAGTTCATTGCAGTTCTGAAAGGCATGGTCGCCAATGCTGACGGTAGCAGTTGATATAGGCGCGGTCAACAAGGACTTACATCCGGAAAATGCATAGTCACCAATCGTCGTTATTCCGTCGTAATAATTGCAATTTTTTAGATTATAACAGCTGCGAAAAGCATAGTTTCCTATTTCGGTAAGACTCTCGGGAAGATTCACTTTTTCAAGGTTGGCAAAAGAAGCGAAGGCATAGGCGGGTACGTTGGTTATGCCGCCGCCTATATCTATCTCAACCACGTTTTGATTGGCGTACGCACTCCACTTGTATCCAGTACGTCTGGATTTAATCTCGCCTTGTCCGCTAAGCGTCAACAATAGAGCGGCTTCACCGTTTTTGTAAATTCTATCAACGGAATAAGAAACGCCGTCATCCTCACCCTGTTCCACCAACGTATTGCTCGTATCGGAACTAACCTTTATCTCTCCATTGTAATATCCCCAGTCGTCGTACCAGGTAAGTTTCCAACCCGTTTCAACGTTTCCATGCGCCGTCATATTTTCTAAGCCACCAAGCTTGTAACTACCGTCGGGATAAAATATTTGCGCGTATAACTCTGCGCTGTAAGGCGTTTCGCCGTAGAGTAATTCGTCGGGAATCAACTTGAGGCTCTGCTTTTGGTCACCTTTTATTACGTTCCACTTGACGTCTTTTATTTGATCCATGCTGACCTTGGAATTGTTAAACTCAACGCCGACTACAGCCCCGTTGTAGAATTGCACGCTAATATACTTAAATTTCACTTCGCTGATGCGGTACATCATGTTGATTAATTTTGTATTTACAATTGCCTTATCGTCTTTTGTATCGACGTATGTCTGTTCGTACAAAATACGCACAAAATCTTTCAGTAACCTTTCCATCTTAGGCGTACAGTATAGATACGAATATTGCGAGGAAATAATCCTACCAAGGGAACCCGTTGCGTTTGCAGCGTCGTTATCCATCGGTTCGCCGAGTATTTTTTTAACTTGCGCCTCATTGTCACCGATTTGTATGCTACTGACTTTGCTTGTCTGGAATATGTTGCCAACGGTGAGGGGCAAAACGACGGACAGCGCAACGCCTATTACCAATACGCAGCAGACTACTGCCGCTACTGCTTTGTGTAGTTTGAACCAATTTGCAGTTTTTTGAACAGACTGCACCTTCTTGCTTGAAGAACTGATACGCGCTTCTTTATTGAAGTAGTATTCTAATATCATAAATACCGCTTGAAACAGAGCAAATACTCCCGTAATCGTTGCTACGACGACTACGACTTTGCCCGCTTCCAGTCCAATGCTATTGCACACGCCAATTAGTCCCATTGCGCAGAGGAATATTGCAAGTTGCAGCGCGAAGCTACAAATATTAGCAATTAAATTTATCTTTTTATTGGCAAAGCGTTGCAGCAAAGCAAGCGCAACAATGTATACGCCTGATATTGCCCCAAATGATATAAACGCGATTATGACAGGCTGCAATTCACTCACTGCGATGTTACCAATCCATTGATACACGTCGCCATCAAATTTTTTCAGTAGAGGCGCAGTGTACAACGCCCACAGTAGCAACGCCCACAACCCGTAGAACGTCAACGGCGCAAACCGCAGGACAACGCCCACTAATTTGTTCACCTTTTCCGAAAGTACGATGCTACGTCGTCGGGGTTGAACCGTTTCAAGGGTTGCGTCATCCTTTACAAGGTAGTCCAACGTGACGTGATACAGCATACTCAGTCGAATAAGCTTGTCCGTTTCGGGATACGCTACGTCGCTTTCCCATTTACTTATTGCCTGACGCGACACGCCAAGTATATCTGCAAGCTGCTCTTGAGTGTAGTTGTTTTCCTTTCTAAGCCTTGACAGCTTGTCACCTACCGACATTGGCTTTCCCTCCGTAAACCTATTTTTTAACGTTCTTTCGAACCAAATTCTGCGACAATTATAGCATTGCGAAACAAACTTTACTACCATTTTGCGGTTTCTTTATGTAAACTTTGGGTTGCATTTCACCTCGTCGGTGGGGCATGTAGGGGTGTTTGCGGTCTAATTAACCCAATCTTACGTATTTATTTGACTGTGAAATTCGATAGTAGTATAATTTTAAGGTTAGTTTATACAAAAACTGTCAATTAATAAATTTGACAGACGGAGAAGATATGCTTAGACAAGACGTAAGAAACATAGCGATAATTGCCCACGTAGACCACGGCAAAACTACGCTTGTAGACCAACTGCTAAAACAAAACGGCGTTTTCCGCGCCAACGAGAACGTTGTTGAACGTGTTATGGACAGCAACGACATCGAAAGGGAACGCGGAATAACTATTTTAGCCAAAAACACCGCCGTACACTACAAGGGCGTAAAAATCAACATAGTAGACACTCCCGGTCACGCCGATTTTGGCGGAGAGGTGGAACGCATTTTGTCTATGGTGGACGGCGTACTGCTGCTCGTGGACGCAATCGAAGGCTGTATGCCCCAAACGCGTTACGTACTGAAAAAGGCGTTAGGTTTGGGCAAAAAGGCGCTCGTCGTCGTCAACAAGGTGGACAAGGGCGAATTTAACGAACACGACCTAAGAGAACAAATAATGGAACTGTTCATGGAGCTTGGCGCAAACGACGACCAGTTTGATTTCAAGGTTATTTTCGCCTCGGCAAAGCAGGGTTGGGCAAGCAATGACCTCACCACTGCCTCTACGAATATGGAACCGCTACTGGATGCAATTCTCACTGAAATCCCCGCGCCCGAAGGTGTAATGGACGGCGGAACGCAGCTACTCATTTGCAACATCGACTACGACGAGTACGTTGGACGTATTGGTATCGGCAAGGTCAACCGCGGCACTATCACCGTCGGTCAACCCGTAATACTGTGTCACCGCGACGGCACGTTTAACACAGCCAAGGTTACACGATTGTACCAATTCGAGGGACTCAAGCGCGTCGAATGCGAAAGCGGTTCAATGGGCGACATTGTTGCCGTCAACGGAATTGCCGACATGAACATTGGCGAAACGCTCTGCTCTATCGACTGTGTTGATCCGTTGCCCTTCGTCAACATTGACGAGCCTACTGTCAGCATGCTGTTCAAGGTAAACGACAGTCCGTTCGCGGGCAAAGAGGGCAAGTACGTCACAAGCAGACACTTGCGCGCAAGACTTTTCCGCGAGGTGGAAACAAACGTATCTATGCGCGTAGAGGAAACGGATTCCGCCGACTGCTTCAAGGTGTACGGCAGAGGCGAACTGCACCTCTCGATTTTGATTGAAAATATGCGCCGCGAAGGCTACGAATTTCAGGTATCGCGCCCAAAGGTAATCTTTAAGGAAATCAACGGCGTAACCTGCGAACCTATCGAGTACCTCGTTGTGGAAGTACCCGACAACTACGTCGGTAGCGTAATGAACAAGCTCGGCGCAAGAAAGGCGGAACTAATCAACATGGCTCCCGACAATCAAGGGGGAACCAAGTTGGAATTCAAAATTCCCTCCCGCGCATTGTTCGGTTACCGTAGCGAGTTGCTTACGGACACCAAAGGCTTTGGGGTGATGAGCAGCGTCCTCGACAGCTACGAACCGTACAAGGGTGAAGTTGCCGAACGCACGCGCGGAAGTCTCGTGTGTTGGGAAGACGGTGTTACCACAAGTTACGGACTTTTCAATGCTCAGGAGCGTTGCCGCTTGTTTGTTGGCGTGGGATTACCCGTTTACGCAGGAATGATTGTAGGCGAGAACAGCCGCGAAGACGACATAACGGTAAACGTTTGCAAGACCAAGCATTTAACAAATAACCGCGCAAGCGGCTCGGAAGAGGCGTTAAAGCTCACTACTCCCACCACTTTAAGCCTCGAACAGTGCTTAGAATTCATTAGCGACGACGAGCTTGTGGAAGTAACCCCCACCTCAATCCGTCTTCGCAAGCAAATCCTCGACCATTCGGAAAGAATGAGAATTTGGGCGCGCAACAACAAGAAGTAAGGCTCGGGCATTTCCCACAAAATCCAAATTAGAAATACCCTTATCGGAATAACGATAATCAAGAAAAAAGCTCCTCTGCACAGGGGAGCATTTTTGTTTGCGTTTGTTTCAACGTTTCATTATATTAAATTATTTTCATTCACCGTCTAAACGTCTATTTCCACTATTTTAGTATACTCTCTAAGTGGGTACGTTCCGTCGTGCGCCTCGCCAAAGAAAGTTCGTGACAAATCGCCGCCTGTTACACGCACTACCCCCGCAGAAATCAAACGGTCGGCTAAACTCTGCTTTTCGGAAACGTCGCAGAGCAATCCGCAAGTTTGCAAATATCCCTTTTGTTTTTTGAGTGATTGTACAATTTTATCATGCGGTAACGCCTTGACCCACACGTTGCGGAAAGTGTAGGACAGTTCCAATTCCCTGTCCTCTTTCACCACTACCGACACTCCTTCGTCGTTTAGTATAAGCGGGTATTTGTTTTCCAATTTGTCATTGTACAACTGAACGCTGTTGCGGCCGCGCATTGCCATGTCCGCCTTGCCGAAACGGTTGTTTTCCGATTTGAAAATTTCGAAAAATCGTCTTGCAAACTGCTGCAATTCCTCAAGGCTATCGGTGTCGTAAAAAATGCCCTGACAGGACGAACACAACACCTGTTCAGTTGCGCATATGTGACAGGCAAGCCCCTTTAACTGTTCATCTGTGACGTTTTTCGTAGCGTATGCAAAAGAAAGCTTGTGTCCCCAAGGAATAATTTTCGTAGTGACGTCACACATTTCGCGCGCCGCCCTTTGCGCCATGTCACCGCCCCACACTACTACTCCATCGGCTAATTTCGCAAGGCGTTTCAGCGTTTCAAATTCCGTTGACGGCACGTCAAAAACGTAAATGTATTCCGCCAAGCTCGGTTCTTCCGCTATCAAGTCGGACAGCAACTTTACCGACAAACCGGTATCTCCCGAAGGCAGCTTGAGTATATTGATATTTCCACTCAAAAGTCCTTCGGCAACGCTGTACGCTGGCAGTCCGTCCACGTTACCTGCCGCAACGTGAAAAAGTAATCCCAATGGAGCTATTTTGCGAACTGTACCGCTTGTGAGGGGCGGAAGATTGCTAAAGTCGCGTCCAAGTTCTATTTCACACTTGTAGCGTAGCACTTCCGCCGAAAAAGCTTTCGCCATTGCCTGATAACGTTCGTAGCTTACGCCAAATTCATTCAGCAAAGGTACGGCGATGCTGTCGTAGTAGCCGTTTGCCGCCTTTTGATACATCTTTTCGCTTGCGGCAATGACCGCGTCCGTTGTAAGCCGTTGCGGTTTGGACAGCGTTTCGACAATATCGCTTTCAAGACGTGTAATCAACTCGTCTTGCATGCTATCTTGGTAAATGTTTCCTTTATATAAAATCATAAAAATTACAATCCTCTCAAAATTCGCCCTCATCTACATCAACAGCACACACAGGGGCGAGGGTGTTTCACTTCATTAAATCCTTGAGCATTTCTTCAGCGCCCTGCGCGCATGTCACAACGTCTTTTACCCCTACGCGACCGAGGATTTCAAGGTAGGGCGACGTTTCACCGCAAGCGCAAGGCTCGTCGTGGAGAACTCCTATGTCGTCGGTCAATATACTCAACATGGGCGCGCTGTCAAATACGGGCGTGAGCAAATTTACAAGCCCGGGAGTGCCGTTAGGTACAGGCTCGAAGGTATCCACGTCGCGAATGATAACTCTACCGTACACAGGCACGTGAAAGTGATGCTCGCGGCAGTCGGTGTACAGTATCGGGTGCTCCACCGCTCCGAAAAATTCAATTACGTGCTTGTCGTCAATTCCAAGCACCTCGTAAGCAAGCTTGTAAAAGTCGGCTTTGCTCACCTGCTCGGCGTAAAACTGTTTCCAACCGCCGCCAAGACATATCAACGAACCTTTGGGAAGCTTTACGGACAGCCCTTCCTCTTTCATTTGTCTAAGCAAAAAGTAGGTGTACGCAGGGAAACCCATCGTGCGTACGGGCATACGTCCTTTTGAATATTTGACAAGCTTATTTTTGATATTGTCGAGGTCAAGCTGATATTTGCCGTTCTTCCAATCCAAAGCGTAAACTCTCGAAGCGGCAGGCGCAAAAAAGGTAAATCCCCACGCCGACTTGGATGCGCCAAGGCTGTTGTCTCTTCTTGGACGGTAGCCGAAAATGACGTAACGGGTTAGCCTTGCAGACCACAGCTTGTGGTACTTGGCAACGTTCACCACCATTTTCAACTCGTTCCACATACATCTAAAGTTAAAACCAACAAAAGATTTTACTCCGCCCGTGCCGCTTGAAGTAACCTTGATGGGCATACGGCGTGTGGACATGGACAAAATACGGTGTCTTTTGAGGTACAACGTCGGCAAAAAGGGCAATTTCTCCAAATCCTTCGCCGTCTTGACGTCGTCGGGCGAAAATCCCGCCTTGTCCAGTATTTCGCGGTACTCGGGGCAGCGCTTGTAATGAAAACGGCAATTTTCTCGCATTGCCTTTACAAACAACTGCTCGGTTTTTTCAATTTTGTACGGCTTTCGCGCCGCAAACAACCTGTTTACACTTGACATATTCAAATTGTAACATCTAATTCACGAATTGACAATACTCAACTTTATTTTACAAACAAAAATTGCCGTTGATTTCAACAGCAATTGGTTTTTTTATTAGATATTTAATTGATTTAACGTGATAGTTTCCAATATTTAGCAAAACTACTGCCAATTTAGCTGTTGCAAAACTTCACCATCGGACAGTTTCAAGGTTATGCCCTGCTCATCAATCGTCATGTAACTTTTCGCGCCGTCACGAGGGCGGGCAAGGGAACCGACGTTAGCAACGAACAAGCCACGGTACACCTGCAAACGTCCAACGTGCGTGTGTCCGTGAACGAGTACGTCGCCCTCCTTCAACATTGGCGGAATACGCATACTGTTGTAGCGGTCGCCGTGAGTGAAAAACAAAGTTCTACCGAAATGGTACATTATTGCGCTGTCTTCCATTTCGCAGGGCAGAAAACTTTGCGCAGTTACAAAATCGTTGTTGCCCTTGACAAGATACAACACGCCGTCAAGCTGCTGAACTAACTCCGCTACCTTGTCTGCGCTACTCCAACCGAACAAATCGCCGCACACCACCGTTTTATTCGGTTGCTCACGGTGGCTTATTTCTATTGCGGTATTCAAGGCGTTTTCACTGCCGTGGAAATCTGCGAATACTAATATTTTCATTAAATTTCGATGTGTTCAATTCCGTCCTTGTCGCTGCGCTTGTACACGACGAAGCGATTTCCTATAGAAATGACGGGGTCGCAACCGAGAATTTCACACACCTCGGCGCACATGGTCTTTGCTGAAATTTCGCAGCTTTTGAGCGCCGCCACCTTTACAAGCTCATGATGGTACAGCGCTACTTCTATTTCTTTCAATATATTTTCCGTAAGTTCACCTTTACCCACTATCACCGCGGGCTTGAGTGTATTTGCCATTGCTTTTAATTTACTACGTTGTTTAGTTGTTATCATAAATACTTTCCTTTTTTAATGCGCGAGCCTTACTTAATCTACGAACTCAAATTCAATGTCGCCGACGATAACCGTGCTGCCGTCCGCTGCTCCACGCTTGCGAAGTTCGGAAATTACGCCTCTGTCACGCAGTACGCGTTGGAAGTAACGGAAGCTGTCGTAGTCGTCCAAATTTACCTTGCGCGTCAACATTTCTACCAAGCCGCCCGTAACCTCGTATACGCCCTCTTCCAAAACGTCAATTTCGTAGTCGTCGTTTTCTTCCTTTTGTAGCTTGACAGGCTCAAATTGCAACGGCTCAATGGGTGGCAACGTTTCGAGCAGTTTAGCAATTGCAACGATTAGCTCGTCCACACCCTCGTGAATTATCGTCGTCATTGGGAAAACTTGATACTTCTTGCCGTACTTTTTCGTAAAACGCTTGAGATTTTCCTCCGCGTTCGGCATATCCATTTTGTTGGCGACGACAATCATGGGCAGCTTCTTCAAGCTCTCGTCGTAGCTGTAAATTTCGTTGTTGATGAGTTCAAAATCGTTGAGCGGGTCGCGTTCCTCACTACCGCTGACGTCAATTACGTGAACGAGCAGACGCGTCCTCTCAATGTGTCTTAGAAAGCTGTGACCAAGCCCTGCCCCTTCGCTTGCGCCCTCGATAAGCCCCGGAATGTCCGCCATAACGAAGGTCGTATCGTAGTAACTGACTACGCCAAGGTTGGGGGAGAGTGTTGTAAAGTGGTAATTTGCTATTTTGGGTTTTGCGTCGGAAACTACGGAAAGAAGCGTGCTTTTACCAACGTTGGGGAATCCTACAAGCCCCACGTCGGCAATGGTTTTCAGTTCCAGCGTAACCTCGTATTCTTCCGTCTTTACTCCGTGCTCGGCAAAAGCTGGCGACTGTCTACGGGAAGTTTTGAAATGCCAATTGCCTCTGCCGCCCTTGCCGCCTTGCAAAATAACCTCGCGCTGTCCGTCCTCGAACATGTCGGCAACGATTTCGCCGTCGGAATTTTTAACGACCGTTCCAACGGGCACTTTGACTATTACGTCCTCGCCCTGCTTGCCGAACGAGCGTTGTCTGCCGCCGTTTGCGCCGTCGCCAGCGCGGAAATGCTTTTGGTAATGAAAGGCGTTCAAGGTGTTTTCCGAAGTGGTCGCAACGAAAATTACGTCGCCACCCTTGCCGCCGTCACCGCCGTCAGGTCCGCCGTTAGGTACGTACTTTTCCGTGTGCAGGCTTGCGGAACCGTTGCCGCCGTTGCCCGCCTTGATGTGAATCTTTACTTTGTCGATAAACATTGTCGTATTTCCTTAGCGCTTTTTTGCGTAATCTTTCAATATAATGTGAGCAACTTTGATGCCGTCCGCTACGGCGTTAGCTACCGTACTTGCGGAAATTGCGTCGCCGCCTACGTACAGGTTAAACCGTGGATTGTGAGTACTGTTTGGTTCGGAATTGTCCATTAGCGACGAGTAAAATGCGCCGTAAATTTTGTCCCTGTCAAACTTACTGCCCAAAGCCGTCACAACGGTGTCACACTCTACCGTCGTAGTTTCGTCCGTTACGGTGAGCTTGCCTCGACCCTCAGATACCGTTTTTGCAAGGGTCAACACAATCTTGCCGTCTTTTTGCTCAAGCTTTACTGGCGTAACGTTGTACGTGAATTCAACGTTTTCTTTGTACGCTTCCTCTATCTCTTTTTTAAAGGCGGGCATATCCTCTCGCATTCTGCGGTAGGCAACGGTAACGTTACAACCGTTACGTTTTGCCAGTCGCGCGCAGTCTATTGCCGTGTTTCCGCCGCCAATAACAGCAACGTTGCCCTTGTTGTCTTTACACTTTAAAAATTCCGTGTACGGCGTTGCAAGCTCTTCGCCCGTGACGCCAAGCTTGTACATCAAACTTGCGCCTGTCGATACGTACACAGCGTCGTATTCGTCCATAAGCTGCAACGTGTCACTGTACCGCTGTTGTTGAATTTTCTTTTGCCAAGGGTACTTCTTGCGAACGAAAATGTCATCGAAATTGACGTCTCTTTTTACAACGGTGAATTTGCCGTCAATACTCCTTAGCACTCTGTTTATTGCCTCGCGCGGCAAACGGAAGTCGGGAATGAGCTTCAACGTGGAAAGCAGCTCGTCACGCTCGAATATCGTAACGCTTGCGCCTTGCTCGTACAGTTTTGTTGCAAGGGTAATGCCGCTGACGCCGCCGCCAACTACTGCAACCTTCAATCCCCTGCTTTTGCTACCCACACGTACCTTACGCTCCACCTTGTAGGGGTGATCTGCAAAAACAGCGCGTTCGATCATGCCCATTTGAATGGCTTGTCCACGCTTAGAAAGAACACAACCGCCCTGACATTGCATATCGTGAGGACACACGTAACCGCAAATCTCACCAAACGGGTGTCCGATGACTTCTACCGCTTTGTCTATCTCACCGCTACGGGCATACTGCAAAAAAGCAGGTACGTCATTTCCGATTGGACATGCAATGCGACAAGTTGGTCTTACGCAATTCAGGCAGCGATTGCTTTCGTTTAGATATTCATTTTTCGTCGTTATGTTACTGCTCATTGTGAGTTTCCTTGTAGTGTTTGCAAAGGGCTTGCACGTGACATTCTACACAATTGGGACGTTGCGCCTTGCATACGTATCTGCCGTGTAGCAGAATGTAATGATGACTGTCCGCCCACTGTTCGGGTGGGATTGCTTGCATAAGCTGTTTTTCCGTGTCAATCACGTTGTTGGCATTCGCAATCCCCAATCGGTTGGACACGCGGAAAACGTGCGTGTCTACGGCAATAGCTTGTCCACCGAATGCCACGGCATACACGACGTTAGCCGTTTTTCTGCCAACGCCTGCTAACGTGCGTAGTTCGTCAAGAGTGTTGGGTACAACGCCACCAAACCGCTCAACGACGTCCGTTGACATCTGCTTGAGGTAGGTTGCTTTGCTGTGGTAGAAACCGCAGGAACGGATGAGTTCCTCTATCGTTTCTAAGGGCAAAGCGGCAAGTTTGTCGGGAGTGGGCGCGACTTGAAACAACACAGGAGTAACCGTATTTACCCTTTTGTCGGTGCATTGCGCGGACAAAATCACCGCGACAAGCAGTTCAAAGGGCGAGTTAAAATTTAGCTCGCTCTTAGGGTTGGGGAAATCTTTTGAAAGTATGTCCAAAATTGCTTTTGTATCTGCCATAAATTATATTATAGCTTATACGGCGTTTTTTTTCAAGGGTTTGCGCTCATTTACACTCTTGTAACCAATGCGCCCTGCGCTGTCTGCCTCACGCGGAAAAATCCCACGAAAGTTTCGCCACGTGACAGCACGTCGCGGACGTTTGCGAACACGTTTTTGCCAAATTTTACCGACAGACCGCAACCGACGTTGGCGCTTCTCGGGGTGGACACAAGCGCGCAGGTGATACCGTTTGAAAGCAAAAAATTGTATGCGCGTATTGACACGCTTCTTGAACGATAGACAGCGATTATATATTCCATAACTTTCTCCTATGTACCCAGTTATATTATCGCCACGGATAAAGCGAGGGGGTTCGATTTGGACGCGCTAAGCTCCAAAGCGAATACCCGAGCAAACTTCCCCATAAAATATACTATTATCTTGTGTTTAAAAAAGTGTATGGAGAAAAGTATGATTTATCTCGATAATGCCGCAACCACCAACTACAAACCGCAGGAAATAATCGACACCGTGACGGAATGCCTGACAAAATATCCCTACAATCCCAACCGTAGCGGAAACAAGCTGTCGCTTGAGCTGCAACAGAGACTGTACGACACGCGGCGCAAGCTGCATTTACTGCTCAACAACGACAGCGAAATGCACGTTGCGTTCACTTCGGGGTGCACTGCCGCTTTGAACCTTGCCATACTGGGAACAGCGCAGCGCGGACACGTAATCATCACTGCCACCGAGCACAATTCGGTGCTACGACCCGTCATGCAGCTCAAAAAGAAGGGTTACGTTGAGGTGTCAGTTGCTCATCCCAACGAAAAGGGGGAAATTACCGCCGACGAAATCGAACGTTTGCTACGCCCCGACACCTACCTCATTTGCGTGTCGCATGCAAGCAACGTTACGGGTACTTCGCAAAGAATAACGGACATTGGCTCGCTTGCTCGGCGGCGCGGTATTAAACTGCTTGTGGACTGCGCGCAAAGCATTGGTTACTTCCCAATTGACATGATGAAACAAAACGTTGACATGGTTGCGATAGCCGCCCACAAGGGTCTACACGCAATGCAAGGGGCGGGAGCGCTCATGTTCAGTCAAAATGCAATTCCACGCCCAATAACATTCGGCGGCACGGGCAGCGAAAGTCACCTGTACTACCAACCCGAGACAATTCCCGACAGCTTAGAGAGCGGTACTTTGCCCTGTCCTGCAATAATGGCGATGGGCGCAGGCGTTGACTGGTGGCTCAAAAACTGGAAGGAAAACCACGACACAGTGACGGAAATGCAGCATACAATACTTGACGGTTTGAGTCAAATTCAGGGAGTAACGGTGTATTCGCAGTACAACAAAAGCGGCATAACTTCCTTCAACGTCGGCGAAAGGGACAGCGGGGAAATTAGCGACATACTTAGCGAACGGTACGACATTGCCGTCAGAGGAGGGTTGCAATGCGCTCCGCTTATGCACCGCCACCTCGGTACACTAAGTCAAGGGGTTGTGCGCGCGTCGGTGTCCTGCGTGACGACCAAACAGGAATGTTACGCCTTGTTGAACGCCGTAGAACTGATAGCAAAAACTACAACTTTAAACAATATTTGAGAAAAATAACATACAACAATAATTTAAATTTATAAAACCCAAAAATCCCACGGAAAATCCGTGGGATTTTGAATTTTATTTAGAAAAATAAATAGATAATCGAAAGGGCGATTGAAGCGATTGCGGCAAGGATTGACAGTACTCCCCAAAGCACCTTTTTCTTACCTTTCAACGTCAAAATCCAAAGCACAAGTGACGCTGCCGCAGGATACAAAGCGTTAGTTAGGAAGAACGAGCCTTGCAAGATGAAGTTCACCGCTATCATTGCGATAGCCGCAAGCAGGGCAAGTCCGCTGACAATTTTAAGTCCGATACGTCTCTTGGGAGGTTTAACCGCTTCGCCCTCCTTGAATTTCTTGCCAAGGTATGAATAGTAACTGCCGTTTGCTACTTTTGCCACGTCGTCAACGGTCACGTCTTGGCTGTAGTATGCATTTACCGTTCCCTTTGCAACGTAATCGCCGCTGACGATTCGAATGGCGTAGAACGGTACGTACATTATTCCTTTGACGTCGTAAATGTATCTTGCCTTGTTTATCAATTCTATCTTAATTAGATAGGCGTCTCTGCCCGTCTCTTTTGCGATTGCGTTTTTCGCTTCATCAACCGTGTGAACGAGAACGGAAGGTACGGGCAGGTCGTCGTTGTTCGCCACCACGTACTTGGCGTCAGCTACCATTTGCAGTCGCTTTAAGGAATTGTTGTTGGCTTCTATTTCCAATTTGCCGGCGGTATTGCCCAGCAGCCTGTTTGCAGAGCCTGCCAAATCCTGACACGTCATCAGGGAATTTGCGCCGTAGTCAAAGGAGCCGTTTGCGTAGTACGAGCCGCTTTCCCACGACCAACGGTAGTGAGCGGGCGTTGCTTCCCAATTCACTATTCCGACAGGAACGTAAAACAGCGAAACGTCGATTTGCGCTTTTTCCGAGTTGAGAGCGTCCGCAACGTTCTGCTCGGTCAGCTTAGAGCGCGCCGCTTTCTTGAACAGCTCCACGCAAAACGCCTGATCCTGCGCCTGCAAAACCGCCGCGCCGACGTCGCTTCCGAATGATTCTATCTGCGCCGCTGCTTGCACTCCGTTCTCGTAATAGTTCAAATCGGGCAACGTATGTTGTAACAGCTCGATTTGCTCCGCGTCAAACTTGGCTTTTCCCGCCGCGTTGATAGCGTCGTTGATTTCCGCGCGCAACTGTTCGCTTAAACCCCTGTTTTTGCACAGTTCGCTGAGGTTTTCCAACGGTAGCCCGTTAGTTTTGGCGCGCTCGACGATGGCGGCAATTTTCGCTTTGCCCTCATCTTTGGCGTTGTAGCAAAGCGCTGCGCAACTGTAACAGGTACCGAGCGTCGCACACGCCCACTGACTCTTCACCTTTAACTTGGCAAAATAGTTCTCGGCGTCCTTCAAATAACCGAGTATCGAATTTTCGTGTTTTTTCGCTTGCTTGGCTGCTAACGACTTGATAGTCGTACAATACGACAAAAGTCTGTCGCAGTAAATCGTGTCCGCAGTTACGCCCTCTTCGTCAAAGCCTTCTATTGCCAGAATCTGCTTTTCGTATTCCGACATACCGCTGTAATCCCTTTGATTTTTCGCATGCAAATATAACTGCGCAAGTGTTTTGTTGTCCATCGTACCCTCCTTGGTGTTTTTTTCAAGTATATAGTAAAAAGTAGATAAAGTCAACAAATATCGAGTGTTATTCAATAAAATAGCTAATATCATATTATTTTGGTATGTCACAAATAGACTGATTTGACAAGAAACGATGTATACTATATAATATGGAGCTTACTGAAATCATTGACAGAATAGGAATCATTCGAACACGCGCCCATCTGTCTGCGCGCGCTTTGAGTATTGCCATCGGTAAAAACCCGAGTTACATTCATTTGTTGGAAAACAAACGAAACTTCGAGCCATCTTTGTCTACGCTGTTGGACATTATCGAGGCGTGCAATTCTACCCCCGAAGAGTTTTTCTACGGCAACATCGAAAGGTATTCGAGCGACGCCAAGACGCTTAACTTTGTCAAGACGCTTTCCGAAAGTCAGCAGCAGGCGATAATGAATTTATACGACACCACTCGCTGACCTCTAAAAACACAAAAAAAACACCCTCTCAACATTTAAACGAGAGGGTGTTTTAGTTATTAAATTTGCTTATCGGATTGCTTATCGGAATACCGATGAGAAATACGAAAACCTTATAGTTTCAATATAATCAGCGATTTGACTATCTCTTTTTCGTGCGAATGACCGCGCCGCCTGTCAAAACAATCATCTTGACGGCATCCAAGGAAAAGTCGTCCGCCTCTACCGTCAACGGTTTGTCTATAACGCCTCTTGCAAGCACCTTGACGTAGGTAATCTTTTTGTTGAAGCCGGGTACACGCTTCTTGATTTGCTCGAGCGTAACTTTGTCGCCTGCTGCGAAACACTTAGACAGCGTGTCCACGTTGACAATGCCCGTCTTGGTTCTGTCTGCTACGCGTACGCTTTCTTCAATGCGTTGTTGCGCCTCGTCATCCGTCATTAGCGCGGCAACTTCCTCAGCAGCCACGTACTTGACTTCCTCGTCACCCTTGCCATCGCCTTTGCCGTAAACAATCTTGATGAGCTTGCGGTTGATGAGATTTTTCGTCGTGTCGTAGGGGAACTCGGCGCTGTGTTTTGCAATGACAACTTCCTCTTGTACAAGTTGTTCCCTGCCCATAACAACAGCAATTAGCTCCTTAGCGTAGCGAAGACGGCGCTCGTTTTTGATTGGGTAGGAGCAGGGCGCGTCCTCATTTGCCTTGGCGTCGCCTACGTCCACCACCTTGTACTTGGTGTCCTCGTAGTCGGCAGTGTTCAAGGGGTAGTAAATTACAAGCGTCTTACCGCGAATACGTAGCTTTGCCAAAAGCACTCTACCCTTGCGGAAGCATTCATACTTCCAAGACATGCGGGCTTTGACACCCTTGTAGGAAAGCAGTTCGCTTTTGAGTTCGTCGTAGTACTGTTTTACCTCGTCGTCCGCCTGACAAAGCTTGGCAATCATGCTCTTGTTGAGAATAGGCTCTTTGCTTGGGGCTGACCCTGTCGGTTCTTGGTTGACCGCAAGAACCTCTTTGACCTCTTTGCTCACCACTACGATACGGGCGGGCGCAGTCTTGGGCTCTTCTGCAGGGGTGATAATAATGGAGCCGAGTTCCTTGGGCGGTTCTGCCTTTTTGCTACTTGCAGATGTTGTAGCAACCGTTGACTTGCTTTGCGCGCGACTTTGTTTCCTGTTACGCAAATACAGCAAAACGCCTACCGCTATCAGTATAAGCGGCGTAACAACCAACACGACGTACAAATACCAGTTGCTACTACCGGCATTGGCAAAAAGCAATGAGCCTGTTATACCTGTCATAAATTCCTCCGTAAATTTCGTCTGAAAAAAGCGCGCTATTTTCTGACAAATACTGTTAATTATTTAATAGAATAACGATTTTTTGCAATTTTGTCAATAGGAAAGTTGTTAGTTTCGATATTTTCCACTCCATATAGCGTTTTTTCCATAATTCACTTGCAAAATGTTGCAAGCAAACGAATTGACTTGTATAATACTTGTATGCCATACGAAATTTATCTAAAAAAGAACGAAGAACGTCGCATAGTCGCAGGACACAGTTGGGTGTACGCAAACGAGGTGGCGAAAATTGTCGGAAAGGACAAAAACGGGGCTATTGCAACCGTCTACAGTCACGACGGCAAAATGCTCGGAAAGGGATTCATTAACCACGCGTCCAAAATACTTGTCCGAATCTTTATTCGCGACGACAGGACGGACGTGGAAAATATCATAGCCGAAAGAATACACGCCGCAAACGCAGCTCGAATAAAACTCGGTTACGACAGCTGCTACCGCGCGGTGTTTGCCGAAGCGGACGATTTGCCCGCGCTTATCGTGGACAAATACGGCGACTACTTGAGCGTTCAAATACTGTCGCTTGGAATGTACCAACGCAAAAAAGCGATAGTTTCCGCCCTTGTAGAGGAATTTCAGCCAAAGGGAATTTACGAGCGGTCGGACGTTGCCGTGCGCCAAAAGGAAGGCTTACCCGAAGAAAAAGGATTGCTGTACGGCGAAGTACCCGACCAAATTGTCGTTACGGAAAACGGTCTGAAAATGGCTGTTGACGTTAAAAACGGTCAAAAAACGGGGTATTTCCTCGACCAAAAGGAAAACCGCCTTGCAATAAGGCGGTACGCAAGAGGCGAGGTGTTGGATTGCTTTTGTAACAGCGGAGGATTTTCACTCAACGCGGCAACGGTTGCAGATAGCGTTACTGCGGTAGACGTTTCCGAGCTTGCATTGAACACGGTACTAATTAACGCAGAACTAAACGGTTTTACTAACGTACAAACTGTACGCGCCGACGTATTCGAACTGCTACGCGACTACCGCAAGCAAAACAGGCAGTTTGACTGCGTAATACTTGACCCGCCCGCTTTTACCAAGACGGCGAACGAAGCTCAAGACGCTTTGAAAGGCTACCTTGATATAAATACGTTAGGATTGAAGCTCGTAAAAAACGGCGGTTATCTTGTAACCTGCTCCTGCTCGCACTACGTCTCTCAACAAGCATTTGAAAAGATGCTTGGTGACGCCGTACGTCGCGCAGGCAAACGCGTTCAGTGCGTGGAAGTACGCTCGCAGGCGCCCGACCATCCCACGCTACTTTCCGCCGACGAAACCCACTACTTAAAGTGCTTTGTCCTGCGAGTAAGTGACTGATACAGCGCCACTATAATTTCAGTAATTGTTCAAGCAGCCCTTCGAGACGGCCGCGTTGTTCGGCGTTTAGAAGCGGCGCTACCCGTTTGGCAAAGGCTATTAGTTGCTCGTTGGAAAGCTGTCCGCGCGCCTTTTGCTCTATTACGTTGTTTACAATATCTTTTACAAGTTGACCTTCGCCCTCGCGCTCGTATTTTGCCGCGAGGCGTTTCATTTCCGCTACGCGACGCTCGTAGTCGTTTTGCGGGGATTGCTGCCCACCACCTTCTGCTTTTTGTTGAGTAGTACGGGCAGAAGTCGTTTGAGTTTCGCGTCTCTCACCCGTAGAAGGTGACTGCTGTTCCGAATACTCTTGACGCTGATTTACAAATATATTGCGGGGATCTTGTTCGTTTGACATAAAAAGTTTGCGCTCCTTTCTAAATTGTTGGTTACTATAAATTATATGTCGGCATATAATGTAATGATTACAAAAAAAGGAGGGGTTGACGTTGAATTTGTCTACGGTAGCGCTACTGCTGCTTGCTTGGTACGCGTTTAGCGGATCGGGCAAAAATACGCAAAACAGCCGTCCCAAAACCTCTCTTTTGGAGAATTTGAGCAGTTTTCTGTCCGACGACACGCAAAACATACTGAATTGCGTAAACACACTGTCGTCAAACAGTTGCTCGCAAGAGGACAAAACGAGCGCTATACTTCAAATGATGACCAATCCCGCCGTGATGAACATTGCAGGCAGCTTTTTCGGCGGAGGCAAAACGGAAACATCGAGCGAACAACCTACGGAAACGACCAACGACGAACACGTAAACAGCGAGGGGTACAAATTTGAAACGCCCAGCGCTTCCTCGCAAGAATTTTTCCGCCCGATAGACAACATAGCGGATACGGAAGTAAAACACAAGCTGTACTGGTTTTACGACAACTGGTACGTGAAATAACCCAACTACACAAAAAGAACCTCGGCGCACGTCCGAGGTTCTTTGTAATATGCTCACTATTTCTTAAACGTATAACTAATTAAGCGCCCAGTAGATTTTTGCGGCATTCCACAGGCTTTCGTAGTCGCTCAATCCGTTGTACGGGGCATCGGGGGTATAACCTTCGCCGTGAATGTTAACTCCGAGTGGCGAGTAGTACTTGGCGCAGGTGTAGTAAATTGCCCAAGGCATTACGATTTTTTCGCCGTTGACAACCAACGTTTGCGTAAACGGCAATTCCTGATAGGTCTGCGCAATGCCCTTGCCGTAGGTTTTCGTTCCCATGTGCACTGCCGTGCCGTATTCGCGAAGTATGCCTGTCAACATTTCGCTGCCGCTTGCGCTACCGCCGTCCGTCCACACCACTATGTCGCAGGTGCTACCCATGGCGTTGAAATATTGGAAATAACTTGACTCTTGATAGTGATATTCCACTACGTGCGCAGGCTTTGGCATGTCAAGGTAGGTCATCAACAGTTCGTTTTTGCTGTTGGTGACGCTTTTCTTTTGCGCATCGGTCAATTTGTCCCCCACCGTTGTCACAAGCATACCGCCAATCTCACTTACGTAGGAAACGTTGCCGCCGGGGTTACCCTTGAGGTCCAACACAAGACGTTTTTTGCCAAGTAACCTAAACTCGTCCATCACCGATTTGAATTCGGAGCTGGCTGTCACGCGCAAAACTTTGCCGTCCTTGTCAGTCATAATGTTGCCGTTGCCATCTCGCAGAACATAATCCATAAATTGCGTTATACGAACGTAGCCTGTGTCGTCGGGGAGCAAGTCAAGGTAGCGCTCTTGCTTGGTAGAGATTTTCGCTCCACCCATAGGCTCGATGGAAATATTGGTGTTGCCGTCGCCAAAGTAGTATTCGATGAATGCGTACTGGTTGCTTCCGACTGATTCAATAGCGCCCTTTTGCAAGTCGTAACTGAGCAGACTGTAGCCTGACGCTTGACTGCTGTCCTGACGCAAAACGTGGAACGTTGCGCTGTCCGTCAAATCCAACATTGTCTCAATCGTAGTGGACGCCCACTCGCTGAGATTGATTTCCGAAAAAGTCCTCTCACCCACCTCAATAGGGTTGCCCTTGTCGTCCTTGACGTTGGTGAGCTTCAGCACGAAATCGCCCGATTGCAATCTGCCGTAGGCGCTGCTGTTTGCCACAACTGAAGAAACGTACAGTCCCAAACCGCTTTCGATGTAGAAAGATACGCCAAACACCTTGTCGCGAGCGGAGCTTTCGGCATACAAAAAGTCGTAGTAGGTCTCGGGCGACATTAGTTGACTGAATCGGTCGCCCGCGTACTGCATGAGCGCCGTGCCAGAGTACTCTATCGCATCCGTCCAGTTGTCTACGTCCTTGTAGTAGTTGTTTTTGAGGTAGTCGATGACGGTGGCAAGTATTTTTTCCTCTTCAGGGGTGGTGAGATCGTTCACCAAGTAGCAAAGTAGCCATCCGAACCCAATGCACGCAACAAGCACGAAACAAGTCAAAACTATAAACAGTGGCTTGTTTTTCTTCGTGTCTACCTGCTTGGGAACGGAATGACTGTACCAACTGTCAACGTCCGTCTTGCGCGGTTGTTCTTCCTGTTGCGGGTTTTCTTCACCGACCGTTTTGTCAAATTCTTCATCAAAAAAATCTTTTTCAGCCATAATATCTCCTAAAAGTTACCACTCATTTCACTGCAAAACCTTACAGTTTCGTGCATTGAGTGACTAACCAGTTCAATTCACTTACAATTTTTCGGGCGGTTTCGGCATTTCCTTGATACACCGCCACTCCGCCGTCCAACACCACCGTGTTGCCTGTGGCAAGACGCGCGTCTGAAGTAAGAATTACGCAGGTTGAGCCATCAAAATACTGTAAAACCCTGTCTCTTGCTTCCAAACCGTCGCAGTCAGCGATGAAAAAGTCGTCAAACAGCACGGTTTTACGCTGCACCGTCAATCCACGCGCAAGGGCGACGAGTTTCCTTTCTTCAAGGCTCAACTTTTTCACTTTTGCGTCCAATTTGTCTATTCCCAGTTCGCTTGCCACCTGCATTGCCCGCTCTCTTCGCCCGTTTTTGGGGTATTTTCGAACGCGCAGGGGGTATTCGATATTATATTGTACGCTACGGTTTTCAAAAAAAGCGGGATTTGTCGGCAAATAGAGTATGTCCAAGTTGGAGTTTGTGATACTTGCAATATCTTGTCCGTCCACCGTTATTCGTCCGCTTGTAGCCGCGACGTCCTTTGTTAGCAGTTTGCATATGGAGCCTTTGCCGCTTTGAACGTCGGCTAAAACAGTATTTACGCCGTCAGCAAGCGTAAAACTTGCGCCTTTGAGCAAATCGAAGTCGTCGTAATGATATCTTAATGTGACATTGTCGAATATTATCATATATTTTACAAAAACACCTTTCTACACTCATCTACGCGATGAACGTACTTTTCAACTTTCCAACTCGTCTAAAGTTAACTTGTACGCCTCGATAAAGTTGTCAACAAAGTAGTCCACTTCGGGACGGTTGAAGGAGCGAATTTCCTCCAAAATTGTCTTTTCCGCCTTGGAAAACTCCGAGTTGGACATCTTGACCTCGTCAAGGCACTTGATATACGCGCAAATCTTGTCGGCGTACTTGACGAAGGCGTGCTCAACGCTACTGTTGTCACGTATTATTTTGCCGTATTCTTCGGCAAGTTCATCGGGCAAGTGAGAAAGCAACCTGTCGTTGGAGTACTGTTCAAGCTTCTTGTAAGCGTCGCGAATTTCAGGATTGAAGTATTTGATAGGCGTAGGAAGGTCGCCCGTCAACACCTCGCTCGTTTCGTGGAAAAGCGCCTTGACCGTAATACTGTTGACGTCAAGGTTGCCGCCAAAGTACACGTTGGATATCGTTGCCAAAGCGTGCGCCACCACCGCCACCTGTTGACTGTGCTCCATGATGTTTTCCGTCATGTTGGAATGCATAAGTCCCCAACGGTTGATATATTTCATTCGGTTGAGATAGGCGAAAAATTTGTACATAATATGCTCCTCACACTGTGTATTCTACATTTTACCACAAAATTTTCAAAAAGAAAACACCTCGCCGATATAGCAAGTAAAAAATATTTTTTTAATTCAATCTTATCGATATATCTGCAAACAAAATTTCAGTAAAAAGGCGCAAAAGTCAATAAAAAAGGTTCGCCTTGTTGAGGCGAACCTTTTTGTGTAAATTTTGTAAGTCGCAAAAAGACTACTTAGCTTGTTCTGCCGTTTCGCTTGAGCCTTTCACGCGCTCGGGGTGCACGTACTTTATGCACTGACGCGGACAGCCTTCAAGGCACTTGCCGCAGCGAACACACTTGCTGTAATCAATGATAGGTACGTTGTTTACAAGCACGATCGCGCCTGTCGGACAGTTACGCTCGCACTTGCCGCAAGCAATGCAGCCCGCCTGACACTTGCTCATTACGTCCTTGCCTCTGCACTGTGAGGAGCAGGCAACGTACACCGTTGCGGACACAGGCACGCGGCTGATGAGCTTCTTCGGACATGTTTGAATGCACAGTCCGCAGCTACGGCACAAATCGGGGTCTACGTGGGCGTAACCCTCGCGACACTCAATTGCCAAGTAGGGGCAAGCGTCAACACAGCTGCCGCTACCCATGCAACCTACGTCGCACGCTTTACGGCCACCTGCAAGCAGATTTTGACTGACGCAGTCGCCGTATCCTTGGTAGGAGTATTTGTCCTGACACTTGCTACCGCCGCAGCAAGCAACCATAGCTATCGTAGGCTCGGCGCCACCCTCAACGGCAACACCCAAAATGTTGGAGATTTCAATACGCTTTTCGACGGGAGTTTGTCCGCAAGCGTCAAGCTGAGCCGTGCCCTCAACGAGAGCCTTGGCAAAGCCCGAGCAACCGGGATGTCCGCAAGCGCCGCAATTTGCGCCCGCAAGACAGCTTTCAATCTCCTTGATGCGAGGATCCTCGTGAACCTGACAGAACCGAGAAATGAGCAAAATCAATCCGCCCAAAACAAGGGATACGCCAAATGCAATGCCGATTGCAATGCCCAATTTGTCCCACTGAATGTCGCGGCCGACTGCCAAAAGTGATGTAATAGTCATTAGTCCACCTCCCTAAATCAACGTAAAGATGTAGAACGCCATTGCCATGAAGCAAGCGGTCAGCATCGTCATGGGGAAACCGCGAAGGGGCTTGGGAACGTTGAGTTTGTCTACCTTTTGGCGAAGTCCTGCAAGAAGCACTATTGCAAGGGTGAAGCCCAAGCCGTAGAACAAGCCGGAAACTACCGCCTCGCCGTAGGACATAGCCATGAAGTACTTACTGCCGTCGAGCCAAGAGGTCAACGTTTGCGCGCCCTCTGCCGTGATAGCCGTTGCCGTTACAATCTTGGCAACGCCAAGGATTGCGCAGTTGGTGGTAACCAAAGGAAGATAAATTCCCATTGCGGAATACAAACCGGGGCTGAACTTTTTGAGCACCATTTCCAAAATCTGCACCAACGCTGCAATAAGCAGAATAAACACTACGATTTGCAGATATCCAAGTCCCAAGGGCAACAGCAAATAGGTGTAGATGGGGTAGGTAATTGCGCAGGTGATTACCATTACCGCAGTTACCGCAATACCCATACCGAGAGCGGAGCTTGTCTTTTGAGAAACGCCAAGGAAGGGGCAGATTCCCAAAAATTGAGACAGAACGAAGTTTTGCGCGAACAAAGCCGCTATTATAATTGCAAAAATATCCATATTATTTAGCCTCCTTTGCTGCGTTAGCCACTTCTACCGCGGGAGCGTCCTCTGCCACTTCGTCTTGAACGGTTGTTTTACGAGCCGCTTTGCGCTTTGCCTTGCGTTCTACCGCGTTGTAGCATACGTTGAACAATGCAATGAACAGCGCGTAGGTGAGGAATGCGCCTGCCGGGTTTGCGAAGAATCCAATCTTGAAATTCCAGAGTTGGTAACCGAACAGCATTCCTTTGCCGAGTACTTCGCGAACGACACCCATCAGCGTGATTGCCAAGGTAAAGCCAACACCCATAAACAGTCCGTCAAGAGCAGACTCGCCAACGGGATTGTGAGAAGCAAAGCCTTCCGCTCTGCCGAGAATGATGCAGTTTACGACTATCAGCGCCAGGAACATTCCCAAGCTTTCGTACAAATCGGGCAGGAACGCTTCCATAAACATCGTAACAAGCGTTACGAACGTTGCGATGATTACGATAAAGCAGGGAATACGCACTTTGTCGGGAATAATGTTTCTGAGTAGCGAAATGATTACGTTGCTGCAAACAAGCACGAATATTACCGCCAAACCCATGCCAAGGCTGTCCAACGCCGCAGTTGTGATTGCCAACGTCGGGCAGGTACCAAGCACTAAACGCAAAGTGGGATTTTGTCTGACCGTTCCGTCAAGAGCAATTTCTTTAAATCTTTTCAATTTCATTTTATTGCCCTCCTTTAATCATTTTGCGCCAAACGCGCGTCGTAGTCTGTCAACGCCGCCTTTACCGCAGCTGCAATGATGTTACCCGATTCGGTAGCGCCGGAAACGATTCCGTCGTTGTACTTTTCGTCAAAGTTTTCAAGCGTTGCGCCCTTCAATCCTTCGAGCAATGCGTGAGCGTCATCAGTTGACGGAGCGTGATCGTCGGGAGCGTAACCGTCGCCGTTTTCGGCAATTTCCACACTGACGACTATACCGTTGTTCTTACCTTCTTCCGTCTTGACAGTAATTGTCAACGTGTAGTTACCGGGCATATATCCTGTCGGACTCAATGCCACAACCTTGTACACCGTTGCGGTTTCGCCCGCCTGACCGTCGGATACGAACGTGTACATTGTAACAGAGCCAACTGTAATCTCACGAATGGGTCTTGTGACAATCTTAGCGTAGAAGTCTGCAGCCTCGTCAACGTTGTCGGAAGTCAACACTACTTCCGCTTCGGAATTGACGACTACAATCTTGCGGTCTTCGTCTTCGCCGTAGACGTAAACGTAAATCTTGCCCTTAGCGCCTTCGCCGATAAACAGATATTTCAACGTGTCGTTTTCACCGTCGAGAGCAGTTCCGATGACTCTCTTGACGCTACTAAGCAGTTCTAAGCTGTCGTAGCCACTGTAATCGCTGCCGCTCAACAATGCCAATACTGCTTCTCTTGCTTCGCCCTCGGGGTTGCTGCCGAGAATTGCCTTACGGTAGTAGGACGTTGCCATGTTGATAGCGTTTTTGATTGCATTTGAAGTGAACGACACCGTTGCGCCTGTCATAACCGTATCCAAGGTTTTGTCCTCGGTCGCGTCTACGCCAACGTACCAGGTGGTTCCTGCGTAAGAGGGAATACGGTCAATGTAGGACTGCTTGTCGTTGTCCTTGACTGCCCAACCTTTGATTTTGGCGTCTGCGCCAATGATAACGTACAAAGTTACCGTACCGTTTTGATAGCCGCCTATACCGAGAGCTTCAATGATGTAAGCGCCGTCTTTGGAAAGCAACACGCGGTTGACCTTGCCGAACGAGGAACTCGAATTGATACTGGGATCAGGGTTGACAGTAAGCTCTTCCTGCAATTCAAAGTTCTTGTACACCTTTTGCATTGCGCGTTCAAGACGGTCTTGGTCGGAGATGTACAGCAAATCGTTACACAGAGCCAACAATGCTCCGCACACCAAACATATTATTACGAGGACTGCAATGGCTTTTACAGCCTGAATAACAGCAGGATTTGCTTGCTTTTTAGCTTTTTCTTCTGCCATCTTATTCGCCCTCCTTTTGCTTAGATTTCTTTTCCTTTACAGGCTTTACGTAACCGAAAGGCTTGCGACGGATATATCTGTCGAACAAAGGCACAAGAAGGTTCATCAGCAAAATTGCAAATGACACAGCCTCGCCCTTGACTGCTTTACGCAGTACTGCCGTCAGTACGCCAAGTAACACGAAATATATGTAGTTGCCCAATTTTGTGTTGGGGGTGGTAACGTAGTCCGTAGCCATGAATATTGCGCCGAGAATAAGTCCGCCGCTGAGTATAGACGGCAGGAAAATTTCAAGCGCGTCAACGAAACTCGAACCGCCTATGAGCGCGATAATCACCGCAGTTACGCCCGTTGCTGCTATGTACACAAGCGGCCAACGGAAGTTAAGTACGCCGCGAATTACGAGGTAAATGCCGCCTGCAATAAGGGCGATTTTGCAAATTTCGCCTATGCAGCCCGCTACTCCCGTACCCAACAGCAAATCTACGTTGGTCAAGGTGTTTGAACCGCCGTTGAACAAGGTTTGCAAGGGAGTTGAACCTGCGGTTACCGCTCCGTTGGTGATGGGAGATACTACCGTAGTCGCGCTGTCACCTTGATTGAAGTGCATAACGCCGCCGAATGCCGCGCCGAATGCTATAAACGCGAAAATTCTTCCTGCAATTGCGGGGTTGACGATGTTTTTGCCCGTGCCGCCAAACAGCATCTTGACAACAACTACCGCAAATACGCTTGCAAGCAGCGCAGCGTACCACTTGGAAGTGGGATACAAGTTCATGCCGATTAGCAAACCTGTAACGAGTGACGTGAAGTCAAATTCGTGCAAAATTGTCTTAAAAGACTTTTTGCAGCAGAGCAAAAATACAAACTCCGAAGCCACCGCCGACAGACAGCTAATAGCGATTAGCATCAAGGACAGCCAACCGTTGGTGGGGTTAGCCAAGCCCAACAGCACGCAGCCTGCAATGCACGCGGGCAGTAATGCGATACACACGTCTATCATTATGCGACGCGTCGTCCTTGGTGACTTAACGTGCGGAGAACTGGAATATACTAATTGAGCCATATTACTTCTTCTCCTTCATTCTCATTTTTGTAAGGCGCACGCTTTGAACGATGGGGCGCTTTGCAGGACACACGTACGCGCAGGTGCCGCACTCAAAGCAGTTTGCCGCTCCGTATCTCACGGCGTTTGCCGTGTCGCCAACCGTTGTGTAAAAGTCGATGTACATTGGCATGAGCCTCATCGGACACACCTCTGCGCAACGTCCGCAGTTGATACAGGGCGTGGGCAGTACCGTGCATGCTTCCTTGTCGGTAAGAGCCAACAGTCCGCTGTCCGTCTTGGTTGTAACGACGTCAAGGTCAGCAAGGCTAAATCCCATCATGGGTCCGCCGGACACAAGCTTGACCGTGTCGTCCTTCAAGCCACCGCAAAATTCTATTATCGCGCTTAACGGAGTACCAACCGACACCTCAAGGTTTTTGGGCGAATTGACGCCCTGTCCGCTAACGGTCATCCAACGCTTGTAAAGAGACCTGCCGTTAACTACAGCGTCGTAAACCGCGTAAGCCGTGCCAACGTTGTCTACAATGCAGCCGACTGCCGATGGTAGTCCGCCAACGGGCACTTCGCGATTTACGCAAGCTTTAATGAGAGTTTTCTCTGCGCCCTGCGGGTACTTCTTCTTGAGCAGTACCACTACTATGTCGCCCTCTTTCCTGCCTTCAAGCTCCTTTTTGCTGTCGCCGATGACGCCGTCAAGAGCAACTAAGGCGTCGTATGCTTGCATCTTGTTGGCTTCAATGCCGATGTAGACGTTACTAACGTTTATTGCCTTTGCTATCAGGCGAACGCCCTCGACGAATTCCGCCGCGCGTTCAATCATCAGACGGTTATCGCAGTTGAGGTAAGGCTCGCACTCCGCCGCGTTGATGATAAGCGTATCAACGGGGTCTTGCGGTTGAAGCTTTACTGCCGTGGGGAAGCCTGCGCCGCCAAGTCCTACGATACCCGCTTCGGCAACGCGCTTGACAATTTCCTCTGCGGTAGGATCAGCAAGCTTAGGCAAAGTGAACTTGTCCTGCTTACCGTTGGACTTGATATGCAGATAGTCCACGGTTGCGCCTTGCGCGTTTTTGCGCTTGACGAGCTCCACCACCTCGCCGCATACGGGTGAGTGAATGTTTGCCGAAACGAATGAGGACGCTTGAGCAATCAATTGTCCTTCAACAACTTGGTCGCCTACGTTTACGACAGGTGTTGCCGGTTTACCGATGTGCTGTGACAACGACACGAAGTAGTCGGGAACGAGGGGCATAAGTTCGACGCCCAGTTCCGCTGTCAACGCTTTGTTGTCAGGCACGTGGAAACCACCTTTAAAAGTTTTCATAAATGCCAATACTCCTTTGAAAAGGTAATTTGCTAAGGTGTAGATTTACACCATACTACGTTAGTATAACACAGGATGTTGTGAATGTAAATGTATATAATATAATTTAATCAATAAAAACGAATAAAAAAGTCAAGAAATTCGCGAATAAACACGTTAAAAAAGAAGATTGTCCTACCAATCTTCTTTGATGCTGATTTTGATGTCGGTGTAAAATTCCTTGTACTGTTCCTTGAATCGTTCGGCGTCACTGCGCTCGTCGCGTTGAGCCGCTTCTTCAAGATCCATGCCGTCATCGTCCATGAGTTCGGATTTACGCATAAGGTCGTACATTGTATTTTTGTTTTTCATCAATCGTCACCGCCTTCACCTTCGGCATAATCCATTAGTTCCGATTTGGCGTCGGAAATCGCGTCGTCCTGTACTTCCTCTTGAACTGCAAGTTCATCTTGCAAGTCCTGCTGCATTGCGGAGTCCGACACACGGCCGAGGGTAATCATTCCCACCGTTGCTTGGTGCTTGCGCCCCAAGTGTTCGGGCAAAATTTCGCCAACCTTAACAAGCGACCACTTGGTAAGTATCGGACCTACAAGCTCGTAAATGAACACGGCGCACATGGTGATTGTCACTATTTTTTGTCCGATTTCGGGCATTCCCGCTTTGGTAAATTCCGCGCTGCACACCGTCGCCATACCTATGGACACGCCCGCCTGCGGGAAAAGCATTATGCCAAGATAGTTGCGAACGTTTTTGTCGCTTTTGGCAACTGCCGCGCCCGCCATGGTACCGAGGTACTTGCCCGCGCAACGGAAAATGACGTATACGACGATACATATCAAAATAAGCGGGTCTTCAAAGAACATTCGAACGTCCAACTCCGCGCCGGAAAGAATGAAGAACAGCATAAGCAACGCCGGCGTCCAGTGGTCGGTGTTTTCTATCATCTTGGGCGCGTCGTTTTTGCGCATGTTTACGAAAGTTGCTCCTACCATCATACACACGAGCAAATCGGACAACGCAAAGGGAATCCAGCCCTTTTCTTGCATGTATTCAAACAGCACGCATACGCCAAGCGAGGCGAATACGCACAGTATTGACGCTATCGTACGGTTGTCGCGCGACTTGAAGAAACGCGGAACAACGCTAAGCAGCAAACCGAGCAGCCCGCCAACTACAAGGGAGACCACTATTTCCACAATAGGCCACACTGCTATGTCCATTACCGTAAGGGACTTGCCGCTTGCCAGCGACAGCGCAATTGAGTTGGAAATTGCAAAAACGATAAGACCGATTGCATCGTCCAACGCAACGACGGGAAGTAGCGTGTCGGTAACTACGCCCTTAGCCTTGTACTGTCTGACGACCATCAGTGTTGCCGCGGGAGCCGTAGCCGTTGCTATCGCGCCCATTATGATAGCTTCTGACGAGGACATCACGTCGGGAGCAATCCAGTGTACCGTAAGCAGCGCCAAATCTACGAACAGAGTTGCCGCAAGCGCCTGAAAGAAGGTGATTGCAACGGTACTTTTACCGATTTGCTTGATTGACGACAGTTTGAATTCTTCGCCTATTGAAAAGCCGATAAACCCAAGCGCCACCGTACTGATGACTTTGAGCCCTTCGTATGTATCTAAGTTGATTATGCCAAGCGCGTGCGGTCCAATTATAAGACCGACGATGAGGTAGCCCGTGACGTTGGGAAGTCCGATAAGTTTCATCAAACGCGTCATCAGTAATCCCAGCAACAGAGCAATAGCAATTGCAAGAAGTGTGTTAATCATAATTTTTTTCCAATCTATTTAGCATTTTCTTTAGCATTATTTAAGCAATCCGCTGTCGTCAAGCGCCTTTTTGACTGCGTTAGTCAATTCTTCCAAGCTGCCGTTGTTGACGATCACGCGGGTTGCGTTATTGTATGTTTTTTGAATGGATACAGTGTTTTTTACGTTTTCCGCAGAAACGCCGTCGCGCGATACTACCCGTTCAATGCGTTGCGCTTCGTCGCTTTCCACTCGCCAGATTTCCGCAAAGTCGAAGTCGAAAGCATCCAATACGGCAATTTCCACAAACACAACGCCGTCCGTTGATTTGATGCTGTCGGTGAGTAGTTGCTTGACTTTTTCAAAAAAGATTTGTTCGTACTCTCTTAGCAGAGCCTTGTCCTTGAACACTATTTCGCGAATGACTTTGCGGTTGAGTTGTCCGTCTGTCACGCAGTTACCGCCAAGCAACTTTTCCACCCGTGACACGACCTCGGGATTTTGCCCAACCCGTCGCGCCAACAGGTCACAATCCACAGTTTTGTAACCCCATGTTCGCAAAATGCGCGCGACTTCGCTTTTGCCGCTGCCAATTCCGCCCGTCAGAGCAATGACTTTACGCTTCATAAAGTGTCGCTCCTTCTTCCGTTTCTACCGTAAGCGGGCAGGCAAGGTTAACGGCGTTTTCCATTTGCTCTTTTATTATTTTTTTGACCTTTTCTGCCTCGTCAAGATAGCAGTCTACGATGAGTTCGTCGTGGATTTGCAGTACGATTTTGCTCTTGAGCTTAGCCGCTTTCATTGCCTCGTCTACTTTGAGCATTGCAATCTTCATGATGTCCGCCGCGCTACCCTGCAATGGCATGTTCATTGCCGCGCGTTCGCCGAACATACGCAAATTGTAGTTGTTGGACTTGATTTCAGGAATTTGCCTACGTCTGCCGGTGAGTGTAGTTACGTAACCGTCCTTTTTTGCCTGTTCTATCGAGCCGTCAAGGTACGTTTTGATTGTGGGGAAGCGTTCAAAGTACAGTTTGATGTATTCTCGCGCTTTTGCAACGCTCAAATTGGCGTTTTGCGACAGTCCGAAGTCGGAAATGCCGTAAATTATGCCAAAATTGACTGCTTTTGCCATTCTACGCATGTCGGAATTAACTAATTCTGCTGGTATTCCCATGAGTTCGGACGCAACGCGAGTGTGAATGTCCTGACCGCTTATGAAGCTGTCCAACAGGTTTTTGTCCTCGGAAAAAGCGGCAAGTAAGCGTAATTCTATCTGCGAATAATCCGCTCCGACGAACACGCCGTATTTACTGACGAATAGTTTGCGTATTTCCTTACCCAATTCGTTGCGAATGGGAATGTTTTGCAGGTTCGGGTCGCTACTGCTCAATCTGCCTGTGGAAGTCAGCGTTTGATTGAAGGTGGTATGCACCAATCCGCGCTTTACAAGCGGTTTGAGTCCGTCCACGTAGGTGCCGAGTAGTTTTGCCAACTTGCGGTGTTCCAGTATTTTTTCTATTATCGGGTGCTTGTCAATCAACCCTTCAAGAATATCGTTGTTCGTAGAGTAACCCTTTTGCGTTTTTTTGCCGTGAGGAAGATTTAACTTTTCAAACAAAATCTTTGACAGCTGCATAGGGCTGTTGACGTTGAAGGTTTCGCCCGCAAGTTCGTAGATTTCCGCAGTGATTGAGTCCAACTGGGCGCGCATGTCTACCGACATTTTGTCGAGCAGCTGTTCGTCCACTTTGACCCCCTCTGCTTCCATACGGTACAGCAAATCGGACAATGGCAACTCCACGTCAAAGTACAGTTTTTCCACCCCATGTTCAATTATTTGCTCATTCAGCTTGTTTGCCAAGGCGTAAATTCCCGCGCAAGGCTCCTCGTAACCGTAGGCGCTGCAAAGACTTGCCAAATCCTTGTAGGAGCGATATTCTACCAAGTATTGCATCAAACAAACGTCGTATTTAACAGCGTTCAGTTCCACGCCAAGGTCGCTCAAAGCATGTCTCAACGCCTTTACGTCGTAGACGGCTTTGGGCGTGCCATTGGACAGTAGCGGCTTCAAATTTTCCCACACGGCGCTTTCATTCAATTCGTCAAGAAAACTGTCCGACGGTGTAATCTTGTACTGCACTGTGTCGCTGTCGGACAGGTAAACTACGCCGTTTGCGGTGTAAAAAGCAAAGTAATTTGCCTTGCCCACCTTGTCAACAACCTCTTTTAACTGTTGCTGCGTAGTCACTTCCACCGTCGTAACTTCTACGCTACGTGTTGTCGCCGCCTCGCCAAAGTCCAGTCGCGCAACTATGGAACGGAATTGCAATTTTTCGAGGAACTGTTTAACGTCAGCAGAATAAACGGGCAAGCCTGCCGCGTTCAAATCGTATTCAACGTCGACGTTAGTCACAATTGTGGCAAGTTGACGACTGACGTACGCCATTTCCTTGCCCTCAACGAGTTTGTCGTGCAAAGCGCCCTTTTCCTTGTCTACGTTGTCGTACAGCGCGTCAATGTCGCCGTATTTTTCCAACAAAGCCAACGCCGTTTTCTCACCTACACCGCGAACGCCCGGAATATTGTCCGAAGTGTCGCCACGTAGCGCTTTGTACTCAATTATTTGACTTGGGGTAAGATTATAGGTGGATTTCAGCGTTTCGGGGTTCAACACTTCCACTTCCGTTACGCCTTTTTTCGTGAGTAAAACGGTCGTCTTGTCGCTCACAAGCTGAAGCATGTCTCTGTCGCCCGAGACAATGTAGCTGTCACCGTCAAAGTCGTTACAAATTGTACCGATGATGTCGTCCGCTTCAACGCCGCCCTTTTCCACTACCGCAACCTTCATTGCGGCAAGCAAATCGTGCAGAACGGGCATCTGCGCAGCCAAGTCGTCGGGCATACCGTGACGGTTAGCCTTGTATTCGGGGTAAATGTCCTTGCGGAAATTGTGTCCGCGCATATCAAACGCCACTACCAATTTGTCGGGAGCGTAGTCGCTGAGCACCTTCAACAAAATGTTAGTGAAGCCGTACACCGCGTTGGTGTTGCGTCCTTCACTGTCATTCATTGCAGGCAAAGCAAAATACGCGCGGTTCAATATGCTGTTTCCGTCGATAAGCAACAATCTTTGTTTAGCCATAGTTCACCTATAAACTTTATTACCCATATTTTACACTACTTTTGCCAAATTTACAATAAATTAAATATATATTACAAAAAGGGCAGAGAAAACTCTCTGCCCTTTTGACTATTCTCGTATTGCTTTTTCAAGAATCGGTTTGAGGAACTCGCCAGTGTAGCTGTTGGGTGTATCGGCAATTTGCTCGGGAGTGCCTGTCGCGATAACCGTGCCGCCCGCGTCTCCCCCTTCGGGTCCAAGGTCAACGATGTTGTCCGCCACCTTGATTACGTCGAGGTTGTGTTCAATAACGATAACCGTATTACCACCCGCAACAAGCCGTTGCAGAATAGTAATCAATTTGGACACATCGTGAGAATGAAGTCCCGTCGTAGGCTCGTCCAAAATGTACAGCGTTTTGCCCGTTGAGCGTTTGGACAGCTCCGTTGCAAGCTTTACGCGTTGCGCTTCGCCGCCGGAAAGTGTTGTTGCAGGCTGTCCGAGCTTGATGTAGCCCAAGCCCACGTCGTACAGCGTTTGAATTTTGTTCTTGATTGAGGTGATATTCTCAAAGAAACCGACCGCTTCCTCTACCGTCATGTCCAGCACGTCGGCAATAGACTTGCCCTTGTACTTGACGGCAAGCGTTTCGCGATTGTAACGCGCCCCGTGACAAACCTCGCAAGGCACGTACACGTCGGGCAGGAAGTTCATTGCAATACGCAGTATTCCGTCGCCGTCACAGTGATCGCACCGTCCACCCTTGACGTTGAAGCTAAAACGTCCCGATTGATAGCCACGCTCCTTAGCGTCGGGCGTTGCAGCAAACAAATCTCTTATCATTGTAAACACGCCCGTGTAGGTTGCGGGGTTGCTGCGCGGAGTTCTGCCAATGGCGCTCTGGTCGATAGATATAACCTTGTCAAGGTACTCAATGCCGTCGATTTGCTCGCATGCTACGTCGCTGCGGCGCGCGCGGTTGAGATGCTGCTCCAAATACGGCAACAGTACTTCGTTTACAAGACTGCTCTTGCCGCTACCCGACACGCCTGTAACTACGTTCAAGCAACCGAGAGGGAAATTGACGTCAATGTGTTTGAGATTGTTTTTGTACGCGCCCTTTACCCTAAGGTTGTGTCCGTTACCTTTGTTGCGAACATCAGGTACGGGAATGTACATTTCACCCGACAAATACTTGCCTGTAATCGAGTTTTCACACCCCATTAGCGATTTTACGTCACCCGCGAACACAATTTCACCGCCGTGAACACCCGCGCCGGGACCTACGTCAACGACAAAATCCGCTGCTCTGATGGTGTCCTCGTCGTGCTCTACGACAATCAAGGTGTTGCCTATATCGCGAAGTCGTGATAACGTTGCAATAAGTTTACTATTGTCGCGTTGATGAAGTCCGATACTCGGCTCGTCGAGAATGTACAGCACTCCCGTAAGCCCGCTGCCTATTTGCGTTGCAAGACGAATACGTTGCGCCTCGCCGCCCGAAAGCGTGCCTGCGCTACGGTTCAACGTCAAGTAACCCAAGCCAACGTCCACAAGGAATTTCAAGCGAGCGTTGACCTCTTTCAGCACCATGTAGGCAATTTTTGCGCGCGTTTCGTCCAGTTCGAGGTTTTGGAAAAACTCCAACGCCTTGACAATGGACAGTTCGCCCACGTCCCAAATGTTGAGATCGCCTATTTTTACGGACAGTATTTCATTCTTCAAGCGTTTGCCGTGACAGTGCGAACAGGGCTTGTCCACCATAAACTTTTCGTATTCCTGACGCGTCCAGTCGCTCTTGCACTCGTTGTGTCGGCGGGTCATCATGGGAACGATACCTTCCCACGTAGCGTTGAACGACCGTCCGTCCTTCAAGTGACATACGATTTGCTCGTTGCCGTTGCCGTACATTATCAAGTTGTATGCAGATTTGGACAGTTCCCTCACGGGTACGTCGCAGCTGAAGCCGTACTTTTCGGAAAGCGCATCAAATAGCATTCTCATCCAGCTTGCCGCGCCGAGGTTGAATCCTAAAAGTCGCACCGCGCCCTCGTGTAACGACTTGCTGTCATCGGGAATTATCAAATTTTCGTCAAACTCCTGTTTGAAGCCCAAGCCAAGACATTCGGGGCAAGCGCCAAACGGACTGTTGAAGGAAAACGAACGTGGTTCAAGCTCCTCAATGGTAAAACCGCATTCGGGGCAGGCAAATTTGTCGGAATAGGTGGTTTCCGTACCGTTTGCCGACACTACCACCAAGCCGTCTGCAAGCTTCAACGCCGTTTCGATACTGTCGCTTAGGCGCGTGTTCATTTCCGGCTTTACCGTCAAGCGGTCAATGACGACGCTAATGTTGTGTTTGACGTTCTTTTCCAGCTTGATTTCCTCGTCCAGTGTGTAGGTGTTGCCGTCCACCATTACCCGCGCGTAGCCTTGCCGCTTGAGTTGGTCGAAGAGTTTGGTGTATTCACCTTTACGCCCGCGAACAACAGGGGCAAGTATAAGCAACTTTGTACCGACGCCCAACGACATTACACGATCGCAAATTTGATCCACCGTCGTTTTACTAATAGGTAAACCGCAATGCGGACAATACGGAACACCAATACGCGCAAACAACAAACGCAAGTAGTCGTAAATTTCCGTAACCGTGCCCACCGTTGAACGGGGATTAGAGGAAGTCGTCTTTTGGTCGATGGAAATTGCAGGCGAAAGTCCGTCTATGCTTTCCACGTCAGGCTTGTCCATTTGCCCCAAGAATTGACGGGCATACGACGACAAGCTTTCGACGTAACGGCGTTGTCCTTCGGCAAATATCGTGTCAAAAGCAAGCGACGACTTGCCGCTTCCCGACAGCCCCGTAAACACTACGAGTTTGTCGCGCGGAATCGTGAGGCTTACGCTTTTGAGATTATTTTCTTTGGCATTTTTTATTACTATATCTTTCATTTTGTTTTCCGTTGGCATAGTGTTAGTATGCCGAATGAATATCTAATTATTGTGCGGTATGTATATAAACTCGTACCGCGATTTGCCGTACTTATAACCTATTGACAAATACAAATGATTTGAAACGGGGTTGTTTTGGTCAACGTGTAAACAAGGCAAATTACCGCTTTGAAGCGCTCGTTCTGTGAGATAGGTTACAACCTTGCGCGAATAACCATTGTTGCGGTGTTGCGGCTTGGTGTAAACGTTGGAAATTCGTTTCAGCCCCTGACCGCTATTTTTGCTACTGGCGATTGAAACGATTTCGTCACCCACTCTCAACAGCGCAAAATCGTCAATTTCTTGAGTGATTTGACGTTTTTTCTCACCCCATGTCGCATTTTCGCCTAATGCTTCGTTCAAAAAATCGGTGTAAAGACGCGTTATTTCATCGGCGTCATGCAGCGTTGCCTGCTCTACGTTTGCCGTATCGCATGGATTTACTTTGTCGCAGTACATGACGTCCATTGACAGGTTGACTTTGTGACTGCCGCCGACAATTCGTTCGTATGCTTGCAGAAAAAGATCGGAAATGTCGTATGGCCCGATAGTACGGTTAAACTGCAATTTGTTTTTCGTAACGACCTGCGCAAACTCGTCAACACATCCCTCACTGCCGTACAAAACCAAAGGATAATCGCCAACGTGGATTGCCAACAACAAGCTTCCGTCAACTTCTACACGTACGGCGTAATTGGTTTCGTCACACTGCTCAATCATATTGGCGTTGACTGCTAAAAACATTGCGCCGAGTGGGTCGTTGCGAATTATATTCTGGTTTTCATCGAGGAACTCACGTCCCGTGGAATATAGTTTATACATAATGTTTTCTTACACAATAATTTTGTAAACTGCTTCACGAGCCTCTTTTTTTGCGTTTCTCTTTTTCAAGCCGTTTTGTCAGTTGCACTACCTGCTCGCGAAGCTGAATCGCTTTTTCAAAATCAAGTTGGTTGGCAGCGGTTTTCATACGCGCCGTTACGTTCTCGATTTCGCGTTCGAGATCCTTGACGGACATCGTGTCGTCGCCCTTTTGCGTGATTTCGAGGGTGTTTTCCACCTCGTGCTCGATTGTTTTGGGCGTAATGTTATTTTCAACGTTGTACTCGTGTTGAATGCTTCTTCTGCGGTTTGTCTCGCTTATCGCGCGCTGCATACTGTCGGTAATGACGTCGGCGTACATGATAACTCGCCCCTCGGCATTACGCGCAGCGCGACCTATCGTCTGTATGAGAGCCGTATCGCTACGCAAAAAGCCTTCCTTGTCGGCATCCAATATTGCAACAAGCTTGACTTGCGGCATATCTAAGCCCTCACGTAGCAGGTTAATACCTACAAGCACGTCAAACTCGCCTTTTTTGAGACCTGTCACGATTTCCACGCGCTCAAGAGTGTCAATTTCCGAGTGCATATACTTTACGCGCACGTCCTGCTTTGCCAAAAAGTCAGTGAGACTCTCCGCCATGCGTTTTGTTAAAGTTGTAACAAGCACGCGACCGCCATCTGTCACGACCTTGTGTATTTCGCCAAGCAAATCGTCAATTTGCCCCTCTACCTTGCGCACTTCCACCTGTGGGTCAAGTAATCCCGTCGGGCGAATGAGCTGTTCCACAACGTTGTCAGCGCGTTTGAGCTCGTATTCGGCAGGTGTTGCGGAAACGCAAACAAGCTGACCTAACCTGCTGTCAAATTCGTCAAATGTAAGCGGGCGGTTGTCGTAGGCGCTCTTCAAGCGGAAACCGTAACCTACAAGATTGACCTTGCGCGCTCTGTCGCCGTTGTACATACCGCGAATTTGCGGAATGGTCATGTGACTTTCGTCAATAAAGGTGATGAAGTCGTCGGGAAAGTAGTCAAGCAGCGTATACGGCGGTTGTCCCGCTTCACGACCGTCAAAGTAGCGTGAATAGTTCTCAATACCGCTACAGTAACCCATTTCCTGCATCATTTCGATGTCGTATGATACGCGCTGCTTCAACCGTTGCCCCTCTACGAGCTTATTCGTGTCCATGAAGTCGGCAACTTCCGTTTCCATGTCTGCCTTTATCTGTTGGAGTGCCTTATCCATTGTTATGCCCTCAACAACGTACTGGCTTGCAGGATAAATTGCCACGTGCAACAAATTTGCCACTACGTTACCTGTGAGCGCGTCGATTTCCTGCAATTTTTCCACTTCGTCGCCCCAAAACTGTACCCGAATGGCGTGTTCGGAGTAAGACGCGGGGTAAATTTCCAACACGTCGCCGCGCACGCGGAACGTGCCTCGGTGAAAGTCCATGTCGTTGCGGGTGTACTGTATGGAAATGAGCTTTTTGATTACGTCCTCGCGGCTCACCTCGTCGCCGGGGCGAAGGGACAGGCTCAACTTGTAGTACTCGGCAGGCGCGCCCAAGCCGTAAATGCAGGACACACTGGCAACCACTATCGTGTCGCGCCGTTCGAACAGGCTGCACGTTGCCGAGTGCCTCAAGCGGTCAATTTCGTCGTTGATGTCAATTTCCTTTTCAATGTACAGGTCGCGCGAGGGGATGTAGCTCTCAGGCATGTAATAATCGTAGTAGGAAACAAAAAACTCCACTCTGTTTTCGGGGAAAAACTCCCTAAACTCGTTGCAAAGCTGCGCCGCAAGGGTTTTGTTGTGGCATATTACCAGCGCAGGACGATTGACGTTGGCAATGATGTTTGCCATCGTAAACGTCTTGCCGCTACCGGTAACGCCGCGAAGCACTTGCGTTTGAAGTCCGTCGCGTATACCCTGCGTAAGCTCGGCTATTGCCTGCGGTTGATCGCCGCACGGCTTAAATTTTGAGTGAAGTTTGAAGTCCATTTTTCTCCGAATTTACAACAAAAATACGAACATTTGTTCGTAAATGTATTATAATTGAATTTTAATTGGTTGTCAACCTATTATAGAAATTATCCCCTAAAATCAACGTCATTTCGAGGCGGTTAAATGCGAAATAGGCGAGGTATACCGACACAGATTACCGTCTCAAACGTTTAGAGAATAGATTTCGTACAAGCCTTTGAGCGACAGCTCGCGGTCTATGTGATTGAACAGCGGTTCGATGTCGTAAAGCATTGTAGACATGCCGCCTGTTGCGATAATTGTCACTTTTTCCCACCCCATTTCCATTTTTATGCGTTCAATGAGGTATTTTACCTGCCCTACCGCGCCGTAAATTACACCGCTTTGAATCGCCTTGCGAGTAGACTGCGCCGTTGCCTTCGTGGGCGTTTCCAGTTCTACGCTCGGCAGTTTTGCCGTACAGCGTGCAAGGCTTTCCATCGTAGATTTTAGTCCGAGAGTGATTGCGCCGCCAACAAATTCTTTCTTTTCGTTCACCACGTTGAACGTTGTCGCCGTGCCGAAATCTACGAGAATGAACGGAGCGCCGTACTGCTTTTCAGCGGCAACGCAAGTGATAATTCTGTCGCTGCCAAGTTCGCGCGGATTTTCGTAGCGTATAGCCAAGCCCGTCTTTACACCAACTCCTACCACAAGCGGCTTGACTCCGAAAACGTACTGAATAACGTTTGTAAAAGTGTAGTCTAACTGCGGAATAACCGACGACACTATTGCGCCGTTGATGGACTTGACGTCAATTTTGTTGTAGGTTAGCAGTTGCAACAATAGCGCCACATATTCGTCAGACGTACGCTTGACGTCGGTGGACATTTTGAATGAATTTGACAGTTTGCCCGTGTCGTTAAACAAACCTATTTTTATATTAGTGTTACCTATATCTACTGCAATTATCATGAGTTCACCTCGTCTTGTTCCTCTTTCGCGCGCTTCCAATTGTTTCCGTCAACACCCAGTTTCAGTCCTCTGCGAACACCCAACACTATCAACGCCACAAAAGCAAGCGACACCAAATACTCGGGTACTATGTTAGTGACCAAGCAACCGTAAATAAGCGACCAAACCGCGTCGTTGGATATAGTTACGTGTTGTATAACCATGTACAAATATTTAGCCAAACGCAAAAAAGCGAAGAATAACACAGTGTTTAGTGCCAAGCCGACAAAGGTTGCCACCGTGATACTGACGATTTGCCGCGTTCGTTTACTTGACACCTTGCGCGTAGCAAGTAAAAGTAACCTGTAAGCGCCAAACGCGCCCGTTGTCATCAAGACGCGAGGGGGAATAGTAACTATAATCCAATATTGAGCGGGAAGCACTTGTCCCAACAGTACGCTTGGGAAAATAAATTCCTTGATAAATGATGCCAATCCGAAAAACAGCCCTGCCAAAACCGCCGTTGACCATTTGTTTTCCAAAAAACAAAAAGACAACGTGACCAGCAATACGCATACCGCCATAGAAAACGATATGGGTATAAAGCCAATCGCCTTGTCCAACATCATTGCAACAAACGTTGTTGCAAACATAATTGCATACTGCGCAATTTTGAAAGCTTTGCTATTGTTTACCATAAAAACTCCTATTTCGTCCACGGTGGGTACGAATATCTTTTTAGGTAAAAAGATAAAAAGTTGAAGTATCGTTTGATTACTCAATACGACCTAAAAGTATTCTACCATATTATCGGTAAAAATACAAATATATATTATTTAATTAGAGTATTTTTGGTTAAATAAAAATGCGCCCTTAACGATAATTAGGGCGCATTGTGATTTTGTATGGAAATTTAATTTTGAGTAGTTCTTTTAATCTTCTGAATTGTCGCTGTCAATATGTAAAATATCGCGGTGAGCGGTCAAAATTTGCTCCATTTTCGCGAGCACCGCTTCTTTGCCCGTCTTGTTGGTAGACGATACGGGAAGAACGTTACCTTCGCCCACCTTGAAAAAGCTTGCTATTGCCCGACAACGGTTTTTAACTTGACTTTTGGAAATCTTGTCCGCCTTGGTGGCAACGATAGTGAAGGGAACGTTGTTGTGGAACATATAGTTGTACATCGTTACGTCGTCGCGCGTGGGTTCGTGGCGAATGTCCACCAAAAAGAATACGTGCGCGAGCATTTTTTCATTGGCAAGGTACTTTTCCAACAAATCCGCCCACTTGAGTTTTTCCTCGTCGGACACCTTTGCAAAGCCGTATCCCGGTAAATCTGCAAGCAAAAATTCCTCGGCGCCCTCGTTAATCAAAAAGTAATTGATGAGGCGAGTTCTGCCGGGGAGTTTTGAGGTGCGGGCAAGCTTGCCGTCGTTGACAAGATAGTTGATGAAACTGCTCTTGCCAACGTTGGATTTGCCCGCTACCGCTATTTGGGGCAGGTCAGACACGATACATTGCGAGTACGTCGCCGCCCCCTTGATATATGAGGATTTTTTAATGACCATATATTTTTCTTTAAATGAGTAAGATATTCGCAAACAAAGTGTAAATTTCACTCGCTGCTGTTTTCACATTCACAGTAAAGCATTCTCATAGACGGTCTTGATGTCGTCTGCGAGTACGAATTCAATACTGTCCTTGACTTCTTTTGGGATTTCCTCAAGATCCTTGGCGTTATCTTTGGGAATGATAACCTTCTTTATGCCAAGGCGATAAGCAGCAAGCGTTTTTTCACGAAGACCGCCAATTGGTAGCACTTTGCCGCGTAACGTAATTTCGCCCGTCATTGCTACCTTGCCCGATACGGGTTTACCTGAGAAAGCTGACATTACGACCGTCGCCATAGTTACGCCTGCGCTCGGTCCGTCCTTGGGAATTGCCCCCTCGGGTACGTGTATGTGAATGTCCGTCTTTTCAAACGCCGATTTGTCAATTCCGTATTCGTCGGCGAGGCTCTTTACAAGTGAAATTGCCGTACGGGCAGATTCCTTCATGACGTCGCCGAGGTTACCCGTCAGCTGAACGTCGCCTTTTCCTTGGAACAGGGTCGCGTCAACGTTCAACGTTACGCCACCGACACGCGTCCAAGCAAGACCTCTTGCGCTACCTACCGTGTCGTCAATCAGACCCATTTCGTCCTTGTGTTTTTCCACGCCGAGGTACTCTTTGAGGTTGTCGGAAGTGATTGTCACCTTGGTATTGGGGTTTTCCACAAGTTTCAGCGCCACCTTGCGGCAAATCGCGGCAATTTCGCGTTCGAGACTTCTTACGCCCGATTCACTGGTGTAACGCTCGATGATTTTGCCGTAGGTTTCGTCGGAAATCTCAATAGCGCCCTCGGGAATACCGTGCAGCACCATGTTCTTTTTCAAGAGATACCTGTTGGCTATTGCAATCTTCTCAAGCTCGGTGTAGCCGGACAACTCGATGATTTCCATACGGTCCAAGAGAGGCTCGGGAATGTCGTCAGTTGCGTTTGCCGTGCATACGAACAACACCTTGCTTAGGTCGTACGGCACTTCAAGATAGTGGTCGGTAAAGCTGAAGTTTTGTTCGGGGTCAAGCACCTCAAGCATAGCGCTTGCGGGGTCGCCTCGGTTGTCCTTGCCCATCTTGTCTATTTCGTCAAGCAGCAACACGGGATTGATGCAATCCGCCTGCTTCATCATGTAAATGATTTTGCCGGGGATTGCGCCAACGTAGGTGCGACGGTGTCCGCGGATCTCCGCTTCGTCTCTTACGCCACCCAAGCTTACGCGCAGATATTTGCGGTCAAGCGCGCGGGCAATGCTGCGAACGATTGAGGTTTTTCCCACCCCAGGTGGCCCAACGAAACACAAAATGGGACCGTTGAGCTTGCCTGTCAGCTGCATGACGGCAAGGTATTCCACTATTCTGTCCTTAATCTTTTCCAAACCGTAGTGATCCTCGTCAAGAATTTGGCGGGCAAGGTTCAAGTCCTTGTTGTCCGTCGTTTCCTTGCTCCAAGGCACGTCGCAAAGCCAATCGAGATAGTTGCGAATGACTGCCGCGTCAGGTGAAGTAGGCGACATTTTGGACAAACGGTTGAGTTCCTTCGTTGCCTTCGTCGCAACCTCTTCGGGCATACCGCTCGCTTTAATTCTGTCGAGATAATCCTGCTTCTCGTTGGCGTCCTCGCCAAGTTCGGCAGAGATTGCCTTCATTTGCTCTCTGAGGTAGTATTCCTTTTGACCAGACTGCACCTGCTGCTTTACGCGGTTGGCAATGCGCTTTTCGGCGTTTGCAAAATCCAACTCCGCAACGATATACGCGCAAATTCGTTCCATACGCGCGTCCACGTCCGTTTCCTCCAAAATTGCCTGACGCTCTTGTAGACGTGTGACTATCTCGTTTGCGACCACGTTGGTAAAAGCAAGGTAGTCTACTTGCTGACCGACGTAAAAGTTTTTAAGTTCAACTTTAGCGATGTTTTTGTTTATTTCCGCATACTTGCCAATGTAGTTCAGCGTTTGCTCGAACAACGCGCGCGATTCGCTGCCGTTTCCGCAGGTGAAGTCCAGCGTTTCTACGTTGGCGAAAATAATGTTGTCGCTAAAAGACCAATGGGTGATTTTGCCCACGTCAAAGGTGCGAGCCATGACTGTAGTCGCTTCAACAGTCGCGCTCTCCACCGACGCAATTTCCGCAACGACGCCCACGCCGTAGAAATCCGTAGTTACGGTGGGTTTCGCCTTGGAGCCGTCAATTTGACTCACCATTAAAAATTTGCCGCCGTTTTCCAACGCGTATTTCAACGCATTACGTGAAATTTCCCGCGCAACCTCTACCTTTGCGCGAATATTCGGGAAAAAGAAATTTCCCCTCATAGCCAATACGGGTAAATTACTGTATTCTGTCAAAATGTACACCTCTCTGTTCGGCACTGCAGCCGAGAGTATTTTTACGTTAGTTTGCGCTATTGCTCAATTATTATTGTGTTTGAGCGACAACTTTCTGCAAAAATTTCGTGAATATCATTATAAATTAAAAATTATTTTATTGCAACAAAAAATGCCACACTGACATAAAGTGCGGCATTTATAATTTTGTTATTGCTTGCCTCATCGCCGAGGGGTGAAGTGAAGCCGTTTTTAGCGGAATGTCCGAGCCTCGCCTTAACTGACTCGGCGAGTGATTTGCGGCTCGTTTTTGCCTTCCACGCTTTGGCGGGTTATGCGTACTCTCTCAACGTCACCGCGAGAGGGCGCGTCATACATGCAATTGAGCATGAGATTTTCCAAAACCGAGCGCAATCCGCGAGCGCCTGTTTTCAAACGCATGGACTTTTCCGCAATGGCGGCAAGCGCGTCGTCGTCAAAATCCAATTCGATGCCGTCAATTTTGAAGAGCTTTTTGTACTGCTTGACAAGGCAGTTTTTTGGCTCGGTGAGAATTTTGACAAGCGCTTTTTCGTTTAGCGGTGAAAGTCCGACGGTTATCGGTAATCTACCCACGAACTCGGGAATAAGTCCAAACTTGATGAAGTCCTGCGGTTGCAAGTTCTTGACAAGCTCGGCGTGGTCAATTTCCTCGGCGCTCTTGATTTGGTTTCCAAATCCCAAACCCGCGCCCTGTTGACGTTTTTCCGCAATTTTGTCCAGTCCAACGAATGCGCCACCGCAAATAAACAAAATGTTGGTGGTGTCTATTGCAATGCTCTCCGCCTGCGGGTGCTTGCGTCCGCCTTGCGGGGGAACGTTTGCAACGGTGCTTTCAATGATTTTCAAAAGAGCCTGTTGTACTCCCTCGCCTGATACGTCGCGAGTGATGGACACGTTTTCCGTCTTTTTGGCAATTTTGTCAATTTCGTCAATGTAGATAATGCCGCGTTCTGCCTTTGCAATGTCGTAGTCGGCGGCTTGAATTAGCTTGAGCAAAATGTTTTCCACGTCCTCGCCTACGTAACCCGCTTCAGTCAAAGTAGTTGCATCGGCGACGGCAAAGGGTACGTCCAAAATTTTGGCGAGAGTCTTGGCAAGCAAGGTCTTGCCGCAACCCGTGGGTCCCAGCATGAGAATGTTACTTTTTTCCAATTCCACTTCGTCGTCGCTGCTGTTAGACTCGGCGTACAGCACGCGCTTGTAGTGATTGTACACTGCAACCGCAAGAGTTTTCTTAGCGTTGTCCTGTCCAACTACGTACTTGTCCAGCTCCGCCTTGATTTCGTCCGGCTTGGGCAATTTGATTTCAGTATCGGTAGCGTTACCTACGGATTCGCTGTCAATGATTGTCAAACAAGTGTCCACACACTCGTCGCATATACACACGCCGCTTGGTCCTGCAAGCAGCTTTTTTACTTGATCCTCACTTTTGCCGCAAAAAGAACAATGTTGCATTTCTTCTCCTTTTTCCTACCCCATGTCAATTTTTTGCTACTTACGAGTGTAGAAAACCTTGTCTACGATACCGTAGTCTTTGGCTTCTTCAGCCGTGAGATAGTTGTCACGGTCGGTGTCGCGCTCCACGACTTCTACGGGCTTACCAACGTTGTCGGCAAGAAGCTTGTTGAGCTTTTGTTTGATTTTGAGCAGTTGCCGCGTTTGAATTTCCACGTCGGACGCTTGACCTTGCGAGCCACCCAAAACTTGATGAATCATAATCTCGCTGTTTGGCAAAGCAAAGCGTTTTCCCTTAGCGCCGCTGGACAGCAAAAACGCACCCATGCTTGCAGCCATGCCGATACAAATAGTAGACACGTCACAACGGATGTACTTCATTGTGTCGTAGATTGCCAATCCCGCAGTAACCTCTCCGCCGGGGCTGTTGATGTACAGTGAAATGTCCTTCGTCGGGTCCTTGGACTCAAGGTAGATGAGTTGCGCAACGACGAGGTTGGCAAGCTCGTTTGTAATTTGACCGGACAAAAACACCACTCTGTCTTCGAGTAGACGGGAATATATGTCAAAGCTTCTTTCGCCGCTATCCGTGCGGTCTACAACCATTGGTATAAGTGTCATTTTTCTCTCCTAAATAAAGCCACGCAATACTTGCAAATTAAATTTTGAGTGTAAACGTCGGGAAAAGAATTTTGCCCGACGTTATCTGTTGTGTAATTATGCTATTGTGTTTTCCTTTTTGAGTAGGTCAAGCAGGCTGTCCGTTACCGCTTGATTTTCGAAGTAGTACCTGTCGGAATCTTGCAGTTGCTTGCTAAACTCTTCGTAGGTGGAGCCGATTTGCTCGGCGTACGCTTTGATTTTCGCCTCGACTGCCTTTTTGCCTGCCTTAAGTTTTTCAGCTTTTACTATTTCCTCGAAAACAAGGCGGGTGTGAACGGACTTTTCAGCGCGGTTGCGGTACTCTTCACGAATGTCACTCATAGTCTTGTCGGTGTACTTAAAGTAACTGTCGATATTCAAGCCTTGATAACTGAGTTGATATTTGAAGTCCTCAACGTACTGGTCGATTTGCTCTTCAATCATCTCAACTGGAATGTCGATTTTGGTGTTTTCAACAACAGTTTCGATAAGCTTGTTCTCGTCTGCGCGCTCAGCGTCCTTGGCGTATCTGTCGGCAATGGACTTCTTGATGTCAGCTTTGTAATCCTTGAGAGTGCTAAATTCGCTGACGTCCTTGGCAAATTCGTCGTCAAGCTCGGGCAACTCCTTGACGGTGATGCCGTTGATTTTAACGGTAAACACAGCGGGCTTACCCTTGAGCTCCTCTGCGTGATACTCGGCGGGGAAAGTAACGTTGATGTCACGCGTTTCGCCAATGTTCATGCCAACAAGTTGCTCTTCAAATCCCTCGATAAAGGTGTGTGAACCGATTGTGAGGGTTTGCTTTTCAGCCGTCCCGCCCTCAAACGCAACACCGTCCACCTTTCCGCTGTAGTCAAGGTTGACTTGGTCGCCGTCTTGAACAGCTCTGTCCGTAACCTCGATGAAACGCGCGTTACGTTCGCGAACCTTCGACAGTTCAGCGTCTACGTCTGACGTTTTTACCTTTTGCGGAGCGGTTTTGGCGATTGTCAAGCCCTTGTACTGTCCAAGAGTGAACTCCGGACGTACGGTAACGACGACTGCAAACGTCACGCCTTTGTCGTCTGACTTGATGGACTTGTCGTCAATAGCAGGACGAGCAACAGGCTCTACTCCTTTATTTTTATCCAAAAATTCGCTGTAATATTCTTGCGCGCAAATATAAAGCGCGTCCTCGAAGAAAAGACCCTTGCCGTAGCGTTGTTCCAAAACGTTCTTGGGTACGTGACCTTTTCTGAAGCCAGGCACGTTGTATTTGCCCTTGTTTTGCTCGTAGGCGCGTCTGTCAAATGCTGCCCAATCCTCTAAAGCAACCTTGAAGGTGATCGTCAAAGTGTTTTTTTCTCTATTTTGCGTGTATTTCATTTTTGTCCTCCGACATTGTTATTTATTCCAACAGTTTGATATTATAACACATATATAAGATTTAATCAATCAAATTATCGGTTATTTCCACAGTGCAGAAAGATGAGTCCGCTCAGCGACTCGCTTAATTTACGTAACCGTAAGCTGTAATTCATTGTTTAAAGAAATTTTCTTGATTTTTTTTAAAATTTTGGTAAAATTAATGGTACAAGAACTTCACGGAGCGCAAATATGGCTTACGACGCGTTAACGCTGTCGGTGTTGCGAGACGAGTTTGCAGAAACGCTTGTAGGCGGCAAAATCACCAAAATTTACCAGCCGGAAAGAGATGAAATCCTGCTGTTTGTGTTCAACAGACAGACCTACAAGCTGCTAATCTCCTCCAACGCCAACGTCAACAGAATACACCTCACGGAAATGCCGACGGACAATCCCAAGACTGCGCCGTCATTTTGCATGCTGTTGAGAAAGCACCTGACTAACGCCACGATAGTTGCCGTCAACCAAATGCCGTACGAGCGCGTGTTGGAGTTCCAACTACAAGTCAACGACGAGCTTGGATACAAAAAAGACATGCGGCTTGTTTTCGAGTTGACAGGTAAAACCTCCAACATAATTTTGACGGACGGCGACTACGTAATTTGCGACAGCATAAAACATCTACCGCAGGACTTGAACAGTTCGAGAATTATCATGGCAGGCGCAAAATATGCGTTTTTCCCACCCCAGGTCAAGATTTTACCTTTTGACTTGCCGCGGGTAAGAGAATTTTTGGCAGGCTGCAACACTCCTCTGCGCAAGACGCTACCCGAGGTTTTACTGGGCGTATCGCAAACTACCGTCAACGAAATTTTGTACGGTATTGACGAGAACGATCACACCGCACTCAACAACAGCCTCGTTGTAGACAGGCTGTCGATGTACAAGGCAAACCTCGAAAACAAAAAGCCCAACGTAGTACTTGTAGACGGCACGCCTGTTGAAGTGTGTCCGTTCGACTACCAATCAAAGAATGGCGAAAAAATTTTTTACGACACGTTGAACCGCGCGCATGACAACTACTATTTTCTTTTGGACAAGGCGCAGCGCTTCAACGACAAGGCGAAATCAGTGTCTACGGTTGTCAAAAATGCCGTGTCACGGACAGAAAAGAAGCTCGCAATTCAACGTCAGAGTGTACTTGAAGCGGAAAACCGTGAAATTTACAAGCAGTACGGCGATTTGATACTGTCCAATCTGTGGAATATTTCTAAGGACAGTGAAAGTCTGACCTGCTACAACTACTACGACAACAGTGAAGTCACCGTACCGTTAGATAAGGCGCTCACACCCCAACAAAATGCGCAAGCGTACTACAAAAAGTACCGAAAGCTCAAATCCTCCGCCGAACACAACGGCAGATTGGTGGAAGAAAACACAAAATTGCTTGAATACCTGCAAACTATAAAGCAAAACCTGCGTTTCTGCAGCGAGCCTGACGATTTGCAGCAAATTCGCGACGAATTGGCATCTCTTGGACTAATCCGCGAAAAGCAAACGGGCAAAAAGAAGGTTGACGCGCCTTTAAAACCGCTTCACTACGACATTGGCGGCTACTCGGTGTACGTAGGCAAAAACAACATTCAAAACAATTTCGTAACATTCAAACTGGCGCGCGCTGAGGACGTTTGGCTACACACGCAGAAGATACACTCCTCACACGTGGTTATTGTCAACGACAAGGGCGGCGAAGTACCCGACAGCGTAATTGTCGCTGCGGCGGAAATTTGCGCCTTCTACTCGCAAGCAAGCGGCGGTAGTAAAATCCCCGTAGACTACACCGCTCGCGCCAACGTCAAAAAACCAAACAAAGCTCCTCTCGGCTTCGCTGTGTACAACGTCTACAACACGATTCTCGTCAATCCCGACAGGCATATAACACAGTTAAAGCAGTGACTGTTTTTTGAAAAGCTTACAACCGAAAAAAGTAAAACAAAACCCCATATTGCAAAAAACGCAATATGGGGTTAAAATTTTTTATATTTTGCGGTTTAAAGCGCGATTATAAACAAAAAGAATATCAAGATGTAAACCAACGCAACGTAGAACATCGTAACCATAATTACGATAATCCACAATGCGCAAAGTACTGCGCCCACTACTAAACCTGCTATCGCAAAGCCTTTGCCGCGCTGTTTGTTTTTTACCGTCTTGACTAATCCGACAATCGAGCACACCACGCCTGCTACAGCGAAGGGAAGTCCGCCGCCAAAAGGAAATCCCGAAGACCCACTCGATACTATCAGCGTAAGCATCGTCACAAAGACAGACACAAGGGAAAGAATAAATCCCACCAAAGCGACAGGATTGAGTTTGGTTTGAGTTACTTGAACTTCCTGCGCCCTGACTGTTGTCGGACAACCGCATTTAAGGCAGAATGCCGCGTCATCAGTCAGCTCCGCGCCACAGTGTGTACAAAACTTCATAAAGCCACCTCTATACGTTCCGATTTACCTTACGGTATGAGAGTCATCCAATAAAAGAAACCAAACAGCGACGTACAAGCCCCTATTACGATTCCTGTAATTGCAAACTCTTTGCCACGTTGTCCCTTGATGCTCTTGACTTCCTTCAGTCCGACGATGGAACAAACCAAGCCTGCAATACTTGCCATGCCGAAAAAGTTGACAAAAATAACCAAGCTGACCAACGACAAGATAAAGCCAATCAGCGCGCAAACGTTCGTCTTGAGCTTTTGGGTGACAGTTGTCGCAGGATTATCGTTTGTCCAACATCCGCATTTCGGGCAAACAACCGCCTCGTCAAGCAATTCTGATCCACAATGACCACAATATTTCATAAATACCCCCGTGATGTGATTGCTTTCTACCGTTACAACAATACAAAAATCACTTTTGTCCCACTTTCCGTGATTTTTTTGAAAATATTTTTAAATTATTCTATTCAATTACACTCACGCCTTGAACCTGTAAGGTTATGATGTGTAACAAATTGTAAGATAGCTTAAATCAGCGTTAATCTCTCTGCAACAAATACAACACCGCCATTGCCACGGCAACGTAGCAGCTTTCGCGAGTGTTCACTATGTTGTGTTGGTATTCCTTGATACCCACCTTGTCTACTATGTAGCGACTGCCAAGTAAAGGACAGTTAATCCGAGCCTTGTCCATTAAAGACTCCGCAATTCCACCGCTTGTTCCGTAGTACTTTTCGGGGTCGGAGAAGGTTGCAAGTCCAAGGTCAACCACCGCGTCCGCTCCCGAAAACGCCGCCTCAGCCCTGTCGATTACGATACCCTTCCTCGTGGTTACAAAGTCGTCGGCAGGCAAATACCAAATCATGTTGGAACCGAAAAGCTGCAAACAGTGATTGAGTTCGTTTATTTTGTTGACGTCGCGGTTGCCAACTGCAAGCACGTTGAGATTTTGCAATCCGTCCAGCTTACTGTTTAGCGCCATCAAATCCGCCAAAACACCAATTGGGTCGTACTGACTTGAGCCGCCGTTTACTACCCCCGCGCGTGACGTGTCGGCAAAGCTCTTGGCAAGGTTGCCGTTGTCGCAGGAAATGACTAAAGTGTTGACGCCCATGCTGTCAAAGGTACGGCACTGCGACAAAATGTCCTCCGCGCCAAAAACGGGACAAGCCGTGCCGGAAAGATACGCTGTCGCAAGCTGAAACGCCGTACTGGATACGCATGGCTTCGACCACACTCCCGCAACGACGTGTCCTATTAGTTGAGGTCCCTTTTTGTAGTTTGTGTTGACAATCCTGCGCATTTGCGTTGCGACTTCAAGAATGTTGCTTATTTCGTTTTTCGTCAAATCTGTTAGCGTAAGTAGATGTTTCATATACACCTCAACTTTTTTTATTTCTTAGTGACGTCAATACCTTTTCAAAATAGTTGGGAATAGGCGCCGAAAAACTCATCTGCTGTCCCGTCGTGGGATGCGTAAACGAGAGCTGCGCTGCATGCAACAGCTGTCCGTCAAGGTTGAAGCGACACTTGGCGTAGCCGTAGGTTTTGTCGCCCACTACAGGATGTCCTAAATACTTTGCGTGTACGCGAATTTGGTGCGTACGCCCCGTTTTTAGCTCGAATTGCGCAAACGTGTAGCCGTCAAAGCGCTCCAGCACAGTGTAGTACGTCAACGCGTTTCGACCGTCAGGAACGACGTCCATCTTTTTCCTGTCGGTGCGAGAACGCCCTATCGGTTTGTCAACGAAGCCGCTATCGGTTTTGAGTACGCCCTCCAAAAGAGCAACGTATATGCGGCGGCACTCCTTTTGTTGAATTTGCCGCTGCAATTCCACGTGCGCGCGATCGTTTTTGGCAATTACAAGCAGTCCGCTCGTGTCTTTGTCCAAACGGTGTACTATTCCCGGACGCAAAACTCCGTTGATACCTGACAAGTCCTTGATGTGATACAAAAGAGCGTTTACAAGAGTGCCCTCGTAGACGTTGTTTGCCGGGTGAACGGTCATTCCCTGCGGTTTGTTAATTACCGCAAGATCCGCGTCCTCATACACTATGTCCAAGGGGATGTTTTGCGGGGTGACGTTCAATGGGATTTCGTCAGGCAAAAGGACGCTTACAACACTTTCCGCCTTGACCGAAGAAGCAACCTTGCTCACGACAACGCCGTCAACGGTTACGTTGCCCTGTGTGATTAGCTTTTGGGCGTGACTGCGAGTCAACCCGCTGTTTTCCGACACAAAGACGTCAAGCCGCCTTGCGTCCTCTTCACACGTCAGTTCTATCTTCCTCATGTGATTGCTCCGCAGTATGTTCGGTGTTTACTTTTGTATTTTCTTTTTCACCGTCTTCGCCCTGTTCCTGCTTTGCCTTGCGTTCCTTGAGAAAACTGAACAGCAGCGAGTCCGGATCTAAAAATACAATCGCAAGTAGCGCAAGTATCACGCCAACGACGAGAAAACTGTCCGCCCCGTTGAATATGCCGAAAAAGCCTTCAACTTGAATAAAGTCGCGTACTGCTCCTGTGAAAAAGCCGTCCTCTGCGAACCTAACACGGTCAATTGCGTTGCCTAAAGTACCGCCAATGATGAAGGCAAACGCCACCTGTCCCCACACGCTGCGGGTGCGGCTACGCCACAAAAGATAACCGAAAACGGGCAATCCAATCAACGTCATGGCAAAGAACAACCAGTTTCTCCACGCCAGTCCTGAAAACATGCTACCGGTCGCGCCCGTATTCGTTGTCCAAGTGAGTGTGAGCCAATTACCCAAAATGGGAATGTTGCGGCTGTTGTGTTCCACGGCGTAATTTGCAACGGCAATTTCTACGTAATGCTTGCTTATTTGGTCAATGGCAATGCACGCGGCAATCACCGCAACGTACACGGCTAAAAATACTGGTATTGAAAGCGGTTTGCGTTCTTTCTTTTGCTTTTTCATGCTTGTTTTTACTCTTGCTTTTATTTAATGAGAGTGAAAATTTTGTCAAAATTCCCACCCCATGTTCATTTTTGTGATTTTCGTTCTATTTCTTGAAAGAGAAAATATCTTCAATTTCGTCGTTCTTGCGCTTGTCCTCATCGCCCTTGAATGTGAAGATATCTTCAGCGGCAGGTTTGTCAAACACCTTTTCCGCCTTGACGTCGGCGGAACCGAGAATGGCATTCTTTTGCAGTTTGCGATTGTACAGTACCGTTGCAACGACAAGTCCAACGAGTATTACGACTGCCACGATTGTAGGCCACCAGTAGTTGTAGGTCAGGTTGAGGTTTACGAGCTGACTACGGGCGTTTTCCGCAACGGAAACAAAGCTACTACTCAACACAGTGTTCGCCACCGCGTCAGCAACCGTTTGAATACGCGAAGTAAAGTCGGTGGGAAGATAGTCAAATTTGTCGTTCGTAGTGTTGATGTTACCAGTGTCCACGTCCCAAGAACCAATGGAATAGTTGCCCGAGAAGAACAGCGCAGTTGGAATACCTCTAAGTCTAAAAGGCGTGTGGTCGCTACCCTGCACGAGTTCGTAGTAGCCGTAGCCGAAGCTCCTGTCATATTCCGAATAGGTGCCGCGCGCGTAGGGCTTTTCCTTGATACCGCTCGCGTTACTCAAAATCAGGTTGGCGAGGTCGGTTCTTTTGTTTTCGCACATGAGGTACAGGTTGTCACCGCTTGCTATGCTGTCCACGTTGAACATGACGAGAGTGTTATTTATTTCCTCTTCCGACATACCGCCAGCCACAACGTTACTGTAGCCGTTGACGTAGTGACCGGAACCGAGCAGTCCGTTCTCTTCGCCATCAAAAGCCACAAAAATTACGTTGAATGGCAACTCACTCCTGTGTTGGTACAAAGTTTTGAAAATTTGCACTAACGCCGCTACTCCGCACGCGTTGTCCGCAGCGCCCTCGCCCGCCGTTGTGTCGTAGTGAGCGCCGATAATAATTTGTTTTGTTGCGCCCTGAACTTCCAGCCGCGCCTCTACGTTGTAGTAGTTGTCGCCGTCCAAACTGAAGCGTTTTGCGGTAACGTTGTTACCGTCATTGCCAATTACTTCCTTGAAAGACTGCACGATGAAGTCTCTCGCGCCCTCTTTGTCATTGGCGCCGTTGAATTCGCACAACGTCTTTACAAAGGCTTTTATTTCTTCATTCACAGCGTCGTTTGTACTTTGCTCGGCAATTACAACGGGGGTTGCTGCAATGCAAACAAGTACTACGCACAGCGCTATCAAAACAAATGCGAAACCGAATTTAGCAATTTTTCTCATAGCACCACCCCGAAAACAAACGCGCAAACTAAGTACACTATCGCCACGTTACGGAAGTAAAACGGCTTAGTGACGTCGTTGAAATAGAGCTTGGAGGTTACAGCATAAAACCAAATTACGCAGCCAAGCGATGTGACGAAGGGGAACAGCACGTCTCCCCAAACAAGCAGCAACGGCGTAAACAGGTTGATAAGCCTTAACGCGCCGCACACAAGGTAGTACAAAGTGATAAACACGTGCGCAAGCAAGGCGTATTCGGCTCTCGGAACGTTGTGAAAACGCGACACGTTCAAAAAAGTCTTTGTCAAAAACGGCACCAAAAACATCAGTCCGACGCCGAGCACGGCAGACGTGAAAAACGCCACCATCATGGTGTACGACGCGGAAAAGCCGTAAAATCCCATGCCAGACATTTCGCGCAAAGTCATTTGCGCAACGGTCATACTGGTCTGCCAACTGTACAGCACGTATGCAAGCACAAATGCAATACGCACTAAAATATTGGACAGTCGGTAGTTAGATCTCAATTTGCTAAACAAATTTCACCTCTCTACAAAGCAATAAGCTGCATTATAAGTATGTTCATTACCTCGTTCTCATCCAAGAAGGCTTTGAGCCGTTCATCCGCCGACGCCAAGCAGTCCAACGCGCGTTTTAGCTGCATGGGTTTGTAGCGTTCAGCCGTTTGCTTGGCAAAACCGATCGCGCCCGCTTTGACGCCGAGGTAGGATGCAATTTCGTCGTTGGAAAAGGCCGATGTCTTGACGTAGTAGACGCGACGGTAAAAGTTGTAGATAAGTCCAAACAGCGCGCGGTTGTCTTCGCCGCGAGCAACGAGTCCGCGGTAAATTTCCAGCGCGCGGTTGGCGTTGCGGTCGGCAATAGCGCTTGACAAATCGTACACGGCGTACTCGGCGTCCTTGTGCACAAGCAATTCTATCGCTTCTATGCTCACATCGCCGTAGTCAATTAGCTTTTGTGTTTCCACGGCAACGCGAGACATGTCCAACAGGCAATAGGTTGCAAGCTTGTCGGCGCACAGCGGGTCGAAATTTACTCCTTGACGACGAGCGTAGGCTACAATCCACTTGACGACGCTGCCCTTGTCCAGCCTGTTGCAATCCACCGTTTCCATGCCCTCAATGCCGTTGAAATGCCTGTCCGAGTCGGCAACGAACACCAAACAAAAACTACCGTCGCACTGCGTAACGATATCCTCCAACTGTTTCTTGGTCTCGGCAAGCTTCGCGGCGGCGTCGGGGAAAGCGAAATTTTCGCACACGACGAGCTTTTTACTGCAAAACATAGATGGCGTCATGCACGCAAAACGAATAGCCTCCACAGTTGGGGCTTCCAGTTTGTCCACGCTAAAACCGTCGTCGGCAATTTCGTACGCTTCGCAGACGTTTTCCAATGCCTTGCGACGAAGAAAGTTGTCGTTGCCGTATACGCACAGCGCGGCGTAGTCATTCGTTTTAAGTTTTTCCCTTAGCTCGAGAAATTTAATCAAGATGGCGCCTCTCGTCTACCACAAATAATATAACTATCTAAAAGTTAGTAGTATTGTATCACCTTTTTCCTTGATTGTAAAGTTTCCGTACTTATTTGCGCCGTAATTGTAATTTAGGTTACTTTGGTACAACGTCAACGTGGGTAGCCGCGCAGAAGAGTAAGCCTCGCTTGCTTCTTGCAACAGGAAGATGTCAGCGTTTAGCTTCGCGTTCAAAACTTTTGCTGCCTGCTGTTCGCCACCGCAGACCAAGCAGACGCCTATGTTTCCCACCGAGACGCTTACGGCAATCAATCCTCCGTCGTAAATACTTTGCGCCATAATGGACGAATCGATTATTGAGTTTGGATATTGGTAAACCACCTCAATGCCGTAATCTTTGAGCATATTTGTCACCGACAAGTTGCCTTCCGTTGTAAGAGAATAAACGCCGTCCACGGGCAGCTGCCTCAATGCCAAACCCACCGACAATTCCGTAGCAGCGCCGTAATGAACAGCGTACAGCTTGCAACTTTTCAATTTGAATTTGCCAAGATACGCAACCGCAGGCTCCACAGCCGTGTAGTCGTCAAAATCGCCTATTAGCGCGCCTTCGCCCTCTTCGGAAACGACGGCGACGACCGCGTTTCCATAGCCGTAGCTTACGTAAATTTCGTTACGCGACGGTTGCGAAATGAAAGTGAAAACAATGCTCAAAACAAGTAAAAAAGTCAATATGGGGTAGAAAAAACGCTTGCCGCGCTTACTTAAATTGATATAACCGCCAACGGCAAACATGAGCACTGCCGCAATTACCACCGTCACGGCAAGAGCAGTAAATGTGACCGCTGCAAAATCAAATTGCGCAACGGATCCCGCCAAGCGCACAACTACTTGTAAAACGGAGTCGGCTGCGGTTAATAGGTAATGGAACACCCAGGGTATCAGTCCGAACAAGCCCAAAACGAACACGACGGAAACAAGCGGAATTGCAATCAAATTGATTAGCGCGCCCAACAATGGCACTTCTTTGTAGTTAATAGCAACGGCGAAAAGGGTGGCCAGCGTACACGCAGAGGAAACGGACAGCGCGTCCACAAAACGGCGAAGATGCTTGTTGACGTTTTTCTTGGTTAAAAATCTGTCGATGGGCAAATACAGTGTGGAAATACCGAAAATGGACAAAAATGAAAGTTGAAAACCCGCGTCAAACAGGTAAAACGGTTTGACGAGCAAAATCAAAAACGCAGCCCAGCTTAGCGAAGTGAGTAAATCCTGTCTTCCGAAAAACGCGCGGGCAACGTAACTGCACACCACCATAACTATGGCGCGAACAATGGAGGGCACAAAGCCGCAAATATACGCGTAAAAAGTGAGCGGCACTGCCAAAATGGAGCACTCTATTAGCGGGTGAAGACGCAATTTTCGCAATGCAAAGCACACGACTGCGACTATAAAACCCACGTGCAAGCCACTTACCGCTAACAAATGTGTTATGCCCGCGCGAGCAAAGGACCAATTTACCGTATCGTCAATTGCGTTACGGTCACCCGTAAGCAAAGCGTACATAATTCCGCCGTTTTCCGGCATGTAATCGCGTGTGACTTCGTAGATATACCTGCGAATTGTCTCATCCAATTTTAGCTCGCCGCTTTCCTGCGACACAACGCTTGCGCTTTGCAATTCGTAATTTACCGAATGACGAAGGTAAAAGGTCTGCACTTCGCCCCGTACGGGGTAGACGGAGTTCAAAGTACCCGTAACTGTCACCACGTCGCCCGTTTGTAAATCGCCGCCGTAACGCAGCTTGACTCTGCCGCTGTACTTTTGCCCGCTGTCCAATTCTACGCAATCTTCCAGGTAGTAGGTGTAGGAAATTTCGTCGGTGTTACGTCCGTAGTCACACACTCTGCCTGTGAGCGTCACCGATTGCTCAACCACCTCTCGCTTTTGCATAACGTAGTAGTTCAGGCGCGTCACACCAAACCCTAACGCCGCAAAAATTAGCATCACAAGTGTCAGTTTCCACACCCCATGTCGCTTTATTGCAAAAAATATGCACGCAGCAAGAACAATTACCGCCACTATTATACCAAAATAAAAATTGCCGAAAATCCACTCGTAGCAGGCAAGTATTCCCAACACAAACGCCACAGCGATCAGCAGCGACAGGCGAACGTTAATTACCCTCTTCATAGTCTTTCTCCGCTACGAAAAATTTGTAATAATTGCTTTGATAGTCGTCGCCCAACGCCTCCGCAAGGCATTGCTTGTTGGAAATTTTGCCGTGCAAGTCAATGTAATCGGCAAGTTTGTTTACAATTTCGTCGGATATACCGTAAACTCTCAAACGGTTGGCAATCAACAAACTGTTGGCGTTGATGCTGTCGCAGACCTTTTCTCCGTCGTAGTAACCGAGTACAATTTGCGTGAAATCTCCGTTTACGGTAGTTGCGGCATAACTCGGCAGCACAGTTTCCTTCAAAAGTCCGGCAAGCCGTATTGCAGTGTCGTACGAGCTACCTGCCACCACCTCAACGTAACCTTCGCGTTCGACCGCTCCGCTGACATACAAACGAAAGGTTGTTGTCGGTTGTTTGGGCACGTCAACTATGCCCAAAGGCGGAGCAAAGGTTGCGCAACCGCTAAGCATTACGCACACGAATAAAACTAAAATGACGGTTGTTGCAAGCCGCGCTTTCATAGCAGCAAAAAGCCCCGCCATAGCCGTGTTTTACTGACGTTCAACCTATCTAAATAGGTGGGTAATCTGCCAAAAACTATCCGAAATTTACCGGAGACAACGCTCTTTGACTTCACGCGGAAGCCGTAGTAACCTGACGTAAGAGTTTGGACTCAATTCCCTTTTACGAACTGTAGTTGACGCATTTTGTAAAACCAATCGAACTTGGCAGGGTTCTATTGTAGAGTATCACACATCTAAACAAATTGCAAACGTTATAATTTTAAATTCTATAATTGTGCCCTGTTCAGACGTGTTTTTTGACCCATGTCAACTTTTGCAACAAAAACAGCCTCAACAAATGAAAAAATACATTGAGCAATCTTGAATTTTGCCCAAGAGTTTTTTCAACACAGCTAAGTGTAATAATTATAACATTATCTACAAATTCTTACAATATCTGACACGAAAAAAATCGACAAAATTCGACAAATTTTATCTTTTTATGATTTGAATTTTTCCGCAATTATCTTTACATACTAATTTTATGTGCGGAAGATACAGAATTGAAACCAATCACAAAGACATGTACGACCTGTACAAAATACTGACGGACGAAGAGGAGCCTTGCTTTGTCGGCGACGTATATCCGTCCAATTTGGCGCCTATTTTTACTGCAAACAAGTTGTTGCCCACCTTTTGCAAATGGGGATTGGAAAGCTTTGACAAAACAAAGCTGCTAATCAACGTCAGAGCGGAAACGGTCACGCAAAAACCGATGTTTAGCGAAAATTTTGCTCAGCAACGTTGCGTCATCCCCTGCAACGGCTTTTACGAGTGGGATAGCGACAAGAATAAGTACTACTTTACACGCGTTGACGGCAATTTGATTTATCTTTGTGGCTTTTACCGTGAACGTGACGGCGCAAGCAACTTTGCAATTCTCACAAAGAACGCCACTCCGCCCGTTTCCCGGTTCCACCACCGTATTCCCGTGATGCTTGACGAAAAACAAACAGCTCAATATCTACGGGATACGGAGTTTGCACAAAAGTTTATGTCTAAAGAGAACACCATTGAATTAAATTACAATTAAAATGCCAACATTGTCGAAATTAAATCTATACAAGTTGTGTTATTGTAATATTTTTACGATAATACAAATACATAAACTTTCACACTGTTTCTAATCATTTAATTTATTGTTTCCGCGGCATAGTCAAACAGCGCAACCCTTAAACAACGGAAGAAATAATCGTTAATCACAAAACCTTTTCCCGTTCCCCATTCATATTCGTATCTGTAATCATAGAATGTTGTTGCAATTCCCTTAAGATTGGAATAAAAACTTTCTTCCGAGATATCACTGTTAAATGCTTTATTAAAAAAGGATGTAAAATTTTGTATTATATTGTGCTTTGTTGTCTCGCTTAGCAGGTTAAATAAAATAGATAAATCATGTTCGGATGGATTTGAATTTTGTTCATTCTTAATAATAGCCTTTAAACACAGTTCCAAAGATAGCGCAAGATTAGTATACGCAGGAATAAACAACATGTCCCCGTTTTCAATGCTGATACAGCGATCAAAAGCCTTTGAGAAGTCTATTGCTCGCTTTAAAATTGCTGATGGCAAGATTTCATTAGAATTCTTTTTGTGCCTTTTAATCATTTGGTATCCGCTTTTGGCTATTATAGTATCTTTTTCCATCTCTTCTACCTCATAAATTTTCTGTATTCTTGAAAAGTGGGCACCGCCAACTAAAACAAAACAACCTAAAACGATTGTTCGCTTTAGGTTGTTATTGGTGACCCTAATGGGACTCGAACCCATGTTATCGGCGTGAGAGGCCGACGTCCTAGGCCGCTAGACTATAGGGCCAAATCTAATGCTCGTTTATTGTACCACATAAATCCGCTTCGCGCAACTGTTTGACGTTACTTTACGTGCTTGTAATTTCCGTTTTATAAATATAGACATATTTAATATAATAATAAAATCATTCTTCTTGTTTACCCTTGACTTTGCGGCGGTAAAAGTTTATAATTGTTTTATATGGTGTCTACGCGAAAAATGGGCGCCGCAAAGTAAATATTACAATAATTTTTGGAGGAAAAAATATGGCAAAGAGAACTATTGACGGTAATACCGCTGCCTCTCACGTTGCGTACGCGTTTAGTGACGTTGCGGCTATCTACCCCATCACTCCGTCTAGCCCAATGGCAGAAGTCGCTGACGAATGGTCGGCAGCAGGACGTAAAAATCTGTTCGGGCAAACGGTACGCATTGCGGAAATGCAATCGGAAGCAGGCGCGGCAGGCGCAGTACACGGCAGTCTTGTTGCCGGCGCGCTCACAAGCACGTTCACCGCTTCTCAAGGCTTGCTGCTGATGATTCCCAACATGTACAAGATTAGCGGCGAGTTGCTCCCCTGCGTGTTCCACGTATCGGCAAGAGCGTTGGCTGCGCACGCATTAAACATTTTCGGCGATCACCAAGACGTAATGGCATGCCGTCAAACAGGTTTTGCAATGCTTGCAAGCAACTCCGTTCAGGAAGCTATGGATTTGGCTTTGGTTGCTCACCTTTCTACGCTTGAGGCGAGAGTTCCCTTCCTGCACTTCTTCGACGGTTTCAGAACCAGCCACGAAGTGTCAAAAATTGACGAAATCCCCTACGAGGCAATGGACAAGCTGCTTGACAGACGTTTCGTAGACGAATTCCGCGCGCGCGCATTGAACCCCGAACATCCTCAACTTCAAGGCACGGCTCAAAACGCAGACATTTACTTCCAAAACAGAGAAGCTGCTAACAAATACTACCTTGCTGCTCCCGCTATCGTAGAAAAGTACATGAAGAAAGTTAGTAGACTTACAGGTAGAAACTACCACCTCTTCGACTACGTTGGCGCAAAGGACGCGGACAAGGTTATCGTAATCATGGGTAGCGGCGCAGAAGCTGTTGAAGAAACCGTTGAATGGCTTGTTGCTCGCGGCGAAAAAGTCGGCGTACTCAAGGTTCGTCTGTACAGACCTTTCTCGGCGGCGCACTTTGTAAAAGCTTTGCCACGCTCCGTCAAAAAGATTGCCGTTCTCGACAGAACCAAGGAACCCGGCGCGCTTGGCGAACCCCTGTACCTCGACGTAGTTGCAGCGCTTGCTGAAATGAAGCGCAAGGCAACGGTAGTTGGCGGCAGATACGGCTTGGGCAGCAAGGAATTTACTCCTTCAATGATTCTTTCTATTTATCGCAACCTTGATGGTGAACTCAAAAACCACTTCACTATCGGCATTAACGACGACGTAACAGGCACAAGCTTGCCCGTTTCGGAAATGATTGACGTTGCACCCGTAGGTACAACCCGTTGCAAGTTCTACGGCTTGGGCAGCGACGGTACGGTCGGCGCAAACAAAAACAGCATCAAGATTATCGGCGACCACACCGACTTGTACGCGCAAGGCTACTTCGAGTACGACAGCAAGAAGTCCGGCGGTTTGACGATTTCTCACTTGCGTTTCGGACCTTCCCCCATCAAATCCAGCTATCTGATTGACCAAGCGGAATTCGTTGCATGCCACAACCAAAGCTACGTGACGCGTTACGATGTGCTTGCAGACGCAAAGGACGGCGGAACGTTCCTGTTGAACTGCATTTGGAGCGACGAAGAACTTGAAAGAGAGCTTCCCGCTTTCATGAAGAACCAAATCGCAAACAAACACCTCAAATTCTACACCATTGACGGTCTGCACATTGCAATGAAGGCAGGCTCTGCTAAATCCACCAACATGGTAATGCAGGCTGCATTCTTCAAACTTGCAGACATCATTCCTTACGCGCAAGCAGAGGAATACATGAAGCAAGCGGTAGTAAAATCCTACGGCAAGAAGGGTCAAAAGGTTATCGACGCCAACTTTGCAGCAATTGACGGCGCAATTTCAGGTCTACACGAGGTAAAGGTTCCCGCTCACTGGGCAACCACCACTGAAGGCGCAGCGTTGCCCGCAAAGACGGACAGCAAGTACTACGAGGAATTCGTACGTCCTATCGCTGAGCAAAAGGGTAACACATTGCCTGTATCTTCATTTAACGAGGCAGGCGTTGTTCCCACAGGTACAACCAAGTACGAAAAGCGCGGTATCGCAGTAAACGTTCCCGCTTGGCAAATTGACAAGTGTATCCAATGTAACCAATGCGCGTTCGTTTGCCCGCACGCTTGTATCCGTCCTGTTTTGGTTGATGAAAAGACGGAAACACCCGAAAGCTTCACCACTAAGCCCGCTATCGGCGTTCCCGGCGCTAAGTTCCGTATTCAGGTAAGCCCCTTGGACTGCACGGGTTGCGGAAGCTGCGCTAACGTTTGCCCCGCTAAGGAAAAGGCTCTCGTAATGACACCCGCAGAGCAAGTTCACGAAGTGGAAAACTACGAGTTCAGCGAAAAGGTTGAACAGGTTGCAAGCCCCTTGAGAACTGACACTGTTAAGGGTAGCCAATTCAAGCAACCCTTGTTCGAGTTCTCGGGCGCATGTGCAGGCTGCGGCGAAACTCCCTACGTCAAGCTCGTTACACAACTGTTCGGCGACAGAATGGTAGTTGCAAACGCTACGGGTTGCTCGTCAATCTACGGCGGCTCCGCTCCCACTTGCCCCTACACAGTAAATAAGGAAGGTCACGGACCTGCTTGGGCAAACAGCTTGTTTGAAGACAACGCAGAGTTCGGTTACGGCATCAACCTTGCTTACACTCAACGTAGAGCTCGCCTTGTAGAAAAGGTTACCGCTCTCATCAAGAAATGGAAGGGTTACGCAGAAGGCATTGCAGCTTGCAAAGACTGGCTTGCAAACAAAGACGACGCTGAAGGCAGCAAGAAAGCATCTGCGGCCCTCGTAAAATGCCTTGAGGAATGCAACGGCTGCGGCTGCAAGAGCGACAAACTCGTTGCTGAAATCCTTTCCGAAAAAGACTGTCTCGTCAAGAAGTCCGTTTGGATTTTCGGTGGCGACGGTTGGGCTTACGACATCGGTTACGGCGGACTTGACCACGTACTGGCAAGCGGCGAAGACGTAAACGTTCTCGTACTTGACACGGAAGTTTACTCCAACACAGGCGGACAGGCTTCTAAGTCTTCACCCACAGGCGCAGTTGCTAAGTTTGCGGCAGCAGGCAAGCGCGTAAAGAAAAAGGACCTCGGTATGATGGCTATGAGCTACGGCTACGTGTACGTTGCTCAAGTTGGTATGGGCGCAAGCCAAGCTCAACTTGTAAAGGCTCTCTGCGAAGCGGAAGCTTACCACGGACCGTCACTCATCATTGCGTACGCTCCCTGCATCAACCACGGCATGAACATGGGCAAGTCGCAAGAGGAAATCAAGCGCGCCGTTGACTGCGGATACTGGCAACTCTACCGCTACAACCCCGATTTGATTGACGAAGGCAAAAACCCGTTTACTCTTGACAGCAAGGAACCCACGGGCGACTACCAAGAATTCATCAAGGGCGAAACGCGTTACTCATCTCTTGCTAAGACCAGACCGGAAATTGCAGAGCAATTGTTTGCAAAATCCGAAAAGGATGCAAAAGAACGCGTAGCAAAGTACCAAAATCTCGCAAATAAATAATATTTAAACAATGTAAAAGGGATAGCCGATTGGTTATCCCTTTTTATTTGTTTATCGGAATATCGATAAGCTTAATTTTTTACATCATATTTTTTTATATTACTTGCCCATAGGCGAGGGGTCTGTGAGTGGTTTGAAGTGTATCGGCATTTCGGTGAAGTTTTTGAGGCGGCGTCTATTCAGTATCAGCTTGCGACGCTCGATAAAGAACTGGTCCACAGCCTCCCACAGGAACACCCAAGCGAATATGTCGATAACCTCCACCCAAATTTCCTTGAAATCGAGTACCTGGTCGCAGATAATCATAAACGCCAAGCCCAAAATGCCAACTATCGCAAATATTAGCGACAATACGTTGTTGCGGCGCAATCCATAGTGTTCTGCGTTGAGCTTCAAGGCAAAATAGTTGCGAATTGCGCTGTCGTATTTGACCTGTTTTTCGCTGTCAATACAGTCGCTGTGTATTGTGAGTTGGAAATTATCCTTTAACTTGGCGGCGTTTGCGCAGTTTTCAATGAACTCCGCTACGTCACTTGATATTACTGGCGTGTTCGTTTCGGAATAGGGCGACAGAAAATCACTGTCATCCAATACAGTCATGTTTATCGTGTGTACAGTCGGCTCTTGTTTTTTCATTTGCTAATCCCCCTACAGAGAAGTGAATTTCAGACAAATATTAGCACAACGCCCTATCAATGTCAATTCAAACAAAAAAGGTAACTGCCCGTTACCTTTTTTATACGCGAATTATCACTTTTTCGCCGTCATGTGATTGCACTTCGACAATGTTGAAATGTCCGTATTCCTTGACGCGCCGTTTCAATATGTTGTAAATCGCCACCATTTGCTCGCGGTTAAATGATATTTCTTTGGTTATTTCCTGCTTGATTTGCTCGTTTTGCGTCTTAATGCCTGCCACGACCTCAACTTGCAAACCTTGTTCCGAAGCTTTCAAATCCGTATCTTGCACGTCTTGAGTGATGGACTTGGGCTGAGTGTACTCGGCAACGTATTTGCGCGTGTTTTTGTCAAGAGAGCTTTTTACAGCGCGGTAGCCTATTCGACTTTTGAGAATAGAAAGAGGAAACCACAAACAAAGGTGACAGCCGTCCGCTTTGATAACAATCTTCATTACTCCACCCAAACTTCTACGAAGTCGCCGTCATTGCTTTCAATTTCTACAAGTTTTCCAACAACGCCTTGTTCAATCAATGCGAAAAGCTGTTTGAAGTCAATATTGCTGAGCGTGTCCTTACCGTTGACCTGCGGCATAGTCATTCCGCTGTCTACGAAAATCTTGACAAGCGCAAGCGGTAAATTTACGTTAACCTTGTCGCCCTCTTTGGAATTTACTCTGATACGGAAAAACATATTGTCGATGTCTTTGCGTTGCGCTTCGGGAACAAGGCTTGTTTCCCGTTGTTTGCCAAGTAATTCGTCAAGCGTAACACTGAGAATGTCCGACAGTTCAACAAGTACGGAAATGTCGGGCGCGGACACGTCGTTTTCCCATTTACTAACAGCTTGCGCAGTAATATTTAGTTTTGTTGCAACGTCCTCTTGAGTCAGAGTCGCATTTTTGCGTAATCTTTGCAGTCTTTGTCCGAATGTTTCTTGCATTACTAATACTCCTGTATGTCCTAAATTTGCACCTAAGCGACCGTTCCGTTGCGCGCATTTAGAACGCGACTTGCTCAGTACGCTACCATTATACGGCGTTTTTCGTAAACTTTACAGCGACTAACTGGCGAGTTTGACGTCTGAAACTCAACCAGTTGTTTAGTTTCCGCTCAACAACCAGTTGAATTTTTGTTAAATAATAAAAAATGTCCCCGAGACTGTCCGCTCGGGGCAATGCCGCAACACTTGACGGCGGGTGTAAACGCGCATACATAAAGCCGCTTACCTGATGTTATTGTACATTAGTTTTTGATACAAGTCAACAATTTTATTTGTAGTAACTACTGTAATGGTCGTTGACGGTCAATGCGCCGTAGTTGCTGTCGTTGAGGCTGACTTGTATCACCGTTACGCCCTTTTCCATTTGGTTGCCATCTTCGTCCGTCCACAGCTTAGCGTTGTACAGCACCTTGCTTGTAAAGACGTTGGGATTGTTGAAGAAGGGGTACGTGTGGTAACCGCAGCACAGTCCGTAGCCGAGATACACTCCGTCATAGTAGCCTTTGAGGTTGTTGACGTGGTCGTGCCCGCAGAACAACGCCTTGGTGCATTCCAATCTCTTGATGTAACTAAACACGTCGGGGTGGTCGGTTACGCCCTCGCCGTTGCCTTGGTAGAAAATGCCAACCGTATACCCTTCGTCACCGTATACGTACTCGCTGTCCTTTTTGTCGCTTTCGCGCACTACTCCCTTGACCTCACTCACGGTAACGTCGGGCAGTTGATTTCTCACAACATCTGACACCTCGCGACCCTGTTTAATCTCGTTGAGGTAGTACATGTTGGCAAATTCCTTCAACGGAATGTGGAAGAACATACTCGTTTGAACGTCGGGTTTAACGCTCTTTAAGCCCGTTACTGCCCATTCATACCAATCCATTTGGTTTTGTTTAATCCAATCGTACACCCAATCGGACAGCGCCACGTTTTCAGCCTCGGGGTACATTCCACTGTCAAGCAACACAAGGCTGTAAAATAGGTTTTCCGCCTTTTTCTCTCCCCTGAATACGTTTACCAAAAAGTTGCTTTCGCCGTTAATATCGCTTGGACCGCAATCGAACAAACAATATTTGTAATCTTTGAGTATTTGGAAAATTGTATACTTACTGCAATCGAACTGGCTGTCGTGATTGCCGTAGGTGAACGTCCAGTACTGCTGCCGTGTTTCCATAAAGTCGGCAAAATACTTGAACGCATCGTAGGTGAATATTGAAAGCGTTAAGTCGCCCGTAACTACGCAGATGTCGGGTTTTTCCGCCTTAATCGCTCGGTCAAGCAAATCCATTGTTTTTCTGTCGCGAGTAAAGCCGCCGAACTTGATTTGCGGGTCGGCAATTTGCATAATCTTGACTTCTTCGGCATCTTCGTCAATTACAAGCGACGGGAACAAGTCCAAACTGAACTCCGTTTCGCCGCTCGAGAAGGTGTAATTGTACTTGCTGCCGTAGGGTTCCACTTTCTTGTGGACAGCCCAACGAATACCGCACACCGCAACGAAAATGAGAATCATTGCAAATATACCGCCAACTATCGACCAAGCAATAATACGCCTTTTTCTATTTAATCTTGCCATAATACCCCTTAAATGTCATCTTTTTAACCCACACAAGAGGCGAGGGTGTTCCACTCAAAATTTTCTGCAACGAGCGCGTCAACAATTCTATTTTTGCAATAAATATGTTCGCGCGAAGTGAAGCCTTTTTTGAGGGGAATGCCCGAGCCTAATTTTCTTTGTAGATTATGCGTCCGCAGTGCTCGCAGCGCATGTAGGGTTTGCTTGCCATTTGAGTGTCCACCACCGCTTTGGGCATGTCCATACGGCAGCCGCCGCAACGCGTACCGTCCTGAAGAGGAACAAATACGGGGTGCAGACCGCCCTCGGATACGCGCTTGTATCTGTCAAACAGTTCGGGGTCGATGACCTTTTTCAGTTCCGCCTGCTTGAGTTGCAGCTCGCGTACTCGAGGCTTAACCTCTGCCGCCGCTTGGTTGAAATCCTCGTTGCACTTGTTGTACAGCTTGACAAGCTTGGGCAATTTGGTGTTGATGTCGTCAAAGGACTTGGAAATTTCCTCGCCTTCCTTCAGTATGCGCTTGATGTCCTTGTCGATGTTAGACAGTTCGGTAAGCTGCTCGTTGAGTTTTTTGTTCATGTAATTGAGTTCGTCAACGTCCTCAAGCGCGCCAATTTCCTTGGCGTGTTCCTCAATTACCTCGTTGATTTTGTCCACGGTCTGACGCGCTTGCGCCAACTGATTTCTAAGCTCCTGCGCTTTTGCGTCAAGCTTACCGAGGTTTTCCTCGCACTCCTGACTTAGCGCCTTGTACTGCTTGCGCTTGATAAAATTTTCGTTTTTGCGTAGGTCTCTTTCAATGCGGTTGAGTTCACCGTCCAACGCTTGATATTGTAGCATTTCCTGTTGAATCATGGTAATGTCACTCCTTTTTGTATGTTAGTCCTTGAAATGTTTTAGAATAATGATTAAGATTTTTTTGCCGAATATTCGGCTATCAATTTGTGTATCGTAGCTGCCCTTGCTTGCAACTTCGGCTCGTTCGGATAGATGGGGTAATTGGTAATCTTGACCAATTCCTCCTGCAAATACGAAACGAAATCCGATGACGGGTTTGCCACGTTAGTCTTTCCGTACTCCAGTTCCAGCTCGGTCAGTTTAGTAGGACTGTCGCTGCGTTCTGCGTAAATCAAATCGTAGTACTTGCCATCGTAAAACTTGACGTCCGTGACAATTTCATACTTGTCGCAAAGATACTGACGTACGTCCTTTTGATTGCGCATAGGCTGCAAGACGAGTCTTTGGGGTAGGGCTTTTGCCTCTTCCAAAATAGATATTATTTCCAATCCACCCATACCTGCAATTACAGCACAATCGACTGCTAAGCTTCCTAAACCGTCTTGGCAAAGGTATTTAACACGTTTACTGTGCTCTTGCGGACAATTCTGTCGCGCCTTGTTGAGACTTGGCTCCGATACGTCAACGAAAATCACGCTGTCTACGCGAGAGGTGTTTAGCGCCTCAATTCCAACGTAGCCGTGGTCGCAACCGACGTCGGCAAGGGTGTTGCACTTGGGAATTAAGGACACGATTTTAGTTAGCCGTACGCTGCCCATCAGTCAAGATAATCGCGCAGCTTCTTGGACTTGGTGGGGCTGCGAAGCTTGCGAAGCGCCTTCGCCTCAATTTGACGGATACGCTCACGGGTGACGTTGAATTCCTTGCCCACTTCTTCGAGCGTCCTTTGCTTGCCGTCGTCCAAACCGTAACGCAGACGTATAACCTTTTCCTCGCGCGGGGTGAGCTTGTGCAGCGCTTGAATGAGCTGTTCGCGTAGCATTGTTTGCGCAGCAACGTCACTTGGGGGAGCTGCCTTGGTGTCCTCAATGAAGTCCACAAGGTGACTGTCCTCTTCCTCACCTATCGGCGTTTCAAGGCTTACGGGGTCTTGCGCAATCTTTTGAATTTCCACAACCTTTTCGGGAGAAACACCCATGTACTCGGCAATTTCTTCCGGGGTGGGTTCGCGTCCAAGTTCTTGCAGCAGCGTACGTTGCGCGCGTACTTGACGGTTGATAGTTTCTACCATATGTACGGGAATACGGATTGTGCGCGCTTGGTCGGCGATTGCGCGGGTGATAGCCTGTCTAATCCACCACGTTGCGTAGGTGCTGAACTTGAAGCCCTTGGTGTAGTCGAACTTCTCGACAGCCTTCATAAGTCCCAAGTTGCCCTCTTGAATGAGGTCAAGGAACAGCATTCCGCGTCCGACGTAGCGTTTAGCAATGGAAACGACAAGCCTTAAGTTTGCCTCGGACAGCTTCTGCTTTGCATCCTCGTCACCTTCAAGCATACGCTTGGCGAGTTCTGCTTCCTCCTCGCTTGTCAGAAGTGGCACTTTACCGATGTCCTTCAAGTACATCTTTACAGGGTCGTCCACCGCCACGTCGCCAATGTTGCGGTACAATGCGGAGTTGTCCTTTTCAAACGTGTCTACAATCTTGATACCGTTTTGTTCGAGATACCTATATATTTCGGCGTTTTGCTCGGGGGTTAAATCCGTCTTTTCCAAACGGCTCTCCAAGTCTTCGTACGAAATCTTCGTGACGTTGCCGCTTTTTACGTCGTCAAGCAAATCTTGCAGGTATTTTTGTGTAATTTCCATATTTCCTCCTTACACTACTTTGCGTTCGTTATCTTTTTGCTTAGTTTTGTCAGCTCTTCCAGTAGCGAGCTGTCGTTGGGATTGTTTTTGATTTGCGCCATCAGTTCTTCGCGCTTGCGTTTGAGCTTTTCTACTGTTACAAGCCGCTTGCACTCCGCGTAGTACCGCTCGTTTTTGTCCTGACGCGCCTTGGAAAAGTCCGGCTCGATTATCTGCGCGTACTCTTCCTGTTGCGCATTCGGGCAAAGGGTGTACAGCATGTCCACAGTGGGCTTTTCATTTTTTTCCTTGCAATCGAGTACGTAATCGAACAGTTTTGACAGGAATGCCGAGTTACACAGCGGTTTTTCCTCAATAGTTGCGTAGCTTTCGCCACGAAGCAGGCACGCCGCCATGAAATACTTTGCCTTGTCCTCGGGGGTGAGTTCGGCAACTGTTACGTCGGGTAACGCCTCGTCGCCGGAGCTTACAACCTCGGTGAGCTTGCGCCTGAAATAGTCCTCGGAGTAGCCTGTTCGCAAAGATACCGCAGTAATGTACCGAGCTTGCCGCGCGTCGTCGAGAGACCTGAGCATTGTGAGCGCGCCCTGAACGTACTTGGGCAAAGCGTTGTTGCGAACTGCCGAGTCACTGCTCTTGATGTCAAAAGCATCGTCCAAAAGCTTCAACTTGTAGTCGGGCAACGGTAACGCCTCGCCAATAAGTTGCTCGAATGCGTCCTTGCCGTATTTTCCGATATATTCGTCGGGGTCAAGCTTCTCGGGTACCGTCATAACCTTGACTTCAAGTCCCGCCTTGTCCAAGATGTCCAGTCCGCGAACGGTCGCCTTTTGCCCTGCCGCGTCGCCGTCGTAGCAAATGTACACTGTGTCCGTAAGCCGCGAAAGCCACTTGGCTTGCTGTTCGGTCAGCGACGTGCCCATGCTTGCAACAGCGCGTCTAAACCCCGCTTGGTACATAGCGATTACGTCCATGTAACCTTCAACAACTACGAGATTCGGGAGCGCCGTCTGTTGCTTTTGCTCCTTGGCAACGTTCAAGGCGAACAAATTGTCTTTCTTGGTAAACAAAGGTGTGTCCGACGTGTTCTTGTACTTTCCGAAAGCAATAGTTTTGTCGTCAAGACCTCTGCCACCAAAGGCAATAACCTTGCCCTGCATGTTGAAGATTGGAATAATGAGCCGTCCCGACAACGCGTCAACAATACCGCTGTTCGTGGATTGCTGCACTACGCCCGCTTTTAAACAATCTTCCGTAGCGTACCCCTTGCTTTCCAAGTATTTTACGAGCGAATACCTGTCGGGCGAATAACCTATGCCGAATTTCTTAACCGTGTCCACATCAAAACCGCGCTTTGCAACGTAGTTACGGGCAATTTCACCGCGACTTGCGTAGTAGCTTTTGTAATAAAACACGGCTGTATCGCGACAAATATTGAAATAGACGTCTTTCTTCTTTTTACGCTCGGAAAATTCCTTGTCCTGCCTTTGCGTTGCCGTTTCGGGCATCTTGAGGTTGGCGCGCTTGGCAAGAATTTCCAAAGCTTCCATAAATGTGCAAGATTCGTACTTTTGCACGAAACCGATGACGTCGCCGCTTTCGCCGCAGCCGAAACAGTGGAAAATCTGCATGTTGCGGTTGACGCTGAAGCTTGCCGTCTTTTCACCGTGGAACGGACAGCGCGCAAAATACGTCGTTCCGCGCAAACGCAGTTCCAAATATGAGCCGATTACGTCCACGATGTCGTTGGCGCGTTTAACCTGCTGTATGAAATCCGTCATGTCCGCCATAGTTACTCCTAAAGTGCTTGTCCATCTATTTTACCGCAAAAAGCCCACAAAAGTTAAGCAAAATTCGCCCTCAAAGACGAACCTTTTACAAATACGCACATTTTCTATATTTAAATACCACGAAAAATGCAAAATTCCCCTAAAAATATCGTTAATTTTTCCATTAAATTAAATATTAATTAAATATACTAATATTCATTAAAAATCCACCCGACAAGCGGGTGGATTTTAGTTGTTTTGTGCGCTATTTTTCTTTATTCTTCTATTTTTTCAAAAATCGCTATTATTGTAATGCAGTTATTTTCGTCTGCCAAGTTCGTTAAATCCGTGCTTGAGTATAGATCGAACCATCTTCTTGTGTCTGTTAATCCGTCCGACCTACAATGTGACCGCCCTCATTTGCGATGTATAGCACTTTGAACGTAACAGGTTTTGGTGCGTCTGGTTGATCGTCGGGAGTCGGCACACAAGCGCAGAACGAAAACAGCAACGACGCTATAACTAATATTGATAGTAATTTAGAAAATGCTTATTTCATTATTATTACGATAAATTGAAATTTATCTGCTGATGATTATTCACATTGTTCAACAATGATTTGTTTTGTTTCGTCCTTGGGGTCATAAAAATAATACTTTTCATAACCTTCGGATGCGGTTTCTTGGTGGTCGAAAACATACGGAACGCCATCAACGATAGGCCAATCCGCATTTTGTATCCATTGTGGACGTCTTTTTTTATATACGAATAATTCCTTTAATTTATTTTTTAGATATTTTATTTTTTGATTATCGGGAACGTCAGCAGGTATCGCCAACCACATTTCATAAAGTCTGTCGATATCTATCGTGTCAGCATAACTTGGAAACACAGCATAAAAATCTGACAATAGATTCCGCTCAGCGTTAAAGTAGTTCAATTTTTCTTTTCTTCTACGAAAGTAGTTCGCGACAATCCTGTGTACTGCGGTTCGATGTGAAAACTTTGTAATATCTATTACTGACAACATATTATCTGCATTAATTTTTAGTATCGATTCATCTGGACGTTTTCTGTCCCGAATCAAAATCCTTTGCATAACTATATTGTTCTTGTATACTTCCCAAAAGTCTTCTGTTGTCATTTCGCCAACAACATACTTTCGCATTATTGCCAAAGCGTTTTTATATTCTTTTCTGTTTTTTAGAAACATGTTAATCCCCATTTATTTACGCTAAATTGAAATTTATTCGCTTGATTATCGATTATAATTATTTCGCAAAGTTACAAGGTCGCCGTGCATTAATAAACCATTGTCGAACGCTTCCTGCAAACTATAAAAATTGCCATTGTTGTAAGCAGTAAGATGTAACGAAGTTGGATAGTTAAAAGTAACGCCATCAACAGTTTCAGACGTAAGAACCTGTAAAGCAATTTCGTTAAACATCACGACGTGTGTTCCGTGAAATTCGCCGTAACAAATGAAGTCCACATTCGTTTCTTCGATATTACGCAGTTGTGCATAATCAGTGGTTATCTTCGTATGCTCTTTTTCGGAACAAGCAACAAATATGCTTACCACACAAAATAATACAAGTATTATCGATATTATTTTTACGGCTTTTCTCATATTGTCCTCTGCTAAATTACTGTTTAACTGCTATAATTACTTGTATATGATAACACAAAAAACCGTCGTTGTAAATTATAGAAAAAAACTCCCCTGTGTAGGGGGAGTTTTTTGTATTGTGACGCTTAACTATTTAATATATCTTTGACTTTCATGAGGCGTACAGTCGCTGCGCGTTCGCTTTCGTCAAGTTTCATCTTGATATACTTGATAGTTTCCGTCAGTTGCGGAATCATTATGTTCTCAAGTGCGTTGACGCGGCGCTTATTCTTTTCTATTTCCTCGGCAAGCATATTGCAGGTCTTTTCCGTTTCGGCAAGCTGCACCAATTTCACAAGCACGGCGGAAATTCCGCGTATGCTGTCATCAAGTTGCTCGGTAACGGTCAAAAAGCTGTACGGGTACAGGTCACAGCCCGCGCTTTCGGAAATTTGAATAGCGGGCACGTCGATACCCATTACCTTACGCTTAGAGCAGTTGAGCGTAACCTTCCTTGCGGGCATAAGTATCGCTTCCTCTACCACTCTACCGTCAGTACGGGAGCGGGCGTCGGCAAAAGCGGAAAGGGCAAGACAAAGCTCCTTTTCCGTAGCGATACGCAGCCGCTTGTTTTCCTCGGCGATGGTTATGAAACGGCGAATCATCTCGTCCGTCTTGTCTTTTAGCAATTTGTGACCACGAACGGCGGTTTTCAAGCGCGCTTGAAGGCGCTTCATTTCCATACGCGTGGGGTTGACGTTCATTACAGCCATTTTCTACTCCGCTGTGCTTGATTTATAATGCTTATTCAGCATTTCTTCCGAAATACGCTTGAGTTCGCTGCGCGGCAAAATTGACAATAGTTCCCAACCGAGGTCGAGAGTTTCCTCTATCGTACGGTTAGTGGTAAAGCCTTGCGCGATGTAGCGTTTTTCAAATTCTGCGGCAAACTTGGCGTACAGCTTGTCAACGTCGGACAATGCCGCTTCGCCCAAAATTGCCGAAAGTTCCTTAGCTTCCTTGCCTTGCGCGTACGCCGAGAACAGTTGGTTCATGGTGCTTGCGTGGTCTTCGCGCGTCTTGCCCTTGCCGATACCCTTGTCCTTCAAACGGGAAAGGCTGGGCAGTACGTCAATAGGCGGATTGTAACCGCGCTTGTACAGCTCGCGGGACAAAATAATCTGTCCTTCCGTAATGTAACCTGTAAGGTCGGGAATGGGGTGCGTCTTGTCGTCTTCGGGCATAGACAGAATAGGTATTTGCGTGATACTGCCCTTGCAGCCGCTGATACGGCCTGCGCGTTCGTACATTTGCGCAAGGTCGGTGTACATGTAACCGGGGTAACCGCGGCGACCTGGAACTTCCTTACGGGCGGCGGACGTTTCGCGGAGCGCCTCTGCGTAGTTGGTGATGTCCGTCAAAATAACCAACACCTGCATACCCTTTTCAAAGGCGAGGTACTCTGCTGCCGTCAATGCCATACGCGGCGTGGAAATACGCTCGATTGCGGGGTCGTTAGCAAGGTTCATAAACATTACGGTACGCTCAATTGCTCCCGTCTTGTTGAAGTCCTTAATAAAGTAGTCCGCTTCTTCGTAGGTGATACCTATTGCGCCGAACACTACTGCAAACTTCTCGTCGTTTCCGAGAACTCTTGCCTGACGGGCAATTTGCGCGGCAAGTTGAGCGTGAGGCAAACCGCTTGCACTAAACACGGGCAGTTTTTGTCCGCGAACGAGGGTGTTAAGTCCGTCGATAGCGGACACGCCAGTTTGAATGAACTCGTTGGGGTAGTCGCGCGCGTAGGGGTTGATAGGTTGACCGTTGATGTCAAGGCGCATGTCGGCTAATATCGGAGCGCCGCCGTCGATTGGTTCACCCATACCGTTGAAAACTCTACCGAGCATATCTTCGGAAACTGCAAGTTCCAAGCTTCTGCCCAAAAAGCGGGCTTTTGCTGTGGAAATCTTGAGTCCTTGCGTGCCTTCGAACAACTGCACAAGCGCTCTGTCGCCGTTTACTTCCAGTACCTTACCCTTGCGGATTTCGCCGTTTTCCTGCTTGATTTCCACAAGCTCGTTGTAGCTTACGCCGCTGACGTGGTCCACAAGCATGAGGGGACCTACGACTTCGCGTATTGTTTTGTATTCCTTAAGCATTGGCGTCTCCTTTGCTTATTAGCGCTGAAATTTCTTTTTTGATATTGCGTTGAATTTCGTCAAAGCGGTCGATATGCGATTCTTCTATGTACTTGCTACGTCCGATTTGTTCGCGAACGGGCAGTACCAACAAATCGTCAAGCTCTACACCCTTGTCAAGCGCATCCAAAGCCTCGTGATAGAAGCCGAGAATTAGTCTCATCATCTTGTACTGCTTGCTCAAGGACGTGTAAGTGTCAACCTCGTGGAAAGCGTTTTGGTGCAAATAGTCCTCGCGAATGGACTTTGCCGTTTCCATAGTGAGTCTGTCGCGGTCACCCAACGCGTCCATACCTACAAGGCGGACGATTTCGTTGAGTTGGTTTTCTTCCTGCAACACGAAGCTTAGCTCCGTCTTCAACGCGTTGAAGTCATCGGCAACGTTTTCCGAGTAAAAGTCTGCCAATTTGTCGTCGTACAGAGAGTAACTTGTAAGCCAGTCAATAGCGGGGAAGTGACGGCGGTAAGCAAGGCTTGCGGACAATCCCCAGAATACCTTGACAATTCTAAGCGTACCCTGAGAAACAGGTTCGGACAAATCGCCACCCGGAGGAGATACGGCGCCTATTGCCGAAATTGCGCCCACTGTGTCGCCGCTACCGAGAACTTTCACGATACCTGCGCGCTCGTAGAACTCTGCAATACGGCTGGCAAGGTAGGCAGGATAGCCCTCTTCGCCCGGCATTTCTTCAAGCCGTCCGCTCATCTCACGCAAAGCCTCTGCCCAACGTGAGGTACTGTCTGCCATGATTGCTACGGTGTAGCCCATGTCGCGGAAGTATTCGGCTATCGTAATACCTGTGTAGATGCTTGCTTCACGCGCAGCAACGGGCATGTCGCTGGTGTTTGCAATCAAAACGGTACGCTTCATAAGCGGTTCGCCCGTACGCGGGTCTTTCAATTCGGGAAATTCGCGCAAAACGTCCGTCATTTCGTTACCGCGTTCGCCGCAACCGACGTACACGATAATGTCCGCGTCCGCCCACTTTGCAAGCTGGTGCTGAACGACGGTTTTGCCGCTACCGAATGGTCCTGGAACTGCCGCAACACCGCCCTTTGCAATTGGGAACAACGTGTCGATAACGCGTTGACCCGTAACCATGGGCAGGTCGGGGGACATTTTGGATTTGTAGGGGCGGCCTTTACGCACGGGCCACTTTTGCAGCATTGTTAGCTCTTTGTCACCCACTTTTGCAATAACATCTGCTACGGTGTAATTACCCTCGGAAGAAATGAACGTAACTTTTCCCTCAACGCCAACGGGTACGAGAATCTTGTGCAAGACAACCTGTGTTTCCTGCACCGTTCCCAGTACGTCGCCCGGCGTGACGAACTCGCCCACCTGTACGGACGGAACGAAACGCCACTTTTTGTTGCGGTCAAGCGAATTGACCTCAATTCCGCGACCGATACGGTTGCCTGACACCTGCATAAGCATGTTTAGCGGACGTTGAATACCGTCGAATATGCTTTCGATAAGACCGGGACCCAACTCTACCGACAGCGGCGCGCCTGTGGACACTACTTCGTCGCCAACGGTCAGACCGCTGGTTTCTTCGTAGACTTGAATACTTGCCTTGTCGCCTCTAAGCTCGATTACTTCGCCGATAAGCTTTTTGTCGGAAACCTTGACAACGTCGTACATTTCGACGTCGGCGAGTCCTTCCGCAACGATGAGCGGTCCGCTGACCTTTACTATTTTTCCAATCATTGTTTGTCCTCTTTGTTAAATATGATATCTACGCCGATAGCTTTTTCCACGTCGCTCTTGATACCTTGCAATCCAAATCCGCTTGGCGTAGCCGTTGTTGGAATGGGCACCACCGCGGGGTAGGTTTGCAATTTGGCTTTTGCAAGAGTGTCGGGAATAAGTTCTGCAAGACCTTCCGCAATGAACACTACGGCGTAGTTGCCCTGCGAAAGCTTTTTAATTAGACTTTGCGCCTGCTCGGCTGTCGTGGCGTCGAACACTTCCACTCCCACCGCCTTGAACGCAAGCACGCTGTCTTTATCTCCGATAACTGCAATTTTACTTGGCATTATTTAATCTTGTCCTTAATCTTTTCTTTGTCAACGCCGTTTTTGACGTCAACGAGTATGCGGCGGATTTTCTCAGTCTCGTCCACTTTCTTGAAGAAATAGTCGAGAGCGGGTTGAATGGTAAGAAAATCTGCGTACTCGGCGACAAGTCTGTTGCGCCCATCACTTTGCTCCTTTTCTGCAAGAGTAAGCGACGTACTGCACAACGCGTAGAATTTGTTGTAATTATTCGGTAAATCTACGCTCTCGCCCTTCCACAAACTTAGCAATTTGTTCTTTTTAATACTGCCGCCGTCAATTAACCAGTCTCCGTACTGCTGCTCGTCGTAGCCTGCCTTTTTCAGGCGGTACAAAAGCATTAGATTAGCCGTGTTGACCTGCCAATCGAACAGTTTAATTATTAGTCGCGTACTGCTGCGCTTGGCGTACTTCTTCATGTCAAGGAAGCTTGCCTTATCCAGTAGCTTGTCTATGATTTGCGGGCTGCGATTGCCGTTGGCGTATTCCGAGTCAATTTGGTCGCAGGCAGCAGCCATGTTCTTGCTGAATGACGAATAGTCGTCGTTATTAAACGCCTCTTGCATTTTTTCTGCGGGGTAGGTAGCCTCGTCGAAGCAGTACGCCGTGTAGTCCTCGCGCGCGTACTTGCCCTTCATGAGGGTCTTGGCGTTTAGGTAGTCGTACTTGCACAGCAAAAACTTTAGGGCGTTTTTGTCGTAGCACAGCTCTTTGAGAGATGCCATAGCAACGTCCAACTCGGCGCGCAAAATCTGCTCGTAGTCGTTGGGGTTCGCGACTATCAAGCCGTTTGCGTAGCCGTTTTCCTGAAGAACCCTCAACGCCTCTACAAGCGAGCTGCATTCGGCAAGCCGCAAAAACTTGTCCGCGCCAAACAGCTTGGTGGAAAGCACGGCTATTCGTCCGTTTGCGTACAATTGATCGCTATTCATTGCCTACTCCCAATAACGCCTCGGCAACTTTACCTTCCGTCTGCTCGCGTGTAAATCGTATGACGGAAGCAAGAGTCAAATCCTTGTCGTAGCCTTCGCCTTCCAAAACTATTCCGCCGTCAGCTTTTAGGTACTTCTTACCCAATTTAAGCTGCATATCAAAGCCGTTTAACCACGTTTGTGTGACTGATTTCGCGTCAGCTTGCGTCACGTACACCGTTTCGCCGACTTCCGCGTACTTGTCAATCAGCGTTCCAATCAGCTTGAGGCGGTCGCTTTCACCGAGCTTACAAAGACGCTCGTACGCCAAACCGTAGCAACGGGAAATCAGTTGTTGCTTGGTGTTAAGCTTGTACTTCTTGGCGTCCAATTCGGCATTTGCAAGACGGTTACGTTTGCGCTCGGCAACTGTCAAATCAATACGCTGCTGTAACGCTGCTCTGTCACGCTTGACCGTTTCGTTGGCTTCGTCGAGTATTGCCTTAGCCTGCGTTTCCGCTGCGGACAAAATCTCGCCACATTTAGCGTCGGCGTCAGATAGAATTTTGTTGATGATGTTTTCTTTACCGTTCATTCAATTATGCTCCAAAGAACGCAGATACCGTTCTCAGCGCTCCTTCAATAACTTGAGGCGCTTCGGGCGCGGTGTTAGGATTCGTAATAGCATCAATTGGCATATTGTTGAACATCATGATGGACACAACCAAGCCGAGCAATGCGTAGAACTCTATCATTGCGGGGAAGATGATGGACTTAGATGCGATTTCGCTCTTCTTGCCGACTGCGATGATTGTGGTAGCAGCCGTGCGACCTTGAAGGTAAGCGGAAACTGCGCCGCCCAGCATCATGGGAAGGCAAGCCCAAAATACGTTCCAGCCTTGCGCGTTAAGTTGCGCGTAGGTAACTGCAGCGTTTCCGATATTTGCAGCCGTTGGCAGATAGCTTGCGCCCAAAATTGCAATCAGGAAACCGTAAATACCTTGCGTTGCGGGCAACAGCGAAAGAACGATTACCTTGCTGAACTTGGAAGGGTCCTCGCTCAATACGCCTGCGGCAGCCTTACCAGTTGCTTTCAGACCCAAGCCGGATCCGATACCGCAAAGCAGAGCGGTCAGAACGAGACCAATGATACCTATTGTTAAACCTGTCATAAATATTTTCCTCCGTTAGGTTTATATTGATTTTATGAAGTCAAGATTTCTATATCTTGTTATTACCTATTACCGTAACTATTTTTTTACCACTTGCCTCATCGGCGAGGTGATGTACGTGTACTTCGTGTCGCTACCAAAGGGCACGAACAAAGCGCCGTCGCCCGTGTAGAACTTGCCGAAGAACTCAACGTACTGCAATCTTCCGTTGTGAATGTACACGCTCAACACTCCCATCAAAAGATTGAACATATGCGCAAATATGAGTACGATTGCCGCAAGCACGTAGCCTACTCCACCGTTGCTCATTACCATGGTTCCAAGCTGGTTTACAACCTGACCCATTATAGCCGAGCTGAGCATAAGTCCGAATACGCGAATGTAGCTCATAATGTCGGAAAAATAGTTGATAATTCCGTACGCGCCGCTAAAGCTCTTGATAATCTTGCCCAAGAAGCCCTTGGTGCCCAAGCCTGCGAACACGATTGCTACCGCAAGCGCGCCGAGACACACGTACAGGCTGACTTTGCTTACCATATCGGGCAAACGCAGCACCTCGTAGGGTTCGTACGCCGCCATGTCCAAAGCCATGTTGAAGATTGCAAGTATCAAGCTCAAAAATACGATAATCCAAGGGAAATCGCAAAGCCAAGCGGCAAGATGTTGCTTGTGTTTGATTTTTACAGCCATGTTGCAGCCGATACCCGCGCAAATATGTACTACACCGAACAGCAGGCTGATAATCATCATGACCATCGGGTACTGGCCGGGGTCGGGTATTACGCCGTCGTACAGCGGATAGGAGAAAAAGCTTCCGAACAGCGCGCCAACCAGTACTGCCGAAATTCCGCAAATACCGAACAGCTGCAGCATGGTTTTCATGCCCGTTTTCTGCTTGATAACCACTGCCGCGAAAATACCTATGAGCATTAGCAACAAGCCGTAGCCGATGTCCGCAACCATAAGTCCGAAAATGATAAAGTAAAATACGGACATTACCGGGTTGGGGTCTATCTCGTGGTAGTCGGGCGCGGAGTAGGAATTTGTGACGAATTCAAACTGCTGCGTGAGCTTGTTGCTGCGGGTAAGAGTAGGCGCAAATTCGTCGTCGGCTATTTCGTCGAACGTCAGTACCATATTGTCGGAAACGGAGCGTATTGCCTCTTCCACTACCTGCTCCTTTTCCGCAGGGTAGTAACCCTCCAGTACGAACGTGGAGCTTGTTTTTTGCAAATCGCCGTCGGCAATTAGTTTCTTTTCCTGTAGTTCCAAATAGTCAACGTACACCTTCCACTGGGGAACGTCGGTGACGTATTGGGCAATCTTGTGGGTGAATTCGGCAAGTTCATCGTCCAAACCGTTACACTGCCGTTCAATGTCCTCAATCAAAACCTTGGGAAGAACATCGGTTTCGATGTTGCACTTTACAAGTCCAAGCGCAGCCGCTGCCTCAAAGAAATTCAGTTCGCTGCGGTGAGCAACGACTACGACGAGCGAGGTCGGTTTGCTACTGTCCAAAACCTCACACTCCACTGCTTCAAACTGACAAGTAAGCTTGTTTAAGTTCGGAAGTTCGCTTGTAGGAATTGTTGAAAGCTGTACTACGGTTGTCGCCGTGTCCGCGTAAAACGTGGTTGGATGCGGCAAGTTTTCGTACAGTGAGAGTTTGGTTAGCTCCGCCTGCTTTTGAGATTTTGCCGCATTCAGCGCGCCTATTTTTTCCTGTAAGGCGCGTACCTCGTCAATGGAATTTTCTATTGACGGGGCGTATTGACCGAAGTTCAACAGACAGTCAAAGTCAATTTCCGTCTTGGGGCGGGCAAAGCTGTTTTTGGCAATGGCAATTTTCTCGTCCTTCTTCTTGTGGACGAGATTATACGACAAAGCGACTTCGTTGACGTAGCGAATGGCTTCCTCTACGCGGGCAATCTTGGCAATTACCCGTTCGCGCTCGGCAGAAGCGTCAACGCTTGTGCAGCTGTCAATGTCGGCGCTACGTTTGAGCTGCACCGAACCGCACTTGACTAACGCGTCGTATATATTTTCCTTGTCAACGTCAAGCGCCAACAAGGTTAGCCTTTTCATCTTTACAATAGCCATTACAAGGACTCCAAAATGATTTTAACTGCGCCGTCTACGCGTTTTTCAAGGTTCTTAACTTCCCCGTCAGTTTTGGCGTTGAGTTCGTCAAGCAACTGCTTTGCTTCGCGTTCCGCCGTAGCGTCGGCGCTGCTTAAGCTTTTGCTGAAATATTCTTTGTTGTCAACAGACGCTTGTTTTTTGAGCTGCTCGGCTTGCATTTCGGCAGCGGCAACGATTTCGCTCGCCTTTTGCTCGGCGGCTTCGATACGCTTTTTTGCAACGTCTTCCGCTTCTAATATGGAATTTACAACTTCTTCTATCATGACAAATCCTCACGATTTCAATTACAAAAATTATCTTTTGGTAGGTAACGGTCTTTTCTAACCTTCTATCTTGTCTACACGTTGCGCGTGGCGTCCGCCCTCGAAGGGTGTATTCAAAAATTCGTCCACGATTTGCTTTGCCGTTTCAAAGTCAACGTACTTTTGCCCCATTGCAATGACGTTTGCGTTGTTGTGCAATCTCGTCATGTGCGCCATGTCGGAATTCATGCACAGCGCGCACCTAACCCCCTTGACCTTGTTGGCAACCATAGATACGCCGATACCCGTAGTACACACGAGAACGCCGCGTTCACATTCGCCCTTTGCCACCGCTTGCGCCGCAGGTCTTGCAAAGTCGGGGTAGTCGCAGCTGTCTAACGTTGTCGTTCCGAAGTCGCGTACCGTATGCCCCAGTTGAGTGAGATACTCGCCTATTTTGTTTTTCAGTTCAAGACCGCCGTGGTCGCTTGCCAATGAAATTACCATTTCTACCTCTAAAAACTAAATTATGTTGCCGCCTGCTGCTTTTTTGAGCCTGTCTACAATTCCTATACCTATTTCGCCGCCGTAAAGGGTGTTTTCTTCATTGCAAAAGCTTGCAATAATGAAGTCGTACCTCGTTTCCAAATATCTGAGTCTTTCGTACAGCCCTCTTGCAACGTCGTTTGCGTCCATACCCATAGAAACGGCGTGGCGTTTACCGTAACGGAAGGGATGATGCACCAACAGCACGGGATTGTAGCCTTCTCGTACCTTTTGGTCGTAGTAGGCGCACAGCTTTTCGTAGTCATCCGTCAAATCCAACACCATTGGAACCTTGGGAGCGTAGTGTTTGTACCTGACTCCGGGGGAATTGACCTTGGATTTGGGATTGGTGATTATTTCAACGGGTTTTCCCAAAATTCTTTCTATTACTTCCGGCGTAAAGGCGCCCGGACGTAGAATTTTCGGTTCGCCGTGAGACAAATCCAAAACTGTAGATTCGATACCGACGTCACACGCTTCACCGCACAAAATCGCGGCAATTCTTCCGTCCATGTCCTCTTTCACGCATTGCCACGTCGTAGGACTTGGACGTCCGCTAAGATTTGCGCTGGGAGCGGCTACGGGAACTTGCGCGTTACGCAGAAATTCACGAGCCTCAACTGACCTTGGCATACGAATTGCCACGGTGTCCAGTCCTGCCGTAACACAGTCGGGTACCGTATCTTTTTTCGGCAGTACGATTGTGAGGCATGCGGGCATGTGCTCTATCATTTTCTTCGCGTCATCGCTAATTTCACGAGCAACGTCGTAAATTTGCGACTCGTTCCACACGTGCACGATTAGCGGATTGTCACTTGGGCGACCTTTGGCAACGTAAATACTTTTTATCGCCGCCTCATCGAATGCGTTTGCGCCCAATCCGTACACCGTTTCGGTGGGGAAAGCTACAAGCTCGCCTTGACGAATAAGCTCGCCTGCAAGATTGAGGTCGTCGCTATTGAATTGTAAATATTTCGTCTGCATTGCTCAAACTGCTCCGTCAAAACCGCCTATTTATCACAATAAATCATTTTACCACAAGTCAAAAAATTTGTAAACCGTCAAATAAGGCAAGACGTTGCTTTTTTACGAGATTACCGTCATATAAAACAAAAAAAGTCTGACAAAATATCAAACTTTTTTTTGAAAAATATTAGTAAATTTGGAAAATATTAGTCAACGTTGTAGTCGGTTACGTTGGAGCCGTTGTTCCACAGGGTGTCCAAAGCGTAGATTTCCCGCGTGTCCTTGTGGAAAATGTGCACGATTACGTCGCCGTAGTCCACCGCTATCCACCTGCCCTCGGTGTGACCTTCCTTTCTGAGAGCAAGCTTGCCGCTCTTTTCCATTTGCTCCTCAAGGTGGTCGAAGATTGCTTTTACCTGCGGCATACTGCGACCTGAGCATATCACAAAGTAGTCGGCAATGTTGCTTAGACCTGCAATTTCCACAATCTTGATGTCCGTTGCCTGTTTGGCGGCAAGTAATTCGCAAATTGATTTTACCGTTTCATTCGTTGTAGTTTTCGTCATATCTTTCTCCATTTGTATTGTGTCGCTTCCACTGTATTTTATGCTTTCTTCCGCGTTACAGTAATAGTCAATTGTCTGCTCGGACAACGGACACACGCTGTCGCAGTGACGTTCAAGACAAACCTCGTACGCTTCTTTCAGACAGGCGATAAACATGTCGTCCAAACTGCCCTTTTTGAGGTGAGCAAGGGGGTAGCTTCTGCTGTCCTCCGTCTTGTCGGCGACGTACACGATTTTTTCCAATCTCGACATATTCGGTCTGCCCGTCGTGTGGTAAGTTATTGCATCCAGTATTTCCCCGTCCGTTACGCCGAAATCCTGTTTTGCAACCTCTCTGCCGAGGAAGGAATGCACTACCGAGTCGGGCATATCGTGGGGCTGTACAAAACCGTATTTAGCGTAGTCGGCAGGGCTGATATACTTTGCGCAGTCGTGAAGCAGACATGCGGTAAACACTTTGTCCTTTTCGCCGTCAGCGGCAAGTTCTAAGCCCCGTTTTACAACGTAAAAGGTGTGACTGAAGCGTTCGGACTTGAGATAACTGCGTAGTTTCGCTATTTCGCGGTGTTCGCCATACAATCCACGTTGCAAAATATACTGATTCACACTTTGCGGAACGACGTCCGTGTTGTCCATACCGAATTGGTAGCGAAGCCGAATTTCCGTAGAGTTGACGGCGGTAGGTTTGAGTTCAAGTCTAACCACCTTAGCGCCGAAATCCCTCTCTATTCGATTGACCGTTCTGATTGAAGTTTTGCGTTTGCGGTCGGCAACTACAAGGGTTGCAAGAGTTGCAATTTCCTTTGGACGGTACCACTTGCCGAAGTTTACCAAGCTGTCGCCGCCAATTATTAGGTACAGCTCGCTGTTGGGGTACAAGTCCTTAAAGTAACGGAGCGTTTCCACGGTGTAGCTCTTGCCCGCCTTGTTGAGTTCGTAGTCGCTCACCTCTGCCAAGCCGTCAAAGGCAAGCTGAGTCAGAGTCAAACGGGTACGTCCGTCCACCTCGCAGGGCTTGTGAGGGGGAATTCCGCAGGGCACGACTATCATCTTGTCCAACGACAGTTGATTAAGCGCCTGTCTAACGATATTGAGATGAGAAACGTGCGGAGGATTGAAAGTGCCGCCGAAAATGCCTATTTTCATGCTATCATTCTACAATATTTTTGCAAATATTTCAATTAAAAACGGCTAAAAAGGTCAACAATATGCGCATGGCGAAGATATTAAACTGTATTTTGTGTACAATAGCGATTTTTCTGCTGAGCTTGACTTGGGTGTACTACTGTTTGCGGGACAGTACGCTCGCTTTGTGGCTTGCGCTCGTCGTTGCGCTTGCTGCCTGCTACATAATTTGGCGAGCGCAGTCAAGATGGGAAAAGGGCAAAAAAATAAAGCTTGCCAAGAAAAAACAAATTGCTGCGTTAACCGAGTACCTGCGTTTTGGCGAAAACAACGCGGAGCTTTTCGCCGATATGCTACGCTACTACCGCTTTGAAGTGAAAAAAGCAAACGATGACGATCTTGTTGTCATGAAAAACGGAATCACAAGCTACGTTGCAACGCGTTTCGTGCAGGACAGTCTTTCCAAAGAGGAAATTGCAAAAGCCGTGATTGCCGCCAAGCGCGCCAAATGCTCAAAGCTGTACGTTTTCGCGAACAAGGCGGACAAGTCGCTTGTAGACGCCGCAAACGCCCGTATACACACCGTGACGGTGGACGTTGCCAACACCTACGCTCTACTTGAGCAGTGCGACAAATTACCCGCCCTAAAAGAGATAAAACCGAGCAAAAAACCGCTAATAATTGCCAAATACGCCCTCAACAGGCGGCGTTTCGGGTGGTATTTTACCTCGTCGCTGTTTTTGATAGCCCTTTCCGTTATAAGCTTCATACCTTGGTACATGCTTACTTGGGCGACAATCAACTTCGGCTTGGCGCTGTACAGCTTGCTAAACAGAAGATTCAACGTTCCGCCCACCAACGTTACTCTCGATTAGTCACAGGACGTTTAGCGTCTTTTAGCTCTGAAAGGGGCGTGTCAAGGGGCGTGTTGATAACCAAATCCTCCAATTCAGCTATGCTGTAGCGCGCAATCACTTCCATGTCGCCGTCCACTACTTCCAAGCAGTACACGTAATTACCCTGCATACGCTTTGCCACGTCGGCAAGCGTGTTGCGCAAATCGAATACGAGAGTTTTCTTTTCCATACCTTTTTTCAAAAACCGTCTTTTGTTGGTAGAAAAGACGGTTCTTTCGTACGTTTCCCTTCCCTTGGCAAACGCGCCGCTAAACAGACCTATTGCAAACAGTCCCAAGCTGAACAAATTACTACCCGTAAACAGCGAAACCACGAAAACAGCGAACAGCCCCACGGAAACTATTACCGTAAAGCGTTTGGTGAGCTTGAGAGCTTTGTCGCCCATCTTCTTTTCCGCAAGCCCCGTCAATATCCGTCCGCCGTCCAACGGATAGCAGGGCAGCAAATTCACGCACGCCATAGTGAGATTGGCGGTAAAGAAGCTTTCGGTGTAGAAGTAGGATTCCGGCGCAAGCCACCACAGCGCAAGGCACGCAAGACACAAAGCCAAATTCATTAGCGGACCTGCAAGCGCAATCTTGATGCGGTCTGCGCCGTTGACGTCCTGAAATTCGCCGTACAGTACTGCTCCGAAAAGTCCAAGCTGAATTTCCTTGCAACGGTAAAACAGCTTGCTTGCAACGACGAAATGGGCTGTTTCGTGGAGTAGCACCGCAAAAGAATACATGGTAGCGAAGTACCCCTGACGGAATACTACCGCTACCACAATAAAAATCCAAAAGCTTGGTTTTATTCTAAATTTCAGATCATCCATGCAAGCTGCGATTCGCTTCCCACAACGTCTTTGATTTGACCGCTGACTGCAACTGTCGCCGTAAAGGTTCCGTCGTACCTTCCCAAAAGAGTATTGACGCTTACCGTGTCGCCGATTGCGACGAATACCTCGGTGAGATTGCCGTAGGTGATGGTCGTGTCGTCGTCTACTGCAACCGTAACGGTAGTTTCCGTCACGTTTACAACCTTGCCGTCGGTAAATGATACGGTCACTCTGCCGCCGTCAAAGGTTGCCACGCCGTCCGCTACGTCCAAGAGATTAGCGTTTGCAGGGATAGATATCGAAGCCGAAACGTTTTGCGTGTCGTTTGCGTCAAACACCGAGCCCGAAAACGCCGCTTTGGCAGTTTGAAACACGTCGCTTGCAAAGTTGCCGTCAATAAACAGCATTGCGGCAAGCAGCGCAACACAAAGCACTGCTATTAGCGCGATTTGCAGGGGCTTACGTAACTTGAGATTGATCTTGGGGAACTTGAATTTAAAATTAAACTTTCTCTTGTTGCTCTTGGGCTGCTCTTCCTGAACGTACTTGCGTTCCGAGTAGGACACGTCCAACCAATCGTTTTCTTCCGCATCGCATACGATACTGTTTACACCGTCGTATTCCATATTGACACCTCCCGTTTGTACACAATACCCTATGCCGCAAACCTTCATATTATGCCGAAGGGCGGAAAGTCGGTTTAACTTTTTTTACAGAGATGGTGATTATCATATTGGCGTTTGCGCCACGTTCAACGTTTACCGTCATGCCGTCGCACTCCATGTAACGGGCAACCAGTTTGTTCAGCTCGCCGAAAAACTCCGTTTGGCGGTAGTTGAATTTGTCCTGCAGCACCATGGACTGCGCCCGTTCGTAAATCTGTGATTGCTTCATATTCACCTCACACGTTGCGTTTCAGGCGACGTTTCAGTTTGCCGAATACGCCCTTGTACTGAGATACGCAGTCGTACACCTCCAATGCGCCGTTCTCAAGATTGCTTGCCAGCAGGTCAAAAGCGCGCCTGTCACTGTGCAGACGTACGTTGCAATTGACGTCGTCGTTTTCCGGAATTACTCCAAGCGAATTGTGTCCTAAAAGACTGAACACTTCAAACGCTGAAAGCATCTCGCCGCTTGCAACCAAGTCACCCCTGACGCGATTGACGACGACGTTCACTACAAGGCTGTTGCCGATTTCCGTTATCGTTTTGTCCGCATCTCGCACGCTTGACAGGTGAGGCGTAACCACTACGATTGCCTCGTCCGCGCAGTAGGTTGCCCGACGAAATCCGCTGTCAATTCCCGCTGGACAGTCAATTAGTATGTAATCGAAGTTGTCGTCCAGCCTGTTGACAACCTTTTTCACCTGATCAACGGTGATTTGCCGTTTTGCAAGGTGACAGCTGGGCATAACGTACAGCGTCGGCTCGTTTGCGTCCTGAATTAGCGCCTGCGATGGGCGGCACCTGTTTTCCACTACGTCCACGAAGTCGAAAACCACCTTGTCCTCCACCTGCATGACGACGTCTAAATTGTTTAGCCCTATATCCAAGTCCATAAGCAGCACCCTAAGCGACCTTTTTGCCAAGGCAATACCCAAATTCGCGCAGACTGTGGTCTTGCCCACGCCGCCTTTTCCGCTTGTGACGACAATTTTTCGCGCCATATTTTCCTCCTCGCCTGTGTGACCTATTGTACCACCAAATATCATGGCGAAATTGCCTTCGACAAATCTTGTAAGGACAAATAAAAGCAAATATTGCCGCAAAAACAAGAAAAATTTTTATTAAAAAGACGAAACCGTAGTCGGTTTCGTCTTTTTATAATGTAATTTAGATATATACTAAATTATTTCTTAGATTTCTTGTCCTTTCTGCCTTTTTTGTCCGAAGGTTTGTCTTCCTCTTCAGCAGGGGTGTCGTTTGCGGAGTCGTCCGTATTTTCGGCTGCTTCTTCCGCTTCGTCAAGACTCTTGGCGGATACAACTATTTCCGTAACGTTTGATTTGTCGGAATCGTTGTCCTCGTCATCTACAGGCTTGTTGCGAATGAAGATTTCCTCGTCCTTCGTGTTCTTGATTTCGCGCTTGATAAGTCCCTTGTTGATTAGTTCTACAATGCCTTCGTAGGGTACGTAGAAGTCTTCCGTTTCGTGTCTGATTCGCGTGATACCCTTTTGTTGCATAGCAATTTCCACGAGTTCAATTGCCTGTCTTACACGCTTGTAGTTCTTCAAGCGAAGCATTGCGGGCGTGTCCTCAGCGGAAGGAACGTTGGACGCGTCTTCCAAATTGTAAGCCGTGTTTTCATAGTCCGCTATATTTAAGGGAAGGAACAGACACAGGGTCTTTCCGCGGAATGCAAGCTTTGCCACAACTTCCTTGCCGGACTTGAAGGTTTCGCGCTTCCAACTGATGCGAGCGTGCACCTTTTTGTAGGAAAGCAGTTCGTTTTTGAGCTCTGTGTACCAGTGCTTGAGTTCGTCGTCGGACTGAATAAATCTTGCGGTGAAACTACGGTCGTAGCGGAGTTTGCCTGCCTCGATAGATTCCTCGTCAACAATTATTGTCGTAGGTTCGGCGGGAGCTGCAACTACTTCTACGGGCTTTTCCACAATGCGCTCCACAATTACCACCTTTTCGGCAGGTTCTGCGGGTGCTTCCTCAATTACGACGGGAGCAGCCTCTTCCTTTACTTCGGGAGTTGGCTCTTCCACAACTACGGGTGCTTCCTTGACGGACACGGTGTAAATTGCCGTTTGGTCAGAGTATTTTACCGTTACAAACTTGATGCCTGCTTCGCTGAGGTCGGGTCTCAACACGTAGCAAACCTTTATGTCCTTGACGTTGCTCAATCTGTCGTACACGTCGTTGTCCACTACCGAGTAGGCAATGATAGTTTCGGAAAGGGGTTCGAGATTGTAGTTGGTGCGTACGAGCAATCCGTCGCAGTTGAACTCTTCGCCAGCCGTAAACTCGCGCTGTACTACTCCTACGTCCAAAGATATACCAGTAAGTACTCTTTCTACAGGTTCTTTGCTCTTTTCAGGCTCGGGGGTAACCACAATTACTTGCGGTTGTTCTTGCGGCTCAGCCGCCGTAGTTGCAGCTGTATCTGCAACTACGGGCTCTGCCGTTTCTTTTTTCTTTTTGCCTTTTTCTTTTACGGGTTGTTCTTCAACAACTTTTTCCACAACCACTACTTCCTCTCTACGGGAGCGGCGGGTGCGCGCCAGAAGAATGAAGAACATTATTATGCCGATGAACACTATTACTGCTTGAGCGGCATACAGCCAAAACAGGGTGTCGTTCAGGTCAAGGTCAAAGCCCCAACCGAATATTGAAATTACGTTTAATAATTTTAACATGTGTAGTACCTCGCTTATTTCTTCATTCTGCGGCTGATAATTGCTGCCACAGCTATTAGCGCGAACAATTGCGCTACAATTGCTACTGCCGCTACGCCGACTTCGTTGTCGCCTGCGTAGTGACCCAATGAGTCTCCGCATACCGTACAGAAACCGAACAGCCAGTTGTGACCGTGTACAATTTCCTCTCCGCATACGTCGCATACGCCGCGGTGGCTTTCGTAGCCGTCGCTTATCCATTCGGATACGCTGTGGCCTGCGTAGTCACTCTTAGCGCCGCATACCAAGCATTCGTGCCAGTGACCGTCTGCGTCAATAGTCCACTCGTCACTCCATACGTGGTCTTGTCTTACATCTGCGCCGCAGATCGTGCAAGTTCCGCTGTGAGTTTCGTCAAGGTTTGCTGTTGCGCTGTCAAGTACGTGTTCTGCTACGTCTCTACGCGCGCCGCATACGCTACACTCTTTCCAGTGAGATACGCCGTCGGACATCCAATCCTTAGACCAAACGTGGGTGTGCGCTCCGTTGCCTCCGTTGTCGAATTCGTAATTATCTACAAATCCTTCAAGTTTGCCCTTACCGTAACCGCCTGCTTGCGCTGCTTCTGTGGGTGTTGTTGCTTGACCTACCTTCTTCTTGGCTTGTTCGTAAGCTTCTTCGAGAGCTTGCTCGACTTCTGCTTTCTGCTCGGGATCGAAGTCGTCTCTGCCCTCTAACGCGTCAAGCTCGTCTTGGTAAGCTTGCTCGATTTCTTGCAATGCTTTTTCCTTAGCTTTTGCCAACAAGCCGTCTTCGTCTACAGCGTCTGCTGCTTCACCCAGAGCGCTTTCGAATTCGTCCAAAGACTTCTCTGTGTCTTCGTAGCTGCCTTCGCCGTTCAGGAGATCTTCAAGTTTCTTTTGAAGGTCTTCAAGACGCTTCTTGAGGTCTTCAAGTTCTTTCTCTTCTTCGGGAGTCAAGGGATCCTTGCCTTCCAACTCTTCGATACGGTCTTCAATCTTCTTTTCAACTTCGCCGAATCTGTCTTCAAGCTCTTGTTGCTTTTCTTCGGAGAGTTGTCCGCAACGGGTACAAATGCCGGTTGTTTCGTCGAATTCGTGTCCGAGCGCGTCAATTCTACCTGCGTTGCTCTTCCATTCGTCGAGATTTTCAATCTTGCTTGTGCCGTTAGCGTCTGAGAAGATGCTTGCGCACGTTGAGCAGATATAGTAAGCCTTGTGTCCGATTGCCGTACAGGTTGCAGGTACTTCCGCTACGCGTTGAAGCTTGTGCTCTTCGCTTGTAAGCTCCGTTCCGCAGGTGACGCAGTTCTTGACGTGCTTGCCGTCATTGCCTGCTTGCCATCCGCCGGCTACGTGTGCGCTTACCAGATACTTGTTACCGCAATCTTCGCAGTACTTGTAGTGGTTGCCTGCTTCGTCAACTAACCACTTGCTGTCAGTGTGAGGAGCTTCGTTCTTGTGCATACCGCAGCTTTCACATTCATCCCAGTGAGAGTCGTTGTTGAAGTTGGGCTTCCACGTGTGGGTGTGACCAGTGCCGGGTGTGGTTGAAGGATCGTATTCGTCTACCAATCTTTCAAGCTCTTTCGCGCCGTCAGCTGCTGCCTTGTCTGCTTCTTCCTTGCTGGTTGCTCTGTTGATGTTCTTGAGAGCATCTTCGTAAGCTTCTGCAAGTTGAGCAAGTAGATCGGACTGTTGCTCGGACGTGAGCTCGCCGTCTGTTACTGCTTTCTTCTGCTCGTCGTAAGCTTTGTTAAGCTCTTCTTGCGCTGCAAGCTTGTCTTGCGCCAAGTTGTCAACAGTTTCATCTGCTGCATCTCCCAAAGCGTCAAGTACGTCGCCGATAAAGTCGTCTAAGTCGCCGTCGATGTCGCCGCTTTGCAATGCGTCGAGAGCATCTTGCAATTGCTTAATCTTGTCTTCGAGTTCCTTGATCTTCTCATCGTCCTCGGGAGATTGAAGTTCGTCCTTCTTCTTTTCAAGGTCTTTGATGGCTTGATCAATGTCGTCTTCAAGTTCTTTCTTGAACTCTTCGTCCAGCGCGTCGCATACGGAGCAAACGTGCGTCGTTTCATTGAAGCTGTGCGCTTCCGTTACAGGCTCGCTACATACGGAGCAGGTGCCTTCGTGGTTAACGTTGTCCACCTTGGTTGCGCCGTCACCCATTGTGTGAGTAGCTCTGCCGTATTCTTGTTCGCAAGTTTCGCACTTCTTGAAGTGTTCGCCGTCTTCTGCCGTCCAACCGATGTCGCTCCATACGTGAGGCGTGTAGTCGTACTGCTCTCTGCAGACTGCGCATACGCTCCAGTGACCGTTCTCGTTGTGGTATGCAGAGTCGGTGAAGCTACCCTTTGCTACGTGAGCTACTGTTACTTCTTTGCCGCATACTGCGCAAGGTCCGGTGTGACCGCTTTCGTTTGCAGAGCGTACAAGAGTTACGCTGTGAGCTTCGTGTTCCATTGCGTAGCCGCATTCGTCCGTACATTCACGGTAATGCTTGCCTTCGCTGTCTTCCTTCCACTCACTCCAGGTGTGAGCTACTTCTTCAGTCGTTTCACACTTAGAGCAGGTTCTGCTGTGTTTCTCAGCGCCTGTGGTTGACCAGTCACGCCATTCGTGATCTGCAGTTACTGTCAATTCGCAGCCTTCTACTACGCAGGTGCCTTCGTGTTTGTCACCGGCAGGTGTCCACTCGTCGTCAACTACTGCGTTTGCGTCGTGTGTTTCCTTAGCGCCGCAGTCGTCGCAGGTTCTGACGTGTTTACCTTCGTCTTCGCCTTCGCCCTCTGCCCATGCGCCAAAGCTGTGTTCTACGGGTTCGGTTTCGTACTCGCAATCTTTACATTCTTGATGATGCTTTCCGTCGCCGTCATCGTAGTACTTGCCTTCGAAGTCGTGAGCCTTCTTGACAGTTACGTTACAACCGTCTACTGCGCAGGTGCCTTCGTGGTGAACGCCGTCTTCGGAAGGTGTCCACTTGCCGTCAACTACTTCGTCAGCGTCGTGTGTTTCCTTAGCGCCACACTTGTCACAGGTTCTGACGTGTTTACCTTCGTCTTCGCCTTCGCCCTCTGCCCATGCGCCAAAGCTGTGTTCTTCAGTTACCTTCAGTTCGCAACCGTCTTCTGCGCAGGTGCCTTCGTGTGTGTTGGTACCTTCAACAGGTGTCCAGTCGGTGACGCCTTCAAGTTTAGGTTCGTGTGTTTCCTTCTTGCTGCAGTCGTCGCAGGTTCTGACGTGTTTACCTTCGTCTTCGCCTTCGCCTTCAGTCCAAGCGCTCCACTTGTGTCCTTCTTCTTCCGTCTTGTACTCGCAGTCTTCTGCCGTACATTCACGGTAATGCTTGCTGCCGTCTTCCGTCAGTTTCCATTCGCCCAGAGTGTGAGCCTTGGTTACTGTCAGTTCGCAGCCGTCGCCACCGTTACACGGACCTTCGTGCTCGCTACTGCCGGTTGAGGTCCAACTGTCTGCGTCTGCTACGTGTGTTTCTTTCTTGCCACAGTCTTCACAGGTTCTTACGTGCTTGCCGAGGTCTTCTGCAACACCTTCAGCCCAGTCGCTCCACTTGTGAGCAGCTTGCGCGCGTTCCATACCGCATTCGGTGCAGTGACCTGTGTGATTGTCGCCGTTATCCTTCCAAATAACACCGGTGTGTTGTCCGTGGTTCGTTGTGTATTCGCAACCCTCCACGTCGCACTTTTGATAGTGTCCGGTTGTTTCTTGTACCCAAATCAACTTGTGCGATTGTTCTACGTCTTCCTTGCTGCAGACGTCGCACTTACCTACGTGATTTGTTCCGTCTTTGTCTGTCCAAGAGCTTACTTGGTGAGCAGCGTATTCGTGTTTAGCGTCGCAACCTTGGTCTGCGTACTTACATGCGTACCAGTGACCGTCGTTGTCTGAGCTGTAATCCTCTGCCCATTCGTGAGCTTCTTCTACCGTCGTACCGCAATCGTCGCAATCACCTTGGTGTTTGTCGCCGACGTTGGTCCAACTCGTTACGTTAATTTCGTGCTCGTCGCGAGCTTCGCACTTACTGCACGTTCTGACGTGTTTACCGTCTTCCGTAGTCCAATCGCTCCAAGCGTGTCCTTCCGTTACGGTGTTGTCGCAGTACTTACACTCACCTGTGTGACCGATGTCATTTCCGCCGTTCGACCATTCATACTCGTGGTCTTGTTCGTTGCGGAACTTACAGGTGTCGCACACTTGATAGTGCTTGCCGTTGCTTCCGTCAGTCCATTGGTCTTCTGCCCATACGTGACTTACGTAGCTACTGTCATTCTTGGTGCCGCAAACGGTACATGTCAGCCAGTGACCGTCAACGTCGCCTGTGTAAAGCGTTGACCATACGTGCGCGCTCTCGTCGATTTCCGTTGCGCCTCTGCCTGTCTTCCAGTTTGCAAGAGCTTCGGCGTTACCGATGATATCGCTGCCGCTCTCGTCCGCGAAGTAGGTTCCGCAGGTTGCGCAGTACCAGTACTTGTTGTAACCGGGTGCTCTACACGTTGCGTCTTTGCCGGGCATTTCGGCAAGTTTGTGAGCTTCTGTCAATACGTAGCCGCATTCAGTACACGTTCTTGCGTGGTTGCTGCCTTGTTCTACGTAGTCGCCGTAGCTGTGACCTGCAAACGCTGTTCTCTCACCGCAAACCGTACAAATCAGCCAGTGACCTGTGCTGTCGTGGTTGTTAGCGTCGTGTAGGTCGCCGCTTGTTACGTGCGCCATCGTTACCGTAATTCCGCAAACGTCGCAAACACCTTGGTGAGTGTCGCCGACTTTGTAAGCTTTGGTAAGAACGTGAGCGCCACGGTTTGCTTTGTCTTCTACGCCGCAAAGCGTACATACTCTGTAGTGTTGTTGTGTTGCAGTGTCGTTAGACCAATCGCCCCAAACGTGACCGTTCGTGATGTCTTTACCTATTCTGCCTTCGCTTTCCAGCCATGTTTTCAGAGCTGTCTCGTTGCCGATTACACCTGCACATTCTACGTCCTTGAAGTAGATTCCGCAATCTGCGCAGTAGTAATACGGTTTATAACCGAAATCTTTACAGGTTGCTGCCTTGCCTTCGTTTGCTACAAGGTGGTGTTCTTGTTCAACAACTCTGCCACCGTGCGCTTCGTCGGAACCGTACAAGCATTCAAGACAGTATCTGTAGTGAAGCTTGCCTGTGTCATGCGCCCAAGCGCTCCATTTGTGAGCAGCTTCGTTAATGCGATAGCCGCATTCACATTCGTACCAGTGGCTTGCTGCGTCGTAGGAGTACGCTAACAAGTTTGAACTGTGCTCTACTTCTTCGGAGGTGTAGCCGCACTTTGTGCACAATTGATAGTGCTTGCTTACGCCTGTTTCTGGATCGGTTACGATTCTGTATACGAGATATCCTTCGTGATCGCAAGCACCCGGTTCATATACGAGTCTGTCAAGACGTCCGTCTGTGTTATGCCAGATGTCAAACGCTTCTTGGTCACCGATTTCTTGCTTGCCCTCTGCATCCTTGTAGTAGATACCGCAAACAGTGCATTGATAGTACTCTAAGTAGCCGTACTCTTTGTCGGTGGGCTCGATTCTGTTGGTCTTTGTCAGAGCGTGAGCCGCTTCGTCGTACTTTTGACCGCATTCGCACTCTTTGTAGTGCTTGCCGTCGTTTGTCTTATATTCAATGTTATCCCAATCGTGAGCTACGTAGCTACCGGGTTTTTGCGCGCCACAGCCTTCGACTTTACATTCAATCCAATGACCGAATACGTCGTGTGAGAGCGTGTCGCTCCATTCGTGACCGTTTACTGTGTCGTAGTCAATTCTACCTTCGTTTTGTTTCCAATTTTCGAGGTTAGCAATTGCTTTGAGACCGTCAACGTCTTCGAATACACCTCCGCATTCGCAGGTGTAGTACGCCTTTACGCCGTACGCGTTACACTTAGCAGCTACTGCGGGAACGTAAGTCATTGCGTGTTGTTCGGTGTAGCTGAATGCTGATGGGCATGTTCTACAACGCTTTGTGTGCGTGCCGTCTGCATTTACTACCCAATAAACGTTGTGTTCTTCTTTCTCTTGGCTCGGATCAATCGCGCCGCAAGTCGAACATTCATACCAGTGATAGTTCGCGTCGAAGTTTCTCTTCTCGTATTGATGTACGTGATCCTCAATCGCGCCGTCGGAACCTGCAGGTATCAAACCGTCGGTTACGAGCCATTCGTCGATGTTGGGAATGATGTGTTCGTCAGCGCAATCGCTATTCGAATAGTAAGTGCCGCAAACCAAGCATTGCCAGTAAGCATAGTGACCGTTTTCCGATTGAGTTGCAGGTTGTTCTGCATACGCTCTCAAAGTGTGAGCAGCTCTTTCGTATTCTTGTCCGCAGGTTGCGCACTTCTTGTAGTGACCGTCTGCGCTTACAATCCAATCGCCTGTGCTCCAGTCGTGATCTTCAAACTCTGCTTTAGCGTGGCAGATAGCGCAGTTGAACCAGTGACCGCTTACGTCGTGGTTGTTGTTGCCGTCGTAAGACTCGCCGTCTGTTACGTGGCTCATGGTTACCGTCAGTCCGCAAATTGTGCAGACGCCTTGGTGTCCGTTGCCAACAGGTGCAGCGCTTGTCAATACGTGCTTGTCTTGGAGGTCAGTAGCGCCGCATACGAGACATTCAACGTAGTGATTGCCCTTGCCGTCGTCCTTCCAACCGCTCCAAACGTGGCTCAAACCGTCGTTGGGGATCTTGCCAAGTCCGTCTTTCCAGCCTTCGAGGTCGGTTTCGTCACCAATCTTGGTGTAGTCAACCTTCGAGAAGTAGGTGTCGCAGTCTTTGCAGTAGAAGTAAGATTCGAAACCTGCGTTGCTGCAGTCAGGAGCTTGACCTGCTACTGCAACGAGCTTGTGTTCTTCTTCCAATGCTACGTAACCGCATACGCTACAAGTCTTGACGTGTGTTGCGGGATTTGCGCCGTCATCAACCGTCCAAGCGCCGAGCTTGTGCTCTTCGCCTTCGCGATAGCCGCACTTCGTACATTGCTTGTAGTGGCTTACAGCGTCCTTAATCATTTCGTCGTAAGTATGCAGTCCGTCGCTAGGATCATCGTATACTTTGACGTCGCCGCAGATTGTACACTCTTCGTAGTGAGAAGCGCTACCTTCGTAGTATCTGTACACGTATGAGTGGTTGTTGTCTTCGCACGGATCTTCCGTGTAAGAATCGAGTTTCTTGAGCAAACCGCCGTTTTCGTCGATCTTCCAAGCGTTCAAATCAGCGATACGAACGTCGTTTTCGTCATAGGCTTGACCGCAAAGAACGCACAGCTTGTAAGCCTTGCAGCCGTTAGCTTCGGTTGTAGCCTTGACTTCGTCGAAGTATTGGAATGCGTGCTCTCTTTCGTCGTACTTTTCTTTACAGTCGGGACATTCCTTCCAATGTTTGCCACTTGCATCGGCAGTTTCGTCACACTTGTAGGAAATCTTGTTCCAATCGTGAGTTACGTAACTACCGGGTTGTACCGTGTGACATTCCGAGCACTCTTTCCAGTGAGCAACCACGTTGTGTTTGTCTTCGTATACGTGACCGTTGACTGTGTCGAGTTCGATTCTGCCTGCGCCCTCCGTTGTACGCCACGTGTCAAGTTCCATAGTGATTTGGATGAGACCGTTAACGTCCTCGAAGTTAGCTTCGCATTCGCTGCAGGTATAGGATGCCTTGTAGCCGTACTCTCCACAAGTAGCTACCTTGCCTTTGTTATACGTCATTGTGTGAGCTTCGGAAATGCTGTAGTCGCATTCGTCGCAGCTCCATTCGTGCTTGCCGTCAGCCGTTACAGTCCAGCGGATTGCGCTGTGATCGTTTTCTTCTTGACGGTCGCCGCAAAGCGAACATTCTTGCCAGTGTTGTTTTGAATCGAATTTGTTTTCGTAACTGTGAGAGCATTCGCCTTCGAGTTGCTCAAGGTAACCTTCGCCTGTCTTCCAATCTTCGGGATCGATAGCGTTGATACCTTCGCTGTCGGAGTAGGATGCTCCGCAGTCAGAACAGGTGTAGAAGGTCTTGTAACCGTCGTGTTCCGTCGTAGCGGGTTTGGAATCAGCCACCATGTCGTGAGCCGACTCGCCGTAAACCTGTCCGCAGTCGGGACATACCTTGTAGTGAGTGCCGTTGTCGCCGGGTACGAATGAACTGTCTGTGTGACTAGCAAAGTTGATTTTTTCGCCGCACACTTCGCAACTCGTCCAGTGACCGCTTGCGTCGTGGTTACCTTCGTCACGTACGTCGCCGCCTTTGCTGTGAGGCATTTCTACAAGCAGTCCGCAGCCTTCGCAGTAACCCTTGTGGTTGTTGGAGTTTTCAACAGCTGTTGCGCTTGTTACAGCGTGTACACCACGGTTAACTGTGTCTTCAATGTTGCAAAGGGTACAATGTCTGTAGTGTTCGTGCGTGTAGGTGTCGTCCTTCCATTCGCCCCAAACGTGACCGTAAGTGGAGTCGATAGGCAGACGTCCGCCATTCTCACTGACGTCGGTTGCAAGCCACAAATCGATGTTTTCGATTTCTTTCATACCGTCTACGTCAGAGAAGTACTTGTTACAGCCTACGCACTTGTAGTATTCAAGCGTACCGTAGGAGTTACAGGTGCTGTCTACGCGAGCGATAGTTTCGAGAGTGTGAAGTTGTCCGTTACGAGCGCCACATTCGCGGCAGACCTCGAAGTGAGAACCGTTACCGGATTCCAAATCCGTGTTCCAAACGTGATCTTGCTTTTCAAGCGCTTGGTCACAGTATTGGCAAACCTTCCAGTGTCCGGTAGCGTCGGAGTGTTCTACAGTGTAAGTCGCGTCATCAGCTATGCTGTGGTCTTGCTTAAATTGATTCATGCAGACCGAGCAGTAAGCCATGTGAGTTTCACTACCGTTGCTGTGGAAGTCCATACCAACGGCAGCCTTGTGCGCTTCAATGTTTTGACGAGCGTTACACTTTGAACATTCTTGCCAGTGGTTGGTGTTGTCGAAGTTGTCAAACCAAACGTGTTGGTGACCGTCGTCAGGATTGGAACCGAATTCATAGTTTTCAATGAAGTGTTCCATCTCGTACACGCCTTCGTCGCCTGCTTGGATTGCATCGTCTACGTTTGATGTGTTTCTAATTCTCTTTTGATCTTCTTCGTAAGCTTTTTTCAAAGCTTCTCTGATTTCCTCTTTTTGCTCTGCGGTGAATTCGTCTTCGCCACGTCCGTCGAGGTCTTCTAAAGCATCTTCGTAAGCTTGTCTAAGTTTCTCCAAAGCTTCCTGTTGAGCCGTAGCCAAAGGACCGTCCTTGTCAACTTCCAAAGCTGCTTTTGCAAGGGCAGCGTTGAGTTCGTCCATAGCTTCCTCAATAGCTTGAGGATCCTTGCTGTTTTCTACGCTCTTCAGGTTGTTCCAAGCGTCGTTGATCTCGTCTGTTAACGCCTTCTTTCTTGATTCGTCAAGCGAGCTGTCCGCGACCTTTCCAAGAACCTCGTCCTTTCTCACTTCAGCTGCGTCAACTGCTTCTTTGCACTCGCCGCAAACCGAGCAGATGTGGTTAGCGCTCCAGGTGTGTTCGGGATTGATCTTACCTGCGCCTTGCTTCCAATTGAGCAGATCGCCTGTGATAACTGACTTAGCCTTGCTGTCTGAGAAGTAGTTGTTACAAACTTCGCAGTGCCAGTAAGCCTTTACGCCGGGGATACCGGTTTTGCAGTCTGCAGGTTGTTCCGAGGTCTCAGTCAAAACGTGGTTTTCACTGTGAATTTGACCGCAGTCGGGACACTCTTGATAGTGGAGACCGTTGACACTGTCAACAAGCCAACTTCCGCTCCAAGTGTGGATAACAACTTTGTAATTGTTTTCGCAGACGGAGCAAACAAGCCAGTGACCTGTGTTGTTGTGGTTGTCAGCGTTTCTGTAGTCGTTACCGTTAGAAGTGTGATTTTCGGTGACGGACTTTTCACAGATGTCGCAAGTCTTTACGTGAACTGTGTCGAAGGACTCGTATGCGCCCCATTCGTGCGTACTGTATTCTCTACGCTCGTTGCAGCCGTTCAAGCATGCGTACCAGTGACCGTTGTCGTCGGTTGTGTAATCTGTAGCCCAATTGTGTACGTGATCTTCACCGCCGGAAACGGGAGGTTCTACCGCTTCGATGATGTCGTAGCCTTCGCTGAGTTTGTCGCCTACTTCTTCTACGGATGTAGCAAGTTCAACGCCTCTCTTAGCCTCTGCGAGAGCTTCGTCCACCATTTCTTCGAATTTGGCGATGTCGCTGTCGCTCAAGCCTTCGGTTTGCTTTTTCTTTTCATTTGCCGCTTCTTCTAGCAGTCTGTAAGCTTCGTCTTTAGCGTCAGACAGGCTCTTTTCGTCTGTGCCGCCTTCGTTTTGATTGTTGATAGCCTCAAGGATATCACGTTCAAGTCTGTCACGTCTTGTCTGACTTGCGTGCGCTTCCTCGTTACCCTCAATCGAACGATCCATATCGTCAAGTCGATTTGTAAAGTCGTCCTTATCTTCGGGGTCTGTAACCTTTTCGATAAGTGATCTCATGTCATCAACCCACTTGTCGTAGTTGTCGCAAACTGTGCAAACACCCTTTTCGTTCAAGCTGTGATCGGGTACCCAAACGCCTTCGCCGGTTGTCTTCCACTCGCCGAGGTCTTCAATGTAGGTGTAACCGTCCACGCCCTCTTTCTCGAAGAAGTTTTCGCCGCAACCTGTGCAGGTGAAGTATTCCTTGACGCCGTTTACTACAGATGAGCCGTCATACGAACAAATTCCGGGCACTGCAGCGCTCTTTTGATAGTCGTGTGATTGTGTGTACACGAATTGGCAAACGTTGCACTTTTGATAGTGTTGATTCTTGTTTTCTTGGTCAAGCGTCCAATTTGTGCTCCACTCGTGAGCAACTCTGCTCATTTCGTAACCGCAAACTTCGCAGTTTACCCAGTGAGCGTTCACGTTGCCTTGAATGTTAGTACTTGCTTTGTGCTCTTCAAGAATGACGTAGCCGCAATCCGCGCATTCGCCTTGGTGTCTTTCGCTACCCTTGACGGTGATGTTACGGCTAGTCTCGTCAAGATAGTGTTCTGCGTAACCGTAGGTTTCGTTGCAGTCGGGGTCGGTACACTCAAGCCAGTGAGCCTTGTCGTTCTTCGTCCAGTTACCGCTCCAACTGTGTTCGTGTTCGGGGTTGTACGTAGGTACGATAGCTTTGATAGCCTCGATTCCTGCCTTCTTAGCCTTATCGATTGCTTCTTGATATGTATCTGCGTCGCTGTCCAAGCCGACAACTCTGTTGACGTTGTCGATAGCCTCTTGCAAAGCAGCGTCTACCAACGCGTCTAATTCGCGTTTTTCAGCGTCACTGAGTTTAGTGTCGTTTGCCCAACTGTCTTTTTGAGCTTGTGCAACTTGTTCAAGTTCTCTGATTGCCTCATCCTTAGCGTCGCGCAAGCCTTCTTCTTGCTTGTCAAGCGCAGCTCTAATTCTTGCCTCAATGTCGTCCAAAGTGGGCATGATAGGATTAGGAACTTTGCCGTTGGTTTTTACGTCGATGCCTTCAAGTTCAATCTCGAACGCTTGCTTGACCCACGTACTGGGATCGGGGTCAGTGTCGTCGTCCAACAGAGAAACAAGCGCGCGCATTCTCTTCAGCCAGTCGGTGTAATCGTAACACTTGTTGCAAATGCCACGTTCGTTGATGTCGTGCTTGGGAGCAAGATAGCCTTCGCCACCCTCGCTCGTCCAGCTGCTTATGTTAGCAAGCTTTGTTTGTTGCTCGCTACCCTTTTCGTAAATAATTTCTCCGTCTTCGTCAAAGTAGGTTGAGCAAATCGTACAGTTGGAGTATCCCTTGTGACCTGCTTTGTTCGCAGTGTCAAACGGTGTACAGATAGGCTCTAATCTTTCCGTGACGTAGTAGATGTTGTTGTGCGCCTGTTGATTTTGCTGTGTGCAAACGTCACAGGTCTTGTAGTGATATTCTTTTGCCGTAGTCCAAGTAGCAGCAATTTGTTCCCAATTGTGAGTCACTCTGCCGAATTCGGCGTTACACGTTTCGCACACGTACCAGTGCGCGCTCACGTCGTGGTTATCTTTGTATGTTTCGCCCTCTGCTGCCTTGTGGTTTGCAATAACCAACTTGCCGCAGCCGACACAAGTACCCTCGTGACCGTTGAGGTTAGCTCTGTTGCTACCGATTTCAACTACGTGATCCGCTCTGCTGCCGTCTTGTTCAACGTAGCACAGCGTACACTCTTTGAAGTGTTGGTGACGCGTAGAGTCGTCAATCCATTCGCTCCAAACGTGACCGTTGGAGTTAACGGGAATGAATCCTTCGCCACCGGACTTGAGCCAGTCGCTAATCTTTTCTTCAATCAACAATTTGCCATCTGCGTCAGAGAAGTACTCGTCGCAAACTTGACATTGCCAATAAGCCTGCGTACCGCTCGTCTTGCAGGTTGCGTCAACTTTAGCTGTCTCAACCAACCTGTGCGCTTGCTTGGTGTTAGTGTTGATCTGTGCGCAATCGGGACAGTATCTCCAGTGGTTGCCGTCTTCGTCGTGCGTGTAGGGCAACGTGCTCCAGTCGTGGAATACACGCGCCACACCGTGATCTTCGCTACCGATTGATGCGACACACACACTACATTCAAATGTGTGATAGTAGTAACCTGCCTCGGGTTGCGTACCCTCTGCCACTACGTGGGGAGCCTTTGCAGCCTGTCTGCCGCAAATTGAGCACGTACCGACGTGGTTTTCGCCGTCACCGGTGTCTACAAGTTGATAAGCATCGTCCGCATAGTGTCTTTGATAGAATTCGTGACCGCACGTTAGACAACTTCTCCAGTGGTATGTATCGTCAGAGTCAACTTCCAAGTAGTTTGAATTGTAATTGTGCTCTGCGTAAACAATAATGTCGCAACCTAAGAATGAGCAATCAGCGTGGTGAGTGTTGCTCACTCTGTTGTTGTCCGCGTCGTCGTCCTTCCATTCGCTTGACAGAGCCTCTTTGTGCTCTTCTGCCTCTCCGCAGTCAGCTGTACAGGGAGCGACGTGCATTGTTTCGCTACCGTCGGAAACTATTCTTTCGAATTGTCCCCATGTGTGGTTCTTGGTAATGGTTATCGTACAATCGTCTCTCGAGCAAAGTCCTGAGTGGGTGCTCTTGTTGTTGCTTGTCCATGTTAGCGGATCTCTTGCTTCGTGCGATTGAACGTAGCCGCAGCTTTCATATACGCACGTGTTGGTGTGCGTACCTGTGTTGCCGCCTTTCCAACCCATAAACACGTGGTCTTTGCTTACCGTCAAGGTGCACTTGTCGTAACCGCATTCGCCGCTGTGTTGCGTAGCGTCACGGTCCGTCCAAGCTTGTGGGTCGGAAGGAGCGTGAGTTGTCGGAGCCATCGGGCACACGTCGCACTTACCGCTGTGCTGTCCGTCTTCGGTTACCGTCCACGCCCATTCGTGAGGCGCTTTCTCAGTTGCCTGTTCGTGACAGTTAGCGCACTCGTACCAGTGGTCGTTATTGTCCCATCTCCACACTGCGGGGTCGTGAATGCCGAATCCAAGTTCGCCTTCCTTGCAAGAAATACACTTGCCTTCAATGTCGGAAACAAACGGTCTCGACGTTGTGGGTTGATATCCGCCTACGTTGTTGGTGAATATTCTGTCTTCGTTTACGGTGATGCCCAAGCTACCCGAAACAGAAGTAATCAATCCGGTTATCTTGATGTACGCATCTTCCGCTACGTAAATGTTTTGCTTAATGTCTGTATCTTTGTGGTTGTCTTTAATTACAGGAGTACCGCTAAATTGACACAGTGAGCTGGAAGCTACGTACAAACCGCCGCCAAATCCGTCCGTTGCCGTGTTACCGCTGATAGTACCGCCTGTAAAGTTGGACGTACCGCCGTTTGCGTACACACCGCCACCGCTTTCGCTTGCAACGTTAGCGGAGATTGTACCTGCGCTGAATGCAAAGGTACCGCCTGCTACGTACACACCTGCGCCGTCAACAGCCTTGTTGCCGTTGATTTTTGCATTAGCGTGACTCATAGTGAATCCACCGCTTGCAAGATACACGCCGCCGCCATTTTCGCTTGCCTCGTTAGCAGAGATTGTGCCACCTGTAAAGCTAAACTTGGTTGTTGCGCCTGCTACGTACACACCTGCGCCGTTTACGGCCTTGTTCTCGATAACATTACCTGCGCTAAGAGCATACGTACCGCCATTGACGTACACACCGCCACCGGTTGTAGCTTCGTTGGCAGATATCGTAGCGGAACCGCTCATGTTGAACGCGCCATCGTTTATGTACACGCCTGCGCCGTTTTCCGCAGTGTTCTCGGTGATAGTACCTGCGCTAAACGCAAACGTACCGTTGTTAACGTACACGCCGCCACCGCTTTCGCTTGCATCGTTAGCCGAAATGCTGCCCGAAGCGATAGTTATTGTGCCTTGGCCGAGATATACGCCGGCGCCAAGCACAGCGTGGTTGTCGGAAATTTCGGGAGCACCCTCGCTCATAGTGAGCGCGCCGCTTGCAATGTACACGCCACCGCCGTTGCGCGTAGCCGTGTTGTCGGAAATTGTGCCACCCTTCAAGGTGAACGTCATGTTGCCTGTCACAAACACGCCTGCGCCGTCTTGCGTTGCTGTGTTACCGCTAATTTCGCCACCGGTCATCACAAATGCGCCTGCAGTGTAGTATACGCCACCGCCGTTGGTAGCCTCGTTACCGCTGATTGCGCCATTGATTACGTTCAATATGCCACCTGCAACGAATACGCCGCCACCGCTTACTGCTTTGTTTTTGCCGTTGATTTCGCCTCCGTTCAAGTTGAACGTACCGCTGTTGACGAACACGCCGCCGCCGTTACTGGTTGCAGTGTTGCCTGAAATTGTACCGATTGTAAAGTCGAAGGTGAGATTGTTGGTCAGGAACAAACCGCCACCGGTTGATGCCGTGTTACCGCTAATTTCGCCACCGGTCATTTTGAACGCGCCACCGGCATAGTACACGCCGCCACCGCTGCCTGTTGCCTTGTTGCCGTTGATTACTGCTTCGCTTTGCAAGTTAAACGTGCCTGCTTTTACGTACACGCCTGCGCCGTTAATAGCCTCGTTGCCGGAGATTGCGCCACCGGACATGTTAGTGGTACCGCCGGCCACGTACAAACCGCCACCGTTTTCAACTTGTTTGTTAGCTTCTATCTTGCCGTCCGTCATGTTGAAGGTGCCGGCTTTGATGTATACACCGCCACCCATTGTGGTTGCCGTGTTGCCTGAAATGATACCTCCTTTCATATTAAAGATACCACCTTCAACATACACTCCGCCGGCCAATGGCGCTGTGTTATTGGAGATTACAGCCTCCCCTTCCATTGTAAACGTGCCTTTGACAAGGCGCACACCGCCACCGTGCATCGTTGCGGTATTGTCGATGATTGAACCGCCGCTCATGTTGAACGTACCGTTGTTAATGCACACACCGCCACCGTATCTAGTCGTATTGTTAGATACAACACCGCCGGTCATGTTGAGTGTTCCACCATCGTTTACGTACATAATGACGTTGAGAATGTAGTTGTAACTGACTGCGCCGCCGCTCATATTGATTACTCCGCCATATGTCAGTAAGGTACATTCGTTAATACCGGCAACAGTACCACCTTCGAAGTTTACAACACTTCCGGAATAGACGTGAACCAATCTGATTGAACCACACCCGATTACGCCGCCTTTTACGGTTACGTCCGATCTTTCGGCTTCTCCCTTTGCATATGCGCTTATCGTGTGATCAGTCTTGGTCTTTGCCAAGTCTTGAATGGTCAAACTACCGCCATTAGTAACGTTAAAAAGACGATTCATAGTCTCGTCGGAGACAAGATCTCCGGTAGACACTACTTTGTCGTTGAGGTCGAGTGTAAAAGCACCCGTTAGAGTGTGAGTTGTATCGAAACTATAGTTTACGCCAAACGTGATGCCCGTCGTAGAGCCTGACATTCTTATTTTAACATTAGCATCAGCTATGTAAACATCAAGACCTGCTTGGGTTGACTCGTTATCTGTTATCGTGCCACCGATAAAATAAATTGTACCACTACGTCTTGCGTAAATGCCGCCACCGTAAGGCGCCGTATTCTCGGTGATTGTTCCTTCATAGATATTTGCTGTAGCGTTGTCTTCAACGAACAAACCACCACCCATAGTTGATAACGTGGTGTTACCCTTAATTGTACCACCGGTCATATTGAAAGTAGTCTCAACATGTACGGATACACCGCCGGCATGTTCATTTCCTGTATTGTAGGACACTTCTCCGCCGCTCATGTTAAATACGCCACCGACTATGTCAGCAACGCATACAGAGCCTGCTCTAGTAACGTTGTAACTAACTGCTCCGTCAAACATATTGAAGGTACCGCCACTTACACGGATTGCTGATCCGGCGCTAGTTGGTGTATTGGCACCTACGATACTACCACTTAACAGGTTCAACGTTCCATTTGTTCTCACGGTAAACATTTGAACAGTGCCACTGCCGGCAATCGCGCCACCGGTAATTGCTATTGCCGACCTTGTTTTACTTCCCGGTTGGAACGCTTGTACCGTGTGCTCCGTCTTGGTCGCCGCCGTATCTTGAATTGTCAAGTTGCCTTCAGCATCAACGAATATAGTTTTATCCGTAGTAAGAACGTGGTCGTTGAGATCGATCCAAATTTCTTGATTTGTTGAGCAATTTGCAGCGATACCTGCATCTCCGCCTAGCAAGTAGTTTGCCTTGGCAATGCCTGTGAAGCAGAATGCGCCACCTGTCACGTAAACTTCCGCTCCGCGCGCGTCCTTGATATGGTTGTAGCCGATTACGCTACTTTGCAAGTAGAAATTACCGCCGGAAACACCAACTGCGTAGTCTGCGTCAACGCTTACGAGGTAGGTGTTTTGTAGGTAGAAGTTACCGCCTCTTACAAGGAAAGCAGGAGCGTTGCCACCTACCACTACGCCACCGGTAAATTCCAATGTCGACCTTGTGGTCTCGCCTTCTGCAAACGCGCTTACCTCGCGTTCCGTTCTGTCTTCCGCTACCGTGTTTTCTCTGAGAACAAACCGACCGCCGCTAACAGCAAGTGTGTAGTTTGTCAGCAAGAAGTTGTGGTCGTTGAGGTCGAGCGTGATGTCTGCGCCGTCCTTGATCTCGGAATTCGCAGCAAGAGTGCAATTTGTGTTCAACCAAATGGTCGTCACGCTGTTACCGTTAAATCCCAACTTAGCAGTTGATCTATCAATGCACACGTTGGGACCAAACTCGGTTGCGGTGTTGTTGGTAATTGTACTGCCGTTGAAATTGGCTGTGCCATTGTAAACGTACACACCACCGCCACTTTCTGTCGCCGTGTTGTCGGAGATTGTACCACCGTTGAAGTTGACCGTGCCGCTGCGAACGTACACACCGCCGCCATGCTTCGATGTGTTGCCCGTTATCTCTCCACCGTTGATATTGGCAGTACCTTCCACATCCACGCAACCACAATCACCAAGTATCGTGTTGTTAGTAACGATACAACCACTAAAGTTGAGGGCAGCGGATCCGCGTACACACAAAGCAGCTTGTAGACTAGAATTGTCGGATATTACACCACCTGTAATGTTCATTACAGCGCCGCTGTTAATAACGTGGAGCATGCAGTTTTTATTACAACAATTGTATCTAACTGCTCCCCCACTCATATTAAATTTACCGGAGTAAATGCATACAATTGCATCACCCTCAGCGCCGGCAATAGTGCCACCCTCTAAATTCAGTACACCCTTAGCAGAGTCAACTACGAAAGATCTTGCAGTGCAAACAAATACACCACCTTCGATTGTAACTTCTGACCTGACAGTGGCGCCCGGTTCAAAAGCGCTTACCTCGCGCTCTGTTTTTTCCTCCGCGCTGTCTCTAAGCGTCAACACGCCGCTATTAATAACAGTAAACCGATATTCATCTAACACAAGATTGTGGTTGTTGAGGTCTATTACAACGTTGCCACTGACAGATTGGCTCGCGTCAAGGGTAATGTTTGCGAGCAATGCAATGTTTGCCGTTGCCGTACCGGACAACCTGAAAGTTGCGGTAGCGGAAAGTAACGATACATCCGAAGCACCTACCGTTGTGGCAATGTTGTCATGTATTTTACCACCGCTCATGTTGAGTACAGGTTCAGTTCCTTGAATACACATGCCGCCGTAGGGCGCTGTGTTACCATAGATTTCACCGCCACTCATATTGAACGTACCGGGGCTTACATTGACTCCACCAAAAGTGGTTACGGTATTATTGCAAATCGTACCGCCACTCATGTAAATTGTACCATTTTTACTAGCCTCCACACCGCGTGACGAATAATTTTCAGTTACAGTACCGCCTGTCATATACATCTCGCTTTCAGCGTTATGTATGTATATCAAGGCGTTGTTAGTAATACGGTTGTGACTAACCTCGCCACCGCTCATATTGAACGTACCGCAGTACATTACTATAACCGCGTCACCCGACACGCCTGCGATAGTGCCACCCACTAGATTGAATACACCGCCATCGTAAACACCGTCATCTTCCTTGCCTACTTGAATGGCTCTCCTATCGACGCCTGCAACCACACCACCGGTAATAGTTACGTCCGTTAATGTAGCTTGATTACGCTCATACGCTTTCACCGTATGCTCCGTCTTGACCGCTGCCGTATCTTGCAACGTCAACTCGCCACCTTCCATAACATAGAGAACAATTTTGCTAGGAAGTGTCAGCACGTGGTCGTTGAGATCCACAGTCAAAGGTCTCCTCAACTCAGCAGGGCTCTTCGTGAGAGTGATGTCTGCCGTGAGAGTGATGAGATCGTATGATGCGTTTTCCCAATAAGTTCTGAAGTCCTCATCCGTTGCTACTGTGATTGCCGCAGTGGGCGTAGCAGGAGTGTAGGACGGAAGTTCACCTTCGGGAAGTTCGTCACCAGGAACGACCGGTGGCTCGTTGTCCATCGGTTGTTCTTCCATTTCAAGTTCGTAATCAGCAGGGTCCACAAGTTCGCGAACAGGACCTGCGACAGGACTTGATTGTCCAACTGATTCCTCTTTCTCTTGTAGCGCGTGGTCGTCGTCGCCGTAGCTGACTTGACCGCTTGCCTGCAGCGACTTGGATTGAACGAGTTGTTCAATGGCTTGAGCCGCCTGCTTTGATTGTTCCTTTGCTTCTGCAGCTTGCGCAACTTGCAAATGAGTTGACAGCGCCGCAGTAACAACAAGACAGCAAATTGCCAGTACCGTGAGTAATGTAATCAGTACCGTCTTAGTTGTCGCAAATTTTCCTTTCATATTGTGTTTCTCCTCAATTAGAAAATTTTTGAAAATGAGTCTTTTCACGTTACAGTATGCAAACCAACGCAAAATATTGACATGGGTTCACAAATCGAGGGCATATTACAACATGCGGTAGGATTTGTCAATAGTTTTTTATAATTTTTTTGTTTTTTTTACCCCATTATGGAAAATAATCTTATTTTTTCACCCAAGTCGAAATTTTGGCGAAAAAACGGTCAAAAAAAGTGAATATGAGGTATTTTTAAATGAAAAAAGTGAGTTATTTACCCCATTTCCAAAGCATATAAACTAATAAACAGTCAAAAAGTGAAAAAATTTTAGAAACAATAGAAAAAATTTTGGGAACGAAAGGAAAAATAATGTACGACTTAAAAAAATCACAAAAATAAAGAAAACTCCCCTTGAGCAGGGGAGTTAATGAATTAAGCAAGTTGTCAAATCAAAGGATTTCCAAATTCTTTTTGAATATCTTTTTGAAGTCCAGCGCAACAAGGTTCGCCGCGTTAAATTCCAAGTTGGCATTGCCGTTGAGTTCCGTCTTCATAATAACGCTATCGCCCAGTACGTCGCAGGTCACTTCCGAAACGGCGCTACGCATACCGAAGTCCAACGCTATTGCAAGCTTGAGTATAACCGCCAATTTCTTCACCGCTTCTACGTCCTCGCCGGACAGTATTCCGTTGTACTTTGCCCATTCGGTGTAGTTGACTTCTTCCTTGTTATACACGTCGGTAACCATTGCTGCGAACACCAAGTCCTTGTGCGAGATACCCCACAGGTTGCTGTTCAAAATCATGTACGAGGTGTGCTTGGGATGGTTGTAGAACTTAAACGCCTTGCCTGTGTCGTGCAGCATTGCGCATACTCTCAGCACCTTGACGTAGGAGCGCGGGAACTTGTGCAGTACCCTAAGTTGCTTGAACAGTTGTACGCACAGATTGAACACCTGTTCGGCGTGACTCACGTTTACACCCATGTGACGGGCAAAGCATTGCAAGCTGTAACCAAGCGTATCTGAAATTGGCTTTTCCAAAGTTTGCGGAACGACGTAGTTGAACATCACGCCCTCGCGTAGACCCGAGCCGCTTGCCACAATTTGCGTAAAGCCCATGTAGTCTACGAACGCCTTGATTACCGCCAATGCAGACGGGAACACGTCGGCGCGCGCAGAGCTCAAGCCCTTGATGCGGCGTTTCTTGTCGAGGTCGAGCGTCCTTATCATATTGAACACGTAATTGAAGTCCTCCACTTCCATGTGGAAATTGTGAACCATGTCAAGCGGATACTTCTTAACCTTGCGAATGATACGGGCAAGGTTGCGGCAGCTACCGCCAACGCCGATAAGCTGCGTGTCGGGGTCAATCTCTTTGAACCACTCCACCTCTTCAAGCTGAGACTTGACGTAGGCCACCATGTCGTCGGTACACTGTTCGGGCGACTTGTCGGGCGACACAAACATATTGGTGAGTGTGACCGCGCCGAACGGCATAATCTTGGTATGCAAAATGGTACGGCGATTGTAGTAGACGAATTTGGTCGAGCCGCCGCCGATTTCGAGGATTAGTCCGCGAGGAATGTCCATTGAGTTGACTACGCCTTGGTAAACGTAGTTTGCCTCTTCCTCCGGCGAGACAACCGTGACGCGTACACCTGTTGCGTTGAACACGTCGGACAGGAACGTCTTTTGATTGCTTGCTCTACGCACCGCTGCAGTAGCGACGGCAAGAATACGGTCAACGTGCTTTATAGTGCACATTTCCTTGAAGGTTTGAATTGTAGCGATGGCCTGCATTATACGTGTTTGCTTGAGACTGCCGTCCGCTTCCGTTTCGCCGAGACGAACGGATTCGCGGCGTTCCTCGGACACGACAAAGTAGCCGCCGTCAAGCACGTCGTAGATGACGAGCCGCGCAGTGTTGGAACCAAGGTCAATTAGCGCAATTCTTTCCATAAGTGTACCCTCCTACATTGCGCCCGAAGAACGAATCATCTAAAAAAGCGCCTTTTTGGGATTATCGCCTATATTCTATCATATAAAAATACGTTTGTATAGATGGTTTTTGAAAAAAATTTACAAATTTTACAAATTTTTTTGCAAATTCTGCCCAGTAAAAATTTGTAATACTACAAAAATCAACCAAAATAACAGGATTGTGTTATTTTTTGCAAGGTTACTCGACAAAAAAAATAAAAAAAGCCCCTTTATACAAAGGGGCATTCTTGAAATATGTTTGAAATTATTGTTGAACTTCTATTATCGTCCTGCGCAACGTCTTGGTTGACAGCGCGACGATACCGACCACAATCACAAGCGCAATGTCTACGAGTACGAATGAATTGTAGCCAAAAGCGTACGCCAACATTTCGCCGACACCGGGATTGACAAGATAATGATAGAACACGTAGAAACCGCTTAGCGCGTGAGACAGGTAACGAAGTACGCCTGCAATGAACGCGCCCACGGCAAACTCTGCCATCATGTTGCCCTTCAAGAACTTCATTTTTCTGCCAAGTCCCGCCAAACCTATTGCGCCAAACGCTATGGGGTAGTCCAAGAGAACCTGCATAGGCTCGTAAAACTGCGGTGACTGAATGAATTGAAGCATGCCGTACACCACGCCCGCAACCAAACCCTTGCGAGTGCCGAACATATACGAATAGAGAGCCAGAGGCAATAAACTTGCAAAGGTCACGGAACCGCCTTGGGGCAACGAGAAGAATTTTATGTATGAAAGAGCGTAGGAAAGAGCGATACAAATTGCTGCGTAGCTTATTGAACGCGTGCTTTCATTTTCGGATTTTTTATCACAGAGGATAGCCGTAACGACTATACCTGCGACGAGGATAAACGTAAACAGCGCCATTTGCCACGTCGAATAGGGAGTAAACGCACCTTCACGCTCGTCGTCAAACCAATCGACACGCGCGGGCACTGCGGCAATTATGACGATGCCGTACAGGACAAAAGCTATTGCAAAAGCGAGCGCCGCCCACTTGTAGCCTTTGACGTTGTGTTTTTTAAGCAAAGCGGTAACCAAAATACCTATTGCAACAAGAGCAGCAAGTCCTGCGAAGTACCAGTAGTAGTTGTCAATGTCGCCCGACCTAATCTGATATGCCAAACGAACGAAACCGAGTATTGCAATTACTCCCACCGAATAGCCTATCACTATGCCGATTATCGTACGGCGGGATTTACCGAGTTGTTCCTCGTCGCGGTTGCGAATGACTATTGCGTAAATGACGATTGCCACAGCAAGCAAAATCGTTGCGTACAAAGCGAAACTTTCAAGCAAGTTACGAATCAATTTGAACGTAGCTTTGTCGCCCTCTTTATCAGCAAGCGATTTGAGGATTTCCCACAGTTCTTTCATAAAAAACTCCTTTTGTGATTTATTACTGAGGCTGATTTGTACCTGAAAAAAGAAAAAATCCTTCGTTTGACAAACGAAAGACTTGCAAAAGTTCACAATACAATATTGTCGCTGTAATGTGCATTCCTTACGCAAGCGCTAACTCGGTCAAGTTCAAAGGGACTCTCTCAGCCGAACCGTACAGGCTCGGCACCCCCAGCAACGATATTGTAATACTATTGTTTTGTTGTGTCAACTTTATTATATATAATTAAAATAAAAGCCTCCGAAATTGACAGAGGCTTTTTGAGTTAATATGCGTACGTAACCCGAAGAAAAGTTGAGTTTAACAGTCTTGCGCAGTTGCACCTTCTCAAATATTTTCATACAATTTGGAGGCCTTGTTGACTATCTCGGCAAATTCTGCCTTAAATTCATCCTTTTCCAAATAGCTTGCAAGCGTTTCAAGCCGCGCCAACACAGAGCTAAAGCTTGCGTCAGCCTTGTACTTTGATTGACGGAGAATCAGCCCAAACTCCAGCACGCATCCGATAAACACACAGTCTTGGCTTGGCGTTTCGGTGTAGTCCGCAGTTGTATAGGTCAATGATACGCTCTTGCTCTCATCGTTAGACGGGTCTTTGTATCTAAGCTCTGCCGTGGCTACGTTACCCATTGCTTCGTCCTTCAATTCCACTTCGTACACTGCCGTGACGGTGTGTCCTGCGCCGATTTCACCCGCGTCAGTTGCCTCGTCTTCAAATTGCTCCTGTGACAGTAACTTGGTGTCGTAGCCAATAAGACGGTATTTGTTAACTACGTCGGCGTTGAATTCTACGCCGATTTTCGCGTCCTTGGCAACTGTAACAAGCGTACCGCCCAATTCGTTTACAAGCACTTTCTTGGCTTCAAAAATGCTGTCGAGATATGCGTAATTGCCGTTACCGTTTCGCGCCAGCGTTTCCATCGTGACGTCGTTTGTATTGGTCATTCCTACGCCCAGTACGGAAAGGTAAATGCCGCTTTCGCGCTTCTGGGAAATTAGCAGCTGTAAACCGATTTTACTGCTCACCCCTACGTTGAAATCGCCGTCGGTGGCAAGTATAACGCGATTGTTTCCGCCCTCAATAAAGTGCTTTTCGGCAATACGGTAGGCGTTTTGCAGTCCTCCCGCGCCGTTTGTGGAGCCTTTAGCCTCAAGATCCTCGATTACTCGGGCAATTTCGATCCTGTGCGAGCCTGTTTCGCCATCTAACGCTACGCGGCTGTCGCCTGCATAGGTTACGACGGAAATTACGTCGCCGTCGTCAAGATTTTCCAGTAGCATTGTGAACGCTTGCTGAATTAGTCCCAGTCTGTCGCTTCCGTACATGGAACCGCTTGTATCAATCAAAAACACGAGATTGTTTCGCGGTTTGTTTTCAATAGTAAGTTCTTCTGCCGCGACGGAAATTGACAGTAATTTGTGTTCGCCGTTCCAAGGGCAGTCGAACAGGCTGCCGGAAAGTTCCAAAGCGTTGTCGCCTGTAGGACGGGCGTAGTCGTAGTTGAAATAGTTTACGTATTCCTCAATTCGCACGGAACTGGGAGAAATCTTGCGGTTTTCCTCTATCTGCCTGCGCATGAGCGAATAATTTGCAGTGTTGCGATCCAGCGAAAAGTAGGAGTTGGGTTGCTCCGCTGCGGACACGAAATTTTGTTCTATTACCTCTTCGTACTGATAGTTCTCGCCGTATTCAAAGGAACTGTCCCAAAGGTAACCGTAACCGCTGTCACAGGCAACGAACAGCGACAAACACAACACGAGTATGATTGACAGTATAACAACCGTTAATTTTTTCATATCTTTCTCCTTTATAGGCCGTTTGCCTATACAACGCTCGGCAGGGCGGTTTTGTCCCGCCTTTGAGAAAAATTTTGAGCAAAGTATTTGAGCGGAACAGGTTACAACAGCTTTGAGATTATTTCTTTCGCAACGCTTGTCACCTGTCCGTTGCGGGCTACTACGTAGAAGTGCATATCACGCGCGGCAAAAAACGCTTGAGTTACGTATTCTCCGTCGTCTGCATAGTCGCTTGTGCAGACAAGCCTGTCGTAACCGCTGTAAGCCCTGTAGACGCGTTTCAAATCTTCCCTGACGTAGCCGTCCACCTCTGCAATAATTTCAATTTCCGTAAACTCGCCGTCTGCATTTCGCACCCCAAGTAACGCTTTTATATATCTTAGCTCACCGTCTTCGGTGTAAAAGGCGTAGTAACGCGCGCTGATAATTTCGTATTCGTCAAGTAGCCTGCTTATCTGTAACGCATCGTCGCAGTCGTCTATTGCAATGCTCCTGCCCTTGACGTCGCCAAAGGTGTAATATTCCGGCGCGGGTGTGGTTGTGACTACGTCATTTCCCGAACCGGGGCGGTCGTTAAACATTAAAAACGGCAAAAACACACTCACAACGGAAACGAACAAGACGACGAGGCTGACGGGGATTATCCAACCGAGGTGGCGGGCAAATCCGTCGTTTTTGCGCGCGGAAGCAGACGGCTTTTGCTGTTTGCGGAAAGCTGTCATTTCATCACGCGCTGCGCTACTGAGGTCGTCGCGGGGAGTAAGTTCTCTCGCGTAATCGTCAAATAGCTGTTTTATCATATCGTCTTGTTTCTTCATCACTGTTACAACCTTTTACTGTGGCGGTTTTGTTCCGCTTTTTAGAAAATTCCTCATTTTTTGTTCGCCCGACTCTATCGCGCGCTGTACCGACGACTTGGATTTGCCGAGACTTTTCGCGCTGTCACGAACCGTAAAATCCATAAAGTACTTTTGGTAAATTACGCGCTTCTCAAATTCCGAAAGGGTACTCATTGCTTGCTTCAACAGTAAATGAGTCGTACTTTCTTCCGCCACGTCGTCGTCACTTGACAGGTGGAAAAAGTCGTCCACGTTCTCAGTTTTGTTACGATTTTCCCTTCGCAAGGCGTTGAGCGCTACGTTTTGCGTAATTTTACAAATCCAAGCGTAGCCGTTGGTGTCGGGTTGGTAGCTTGATGCGCTGCGCACAATTCGCAAAAAGCTGTCCTGTACCACGTCTTCGGCAATTGTCCTGTTTTTGACAACGGACAAAGCAATGGACAGCATACGGGCGGAAACAAGGCGCGACAAAGCATCCAGGGCAAATTCGTTGCCTTGGGAAATTTGTACGATATATACGTTTATTTGTCGTCTCATATCGTCCGTCATAAATTTTAGTATAGCACAAAGCACGCTCTTGCGCAAACGACTGTAAACGTATTGGCGTTCGCCGTTTGACAATACAACAACGGACGACGCCGTTTTGTCCCACGTTTGCGACACAATCTGAAAATAAAAGAAAAAACTGCCGTAGAAAATCTAAGACAGTTTAGCTTATAGTACATTGAATACGTTTGAAAAATTAGGAATTTACCCCTCCCATACTGCGGGTACACAGGCGCGTGCGGTCAATATATTACAATATGTTAAACATTCCGTGCAATAGGTAAATCAATCCGTACATTACCACTTGACTGATGAAGTACACCCACAGCGAGTGTCTACCGACAAAAGTGATAGGCGATACGAATTTGGGGTTGACGGAGGGGAAAATACTTTTCTTTTCGCGATACATCACGCGTCCGAGGAATGCGCCCACCAAAAACCATCCAAAATCGGGGAAAAACGCCAAGTAGTCGCCGCCGCCACGGAACTTGATAATAACGTTGGTGCGCCATTCGCTTTCGCCAAATATGAGGTTAGTCCAATGGTTGCTTGTGTGACCGTGTATTACACAGGAGTGCTTTGCACAATATCCCACGATCAGCACCGTCATGATAACCGCAAACATCGTCACGCCGAAAATGTTTTTTTGCCAGTTTTTGGTCAGTTTGCCCCAAATCCACTCGATTGCCGTCCAAATTAGCACCGAAAGCGCCACTACGTGTATAACGTTAAAATAAATAGTCAACTTGGTGCCTAATATTGCATCTATGGCGTAGGTAACTACGGAAAACAGTATTGCGAAAACGCACATTTTGATAGCGCGCTTGCCGTTGCTGCGAGAAAAACTACAGGAAATACCGCTTGTAAATACGAACAGGGTGACGAAAACGTCGTGCGTTACGTCTCTCAGCGTGCCGTAGTAGTAGGCTTCGCCGACGGATTGCAACCATTGAAATAGCGCCGTGTTGTATTCGGTCCTGAAACCGAAGTACACGTCCCACATGAAGTGATCCCACACGACGAACAGAATCATTAGTCCGCGCACGAAATCAATTTCCCATACGCGCTCGCGTTTCTTGGTTGCGGCAAGCTCGTCTATCGTAGCCTCAACTTCAGCCGAGGTGGGAGTCGTATCACTTTCGGCGTGGATATTGTCCTCTTTGACGGGCGCAGTTTCGTCAACAGCTTCTTCAACAGGTTGACTTACTTCCACCTCTTCAAACGGAATATTCTTTTGTTTTTTTGTAGTTTTGTTACTCATCGTATTTGCCTTTGTATGAAAAATAAGCGATTTTTCTAACCCATGTCAACTTTTTAATGGAAATTACTTGTATACCTCGTCTATCGTGCCACCGCCAAGACAACGCGTTTCGTCGTAGAATACGACGAATTGCCCGGGGGTTACTGCCCTTTGCGGTTCGTGAAATACCACCTTGACTTTGCCGTCACCGAGCAGCTCCACGTCCACTCCCTGTTCGCTTTGCCTGTAACGGAATTTTGCTTTACAACTGAATTTCTCGCTTGGTGGACTTGGTATCCAGTTGACGCCGCTTGCAACCAAACTCTTGGAATTGAGCACGCTTTCGTCGCCGTGCGAAACTATCAGGCGGTTATTCTGCATGTCCTTGTCTACAACAAACCATCTGCCTTGACCGTCCTGTGTTCCGCCAAGCCCCAAGCCTCTGCGTTGCCCCAAGGTGTAGTACATGAGTCCAATGTGTTCGCCAACGCGTTTACCGTCTATATCCACGATTTCGCCGGGTTGATTGGGAAGGTAATTTTGCAAAAAGTTTCTGAAATTGCGTTCGCCGATAAAGCAAATGCCCGTGCTGTCCTTTTTCTTGGCGTTGACAAGCCCGAGTTCGTCGGCAATACGCCTAACTTCGCTTTTTTCAACGTTTGCAAGAGGGAAAAGCACGCTTTCGAGCTGTTTTTGCGACAGTTGATTGAGGAAATAGGTTTGATCCTTGGATTGGTCTTTTGCCTTTAACAGATAATGTACGCCATTTTCGTGAGCTATACCGCAGTAGTGACCCGTAGCAACGTAGTCAGCCCCGAGAGCCTTTGCGTATTCGAGGAAAGGCCCGAACTTTATTTCGCGGTTGCAAAGCACGTCGGGATTGGGCGTGCGACCTTTTGCGTACTCGTCCAAAAAATAATTGAACACGCGTTCGCGGTACTGTTTGGCAAAGTTGACGGAATAGTACGGTATACCAAGCTTGTCCGAAACGCGCTTGACGTCCTCGAAGTCCTGCTCGGCAGTGCAGCAACCGTCGTCCGTTTCCTCCCAGTTGTGCATAAACAGCGCTATTACGTTGTATCCTTGTTTTTTGAGCAGGTACGCCGACACGGCGCTATCTACGCCGCCGCTCATGCCCAACACTACTGTTTTCATAAGTTTTTTACGTTATTTTTGAATATGGGGTGAGTTTTTTTGCTATTTTCAGCTCTTCTTCATTGCGCGTCGTTGCGCTGCTGAACGAACGAGCCGTTTCAAGGTGTCAAGCGTTTCGTCGTTGTTTTCGGTGGTCATGACAACCTGCAACAGTTCTTCCGTTGCCTGAACTGCGTCCTCGCTTGACAACATTCGGCGCACCAAGTACATGCCTTCAAGCTGACTTTGCGTAAGCAACAGCTCTTCTCTGCGCGTACCGCTACGATTGAGGTCTACGGCGGGGAAAATGCGCTTTTCGCTCATGCGGCGGTCAAGCTGAATTTCCATGTTGCCCGTGCCCTTAAACTCTTCGTAAATGATGTCGTCCATTTTGCTGCCTGTGTCAATCAAAGCCGTAGCCAGTATCGTCAGGCTGCCGCCGTTACGCGTGTTTCTTCCCGCGCCAAACATTTTCTTGGGTTCCTGCAATGCGGAAATGTCCAAGCCGCCCGTGAGCGTTCTGCCCGTTTGTTCGGCAATTTGGTTGTAGGCGCGACCAAGGCGCGTTATGCTGTCCATCAAAATCATAACGTCCTGACCTTGCTCTACACGCCTACGGGCGTTGGCAAATACAAGCTCGGCAATGCGGCAGTGATTGGACGGCTGTTGATCGAAGGTGGAATACACCACCTCGCAGTCCACGCTCTCCTTGAAGTCGGTAACTTCCTCGGGGCGTTCGTCAATTAGCAGCACCGTCAAGTGAATTTCGGGGTGGTTTTTCTTTACCGCCATTGCAATCTTTTTGAGCAAAATAGTCTTACCTGTTTTGGGAGGAGCAACTATTAGTCCGCGCTGTCCTTTACCAATAGGCGCAACCAAATCCAATACGCGAAGCGAATAATCGGATTTTTCCGAGCGCATATTTATACGGTTACACGGAAAACACGGTTCAAGCGAGTCGAACGGCGTACGCTTGATGTCGTTGCAGGGCTGGTCGTTGATTTCTTCAATGAAAATCGCCGTGGGAGCCTGTCTGTCGGGGTATTGACGGATTGCCACCTTGAGCTTGTCACCCGACTGTACCTTCATTCGGCTGATCATGTTGGCGGAAACGTAGTAGTCCTTGTTGGGTGTGTTGGAATAGTTGTTGGTGCGTACGAAGCCGTAACCGCCGTCCGACATTATTTCCAAAATGCCCGTACGGGGCAAGCTGGGGTCAACGTTGTCCGACGCGGCAGTCAAATCGTCCTTGATTTCAGGCTCACTTTGACGGACGCCCTGTCCCTTGGGTGGACGGCCGGGTTTTTTGCGTTCTTCTATCACCTCGCCCTTATACGCGCCAATGATTTTTTCTATAAGCACGTTGCGCCTACGGTTGCCCGGTACTATTTCAAATTGACGGGCAAGAACGCGTAAATCCGAGATATTCATGTTGTCGAGAGCAGCAACAAGTTCCTCCAAAGACTGGAATTTAGTAGACATGGTTCCTCCTAAAAAACGATACGATAAATTTTTTACTCAAACGTGAACTTTTATAATGCAAATAGTTAGTCACACAAGACTAACTTGAGTAGATTTTGTGATAGGTATCAGATATTTGTGTAATAATTACGGTAAAAAGTAGTGACGGAGTTGCAAATGAAGTGATAAAGAGTTCAAAACCGCAAAAGCTTTTTATCAATTGTAATATATATTCAATTACTTGTCAACAGGCCTAATACTTTTGTTGAATATACGCAAAAATTGTCGTTTTTCAGACCCATGTCTGAAAAAAAGATGTCAAAAAGTTAAAACAAACCGAAATTCGTTAGTTTCGAAATGCTGTAAAATTGTGTTAGTTGAAGCGTTGGGTTAAAATCGCGTTGCCGTCAAAGTCGTAAATTGTTACGCCGTTTTCGTCCACTAATGCGTAGGAAGATACGTCCTTGGGCAGTGACGCGCTGCTTAGGTTTACGCAATACACGCCGTTGACAACGCTCACCTCGTTTACGTGAAAGTGACCGTACATGATTACGTCTCCGCAGGCAAGAGGAGGCAAATTGTCTTTGTTGTACACGTGTCCATGCGTTAAAAACAGTTTGCGAGAACCTAAAGGCAAAACGTTGTGTTTAATAAAAGTAAAATTACTAATCATCCCGTCCACTTCGCTGTCGCAGTTGCCCTGTATTGCCAAAATCCTGTCGGAAACGGAATTGAGTAGCTCCGCAACACGCATAGGCGCGTAGTCCTTGGGGAAGGGATTGCGCGGACCGTGATTGTAAACGTCGCCCAACAAAACAAGCAGTTCGGCGTCAGATTCCTTAAACTTTTGCACTACGCGCTCGGCAAAATAGGCAGAACCGTGGATGTCCGTTGCTACAAGCAGCTTCATACTACACCAATTATTCCTCTTCTTGAGGCAAAACGTCCGTGTCGTCCTCGTCGTCGCCTACGTTGTCCTTGCATCCGTTGCAGTTTGCGCACTTGTCGGGGTAGACGGGAGTAATGCCCAGTTCTTCCAAACCGTATTCATGCAGTTCAAAGGATTCGTCCGCCGCAACCGTCTTGACAACCACTGTCTGACGGAGCACGTCGATACTTTCCACCCTGCCGCGCCCCTTGGGAGTGTCGATTTCGCTGTTGAGTTTGGGCATAAATTTGAGGGTGTCGGCGTAGTAGTCGTCCTCGAATTTCAAGCAACACATAAGCCGTCCGCACAGTCCGGAAATCTTACCCGGGTTCAAAGAAAGCCCTTGATGCTTTGCCATTTTGATAGAAACGCGTTCAAAGTCCGTCATATAGTCGTTGCAGCAGCACACTCTGCCGCAGGGACCCAAGCCGCCCTTCATCTTACATTCATCGCGAATGCCTATCTGTCTTAGTTCAATACGCATGCGGAAAGTTGCCGCCATTTCCTTGACGAGGTCGCGGAAGTCAACGCGATTGTCCGACGCGAAGTAAAAAATAACCTTGCTGTTGTCAAAAGTAAACTCGGCGTCCACGAATTTCATGTCAAGCTTGCGCCTGTTTGCCATGTTCTGCGCCTGCCTGACGGAGGAGTGACGCCTTTTGAGATTTTCCTCGTGCTGCGCGTAGTCCGCCTCGGTGGCTTTCCGTACCACAGGCTTCAGTTCCTTGAGTTCAGCATCGGGAATTTCCTTGTTGGCAACGGCAACGGTGCCGAACTCCACTCCGCGAGCCGTCTCCACTATCGCGCCTTCGCCCTTTTCAAAAACCAGTCCGTTGGGCGCAAAATAGTACAGCTTACCTGTATCTTTAAATTTGATTCCTACTATTTCCGACATCTGTATCTGATCTCCAATATTCCGTTTAGCAGTTGGTCAATGACGACGGAGGGGTTTCCGTTGTCGTCCAACTTTTTTTTCGCCGCGTTTATTCTCTCTATGCAGCTTTGCGCAGCGGCTAACGTGTAGTTTGCGCAAATTTGGTCAATAGTATTTTTGAGATGGGGTAGCAAAACAAGCTCGGGAGCAAGCCTGTACACCACGCTTTCGCGTAGCAGCACTGTCAAAAATCCCAAGCAATCGTTAATGTATTCCCTGTTACTCAGAATTTCCGAAGCGTAACGTAAGGCGGTTTTGGTAGAAGTCATTTCCGTAGCAATACGCTCCGCCGTCTTGTAGGCTTCGAATATTGCGGGGTTGTTGAGTATGCGTTCGCCTGTTTGAACGCTTCCGCCTGACATTGCTGCCGCCATTTCGCAGGAAGTGAGATTGAAGCTCTTTTCAAGCAATGCTTTTCTAACATCGTCTACGCTCAGCTTGTCCTGTTTGAGTATCTGACAGCGGCTACGCACGGTAGGTAAAAGCCCTTCCGCGTCCGTCACGCCGACGAAAATATATACGTTGCCCTCCGGTTCTTCGAGAGTTTTCAGTAGCTTGTTTTGCCACAGCTCGCTGCCCACTCCCGCAAGCGAATTGGACGCGTCAATCAAAAACACGCGTTGTTCACTGTTGTCCACAGGGCGTTTGTAGCTTTCTTCCACAAGATACGCCATGTCGGCAACTGTCAAGCGGTTTTTCTGCGTGTCCAGCGGCAAGTAAATTACGTCTTGATGCGCGCTCTCAATCACCTTTTTGCACGCATCGCAGTTGCAACCGACGTGATTGTAGCACATCGTAACAACAGCGCATTCGCGTAGAAGGCTTTGCAAATGCTGCTTTTCGCCCACAACGACGTATGCGTGAGCGGCGCGACCTTCCTTGAAAGCGGAAACGAGATATTGACCGACGTTTTTGTCAAAGGTCATCATTTGAAAATTCCCCTACGCTGGAGTACTTCGCGTAGCTTTGCCTGAGTTTGTTCCTTGGTTCCCGACGCGTCAATGACCTCGAATTGCTCGGGGTGCTCGGCAATCAAGCGTTTGTAGCCCTCGTACACTTTGACGTGAAAGCTGTAATCCACCGCCTCCATGCGGTCGGTTTTGTCTGCTCCGCCCTTGCGCATAAAGGCGTTTTCGGGGGACAGGTCCAAAAATACGGTAAAATCAGGCATATATTCGCCTACTGCAATTTCGTTGAGCTTAACGATTTTGTCCAAACCCAAACCGCGCCCAATTCCTTGATAAACGTAGGATGAATGTACGTAACGGTCGCAAAAAACCACCTTGCCTTCCTCAAGCGCAGGCTTTACAATGTCCTTGAGGTGCTGAATACGCGACGCCGCGTACAGAAACGCCTCGCAAAGGTCGTCCATGTCGCTGTTGTTTGCGTCGAGAAGTATACGGCGAATTTGCTCGGCAATTTCGCTGCCGCCCGGTTCGCGAGTGAAAACTACGTTGTAACCGTTTTCTTCGCAGTATTGTTTGAGCAACCTCGTCTGATAGGTCTTTCCGACGCCTTCGCAGCCCTCAATGGTAATAAAATTGCGCATAATTTCTCCTGTCGTAACCAAAGTAAAAATACTAAGAGATATAGTAACATATTTTTTACAATATTTCAAGTCATTGACAACACCCGCCAAAAAAAGTATAATCAACACAAGGTGCAATTGTATGGACGGCTTTTTTCAACGGGTATACGAAACAGTCAAACAAATACCTTGCGGCAAGGTGGCTACGTACGGGCAAATTGCGCGTCTAATTGGCAAACCGCGCGCCTCAAGACAGGTTGGTTGGGCGTTGCACGTCAATCCCGAGCCATTCGTCACACCCTGTCACAGAGTAGTAAACCGCGAGGGGAAGCTGTCGGGCGCGTTCGCATTCGGCGGGAAAAACGTTCAGCACGACTTACTTACCAAAGAGGGCGTAACCTTCGTGGACGACGACACGGTAGACTTAGCTAAACACCTGTGGGAGATTTGATATGTTAGACAAAAAAACAGACGCAGTACTTGAGCTGTTGACGCAAAAAGCGGGCGCAAGCTACAAGGTGCTGAACAAACAGCAAATTTTGGACGAGCTTTCGCCCAAACTCAAAATAGACTTGCAAACTCTGCTTGGAATAATAACCTTCTTGAAGGAAAACGAATACGTAGACGTCAAGTATCAGGACAAAGAGGAAATTTGCATTTGTACCACCGTCAAGGCGGAAAGCTACTCCGAGGGCGAAAAGAATATCATGCAAAAGGCAAAAATTACCAAAGGACAGTTGAGCCTGCTGCTGATTGGAGTGTTCCTTGCGGCGTTTTTGGGAACGCTGGTTGCCACAATCATTGGCAAGCTGTTTTGATTGATTGGAGAAAAATATGCTAAACAAAAAAGAAATTGCCGTTATGCGCTCGATATACGACGTGTGCAGCAAAAACAACGACAGCGGAATAATGACGGACGAATATATTATTCAAAGCACGCCTGAGAAGTTCAAACTGACAACTGACAAGGTGGACGGCATTTTGCACCAGTTGGAATACGACGGTTACTTTGAATGCACCAAGTCGGACAGAAAGGGCGAAACGGTCAACGTAATAACCCTTAAATCCAAGGGCAAAGCATTCAAACGCGAGCTAATTCAACGCCGCAGAAAGCTTGCCAACGACATGTTTTGGCGGATAGTTTCCGCAGCAGTCGGCGCGGTCGTTGCCCTTGTGGTCAGACAAATTCTCGGCGGCTAACGCTTATTTGAAAAGAGATAAAATTGAAAAAAATCAATAAAAATAACCGAACAATCTTTAAAATTCAAAATGCGTATTTGCCGAAACAAATACGCATTTTTTAGTTTATTATTTGTATTAAATCTATCGAATTTGCAGAATTTTTCGACATGGGGTGGAAAAAGTGATATTTTAAAAGCAATTACGCTCACTTTGCGCGTTCCAATACGGACAGCCAACAGTTCTTCACAATGCCGTACCGAGTTTCGTATTTGACGATTTTGCGATGCTCGAAACCGCACTTCTCCTGCACTCTCATTGACTGCAAATTGTCAAGGAAGTGACCGCAAACAATGAAGTCCAATTTCAAAGCTTCAAATAGGTACATCGTAACCGCCTGCACTGCCTCGGGCATAAGTCCTCTGCCCCAGTAGTCTTTGGACAACACGTAGCCTATCTCACAACCCATCTTGTCCTTGTACTCGGGCAATTCCTCCTCATTGTATTGGTTAATTCCAAGCGAGCCTATTGCCTTGCCATTAAATTCAATGGCAAATTCATTTTTGCCGTCAATAAACCTGTTGAGGATTTCCCGTGACTCGTCAACGTTTTGGTGCGGAAGCCAGCCTGCCATTTGTCCCACTCCGTCTACCGAGGCGTACTCGTACAAATCGTACAAGTCATCGGGTTTCCAATGTCGCAGCGTTAGTCTTTCTGTGATTATGACCACTTTGGAAATATCTACTTCAGCGTTCATATCCTTTCATCTCCAAGTAAAGTTGACGATATTATAGTACATTTTTATGAATGTATCAAGACTTACTTCAACAATTTTGACGCTTGGAAATACTTGACCGTTGCAACCACGCCGACAACGCCGCCCGCCAAAGCAAACAAGGCGGGGAATATCGCGTAGGACCTGATTACGCAGGCAGGGTTTCTACAGTAGTCGGAAATAATCGAGGCGTTGTTCATATCGATACATTTGGCGTAGCAGACAATCAACAGCACGAATGCGACAAGACTCACCGCCGCCGAGACGAGGTTCAGCAAATGGTTCCGTCTAAAAATAGTTACCGCCTGTACTATCACATTAACGACGCTGATTATTACTGTAACAACCGCCAATATTGCGACCGTCTCGCACCACTCTGTGGCAAAATCATAGAACGGTTCTACCAAAGCGCCGTAAAGATGAAGGGTGTCGGGGTTAGTTCCTATATATTGACCTTTAAAAATATGTGTAAAGCCGGACACCACGAAAGACCATCCGCTAACGGAGCTTTCGACCACTTTCATTTCAGACTGATAGACGTCTGCAAACGTTACGAATAACAGTAACAAAACCAATACGCTGACCGCCAAAGCTATGATTGGAAATATATAAAGATGCTTTGTCGCCGCTTGATATTGGTGCTCTTTTGCTTTGCGCTGATACATTTGATTAACTTCTTGCCTTCTTTTTTTGTTAGCCATTGTTTTTCTCCTTATTTAGTCACGTAGTAATTTAAGTTAGAATAGTCTTCGATAAGCTCGCAGCTTTCCACCACAAACTCCAGTAGCTGTATTCGTTCCGTGTTGTTGGGATCCAGTTCGCCGTTCACGTACGAATTGACGGTGACGGTGAGTTTGTCGGCGCTTTTAAGACGTCCTTTCAAGTGCACCCACGTTTGCTCGTTTGTGTCTTCACTTTGACGCGCGCTTGGTTCAGGCAACTCGCCGTCGTAAATCAGCACGAAACCGATTATCGTATCGTTGCCGCAGGTGCAACCGTAGCCCACCGAACACTTACGCACTCCGCAAATATACGTTTTTTCTTCAACGACGTCTACCAACCTGTAGGTAAAGCAGTCAAATTCCAATGTGCCGTCAACGTACTGCTGCGGACGCGCCTGTATGTTGGTCATTACAAGAAAGAAAGTTTGCTCGTTTAGTACGTAGTCCTTTGGTCCGCAAGCGGCGAAGGTAAAGCACAAAATCAGCAACAACACCGCAACGATTATTTTTGTTTTTTTCATTTTTTTACAGCCCCCTTTATCGCGCCAATTACAAAGAATAAACCGAACACCACGATGTCAACCGCTACTATCGTCGAGCCGACGGGCGTCGCGAACGGAATGGAAATGAGCATTCCGGCTAACGAACACCCAACGGACACGCAAGCGGCGCAAATTGTTACGCTTCTAAAGCTCTTGAACACTCTCATTGCCGACAGCGCAGGGAAAATTACTAATGCCGAAATGAGTAGCGAACCGACGAGATTCATTGCCAATACTATTATCACCGCGATTACCACTGCGATTATCAAATTGTAGACGTTCACCTTCGTGCCCGTTGCCTTAGCGAAGTTTTCGTCAAACGTGATGGCAAAAATCTTGTTGTAAAAGATGACGAACACCACAACCACCACGACAGACAACGCTACGCTAATCCAAACCTCGTAATCTTGAAGCTCCAAAATCGCCGATGAACCGAACAGTACCTTACAAACGTCGCTGGCAAGGTTGTCCGACGTGGGGAACAGATTTAAAAACAGGTAACCAAGCGCAAGCGCGCCAACGGAAATCATGGCTACCGCAGCGTCACCCTTGATTTTGGCGTTGGAACCCGTACACAACAGCAGAATTGCGCAAAGAATGGTTACAGGCAGGGTAATATAAGTTTTGTTTGTCAGACCGACTATTCCCGCTACCGCCATTGCGCCGAACGCCACGTGAGACAGTCCGTCGCTAATGAAGGAAAACCGTTTGAGCACCAGCGTTACGCCCAGCAGTGACGAACACAGCGAAACCAACGTTCCGACAATCAGCGCGTACCAAACGAAATCGTATTGAAAGTACGTCAAGAAGCTCATTCTACACCTCCTGCTACGGCAAATCGCTTGATATATTCGCTGTTCAGGTACTCATCGCGCGTTCCGAAAAACACCTCGTCGCTTACGTGCAAAACGTGAGTTGCGTATTTGAGTGTGGCGTTGATGTCGTGTGAAATCATGATTATCGTCACCCCATCCTCACGGTTGAGCTTTTCAATAAGCTCGTACATCTCTAACGTCACTTTGGGGTCAAGACCCGACACAGGCTCGTCCAACAAAAGAAGCTTCCTCGTTGCGCACAATGCCCTTGCAAGCAACACTCTTTGCTGCTGACCGCCCGAAAGTTCGCGGTAACACCTTTTTTCAAAGCCGACTAAGCCCATTTTTTCGATATTTTCCCGAGCAAGCGTCTTTTCCTGCTTGTTGTAGAATGGGCGGAAACCGCTACCTGCAAGACACCCCGACAACACGACTTCCCACACCGTTGCGGGGAAATCGCGCTGAACGTCCGTTTGTTGCGGAAGGTAACCGATTTCGTTGCGCTTGAGTCCGTCTCCTGTCGTAATAGAACCGCCGATAGGTTTGTTTAGCCCAAGCAAGGTTTTAACAAGCGTCGATTTGCCCGAGCCGTTTTCGCCTACGATGCACAGATAGTCGCCCATTTGTACGCGAAAATTGACGTTGGACACGACGGCTTTCTGTTCATAGCCACAGCACAAATCCGTAACGGCCAGCTGCGCCTCTTGCTCGTCGTCCTTTGGTAAATCCTCGCTGATTAACTGCCATTTTTCGCAGTCCTCAGCAAAATTTTTCGAACCTTTTTTCATCCTTTTCTCCTATTATTGCAATGCCTCGCGTAGAACATCAAGGTTGCTTTGCATGATGGACAAGTAGGTCACGCCGTTTGCCCTGTCGTTTGCGCCTACCGATTGCATTGAGTTGAGTTTGAGTATTTTTTGATTTTTGGTTTGCGATTTATTTTTAACCTGTTGCGCGGTTTTTCCGTCGCTGGACTCCGTGATAATAATCACCTTGGCGTTGAGCTTGTCCACCTTTTCAACAAGAGTCAGAATAGTGTCCCAACTCGGGTCATTTGCGGCGGAACAGCCCTTAAACGCAGCGTAGTAGCTCAATCCGTAGTCGTCAAAAAGATACGCAAATGGGAAACGGTCGGCAACGACGAGCGTTTTTGTCGGCGTCGAGTCCACAACTTGCCTGTACTCGGCGTCAAGCGCGTCCAACTGTTCGCAGTAGCTTGCGGCATTTTGCGCCAAAGTTTCGGCACTGTCGGGCATGAGCGTTTCGAGAGCCTCGGCGATAGCGTTTACGGCAATTTTAGCGCGTCTAAGTGACAGCCACACGTGTTCGTCAAAAGCGCTTTCCTCATGGTCGTGGTCGTGTTCCTCGCCTTCAATTCCGTCCGCCTCATCCAAAGCGTCCTCTATCACGTCCAGCAGCTTGATTACAACCATATCCTTGTTGGCGGCTTGCTTGAGCGACGTCTCTACCCAATCGTCCGACTCACCGCCAACGTAGACAAGCAAATCGCATGTTGAAATGTACATTTTGTCTCTAAAAGTCGCTTGATAGCTGTGCATATCTACGCCGCTGTTGAGTAGGTTTCGAACGTTGACTTCATCTTCGTGTTCACCGAGAAGGTTCAACGTCCAATCGTATTCGGGAAAAATTGTCGTCACAACCTTTAGATTGCCGTTGTCCCAATTGTCTTCTTCGCACGCCGACAAAACTCCGACAAGCGAAAGCAAACAACACAAAATTACAATAATAGCCAATATTTTTTTCATGAGATTTCTCCAACTAACGTTAGTTTTTGTAAAATAGCATAAAAAAACTACGCAAAAACGCAATACACCCTATTGGGCATACTGCTTGCATAGTTCGTATCTAATTAGTCGGATAATTTAACTTTTAGTGAAATTAAGGAAGATTGAAAACGTTGTTTTAAAACAAATAAAAAACGCCTAAAACCGAAATTGACCGTGGCAGCAAATATCGACGACGCCGCGGCAAGTAACGTTAATCCGCCAAGAATTTTTTGAGCTGCATCAATCAAACAACACACGTTGCAGTTGTTTTCAATACATTCGTGCCCATGCTTAGCGAAAATCAAACCGCTCGACAACAGAACGAGGCAAACAAACAAAATACTGAATATAACAGCAGATTTTCTTGTACTACTTTTCATATTTGCCTCCTTTTGCAGTTTTGAGTAATTATATAACAACGAATAAAACAAGTCAACAAAAATATTATTTATGCAACGAAATTCACTGATATTTGCGCCGTTTGACAGTGTTTTTCTAACCCATGTCGCAAATTTCCCCGTGATTGAACTAAGTTTTGGCAACGTAATGAGAAATTTAAAGTCAAGTCAAACTCACGGAGCCAAGTTGACTTTGCGGCGCAAATACAGTATAATATTTACAATTTATTGTGAGGAATCAAGATGTTGACCCAGTTTTCCAGAACGGAACTTTTATTAGGTCAAGAGGCAATGCAAAAGCTTGCCTCCTGCCGCGTGGCTGTGTTTGGAATAGGTGGCGTTGGCGGCTACACTGTTGAGGCACTCGTACGCTCGGGAGTTGGCGCAATTGATTTGATTGACGACGACAAGGTGTGCCTGACAAATATAAACCGTCAACTGTACGCCACGCGCAAGACCGTAGGACAGTACAAGGTGGACGTTGCCGCCGAGCGCATAGCGGAAATCAATCCAAAAGCAACTGTTCGAACTTACAAAACGTTTTACACACCCGACACGGCAGACCAATTCGACTTTTCACAGTACGACTACGTTGTGGACGCAATCGACACGGTGACGGGCAAAATCAACCTTGTGTTGCAGGCTCAGGCGGCAGGAACGCCAATTATCAGCTCAATGGGCGCGGGCAACAAGCTTGACCCCACCGCTTTTCAAGTTGCGGACATTTACGAAACGTCGGTGTGTCCGCTTGCCAAGGTTATGCGCAAGGAACTTTCCCGTAGAGGAGTAAAGTCGCTCAAGGTAGTTTACTCCAAGGAAAAACCGCTAACCCCCATTGACGAAGCAGATGTCAAACAACTTGAACGAAATTTGTCGCAAAATGAAAATATGCCCAAACGCGCCGAACGCAGGCAGATACCTGGCAGCACCGCTTTCGTGCCTCCCGTCGTCGGACTTATCATTGCGGGCGAAGTAATTAAAGACTTGACAAAAGCGTTGTAATAGAGACAAAAAATAACATATTTTTAAGACTAAAACCATTAGACTTAGAGGGAGAAAAAAGTGAAAGAAAAAGAGGCAAAGTACAACGAATTCGACTACGGTGAAGTGCTGTACGAAAAGAGCAATGCCAAGTCAATGTACGACGCGCCAACAGGCAAAATTGGCGCAAGAGGTTGGGCGCAACGCATATATATGCTCTTGCTCGGCGCAGGGCTTATTGGCTGGTTTTTATACAGTGTTATAACCTCAATTTCGCAATATGGGGTGGGAATTGCGATTGTTAATCACATTGCGGCGCTATTCGTACTGCTCGTGTGCGAGTTGATTTTACTGCTGACTGCATTCGGCGGTTGGGGCAAATTCGCTCGCTTTGCAATCAAAAATAACCTCACACGTAAACGCGGAATAGAAGGTGTCCAAACACGTAAACTTGCGGAAGAACTTGCCACCGCGGATGCCAACAAGGCGAGTGAAAATGCAATACGCATTTACCGCGAATACGTTGTTGTCATCAACAATGGAGAAAAGACAGTTATCAGGCAGTCGGATTTGAGAAACACGCGTTGCGAGGCTCATCCTCAAGGCTACCAGCTCACATTTGAACTGTACGATGAAAGAATGGTTATAGCAAACGTCCTTTTGCCGATATCCGACCTGCCTATCGTGAAAAAACATTTTGACAGATTTGAGTACACGCCCGCAAGACGTGACAAGGGAAGCGTTGGCAAAAAACTTCCGATGCTTGCCTTTTCATGCCTTCCGCTACTGATAGGCATTGGACTTGTTATTGTCCACTGCCTCGTATTGCCTGACATGCCTCTGATACTTGGAGCGTTTTTCGCTGCGGTAGGAGCAATACTCGTCATTGCTCAGTTTGGCGATATTGCAGTTATTAAGCACGGTATCATGCCCATTGCTTTTGGCTTGCTGCTCACTTTATTGCCACTCGGAATCATGTTTACAATCGCCGACTTAACCGCCAGTTCGGAAGAGCCTTTGACCATTGTGGCAATGCTTACCACCTTTACTCCCATTCACGCAGGCTTAGGTCTTTTCCTCGGGCTTGGACCTATGTTGATAATCGCAGGCATTCAAGGAATTATTGACTGTACAAGAATGTAATTGCAACGACGATTAAACTGAAAAATACGTTACGTTTAACTAACTCAATACTTTCTCACCACACAAATAAGGGAAACACGGTTGTGCTTCCCTTTATTTTGTGATATGTTTTTTAGTCTTCCCAGCCCAAGGATTTGGGGAACAGAATTTCCACTTCATCCATTGACAGTTTGACGGGAAGAGGTTTGGAAAAGGGTTCGCCCGGATTTGGCATGCCCACGCAATTGAGATTTTGCAACGAGTCCATTATGCGCCCCGCGCGGTTGTATCCAATGCTGAGGTTGCGTTGAATGGATGCAATAGTCGCCTTGCCGTTTTGATTTTTCAACCAGTACAGCAACGCCTTTTTGCAAAAGGGATCCAGTGCCTGTTCGTTGTCCATTTCTGCAGCGAACTGCCTTTCGTTGCCAAAGGGCGCCACCACTTTAACCGTACGGTTTGTTGGTACGCACGCCTTTACGTCCAGCTCGTAGCGCATCAAATCCGCAATGCTGTGCGGCGAAATTATTTCAAACACGAGCCTTGACTTTTCCACGCCGAACTGAATGGTTTTGACTTGTACCCTGACGTTGAAAATACGTAGCTTATATTCGATGCTATCGGCAAAGGCTTGCAACTGTCCGTAGTCAAAGTTACCAATCATTTTCAATTCCTCTTTCTCTACGTTAAGTAAATCGTAGTACTTGTCAAATACGTCTATCGCGCGCAGCTCGTCCTCTTCCACTCTCAAGACGGTGTCACCGTTTTCGTTAGTCACAGCCTTGAAAACTATCGCCTCGTCATCCGCTATGCCTTCAATGCGGTCGATGGGCTTTAGCACCGCGTAAAGTATGCGCTCGTCCCCAGTGTCGTAGGGGATTATGGCAACTTGCGCAAATGAGAGTGTTTTGCCGCTTTCGTCTTGAAGTACTATCGGATCCGTGTTGTCCCTGTCTAAGAGAATGTCCAACAAATCTACCGTGTTATTTACCTGTTGTCCGTTTTCTTTCGCATTTTTCATGGTATTTACCTCCCATTTTCGTTTTTTGCTCGGCTTAGAGCAGATTGTAGCGGTTTCTTCCGTCTGTAAATATTATAAATGACAACCGCAAACGGGCGCAATCCGATTTTTGGTTGGACAAACCGATAAACTGTAAAAATAACAACAACCTTGTAATTTTTACAAGGTCGTCGTGTTTTTTGCGTTCACGGTAACAATCGCTTGATAATTTCGACAATATTCGCTATAATATTACGCATGAAAATTCTTCGTAAATTTGTAGATTGGCAAGCAACGGGCAACAAGCTGTATCGGCTGCGCAGTGACAACGAGCATTTGCGTAGATTTGTTTGCAGCGCGCTAAGAAAAGGCTCCGACAAGTGCAACAACGTACGTGACGACTGCGACAACTGCACAAATGAGCATATGGACAAGAATATCAGTCGCATGGAACTTGCCGAAGTGTTTGGCGTCACGGACAGCGTAATTAACAACTGGGAAAGCGGCAGGACGGAAGTCGGCATAGAAGATTTGCTCTTCTACTGCCAAATAGCTCGCGTCACCTTAGACGACATCTTGGTTTACCGCAAATAACCTGCCCACTGAAAAAATAATTTAAACCCCAAAACGACGTGTCGTTTTGGGGTTTTTTAGAGTAAATTTAATATAATATGAACCGCCTTTTTAATAATATGGCTCTTTTAATTTCTATTCGTAAAAATGCAAAAACCACGCCTTTGAAAAAACAAAGTTGAAAGAATCGTCTTCGCCGTCTACTAATACTTTGTAAATTTTTTTACATTGTCTAAAGAACGCCCACAAAAGATATGTAAATACGAGCAAACCGAAACATACTCCAATAATTGCGCTGATTAACACCGACTGCATACATGCCAATGCTAAACCTAATCCGGCAACGATAGAAACGATAAGAATCATCGTAATGTAAAGTAAAGTTTCAGCGCTAAATAGATTGCTTGCAAAAAAAGAAAAATTCCGAAAGCTGTTTCGTTTCTCTCCGTGTTTTACATATTTTCCTCCTCTTTTTTGCAGTACCTGATAAAATAAGCCCTGAACTAGCTCTTTGTCGACGTCTTCCATAGGGTAACTTGACAATTGGGAAATGGTCTGACAGCACATCCAATACACGTCCTTATAAACTTTGTATCTGATTATTATTGTGGAAAGCAACAAGCCTATTATTCCCAAGATTAAAAATATTGCGCCCTTGTAATAGACGTTGATGTATTCCGTGGAAAGTATAATCGGAACAACGATTGTGCACAGCGTCAAATAAATGCTTATTGTTTGATCTCTTTTAGTCTGTTGTAGAGACAACTCCGAATGCGCTTCCTTGTACAATTGGTTTAAATCCACGGATATATCTTTTCGATGTTTTTTTGCGACTATTTCGGCTGTGTCCGTATATGAAAACTTGCCCATTATAGCTTTTCCTCCAAGTTGTACTTAATTAAATATTTATTTACTACGTCGTAAATAATTTTGAGATTTTGCGCGTTGTTGGCAGCAATTAGCGGTAAGGCCTTTTCCAAAGTTTTGTCTGAAAAGAATCGGTAAACACTAGCGCCCGCCTCACGCAGTATCAACTCCCCTGCCGCAGAATCCCAAGCGAATACTCTCAATTCAAAATACAAATCGCATTTGCCTGCGGCGATATAACACAGCTCTAACGCGCAAGAACCAAATCTGCGTATATCGTTACATTGCGAATATAATTCGGAAATTATATCGAAACATACGGGAGCATATTCCTTTTTGTACAGACTCATTGCCGTACACAACAATCCTTCACTGAAAGATCTTGTCGACGCGTGAATTTGTTTGCCGTTATTATACGCGCCTTTGCCCAGTTCTGCATAATACAAGTCATCTGTAAAAAAATTGTAAACAACGCCAACGACGGTTGTGCCTTTGTACTGTAAAGCTACCGAAATCGCCGAATGCTCTATTCCTCGCGTAAAGTTCATTGTGCCGTCTATGGGATCGACAATCCAAATGTAATCTGATTCTAAATCGGCAACATCACTTTCCTCACCTAAAAATCCTGAAGAAGGAATTATCTCTTGAAGTTTTTGCTTTAAATAGTTTTGAACGGCAACGTCTGCTGACGTAACAACGTTTGCCACACTACCTTTATTTTCTACACTAAACTGAACGCCTGCCGCAAGTTTTGCCGCCTCTTTAACGGCATTTATTACTGAATTTAACATAAAATTTCCTTTTGAGGTTTTTAATTTAATACTTTTTATAATTATAACATACCAAATAGATAAAATCAAATTCAATAATATAAAACAATAACGCCACCCTTTGGGCAGCCTTATTAGCAGCGCGACAGCAACTTAAAACAATCCGTTGAGATTTATAGACCTTTCAACGTTTTTCGCAAAATTGGGCGTCATCATATCTACCGACATATATTTGATTTTCAGTAGCTGATAGTAATATTCCCACACCATCAAAATAGCAGAATATACTTCTATGCATTTTGCGCCAAAGTCTAAAAAGCTCAATTGAAGACTGCGCGTTCTCTGGTGATATTTGTCAATAAATGTAACCTCCTGGGACAATCCGTTCATTGTCATACTGTAATGCGCGTCTGAATTTCTTATTGTGTTGTTAAGTATATTGACTATACCAACAGTATACTTTGGGCCCAAGTTGGATAGTTGCTCATATTTTTGGTATTTGGAACGATAGGAATTCATTTTATCCATGAAATTCTCGGTGCCTGCTTCAAAATTGTTGTAGGCTCCACGCTTATCGATATTGTCCAATCCAAAGAATATGTCTATGGAATCGCAAAGCAATTCATATCCTTTGGAATACAAATCGTGCATTTCATCTATTGAAATTGTTGTAACACCCATACTTGATTGATCTATATCGCTCAAAATCGGATATACATCATAAACGGGAATCAACTGCGTGATTTTTTCCAAATAACGAATGATATATTTGGGGATTCGAAGATAATAAAGATCAAAATACTTGTTTTCATCCAAAAATTTAACGTAGTCGATAATGGCATCGTAAGCAACGTTCTCTATCAAATCCGCCGTTTTTAAAATAATCTTTGGAAACTCCGTATTCAAATTGGGTGCTATTGTGTTTTGCAAAAATGGCATAATACAGTATCTCGTTGACATAATCGCATCAAGAGAGTTTTTTATCTGTCTGTAATCGAATTTTTCAAAAACGACTTCAGTATCCTTTTCTACGCTACTGTTGAGATATTTTTTTAACAATTCGGTGTTATTTCCGCGAAGCAAGTTAAATATATTTTCAATACGCTTTTTATACCCGTCAAGGTTATGCGCAATTTTCATTACGTTTACCCTTCTCTTTGTTCGGATTTGGTCAAATGGCATGCTTCGCATAAACGGTGAAAGGTCCATTTGAAACGCTGAATTCTCTTGATATTTCTTGGTCAAAAACTCAGTAGCCAACTCGATTACGTAACCGTCCGAGAATTCATCACGCTGCTCTATGACGTTATTTAGTTTTATACCGTACGGCTTTTGAGTAAGATTTATTTTTCCGAATATATGCGTGTTGCACTGGGGACAGTAAATACTAACGGGTATGTCGAAATAACCGCACTGAAAACGTACTCTAATATGACAACCGCAAATCTCACATTTGCAATATGCGTTACTAACCATTTTTGTTCTCCTTAAATATTGATGATAGCAAAAGTATTTTTTAATATATACCTATAAACAATGAAAATAGTTAAGATATTTCGTTAATATTTTGTGAAAACTCGCAAATGCAAAAATGTAAACTTAAAAAACGGAATTATTGTGAAGAAGGGTTGCAGGTTGGGCATCTTTTAAGTGTGAGCGCGATAAGGGTTTACTGGGCGTAAATATTTCGCTTTTGTTACGTGGCGCTCGCTTCGCTCGGCTAAGAACTAAGCGTGATAAATGCAAAAAGGACGCAAGACGCGTCCTTATTTGCCGTTCATTGTGTGTATTTTACGAAATGTGTCATTTTGGCAGGTGTGTTTTATGAAATGTGTCATCTTATAGCATTGTTAACTTGCATTTTCGACACATTTACATGAGCTGTTTTTTGCCTTGAGGATATTTACACTCTACCTTATACTAATTTGACATAACCATCGGTTGATATTATACTTTTGTTAAAAATCATGGCTAACACATGATAAGTATTTAAGTATGACTCTCGCGAGAATTGCAATTTAGGACAGCACAAATGATGGATGAGAAAAAACTGGCAAAATTAATAAAAGATAAAAAGTATACAGAAGTAGTATCTTTCCTTGAAAGTATTTCTACAGAATGTGAAGCCATCTGTACCATACAAATATTAAAAACTTACAACGCTTTTATTGACGTAAGAGGCAATGAAACTTACAATAATTTTTTAACTACAGTTAATGTTACGTCTCCTTTAATATTAAACCATATCGAGGAAGTAAGAATTTTCAATTCATTGTTTACTCAAGAGAAAGTTTTACAAAATAAAATTACTGCAATTCCAGAAAAGGACAGATTTGCTTATTTGTTTTTTGCACTCAATAGAAACTATTTGGGATTAATTAAATTATTGCATAAAGGCGGATTAAACTCAACAGATGATACTGACAAGTATATTGATATTGTACGCTTTGAGACGGCTTATTCTAGTATTTTAAAATCATTGTTTTATGACAAATCTATCTGCAAAGAAAACGTTTTTATACACCAACCGTTCCTGTCTGATTTGGACTTTGCATATTTTCGTGTCGCCAATCAATACATGAGAGATGCCACTAAAATAAGCAGACTGCACGACTTGTATGATCTGTGGAAAGGTGGAATAGTTTGCGTTAAAAAGGTAGATCAAAAAATAGTATTTGATTATATCCACAATGAAAAATATCATTGGCTTATGAAAAGTTATGGGAAACTCAGCGTGTATGACAGTATTGCCGAAAATGAGCATGCCCTAATATCAAAAAATTTTCCACGCACTTTTACAGATGATACTGCCCTTCAGTTTCCTGAAGTATTTTCATTGAGTTTGCTTAAACGGAGTCTTCATCAACAAAATGAGGATTTGCAAATAAAGGAGATTCCTATTAAATATTGGATTAAAGCATATGAATGTCTTATAAATTATTCCAAACGATTCTGGAAAGTATTTAATGAGTCTTTTATTTGCTGGATTGCACAAAAAATAAAAACGATATTGATGGTAAAGTCGCATAAAAGTTGGGTAAAACAACTGACTCGCTCAGGCATTCCTGTTGACTATGCAGATAAGATTTTAGGATATATGATTCACACTAACAAATCAGATGACTTGTTTGACTTCCCTTTTATCTCAATTCGTGGCAAATACTTACTCTGCTACTCTCTCTTAAGCAATGCAAATGGGGGATTAGTTCTCGAATCACGCTTTAACCAACCAGACATTTCCTATTCAGAGCGCGGACACGCTTTCGAAGAGTACGTCATGCATTTTTTCGCTGAAAGAAATATTCCTGCAACACGCTTGCATCGCAAAGAAAACAAAATTGAGTATGAGTGCGACTTGGCATTTGTTTTGGATAATGTATTGTTTCTCTGCGAGTTGAAAGACTATGGAGATAAACAAATACGCAAAGGGATGTGTGACTTCTATGTGGATGATGTCAATCAACTTCTTAGAATAGGCAATTACTTTGAGGACAATAAAGATTATGTTATAGAACAGTTCTTGAAAAAAGGACACAAAGTCAACTATAACAAGACAATTAAAATTTTAGTTTACAATACTTATTTGCAAAGCATTAACGATGTGAATGGAGTTAGAGTTATAGATTTTAATACATTCATTGCGCCAATTAGGCGAGGCAATTTGGATCTAAGAGTGTGTGACATATATGCAGGACCAATTGATTGTCTAGTCGGAAATTTTACTGCAAAAAAATTCCTTAAATACATAAAAACTCCATTTTATGTGTGTGATTATGATAAAATATGGGAAATGAAAGAAACCGAACTTTCTTTAGGTGATTTAAATATTGAAACTCATGAGTTAACTGCAAAGCCAATTAATAGAGAAGAAATGTTAGCGATACTGTCTCCTCTTTTTGAGTGGGGCTATAGCGTTGATTTCCAAAAAATAAAGTCAAAACACTCTAAACGATTTTGATTATCACCAGAAATTGCTACATATATTTAAAGTGAGCGTTATAGAGCTGTTCCATAATTGTACTCTTAGTTGGTATTTAAATCATCATTACAGATTTGGATACAGGAAGAACTAATTATGAATTTTTGTCAGTTCTTTTTTGTTCACTATTACAAATTTATAAAATTACAAATATATTTTTACTAACTTGCAAAAAAAGTGCATTGATTTAGAGACCATGGGTTCATATCAATGCACTTATTCATCTTGGTAGAGATAGTAGGGTTCGAACCTACGACCTCTCGCATGTGAAGCGAGCGCTCTGACCAACTGAGCTATACCTCCGTATTTTGCTTATTCCGTTGTCAATTCAATTTCAGTCTTCGAGGGCGTCTACGTCAATGTGGTTGGCTTTGCAGTACTCGGCAAAAGCTTTTTGCGCGGCGTAATTGGGCTTGCATCTGCCTGACTCCCAGCGATTGACGGTTGCAAAAGCTACGCCCAGCTCCTTTGCCATGGCTTCTTGACTGAGAAACATTCTCTTTCTAACAATCTTGACCTTTTGCCCAAATTCCATCGTCACGGCTCCTCAAATTTCTCTTTGGATTGTTGAACATTATTGTAGCATACTTGCGTAAAATTTGCAACAACAATTTTGATAAAAATTACACGCGAGAAACGGTCACGGCAAGAACACTCAAACACCAACTAACCTAACTGTAGTGTGGCGCTTCCAGTACTCCAAATACCACTATACCCACCGCAGCAGAAAGTAAAATTAGCCATATGGGGTGGATTTTTTTGCGTTTTATCTTAATTTGTGACAGTGGCGCAAACACTGCGACAATAATCAGCGTCACCCAGTTGAATTGCAGGTCGCCCTCTACGGAAAACGTTTTTATGTCCAAGTTTGGCAGAACGATTTTGCAACCGAGTTTTACCACCTCTGCCAAAATCAAACCGACCACAACAGGCTTGATACCACGTAGCGCTCCTTGAACGAACTTGTTTTTCTTAAACTTCTCAAAAAGAATTGTAACGACGATAATAATTATCAAAGACGGCAGCACCACCGCGAACGTGGCAACAAAAGCGCCCAAAATTCCGCCAAATGCGCCCAACTCCGTCTGAGAACCAACCGTGTTACCAACAAAAGTGGCAAGGTTGATTGCAAAGGGACCCGGCGTAGACTCGGCAATACCGATAAAATTGGTGAGCTGCTGTTCGCTGAAATTCCACTCGCTGTGTCTCGCAACGATTTGCGTGACCAACGGTAGCATTGCGTAACCGCCTCCGATAGTAAACAGACCTATCTTGAAATATTCCCAAAACAACTGGAGATAAATGATAAACGTACTCATTGTTCGTCACCTCTCTCGCTGTCGTCAGTTTTGTTTTCTTGTGAGTTTTCCCTTCCTTCTTCCGCAACTTCGTCTAAACGTTCCGATTCCGTCAATGGCAGCGGCTTAGACTTCTTTTTTGCAACGTGTTCCGCAATGAGCGAATACACAATACCAAGCGCGCCGCCAATCAAAATCACGAAAATGATATTGAAGTTGGTGAACACCGCAACGGCAAATGACCCTAACGCCAAAATCAAGGAAAACCAGCTTTTTTCCACCTGACTCGCCATTTTGACAAACGCATTAACAATAAGTATAATTACGCACGCCTGTATGCCTGTAAATGCCGCCTTGTACCAGGTGTTGCTTTCTAAGTTAAATTTGTCAATTACAAAAAACAGCGCCGTGATAATTACAAAAGAGGGCAGCACCACACCAAGCGTTGCAATAATTGCTCCCAACACTCCGCGCATACGAAAGCCCACCGACGTTGCAGTGTTGACGGCAATTACGCCCGGCGTAGATTCGGCAATTACCAACATGTCAAGCATGTCCTCATTGGTTATCCACCTTTTGCGAGAAACCAGTTCCTTTTCCAAAATGGCAATCATAGCGTAGCCGCCGCCAAAGGTAAAAAGCCCCGTCTTGAAAAATGTGACGAACAACTGCCAAAGACTGACTTTTTGGGGCTTGTTGCCGCTCTCTATATTTCGTTGTTTGCGTACGGATTTCTTCATTTATTACTTCAGTTTTAGTGAATTTCCCTGTTTTTTCTAACCCATATCAATTTTTTGTGAACACGTGGGGTACGTTTTTTAACACTTCTTCAATTGCGTTGTCATCAAAGTCGGGCAGATAATCCACCGTTGCCGACGTCACGTCCTGACAATAGCCGTTACTAAGTCCGACGTTGAAAAAGTACTCTTTGACGCTGTCGTACTCGTGTTTGTACAGTCTGCGGTTGAGCTGAGGCAACTGCAAGTCCTCACGCGCAGGGAAGTACTGCGACATCAGACTGACCTGCACGTTACTGTCAAATTGGGCAATCCAATCCAGTACGCGCTTGCTGTCCTCAACGTAGGAAGGCAACACAAGATGACGAATCAACACGCCTTTGGTCATGTAGCCTTCGCTGTCAAATTCGTCCTGCGGTTGTTGACGCCGCATTTCAACTATTGCCTTGTTCGCAACCTCAAAGTAGTCCTTCGCCCCTGCAAGCAGCCCGCTCACTTCACTTAAGCAAAACTTCAAGTCGGGCAAATACACGTCCACAAGTCCGTTGAGCGCCCGAATAGCCTCAACCTTCTCGTAGGCACTCGTGTTGTAGACTACGGGGATTGTTAACTTAGGTTTAGCTAAATGCAGAGCCACTGCAACCTTGTCCGCAAAGTGAGCAGGGGTTACCAAATTGATATTTTTCCACCCCATGTCCTGAACGTACAGGAAAACGTCCGCCAATCGCTCTGGCGAAACTTCCACTCCGTGAGGCTTAATGGAAATGTCGTAATTTTGGCAAAAGCGACAATGCAAGTTACACCCCGCAAAAAACACCGTGCCACTACCAACACTTCCCGAAATACAGGGCTCTTCCCAATCGTGCCGCGCAATGCGAGAAAGCAGTATTCCGTCCGTTCGGCACGAGCCTCGTCGGGTTGTTCTTTCAACGTTGCAATTGCGTGGGCAGAGGGTACATTTCATAGCACAAATATAATAGCTTATTTAGCACGTTTTGACAAGTAAAAAGGAACAAGCCCTCTGAAATATGGCGCAGTCTAACGTCATACAATAGCGCAAGGAGATTGAAAAATGTTTTCGGCAATTGCAACTTTACTTAGACGGCTGTTTTTCCTGACGGGCTACTTCAGTAACGGCAGCTACCCTCAGCCCCTCAGTCCCGAGGAAGAGGCGGAGTGCCTTAGGCGGTTCAAGGCGGGAAGCAGAGCAGCGCGAGATAAACTCATCACGCACAATATGCGGCTTGTGGCTCACATTGCCAAAAAGTATGGCAAAAACGACCTTGACGACCTCATTTCTATCGGTTCAATAGGACTCATCAAGGGCGTGGAGAGCTACTCGCCCGACAAAGGCACCACTCTTGCCACTTACCTTGCGCGCTGCATAGAAAACGAGATACTGATGACGCTCCGTTCCAACAAGCGCTACCAAAACACGGTGTACCTTCAAAACACGTTGGGCGTAGACAACGACGGCAACGAGTACACGCTGATGGACGTACTTGCCGTAAAGGAAGACAGTGTGTTTCACCAAGCGGAAATGTCAATATTGAGACAAAATCTGCTGAAAATCATTCGCGAACACCTAAACGAGCGGGAGCAGAAAATAATCCTCATGCGGTACGGTTTGGAGGGTTCCACACCACTTACGCAATTGCAAACGGCAAAGCAGCTGGGTATTAGTCGCAGCTACATTTCACGAATAGAAACACGCGCATTAGAAAAGATAAAACAGTATTTAGACTAATTTTATTGTCAAAAGACTTAAGCGGAACAAAATATTGCGCCGCTTATAACGCAATCAACAAAAAAACTCCGCTGCAAACAGCGGAGTTTTAATTTTTGGTTAATTAGATGTTGAGTAAGCGAAGAATGTGCTTCTTGAAAATCATCAAAACAAGGTCGCAAAGCCAGATAATCCAGCATCCAAGGAAGATACGAATGATACCTGCGACAATCTTGCCTTCTGAAAATCTTGTAATCACGCCGAGAATCCAACTTGTAACGGGAATGATTGCAAGAATAAGACTTACGATGTAACTAAGACCAAAATAGTCACCGCCTCTCTTTGCCATAAATAGAGTCCTCCTGAAATTTATTTTGACTATATATATTATATAGCAGATATCGCCAAATGGCAATATTTATTTAAAAGATTTCAAAAAAATTGTTATTTTTAAGAATTTACAGTTACAACCTTCTTGCCGATGCTTTTCAAGAACTTTTGCAAGTCGCTACCGCTAAGCACCACCGTTGCAGTGTTGTCGCATGGGTGGAACTTGACTTTGTCGGCATTCCAAACGTCAACGTCGATAAGTAGCGGCGCCGAGTAGGCTGAACCCTCGTTGAGAAAGGCAAAGGGTGAAACGCTGCCACGGTGCACTTGCAAGTCCTCCCACAGCTTGTCTTCCGTTGCAAATTCAAACTTGGCGCACCCTACGTAGCTTGCCAAGCCTCGCATGTTGGCGCGCTTGTCTGAGGGCAACACAATCATGAAGTAGTTGTTGCTCTTTTTGTCCTTGACGTACAAGCTCTTGCAGGACATGCAATCCTCGACATGCACCACCTTGCGAGATTCTTCCGTTGTGACTACCGCAGGGTGCCGCAGCAATTGATAGTCAATGCCGAGGCTATCGAGATAATTCGTGACCTTTGCTATCATAAAATTAGGCGTTTTGTTGGTAGTAATGAACGATATCCACAACAGATGGTACCACGACGCTCGCAACTACGGCAAGTATCAGCAAAACGTACAGCAGTCTCCAAGTGAGCGATCTGCTCTTGACAAAACGCCAACCGAACACCGACACTATGCAAATCATGATTACCGAGGCAACCGACTGCATCGAATTGATGAGCGCGGAATGTAAGTCAAAAAAGCCCAGCACCATTGCCAAAAGGTAAAGCACTGCGGCAAACATCGTTACCAAAAATGCAAGAAAACCCCAAAAGCGTCCGCCGCGTCCATTGTCACTCATAAAAATGTATCTCCTTGGTCAGTTTAATAATATTATACCGCCAAACACAATTAAATGGCAATACATTTAGACAAAAAATACAAAACAGGACGCATAATAAGCTGCGTCCTGCAATAATTGATATAAGCTTTTAATTGTCGTATATTACCAGAGAAGTATATTGGGCAGTACAAGACCAACCAAAACTACGAGCAAAGTTACGAAATAGAGAACTTTCCAAACCGTTTGCTTGCCACGAACGTATCTCCAGCCAAGTACTGCTACGACGCAGGTTGCTACTGCTGAAGCAACAGCCATTAGAACTCTTGCCAAGCCTGCCAAAACGTCTACTCTAACTGCAGAAAATATTGCTGCAATGAGGTAAAGAATTGCCATAGCTACGATAAGATAAAATGAGATTTTGTTAAGACTCCAAACAGTAGTTGACTTTTTGTTACTGCTTTCGGATTTCTTACTTTCGGATTTTTTGTTTGCCATATTGATTTCCTCCTTGTTTAATAGGGCAATTATACTACTAAATTCGCAATATGACAAACTTTTCGCGCAACTTCCGTAAAAATATATAGATTATGACGGAACTCTTGAACCTCACCCGCCATACAAGTAAAGCATTACTCCGGAAAAAATATAATTACAAATCTGCTGGCGGTACCCGTCCGTCTGAAGCTGGGCGCATTCATCGGCGTTACTCAAAAAACCGCACTCCACAATTACCGACGGACAGTCGATTTCGCGACAAACGTAGTAGTCGCCGGCAATTGCCTCGTGGTGATTGCCTGTAAAATCGTTAAACACGCGTTGCAAACTTGCGGCAAGCAGTCTGCCCGCTTCCTCCCCCTCTTGGTAAAACACCTGCGGACCGCGTCGGGTGGATTGGCTAAACTTGTTCATATGTACACTTATTACAAGGTCGGCTCTCGCCTCGTCAATAACCTTTTTGCGCGCCTGCATATCCCTCAACTTGAAGCCCTTGGTGGGAAGTCCGTACAGTCCACCCTCTGTAGTGCGCGTGTACACGACGTTGAATCCGCCCTTTTCAAAAATACTTCCAAGCTCCTTGGCGTAGACGAGGTTAAGAGAGGATTCCTTTACACCATCGACGCCCACGACTCCGCCGTCAATGCCGCCGTGACCTGCGTCAATTACTACGGTAAAGTCAATTAGCGACGTGTCGGCAGAGGAAAATTGCCGCACGCACAAAAAAGCAGTCAGACACAGCTGAGCAACAATGAGCGCAAGCAATACGGCGATGACTCTTTTACTCTTCCAAACGATAAACATTTTGCTCCTTTGCCGACTCCGACGCAAACGGTTAAACTTGGCTTTTTTACGGTAAATTCGGTACGTTTTGACAAAAAACGCGTGATTTTGCACGAAAATACGCCAAGTTATACACTTATCCACAGAGTTATCCACATTACGCAATATATTTGTGGACAACCTGTTTCACGAAAACTATGAAACGGACAAGCCTTGCTTACAAGCCTATTTTATGTGTGGGAAAGGTCAAAAATCACACCAAAAAAGGAAAATTTGCTGTCGAAAAAAGAATAAATTTGAACTATTTTACAAATAGTATCCGTCTACTATTTCACAAATAGCAACCGCAGTTGTAGCAGGCAAAAGTATAAAAGCAAAGCCAATTGGAAACACTCCCAAAAAACACAAGGAGCAAAATTGATGAAATTAAATCCGTTCAATGAAAAGCCGATAAAAACCAACGATGATTTTTACAATTGGAAGGAGCTTGCGCCCAAGCCCTACAACAAATTTGACGTAGACCCCTACACCAAGGTGCGTATTATTCTTGCCAACGGCGCGGAGTACGAGGCTGTGGGATTTTCTCACCACTTTCACCGCCACTGCCCCGACAACGAGCTTAGACGGGAGTTGGCAACTCTCCGCCGCAAGGAGCAGCAACAGCAAAAGCGTATCGCCGCGTTAAAACCCATTGGCGAGGGAATACTCGAACACACAATAGCTTACGAGCAGCTTGCCGTAGACCTCACGGCTATTTTTGCCGAAAGGGAAAGCAACCAGTACGTAAAGCAGGCAATGGATTTCGCCCTACTTGAGGACTTCGACCACCTGTACCGCTACGCCGACCTGTTGGAAATGGACAAAGGCATCTTAGCCGAGCGTCTTGTAGGCGGCTACACCGAGCTAATGCCCGGTCGCCCCACTATTTCCGAACACCGCTACCCCACCGACGACGTCAAGCGCTACGTTAACTTTAAGCAGGCAAACAATCTGACCAAGCTTGACATCAACATTTTGACAGCCGCCGAACAGCAGACCATGAATTACTACATGAACCAAGCGGCATTCTACCAAAACAAAATCGGTCGCGAACTGTACACGGAAATCGGCATGATTGAGGAACAGCACGTTTCCCTTTACGGCGGATTGAAGGACACCACCTGCAGCTGGTGTGAGGAGCTGCTTATGCACGAGTACACCGAATGCTATTTGTACTACTCGCTGTGGCAAGACGAAACGGACGAGCACGTCAAGAGCATTTGGGAACAGCACTTCAACGACGAGCTGGCGCACCTGCACAAGGCGGTTGAAATACTGCAAAAGTACGACGGAAAGAGCTGGCAACAGGTCATTCCCGACGGCGAATTCCCCGAGCTGTTGATCTTCCATTCAAATATCGACTACGTGAGAAACGTATTGCAAAACACCGTCAACGTCACTGCGCGCGGCGAGGACTACGTAGAAGTGTCCAACCTTTCACCCGACGCCAAATTCTTTGACTATCAACATCAAGTCAACGTCAAGGACAGCAACGTGGCAAGTCACTGCGTAATAAACAAGTATATTGCAGACAACCGCAAGGACTACCGCTACGAAACGGCGGAGCACCCCATTGAGGAACTGCGCGACAGAAAACGCGACAACACCTCGGTGGGTAGATAAAACGACTACGCAAATGAAAAACAGAGATTTATTAGCCGAACGGCTATCTGACGTCAAAAACGTTGACGAGCACGTCTTTTACCCGGGACAGTACGCGCCGCTTGATTTGGCGCTATTTGCCCCCGGAGGAATTATACCTTAAAAAAAACTTGCCTTAGAAGGCAAGTTTTTTTGTTATAATTAATAGTTTAATTCTTTAAGTAATTCCTGCGCAGGCTCAAATCCTTGGACGGCGGCTTTTTTCAACCAGTAGATTGCCTTCTGCTTGTCAAAGGCAACGCCCCTGCCCAAACCGTACATCATGCCAAGCAATCCCTGCGACTCCCGTATGCCCTGTTCCGCCGTAATCTTTGCCCAGTGGAAGGATTTGGCGTAGTCATGCGGTATTTCCTTGTCGTCAAAGTACATTATTGCCAGCTTCACTTGCGCCTTGACGTGTCCGCGCTCGGCAGCTTTTTCGTACCATTTCACCGCAAGATTGTAGTCTTTCGGGGTTCCCAATCCGTGATAGGTAACTTCGCCCATACAATACATGGCTTCGACTATGCCCGCTTGCGCCGCCTTGTGGTACAAGAATGCCGCGCTTGGCCAGTGTTGTTGAACGCCTTGCCCCTTAGCAAAACACTTCGCCATCTCGAATTGCGCAGGCGGATAGTTTTGTCGCGCCGCCTTGTCGTACCATTTCGCCGCTCTGGCAAAGTTTTGTTCAACTCCGGTGCCATTCTTGTGACATTCGCCCATATTGAACTGCGCCTCGGCATATCCTTGTTCGGCGGACTTGTGTAGCCAGACAGCAGCTTGATAGTAGTCTTGTTTAACTCCTTGTCCGCGCAAGTAGCACAAACCGACGCTACATTGAGATTGTCTGCGACCTTGCTCGGCGGCTTTGAGGTGCCATTCAAATGACTTGGCGTAGTCCTGCTTAACGCCTTGACCGTACGCATAGCACAATCCAAGTCCGTACTGAGCAAAATCGTCTCCCTGTTCGGCGGATTTCAACAACAGCGGGAATGCCTTGGCAAAATACTCGTTTCCCTTGGCAACGTTCTTGTCCACGCCACGTCCGTTGGAATAGATGACTCCCAAATTGTACAGCGCAGGTCCGTAGTTTTGCTGCGCCGACTTAGTGTACCACTCTATTGCTTTGTTGACGTCTCTCGTAACTCCGTCGCCTGTTGCAAAACACCTACCCAACCGAAATTGCGCCTCGGCGTCACCTTTGTTTGCAAGCTCCTCAAATTGTTTTAATTCCTCTGCTGTTGTCATGCTTACCCCTCGCATAAAATTTGACGGTTATTTGGGTTTTAAACTAAATACATTTTTCATTATAACATACTTATTACTGTAATTCAATAGGTTAGTACACGAACTCATTGACGTTACTTCTCATAATAAGTTGCCCGCCAAGTTGCGGCGAGAAAAAAACAAATGCCCGTAGGCTCACGTGTGGCCTATGGGCAGATGCCGACAGATATTAAATTTTCCGTCTATTACAACTAATTATTGTTGCCTACTGTTGAGCGATGGTCGCGGTGCTCGGAATACTTGTAATCTCTGTAGGTTGTGTCGCGTTCAACCATGTTGAAGTGAGAAACGCACAGCCAAACTATCATGTAGATACCGGCAAGTCCTACCAAGACGTACAAAGTTCTTTCAAGCCACGTCATGCCGAAGGTAATCCAAGCTACGCAGTTGAAGCCGAAGATACCAATCGTAAGCCAGTTAAGCGCGCCGACAATTGTCAGAATGAGCGCAATAACCGAAAAAACGTTGAAAGTCTTTTTCAAAATGCTTTTCCTCCTTGTTAGTTGTACTTGTAGTATGAAGCAGCGAGGGATTTTTATACGGACACACCTAAAAATGTTATTTTAAACTATTAAATTCTTACTGATTCGAATACTAATTAAAAAGTATTATTATTTATTGCCTATAGCCTCTGTTACCAAAAAATGATGAAATTCATATTGTATACGGAGGAAAACTTTATGAAAAAACAAAAAATTGGGCGGACGTTCGCCGAAAACGTATTCGATGACGGTAAAATGCGTAAACATCTGCCCAAATGTACATATATGGCAATTGTGCACGCGAGGGAAAATTACGTAGATTTGTCGGAGCGAGACAGAGAGATTTACGCCAACGCAGTGTGCAAGTGGGCGCTCAAAAAGGGCGTTACGCGATACACACACTGGTTTCAACCGCTAAACGACTACACTGCCGAGAAGCGCGACAGCTTGTTTTCCATAGACAAAAGCTACAACGCCGTGGTTAAATTCCGCGGAAAGGAGCTGTCGCGCGGCGAGGGTGACGCCAGCAGTTTTCCAAGCGGAGGCATGCGTCAAACGTTCGAAGCGAGGGGCATTACCGAGTGGGACGTCACCTCATACGCATTTGTCAAGGACGGTTGCCTGTGCGTGCCCTGTACGTTTAAAGGTTTTAACGGCGAAGTGCTGGACAAAAAGACGCCGCTACTTAGAAGCTGCAAAGCCTTAGACACACAGGCGTTACGGGTACTCAAGGCGCTTGGCGAAAAGGTTAATCACGTGTTCAGCGTAGTTGGCGCGGAGCAGGAATATTTCCTCATTGACAAAACCCTGTACGAAAAGCGTAAAGATTTGATATACACGGGTCGCACGCTGTTCGGCGCAGAGCCGGTGAAGGGGCAGGAATTTGACGACCACTATTTCCGTCCGCCTAGCAAACGGATTGCCGATTTCAGGCGCGAGGTAGACGACGAACTGTGGAAACTGGGCATACTCGTCAAAACGGAACACAACGAGGTTGCGCCAAACCAACACGAACTTGCGCCCTGCTACACACGCGCCAACCTTGCGTGCGACTACAACCAACTAACAATGGAAACGCTCAAAAAGGTTGCCGACAGTCACGGACTAACCTGTCTGCTACATGAAAAGCCATTCGCCTACGTAAACGGTAGCGGAAAACACAACAACTGGTCGCTGTTGACGGACGGGGATGAAAATTTGCTGGAAATTGGCAACATGGGGTGGCAAAACGCGCGTTTTTTGCTGTTTTTGGCAGCGGTTGTAAAGGCGGTTGACGAGTACTCCGAATTGCTTGTCGCTACAATCAGTTCGGCGGGCAACGATTGCCGTTTGGGTGGCTACGAAGCCCCTCCTCAAGTGCTTACGGTATTTTTGGGCGAACCGCTGGAAAAGGCCATTCAATACGCCACCTCGAAAAAATGGCATTGCGGAATTGACGCGCTCCCGAGTGTGACCGTCGGCGTGGACAGGAATCGCACCTCTCCCTTCGCCTTTACAGGAAACAAATTCGAATTCCGAATGGTTGGTTCGTCGGCGTCCATTTCCGACGTCAACACAGTGCTGAACACGGCAGTTGCCGAAAGCTTGAAGCAATTCGCCGACAGGTTGGAAAATTCCACCGACGTGTACCCTACCGTCAAACAATTGATTGCCGAAACCTTCAATAAACACAAAAAAATTATCTTTGACGGCAACAACTACTCGGAAAACTGGGCGATTGAGGCGAAAAGGCGCAATCTGAAATGCGCGACCACCGTTTCCTCTATTGAAAGCCTGTCGAACACTCACAACATCAATTTGTTGGAAAAGCACAGCGTACTAAACCACCGCGAAATGCTTGCGCGACAACAAATACTGCTTACAAACTACTGCAACACGGTAAGAGTTGAATGTAACGTAGCCGAGCAGATGTACCGTCAGCAAATAGAGCCGTCGGTGGAAAGCTATCTCAAGGAACTGTCGGAAATTGCCAAAAACAAAAATGACCTCAGTATCGCATGCGAGCTTGAGGTAGGAAAAATAGACAAAATAACAAAACTCTTGAAGCTTTGCAACACGCGTTGCACCGCATTACAAAAACACCTACAAAAACTAACCACCTTGGAAACGGAGCTGCAAAAGGCGCGCTACTGCGAAACGGCGTTGCTGCCTGCTCTTGATTCTTTGCGTAAATGCGTAGACAGATTGGAAAAGTACTGTCCCGAAATCACGTGGCCAATGCCAAGCTACGGCAAAATGTTGTTTGAGTAAAATAATAACCCCATATTGCTTATCTGCAATATGGGGCGCTATTATTTTCAAATTTATTTACGAAGCTCAGCCTTTATTCTACGTACGCCACTACTTGATGACTGTTCCTTGGTGATTACAAAGTGCCCCAGTTCGCCAGTGTTGTTGGCGTGAGGTCCGCCGCAGATTTCTTTACTGAAGTCTCCCATGGTGTACACCTTGACCACTTCGCCGTATCTGTCACCGAAAAGTCCGATTGCGCCCGTTTTGCGAGCGTCCTCAATGGGCATTTCTTCGCAGGTGATGACGAGCTTGCGTTCTATCGCCTCGTTTACCAAACGCTGCGTTTGCTCAATCTCTTCCGCAGTCATTGGTCTGCCAAAGCTGAAGTCGAAACGCAAACGCTCGGGGGTGATGTTGCTACCCTTTTGCTTTACTTCGTCGCCAAGCACTCTACGTAATGCCGCTTGCAACAGGTGGGTTGCAGTGTGCAGGTGGGTCGTTTCCAAACCGCCGCCTTCCGCCATGCCGCCCTTGAAGCGTTGTTCACTACCTGCGTGGGATTTCGCTTGGTGTTCGGCAAACTTTTGCTTGAAGCCCTCTACGTCTACTTCATATCCGTTTTCGTGGGCAAGTTCCACCGTCATTTCCACAGGGAAACCGAAGGTGTCGTACAGTTTGAACGCCGTGCCGCCGGGAACGAGTTTGCCGGGGATGTGTGAAATAACCTTGAAAAATTCCTTTTCGCCTGCAACGAGCGTTTTAGTAAATTTTTCTTCTTCTTTGACGAGTTCGTCAACAATCTTTGCCGCATTGTCGTTGAGTTCGGTGTAAACGTCCTTGTAAACGCCGATGTAAACCTTTGCAATCTCAACGATAGATCCTTTGGGCATTTCGAGAGAGTTAGCCATGCGAACTGCTCTACGAATAAGTCTGCGAAGAACGTAGCCTTGGTCAACGTTGCTGGGAACTACGCCAACGGGGTCGCCGAGCAGGAAGGTCGCCGTACGAACGTGGTCGGCAATTATACGCATTGCGCGGGTAGTTTTAGGGTCGCTGCCGTAGGTTTTGCCCGACAGTTCTTGAATTTTACCAAGCGCGCCTTGGAACAGGTCAATGTCGTACACAGACTTCATACCGTTAAGTACGCACACCGTACGCTCCAAGCCCATGCCAGTGTCAACGTTCTTTTGTTGAAGGGGCAGATATGTTCCGTCCGCTTGACGGTTGAACTGCATAAATACGTTGTTCCAGATTTCCAAATATTTGCCGCAATCGCAGGACGGGTCGCAATGGTCGGAACAGGCAGGCTTGCCCGTATCCCAGAATATTTCCGTATCAGGTCCGCAAGGTCCTGTAGTTCCTGCTATCCACCAGTTGTTTTTCTTGGGCAGATAGAAAATCCTTTCCTTGGGTATACCGCACTGCTCCCACACCTTTGCCGAATCGGTATCACGCGGAGCGTCGTCGTCGCCTGCAAATACAGTGACGGACAGGCGATTGGCGTCCAGTCCGAGGTACTGCTTGCTTGTCAAAAACTCGTAGCTCCACTTGATGGACTCGTGGTTGAAGTAATCTCCAAGCGACCAGTTACCCAACATTTCGAAAAAGGTCAGGTGGCTGTCGTCTCCCACTTCCTCGATGTCGCCCGTACGAACGCACTTTTGAACGTCGGTGAGGCGAGTGCCTGCGGGGTGCTTTTGCCCGAGCAGATAGGGAATGAGCGGATGCATACCTGCCGTCGTAAACAACACGGACGGGTCGTTTTCGGGAATGAGGCTTGCCGACTTGATTACTGCGTGACCTCTTTCCTTAAAGAAATTCAAAAACTTTTCTCTCAAAAAATGTGACGTTATGTTCATAAAATCTATTTCCTTTGTTTTTAAAACAACGTAAATTTTCTATTTTTTACAGTCAATTTTACGACATGGGGTGAAAAAATCACATTTTTCACTGCCATACCTTCTACAGTACAAAAGACCAAAACGCGCTTGGTCTTTCGATTTGGTGATAATTTGTTGAACTACTTTCTACTTGCAAAGTTCAAGTAGAGGTCGGCTTTCCTACGCTGCTTTTTCTTTCAGCACCTTGGCTTTTGCTCCAAGCGAGTACAGGAAGAAGAACCAGAAGTAAAGAGGCAAAGCGTAGATTGCAAAACCAAGCGAGTAGCCGTCGGGTATTTTGAAGAACTCCGCTATCGGGGTCATGAAGCCCTCGGGGAATTCAACGTAATTGAACAGAGCAATCAGTCCGATAACGAGAGAACTCAGTATTGCCATGATGAGGAAGTACCAGTTCATCTTCTTGGAACGTTTTGTTGTGAAGCAACGTACGAACGCCACAATAAAGTGTACCAAAGCCGTGATGATAAACACTACCACGAGCGCCAAAATCATCATATTGGCAATGTTTGCGCCTGCAAGAACTTCGCCAATGGGAGCGCCGCTTAAAACTTCATATATGAATGAGCCAATAAAGTCGTAGCCGTAGAAACAAGCTCTGACTCCTTCGTCAACTTCGATATTGATAAATCCCCTGTCAAGTTGAACCAAAAACTCGGGACGTAGCGTTACCAACGTTTCGCCTGTTTCTTGATTGTACAAAGCAAACGGCGTAATGAGGTAGTAAGCGAAAAGCAGTATCAAAAACAACGCTGCAATTGCCCAGCCTCTGCCGCCTTTGGTATTGTAAACTTTCTTCTCGGTGACTTCGGTTGTTTCGGCGGGTGTGCTTTCCGTAGTTTCAACAGGAACACTGGACGGCATTGTCTGCTGCATTGTCACAAAAGAGTAGCCGCACACGCAAATGTTGTCTTCTGCGTTAACTTCTTTGCCACACTTGGGGCAGATTTTTGTTGCGGAACCCACCTTTAAGGTCGCTCCGCAATTACGGCAGAAATTTGCCATAGGAGTGTTGCGCGTGTGACACTTGTGACATACGACGGGTTCTTCGGGTACTTTGAGTTGCGCGCCGCATCTTGAGCAATACTTAGCGTTTAGCGAATTGGAATTGCCGCAACGCGGGCATATATTGAAACTGTTGCCGTTCATAAGCAATCTCCTTATACGTGTTTCTTTTGTCCGCAGTTGGGGCAAAAGCTGTCTTCCTTGTTGTTGACGTGCTCGCAGTACGGACACGTCCATTTTTCAATTTTGTCGGGAATGTCTCCCTCGAATGCCCAACGGCACTTTGCGCAGAATGTGCTGTCAATACTGTTTTCCGCGCCGCAATTGGGGCAGTACTTCTTGGGCTCCTCCACTTCAAGCTTCAATCCGCAATTGACGCAGAAAGGCTCGTTGGGGTTGTTCAGCGTTCCACAATTTGGACAAAGCAGCTGTTTGCCCGTGAGTCCTTCCAAAAACGCCTGTCTTACAGTCAACTCGCCCAAATTTTGACTCTCGTGCGTGACTTGCAGATTTTCCACGTCGGCGTCCGCCAAAGAACTGAAACAGTAGGAGCAGAAATTGGACTCCAGCTTGTTCAATCTGCCGCAATGAGGACACACCTTACGCTGTACTATACGTCTGCTGTGCAAATTTGCCACGCTTACGCCGCATTTTTGACAGAAAATTGCCGTAATCGGCACCAAAGCGCCACAGTGAGGACAACGCGCCATTTCCGAAGGAATTGACGTCATACCCGTGTCAAATACGGCGGACACCTCTTTGACGTTGACAGGAATGGGTGTGTACCCCTCTGCCACGGGCGTCGTGACGGATTTGCGCGCCACAAGCTCGTTGCCGCAGTTAATACAGTGCGAATAGGATTTGTCGTTTATCGCTCCGCAATGCGGACAGGCGACTTCTTCCTGTATTATGAAGTTGGACATACCGCAGCTACAACAGTACAACGTGTCGTTGGTGTTGATTTCTCCGCAGTTTTTACATACTTTCATAGTACCACCATGTGTTGAGATAAATACTTATATTAAAATATATACCATTTTGACGCGATTGTCAAGGTCAAAAACAGGCTATTTTTGTCTTACTTTACGCTTACTTTACGGCATTGAAACTGTCTTTGAGTCCGACAATTTCGTTGAAAACGAGCTTACTGCCCACGCTGTCCTTGTCCAAAACGTAATAGCCTACGCGCATAAATTGGAATCTGTCTCCAATCTTGGCTGACAACAGACTTGGTTCTACCTTGGCGGTGACAATTTGCATGCTCTGCTCGTTGAAACGCTCGTTGAAGTCGGTAACGCCGTCCACTACGTCGGTCAACAAACTTTGCAGCTTGCGAACGGTTACGTCCACTGAAGTTTTCGCGTCCACCCACTGGATTACGCCCTTGACCTTAATTCCGCTTGTGTCTTCACCCGACTTACTGTTGTGCACGACCGAACAGCGCAGTTCGGTAACGTTTCCGTTTTCGTCCGTTACCGCCTCGTCGCAGTGAATGATGTACGCGCCCTTTAGACGTACGTATCCGTCGGGCTTTAGGCGGTAGTACTTGGGCGGCGGAACGAGCGCAAAGTCGCTGCGGTCGATGTACAGTTCCTTGGAAAACGGAACGTCTCTGTAAGTCAAAACTTCGGCGTTGCCGTTGTCCTCTACCGACAAAATTTCGCTACCCTCGTAGTTAGTGAGCACAACCTTCAACGGCTCGAAAACTGCCATTACGCGGTTTGCCGTGCGGTTGAGATTGTCGCGAACGCAGGATTGCAGGTAGCTTTCCTGCACTTCACTGTTGGCTTTGGAAACGCCTATACGCTCGCAAAAATCCTTGAGCGCTTCAGGCGGGTAGCCGCGTCTACGCAGTCCCGACAGGGTGGGCATACGCGGATCATCCCAACCGAGCACCTTGCCTTCGTCCACAAGCTTTTTGAGGTAGCGCTTAGACATAATGGTGTTGGTTACGTTTAGGCGGGCAAACTCTATTTGTTGCGGCTGTGGTTTGGGGAAATCGCAGTTCTGCACAACCCAGTCGTAAAGCGGGCGGTGGTCTTCAAACTCCAAAGTGCAGATAGAGTGCGTAATTCCCTCATGCGCGTCCTCTATTGGGTGCGCAAAGTCGTACATTGGGTAAATGCACCACTTGTCACCCGTGTTGTGGTGCGTTGCGTGCAAAACGCGGTAGATTACAGGGTCACGCATGTTGAGATTTGGCGACCCCATGTCGATTTTTGCGCGCAAAACCTTAGCCCCATCTTCGTAAACGCCGTCACGCATTTCGTAGAATAATTTGAGGTTTTCTTCAACGCTTCTGTTGCGGAAAGGACTTTCAATTCCCGCCTCGTACAGTGTTCCGCGACGTTGTCTGATTTCCTCCGCCGTTTCGTCGCTGACGTAGGCAAGCCCTTTTTTGATAAGCTTCACCGCGCAGTCAAACATGACGTCAAAGTAGTCGCTGGCGAACAGGAGTTTGTCCCATTCAAAGCCCAACCACTTGATGTCTTGCTTGATGCTCTCAACGTACTCCACGTCCTCTTTGGATGGGTTAGTGTCGTCAAAGCGCAAATTGCACTTGCCGTTGTACTTTGCCTTTATACCAAAATTGATGCACAGGCTCTTGGCGTGCCCTATGTGTAAGTAGCCGTTTGGCTCGGGCGGAAAACGGGTGTACACCTCGCTAACCTTGCCGCTTGCCAAATCGCCGTCGATAATGTCTTCAATAAAATTTTTGAATTCGCTCATAGTTTAGTCGTCCTTGCCGTCCTTTACGCCCTCAATTACTTCCTGCTTGTTCTCGTCCTCGACGTATTCGGGAGTGACGAAGTCTTGCTCGTCTTCTTGGGGCGCAACCTGCTCTTCCGTTTGCGTTCCGCTCGTTGTACGAATACCGTGTTGCATCAGGTACTCGTCGTCCACGAAACGCACAATTTTACCAATCCAGTAGATGGGCAGCGTTGCCTGTTCGCCGTTACGGTGTTTTGCAATGATGAGGCTGTACTTGGGGTTACCGCCCTGACCGTCCGTTTCCTTGTGAATGAACGCGACGATATCTGCGTCCTGCTCGATTGCGCCCGATTCACGCAAGTCGGACAGCACAGGTTCGCTACTGCCTGACGAACCGTCCTTGCCCCTGATGTTACGGATTTCCGCATCACGCTTCAACTGTGAAAGCGCAATTACGGGCACGTCCAGTTCCTTTGCAAGCAGCTTCAACGAACGGGAAATCCTCGCCACTTCTTGCTGTCTGCCGTCGCTACGGGATGCGCTGCTGTCGCTCATAAGCTGAATGTAGTCAATTACAATCAAATCCAAGCCGTGTTGCGTCTTGAGTCTGCGGCATTGCGAAATTAGCTCAGGCGGGCGAATACTGACGTTGTCGTTGCCGTACAGGTGCATAGATGAACATATGGTCTCTTGCGCAACTCTCAGCTTTGCCAAGTCGTTTGCGCCGCCGGGCAGCTGTCCGCTCTTGATGTATTCGAGAGGAACAGTTGACATACTGGAAAGCATACGCTCAACAAGCTGTTGATTGGACATTTCCAAGCTGAACACCGCCACTGTCTTGCCCTGCTTGGCAACGTGTTCGACGATGTTCATTGCAAGCGCCGATTTGCCCACACCGGGGCGCGCCGCAAGTACGATAAGCTCGCCGCCGTGAAGTCCGTTCGTCAAGCGGTCAAAACGGCGAAAACCCGTCTGTACGCCGCGGAACTTGCCGGGGTTCAAGAAACGCTCGTTGATTTGCCACAGCGCCTTAGACGTTTCGTCGGACAACGAAATCAATCCGCCGCCCGTTCCGCCCTGTGACAGCTTGAATATTTCCTCTTCGGCGTAGGTTATTGCCTCCTCAGCATCGTTTACACTGTGCGCCTTTTGCGTGACCTCGCCGCAAATGCGTATAAGCTGACGCATTTTTGACGCGCGGATGACGATTGATAAGTATTCGTCGTAGTTGGCGGTACTGGGCAAGAAGTCGTTAAGTCGCGTTATGTAGTCGATGTCGCCAACCTCTTGAAGCTCGCCGCTACGACGAAGGTGGTCGATTACGGACGCAAGGTTGACGGTGTCGGCTTTGCTTTCCTCGCCCGAACGGTGCGTTTGCGAGTTAATCGCCTTCATGGCGCGGAAAATAACGGCGTGATTGTTTTGATAGAAATCCACGTCGTTCAACGCCGCGATAATCTCAGACTGGAACACCTCGTCGCGCAAAATACAGCACAAAACGCTTTGTTCCGCTTCGACGCTGTTGGGCATGGTAAGTGGCACTGCTGAACTGTCCTTCTTGGCTGGCATTGTAGCCTCCTTAGTAATCACAGGCGCAAAATGCGACGAATATCATCCTTTGCGCCTACTTTGGTAGCTTAATTATACTTTATTTATGCGTATAAAGCAATAATATAAATAGAAATAATTTTGCGGCGTAGTTACAAACTTATTCGCGCCACAACTTTGCAAAGAATACAATATCACTCTACTTGCCCTTCCGACAAGGAGCGTTCCAAAGCTCCGCGCGCGATAACTTGGTCTACGCGCTTGTAGCTGTTTTTGCGGATTAACTTCCTTTCCACAAGACGGTCGCCCAAGTAGTACTCCAAGTACGATTGCGTTTTGACGCCGTCCGAACCGCTCGTTACTACCTTGGTTTGGTCGGTGTACACAAGTTCGGGATATTTTTCGCTGTCCACAACGAACGTTGTACTGAATTTGTCCCGTTCCTCAACGCTTACACGCTCGATTCGGTAGGGGTTTGGCTCGCCGTACACAGTAAAAGTGACTGATTTGTTCGCCGTCGTTGCCGCAATGTAAATTGGGTGGTTGGTGTCGTTCACGAAGGTCAAATCCGCCGCGCCGTAGCTCACCATGGCGTCAAAACCCGCCTTGACGTAGGTGGAAATCAAGGAATGCTGAACGGCGCGCGGAACAAATCCTGCAAGCAGCAACGCGTTGTACAGCGTAGTGGAAACCTGACACACTCCGCCGCCCACGCCCTCGGTGTAGTTGCCGTCAAGTATTACCTTGGAAATTTTGTAGCCGCGCTGCTCGCTGCGGTCGCCCACCACTTGATTGAAGGAAAAAGTTTCGCCGACACCCACCGTTACGCCGTTGATTGCCTCCGCCGCCTTGGCAATGTTGTAGCATCGGTTAGCGTTGCTGTTAGCGTAGGTTGTGGTAAAGCTTGCGCGTTTTACCGTGTTCTTTTTTAGCTGGGCAACCGTCGTAGCCTTGTCCCACGTCAGTGGCAAAGATACGCGAAGGAGCTTTCCTCGGGAATTCAACGCCCTTTCAAACAGTGCTTTTGCATCAATATCTACGCCGTCATGCCCCTCGCTGTAGCTGAAACCGTTTTTGCCAAAGCTTACGGTTGCATCCACCCTGTCCTTACAAACGTAGTTGAAATGAGCAATCACCTTACTGAAATTGGGCAGCAGGTACTCGTACACCGCCATCTCGGGCAATTGCTTCGAAGTCAAGCTGTCGTAAATCTCTTTTTTGCCAGCGTAGCCCAAATAAAAACCTCGAGATGGGGATTTGTCGTGAAGCTTGTCAATCTCGTCCTGCAAACTGTAGCGGAAAACGTCCCCTTGGTAGACAACTTCGAACTGTACGTTCCATGGGGAAAGAGTTTCGGCGTAGACAACGCCGCTGCAAACAAAAACGCTCGCAATTATCGCGAGCGCAATTACCGATAGTATAAAAATTTTCTTCATATGCCCAAAATTTTACGCGTGTAGCCGTTGGGCGAAAAGCTTTTGGTGCCCAGCTCAACTCCGTGGACGTAATCGTGGAAATCGCTTCCGCCGGTTGAGACGAGCCTGTACTTTTTCGCCATTTTGTTGTAGAAATTACGCTCGGACTTATTGTGTGTAAAATAGTTGGCTTCAATACCCGCAAGACCTGCGGAAACGAGAGGTTGCAAAAATTGTTCAAACTCCTTTTCGTTTAGGCGCAGCTGCTTAGGGTGGGCAAGCACGGGAATACCGCCGAAACCGAGTGTGAAACGTATTGCTTCAATGGGAGTTAGTCTGCGCGTGTGCACGAAACAGCACTTGCCTGCGCCAATGTAACGCTCGAAGGCGTCGGCAACGTCCTTGCAGTAACCGAGACGCACCATTTCTCTTGCAATAACTGCCCTACCTACGGAATTGACCTGTTGACGGAGCGCGTCAAGGTCTACGTCTATGCCATGTTCTTTGAGTTTTTCCACCATGGCAACATTGCGTTGATTGCGTAGGTCGGCAATTTGCGCCATTTTCTCTTGAAACTCGGGGGAATTGACGTCTACGTTGTAGGCGAGCATGTGAACGTCCATGCCGTTAGAAACGCTGGAAATTTCCGCCCCGACAACGTACTTCAGCCCCAATTCTCTTGCGCGAGCTTGAGCGCGGGCAACGCCGTCAAAGGTGTCGTGGTCGGTGATTGCAATGCAGTCGAGTCCGCGCGCCTTTGCCATTTCTACGATACTTTCCGGCGCGAAAATCCCGTCCGAACAGTTGGAGTGTACGTGTAAATCACATTTCATAAACAAAATATACCAAATTTTGCGCTTTATGTCAAGTTTCTCCCACCCCAGTAAGCGAATAACCCCGACGCGGTCGCCGCAATAAAAGACCTCTCAAACGTTGCTTACATTCAATTGTTTAATCTATTTTGTGTCGAAAATGCTTGCCTGTACGTAGTGTTTTAATTCCTGCCCGTCGCCGTTTACGTCGCCGTTCCAGTCGTCGTCTATTGGTATTGCGCCGCGGCGAATTAGCTCCATGTTGCCAACGTACTTGCCGTTGCGCCAACAAAATTCTTTACTCCAGCCGTTAGTAAGGTTCTCCGCAGCCCCCGTCCAGGTTCCGCCCTTGTTGTAGTCCGATTTGACGACGATTGTGCCTTCCGATTGCGCGTAGATGTACTTGTTGCGCATCATAGCCAAGCCCGCGTTGAACCCCGCGTCCGGCTTGGGGGCGGACAGCAGTAACAGGTTTCCGTCCTGAATAGCCCGCACTATTGCGCCCGACCGCATACGTCTTAGCATGGAATCGGACAAAAATTCCACAACAGGGCTGTGGCGCATAAGGCTTTCATTTTCGGCAATGACGTCTACGCCCTTGGCTCCGCCCGACACTACTCCGTAGCCCTTAGCCATGGTTTTGGCAACCGTGCGTACCGTGAACTCCGTCGCCTCGTCGTCAATATCGCGGGAACCGACGTAGCCAACCGCCGCAACGTCCAACAGCTTGAGATTTCCTGCGTAGTAAAATAGCGGAGGACAGGCGGCGCCAAGCTTCCTTTTCAACTTTTGCGGATATTCGGCGTCTGCCCTTGTGACGATTTTTATGCCTATATTTTCGTATTTTGCCACTTCAAACGCCAAGCTTGCGCTCCTGTCAATGAGTCGCAACAGTCGGGTGGCGTAGTCTTCGTCTACGTTTAATTTTTGCTTAAAATCGTCAAGTGAAAAATCCAGCAAATCGCCCGGTTGCAGATTGTAGGCAACAAGCAATTTCGCCAAGTTGCCCCATTCTTTTGGCTCTAACGGCTTGACGTCATCGCCAACGCATAGGTGACTGCACAGTATTGTAATGATTTCCGAGTTTTTATTCATTTTTGTTTTCCTCACTACTATCCGCCAAGGCAAAGGGATACACTTCTTCCGCGCCACGTTCCATAAGCTTGTAGCCGCAGACTGCAAGCGTCCAACCCGAATCAACAACGTCGTCCACAAGTAACAGCTTGGCGGGCGGAGTAACGTCTTTTACAGCCGAAAAGGAGTTAAAAGCATTGGCGCATTGATGAGCAGAGTTTTGCATGTGTTTTTGCTGTTGCGCCTTGGATTTTTGCAAAAGGTTGACAAACGGTACGCCGCAGCTTGCCGCCAACCGCTCGGCAAAGTCCTTGACAATGTTACTGCGCAAAGACGGAACACAGGTTATATGAGTTATGCCACGTTCTTTTATCAGCGGCTTTAGCACCTGCGTACTTTTGCCCACGAGTTCATCGCAAAACCGATTCAGCCCGGAATATTTGTCTCGCTTGACCAGCTCTCCGTACCCCACGTCACCGTACTTCGACAGGCATATTCCAACCTGATTTACGTGCTCGATGATGTAGGTGTCCGCAAAGCTTTTATTGGGCCATCTCTTACGCGGCTCTATGTTTCTTACCAATGCGTTTATGTAAATTTGCGCCTTTTCGATTGCGGCAAACGAAGGCTTTGACGGGAAAATGTCGGTGCCCAAACAGTTTGCGCAATGACCGCAAGGCTGCGCGGTTTTGTCACCGAGTACGTTCACGATAAACTGACTGTAGCACTGCTTGGTGTGCGCGTACTGTTTCATTTGGAAAGTTTCGTATTGCCTGATACGCGTAATTTCATCGTAATGTTTTTTGTCGTAGCGGTATTTTCGGGGCGTTACGTAGTACTTGTGACTGTCCTTCCGTATGAAACCGTCGTTTTCCAAAAAGCTCAATGCTTTTACAATCCGTTTACGTCGAAAGTTGAGGCGCGTTTCTATTTGTCGCGAACTCAAACCGTCGTGTTGCGCAATCAGTTTTACAATCCGATTGGTTTCTTCCTCCGTGGGGAAAGCCGTGTTCGTAAAATAGCCGATGATTTCCTCGTCTTCCCTGCCGCACATCAACACCACGTACGCCTTGTCTACGTTTCTGCCCGCTCTGCCGATTTGCTGATAGTAGGAAACGATGTTGGGCGGCATTTGAAAGTGAATTACGAATTCAATATCCCCTTTGTCGTAGCCCATGCCCAATTTGACCGTAGAAACGATTGCCTTCACCTTGTTTTCACTAAACAACCGTATGGCTTCGGTGTTTTTCTCCTCCTCGGCATTTCCGCGTGAGTAATACGACACCGCGTCAATGCCGTTTTTCACAAGGAAATCCGTCAAATAGTCGCAATCGCGATGCGTCAAACAGTAGATTATGCCGTGACCGGGCATTTTGTTGATATTTTCCGCCAACCAAGCGTATCGCTCGGCTTTGCTTTGCAGATGCGTAACCTGTATTGCCAACGACTCTCTCGTGAGCGGACCGCGAGACACGAACACGTTGCCTCCGAGCTGCTTTTCGAGGTCGGCAATTACCCTGTCGTTTGCCGTTGCCGTCGTCGCTAAAATGGGCACGGTTTTGGGCAAAATGGGAATGATTTTGCGTAGGTTGCCGTATTCTAACCTGAAATCATGACCCCAGTCGGAAATGCAATGCGCCTCGTCGATTACGAACAGCCCGATTTTGACGTTTCGCAAGTTTTTTTGCACGTCAGGACTGAAAAGTGTTTCGGGGGTGATGAGAACCAAGTCCAACTCGTCGTCTTTGAGGGATTGGATTATGTCTGCGCGCCTATCTTTTACGGTACTGTTGAGTACGTCGCATTTTAGACCGAGCTTCTCGGCAGCCTCGATTTGATTTTGCATCAAAACCAACAAGGGGCTTACAACTACCGTTACCCCTCTGCCTTGCCGCCGTAAAAGTTTCGTGCACGTAAAATACACCAGACTCTTGCCCCAGCCGGTTTTTTGCACCACAAGTACCCGTTTGCGCGTCATTGTGGCTTCTATAGCTTCGTACTGTCCGTCGCGAAATTGCGCGTTTTCACCGTAAAGCGAACGGATTAACTGCAACGCCTCGCTGTGTATTTGTTCGTTTGTAATCATTTGATGTAGCCTATAAAAACTATTATAATATAAAATATAAGGAATTGCAACGCCAAAAACGCGGCGTATTTTTACAAAATGTATGCGCTCGGTTTACAGGTTAAAAATTTTGTTGTAAAATTGTTTCGCAAGGAGAATTATATGGACAAATTACAAAACAAGAAAGGTTTTATTTGCGATATGGACGGCGTGATTTATCACGGCAACAAATTGATTGACGGAGTTAAGGAATTTGTCGATTGGCTGTACGCTAACGACAAGCAATTTCTGTTTTTGACCAACAACAGTCAAAAGTCTCCCAAAGAGCTGCAACAAAAGCTATCTCGCATGGGACTTAAGGTATCTGAAAAGAATTTCTACACGGCGGCGTTGGCAACCGCAAGCTTTCTTAAAAGTCAAGGCGCGTCCACCGCTTACGTAATAGGTGACGCAGGACTGTTCAACGCCTTGTACGAGGTGGGCATAACAATCAACGACGTTGACCCGGAATACGTCGTCATTGGCGAGACGGAAAACTACAACTTTGAAAGCATCAAGAAGGCAACCAAGCTCGTCAACCGCGGCGCGCTGCTGATTGGAACCAACTCCGACATCACCACCCCTACCGAGCACGGCGAGATTCCCGCTTGCAAGGCGTTGGTCGCTCCCGTCGAATACGCCACTTCCAAAAAGGCGTACTTCGTCGGTAAACCCAACCCCCTGATGATGCGCGCGGCAATGGGTCGTTTCCACGAAAAGGGCATACACTCCCCCGACGTAGCAATGATAGGCGACCGCATGGACACAGACATGATTGCGGCAATCGAAAGCGGACTGGATCCCGTGTTGGTGCTTTCGGGCGTGTCAACACGCGAAACGGTTAAGCAATTCCCGTACAGACCGCGCTTGATATTGGACAACGTGGGCGATATTGCCAACAACTAAAACCAAAACTACTTTTAACAAAAAAATCAGGCGTACGGAAAACCCGTTCGCCTAATTTTTTTTATTTTTAATATTTTTTTCTTTTGTTTTTTTGATATTTTTTCTTTTGTTTTTTGATATTTTTGTTTTTTGATATTTTGTTTTTGTTTTTAATATTTTTGTTTTTACTACTTCTTAGAGCCTTTGAAAAAGTTTTTGAGTTTTGCAAAGAATCCTTGGTTTTGCTGTTCGATGATAGTTACGTTGTCTTCGTCCAACGACTTGGTTACTTCTATTTCCTCGTACTCGCAGTAGTCGGGGGTGATTGCCTTGGTGGTCGTTTCGTTGAAGAAGCGAGCGTAGGGGCGTTCGATGGCAACCTTGATACGGTCATGTTCCTTGATGACGTACTTGTTGGGAATCTTGACAACCACTTCCGTTTCGCCGACTTTGCCGTGAACGTTGAGGGTGTCGCCGAGCAGCTCGACGATTCCCACCTCGATTTCAAAGGAAGCGTCCTTGAACTGTTCAAAACGGTCGTCTTTCTCGTAGATGAGGTTCTCGGGGCGAATACCGTACACCATTCCGTGTCCTACGTAATCTTTGAGCAGCTTCATCTCGTCGGCGCGCATCTTGATTTTCTGTTCGGAGCCTCTGACTGCGAACTTGCCCTCTTCAAGCGTTCCGTAAAGGAAATTCATTGCGGGAGTACCGATGAAGCCTGCAACGAACAGGTTGGCGGGATGTTGATAAATCTCGTTAGGTTCGCCTATTTGTTGAATGAAGCCGTCCTTCATTACTACGATACGCGACGCCATGGTCATTGCTTCGATTTGGTCGTGGGTGACGTAGATTGTGGTTGCGCCAACCTCTTCGTGAATACGCACGATTTCGCTACGCATTGCCACACGCAGTTTCGCGTCAAGGTTAGACAGCGGCTCGTCCATCAAGAACACCTTGGGTCTGCGTACGATAGACCTGCCGAGAGCAACTCTTTGACGCTGACCGCCCGAAAGATTGCGCGGTTTTCTGTCAAGATAAGGCGTTAAACGCAGTATCTTTGCAGCTGCCTGCACGCGTCTGTCAATTTCGTCCTTGGGAACCTTGCGCAGACGCAGCGCGTACGCCATGTTGTCGTACACCGTCATTTGCGGGTACAGCGCGTAGGACTGGAACACCATCGCTATGTCTCTGTCCTTGGGAGCGGCGTTGTTTTTCAACTCGCCGTCGATGTACAGTTCGCCGTAGGATATTTCTTCAAGTCCTGCCACCATACGCAGCGTGGTCGATTTGCCGCAGCCCGACGGACCTACGAACACGATAAATTCGCCGTCCTCAATGTCGATAGAAAAATTATGTACTGCGTGAACTCCGCCGTCGTAGACCTTGTTTACATTTACCAATTTTACCGATGCCATATTATTTTACCGCCTTGTCAATTTTTTCTTTATTACCCATTGCCGCAATTGCGCCGTAGCTCATCGTGGTATACGCGCCACACTTACATGCGAAATCCAGCATTTTGTCGTATTGTACTGTGCCGTCAAGCAGATTGTCGGGGGTCGCGCCACACTGCATAAGCTGCGCAATGAACGCCCCGAAGAAGGAATCGCCCGCGCCCGTCGTGTCTACAGTCTTGACCTTGTAGCCCTCGTGAGCGGCGCGCAACTGTCCGTTTAAGTAAAGCTTTGCGCCCTTGCCGCCGTTGGTAACCAACAGCACCTTGAGATTGCCAGTAAACATCGAAGCAACCGCCTTACTGCCGTCAAGTTCGGTTACAAAGCTCAGCTCGTCCTCGCCCACCTTGATTACGTCGGCAAAAGAGGCAAACTCCTTGACGACTTCCCGCAGCTCCTGCTTGTCTTCCCACAGATTGAAGCGGAGATTGGGGTCAAAGCAAATCAGCGCGCCTGCCTGTCTTGCTTTGTCAATTAGATACTTGTGTGTTGACTTCGCCACGTCCGTTTTCAACGCTACGCTACCGAATTCCAGTACGTCGCCGCGCTTAAACACCACGTCCTTGAAGTCCTCCTCAGTGAAGTACAAATCCGCAGCGTTCCTGCGATAGAAGCTAAACTCCCGTTCGCCGTTTTCCGCGAAACTTACAAATGCAAGCGAAGTGTCGTGACATGCGCTCTTAGATATGTAACTGACGTCAACGCCCTCGCCGCGTAGCGTTTCGATGAGAAACTCACCGAACGCGTCACATCCCACCTTGGTGAGATAGGTCGCCTGCTGTTTCAGCTTGACCGCCTGAACGCAAACGTTTGCGGGTGCGCCGCCTGCCTTCTTGACGAATTGTTGCGTGTCTTTGAGCGGAGCAACCCCCACCGACTGAAAGTCAATGAGCAGTTCTCCTATTGAATATAGCCTACTCATAGAATTTTACGTCCCGTATTTTGGCTTGCGCGCCGTTGGAATAGAAAGCAAAGTTAGATTCGTCCATATCGGTAATTCTCGACGTGAGCGCAACCGCGCCGTTGAGATACACCGTGATTATTTCGCCGTCGATAATTACGTCCACATTGTAGCTCTTGCTCTGTTCAAATCCGAAAGCGACGGATGCAAGGGGCGCGCCGTAGCGCAATATGCTGGACACTCCGTTGTAACAGGTAAGGCGGTTGCTGTCCAAGTCGAAAGCAATGACCGCGCTCCCAAGACGGTTGTTGTAGTCGCCGTCCAAGCCGAAGGACAGTCCGAAGTTGCCCTTGTCACCCTTGACGTCTATCGTCAGGCTGATACGCGTAACGTTCGTTGAGAGCTTTTCCATTCCAACAGCGGCGAACTTCGTTCCGTCAAAGGAAACTTCGTCCAAGTTGCGTCCGTCTACCGTCTTGTAGAACACCTGCGTTGAGAAGAATTGCTTGTAATTTTGCGGCATAACGGCGCTAAGTTCACCTGTTGTCGCGTCCTGTACAAGCTCGTGAGTGACGAGGTTTCCACCCCAGTCAAACCCGCCCGAGCTTCCGCCCGAAAGCCGCGCGCACCATGCAAACGCGTACAGCTTGTCGCCCGCCTTTTCCAGACGGCCTGCATAGAAACCGCTTGCGTCGATGCTGTCGCGCTCAAATTTTTGCCATTCTCCGTCGTGCTCCGTCTTGTAACGGTAATGAGTTACGCGGTTGTCGCCCTGCTCGCTGTAAGCCAAGTAGTAAAAGCCGTTCAGCTCAATGAACGAAGGACATTCCATGTTGTACGAACCTTCGTTGTTAGTGAAAAAGTTGTCCTTGAATCTCCAACCGTTCTCGTTTGCGGGGCTATCGTCTGAATTGGCGTCTAACGACTTTGCGAAATACCTCTTGATGACGGCTGCGCCCGAGTCGCGCGTTGTGATGAGCATGTAGTAGCAACCGTCTACGCCGTCGTAGTAAACGTAGGGGTCACGGAAGTCGTCTTCCCATCCTACCAGGTTGAAATCCTCATCTTTTACCCAAGTCTTTTGGTCTGTACTGGTTGCATGACGCACCACCTCGGCATGCTTAAAACCCGTAACAAATTCGTCTTCGTTCGTATCGGGATTTTTCTCCTTCATGCCATTGTGCCCTGTGTAAAAACAGTGATACGTGCCGTCAGGCCCCTTAATAAACGAACCTGTACCAAGAGCTGCGTCTATCGAAGTGATTTTTTCTTCAAAATCCAGCGCAATGCCTTCGTCAGTGTAGTGAATGAAGTCCGTCGTGGTTATGCGCGCAATGGGGTGATAGAATATGCTGTTGGTTCCCTTGCTGTCGCGAAGATGGTAAATATTCATCACACCGTCGTCGTAGAACGGCATCACGTCGCCCATTGCAACGGGGAGAGAATCGTCCATCGTTGACACGGGGAAAACGTTTGCGCCCTTTTGGTCCACACTGCCCACGCCCGCAGGAGTACAGGCGACTGCGCAAAAACATATTATCAATATCAATAACGGTATTGCCCAAAGCTTTTTCATTGTTTTGTACATACCTCCTTTATGCGGATTTCCGATACGTCACCACTGACTTCGAGCTTGTACTCTCCGTCAATGTAAATTCTGCTGCTTATTACCTCTCTGCCGCCGTCCACGAACACTTCTACGCTTGACGTGTCGAGTAGTACTCTCACTTCACAGCTGTCGTAGCGCCTATTTGTTTGGCGAACGTGTCCGTGAGGGGTTTTCGCGTTCATCGTGTCAAGAAACACTGCCCCGTCGTGATGACCTATCACAACCTCGCCGTTTCCGCCCTTGACTGTCAATTTGCCATTTCCGCCAAATTTGAAAGAAAGGTCTGCGCAGTGAGAGAAACAGTTGCCGTCGGCGTCACCCTTGTAGTAGCTTGCAAGCGTTTCTACCGGGTTTTGACAAACGTCGCCGTCCTTGAATGACAGTACGCGCGGGATTGAGAACGCGCCCACCCAACCGTGATGCAACAAATGCGTAAGATAAGGTGTGTTCCACATTTCCAGCCAACCCACCATTGTCGGTGTGTCTGTTCCGTTCATGAGTTGCGGAGCGTAAAAAGTGTTACCCTTGTCAATTTCCTTAACGTAATCAACCGCCATCACGCCACGCTCAAAGTCGATGTCTCCAACGACAAACATAGATGAGTGAGTGTTTTTGAAATCGTTGCCCCGTCTTGGAGTAGCGTATGCCGAAGTGACGATTACGTCCTTGCCGTCCATACGTACGTAGCAAGGGCACTCGCACATTTCGCCGAATTCGTAAAACGGTCCGATGCAAAACTCGTAATGCAAGTAGTCCAGCGTAGTTCCACTCAGCACCACTATTACGCCTTTTTTGAGGTTGACGTCCGTACCGCCCACAAAGACGTAGTATCTGTCGCCGATTTTGACGGGATAGGGGTCGCGGAAATCTTTGCGCGAAAGGTTTTTGGGCAAGGTTTCGTTGTCGAATATACACGTGTCGCCGCCAAAGTTTACTCCGTCACTTGAAACGGACTTGTAGATGTATTCGCGCTTGGTGTCGCCCTTTTCGTAATGTAGAGTGTAAATGGCGTTCAGTTGTCCGTCAATTTCTATCGCTCCGCCCGAGAAAATGCTCGTGTGCTCCTTTTCGGGCGCGATTGCTATGCCCAAGTCCTCGTAGGTGATGAGGTCGTCGGATACGAAGTGCCCCCAACACATAGTTCCCGGAGCTGTATCGTAGGGATTAGCTTGATAAAACAGGTGATACCTGCCCTTGTAGTAGATAAGTCCGTTAGGGTCGTTCATCCAACCCACCGTGGGCATCATGTGATAATCGAGACGGTAACTGTTGTTTACGGTGTTTTTCGTCTTTTCAATGTATTTGTTGGTTGTTTTGATACTTTTTGTCATATATTTAGCCGTCAAGTTCGCCGTTACGCAAGCAAACCCTTATGTCGGTGATTTCTATCGTTACGTTGTTGTATTTTTGATTGTTTCCCGAACCGAAGTGCCATTCGAGAGTGAACAGTCTGTCAGAACCGCTGCCGTTGCAGAAGAAGGTAAATACAGTTTCCTCTGTGGACAGCTTGCCCTGCCAGAAGAATAGTTGCGGCTCCCAACTGCCGGGAACGGGTCCCGCCACAAGCATATCAATGGGAGCGGACGCCTTGGCTTTAAAAGTCACCACGTAGTTGGCTCCGCTACCTGCAACGTAGAAGGAGGGACTCATTACCTTGTGATCGCCGTCTGCGGCAGAGAAATTTTCAATAACGTAGGTGAAATTGCCTCTGTCCGTTGTGAGAACGCTGTTGTAACCGCCTGCATGGAACTCGGTAAAGTCGCTGACGGTATACGTATCTTTTCCAACTGCGCCAAGATGCTCCTGTACGCTAAGCTCGGAAAGGTTGATTTGGTTGGCTTGCGTACCCGACTGTACGTAAATAAACAAAGGACCTGCCGTTGTGTTGTCCACTTCAATTTCCTCGGTCACCTTGCCTGACGGGTGGTACAAAGTTTTGATTTTTTTCTCGCCCCATTTGTCACGCTGAATAATTACTTCGAAATTGTCGTCTTCGGTTCTTGTTGATCCAATTGGGTACGGAACACACTCCACGTTGAAAGAAACCGTGTAGGTTACGCCTGCTTTCAAAGTGACGCCCGTGTCGATAAACATTCCGCCACACCAAATGTCGCCGCTGTTGTTGCTTGGATTCTTTATTTCCAAACGCGCCATTGAACCGCCGTTTTCCGGCCAAGCGTTGCCTTCAAGACCGTTTGTGCCACCGCCGTTGTCAATACGGGGATCTACGCGTCCCGTAAAGTTGAAGTTGGGAACGAGTTCCAAAAGTGTTCCTTCTTTTTGCGGAAATTCTATTTCCACTTTGCCTATTTCCCATTCAACGTTGCCGTTGAGTCCGCCAAGGCAAAGCGCGATTTCCACTTCGCGATTTTCGTCATCTTGCGGTACTGTGTGCGTGAAAGACAACACGTTTGCGCCTGCAACCACTGCAATTTCCGCGCAATCGTCGCCGTCCGCCTGAACCTTTATTTTACCTGCAACGTTTGATTTTACTTCGTAGGAGAAAGTAAACTCAACGTAGTCGTTGGTGGAAAATGCGTTGTCATTTAGCGTAAACGTACGTACAAGACGAATATCTTCGGCAATCTCGCCGCCGCAAGCATTCAACTTGAAAACGCCGTTAATCACACCGCAGGTTTCAATCGTAGCCGCTCCGTCCGCTTCCGCAGCAAAGCCCTCGGGCATACCGAAAGATCTGTACGTTTCGCGATCCACCACGTCAACGTAGGCGCGTTTTTGCGCCGTGCGTCCCTTGCTGTCGGTAATTAGATAGTTGACGGTGTACTCGCCTACCTCGGTAAAGGTAGCGTAACCGTCGTTTACATCCACTTGGGGTGTAACGGTGATTTGCAGCTGAGGCGTAATGTCGCCGTCCTCTTTGTCCAAAGCCGCTACGCCGTCAAGAAAGTCTACGGTGCTGTTTACAACACACTTGACGTCCTTAACTCCCACGACCGATGGCGCCTTGTTGACCTCTTGCTGCGGCGTACAGCCTGCAAGCATGATTACAACAAGCACTAATATCAACAACATTTTAGTTTTTTTCATTTTACTTCTCCGTTATCGTCATAGGGTTTGATTTGACCCTTTTCATCAAGATAATCGTCTTCTTTCAACTTCTTTTTCAGTTCGTAGACGGTCGTGCCAAGCGCCTTTGCTTTGAGGTGATAGAAGTTTTCCTTCATCAGCTTGGCATTGATTAGCGGCACCGCGTACAAAGTGAGTACGATTGGGTAGGGGTAGTAAATTATCATCGCCACGATGCCTGCAACTATACCGATGGACAGGATACTACGCCACCAAGAGCCGAAAACCAACATGATTCCGTTTCGCAGCAACTGAAAGAAGCTGACTTTCATGTTCACGATGATGGTTGGCGCAGTGGTAAGATAAATTACGCCCACCACCAACGCAACGTAGCTTACAGCCAAAACGAAATAGCTCATTTGCTCCGTATGTACGTTGAAAAAGTAGATATTCAACGTCGGAACCACAATCATCACCAGCTGAAACAGCGTGTAGAAGATTAGTATTTTCCAGTTGGCGCCAATCGCGGTGAATATGTCCTTGAAACGGCGCGTGCCCATGTCTTGACCGAAAAACGCTGTTACTCCCACCAAAATAGGTATGAATGGCAATATCGTGACGGCGGAGAGCGCAACGAGCAACGTTATCACGAGAAATTCCAGCGCGTAGTCGCCGACCACTCTCAGTCCTTTCATATCTGTCTCCTTTTAGCCGCCAATAGCCGCCAAGTACCTGTCGTACGCCGTTTGATTTATACGAATTACCGTGTCGATGGAATTTCTGTTGGTTTGCAAGAAATTCAGCCAAGATTCCCTCGTGGGAATGCTTCCGCCCGTGATACTACCCGTAAACCAGCTTGCAATGTTGTTTGCAAGGGATGATTCGTAGGTGTTTAGGGTAATCAACTCGTCTTGCGTGTAATTTAAGTTGGGAATTGCCGTAACTCCTACGAAAGAGTAGGGTTTTACGTAATTTTCAAGATTGTTGAGTCTCAATTTTGCGCGGGATTCCATTTCCACAGAGTTGTCCCACACTTCTTGTGTTAGATACACCACTCCGTAGGGAGCGTTCTTCATACGGAAGTCGTCCGCGCTCTGCACGCCGTGGTCGTCGTTGGGAATGAGCTTTCCGTCCACTTTGTCTGGCAAAAACGCGCCTGACTTGATGGAACCGTAGTTGAGTTGCGCCGAATACTCAGGCTCGAAGAACTTGTCGAAGTAGGAAAGCAAGCCTTCCTTGTCCTCGCAGGAGTCAAGTATCACGCATTCGCCCTTTTCCACTTCCTGTTCGTTGCTGACGCCCACGTAACGGTTGCCGTCGTCGTCTTTCAAGGGCAACACGATAATGTAGTCGTCACGGTGTTCCGCCGAAAGCACTGTGTCCTTTTCCCACCAGTAGAAAGCGCCGTATCTGCCGTCCTGTCCGCGGGCAAGGAAGTCGTTGTCCGATTGAGTAAATGAAGATGAACGAATCAAGCCTCCTTGATACCAGTCGGCAAGTTCCTTGACAGCCTTGAACCAATTTTCGTTTTCAATAGTGAAGGTAATTCTTCCGTCAACTACCGTTTTGTGCTCTCTGTTTTCGGGAACTCCGAATGAGGCGATAAGGTCGGACTCGTTGCCCTGCCAGTTTCCGCTGACGAATGCAAGAGGAACCTCGTTGGTTGTAGAGCCGTCGCCGTCCATGTCGCGGTTGTTGAACTCTTGCAGCAGAGCCTTGAATTCGTATCTGTACAAATCCAGTCCGTCAACCAGTTGGTTGCTTGTAAGGTTTACGCCTTCGGGAAGATTGCCGTCGTCAATAAGCTTTTGTATCCACTTTTTGTTGATGTACAAAATGTTGGGATAAGCCTTCAAACCCATTTCCTCTACTCTCGGCAGAGAATAGATGTGTCCGTCGGGGGACTTGAGCGCCTCGGCGATGTCGGGGCGACTCTTCAAAATCCGCGCAAAGTTGGGCATGCTGTCCAAATATTGGTCAATGGCAACTATTCTTCCCCGTCTGCCGTAGTCGTACAGCTTGAGGTTGGAAAATCCCGAGTGATAGATTGCGTCTATTCCCTTGATTCCAACGGGGTCGGTGTTGTTGGCGTATTGAGTGGACGTGTTGTAAATCCATTTAACTTCTATACCCGTGTCCTCGGCAAGCTGTTGGAATACGGGCATTGTGTTGTAGTCCTTTACGGCGTCCTCTTTGACTGTAAGCACCGTAAATTGATGCTCCGAAGTCGTTCCGCCCATGGCAGACACCACAAACAGAACCACGCAGACAAACCACAATGCGGCTGCCGATACACCTATAATAATTTTCTTCATACGACCTCCGCTTATTTGAACGAACCAACAAGTACGCCTTGTCCGAAATGCTTTTCAATCATTGGGTACAGCACCAAAATGGGCGCCGTCGCAACGATAATTGAAGTAAACTTGATTTGCGTAGCAGTACGCATTTGTTCCAGTACCACGTCGCCTTCGCCACTGGCGGTTGCGTTGAGCAAGTCGTTCAGTACCGTTTGAAGTGGGTAAAAGTTTTTGTCAATGTTGAATATGTACGCGTCAATGTAGTTGTTCCAGTGACCGACTGCGTAAAACAGCACCATAACGCTGATTATCGAGGTGGAAATGGGCAAAATCAAGTCGAAGAACGTGCGTATTTCCCCTGCGCCGTCAATCTGCGCCGCCTCCAGCACCTCTTTGGGTACGTTGGAAGTGAAGAACGATTTACACATAAACACGTTGTACACGCTGACACCGCCGCCGATAATCAAAATTAGCGGGTTTTGATACAGTCCAAGCGCTCGACACACGATGATGTAGGGCACCAAGCCGCCGCCGAAGAACATCGTAATGATGAGCATGGTCGTAATGAGCTTGCGGAAGGGCAAATATTCACGCGAAAGCGCCCAACCCGCGGGAATTGTCAACACTACGTTGAACACCGTACCCAGTACCGTGTAGGCAAGCGTGTTGAAGTAGCCTCTCCACACGTCGTCTCTTTGGAACAGACTTTTGTAACCGGAAAAAGTCACCTTGATTGGGTACAGCCAAACGTCGCCCGTCATTACTGCGTCTGCATCCGAAATGGACGCAATGATAATGTAGTAGAGAGGATAGATTACTATCACCGCCAACAAAAACAGAATCAATCCGCAAATGACGTAGTACACGTAGTCACGTTTGCTCTCTTTTATTTTATTTTGCTTTGCTAAAGCCTTTATTTCCTTCATATCCATAAAAATTCACCTACCGTTCTAATCTGTAAAATACCGTTTACCACATACTGTTGTTGGTAAGCTTCTTCGAGGTGAAGTTTGCTATCACTAACAGCGCAACGTTGATGACGGAGTTGAACAGACCTGCCGCAGTACCGACGCCGTACTGTCCGCCCACCAAACCGAACGTGTAAACGTAGGTAGAGAGGATTTCACTGGTTTCGAGGTTGCCGCTCGTTTGCATAAGCAAAACCTTTTCGTAGCCGCAGCTCATCAAGTTACCTACCGAAAGAATCATAAGCATAACTATGGTTGGCAAAATTGCGGGAAGGTCTACGCTGAAAATTCGTCTGAAACGCGACGCGCCGTCCACCTTTGCCGCCTCGTGCAAAGCGGGGTCAACGCCTGAAAGCGCAGCCAAATACACTATTGCCGACCAACCGAAGTCCTGCCAGTTACCCGAGAAAATAAACAGCGGTCTGAACGCCTCGGGCGAGAGGAACAGCTTCAAGCCGTTGACGTCGCCACCCAACTTGATGCTCAGTTGATCCAACAGACCGTCCGAACCGAAAATGAGCTTTAACATACCGACTAACACTACTAAAGAGATGAAGTGCGGCGCATAGTACAAAATCTGCAATCCCTTCTTCACCTTTTTGGAACGCAGTGAGTTGAGCAGCAATGCTACAATAATCGGAAGAGGGAAACCTACGATAAAGCCGAAAATACAAAGCAAAAACGTGTTTAGGAAGTAATCCCAAAAGTTCGGATTGGAAAAGAACGTCTTGAAGTTTTCAAATCCTACCCACGCCGTGTTGCTGCCGAGAATTTTGTCGCCGGGCATATAGTCCTGAAATGCAACCAAAATTCCGTACATCGGTACGTAGCAGAAAATTATCACGTAAATGAACGCAGGGAGAATGAACAGCAAAATCCATCCATGTCTGCGAAAATTCGTTTTCCATTCTTCCCACTTTGACTTGGGTTGGGGTCCTGCGGGACCGTCCAACACCTCGTAAGCTTCTTCGACAAGTTCCTCGTCGATTTCGTCCACCGGCGCGGTTGCTAATGCTTCGCTTGCCATATTTGCCTCCCTTTAATCTGTTTGTTTAGTAAATTATTAATAGTCAATTATTTCTTTTTTGTCTTTTTCACAACGGTAAACGCAACGTAAGCAAGTATCAACGCTCCGAAAATGGATATGTCTATCCAAAAGAAGGTGTGCGTAGCTTCGGGTTCGATTTCCGTCATGGTTTCAAGCAATTCCGACAGGGTAAAGGTCGTTTCCGGCCGTCCGAGATCGGTGTAAAGCTTTGCGCTGTGTTGACCGCTTGACAAGGTAGCCACCGCTTCGGAAGAAATTACTACCCTGTTTCCCGTTTGAGTGAAATCAATTTCTTTGCCGTCCACCAAAAGCTTGCGTACGGTAGCGTTGCCACTCAATTCAAACGCAACTTCACTGCCCCTGTAATACTTCTTCAATACGGACGTTGCCGTAACAGCAGTAAAATCGGAAAAATCCGTGTTGAGTTTGAAGTTGAAATCGGTAAAGGACGTAACCACTCTGAAAACGTACTCGGTGTCAGCTTCCAACGTTTTGAGATATTCGCGCGACACGGTCAACACGCCGTCTTTCATCGAATACTCACTGCTGTCCAACTTGTAGTGTCCGTCGGTAACGTTGATAACCTTCAACACTTCGTAACCGTTGCAGAAGATGTCTCCGTCGGGAGTGTCAGTGCTTGCAAATTGCTCGTTAGTAACGACTGCGTCACCCTTTTTGACGCCGACTCTGCCGCCCTCGTAGCCGTCTAATTTGCAGGTGATTACGGCAACGTCGCCGCCCGCATATACCTTGGCAATTCCTTCGTTGACAACTACGGTAAGCGCAAACTTTTCTGCTGCCTCAAAGGAATATTTGGCAGATTTCAGCGCGGTTTCCTTTTTGAACAACTCCACTTTGCCGTCAGCCGCGTTGACGGTGGCAGCCCAGTAGCTGTCAAGACTGTCGCTCACGCCGAACACCAGTCCGACGGTTTGCGTTTGGTCTGCGCCGAGCGTAAACTGCGCGGAATACACAAAGTTGTTTGCATTGCCCCTTCTAAGCGTGAACTCGCTGCCTGCGTCCGTCTCGGCAAAAGCAACCGACGGAACAAAACTCAAGCAAACCGCCACCAAAGTTAAGACGGCAAGACTTGCAAACAAAATTGACGTTTTCTTACATGCTTTCATAACTTCCCCCAAATATTTTTGGATAGAATTTTCCGATTATTGAATCTTTTATATTTTAATAATATTGCAAGTCAATGTCAATTGACATTTAATTTTTTGTGCAAATGCACAATGCATAACGCGCAATATTTGAGCAAATGAAAAAGGTGGAGAATTTTCTCCACCTTTCACGTACTACTTAGAAAATGACAGTATATGGTTGAAACGACATTGGTCGGTTGAGCTGCCGTCCTCTTTTTGAACGAGTATGAACAGAACGTCGCCCTCTTCCACCGTCAAAGCGCTCTTAACCGTCACGTCGGCTCCGCTGCCGCCCCAGGAGGCTTTGCCGCCGTTGGTCTTGATGTTTCCGTTTTTGTCCTTCAATGCCCATCTTACCGAGAAGTTGCCTTCGGTGTGAAGTTCAAAGTTGAAGCTTACGCTTGCGTCGCCTTGGAAGTTATAAGCAAGTCCAACCATTGTGCCTATCGCCATCCAGTCACCCTTGATTTCCATGAACGGACTTTCACTTCTGAAAGCTTCGCCGTTATCAGATAAGCTTGTTACTTTGCTAAAGTCAAAGTTTTCCGTACCCCAATCGTAACTTACCGCGCCAACTTCCCAGTTGGTTTGACCCAAAAGCGTGCTTGCGAAGTCAGCGCCGAAATCTGCTTCTTCTACGGCTGTGATAACGAGGCTGAAGTTGCTTTGGTCGCTATCGCCCTCTTTATTTACGAGAACGTACAGCGTGTCGCCTTCGGCAGCGCCAATTACTTCTTTGACAGTTACGTCCTTGCCACTGCCACCCCAAGAAGCTTTGCCGCTGTTCGTCTTGATTACGCCGTCGCTACCCTTCAAAGCCCATCTAACCGAGCAGCTGCCGCTGTCAGCGCAGTTGATTGTAAAGTCGAACTCTGCCTTTGCGCTTTCATCGAAACGGTAAGCAAATCCTATCATTCCGTTTGCCGCCATCCAGCCGCCCTTGATTTCAATCCACGGGTCGCTGCTCTTGAAGGCTTCGTCACCTGCGGTCAATTTGCTAAACGTAAATGTTTCCGTTCCGAAATCGTAACTTACCTTACCTACTTCCCAGTTGGATTCGCCTGCAAGCGTTGCATTGAAATCTCTATCGAAGTCTGCAATCACGCCGTCTGACGGTTCAAGCTTGGGTATGGATTCCTTCTTGGTTTCGTCACAGTTTTTGCAGGTAAAGGTCTTTTCGCCGTCACTTTCCTCGGTGGGCTGTTTGGTAATCTTGCCTTCATCCCACTCGTGATCAACCTTGTCTATTGATTGCGTATACGTTTCTTCGCAGGAAACGCACTTGAAGGTTTTTACGCCTTCTGCATTGCACTTAGGCTCGGTGGTGACCGTTCCTTGATCCCACACGTGCAGGCATGCCGCGTAAATCGTAAATGACAACGCGCCCTCTACCGTTGCAGCGTCGGAGTCGAGAACAAGGTACACCTTGTCGCCCTTTTTCACTTCAACGCCTTCTTCACTTTCGTAAGTCCATTCTGCCTTTTGCTCCTCGTTGAGATTGATGACGGACGTTTGCTCGCCCACCACTACAAGGTAAGCTTTGACTACGCCGCCCTCGAAAGAAATGCTGAACATTGCCTTGACAAGATTGGGCAGGTCGTCTGTGAAAGTGTAAACGACTGCAGCCTTTGCGGAATTTACTTTGACAACGCCACGTCCGATTTCTACGCCTTGCGCCGTCCACACGCCGTTATCAACGCTTGAGTCGGCGAACTGAAGGTTACCCGACACGTCGAATTCGGTTACAACGCCGTAGTTCCAATCCGTTTTGTTTTCTTCATCGGTGTAGAACTGTTCAACGAAGTCTGCGTGCGCGGGGATTGATTCTTCACGCGTGGTTTGGCAATCCAAGCAAGTGAACGTTCTCACTCCGGCAGAGGAAAACTCCGACGGTTTGGTTACTACGCCGTCATTCCAACGGTGTTGTGATTTGCCGATGGGTTCCGTCTTGGTTGCCGTGCAGCCTGTTGCCGTACATTTGTACGTCATTACGCCCGCTTCATTGCACTTGGATTCCGTGGTTACTTCACCTTGGTTCCAAATGTGCGGAATGGTTCCAACGGGAACGGTTTTGGTCTGTTTGCAGCCCTTCACCGTACACGAGATGGTTCTCACACCCTCGGCGTAGCACGTGGGTTCCGTTGTAACAACGCCCTCATCCCACACGTGGTCGTGTTCGTCCACACCGCCATTGTCGCACGCTGCAAGACACAGCGTCAAACAAAATACCAGCGATAAAATAAGGCTCAAAATTCTGACTTTTTTCATTTTGTACCTCTTGAATATTATTTTACACTTAAACACCTTTACTATATATACTATACCGCAACGGTGTTAGCGCTTATATAGCATAATATTTTGTCATATGATTGTCAACCAAAGGGGAAAATTTTGTGCATTTGCAAACATCGCGCGCCGCCAAATTTGTGCATTTGAAAAAGTTGACTTATGCATTTAATTGTTATACAATCAAATTGCGAGGTAACCAAGATGAAAAAAGCCGTAACGATAAAAAGCATAGCCGAACAACTGAATTTGTCCCGAAACACCGTTGCAAAAGCGCTCAACGGACAGTACGTTCCCGAAGCAACGCGCGAACTCGTGCTGAAAAAAGCGCAAGAAATGAACTACAAATCTCTAAACGCCTCCAATTTGGAATTAGGCGGCAAAAAGTACAGGATTTTGCTCGTTGCAGGCAAACCGCTCATCAATATGAGCTATTTTATACCGTTGGTGAAATCCATCGAGAACTCCTGTTATGAGCGAAACTACGAGCTTTTTCAGTACACCTACACGGTGAACAGGACTCCTTTCAGCAGTTTTGCGGAATACGTCAAGGAATTGAACGTGGACGGCATTGTCGCTATCGAATGCTTTGACAGACAGTTCGTAAGCAAAATGATAAATATGGGCAAACCCATTTGCTTCGTAGACTTTACTGCGGGCAACCTGCAACTTAACAAAAATTACGACATCATCAGCGCTAACGATGAAAAATCCATTTGTGAGATTGTCAAATTTATTCATTCAAAATACGGCACTAAGCATTTTACGTTTGTCGGCGACCCAACCCACTGCCTAAGCTTTAACGAAAGACACGTAGGTATGCGCATGGGTATGCTCCTCGTCACAGGGTCTCACTCCGTCGGTCGTGATATTCTCTGCGCCAACGAAAGCTTCGACTACGGCAACCCCGACGCTATCAAAACAGAAATATTAAAACTAAAATACAAACCGGAGTGCTTTATCTGCTGCAACGATTTTGTGGCGCGCAACGTGTGCAACGCTTTGAAAAGCCTGAATATGCGCATTCCTCAGGACGTTATGGTCGTTGGATTTGACAACGTGACCGACTCCACTTCTATGAGCCCGGAAATCACGTCGTTTTCCGTTGACAAAGAATTTCTCGGCAGCGAAACCCTGCGTACGCTTGTCAACCGTATCGAACACCCCGACGTTCCGTCAAGAATAATCACTGTCAGCACTACGAGGATTTTGCGCGAGTCCACCAACCGCATTTCCCACAACGCGTAAAACGTCTTACTCATCAAACGCTAAAATAACTACTGCAATCTCCAACGAACACGTAGGAGGACCTATGATATAGTTCATTTTGTACGACGCAACTAAGTTCTTTCGTACGAGCGTGCTTATTTGACCCTTTTGTCAATCCTATCGCATCTTAAGACGTCGTTTTTTTGTAACAATGCGTATAAAGGGGAAGGCGGAAGGACAAAACGTCCCTAAAATGCAGAAAATTATTCAAAATCTCAGAAGGGTTTTTGACCGACTAACACAGCCACGACAACAGAATCCCCCCCCTGCGCCCACCAAGCCAGAAACCTTTTGACCCAAAATCTAGTTTATGTAATCTTAACCATTTCGCCGCATTTTATCGCATAAAGGACGGCAAATCCGCGCCAAAACCAGAATTTTCTAACCACTTCACGACTTTTCTCGTTTGCACAAAGGATTTTTCCCCAATTGTCCCATCTCCAAACCACCAGTCCGAAAATGCAAAAGTTTGGAAACCGCTTTAAAACGCATTTCCAAACTCGCTTGTGATTTTTTGATATATTTACCTTACTAATGATAATGCAACCTAATTTAGTATCTCGCCAAAACAGTTTGCAGCTGTATGAAATGTTGATACAAATCTGGAGCAAGACATAACGCAGGTATTTTAAAATACAGAAAATTATTGTAATACTCTTTTGCCCTATCAACCTGTCCAATATGCAACAGATAAAAACTAAATTGCAAATGACAAACAGCAAATATTATATTTTCTTTTTCCTTAGATAATATATCATCTAGTTGTATAACAATCTCGCTAATCTCATTCTCGTAAGCGTGATTGTAATGTAAAGATTCCAAAAGTATTTCCAACAATGTATAGTAATACTGTATATCAACACCATTTATTTTGAGTACATTTGCTATTTGTTTAAAGTCATCGCGCAAACCAAGAAATTCATTCGATGGAACCTTCTCAATTATTGTCTTTTCTTTCAGCATATTGCATTTTTCAAATACTTCGTAATCTTGTACCTGATCAATGTATACACAAACATCCTTGTACGCCTGGGCATTTAGATAATGGACTAGTTTATCCTTTGTATTTGCTAAAGCAGGATCATTTATATTGCACAAGTTGTAAGCAAGTGATCGCGCGCAAAAATATCTAAACGGCATTGGTTGAGCCAATATGCTATCAATCAACTCATTCAATCGTTCGATAGTTTCGTTGTCAAGCCCATTTACTTGATTTAGCAATATTATTGACGTTACCAGTGACTGTATAAGTTCCCTTTGAGAAAAATTGTCTTCGGTATAAGAAATTCCTTTAATAATTTTAGTTAATTCATTTGGATCATCTGTGCCTTGCGCCATTAACACCTTTGTGTTTAATTGTATATAGTAACGCCATTTGCTTTCAGGTAATGTTGCTATTTTTTCTAAAAATTCTTGACAGGATATTTTGGCGCTCACCACATCTGAACTTAACAACGTAGATATTAAATTGTTTCCACTCACAGCATATTGATAACAATCTTCTGCACACAGCGCATCCGTCATTGCTTGCTTATATTGATCTATAGCAGCAATGTTATTGCCCTGTAGCTTAAATATGCGACCATAATTGTTGTGAATAACCGCTTTTTCTTGTGCTGACATCTTACAGAGCGTTAGCTTGTCATGTAAGCGCCTATTTATATCTTGCGAATGTTGAATGTCTCCCTGCTCTTCCGAAATCAATCCCACCACAAATTCTGCTGTTATGTTTTCTTGATTAATTTGAGCATATAAATTTAATGCCGTTGAATTTGCACCCATCATTTTTAGAGAAAGCATTTTACGACAAATAATCTCATCTTTCTCATGCGTCAGCAGTCTATTTTCCGACAAATTTTTAAGAACCTCATAGCTTTCTTTAAAGCAATTTGCTTTAAACAAATAACTATTACATAGGATTGTGTACTCATATTTGTCTTTAGTGGTTAACACGAACCAAGGATTGTGGCGTATTTTTTCAAGGTATTCCAAGAGATACCCTTGCCTCAATTTGTATCTATAATTACAGATGTAACATTTCGTCCACGGCGTTGGCAAGAAAACAAGCAACCAACCAAGTACCATAACAATTAGACTACCACCACATATTGAAAGAACAATGCTAAGCTGCAACTTTGGTAAGAAAAACAAAAGAATAAGCCACGCAACAACCACAGCGATACTTAATGCTGTCATAGCTCGACATCTTCTGCTGAACAAAATTACACTAACCTTTTCTCTCAATTTGCTTACGCTCGCTGTTATCACTGTCCCAAGCAAAATTAAGGCGAGCCCGCTAATAAAAGGAAGTTCTTCGTTAAAATTGTCTAAAATATATTGGATCATAAATTCTTCTTAACTTTGTATACCCTATATAGATGATTACCATCAAGCATACATTTTTACTTCTTTTTGTTATTATGATAATGCCCATGGAATTGGACGGATTTGCTTTTATCCGTTTTATTTAGCGTTACCTGCGTGGTAACATTGGTTGTTTTCTTAACAGGCTGCTTCATTTCTGCTTTTGCAATCTCAATTTCAACTTTATTGCGATGTATTTCTTGGTTTATTTGCCAAAATTTATCCGAGTCATAAAATTGACTTAAATTCGATCTTTTACTGCGTAAGCGTTGTATTTTTTTATCTGCAATTCTAATTCTCTCTTGCGGTGTTTTATTTTTAAATCCTAACATAATTTAATCCTCCTACTTTATTTCTCAGCTTGCTCAAGCACATGTAATAGCATTGAGTATGCTGCCGCCTTTTTAGCTTCTTTTTTTAGAGATGCTGTTTCTCTAACATAAACATCATATTCATCAATGCTACATATACAAATCCAAAACGTATTACCATACATATCTCTTTGTTCTTCGAAAGAATAATCTGGCATAGAAAAATAGCCTTTTTGCGCCAATTCCTGCAACTGATTAATAGCCAAATCAAAAGATGGCTCATCTATTTCATCTGCCATGGTATAAAGTAGATCATTATCTTCAAGATAGTGATATAACTGTTTGGCGACTTCCATTCTTGCCTCGTTTTTCGTAAGTCCACTACCTGTAAATTTATAATTATATAAATGTGCAATACAATTAAATTCCCCATTATATTCTACAAATTCATAAACAGGAGCTTCTTCATATTCGAGTTGATACCATTGTTGCACAAGTGCAACATAATTGTTTGACTCGTCAAATCCATTTTCTAAATAATAATGTGGATCTAGCATCAATCCAACAACCTCTTGTATCGTATCTATATCCCATCCACAGTCAATGGTTACCGCGCCAATAATAGCCTCGAATAGATCTTCTTTGACATGGGCATCATTCTGTACATTTTTTTTGACATCGCCTTTACCCATAATCAAATAGTCTTGAAAACCCAGAATGTCCATTCGACTCGAAAGCATTTTGCCCTCTACCAGCTTCCTTTTCAATTCAGTTAACTTGCCTTCCGAACGCGAGGAATAAAATTCGTCTTCTTTTGTAAATCCACAATAGTATTGCAGTAAAGTTTTCATTACAGCAATATCTAATGCTCTATCGCCTACGAATTCTAAGACTTCATTATTTTCGCTATCAGGGTGTTCCTGCGAATAGGACTTTCTGATAAATGCTTGTTGCAACAGCATCCTGTTTTCAAATTCGTATCCTATTTGCCGCTCGATGTACTTTAGGTCATTACTTGTCATAAAAAAATACCTCCGTTGTAAATTTTGCACGAAGGTATAATAATAGCCTAACGGTAAGAGTGTAGTATTCTCCCCTATAATTCGTTAGGCACCATATATTAAAATAAATTACATAAATTATTTTTATTTGAATCAAGCCACACCAACTCAGTTCAAATAACTCCACTTTATGTCAAGCATTTTAACCTACTATGCCTTCATGTAAATTTATTATAGCATTACTTTATTTCTGTGTCAATAGAGATAACAAAATATTTTTATTACACTGTGTAGGATTACAATACATGTGAGACAACAGGGTAAATAAAAAGTGGCGAACAGCCACTCGATGAGTTATCATTATTTTACCCTTACACCTCCGCCATGAACACTTTAACAGAAACCTCGCTCTATCGTAAATCTGTCGTTAAGTTTTTCAATTAAATGGTATCCAGCGTACCATGAATAAGTTTAACGAATCTCGTTCTACAATTTACCGTTGGTTTCATAGATATGACGTATGACGGCTCTGCTCAGTCTTTGCAGAATGGTTCTCACAGACCACGTCACCATCCAAATCAACATTGTCGGAGAAGCATAACAAGAGGGAGAAAAATTATTTGAATACGCCACCCTGTATGAATATTCAGGATACAGGTTGTTATGGCGTTCAGAGAGCATAGTGCTTACTCATCAACACTAGAAAACTTAATTAAAGCGTTTCCGTTCAAAATACAGTGCATACAAATAGATATCGGACTTGAATTCACGAATATTTGCAACCAATAAAAACTAATTAAACCACGCACACCCAGACACAATGGGAAAGTAGAAAGATCGCATCGTAAAGACAACGAGTACTTTTACGCAACACATACGTTCTACTCGTTCGAGGACTTTGAGCTGCAGCTCAAAGTCCACAACCGCAGATACAACAACTTAGCGATGGGACCACTTAACTAGAATACACAACTAAGTATATACAAGACTTTTTACAATATGGAAAAGCTCACTAATATCTTTTTACTGTCTTTGTCTCACATGTTTGACAAACCTACAATTGACGGGACGAACAACAAACCGAGCATTGCCGAAAAAAACACAAAAACACCTCGTTGCAAACTGTAATTGCAACGAGGTGTTGAAATTGAATAGTAAGTTACTAATGGTCGATATCCACAGTAGTCAGTTGTTCATTAAGCGTAAAGGAGCAAAAGTCTTGCGTGTCAAAGGCTATCAAGCCGCAGTTGCGAATTGTGATGTGTTTGTAGCGGTCTGTGTTGACGGGGTGATTGCCCAACATGATATTTGCAAGCAATATCATCAATGAGTTGGAACACACCAACAGCGAATCCCTGTCTTTGGGTAGGTTGGCGATGATATCCAATCCCCTTTGCCAAAAGTCTAGATACGGCTCCATTTGCGGTACTTTGAGCTGTTTAATGTCAATTTCGCGAGCTCGCCACTTTTCGAATAGCCTTTGCACCTCGGGATATCTTTGCGTAAGCTCCTGTTCGGATAGCCCATCCGCAACCCCCAGGTTCAGCGGTCGGAATATAATTGGTTTACCAACGGTTATCCCCAGTTGTTGAGCAAGTATTGCCGCCGTGGCGTTAGTGTGAAAGCTGGACGACGTGATTAGATTGAGATTGTTGCAGTCCAAACATTGATTGAGCTGTTGCGACAGTTCTATTGTCTGTTGCACACCACGCTCCGTCAACTTTTCCCCTTTGCCGCCGTGAATCTTTTTGATATTTTTGTCCGACTCGGCGTGGCGAATCAGCACTACCTTATACTGTGTATTTTTCATCCTGCAATAGCTCCAAAATTATGGAGGAAATTTCATCATGCGTTTGCAAAAAATTGTGATCGGCGCCCGCAAGCGTTATCAGGTTGATTCTATCCGCTCGACAAAAGGTTTCCTTGTTGCATTCCAAAGGTATGTATTGGTCCTCCTCCGGGAGTATCACATTGATTGTAATGGGCGTGGCATTGACGCTTGCAATGAAATCCTGCTGAGTGTTTTCGGCAAAAAACGAGTAATCGGCGTACAGTCCCTTGCGGTAGGTGTACTTGGCGTTGACCAGTTCCTTGAGTTTGTCATCGTCGAACAGCTTGTTCATGATGACGTCGTTGGAGTAAAATGGTGCAAGAAAGATTACTTCCCTGAATGCATCTTGATTGGACAAAACACGAGCTAACGTGAGGTTACAGCCCAAGCAATGAGCAATGACGATTACTCGCTTGTTGTGGTGTTGCTTGCGAACGTAGTTGATGATTGTCTCAACGTCATCAACGTGGTCGCCAAACTTGATGTTGGAAATATCCCCGTCGCTTTCGCCCATTCCGCTCAAATCGAACCTGTACACATTGTACCCGCGGCTAGACAGAAAGTTAGATATTTCCACAAACAATCTTTGCGGGCCTACTCTGTTGGCGGAAAAATACCCGTGTACAATTACTATCGGGTAAGGATTTGCCTTGCCCGCTGCGCGGTGGACCATGCCTCTGAGGACGCCTTTTTCAGTGTGTAATTCAATGTATTTCATCATAACAAATGTGTGTATTGCCTCAACCATGTGGGCGGATTGTCCACAAGGTAACGTGCAGTTGAATCCTTGTAACAGGTGAGTGTGGGTGTGTAGGTTGTGTCAATCCCGACAAAGACGTCAGACAAATTTATCAACCACTCCATGCTGTCCAAGCTCTTGCTGTATCTGTCGGCAATGAAGTCGGACGGCACGTAGTGAAAGCCTTCGTTCGCTCGTTTTAAGGAGCGTTGTTGCGTGATATCCAGGTTATCAACACCCACAAAAATGCAAATTATCTTGTAACCACTAGCTACGCACTGCATAAGGTAGGCGTGTTTTTTTTCCTTTGATAGCACCGTTTCCCACACAAATGTTGCGGAGTTAACTAGCAACTCGTTCAGTACGTCGTCCGTGTATTGACGGGCCTGATTGTACTCCTCTTCGAAACTTCCCTGCTTGTGAAAAAACACCTGATAGTACGAGTCGCTACTGACGTACGGGTAACTCTGCAATCCGAAATTGCGTATAAAGTTGTAGGATACTACGCTCTTACCTGTGGCAATGCCACCAGTAATGAGATACAATATCTTGTGTGCGCCGCCTTTGATTGACTTGTTGCAACAGCATTTGTTGAGAAAACTGCTTCTCGTTGGGTAATCGACAATATCAATACTATCCACAAATTTTTTTACATTGTCACAATTAACTTTTTTCATATCGCCAAATACTTTTTGCCTTCGAAGTATCTTTCCGCCATGATGAAAATCTTGAGGTAGTACGGATCCAGCCTTGGTATAAAGTCGCTGTAGCGGATATTTGTAGTGACAACCTTTTTGCGACCGTGTTCCACAACCAAAGCTTTGCACAAGATACTGTCGCATTCGCCGCTAAGCAAATGCAACCCCTCGTTAAGCTCGATTTCCACCAAGGCGCTGACCTCCTCCTCCTGAAGGGTGTGATCGATTAGCGGTGTGTTGTCTTCAAGCAATACCACATGGCAAAATTCCCTGTTGCATTTCTTGCCTGGTACGCCGCTTGCGGATATACGTATTCCCAAATTGGTCATCTTGGAGCGCTGCGGATTAATGCCCAGCTCTTCCTGTACTTCCCTGACGCCGTCCTCGGCGCTTTCGCCAGCAAGTAGGTGTCCCGCTGCGGAGATGTCCAGCAGGTTGGGGGCGTTACTTTTTTGGGCGGATCTCCTTTGCACGAGCACGTAGTTTTTGCCGTCGTGATGCGTCAATATCCAGCAGTGGAATGTCTGATGCCAGTAGCCTAGCTTGTGCACCACCTCTCTGTCCTCTTGACCGATTTTTTCAAAGTTTTCGTTAAAAATATCCAAAATTTCGCTCATGTTATCCTCCTAATTATCCCTCTTTAATCTGCGCATTTCTCTGCGGTAAAATTTGCGTCTTTCTTTGCAGCTTTTCTTCATCTTGACATCTGGATGTCCCAAACGCTTGGTTGTTGCTTTTTCTATTTCTTTCATGCCGTCCAGTATCAACTTAATATCTTTCATCTTTACACTGTTGGCTCTGTTGACAAGAAATTTGTAGCGCCTGTCTCGTACGGATATGATTTTACGTTGAGTCCTTACGTACGTGTCGGTGCGGTCCACGTCCTCGCAAGCTGCTGCGCCCTGTTCAAATAGGTGCTCGGCAATGGCAAGGTTGATGTGTGTGTTTGTTTCCATTAGGCTGGTGCCAAGCAGGATGTACCCTTTGACAAATCGCTCCTCATCCGGAGCCTTGGCAAGGTAGTCCGCCTCAAACGACTCAATAGGCTCGACAAATTCCGTCTGCGAACGGAGCAAGCTGATATCCTCGGCGGAACGGGCGTACACCAGCATCATCTTTATCGCTTCGTGGCGGGCCTTTTGCAGATAGTCGTCACGTAACTTCTTGTATTCCTCTTCGTCCGTGTCGCCCATGCGGAAGTGAATGTTGGCAATCTTGGACTTTTCGATGAAGTACCTCGATCGGAAATCGTGACTCTGCGCCAACACGCTTTTGCTTTCGTCCTTGGAGTCCACTATGCTAACCATCCAGTTGCGCAACCTTTGAAACATTGTTCGGTCGTCTGGGTCATTGATTATTTCACAAAATAGGTCGTGGTAGTAATCGAAGTCCTTCATTCCGTCGTAGCACAGCGTAGGATCGTTGTACAAAAATCCCATCAAGTCGGCGTATCTGTGAATGTTGTCCTCATACTGACGAAAGAGCGCCACATTCTTGAGTAGCTCGTCCACCTTCTTGTCGGAAAATGCGTGTATCTGCATTCCAAGTAGGTGCCTTAGCCCCTTTAATACTAATTTCAGTACATCTTTTTCGTTGTTGTTGTCAATTGTGATCAAGTTGCACTCCAACAATCCCTTCTTAATGTTGTCCTCGGCAATGGGAATGCCCTTTTCCCCACCAAGCAGAAAGTTGGACCATCCGCAATCATCAATCAGAAACTGCGCTTTGAGTAAGTTTTTGGCAACAGTGCGGCCGTTATTGACGATTTCGTTGTCAATGGCTTCTATTACAATCTCGCCGATCTTTACCCGCTCAAAGTTGCGCCCTGCCAAGAACAACGGCCTTGACATACCCAACCCCATCTTGATTACTTCGTAGTTGCGGTTGGCTTTGATGTCGTCCTGGAGCATTCGGAGTATACTAAACTTTCTGTCGTAAAACGCAATTACCAACCAACATATCACCGTCGCCACCGTTATAATACCTGTGATGATCAGACCCAACACAAACTGATTGGAAAATATCCAACCAACAGCCAAGCCTACGGCGCCGGTAACAATGGACGCAATTGCCGATTTAATTTTATTCCTCATTGGCATCACCTACGCAAATAAATTTTTTAGTACTTTCCGCCGCCGCTTGGAAAAATTCGCCTTCGGAAAATTTGTTCGGATAGTAAGTTTCCCTGTCACAGTAGTATGTCTCTACCATTACTGAGGCTAAGTTGGGCGCCCTCTTCAGTAACCTGCCGACAAAGTTCCAATCGATGTTGCCCATGCCCGGCATCAAATGAAGGTCCCGCTCTCCGTCGTTGTCGTGGATGTGAACACAGTACAATCGGTCTAACAACTTGTCCCAGTCGTATGAGTACAAATTGTGGGAGTATGCGTTTGCGTGACCTATGTCCAAGCACAGCTTGACGTTGTCGCTCGGTATCCGTTCCATTAGATACTCAACGTAGTCGAAACGCTTTATGTTTTCTATTGCTACCACAACATTATGTTGCTTGGCGTACTCGGATAAATGTGCGTAGTTGTGTACTCCAAGTTCATTCAACTCCGGAGGATTGAACCCGCTGCTTGCATGTACAATAACCGCAGGGATTTTGTTTTCAACGGCTAAATCTACGCCTTGACACAATATGGTCATTGCGTCGTGGGCGTCACATGTCCATAAAGTATTGATGAGCTTGAAGGGAACGTTGTACGGCAAATGTAACGCATCGACATGCAACCCGATGTTTGTAACTTTCTTGATATCCTTGTTTTGCAGGTTAGAGTTGAGCGTGAGCATTACAGAGTCGAACCCCGCTTGCTTTACATGCGTAATGGCGCTTGTTATGCCGTTGTCAAATCCCGCCTGCAACAGTACCGAACAATTGACAGTTTTCATTTACTTGTACTTCTTTTGCAAAAATTTGTTATTATTAAGTATACCATTGATAACCTTGCCCTGTCAATATTGTACAAAAATAACGACCGAAAAACATGTATGACTACAATACGTGTGAGACAACAGAGTAAATAAAAAGTGGCGAACAGCCACTAGATGAGTTATCATTGTTCTACAATTGCACCTCTAACACTGGAAGGTTTTCCGCCAGCCGTTGAAGATATACTATTTATCCTGCTTCTTAGATTTGGTTTCGAATTGCTTAATAGCAAAATCAAAAGCATTTTGACTCAAAATCTAATTTGGGAAATCTTAACTATTTCGCCGCATTTTTTGCATAAAAGACGGCGAATCAGTGATAAATTTACGATTTTTTAACCATTTCCTAACTTTTCTCGTTTGCATCACGGATTTTTCCCCATTCTTCCCGAACACGGAACTGAAATCCTTTACATCCTTTGTGAGACAACATATATCAATTGGATTTGGCGGATCAAAAAGTTGCAAAAAATAACTTTCCCCAATGAATAATAAACTGAAAATAAATAGTATATCCTATAATAAAACATACAATCTCGAACAATATAACAAGCCGAGAGAATCACGCTCTCGGCTTGGCGCACAAAATATATTTTGTGTAATTTTTAACAGATTTTGTATTCCTAACCCACATCATATCGATTCTAACATCACACACTCTTACCATTTTAGCTCTGCTGATATTTGCAAGCCCGCAGGCATCAGTGATTTTCAACCAATACTAATTTAGCTCCAGAAAAAGATTCGATTACTTACAGCAACAAATACTATTAATCTTTCTTATTCCTTAAACTGTAATACATCGCTCTTGCCATTTCTGCCATAACACGGTCATAAAACTCTTTGTTCTCAAAAAGTTTAGCAAAGCTATCCATCGATTCTGCATAGCAGTCCTCTGCTATCTTTTCAAACTCGTCGGGGAATATGCTGCGTGCAAACATTTCCTCGTCGCTATTTTGCGCATGTTTACGCAGCTTCTTGCTATCGTGAAACATTCTGTCAAAAATGGTTTCAACAATAACTCTGTCCGCATCGGTAAACTGTCCTTGATACATCAGGTTGATTTTTTCAATTATATTCTCCAGCAAATCTTTCTTCTCAATCTTGCGTTTAACGGACGTTCTGCTTTCTGGTTTAATTTCTGCTCCTGTGCCTTTTTTTAACTCAATAGAGCCGCTAAACGTTTCTGTAAGTTTGCTATTTACAAGAAGTATCTGATCGTCAAGGTTAATCTTCTCGTGTGGACGCTTGGGAAGCAATCTAAACAAATACTCACAGAACAAGTACGCTTTGTGCAACTCGGCATCAAACATACGCGTGATTTGCGAAACGTAAGCGTAAAAACGCAAGAAGTTCTTAAGCGCCGAACGGAACTCGTCTTGTTTGTCAGGCGCGAGACTATTATAGCCATTGACAGCAGACTTGACGCAAGCGGTAAGTTTTCCAAGATCTTTTTCGCCTTGAGCACCCTTCTTCGTGTAAAGCGTGGCAAACTTTTCGACGTCATCTGCCAACCAAAGTGAAAAGCTCATTGTTTTATCGTAATAGCTGTAGACTGTGTTGACATCTAATGCCCCAACAAGCTTGGTATCTTCGTAGAACGTTTGGAAAGATTTTTCAATCACTTCGGGCGAGTTGACAAAATCCAAAACATAAGTGTCTACTTTATTTTTGCAAGTTCTATTCAGACGCGATAACGTTTGCACCGCCTTTACTCCGCGCAACGCTTTGTCAACAAACATAGTGTGAAGTTTAGGTTCGTCAAATCCCGTCTGATATTTGTCGGCAACCACCAACAAATTGTACGCATCACTTGCAAAGTAATCTGGCAATTGTGATTCGCTTATTGTCAACTGATCGGTAGAGTTGAGTTTGCTCTCGGTGTATTCTGCGCCATCATCTTTGACCTCGCCCGAAAATGCCACCAACGGGCACACGTCGACGTATCCCTTTTTCTTGCAGTACTCTTTTATTAACTGATAATACTTGACGGCGTGCCATCTCGACGAACTTACAACCATCGCCTTGGCTTTGCCATCGAGTTTAGACAACGTGACTTGTCTGAACTGCTCTACGATAATTTCAACCTTTTGTTGCAATACGTGTTCATGATTTTTCTGATACTTGCGTATTGCCATCATTGCAGGTGTTTCATCGTATTCTGGGTTTTCCTTTATCTTCTTGGCAATCTCCCACGTGTTTTCAATAGTGCTGTAATTCTGCAACACGTCCAAAATGAACCCTTCCGCTATCGCTTGACGCATGGAATAGTGATGGAACGCCGTGTAACTTCCGTCTGGCTGCAGTTCGCCAAATAACTCCAAAGTTTTCGGCTTGGGCGTTGCAGTAAAAGCAAAGAATGACAAATTATTGTGTTTGCCTTGCGTAAGCATTTCAAGCACAATATCGTCTGTTGCATCTACTTCTTCTTCCGTCAACTCATTTATGTCGGCGTATTCCTTGATTGCCTCATCGGTATCCGCCAAAACGGCTTTCAACTTCTTGGCACTATTACCACTCTGCGACGAGTGCGCTTCGTCTACAATCACCGCAAAATTCTTGCCACGTTGCGCGCCGACTTCCTTGTAAATGATTGGAAAACGGGGAAGCGTAGTAATAATAATTTTCATGCCATCCTCAATTGCCTGACGGAGCGCGTCCGAGTTGTCTTTGTCCGTTATTGTAACAATTTGACCTTCTTTGTGGTCAAAACCGAGAACGGTACTTTGCAATTGCCTATTCAGAACGCGTCTGTCCGTCACTACGAACACTGACGAAAAGACGTCTTCTTCATTTGCATTATGCAACGTCGCCAAGCGATACGTCAACCACGCAATACTGTTGGATTTGCCCGAGCCTGCACTATGTTGAATCAAATAATTCTTGCCTGCGCCACGAGATTCAACGTCGGCTATGAGTTTTTCTACTACGTCATATTGATGGTAGCGTGGAAATATTATTTTCGGCGCTGTCTTGTGCGTTACGCGCCTGCCATTTTCAATTTTAGTCTTTTCTTCACCTTGAACGCTCACGTATCTTTGCAACAACGCCAACAGCGCATCCTTTTGCAACACGTTTTGCCAAAAGTACGCGGTAATATAATCGTCCTCGTTTTTCGGAGCAGGATTTCCCGCATCACCAATATTGCCTGCGCCGTCAGAGCCTTGATTGAAAGGCAAAAAGACCGTCTTTTCTTTGTCTAACCTTGTCGTCATCCAAACTTCATACAGGTCAGCTGCAAAGTAAACGAGAATACGCCGATTGAAGTTAAACAACAGCTCTTTGGGGTCGCGATCGTGCATGAACTGCACCTTCGCGTTTTCCACGCACTGCCCTTTCAGTTGGTTCTTGAGTTCAATTGCGACAACAGGAATACCATTCAGCGACAATACCATGTCTATCGAATTGGTGTTTTGCGTGCTGTAATACAACTGGCGCGTACAAGTCAGAATATTGTTGTTGTACTTGTCAACCAACTCCGGATTGTTGCCAGACGCTGGAGCAAAATAGCAAAACCGCAGTTCAATGCCTCTGTCCTTTACACCGTTGCGCAAAACGTGAATCAAACCCTTCGATTGAACTTCCTCATCGAATCTCTTGTACAACTGCTTGTCCGCGTTGTCTCCATACAAGTTGCAAAACCGCTCCCACGCTTTCTTCTGAGTGTTGGCAATAAAGGTCTTGAGTAACAATAGGTCTATGGCTTTACTTTTGTCATAAGTAGCCATACTGCCCTTGATGTATCCACCTGCTTCACTCAAAAGATACGTTTCAATATCCTGTTCAAACCGTTTTTCCGTTGTATCCATTTTAATCTTCCTTTAATGCAAAGTTTTCTAATTCTATTGCTGGCATTTCGTCCTTACATTTTATCTGAGATATTTCTCTATTCAAAATTCGGATAACGCCTTGTCTAAATAATGGCATTCCAATCTCTCTTGATTTAAATTTCTCTATAGTCATGGGTATCTTATAAAAGTTACCCAATAAATCTTGCGTCAGTAATGCAATGCTATGTATTTCATCTTTTGTATATACAAATTGTTGCTCGCACGAAATCACAAATGATCCGCCACGATCAATATAAATCTTAATCTCAGTTAATACACAAATATCGTCTACCATTATCCCATAAATATAAAAAGGTGTAAACTCCGTGTTGCGTATAATAATGGGATTAATGTAAGTCTCATATGAAAGCGCTTCAGATTTCGTATAAGATATTTTATTTTCTGGAAACTCTGTCAGTGGTATCGCTTTGCTTTCTTGATTCGCCACTATTGTCACTACCACTACTGGACGATATTTTTTCTTTTCTTCATCTTGTCGTATCTTTTCTTGTTGTCTAATTGTCCACGCAACGCCAATAAGCGTAAGTAAGCCGCCATAAACTGCTGCTACTACCGCTGTTACAATAGTTTGCAAATTGTCAAATCGTTCAGGAATTAAATATATTAAATAGACAGTTATACCCAATCCTATTAAAAATTCCGCAATAAGACCCACATCAAAAACAATGTTTTTTTCTCTTTCGTGCAAAAACACCATTGCCAACACGTATAATACTCTGGCTAATACGATAATTCCCAAAATGTAGGTCCACGCCAGCCATCGATTAAAACTAACCATATAAAAGCAATCTAAAAGCACAAAATACAGTATGTTTTTCATAGTGCTAACATTAGCATTTTTCTGTTGTTGCAGCGTCATTGGCACTTTCTCTTGTATGATTAACCGAACATGGATAAACGCAAAAGGAATCAATACAACGATCAGACCGAACACAAACCAATGCCAAGAAACCGCACTAACGCACAACGTTACTGGTAGCATTATTCCTAGATATATTACGAGAGTTACTAAACACGCAAGCATTAATTTGTCTTTGCTTGACATAGGCTTGCGTTCCTTTACAATCTTCCGCTCCTTCATTCTATCTTTTTTCTTCATTTGTTAATACTTGCTTGCGCTCCTTTTAAAATTTAACTTTAATAACATCTTCCGACAAACCAAACGTTTGCGCTGTTCTGTAGTCGGTGTTAGTTATGCGGTAATCAAAGAAATCAAACCGCTCTTTGTTCGAGCGATAATATGTCAATGCCGCTTCACAAATTTTTTCGCACAAGAGAACAACGTCTACGTTGTAGTTATGCCATACCTTGCTACCATCGGGTTTTATTTCAACATTAACCGCCTCGTTGATCCCCATTGGACTGTTTTCACGTATTATCAAAGAAAACTGCTTGACTTTATTTTTTGCAATGCTCGGATTACCTTCATGCAACAATCTACAACGCAAGTCATACATTATATCTGCATCAGCGTTTAATGCAAAAGGTTGATTAGTGCAAACATAGTCATTCAGCCATTGTGTATATCTCGCGCCAACTCCTTCTCGTGTATACTTTGCTTTACCACAAATATCTGGTAGAGTAAGCGCCGTAGTCAATGCAGAAATATAACAACGGTTACGCAGTCCTGTTGCAACTTCGTTTACTATTCTTTCAACCATTAAGCCACTTCTTGCCTGTAACGTATTCGTAAATGAGCGATTTTTTATACTCTTTCAATTCTTCTATTTTTAGTTGTTTTATATAAACAAGGTTATCTATATAGGCACATTTTTTTTCAAGATAATCCGTAATTTGTTCTTGCTCTAACGCATCGTTGCAATATACTATTTTCATATTGTTGAAGTTGTCTGCAGTTAATTGATTGATGGTAGCCGTCAGAAAAGTACCTAGATAATACGAAAAAACATCTGAATTCAAAATCATTTGCACATATTTGGGCGATTTGCACCTAAATATCATCATAAACGCCCCGAAAGATGCCTTTAATTTCTCTGGAATAAGTGCGTTTTTCCCAATCAAAGCACGACTACCATTTCGCGAACAAATAAGAATGTCGCCTGCTTTAACCATCAGTTCATCTTTTATTTCGCTATTTACAAATACATTGTCTGAAAAAGACAACTTTCCATTTTTTATATTTGACGAACGAAGAACGAGGATGCCTTCATCTTCTGAAACGAGATTATTTGGCGAGTATGTAAGTCCATTGCGACATCTGCCTAAATCTTTCATTCTTACAACTTTCCATTCAGCTGGGATTTCGCCTATCCACTCAATTCCACTATCTTTCATAGGAACGGATTTATCAAGCCCTTTTGTAACCGCTTCGGTGATTACAGATTGCTTGTAAGATTCCAACTCCTCGATCGTCGCTTCCTCGTGAGCAATTAAACTGTCAATTTTTGTGCATTTGTCATTGAGAAATGCCGCAATTTTTTGTTGGTCGATGTAGTTGAACGCAAGAAAAGGAATATCATCTATATATTCAAAGTTCATATGTGGAATCGTGGTTCCATTCACTTTATCTCTGAAATATTTTTCCGCATATTTTAACAAATAAAATAAATATAAGGAATTCACACTATCGCTTGTAACGCTCAGTTTGACAGCTGTAGAAGAAACTGCACCCTCTTTTGAAGTTGCTATTAGCCCTGCGTTAGCGCCATCCCATAGGATTAATACGTCATTTTTATCGCAGCGAACTATATTAATATCTTCAGTGTGCTGAGTAGGCTGACGCCCATTCATTTCTGATGCTCCAATATATGGCATCCCCACGCCATCTTTATTAAGTGAAGTCGGTATTTTACCTTTTACAAATGAAGCTAAATACTTTATTCTCCACAAAGCAACATCTTCTGGTATTTCGCCAATCCATTTAATTCCGCTATCTTTCATTTGCCATTCCTCTTGTCTTGCTTTTCTTCGGCGGAACGTGCTATATCAGCAAAAAGCACTTCCTCGTCGTGACGAGCGATGTACCACTTTTCAAGTAGCAATTCAATTAATTTTTGAAGTTGTTGTGCTTCATGCACATCTATGTCAATGATTAAGTTGACATCTTTTTCCATATGTGCACCAATGTTTCCAATTGAACGCAATCCATCTATTGCTTTCCATTGCGAAGCGGTTACCTTGTCTTTCAAAGCAGTAATTTCTGCATTTAAGCTCTTTTCTTTAATATTCCAAAAATCATGTATCATCCCTTGCAAACAGCGCCGTAAAAGCGTAGCCGCTGCCTTAGGTGATTTTTCAATAATTAACGAAGATTCTGTATAATCATCGCGTATTTGTTGTGGAATGTAATTAGGATAGCGTCTATATACATTTTCTGGTATTATATCCCATTGCTTTTTATTTTTATAATTGTAGCCGACTACCGTTATCTCTTGACAATGTTGGTTCCTACACAACAAATGATAAATAGCCAAATCGGTATTATCGTGGCATTCATCTCGATTAATATAATGAACACAATATCCTGTACGTTGCTCATTATGATCGCCAGTCTCAAAAGCTTGCTCTTTGTTACAATAAGGACATGTATAAGTATGTCTGTAAAAATCTATCTCTATCATTCTCCAAACAACTCCTTCATTAGTTTTTGTTCTTCTTTGCTCATTTCCACAAGATGTTCAAAAATTTCATCTGACTTGCGTGGGGGGATATATTTGTAGAAATGGCGCGTGAACGGAATCTCGTGACCAATTTTCGTTTTCTTTTCGTCTATCCAAGCGTCAGGCGCATAGGGCAGGACATTCTTCTGCATATACTCGTTGAAGTCAACGCCCCAAGGGATGATTTCTGTATCGCGCAGATTGCTATCCGGTTGCGGTTTGCCCTTTTTAAGAATGGGCTTGCCTTGCTCGTCACACAACGGACGTTCTACGGTAACTTTGCTATACTTGAAGGCAAATCTATCGAAGTCCTTGCGTTCAACAGTCTTGCCTGCGCTTTCGAATACGCCTTCTTGCGCGGAAAGGTAGGCTTGAACAATTAAATCAATGCACTCTTTAGTAAATTCGTTACGCTTGTTGCCAAGTGACTTGCGACGCTTCTCATAGCATTTGCTTGCATCAATCAGTTTGACTGTATCGGGGTGCTTCTCTGCCTTGTTTTTGCTTACCACCCAAATATACGTTGCAATGCCCGTGTTGTAAAACATATCGTTGGGAAGTTGGATGATAGCTTCTAACCAATCGTTTTCAAGCAAGTATCCACGAATGTTACTTGGTCCACTACCAGCGTCGCCACTGAATAGCGGAGAACCGTTTTGAATGATTGCCATCCTACCGGTATCCTTCAACTTAGCAATGCCATTGAGCATAAACAGTTGTTGTCCGTCGGATACGGGTGGAAGACCAACGCCGAATCTACCGACATCTCCCTTTTTGTATTCATCTTCAACTGCCTTTTGTTCTTTCTTCCACTCAATGCCGAACGGTGGATTGGAAATAATATAGTCGAATTGGTAGCCTTCAAAGGCGTCGTGAGAAAGAGTATCGCCTTGCTTCATGTTGTCGGCATCGCCACCCTTGATAAGCATATCCGCTTTGGCAATGGCGTAAGTTTCTTCGTTGAGTTCCTGACCGAAACATTTGATACTGGCATCTTCGTCTAATGCAAGTAATTTTTCCGTCATGCAGCCCAGCATTTGGCTTGTTCCCATAGCCATATCGTATATTGTTGTAGAAATGCCTTCTTCGCGAAGTTTATCCGCATCTTCGCCAACAAGAATATCCGTCATGAGATAAATGATATCTCTTGCGGTGAAGTGTGCTCCCGCTTGTTCATCGTAACTTTCGGAAAACTTGCGCACAAGTTCTTCAAAGATATAGCCCATGTCGGTGCTTGTAACAACATCGGGGTGCAGATTGGCTTTTGCTGTGCAAAACTCCGTAATGACGGAATACAACACGTTGTTTTCTTCCATTTTCTTTATTTGCACGTCGAAGTCGAATTTTTGGATAATATCTATTACGTTGTCGGAAAAACCTTGCAGGTATGCACGGAAATTGTCGCCAATATTGTCAGGATCGGCCTTGAGCTTTTCCAAAGTGAACCTACTTGTATTGTAGAACAGCCAACCCGATGCCCGTTTCAAGAAACCGTCCTTTACTTGGATGCCCTTCGCGTCAAGTTCAGCGTTTTTGTCTAGCACTGCTTGCTTTGTTTCCTGCAACGCATCGGAAAAGCGCTTGATGACACACATTGGCAAAATGACTTTGCCGTACTCGTGTGGCTTGTATACGCCAACAAGTTTGTCTGCAATAGCCCAAATCAGGTTCGCTTTTTCTTGAACATTTATTGTCGTTTGTTTTTCTCTCAAATCCGCTGTCATATGTTTTTCCTTCCTCATCAATCTTACTTATGAAGATTCTCGACACCTAAATCTTGCCCCCGAGTTACTGCGAAAAGCCTCGAAAATTAGTATTTTACATTATATCACAAACTAGTATAGAAATCAATATACTAAGGATTGATAAAAATTATAAGCCTAACTAGTATAATACTAAAAGTATACCTCTCTAACTGACTTTTTGTTAAATTAATCATGTAATCGTATAAATCTAATTTTGACAGTATAGTTCCAACCCTACGATCTACTTTATATAACCAACCTCAGTCCAGCATTAAATACTTTTTTCATACTCGCTCTTGCTTATCAACCTTACAATGGAACCAAAACTCTTATTCATAAAATACAGAAAGTTGGCCAATATCAACAAAGAGATATTGACCAACTTGCTAGGTCCAGTATCGAGCGTATTGTACTTTACTGACAAAATTAAATTAATGCCCCTTCTCTTAACCAGTTATAACGAACATGCTGATTAAATTCTTGTTTTATTTCCAAGTCATCGCCATCTACATGATCAACTATAATTAATTGAGGCTTAAATCCCACTTCGTTTTCAATATTTTTGATTTCATCAAAAATAGCCTTGTACATAGAATTAACAGCAGCAATGTCAGCGGAGGTTCTTTTCCGCCCACTATCTCCTTGCGGAAAGTAAACCTGACTTGGCTGATCAAAAAACATTATTAGTGGCATTGGAGAATTTTCCTGCCTTGCAAAATAATGAAGGAAACTCAAAAATAGCGCAATGTGACAAGAAACCCAGTTAGCACCACTACCCATTTCATCCAAATGTATCGTTTCTGTTTTATGCTGCTGATATACATCAAAAGAAGAATCCAATAATCCAAAATTCAGATTAATTGGTTTATACTCTTCCTCAAAATCCAAGAATTTAGCAAGTCGATTCATATTGTCAGCAATAAACACTTCCGCTTTTGCTTTTTTTGACTCGACATCAAAACCCTTGATTTTTTCTTCATAATATTTAACTTTTTCCTCTAAATCCTTTATTTCAATATCGTCATCAATGAAAATTTCTTTGTCGCACATGTCTACAAAAACTCCAATTTTAGCTTTTGCATAGTTAATTTGGTCTATTTTAGTTTTAAGATTTTTAGAAGAAATATATTTATCCTCAATTTCCTTTATTTGTTTCCATATCTTTTTTATTTGATTCACTACATTCTCTCTTTGGTTTTCAAATATCCTAATCTCCTCAGAAAATTCAGATTTATATTTTTGAGCAACTTTTAATTCATTGTTTAACCATTCAGCTGACTGTTTTATTTGTTCGTCCTTTTCAACAAGTTCTTCGCAACTTTGTCCGCAAAGAGGACATACATAGTTTTGTACAGTTATTGGGCTTGCCGAAGTCTCTTCACTTAAATTGTTAAGCATTGCGGAAAAACTTTCACCGTCATCAGAGTAATCCTTTAAATTACTTATTTTATTTTTCAATTCTGTTTCTTGCTCTCTAAGCGTTTCCAATTGCTTCTTTAAATTATTATATCTTCCTGAAATTTGTTCACCATCTAAATACTGCGACGCGTCAAACTCTGGAATACAACGAGCAATATTCTTGAGTTCACTTAACGGCAAATCTAAATCAGTAATGTCGTTTGAAATATTAAGTAAAGCATAATAATCCCTCAATAATATGTGAATATTTTCTTTTACAAATTTAGATCTCTTTTCCACTTCCTTTTGTTTCTTTAATTGAAGTTTTAATTGATTCCTTAAGTCATTAAGCCTAATCAAATCACTATAATATTCTTGGCTAATTATACCAGCAAAGACTGGAAACTGCTCAATGACATCTTTGCGTTTATAGTAATCTGAGAATCTGTAAAACAACGCGAACTTACTTGCAATCAAATTCTGATGTTGAAACAAATATGACACCATATTTCTTAAGGATGCTTTTTTAGTACCGCCTTCTTCATTGGTCGAAATATTGCTGACATCTAAACCTAACGCTGTTTCTATTTCATTTTGAACAGCTAGTCGTGGCATAAAGTTTTTATCGTCAAAGTATTGCAAGCTTAATGATTTTACATCAAAGTTTTCATCTTCTTTTACAAGACACATTTTCCCAGCATTATTCCAGCTTTGTCGTGCAATTATATATGTTTTATTCTCAATAGCAAGAGCAATTACATATAAATATGTAAACTCTGTAATTTTTCCTTTGGGTATAGTAGATCTTCTACTACATAAACAATAGTCTATAATCTCGACTAAAGCACTTTTGCCCGTTTTTGATCTTCCAGTAATTATATTTATACCCTCTACTAAATCAATTTCCCTTTTTTCACCGACATCATTAAAAAGAATAATTGCCTTCAAGAAACTTTTCATAATTATTTCGCTCCTAAAAATTCTAATATTTGTTGGGTCCTATATTGTGATAATATCAAACCCAAATAGTATGCGCACCTAAGCCATTCCTTAACAACTCCTAAATGTTTTGCATACTCAATCTTTGTGATGAGGCTTATCTTCCTATTTTTCAAATGTATTTTTTCTTCTGAAGATAGAATTATAATTGAACTTTTACTTTGAGCTTCAAGTAAATTATATCTCGCAAAAAATCCTGCCAATCTAGTTTGCCCAGACACTTGAACATTGTCAACGCTTTGTTTGGTGCTAAATAACGTATCTAATCTGCTAGATTTATTTGCTGTTTTCAATTTTTCTCGCGACTCCCTATAAAACAAAATCGGCAAAACTAGAAACGATACTTCAAGATCACATTCACGACCATATCCTGTTAAGAAACCCTGTATAAGCAGCGCCGAAAAATGGGGATTTGTTGATAAACTTTTTATATTATTTATGCTCATTTTCCTCTCCCTCGATTTTCCAAATGAAATCACCCGCATCAACCATATTATGAATGACCCCATGCTGAAAAAAATCTCTATTACTTACAATAGAGCCAAAGTCTTCTGCCTTCCATATCATTACACAATTATATAATTTCTTGGCAATTTTCTTCTTGTCATCACTTGAAAATCCCTCCGCTTCTATTTCGCTATTTGATTTAGTGTAGAAAAGTTTATCTTTTAAAGAATTCTCATAATCATTTAAACTTTTTAGATATATCGGGTTGTCCCTAAAATACCTTGCAATTGTTAAATCCGTTTTCCAGTAATCAGAAATTGCCCCAGGTATCATCTTATCATAATCAATATCTCTAATTGCTTCTACAAATCTTTTTTGTTGCAATGCATCAAGTTGATTTTGTGGGACCTCCACATCAGCATATTCGTCAGGCAAAGGCACAACGCCATCTTTTATATAACCAACCGATACTTCCTGTGTGATTTGTTCAAACTGGTCTCTTGTTATTTCCCATTTATGCGGCGGATCTTTAACTTGTATTAAAACACATCCTAATAATGCGCCAATATAATTATCACGATTCTGTTTAGGAATGTTTGAAATATATTTATCAAAAATCTTGGATATCCCCACTATCGTCACACATGCGGGCTCGATTTGAAATTTATTTAAAATATCTAATAGTTTCTGCTCGCTAAAATTATCATTAAAAATTCTATCGTATTGCTCTCTAAATTTCAGTTCTGACTCCTTCTTAATTAATCCAATTTTCTTGAGCCGACTCAACTTATCTTCCTTTAATAGAGAATTCCAATTATAAAAGGACGATTCCCGAACAATACGAGCAGTTGTGTGTAAAATCAGCTCGGAAAACACTTTTATTCTATCGTATTCTTCATACCAATTGGCTAAAGTTTTCCAAAAATCAATATCTCGATCAGAAAGATTAGTATTTTTAACGTGATGTTTTACTTCCTTCTGAAAACCGCCTGTGATATTACTAATAACACTTACATCCCCATTTACTTCAATGTGAAGGATATCATCTTCATTTAATTCAAAGCAGTCTCGTAAAGCAATAAGATATTGGTATATATCCCCGACTTTATTTAAGGTGGCATCATTTTTAGCCCTTGTTAATTTCATTTTTCCCCCCTTACCGACTTAGCTTTTGTTTGATAATTTCGAGGCTTTTGTTGTCTTTTTCTTCAATTTCAAAACTCTCAATTATTTCACGCATGGTTTCTGGACTCCAATATATTTTTATTTTTTTCTTAGCACGAGTTATCGCCGTATAAAATATACCGTGAGTAATTTTTTCAGAATTACTGCTTGGAATTATATATGTCTTTCAATTTGTTCTTCTGTATACTTTAACATATTTATCTCCTACTTGCTGTTTCAAACAAAAAATCAATTCGTATAATATCTAGATTTTTATTGAGGTGTTTCCACCAAAAACACAGTAGCGTACTGCTGTCATTTGAATATATTAGCTATGATTAGTTTAAATCATATTTATATACCTGATAAAGCACTAAAAAGTTAAGTGTATTGACTTATTTTTTTCTTTGAAATTTAGTCAATATTTCTCATTGATTTTTACTGAATAGAGTATCAAATATTGATACAAATTACGAACAATAAAAAAAGACGTCTGTTGCCCGACGCCTTTTTGAGAAGATTCCTTTCAGTATAGTTATTTTATTATTTGATTGCTTTTGCTAGATTCTCTGCCAAATTTGTGTATATATAATCATATTCGTATACATCATAACCACACTTATCTCGGCCAATGGATTCAATCTCTTTTTTGTCAGCATCCGTATTAAATTTAACCAAGTAATTGATTGCCAGATTGTAATTTCTATAATTATAAAACTCGTTTACACTGGTATAGCAGTCTATTTTTTGCGCTTGGTTATTTTCTTCTGCTTTGTTTGAATGCACACCGTAGAAAATTTTGTAACTATTTAACTGCTGTGTTGCAGTAAAATATTTTCCTAGATATGTATTTAACAACACGCATCTATCCAACAAGTCCACAATGTCTTCCTTTAATGACAGATGATAATCGTTTATTTTAATTACAAACTCACTATCATACCGTATCACTATCTCATTGCTGTATCGCTTGAATGAAATTGATTTGTCACTGAACAATTCAGTTATAAAATCAATTAGTGCGGTTGATTGCATTCCATGAAGCTCAATGATGACTGTGCCAACAAAAACTGGCTTGTTTTGAATGCCTTTTAGCTTCTTGTACAGTCTTATTCCAGAGGCTGAATCATAAAAATTAACTGAGTCTTCACTATTTTGCTTTTTATCATCACCACTACTTACTTTTTTGATTTCGTAATGATTCTGTACCTTGATAACCTCAAACTTTTTGTCATTTGCAGTAAAACAAGGAAATTTATCGGCTTTTTCGTCGTTTGTTTGAATATGACAACAAATAAGATTACTCTCTGTTGTTTTACCACCTCTGCTTTGCGGGAGAATATGGTCAACATTCCACCCATATGCGCTGCCTCTTTGATCATAGGCAGCCTTAACAATTTCTCTACCAGCAAAATCCTTTGCTTTGGTCGTTTTGCCAAAAGATTTACTCCACAAAAGCATTGCCGTTTCACGATTAATTACCATTTCATTTTGTTTCATATAAATTCCTCCTAAAAATGAAAAATTTATACTTTTAAGAGCCTCCTTTACAGTCCTATTCAAATGCATTGACTAATCGTTAGGGCAACCTAATGCTGCAACCTCAAAGGGTAATCCTCATAACAGCTTTACAGAAGATTAATGAGCCTCCTTTCCATGAAAGGGTTGAGATTTGTGATGAACTGTATTAATAGTATAACATATGAGCAAAAGAACTGCAAGCAGTTTACTTTAAAGACAATATGTATTATTAAGTGACACACCTTGTGTTTATGCTTACATCATGCGTCCTTGTTCGTAATTTACAAGCCTATACAAAGGCGGGTTTCCCGCTTGTTTGGCGGTTGCATGAGCGACGACTTCGAAAGTGGTTTTTTGCCCAATTACATATAGTTTTCGTCCCACTTCTGCTTGTATCGTAACAAAATGTAGTTATTAACTTTACAAGATTTTTTATTGACATTTGTGTACTTTTTGCAACTTGTCTTTGTTATTTAGAAGATTGTTGCATTGACCATCACGCAGACAGAACTTATATTTTGTTGAATGAGAAAAAACATCAAAAATGATTGGTAAAACATCAGCTCATTAAAATAATTGAAATTTTTTTAATGGCAATTAGTTTGCCCATTTGTCAGATCGAATACAGTCAACAAACATGGCATACGGTGTTTAGTTAACCCACTTACGCTCTTTTGAAAAATATTTCAAACTCGGCATTAGGTGTCCGCTTTAACAATTAGACTATTTTTAATGCGACTACTACCAAATGTTGTTGGCGAACTGGTTTTACAGTGTTGGAGGAGTCTTGATTTGCACGAAAAAACAGATAATTTATATAAAAGCACCAAACGGCGTAAAAAATAGGTTTAACGACAAGCTCTGCGCGTGAACCCATTTTGGCCGTTGGACGATTGACGCTATTTAGTTGTGTTAGACCTGGCGTGCGCTTAGCGTTCGGCGAAGCGTAGCGCAGACGACTTGTATCAAGCAAAGCGCACGTTAGGATTTCAACATGTAACTAAAGGTTGACTAAATGTTGACTTTTGAGCAAAGAAAAACGCAACCCTATTCGAATAAGGTTGCGTGTGGCTAGGGTAGCAGGATTCGAACCTGCGGGTGACGGAGTCAGAATCCGTTGCCTTACCGCTTGGCGATACCCCAACGTCGCGTATAGTATATAACCTTTTTGCAAAATTGTCAAACGCTATTTTATATTTGATTTGTCATATTTAATGCGTTGGTGTATATTAAAAACAGCTCGCTCTCGGCGAACTGTTTGCATATTTATTGTTCATTTTAAAATGTTACTATTATTGTATCTTTTTAACTGACATTTTTACTTCAATTGTTAGTCTATTTTCTCCCGTCCACTAGCATTTGTTCATATTTTTTGTTTTCAGCTTATGGCAAAAAACGCGATATGGGGTGGGAAAAATCACATTTTACCTTTGTTGCGGTGTGATGTAAATACTCTTACAACAGCGAAGGGAAAGATGCGATTACGGTTGCGAAAACAATCGAAACGATGGACAGCAGTTTTATAAGTATGTTGATTGCAGGTCCAGACGTGTCCTTAAATGGGTCGCCTACCGTATCACCCACTACTGCCGCCTTGTGAGAGTTTGAACCCTTGCCGTCGTAGTTGCCGTGTTCAATGTACTTCTTGGCATTGTCCCAAGCGCCGCCCGAGTTGGACATCATTATCGCAAGCATAAAGCCTGTTGACGTTGCGCCAAGTAGCATACCCGCGACCCCACTGACGCCCAGCAGCAAGCCAACGAGTATCGGCGCCAAAACCGTGATTATACTTGGCAAAATCATCTGCCTCAAAGACGCCTTGGTGCAAAGATCTACGCACGTGTGGTAGTCCGGTTCGGCAATGCCCTCAAGCAGTCCCGGAATTTCCTTAAACTGCCTACGAACTTCCAAAACGACACTTTGCGCCGACTTGCCTATCGCGCTCATGGTAAGCGCTGAGAAAAGGAAGGGCAGCATGCAACCGATAAACAGTCCGATAAGCACTGCGGGATTCATAATCGCCAAATCTGCCAGTTCGATTTTGTCCTTAACAAGATTGTAAAATGACGACAGCAGCGCCAACGCCGTCAAGGCAGCAGATCCAATTGCAAAGCCCTTGCCCGTAGCCGCCGTAGTGTTGCCGAGAGAGTCCAACGCGTCGGTGCGTTCGCGGACGTATTCGGGCATGCCAGCCATCTGCGCGATACCGCCTGCGTTGTCGGCAATAGGTCCGTAGGCGTCCGTTGCAAGAGTGATGCCCAGCGTGGACAGCATTCCAACCGCTGCAATACCTATACCGAACAGCCCCATATCTGAGTTTTCAGCGCCGCCGCAAGCCAAAAATGACACTATTACCGCCGCTGCAATTACCAAAACAGGCACGACCGTCGAAAGCATACCCAGCGACAAACCTGAAATGATGGTCGTTGCCGAGCCAGTACGCGTGCTGCTTGCAAGGTTCTTTGTCGGGCGATAGTTGTCGGACGTGAAGTATTCTGTAAAAAATCCAATAGCGACACCCGCCACAAGCCCCGCCAGCATTGCAAAGAACAAATAGTAAAGGCTAATGTCCACTATCAGAATAAATGCAAGCGAGCCTACCGCGGAAATCGCGCTTGCAATGTAGGTACCCCGCCTTAGCGCCCTTAATAGCGACTTAGAAGAAAGATTGTCGCCTGTGCGAACGAACAGCGTACCGATTAGTGACGCGAATATTCCGATTGCGGCAATTGCTACGGGAATAACGATACCCAAAACGTTACCCAGCGCGGCGTAACCCAACGCAACGGCAGAGAGCAGCGAGCCGACGTAGGATTCGTACAAATCTGCGCCCATACCTGCGACGTCACCGACGTTGTCGCCCACGTTGTCGGCAATAACGGCGGGATTTCTCGGGTCGTCTTCGGGAATACCTGCCTCAACCTTGCCCACAAGGTCTGCGCCCACGTCCGCCGCTTTGGTAAATATACCTCCGCCGACGCGCGCAAACAATGCCATGGTAGACGCGCCCAAACCGAAGGTTATCATTGCGTTGGTAACTGCTTGAGCATCAAGTTGAAAGGCGTATCTTGTGAGGAAGTACCAAATAGAAAAGTCCAATAAACCCAAGCCAACGACAACGAAGCCCATTACCGAACCTGCGCGAAATGCAACGCGAAGCCCCGCGTTTAGGCTCTTTTCCGCCGCGCTTGCAGTGCGAACGTTAGAGTTCACGGCAATGGTCATTCCGATAAATCCTGACAAGCCTGAGAAAATGCCGCCCGTCAAAAAAGCGAATGGCGTAAATACGTTTACCAAATTAAAGCCAAATGCAAGAACTATTAGCACCGCAAATATGACGGCAAAAAATATACCTACCGTCTTGTATTGACGCTTGAGATAGGCTTTTGCGCCGCGGCGAATAGATTCAGCTATACTTTTCATACGATCCGTGCCCTGATCGGTTTTTTTCACACTGCGGGCAGTAAAAAATGCAAAAATCAATGCAACCAGCGCGGCAACGGGCGCCAGTATCATCAAAAGATCCATAAATTCTCCTTAATAGATACTGTAAAATATCTAAAACAAAATGAGGTTTAACTATTATAAGGCTTTACTCAAGCTATGTCAATAGCGGATTTTTACAAATTTCTTCTTTTTTTGTATTTTTTCGATATTTTGCAAAATAAAACCTCAACAGATAGGCAAACTCCCTCCTGCTGAGGCTGACTTGTGTTGTGTAGTTAAATTGAACTAAAAATCAAAGACGTACTTGATGTAGTGAGCGGTCGGGGCGTCTTTGTTCAATATCGGGGCAAGAAATGCCGACGTATTGATAGCGTTGGGGCAGAATTGTGGCTCAAGGCAAAAAGCATGATGCTTGCCGTAAGTTGCACCGTCTTTGCCCGTAAACTTAGCGAGCGAGTTGGTCGTGTAAAGTTGCAATGCGGGCAAATCTGTGTAAACGTCCATAGTAACTTCCCCGTCACCGCTTCGAGCCATTGCCGCGTGTTCGCTCTTCAAAATAAAGTTGTGGTCCAATCCGCCGAGTCGCGCAATACGCTCGTCGCTTGACAGAATTCCGTCACCCAAACGCTTTGCTACGGTAAAGTCAAACGGGGTACTCCTTACAGGTAGAATTTCGCCGGTTGGTATGAGATTTTCGTCACCCGGGGTGAAAAAGTCAGCATTCAACTCAAGCAAAGTGTCGTAAACTGCACCGCTGTCGTGTCCGTCCAAATTGAAAAACGTGTGGTTGGTGGGGTTCCACAAGGTGTCGGCGTCGGACGTAGCGAAAAAATTAACGAGCAGCTTTTTGCCGCTAAGCGAATAGATTACTTTAAGCTGCAGGTTGCCAGGATAGCCCTCGTCGCCGTCAGCGCTAAGCAGTGACAGTACAAGCTTTTCACCATCGACTTCCGCATTGAAAAGGCGCTTGTCAAAGCCCACCTTGCCACCGTGTAGGTGATTAGCGCCGTCGTTACAATTCAACTTGTAGCTTTTGCCGCCTAATGTAAATTCGCCCTTGGCAATTCGGTTAGCGCATCTGCCCACCGTCGCGCCGAAATAGGTGCTGAACTTGACGTAATCTGCCGTACTTGCATTCCCCAAGCAAACGTCTCTTTCGCCGCTGCCCGCTCTAAGTTTGATATACTGAATTTTTGCGCCGAAGTCCGTTACCCCCACGACGATGCCGTCGCCGCGTAATTCGTAGAGGTACACGGAACTGTCATTGTAGACGTCGAAAAGTGTCTTTTTTATCATTTTTTCTACCCCATGTCAACTTTTTGCAGGTTTTACTCTGTTTTGTCGGAGGATTCGGACGGTTGTTGCGCGTCCTCTGTCTCTACGTTTTGTTCGTCTTTTGCAACGTCGATTTTTTTACTTTTTTTGCGAGCAACATAGTCCTTGACGATAAAGACGATATGCACGATAAACAGCGCGCCGTTCATAAATGCGGTAGAGAAAGATTGAATAAAGACGGTGGCGTATATGACGAATGCCAAGCAGCCCACCATATTTATTATTCTCGTAATCAATTGCTTTGAGAACAAAAAGGACACCAGTATAAATGCCGAGGCAATTATTCCCAGCCATTCCACGCTCCAGTCAATTGTAAAATCACCAAGTAATGTGTAAATCATATAAACTCCTTTTCATTTGAAATATTTTTGATTGATTAAATTGTTATTAAAGGTGGCGCGTCAAGGTCTATTTCGAAGTAGTCGGCTTGCTTGACGCGTACCAAATTGTACTTTGCCGCAAGGTTTTGCGAAGCAATATTTTCCTTAACAATAAACGCGTAGGGAACGTCGCCTCTTTCAATTACCTTGTTGGTCAACGCCGTCATAACCTCTAAAGCGTAGCCCTTGTGACGGTGCTCAGGCAGAGTGTACAGCATACCGAGACTTTTTTCAAGATGCAGTAGGCACCAACAAATGGGCTTGCCGTCCAAGTACACCGCTGCCGACGGATGACGCGCAAGACACTCTGCAATCTCATCAATGGGCGCGTGGTAGTGAGTTCCGTCAGATATCAGTTGAGCGAACTCTACTGACATTGGACGGACGTCCTGCTTGCATTTATATGGCAACGGCTCACCGTTCCAAACGTACAGATAGCAATTCGTTTCCCAAATAAACCCGTAGCGACGTTTGAGGCAGGCGGTAACAAATGGGTCCACTCCGCACAGCTCTACTTTGCCCTTCAATTTGCCCAACACGGACAGGACGAAATCCTCGCTATCCGTCTTGAAACAGCACTTATGTGCGCCGTTGACGTTGGCAATCAAAGCGTAGTCGTCACCCTGGTTGTAGATTGTCACGTCCTTACACAGCGCGCAATAGCCCTCAAATATCAGCGTATCGGCATTGTTTTTGAACCTTTGTAGCAGCTCGGTTGTCGGTTGAATTTGCTTCATTTCTGCTTATTATACCAAAAATTAATTATTATTACAAGACAATAGCAAAAATTTACCTCTCGATATAAGGCAAAACAGGCGGGTTCTTCGTTTGACAGGCGGCGGCAGTAAATGGTACAATAAAGACGCGAGGTTACCTATGAAGAGAATCGTAATTGGAATAGCCGGCGGAACAGCGTCGGGCAAGACAACAGTAGCGGAAAAGCTACACGAGGCATTTGAAAACAACGCCGTCATTCTGTCGCACGACTTTTACTACAAGCCGCACGACGAGCTTAGCTTTGAAGAACGCTCCAAGCTCAACTACGACCATCCCGATTCGTTGGATTCGGCGCTGCTTGCCAAACACATTCGCGATTTGAAGGCGGGCAAGGCAATCGAGCACCCCACTTACGACTTTTCACAGTACCGTCGCAACCCCGAGTGGAAAAAGACGGACAGCGCGGAAATAATACTTGTAGAAGGCATACTTATCTTCACCGACAAGCACCTGTGCGAGCTGTGCGACATAAAACTGTTCGTGGACGCCGATGCCGACGTGCGGTTTATTCGCAGGCTAACGAGAGACGTTAAGGAACGCGGAAGAAGCATGGATTCGGTAATCAACCAATACCTCACCACCGTCAAGCCAATGCACGAGCAGTTTGTCGAGCCGTCCAAAGCCAAAGCCGACTTGATAATCCCACAGGGCGGACACAACGAAATTGCAATCACAATGATTATCGACGCTATCAAAAAGAAGCTTGTTTAGTTAACATGAAAATAGAATTACAAAAAGTTAGCAACGCGCGCGACCTGGGCGGAATACGGACGAAATACGGCGTTATTCAACGTGACAGGCTGCTACGCTCGGGACACCTGAGCATTGCATCACCCGAGGATGTGGCAACGTTAAAAGCCCACCACCTTGAGCGCATAATTGACCTGCGTACGCCTGCGGAAATAGAAAATCATCCCGACGTTGAAATACAGGGCGTTAGTTGGCTCAACGTTTCCATAATGCACGCCACCACCTTTGGCATAAGCTACGAAAAATTGGACGGCGCGGAAATTGCCGTAAAATTGCAGGCAGGCATAGACCGAATGACTGCGCGCGGCGAAACGCCGATTGAGCATATGCGTATACTGTACAAACAGTTTGTAGCAAGTGAGTTTAGTCACATGGGGTACGGAAAATTCCTCAAAACGCTTGCAAACGACCCGATAGACGGCTCAACACTGTGGCATTGCACGGGTGGCAAAGACAGATGCGGAACGTGTACCGCGCTGCTGCTGCACTGCCTTGGCGCAAGCCGTGACGACATAATGAGCGACTACCTACAAACAAACGAACAGGTACTAACTCACGCGCAAAGCATACTTGCAAAAGTCAAACCGTACGTTTCCGAGGACAGACTGGAATTGGTACAGTCCATGCTGCTCGTTGAGGAAAGTTACCTCGTAAGTTTTTGGAACGAAATAGACAAGTCGTTCGGAAGCGTGGACAATTTTATTGCTCACTGCGGACTGACACAGCAAGATATTGAAAATTTGCGTAAACATTACCTCAACTAAACAAACAAAAAGAACCCCGAACTGTTCAGGGTTCTTTTTTTGCCTTGACCCACCGGCGAGGTGCGGCGAGGTGTTACATTACAGTGTAGCCTTCGGTGTTTTCGATGACTTTGAAAAGTTCTACCTCTTGTCCTGTTACGCTGTCCACGTAAACGTAGTACTGTCTGTCGCCCATCTCACTTTGAAATTCGTAGCAGGCGTAGTACTTGCCGTTCTTTTCAATTAAAGCCTTGGCAACGTTAGTGACATTCAAGTTGTCGCTGATTGCCTTAGCTGCGTCCTCTTGGGAAGTTTCACCAAAGCTCACGTTCCAATCCTTGTGGTTGATGAGATATGCCTTAGCTTCCATGCCGACAACTTCGCCCGTAGCGCTGTCAACAGCCACCTTGATGAGGTCGGGGTAAACGATTACGTCGTCAATTACCGTCGCGCAGTTAACGTAGGTAACAAAGTCCTGAGTTTTACTTACCCACACACCCTTGACGTCGTAACCGAGCTTTTGGCAAAACTCTTCGGCAATTTCGATGCACTTGTCACAGTCAACGTTCGTTTCGCCTTGCGCCTCGTTGTAGGTTTCGTATTGAGCAACCTTTCCGCTTGCCGTAAGCATTACTCTGCCCTCTTCCACTTCGTAAACGTACAGCACGCCTTTGTTGTTGATTTCGTCCACGAACCTAGCCTCACCGAACAATTCGGACACAATTTTTGACCCCATGTCGTGAGAAATCTTGTGATCTACCTTCAAAACCTTCTCTTCTACGCTTTCGGAAAAAGGTCCGTCGTAGATAAGCTTTTCGTAAGTGAATGCGTTTTCGTCCACCTCGTTCAAGCTGTCGGACAACGCACCAACGTTATTCATACCGTTGCCGTTGGTGATAAACATACCCGCGTCGCTGTCGGCGTATGCCTGCAAGAAGTCGTACAAACGGGTTGCCACGTTGTCAAGATTGTTTAACGCAATACGCTCGTCAGCCGTCAGCTTGTCACCCTTTGAAAGCTTGCCCAATAGATACGTTGCGTAGTCCTGCGTTTGGTTCACAAAGGTTTGACAAGCAACAAGATTGTTACTGTCCTCAATGGGAAGATTGGACAAATTTTGGTTTACTGCGTTGGCGTGAATAATTACGTTTGTCAACATTTGCGTTTGATGAGCTACGTCGTTGCTTACTGCAATTTTACCGAGATTGGCGTCAAGGTTTTTCATGCTGTCGCATGCAAGGTACAGCGAACGCTTGTAGTTGTTCTCTTGTGACACCTTGTACACGTTTTCGTCACTGATTTGAGACATGGTCATGCGTTCGAATTTCATTTGATACATTACGCCCATCACCACCGCCGTGGCAATGGCAAGAGCCGCAATGACGCCGAAAAATATCATCCAAAAGTTTTTTATACTTTTATTTTGTCTTATCATATCTCACCTCACGAACAGAAAATGTGCTTGCCGATGGTTACAAGCTGCGGACGGGACCAAATCCACTTGCTGGTTGCCGTTGCGGGATTGAAGTAGTAGATTGCTCCACCCGTCGGGTCCCAACCGTTCAATGCGTCCTGCGCAGCTCGGGTACACTCGTCGTTTGTGCCGAGGTTGATTTGACCGTCGGACACGCAAGTGAACGCGCCCGCTTGGTAAATTACGCCGGAAATACTGTTGGGGAAGGCGCTGGACTTAACTCTGTTCAGAATTACCGCAGCTACCGCCACTTTACCCGTGTAGCTTTCACCGCGCGCCTCGCCGTAAACGCAACAGGACAACAGATACAAATCGCTGTTGGAAAGTTTACCTGAAGTTGTCGTACCGCTTGACGACGCCGTGCCGGAAAGCGTAATTCCCATTGCCTTCGCCGTTGCCGAACCTACGATTCCGTCTGCGGTAAGCCCGTTTTTACGTTGGAAGTACTGCACTGCCGCCTTGGTTTTGGCGCCGAAAATGCCGTCCACACTACCGGTGTAGTAGCCCCAGCGCTTGAGCTTTGTTTGAATTGTCTTGACGACTTCGCCCGTAGAACCCTGCTTAACCACTGCAGCGTTAGCCGATGGAAGAGCGAACACTATCAGCAAGGTTAAGAGTGTCACAACCGTCAAAACGAGCGCAACTATTTTGATTGTTTTAGTTTGCGTCACAAAAATATCCTCCTTGATTTTTTGAGTTTAGTATGAGAATTTGATTGGGTAATATTCTGAAAATAAGGGGAAAACGTCGTTAATTGATAGATATGCAATAAAAAAGCGTTGCAAATTAAACAAAAAATATGCCCACCTAAACAGTGAGCATGTGAGAATTACTTTTATGAGCATAAATTAAAGTTAATTTTTGCTTTCCAAGTCACAAAAGGGCAGTTTTCCCACCCCATGTTCAATTTTTTATTTTTCGCTTGTCTCATCGGCGAGGTGAGCGTTGATTTCAAGAATTTTGTTGACGTCCGCTTGCAGTTCCGCCATGTCCTTAAGCTCGGGGTACTTTTCCACGAGTTCCGATGTAATTTCCGTAATTCCGTCGCCAATCACATCCGCGTCCACTTCCACCTCGAACACGGGAATATACAAAAATTCCTGTTCAAAGCCTTCCTTTCTTACTGACAGCACGATGCTTACAAATCGTCTGTCATCCGGCAAATCAGCGTTGACACCCGATTGATAGGTCTCAAAACGGTAGCCTGCAATTTCCGAAAAATTCACGAACGGCTTGGTAGTTAGGTAGGTGTTGGCAAGACGTTTGCTCTCAAAGTCCAGCGATACAATCTGCTTGTTCCACCTGTAGTGCCTGTCCGCGTGAAAATCGGCTCTATTAAGCATGACTTCGTATCTTTGCGAAGAAATCTTGGTGATGAGATAAATCAGATACACGATTAGCGCGTAAATCACCAGTCCGACGATATACGCCCACCAAGGTAGCGCTACGCCCGTACTTCTTTCGAACAGCAGGGAAAATACTGCCAGCACTATTGCCGCGCCAACTGCGATTATACCCAACGAAATCCATTTTTTCTTAGTCATTGCCTTGACCCCGTAAAGTTGATTGCAATTATTGTACCACAAAATCACGTTAAATGCAAATAAGCAGCAAAATCTAACGAAACAAAAAATCTCTCTGCAAAACGCCGAGAGATTCGTTTTTGATGGAAAATGGTTGCTTTTGGCGGAAATTCGTGTCAATTTCAGTGATTTTGCTTCCACTCTTTTATTATTTCCATAAGCTTGGATTTGTACACGATTTGATTGGTGCCGTTGCTTTCGCCGCCCACGAAACACAGCGGGGGATACACCACGCACCACCAATTGTTGCCTGAGCCACTGCCCAATTCAATTATCAACGCGTCGTATACGCCTGCCGCAAGGGTTACGTCGCCGTAGGACCTGTCGGGGAACTCCTCCGCGGTGAGCTTGGCGTGACTTTTGTACGTAAAGCCGTTTTGCGCAAGAACTTGATCGCACACCCTTTCAATGTCCGTGAGATGCTCTTTTACAACGTTCATTGCCTGTTTTTTCGTAGTGGCGTTAGCAAGATAGGGAGTAAGATAATCTACTACCGCGCTCTTAACCTCGTATTTCACGTTTTGGTCGGCGGAATCGTTGCTGTCTGCGCGAATATGTATTCTCAAAAAATCGGCGTTGGACGTTTGAGCAGGTATTAGAGCGATAACCGCCACTAAAACTATCAACGCTACTGCTGCAATAACAATCTTTTTCATTTTGCACCTCGCAAATTTGTTTACGCCTTTGTTATTGACGGATTTGTCGCGTGGCAAAACGAAAAGCCGTATAAATTTGCTTGAATTTACACGGCTTTGCGGTAATATTGTCGAAACGGGTTGGCTCGGGTATTACAAAAAAGATTCCCCGTTGCGCTAACGCTCCACTCCCCTACGGAAGTCACTTTTTTGCAACACCCCTTGCCTCTGTGTGTGCTTTAATTTAGCTTATGATGTAATAAATTAAATGTTACCGTTTGGAATATGGTTTGTTCTTATATCTCTATAATACCATTCGGAGCGGACTTGCAAACAATTGTAGTAAACCCATTGGCGTTGAGTAAATCCCCAACGCGCTCGGCTTCTTTTTTCGTCACGCAAGACACGTAGTACGCGCTGCCGCTACCGGTCATACTGCAACACATTCCATTCGAGCGTACAAAGTTCAAATACCCATCGGCGTAATTGTTGATGCTTGCAGTTGCTTGCTGCAGGTCGTTTGAAAAGAGTTTCATCGCTTGTTCAATCTTACCATTTTGTAGCAAATCAAGACACAGGTCGTTATTTTGCAAGGTAAAAAATGAACATGGGGTGGAAAAACATGCGTTTTTTTGTTGATTGTCAAACGCCGAGTAAACCTCACCGCTACTCGTAGAACAATCAAAAACAGTCAAAGCAAAGTACATTGGTTTTGCAAGCGCGTAAAAGGTTACGTCGTCGCCCTTGCCCTGCAATCTGCCCAGTCCGCCGAACAACATAAAGTTGACGTCGCTGCCGAGCTTTAAGCAAAGTTCGTGTACCTCTTGCGAATGCACGTCCACGCCAAACATCTTGCACATGCAATACACGACTGCCGCCGCGTCCGCCGACGAACCGCCTAAACCTCCGCCAAACGGTATTCCCTTTTGCACAAAGATTTCCACGCCTTTTGCAGTTCGGTTCATATACTTTGCAAAAACGTTCCTAAAGGCGACGGCTGCTTTGTAGGCGGCATTGTTTTCCTGCTCTACCCCGTCAACGCCGTGAACAGAAATCAGTTCGTCACTTCGCGGCAGAACTTCCACAATGTCACAAACGTCTATGGAAGTAGCAACGCTGTCAATCGGGTGAAACTCGCCCTGTTTTGCTCCAACGCCCAAAGTCATATTAAGTTTTGCAAATACTTTTACTTTCACGACGATATTGTAACATAAAAATTCTAAACAAACAATTAAAAAAGACGAAACTTGAGGTTCCGTCTTTTTGTTACAAGATTTTCAACAGTTCAAGCTGAGGCGATAATACAAGCCTTAGATTTTGTTGTACACTACGATGCGCGCGTCTTGCTCCAAGGGGTTAGTAATTTCCGGATTGACGGCGAGCAAGTCCTCCTCGGACATGTGCAAGCCTTTAGCAAGCTGCCACAGCGTTTCTCCCTTGTGCGCAAGGCAAACCTCTATTGCGGGCAGCTGCGACTTGTCAAATGGCAATTCCTCGGCGGACACAATGACGGAAATCGTTTCGTCGCGTTCGCTCTCGATTGATATGCAAAGCTCCGTCTCCGCCTGCAAACCGCCGTTGTCTTTCACGGTAAAGTCCGTCACCGTAACGTTAGCGAAGGACGCGCACCGCGGCATCAGGTAGTCAACGTTAACCGTCTCGGCAAAGGGTAGCTCCAGTTGAGCGCTTTCCGTGCCAACTTCCGTTGCGTACAAAACGGTTGCGTACACCACGCCTTCCACCGACGCTCTGCGTTCGAGCGATTGACATTTGGTGACTACTGCGCCGACGTTTACAGCCGTCAGCACACGCTTACCTGCGTCCAACGGCAAGTTTGAGGTTGTTCGCTTGGTTTCCACAACGCTTCCGCAAGGCAAAGTAGTGACTACGCACTTGCGTTCAAATTCAAAGTCGCAGCCTGTACCGTACGCATCGCTGACTACGTCCGTTACGCCGATTTTTAACGCTTCAACGCGCGCCGTTGCCGTAATTTCTACGGTAAACGCGGTGTTTACTTCATCTTCGGAAATGTCCAAACGCACCTTGGTGTTTTTGGGTGTGAGCGTCAGTTTGAGTTGGCTGTCGGCGTCTATGCCCGTTGCGTCAAGCTCCCTTTCAAAGGCAAACGGCAGCGTGTCGGTGACGATGTTGCCGTCGGACACGTAGGTCAGCCGCGCAACGGCTTTACCGGAAATATGCAAAATCCCATTGATACAGGTGTAGTCGGCAACACACAGGCTGCTTTCGGCGAGCAAAACGGTGGTAATATTTCTGCTTGCGTTTAGCTCCTCGTCAATTACGATGGGCAGGTTGACAATGTCCACTGCCTGCAACAATTCTACGCTTTCCGTCTTGCAGAAAACGTCCTCGCCGCTGGCAAGATAGGTAACGCTTTCCGTCACGTATGCGTAGGCAGTGATTTCCAACAAAATTGTGAGCGTAGCCGTGTTGGCGTTTACGTCCACCTTGCTGTCCACGGTTACGACGTCAAAGGTAAGCTTGCTGTCAGTGTCCAACAAGTCACTTGCCATGCTTGCGGTGAAGTCGGCGTTGTAACCCGAGCTCAAAACAGTCGTTCCGTCAGAATACAAAAATTTGATATTGGTTTTGCCGTAGAAAGACACCTCGCCACGACTTGCCTCGTAACTGTTGATTGCGGAATCCACCCCTACCGACAGCACCTGCGCTATTTCCGTCTTGACGGATATACGAACGCTTTCTGCAGTTTGAATTTTGCCGATAAACCTACGGGAAAGAGAGGACAAGGTTTGAAATTGCAAGTTTGACATAAAGACCCCCACACAAAAAAATTTTAGTTGATTTCATTGTAATATACGGGGGTTTTGTCCGTGATAGACCAAAGAAATTTAGTTTGGGAAAATTTGATTTTGCAAGAATTTGTCTAAATGCGTCAAAAACAAAAAAACGTGGCAGCGCATTTTGGCTGTAATATTAAAAATTGCCACAAACGGCTACGCTTGTCCACCGACGAGGTGCTCTTTTAGGGCTATTTCGCCGCACACGAGGTCAATGTAGCTGCAGCTGATTCTGTCAAAGATGTCGTTTGTCAAATTGATGACGAAAACGTTGGAGTGCGCTTCACTCACAACGCCCTTGTAATGCTTGATTTTGTTTCTGCCACGGTTGAGCTTAACGTCAACGCTGTGTCCAAGCAAGCTTTGTACGATATTTTTTGCATCCTCTACGTTCAGCGATTTTTTCATGCTCACCCCTCGTCAAACAAAAGTTATTTACACTATTGTTGACAAATAAGGCTGAAAAAATACTGCAAACTGATTTTCAAAAGCATTGTATATAATTAACCGTTCAATGATTTAATAAATAATAAACGACAAATATAAATAGCGCGTAGACGGCAATATTCCACGCCACGGTAATCTCAAAAAATATAAAAAACCGCCCCTTATAACTTTTTTCGCGATATGGGGTGGCAAAATACGAAAAAACCCGACAAAACGTCGGGTTGATTGTATTAAAAATCGTCTTCGTCGTCTTCATCCTCGTCTTCGTCGTCGAGGTCGTCAATGTCGTCAAAGTCGTCCGTGAGGTCGTCGGGATAGTCGTCCAATTCAACGTCTACGTTTTCCTCATCCTCAAAGTCGTCCTCGAAGTCTTCGTCGTTTTCCAATTCCTCAAGGGGGATGATATCCTCTTCGTCGGCATCCTTGGTGTCGTCGTCATCCAAATAGGTGCGCCAGTCGTCGTTGTCGTCGTCCAGCTCGGCATTTTCGCTGCGTTTGTAGTTGGAAAGGCAGTTTTCGCACATATCCTCGTCCAAACCTATATAGGACGTCTTGCAAACCGGACAAAGCTTCAACGGCTCATCGTCGTCAATAATATCGTCCAGCAGTACGATGCGGCTGTCCAAGCCCAATTCCGCTTTACAAATATCACACATTTCTTCTTCTTGCAGCATGTAATTCAAATCGCAACGCGGACACTTCTTGTATTTTCCCATTTCTTCCCCACTATTGATTTTGTACTTGCACAGAAAAGACTCTTTGGCTTGTCATGACAGTACGATAAGCTATTTTACCCAACTATCTAACATATATAACGCGAACGTGTATGTTAGCCCAAATAATTTACCATTAATCCAACAAAATGTAAACTGTTTTCACCTAAAAAATAATATTTTTGATTTTTATTTGTTTTGCTCCAAAAGCTTGGTTTGCTGTTCCACCGCAAGATTGAGTTTGGTCGTACAACCCACCTTGTCTAAACGCCTGAAACGGTACACCGCCTCAGCCGTGGGCAAAAACACGTAGTCGTTGTTGAAGGACAGTGTGTACAAAGCGCCCGCCTTGTAACTTATTGTTTCTTGCGCAAACCTTGCCGTAAGTCCGTTTGCGTCGTGTGTAATCTCTGCTTCACCTAAGTCAACGTATTTCTTTTTGACAAGCTTTTCCGCGCGGAAAAATCCGCAAAAACTGTACATGGGGTCGGAAATTTCCTGTTTTACGCACTCCGTCTGCCAATTGTACCAGTCGGTAATTTTGTCAAATTTGCCACCGACAAGCTCTCCGAATTTGTTTTGAGTAACGCCCTGTCCGCACTTAGAACAGGTAAGCTTGTTGCCGCTCGCAGTCATGGCGAATTCCTCTCCGCACTCGGGGCACTTGTACAGAATGTTTTCCAAGCCCTCTACAAGATCGGACGTTTCTATTTCAATTTGATTCTCTAACTGATAAGCGTAATCGTCACAGGCAAGGTTTTCCACGATGCGACGGTGGATTTCATCTACCGTAATGCTGTCCACCTCTTCGGGCGTTACCGCAAGCTTGACGTCCATACGAACAGGCACCTTGCGCTTTGTTTTCGTCCAGCGTGGCTTGTACAGATAGTTGCCGTTGAAGCAGACGGTAACGAGCGGCGTTTTGAGCATCTTGATTAGTTTTGCTATTGCGGGCTTGATTATGTTTTGCGTGCCCACTACCGACAACTTTGCCTCGGGGTAAATTACCACTGGGCGGTTTTGCGACAGCACGTACTTGATGTCTCTGATGAGTGAGGTGTCCACCGTAAACTGTTTTTTCGGCAGTACTCCCATGCTGTTGATAAGCTGCGGCCACTGAACAAGCTGCGTTACCGATATTACAAAGCTTGCGCAAGTGGGATACATTGACATGATAAGCCCACACACGTCCACAAAGCTGGCGTGATTTGCCACGACAACATAGGGCGGTTTAATTTTTTTGAGAGCGTCGCCGCCAATCAACTTGACGTATTTGGAAAACTTGGTTTTCCCGTAAAAAGTTATGCCTGCGCCTATCAAAAACTTATTTGCTAACTTGGGGTGCTTTTTTGCCATAATTTCTCCAATAAAAAACTCTCACGGCGTGCCGTGAGAGATATGTAGTATTTTACGATGCTAACTGCTCCTCTAACCACTGAATGTCCTTCTCGTTAAGTCGTCCGTTTGCTTCTGCCCATTTTCTCACGTAGTCGTCCGTTTGAAGGTACTCGAGTAGTTCCTTTGTCATTTCGCCTTGAGCTCTTGCCTCTGCGATTAGCGCGTTGAGTTTTTCCGCGCGTTCTTTGAGAGCGGACATCTGAACGAGAGTTGTCAGTAGCGCGCAAAGAAGCAGAACTACCACCAGTATTGCCGCTATGAACAGTATTGCCGTTGATTTTTTGTAAAATACTCTTTCCATCAGATTTGTCCACCAATTTTTCAGTGAACAAATTATACAACAGGGAAGACAGCTTGTCAAGCGTCCTTTTGCAAGTTAGATACGTAACTGCGCAACCGACTGCTATCGCCAAAAAAAGGAATGCTCGAAACTCGCCGTTGTTAACCTCCAAATTGAGCTTCCAAGTGAGGTAAATTGCCGCCGCGCCAAACAGGCTGTCGAAGATTACTGCCGCAAGTTTCGTCCTTGTGAGACCCAAGAAAAACATGTAAAACGCAGAAATTCCCACCCCATGTACGAAAAATACGGCAAAAACGTAAAGTTGTTCGGCTCCCGCGCCAAGCATCAACGAAACAGTCCTTTGAAGCTTATTCCGCTTTGACGGTAGGTTAGACTTGTAAGCGAGGCAACCTCCAACACCACTACGCCCTGTTCTTTGTCCAGCTTGGTGACGTTGAGACCGCCACCCTTAACAAACAAAGTGTTGTGACTTAACTTGAATTGCGCCTCTTTTTCGGAAATTTCCACCACCTGAGTAACGCCACGGACTGTGAGCGTGTTGTTGTCGTATACGAGTGAATGTTGAAGTTCTTTTTCTGCCATAGAATTCCCCTTGAAATAGATTATTCAAGTAGAAAAAATAATATTATTAAAATTACATTCCATAAGTCACAAAAAAAAACAACTCCCCCTTAGCAGGGGAGTTAGATTTATAAATTATTTATTTTAATGTTATCTCATAGCCGTCTGCGGTGTCTTTTATCACGTAACCACGATTGGCAATTTCCTCACGAAGGCGATCGCTTTCCGCCCAGTTCTTTGCCTTGCGGGCGGCGAGTCTCGTTTCGGCAAGCGCTCTGATGTCGTTGGGAATTTCCACCGCCGCTTTGGGTTCTTCCTTGACCTTGTCGAAGTCAAGCGCAAACACTTTGTCAAACTTGAGCGCCAGGTTGTACACGTCCTTGGACTTGGGGAGCTTCAGCATGGTCCACAGCACGCCCATTGCAAGGGGGATGTTGAGGTCGTCGTTGATAGCTTCCTCGAACTTTGCCTTGTATTCGTCCAAAATTGCCGCGTCCGTCTTGACAGGGCTGTTTTTGTGTGCGACAAGTTGCGAGCAAAGCTTTTCGTAAGCCGTCTTAGCTGCGGCAAGCGCATCCCAAGTGAAGTTTATCTTTTGGCGGTACTGAACGTTCAGGCAGAAATAGCGGAACACCAATGGAGCGAATCCCCTATCTTGCAAATCGCTTAGCAAGTAGTTGTTGCCCAAGGATTTGCTCATCTTGCCGCCGTCCACGAGCAGAAACTCGTTGTGCAGCCAGTAGTTGACAATTTGGTGTCCCAGCCAGCTTTCGCCCTGCGCTATTTCGTTTTCGTGGTGAATGGGAATGTGGTCCACACCGCCCGTGTGAATGTCAAATCTTTCGCCAAGATACTTGACGCCCATTGCGGTACACTCTATGTGCCAACCGGGGAAGCTACGACCCCAAGGGCTGTCCCACTGCTGAATGTGGTTTGGCGCAGCCTTTTTCCACAATGCAAAGTCAATGGGGTGACGCTTGAAGCTGTTGACCTCTACGCGCGCGCCGTGGCGTTGTTCTTCCAAATTGACACCGGAAAGTTTGCCGTAACTTGGGAACTTCTCTACCGAAAAGTAGATACCGTCCTCCGTTTCGTAAGCGTAGCCCTTGTCGAGCAAGGCTTTGACTATCTCTATCATTTCGGGAATGTTGTCCGTGGCTTTGGGGCAAACTGTTGGACGCTTGATATTCAAGGCGTCAATGTCCTGCATAAATTGCGCGGTTATTGCGGCGGCAATCTCGAGAGGCGTCTTGCCCGTTTCTTTAGCCGACTTTTGCATTTTGTCCTCGCCCTCGTCGCCGTCCGACACAAGGTGCCCCACGTCCGTAATGTTCATAACGGATTTGACCTTCATGCCGTCGTACTCCAGCACCCTGCGCAGCTCGTCCATAAACACGTAGGCGCGCAAGTTACCGATTGTTGCCGGCTTGTAAACGGTAGGTCCGCAGGTGTACATACCTACGAAATTGGGTTTTATGGGTACAAATTCTTCCTTTTTGCGAGTAAGAGTGTTGAAAACTCTAAGTTGCATAAGTTTTTCTCCAATTATTGATATTCGTAGTATACCATAAAAGTACAAAGGTAACAAGCATTTTGTAAAGAAGGATTGTTCTAAATAACGTTAACAATACCAATAACTAAAATGTAATTGCAAATATCACCGCGGTGTGATAAAATATCTGCGGAATATTTTATTATCGCTATAGGTAACAAAAAAGGAGTAATCGACATGATTGACGTAAATTTAATAAGACAGGACGCGGAAGCAGTACGTCAAAGATATTTAAAGCGCGGCAAAGACATCGACTTTAGCGAGTTTTTGACGTTGGACGAACAAAGAAAAGCGTTGATTGCAAGTACAGAGGCAATGAAAGCTGAACGCAACAAGGTGTCGGCGGAAGTTCCCAAGCTGAAAAAGGCAGGCAAGGACGTATCTGCCACCATTGCGGAAATGAAGGCTCTCGGCGACAAAATTGCGCAGCAAGACGCCGAACTTGCAGTCGTAAACGACAAAATACGGGACTTTTTGCTTCGTTTGCCCAATTTGCCGGACGAGGACCTACTTCCCGGCGGAAAGGAAAACAACGTGCCCATCAAGACGTTTGGCAAAAAACCGCAATTTGACTTTGAGCCGAAAAATCACGTCGAACTTGCCAAAATCCTTGGACTCATCGACTACGAACGTGGCGCAAAGCTTGCGGGCAACGGCAGTTGGATTTACACCGGCTTGGGCGCGCGCCTCGAATGGGCATTGCTCAACTACTTTATTGACAGTCACATTGCAAAAGGCTACACTTTCATGTTGCCGCCCTACATGCTCACATACGAGTGCGGACTTACGGCAGGACAGTTCCCCAAATTTGAGGACGACGTGTACCAGCTTGCCAACGCCGAGGGCAAAAAGTTTATGTTGCCTACAGCGGAAACGGCGCTCGTTAACCTGTACCGCGACGAGATTCTGCCCGAAAGCGAATTGCCCAAGAAGTTCTTTGGCTATTCCGCTTGCTTCCGCAAAGAGGCGGGCAGCTACCGCGCTGAGGAAAGGGGTATGATTCGCGGTCACCAATTCAACAAGGTGGAGCTGTTCCAATACACCGCTGCCGACAAGTCGGACGAAGCGTTTGAGGAATTGGTGAACATGGCGTGCGGACTCGTGGAAGGCTTAGGACTCCACTATCAACTGTCTAAACTTGCCGCAGGCGACTGCTCTGACAGTATGGCGCGCACCTACGACATTGAGATTTACATTCCGTCAATGAACATCTACAAAGAGGTCAGCTCGGCGTCCAACGCTCGCGACTATCAAGCGCGCAGAGGAAATATGCGCTACCGCAGAGAGGCAGACAAGAAGCTTGAGTTCATGCATACATTGAACGCCAGCGGACTTGCAACGAGCCGCGTGTTCCCTGCAATTTTAGAGCAAAATCAAAACGCCGACGGCTCCGTAACTATTCCCGAGGTACTGCGCAAGTACATGGGTGGACTGGAAAAGCTCGAACCTGTCAAAAAATAACAAAACCGTCAAATAAAATTCAAAAACAAAAATCTGCAAACAAACGGTTTGCAGATTTTTCATATTAGTTTGATTTAATCACTACTATTTGCTATACTGTTGTAAAGGAGCAACGCTATGACGGAAAAAGAAAAAATGATTGCAGGACTCATTTACGACCCTGCCGATGACGAACTGCAAACCTTGCGTACAAACGCGCACAAATTGTGCAACGCCTACAATAAATTAGACGAGGACGATGCTGCCCGCGGGGAAATATTGTCTAAGTTGCTTCCATTTGGCAATGGCGTTTATTTGCAAGGTCCCATTTACTTTGATTACGGCTGTTTTACCACGTTTGGCAAAAACTGCTACGCAAATTTCAATCTTACAATATTAGATTGCTGTCCCGTCACAATTGGCGACAACGTGTTTATCGGCACGGGAGTGAGCATAGTTACTCCAGTGCACCCCTTCTTACACGACGAACGCAATATGTACACAAACGCAAAAAGCATATTGACGGACAAGGAATACGCAAAACCCATTGTAATAGGTTCAAACTGCTGGATAGCAAGCAACGTTACTATTTGCGGCGGCGTAACCGTTGGCGAAGGTAGCGTTATCGGAGCCGGCTCGGTTGTGACCCGTGATATACCAAGCGGAGTGCTTGCTGCAGGCAACCCGTGCAAGGTTATTCGCAAACTTACTAAAGAGGACAGTATCTACTTAAAGAAAAATCTTTGGGAAAAGTAAAGTCAGTAAAACGAAAATCCAAATCGTCTCGTTGGCATTTTTCTTAGCTATTTATGAGACGAGCAAAACAACGCCTTGTCCGCTGATAAGGCCTCTACATTCGGACTCAACGAAACAAACGTCGTTTTCAAGCAGCAATTCGTCGTTGAAACGGAGCTGTCCGCTTGCAACAATTAACCAACTGCCCGCGCTTACCCTGTCTAAACTGAGCTTACCGTTAATCGTTATTTCCTTGATGCTAAACAACGGACAGTCGTCTACCGCTTTTACACGATATTCCTGCTCGGCAATGACTGTGCGTGGAACTATTGAGCAAGAGGTCGAATTGAAATTCAGCGATTCCATTCCTTCCGACACGTGAAGCTGCCTCGATTTTCTGTTGTAATCGTACAGTCTGTATGTAATATCTACGTCGTTTTGAATTTCCCAAACGGTACAACCGCTTTGTAAAGAGTGAACGGTACCCGGTCTGGTATAGAACCACTCCCCACCACTCACATCATAACTGTTCAACAATTTGTCCAACGTTCCGTATTCAATCGCTTCCGTAACTGCGGCTCTGTTCGTGTCTTGGTTGAACCCGCCCAGAATTTTTGCGTAAGGCGCTGCGTGTTTAACCCACCAAAATTCGTGCTTCACGTCCTGCGCGCCGTCAAGATACGGATATCGGGGGTGAACCTGCAACGACAAATTCTCCTCGGCGCAAATCTTTTTTATAACTATTGAACCTTTTGCGCTATAGTCGTAGCTTACGCCCCATATACTTGTTTTAATAATAGGTGAAATTTTCATCGGTCGTTAAACTTCTCCTCACCGTCACGTAAATTCTATTTTTTACTGTTAAGCGGCTTTGCGCACACCGAATCAAACATTTTTACGATTTCTTCAAACAGCTCTGCATTGACTTCACTGAATAGGCGATGGTCTATTCCGTCAAAAAATGCGACTTTTTCCTCGTACGTCATTGTTTTACTTTTTTTGACCGATTTTATATCCGATTCCAAGTCGGACTGGTACTGAGCGGATCTTACGCTGTGCCAAACGGTGTCGTGTCCGCCTTGAACACCTGTCGCGCAGTAATATTGAACGTTGTTTTGGCGTATCTCGTTTTTGTGCGCGTAGATAGCCTGAAGTCCTATGTCTATCACTTTGTCGCGGTCGCCGTGCGCTATAAGGACGGGAATATTGGTACTGTTTATGCCTTTCACTGCGTCGAACTGGGTATATTTTCCAAAAAGGATTCTTTGATAATCGTTTAAAAATTCTTCGGGAATACCCTTGGACGCAAGCTGTCCGCCGTACTGCTCGCCCTTTTCCAATATTAGTGTGTACCCGTTGTTTGGCGCGGCAATCGTTGCGCATGCCACGACGCTTTTGTGCAGCGGCAATACCGACGCAACCGCGTAACCGCCCCAAGAGTGACCGATAAGCGTTATCGGGAGTTTGTCGAACTCGCGCATGCTCTCTACGTAATCGAGCGCGTGGTCGAGGTCAACAAGAGATTCACACATTCCAACCGTAGAGTCGCCGTCGGAATCGTACGTTCCCTTGTAATCAAATGCAAAAACCGAATAGCCCGAGTTGACCATATACTCGATAATAGGCAAATAATCGTCGGCGCCTGCATGAATTCCGTGACAAATCACGGTTAAGCCTTTGGGCGCATGGGCGCGGTAATAATAGCCTTGAAGCCGCACTCTGTCTGAGTAAAATGACCTGAGTTCTCTGTCAAGACCCGATTTTACACGCGAAAAACAGTACGTTCCGGCAGTCAAAGCGTAATCGGGGCGCTCGCATCTACTAAACACCGCGTCATAGCCGAATTTAGCTCCGACAACAGCGGTAGCAGCCAACGCTTTCTTTGCAAAATTCCCCCATTTTTTCTTGGAGCTGTCTTTTGTTTTTTCGTCGTCGCGATTGTCCATAACACCCCTATTTAAAAAATTTGCTTATTTAATTCGAAAGTCACGTCGCAAGTATTTTAACACATCGTTTTGCTCATTTCAAGTACTTATAAAAAAGGAAGTGCATTTCTACACTTCCTTTTCTTAGGCGACTAAATAGCAAGCTCGCCTTTGGCGGAGAAAGAGGGATTTGAACCCTCGCTACGCTAACCACGTACTACACCCTTAGCAGGGGCGCCCCTTCGGCCACTTGGGTATTTCTCCAAATTCCGATTGCAAATTGCTATTTTGTTTGCGTGATTATTTTACCACAAACTAAACCGCAAGTAAAGTTATTTTGCCAATTTAATTGCAAGTTTTGTCAAATGGTTAACAACTGCAGCTTTTTAATTGATTTTTACTAAACAATGATGTATAATATACCTAAATTGTGGGGGTATGGCTCAGTTGGTAGAGCGATGCGTTCGCAACGCATAGGTCACGAGTTCGAATCTCGTTATCTCCACCATAGCCAACCGGTCGAACCTGATTGCAGTTCGACCGGTTGTTTTCTTTTAGGTGTTTTCATTGGACGGTGTAAATTCGTTTGAACCTCGCGATTTGACAATGTAAATTATTGCGGCTATTACCGCTATTGAGCCAAGTCCGACACAGGCGAAGCCAATGAAATTTGCGGATGAGTCGCCTTTTATGATAAATTGTTCTACGTTGTTCGGATTATAACATATTTCAACTTGTTCGCCCACCTTGTATTTAGATGGATACTCTCCCGAATTGCTCATTTGCGTTATTGTTCTATCGCCGACTTGATATTCTATAACGGGAAAATACGAATACGTAAATCCGGTATCGCTATCATAATATTCTTTACAAACAATGTCTACAACAGTGCCTGTTGTTTGCTCGGTACATTTCATTTGTAAACCGGAGTCAAGAAAAATTACCACAATACCTACAATGATAAAGACAACCGCAATACCTATAAGAAGAAGCATACTGCTCTTTGCACTCATAAAATAACCTTTCAGCCTGTTTTTATAATAATTATATTGATTCTATGCAAAAAAATCAAGCAAAAAGATTACTGCGGGTAAACATATCGTATTCGTTTTAGGTTATCTAATGTCCACCATGAAAACCCAGTCGAACCCCAAAGGGTTTGGCTGGGTATATTTTTTGTAGAGTATGCTTGGGGGCGTGTTTTTTTGTTGATTATATCATACCAACAATGCCTGCTAGTTGCTGTTAGTTAATTCTAAAAAATTTTCACAAAAACCCTTGACAAGTAAACTTGGCAATGCTATGATGTACTTGACAAGTAAACTTGGCAAGGAGGTTTAGCTATGGAAGAAGAAAAAATCACAATTACTGAACAAGATGAACAGTCTCTTACAAGGGAAGAAATTTTGGAACGTTCTCGCAAGGAAAACAAACACGGTGATGAAATGTATAAACAAAACAATGTGAAAGCTATGATAGTAGGGCTGACTATTTCCATTGCTTTCTTTTTAGCCGTATGCATTCCAGAACTCATTATCAGCAGTAAGGCAGTCATCACTTATGCTTGTTGTTCCATCCTATGGGCGATAACGGGCGGATACAATTTGCTCAGTGGAATATTTAATAAAAAGAAAATATCGATAATTGCAGGCGCAATTGGAATTGCAGCGGCAATTATATTTTATGTAACTTATATATTAAACATGTTTTCATAAAATCGGTAGGAGTTACGATATGGATGAAAAGTTAGTGCTAAAAAACCGAGTAAAAGAAGCAAGGCAAAAAGCAGGACTTTCGCAAGAAGGGCTTGCAAACCTTGTGGGGGTTTCTCGCAACACGATATCAAGTATCGAAACGGGACAGTTTGCGCCTACTGCCAAGCTTGCCTTAGTCTTGTGCATTGCTCTTAACGAAAAATTTGAAAACCTTTTCTATTTTTAATGAATTCAAAATTCGTTTTAGGTTGGGAATGCCCCACCATGAAAAACCTCAAACGAATTGTTCGTTTGAGGTTTTTTAATTAAATCGGTGAAAATAATACTAGAAACCATTAGTAAACGTAAGTAGTTACTATTTGTACTGCGTTGCCGTTTGCGCTGGTGTAGGTTACCGTAATTGAAACGACATGTTCGCCCTCTGCAACAATCTCTATCCTTGCGTCGCCCTTCACGTCGGACGATTGGATTCCGAACATCTCGTCGAGATTTACTCTCGAAACTCTTGCTTTCAAGACTGTTTTCTCTTCCGTTACTTCCGTCAACAAAGCTCTTGTAATATTTACCGTGGGACCACCTGTAATATCCTTGGTTTCCGTTGTGGTCGTGTACAGCTCATCGGCATCGGACGAGTTAATCGTCTTGCGTTCGATTGTAACCTTGCCTGCAGCAAAGTCATAATTACGCGTTTCCTTGGCGAGCTCGCTGTCGCCATTCTTGACGGTAATAACTTGTGTAGCACTCTTGGCGTCAGATATACTGTCGCAAAGACTCAATATATTTTTTTGGCGCGCGCAGGCGGAACACAGTAGCGCTACAGCAATCAAAACCGCAAATACTGCAAAAATTAACTTCTTTTTCATCCTAAAATCCTCCTTTTGAGAATTTCAACTACGGCAAGAGCCGCAAGCGCGACAGAGCTAACAATCTTTGCGGTAAGTGACTCGCCCACCCTTTCGGCAACCGCAAGGTCGCTAACAGCTTGCGCGGAAAGCGCGTCGAATGCCGCCTTGAGCGCGTTGTATTCGGTAAGATTCAAAGTTGCAATTTCTTCTTCCGTGTACAGCGCGAGAGTCGCCTCTACTGCCTTGATGGCGTTGAACTTAGCTTGCAATGACGTTGCGTTCTTCAATGCGTCAATCTTTGCTGCAAGCGACACGGTATCTACCACCCAGCTTGCCGTGAGAACCAAGTCCTCGGCAGGCATTGTCGTAGCGGTAAACAATACGCCATTGTTCAACCATCCTGCAAACTTGTAGCCTGTCCTGCTAACTGTAGGAGGAGTGAGTTGCGCGCCAAATTCCAATTCTTGACTGCCGAGCAGCGTCTGTCCGTCGTAGTAGGTAACTGTGTGTTTTGTTTGACGGGATAACATTGCAACCAGTCTCATATTGGTCGTAACAGTCACCTGCTGCCCCGGGGTGTATTCTATGTCGCCCAGTTTCCAACCCACAAGCACATACCCGTCTTCCAGTTGAATGTTGCTGATGAGAGTTATGCTTGCGCCGTACTCAACGGTGACACTGCTGACGAGCTGACTACTATTGTAGTAAACAACCGTCAACTTGATTTTTTCAATACTTGCAACAAACGTCATTGCCTTGGTGACGGATACGGTTTCACCCACCGCGTAGAGCACGTCGTCGGCGTACCAACCCAAAAATTCATACCCTTGTTCGATTTGAGACAAGGACGGCATGGTGATTGTTCCATCGTAATCCACGTACGTGACGGCAACCAAGTCACCATCAACGCGGAACTCCACTCTTAGCGAGCCTTCCTTGACGGGCAATATTACGATATCCTCGGTAACGTCGATTTCATCACCCACGTCGTAATAACTGCCGTTGTACTCCCACTTGATGATATTTCCGTCAACCGCACTTGACGAGGACGGGAACTTGAATTTTTCGCCTGGAGTAACGTAGATAATTTCTTCGCTGTCGCCGTAGCTAACCGTTACTTTGAACTTTTGTCCCACTACCACTTGAATGACCGTCATGTCGTCAATAGTAATGGAATCTCCCACGCGATAAGTGACGCCGTTAACAACAAACGAGATAATATACTTGTCCGGGTATTTAGTTTCAAAGTCATCTGCCGTGAAGGTGTAGGTGGAACCGTTTTCAACAGTAAAGGATTCGGTACCTATCTCGCCGTAATCAAGAGTTACTTTGACGCGATTGGGCACGTAGCAAATGGTATTTCCTCTTATCTCGATGCGTCCCTTGCTCGCGTCCAAATTTAAGAAGGATATATCCATAGCCGTCAGCGCATCTTGTGGGATTTCGAAATCTGCAGTGAAAATTGCCTTTACGCAATCGAAGTCGTAGCTGTCCAGCGTGATATGGAAAGAGGTGTAGGTTGGATACTTCATAGTGCCCCAATCTATCGGCCCGTAAAACGGTTGTACAGTAAACATGGCCGTAGTCAGGTGGACGGTAGCGTCTTGCGACAAGAAAATATCTCTCGTTAATTCCGCATCAAGGTTGTGATCACCGCCGGTAGGGGTAGCAGTTCCTGCAATAACGACGTTTCCGCTGTTGACGTAAAGAGAATACTTCATTTCATCTTCCGTCGGCATTTTTTCAAAAGTTACGTAATTGAAGAAGAAGCTGATGCTCAACAGGTGCAAATTGCCACTTACCATATACAGTTCGTAACCTATTGGAGCGGAGTCGTTGTACAATTGAGGCTTACCGCTAATGCTTGTCGAAGTAAATTTCAACTCACCACGGTCATCTCCCTTGTAATAAATACCGCCGCCAAACTGTGATGCCGTATTCAACGTGAGCATAACATCGTCTTTGAGCCAAGCGCTACCTTCCAGATACATTGCGCCACCGTAGTTGGCATTGTTGTATCTTAGCGTTACATTTTGCATTGTTGTTAATTGTGCTCCGCCAATCAATGCAATAGCCCCGCCGAATTGCGCTGTATTGTGCTCCATCATCATGCGCTTAAGATAGGACGTATTCTCATCTCCAATAATTTGCTTAATCGTTCCCTCGCATGCGATAGCCCCACCGTAAACTGAGGCAGTATTGTTCGATAGCGTTGAGAAACTGTTTATTGACACCGACGAGGTAGCGTCGATAAATATTCCACCGCCGTTGTTGTCTGCACGGTTTTGAGTGAGCGTTACAGCTACAACGTTCACAGTGGACGCATCCGCGGCAAATATACCGCCACCGTCTACCGCCGAGCAAGCCGTTATAGTAGAACTACTTTGCGCTGTTAAAGTAGCGCCTGCCAAGTAAATTCCACCGCCGTAATTGGCATTACAATCGATTATTGTTGTTCCGTTCAATGTCACGCTTGCGCAGCTTTGAACGTATATTGCGCCGCCGTTGCTAATCGACTGTCCGCTATTTACCTGAGCGCTGCAATTAGATATTGTTGTTGAGCTGATTGTCACTTTCTTGTTTCCACAATCCACCAAACATATTGCGCCGCCGCGCGCATACCCAGACGCGTTGCCTTCCTCCGCGTGACAGTTGTCAAACTTACACGATGTGATGGTCGCCGTTGTGGAGTTTGCATAGATAGCGCCGCCGTCTGACGCTATGCAATTTACAAATTCGCAGTTTTCCACCGTCAAATTGCCATTGCGTGTAGCAATCGCTCCGCCTTCGCCACTCGACTTACAATTCGTAAATTGGACGTAGCTACATTTGATGGTTGCTCCGTTGCCGTTTACCAGCGGTCCGCCGCCGAACGAATCGCCATCCAAAATCAGCTTGCGGGCATCGCTTCCCTGCAGGGTAAAGCTTACGCCGCTACGCACGTCAAACAACACGCCGTTGCCACCCCTGGTAATGGTAATATCCCTATTAACACTGTCCGCAATGGCAATAGTCACGTTTACCGTAACCGGTAAGTTAATCTCCCATATATCGTCCAACAGATAAATGGTATCACCTGCAACAGCGGCATACAACGCCTGCTGCAGACTGCCGTAGCTTAATTGGTTAATTCTGCAAACGGGATTGTCCGTGCTTACTTCAGCTGCAACTGCGTCGCTTTGCGAAGAGCAATCTAACCTTTTGTCATAGGCAACTATTCTATATGACGGTACGTAACCGCTTTCATATGAGGTTGAGTCAATGAAGCTGTCTCCCTCTGTAAAGCCTATGACCTTGTAACCGTCATTGGCATTACCTTGAAGGATTTCATAGCCGTAATGCGCGCTGTTAGTTGACGTAGGCAAAATAATCTTGTATCCGCCACCAACCTTGACAACGGAGCTTATGGACGGTTTGTAGGCGTCGGTGTACAGTCCTGCACCGCCATTGACTACGTATTTGTACGTGTTGTTGTTTGCGTACCATATTTTGTACTGCTTGGCGTCGGTGAATTTGTTATCTAATTTCGCCTGCGCCATAACAGTTTTGTAAGTGTTGGAGGTGTTTGCGTATTTGAAAGGTTGATCCGAACCGAAGAAATACCCCCAGCGCTCAAAGTAGTACGACATATCTATGCCCGTTGCAAGCGAGGAAAAGTACGCCATTAGTTCGGTGTTGGCAAGCCCCTTCCTGTCCTCATACCTGTAGAAGTTTTCAAACTTCGCCCAATAGCCGGGCATAACACACTCGATTTCCCACCAGAAGTCAAAGCAGCCCTTGTGACCCGACCAGAAATTGGTTGTGTCCGCGAGGTCGCTGGTCAACGTGTTCCTTATCATGTCAAAACTGCCATGATTGCCGGTGTTGTGTGTGGTTTCGTAATATTTTGCTATGACGTTATTGGTAGTTTCGGATAGTCTTCGGTCAGACAAATCAAACAAATGCCCGACTTCGTGAGGAATACCCCAACCAAACGTTGTGGATCGTACAGCTTCGGGAAGGAAGTCTACCAAGCCTATAATTTCCGGGAAGGCATAAGCCGCATACATGCCCATCGCTTGAACGTATCTGACGTTGAAATTTAGGTGTTGAACCCTTTCGTCATAGCGATATCCGTCGGGATTGAGCGCAACGCCTTCGAAGGTAAGAATATCCTCCACCATAGAGTCCCAAGTTTTCAAAACTTCCATAGGATCTCTCGTAGCGTAAGCGTCGTTCGCCGAGGATGCGGGAATTGTCAAGATTGCGTGGTTAGCGACAAGCTCGGTTACGTCGGCATAGTAATTGGGGTTGGATTTTACAAGCGCTCTGTATTCCGCCAATTTCGCTCTGTATTCCGCAACGTCGGTCTCGTACGTCATCAATGGAAACTCATAGCCACCGTCGATGTACACCTTGACTCCACCCGGTTGCTGATCGGGCGTGTAGGGATTAGTGATGTAGATAGCGCCACCCGAAACGGTAGACCGATTGTACGTGAAATCGGAATTGGCACGTACGAAATCGGGTATGGTGATAACGTTTCTTCCTCTGGTAAGAGAATAGCTTTGTTGATAGTTGTAGCAATAGTTGAGATACTGCGCCACGTCTATTCCCGGAAGGGGTACTCCATCGGGAGCATCTACCCAGACGGTTATCGTTTGTCCTGCGTTTTGATAAATTCCCGTCGGTTGCTTGTTCGTGCCGGCGTAATCCATCTTGAGAGTGCGTCTGGCGTAGTTAATTATATTTCCGTACTGAGTTATCTTTCTTAGGTTGGTATCATTCGTGGCAAATTCGCGATTGGAATCGTACTGCGCCGTTCCTTCCATCAACGCCAGCGCGCGCTCTATTCTCGGACCGAATTCGGTGTCGTAATTGATGTATCCGCTGAGTTGCGTCTTCATGTCGTGTAGCATGTCGATGTTTTTGTATTCCGACTTGAGCTGCGTCCATCTGTAGTCCTCAAACAAATCGCCTGCCTTGGCTGCGTACTGGTTTTCCGGTTGCAAAAACATAAGTTCCGCCGCAGTTGCAACGCTTAACGTACCCGAAACGCTGTTGTTGACAACCGACACGTCGGCAAATTCGAACCTGATTCTGTCCGTAGTTACGGGGTGATTGAAAGTGAACATCACTATGCCCGTCGGAACATCCCACGTTTCGAGGAGCGTACTTTCGCTGTAATTGTTTCCCCAGGACAGTCTCAAATACGTGGGAAAACCGCTCGCTTTGCCGTCGTAAGATACGCACTTGTAGATGATTCTGTCCACTGTTGTAGTCTTGTTAAATACGGCGTTGATTTGAACTGATGAGTTGTAGTTGATTGTCTTTGTTCCCACAAATGCCGTGTCGAAATTTCCGTCAAACGCCCTGTCCAACGCGTAACCGGGGTACGCGGCGCTGGTGGACGAATAGGAAAAGTGGGTGTTTGGCTTGATTTGGTACAGGTTGAGGTAGTCCCATTGCAAATACTCTTCGTTTACGCTTGTACACGTAACGGACTCGCCCCACGCGTAAACTTTGTACGTATCTGTTTGGATATTTACCGTAAGCCCCAACACGGCAAGTAACAATATCAAACCGAGACACACAATTAACATTGTCTTTCTCGCTTGAAAGCTTTTTAACATAGTTGTTTCACAGCTCCTTCAAAGGATATATATATTATATACTATAACGGAACGCTCCGTCAATGCATTTGAGTTTGGCTTGACAGTTGTTGTAAAGCCTTTTCGTTGTTCGCGCGCGCGTCTTGCTGCCAATTTGTATTTTTTAACTTGCAATTTATACGTATGGTACACTATAATGGATTGTAAGATAAACAGTATCTAAATTCTCCTGTAAGTGGGAATTTTTTTGCTTAACTCCACGGAGCGTGGGTGTTTTTTGGGGCAAAATAATGGTATGATGTTTTCAGAAGGAGGTCTGCTTCATGAATCAAGTCAAAATCGGACAGTTTATCAAGGCAATCAGAAAGGAGAAAAACTTAACTCAACGGGAGGTTGCCGAAAGATTGGGTATTTCCGAAAAGACAATTTCAAAGTGGGAAACTGGCAATGGACTTCCCGAAGTCAGTCTTATGCTCCCTCTTTGCGAATTGCTTGAAATCAGCGTGAATGAACTGTTGTCGGGTGAAAGACTTGACGAAAAAAAATACTTTGAAAAAGCAGAGCAAAACATTATGTCATTGATGGAAGAAAAGGCGCAAGCAAAAAAGAAACTTATTATTGCAGCAATTATATGTGTAATTACGTTATTGGCAGGACTAACGTTAGTTCTTGTTGCCGTCTTGTTGGAAATGGAAACGTGGCTACGCGTTGTTTTGGGCGTTATGGGCGCGGTAATTATCGTTACCGGCATTGGGCTTGCTTGTGTTCTCGAAAGAGATGCGGGAGTGTATGAGTGCAAGCATTGCGGCGAACGGTTTGTCCCCACGATGACGGCGTACCTTTTTGCGCCGCATACGCCCACCACCAGAAGGCTTAAATGCCCGAAATGCGGCAAAAAAAGCTATTGCAAAAAACGGTTAAGTAAATCAGAATAAAAAATATTACAAAACAAAAGGAAATACGTATTTCGTATTTCCTTTTTTAATATTGGAAATAAGGGTGGGGGTTACTGCTATACTACGGGCGAAACAACCTCTTCGGGCATCTTTTTGAGTTGGACACTTGCAACGATTTGCGTAATCAAGCTTGCAAGGTAAGCCAATGCAGTAACGATTGCATATATTACGATGATAATTCCCGTCGCCGAACTTCTAACTATACTACTGCACATGCCAATTCCCAACATAATGAAGGGCAACAACACACAGGTGGCAATGAGCAAGCTTTTATTGAAAGAAATCAGCTTGTTGCGCGATTGCTGTTTGAGCATTCTAATTCCAAAAACTAACGCAACAATAAAAAATGGCACGGAACTTGCGTATAGTGGCAAGAAACCAAATATCAATCCGGCTATTATTAAAGCGATAACCTCTCCAAACTCTAATTGTGTATTAAGCAGCAACACCGGCAGCAAAATCAGAAAGCCTACAATAAGAACGGCTGTAATAATTGCCAATATCGCCGATGCTTTAGATTTTTTGTTGTACATACATGCCTCCTTTTTGACTGTATTTTACATCACTATTATGTAAAAATCAATACTATTTTTATTCGCCTTGGATTGTTTCGGCAATCTCTTCCAAAACAATTTCTTCCTGCGCTTGGTCGGTAGCTTCTTCTGCCGCCTTTGTTTCCTCGGGTTGTTCTACTTTGCGAGGCGGGGTCAAGCCCACTACGTCGTTTACAGGCAAGGTGAAAGCAATTCCTTGACAAGCTGTTTTCAGTCCGACTTCACGGTACAAGGTGTGTAGCACCTTTTCCTTGATTTCGCTGTCGATAAGTATCATTATCATGTCTTTGTTGGGTTCAATGGTCAAGCCGAAGAAACGCTCCGCTTGAGGATTAGCTGTACCTCTTGCGTTCAACACCGTTCCGCCTGTAACGCCCGCTTCACGCGCTGCTTCCATTACCGCATCGGAAAATCCTGCGTTTACTATAACAAATACTGCTTCGTACTTTTTCATGCTGTCACCTACTACTGTTTGTTACTCAAAAATTGATAAGCCAATACTCCTACCATACTGGTAAACGGTATTGTACACGCAATGCCCTTGCCGCCGCGAATGGTCTCGAACTTCTCTTCCAGAGCCGCAAGCGCCTTCGGAACGTTGTCCTCGCGAATTACGGTAAACAAAGCCTGCTTTTCCATGGCGCTTTCCAAAAAACCAAACGTCTTTGTCGCCGTGCCGAATGCAGAAACTTCCATTTGCAAATTTACCTCAAACTGTTGCAACAAATCGAGGTAAAACTCCGCTTTGCTACGCGGAACAACCGTAATAAGCAACATCAGCTTGTGCGGCGCAAGATTTTGAGGCTTTGCCGCCTTGGCTGACGCTGAACGCTTGGGCGTTTTCGTTTTACTTGGTGATTTTGTCTTAGTTTTGTCAGTTGCCATTGTTTATCCTACTAAAAGTTGATGATTTGGTCGTCATCCGCCGAAATAATACGGCGTTGCGCCACTCTGTTACGAACGTTCTTTGCAACTATTGCCCTGAAGCCTAACAGCTGAATGGTGATTAGCGGAGTCATTGCCACCATTGCTACGATTCCGAATGCATCGGTCAAAATTTTGCCATCGCCTTGAATTGTAAGACACGCGCCGATAGCGAATGGCAAAATGAAGGTTGAAGTAAGCGGACCTGACGCAACTCCGCCCGAGTCGAACGCTATTGCCGTGTAAAGATTAGGAACAAAGAAACTTAGTCCAAGTGACAAAATGTAGCCGGGAATTACGTAGTAAAGAATTGAGAAACCAATCCAAATACGCAGCATGGACAGTCCGATAGAAATGCCGACGCCGATAGACAGCGCTAACATCATTGATTTCTTGGTGATTGCGCGGTTGGTGACGTCCTCTACCTGCTTGTTGAGAACGTGAACTGCGGGTTCGGCAAGTACTACGAGCATACCGAGTATGAAGCCTATAACAACCAACAGCCACGGCGTTTCGGCGATTTTGGAACCCAACTTGAAGCCAATGGGTAAAAATCCGACGTCAACTGCCGTCAGGAAAATTACCAAGCCTACAAACGTGTAGGCAATACCTACTGCAATACGCTTAATACGCGTAGCAGGCAGCTTTAACACGGTAAGTTGCAACACGGTGAATGCAATAACAATCAATCCCAATGCCAAACCGACGCTCTTGACGACTTCCCACATCTTGGTGAAAAAGGCGTTTACTACGTTGTCTGCAATAGCGTAGGTTGAAACGTTTATGATTTCCCCGTCAACACTGCCGTTGGAGGTTATGCCGAGTATCGCAACGATGATGATAGGACCAACCGAACAAAGCGCAAGCAAACCGAAGCTGTTTTCGCCCGAATCTCTGCCGCCGAGCACTCCTGCTATACCTACGCCAATGGCAATGATAAAGGGCGCGGTTATAGGACCTGTCGTTACACCACCCGAATCAAATGAGAGTGAAAGGAAATCCTCTTTCTCGTTTACCACCAGCAAGGCAATAAGCGCAAAAATCACCAAATAGAAGAAAATGAGCATTGCCGAAAGGTTCTTTTTGAAAAGAATCTTGAGTACGCCCAACAGCAAAAACATACCGACTCCCACGCCAACGACTGCTATGAGTACGGTGGGATTTACCATTGTTTCAATTTGTTCCGCCAAAACGGACAAGTCAGGCTCGGCAACGGTTATCAGCACGCCCATAACGAAGCTGACTACCAAAAGCAACCATGGTTTTTGGGACTTAGTAAGTCCCGAACCGATATGCTCGCCCATGGGTGACATTGCAAGGTCTGCGCCGAGGCTGAACAATCCTATACCTACGATAAGTAGCAACGCGCTGACAACGAAAACAAGTATTTCCTTGCCCGAAAGCAGCTCTTCAGAAGCTTGCGGATTGACAAACTGCACAAAGCACAAAATCAGCACCAACACGACAACGGGTAGTACTGAAATCAAAGATTCTTTAAGTTTGCTTAGCAGTGAACGTAACAAAGTGATCCCTCATTAGATTAGTTACCAACATAATACCATTAAATGACGATTTTTGCAACAAATAGGACAGCATTTACGCTGTCCTGTCAACTTGTCAACATATATTTGCTTTATTGCTCTATCAGATTTATAATACGCTTTTTCTTTTTTCGAGCATACTCTACCGTAGAGATTGCGCCACAAGTCACCACTACGTCGCATAAATCAATCATTATACAATTTCGCAATTGAGATGAAATAACTAACCCTTTCGCCGAAAAATGTACAAAGTCGTAGAATTCGGACATCCAATCGACATACCCATTGTCGTAATCGCAACCACCGTGGTAATAATGTCGCTCTATGTAAGGATAGCGCTTTTTCAATTTAGATACAACTGTGTAACAGTCGTCGTCAAACTGCCCCGCATTGGAAAACAGGAAAATATGCACGCAATCCTTTACGACAAGCTTAGTTATTACGTCCTGTAATTTTTCTAATATCTGTGACGTTCGTTCGTATTCCATAGGCTCGATAAATGCAACTACCATATTACTTTGTTTTATTCTCCCCAATTTATTTTATATTAATGTCACATTATGACAAAATTCTCTCGCAACATATTATATATTATTTTTATCATAATGGCAACATTTTGACAAAAATTACCATACTATTTGCGGAGAAATATATGGCAAAAAGACCAGATGGAACAGAATACGCTACTTCTGCCAAATTTCAAAAATATTTGAATAAGGTAATCGATGACCTTGGAATGCAAAAAGTTCAATTCGCAGAAGCTGCCGGCGTAAGCACGAGTGTTATTATTAGGGCAACTTTATATCAAATTGTACCGAGCATAAAGTCTTTGATAAAAATAGCAGATTATTTGCAAGTTCCAATTTTGTATATGCTTGGGGAAAGTGAGGACGCACATTTCTCACCTGCAAAAGAGTCTACGACTTTCTTTGAACGCCTTGAACAATTGACACTTGAAAACGATGAAAAATATTCTGCCCTGTCTCACAAAGCGACGTTTGCACCTAATGCAGTGTATGAATGGATTAGAACTAACTCTCTACCCTCATTGGACTACTTAAAACAATTAGCTAATCACTTCAATGTATCAGTAGATTATTTATTAGGAAGAACAGACGATAGACACTAAATAATAGAAACATAAATCAAAAAAATGCAACCGATAATTCGGTTGCATTTTTGATTGTGTAATTAAATTTCGTAGACGCTATTACGCAAGAATCTTGGAAACAACGCCGGAACCTACTGTGTGGCCGCCTTCACGGATAGCGAAACGAAGACCGTCTTCCATAGCGATAGGAGTGATCAACGCTACCTTGATGTGGGTGTGGTCACCGGGCATTACCATTTCTACGCCGGGGTCAAGTTCGATTGAACCTGTAACGTCCGTTGTACGGAAATAGAATTGAGGACGGTATCCCTTGAAGAACGGGCTGTGACGGCCGCCTTCTTCCTTGGTAAGTACGTATACTTGACCTTCGAATTCCTTGTGAGGAGTAACGCTCTTGGGTTTAGCAACTACTTGGCCTCTTTCGATTTCTTTGCGGTCTACACCACGAAGAAGAAGACCAACGTTGTCGCCTGCGTATGCTACGTCAAGAAGCTTACGGAACATTTCAACGCCTGTAACAACGGAGCTGCGGATTTCGTCCTTCAAACCAACGATTTCAACGGGGTCAGAGGGTTTAACGGAACCACGCTCTACTCTACCTGTAGCAACCGTACCACGACCTGTGATGGTGAATACGTCTTCTACGGGCATCAAGAAGGGCTTGTCGGTGTCACGTTCGGGAGTAGGAATGTAGCTGTCTACTGCATCCATCAAGTCAAGAATGGGCTTGAAGATGGGGTCGGAAAGGTTGGTGTTACCAGCAACTGCTGCGTCCATTGCAACCTTAGCGGAACCGCGGATAACGGGGATGTCGTCACCGGGGAATTCGTAACGGCTAAGAAGTTCTCTAACTTCCATTTCAACAAGTTCAAGGAGTTCTTCGTCGTCAACGAGGTCTGTCTTGTTCAAGAATACTACGATATAAGGAACGCCAACCTGACGAGCGAGCAAGATGTGTTCGCGAGTTTGAGGCATCGGACCGTCGGAAGCAGCAACTACGAGGATTGCGCCGTCCATTTGAGCAGCGCCGGTGATCATGTTTTTAACGTAGTCAGCGTGGCCGGGGCAGTCAACGTGAGCGTAGTGACGCTTGTCTGTTTGATACTCAACGTGAGCGGTATTGATTGTAATACCACGAGCCTTCTCTTCGGGAGCCTTGTCGATTTCGTCGTACTTCATGATTTCTGCTTTACCTTGCATAGCCATAACCATCGTGATTGCAGCTGTCAAGGTCGTCTTGCCGTGGTCTACGTGACCGATTGTACCGATGTTGACGTGCGGTTTGCTTCTGTCAAATTTAGCTTTTGCCATTGTTGTTTTTTCCTCCTGATTTTGATGATGACAAAATTTTATTTTTAATTTTTGGTGTTGCGCTGTCTCGAAACAACGCTCTATAGTTGATTATACTATAAATTTCGGTTTAGGTAAATACTTTTTGCTAAAGTTTTTGCCAAAACGTACATTTTACGCCATTCCTTTGGCGATTTTATCTTTGATTGCCTTGGGAACTTCCGCAAAGTGGTCGAATTGCATTGTGTAGTTGCCTCTGCCTTGGGTACGGCTTCTGAGGTCTGTTGCGTAACCGAACATTTCCGCTAAAGGTATCAACGCGTTTACGACTTGGACGCCGTTACGAAGCTCAATACCGGAAATATTACCTCTGCGGGCAGAAACGTTACCCATAACGTCGCCGAGATACTCCTCGGGCATGGTGATTTCCACCTTCATCATGGGTTCAAGCAGTACGGGGTTAGCGATTGTTGCCGCATTTTTGAATGCAAGCGAACCTGCAATCTTAAACGCCATTTCCGAGCTGTCTACCGCGTGGAAGCTACCGTCGTACACGGTAACCTTGAAGTCCACCACTTCGTAGCCTGCAAGGGGTCCTGTTTTTGCCGCCTCTTGAATACCGTTGTTGATAGGTTGAATGTACTCTTTGGGAATACTTCCGCCAACGGTTGCGTCAACAAATTCGTAGCCTTTGCCCGCTTCTTGCGGTTCAAGACGGATTTTGCAGTGACCGTACTGACCTTTACCGCCCGATTGACGAACGTACTTGCCTTCAGCCTCGACGCTCTTGCGGATAGTTTCACGGTAAGATACTTGCGGTTGACCTACGTTTGCCTCAACCTTGAACTCGCGCAGCAATCTGTCTACGATGATTTCAAGGTGCAGCTCGCCCATACCTGCGATAATGGTCTGTCCCGTTTCGGAATCGGTGTAGGTCTTGAAGGTCGGGTCTTCCTCGGCAAGCTTTATCAATGCCAAAGTCATCTTTTCCTGACCTGCCTTGGTTTTCGGCTCGATTGCAACCTTGATAACGGGCTCGGGGAACACCATACTGTCCAACACTATTGGGTGCTTTTCTACACACAGCGTGTCGCCTGTCGTCGTGTCCTTCAAGCCAACCAACGCCACGATTTCGCCTGCGTAGGTTTCGTCGATTTCCTCACGTTGAGCGGCATGCATTTGCAGTACCTTGGTGATACGCTCGCGCTTACCCTTAGTTGAGTTGTAAACGTAGCTGCCTGCTTGAAGCGTTCCGCTGTAAACGCGGCAGTACGCAAGCTTGCCAACGAAGGGGTCGGCGACAATTTTGAACGCCAGTCCGCAGAACGGCTCGTTGTCGTCCGTCTTGCGAACGATTTGTTTGCTTTCGTCGTCTACGTCGAAACCGACTACGTGGTCGATGTCCACGGGGCTGGGAAGATAGTCGCAAACTGCGTCAAGCAGCTTTTGAATACCTTTGTTTTTGTACGCCGTACCGCAAAGAACGGGGTTTACTTGAAGATTGATTACGGCTTTGCGAAGTCCTTTCTTGATTTCGTCGATGGAAAGGTCGCCCTCGGCGAAAAACTTTTCCATTAGCGCGTCGTCGGTGCCTGCAATAAACTCTACGAGCTCTGCGCGCGCTGCTTCCACTTCGTCAACCATGTCGGCGGGGATTTCGCCCTCGTCAATGACTGTACCCGTCGGGTCGTTGTAGAAGTACGCCTTCTTGGTGATGACGTCAATAATTCCACGGAAAGTTTCCTCTTTACCGATGGGTAACTGAATGGGCAACGCGTTAGCTTTGAGCCTTTCGCGCATCATCTTGACGACGTTGTGGAAATTGGCGCCGTTTATATCCATTTTGTTGACGAACGCAATACGCGGAACGTTGTACTTTGATGCTTGGTGCCACACCGTTTCGCTTTGCGGTTCTACGCCGCCTTTGGCGCAAAATACCGCTACCGCTCCGTCCAAAACACGCAAAGAGCGCTCGACTTCGACGGTAAAGTCCACGTGACCCGGCGTGTCGATAAGGTTGATACGGTAGTCTACGTTGTCGTAGCTGTCCACCCAGTGAACGGTTGTTGCTGCGCTTGCAATAGTAATGCCGCGCTCCTGTTCTTGGGCCATACTGTCCATAACAGCCGTACCTTCGTGCACTTCGCCGAGCTTACGGGTCTTTCCGCTGAAGAAAAGTATTCTTTCGCTTGTCGTTGTTTTGCCTGCGTCGATGTGCGCCATAATACCGATGTTGCGCACGTTTTGCAGGGGATACACTCTTGCCATTTGTTTACCTACTTGTTACTAAATTAAAATGATTACCATCTGAAATGAGCAAACGCTTTGTTTGCTTCTGCAGAACGGTGCATTTCTTCCTTTCTCTTGAAAGCGTTACCTGTTTCGTTGTAAGCGTCCATGAGTTCGCCTGCAAGTCTCAGATACATGTATCTTTCACTGCGCTTGCGAGCAAACATAACCAACCAACGGATAGCCAACGTTTGACGTCTTTCGGGGCGAACTTCCATAGGAACTTGATAGTTAGCGCCGCCGACTCTTCTTGCTTTACATTCGAGTAAGGGCATAAGATTGTTGATTGCTTTTGTGAACACTTCCATTGGGTCCTGACCGGTCTTGGCTTTGATTTCATCAAACGCGCCGTAAACGATTTCTTGGGCAGTACCCTTTTTGCCGTCCAGCATTACTTGGTTGATAACCTTAGTTACAACTTTGCTGCCGTACACAGGATCGGGTAGAACGTCCCTCTTGGGAACTCCACTTCTTCTGGGCATGTGTTTTTCCTCCTTTTAATGATGTTTTTTAATTTTGTTTTTTACCAAATACAGCCAACTCGACGCGGTTTTACCACGGAGAAACTTCTGTCTAACACAGGACACAGCCTGCGACATACTGCTTACTCGGCGAAAAGTCAAAATTAAAAAACTCCGACATTTCACCAATTGAACTGTAAAATTGGGTTGTCCTATTTGCTATTTCTTAGCAGTCTTAGGACGCTTTGCGCCGTACTTACTACGGGCTTGCTTGCGGTTTGCAACGCCTGCTGTATCGAGTGTACCGCGAATGATGTGGTAACGGATACCGGGCAAGTCACGAACTCTGCCGCCACGAATCAATACAACGCTGTGCTCTTGAAGGTTGTGACCTTCACCGGGGATGTAGCAAGTACCTTCCATACCGTTGGTACGGCGTACACGCGCAATCTTACGGAGAGCGGAATTGGGCTTTTTGGGTGAAGTTGTCGTAACGTTCAAGCAAACGCCACGCTTTTGCGGACAACTGTCAAGCAAAGGTGACTTGCTCTTTTCAGCTTCACTTCTTCTGCCTTGTCTGATCAACTGGTTGATTGTTGCCATTAAGTTTACCTCCTTTCAATAGTGAATTGTCGGAACTCATTACGGAGTTCATTTGATATATTATTGCCAAGTTTTGCACTAATTTTTCAGTACACCCACCGCGCCCGACGGTACTTGAATACCGAAGTCTGCGGAAATCTCGTTCATGGTGCCGCTGAGCCTGTACGGAACACCGTGAAGCTTGGCGACCTCAATGAGCGATGCGATGTATTGTGTTTCGGCGTCTACGGCGATTGTGATTTCCGCGACGTTGTTTTTCTTCAACTCGCGAAGTATCTGCCGCTTGCCAATAACTACGTTGTGCATACTGTTAGCCATAAAATACCAACGTACATTTTACCAAAATAAAGCAAAGCAGTCAAGCATTTTAATTTAACTTGACTGCTTTGTGTTTGCAATTATATCGCGTAATTTATCTAATATATGACAACCGCTTACGCGTTGCGCCTCCAATAGTATTGTCTATATAAATCCGTTAGATACCGCGCCGCCATTGACGCATTGTTTAGTTCGGAAATCTTAGTGCCACTTGCTGCATCATAACTACTTGAATACCACCAACCATCGGGATTTTCGAATGTTACGCTTGTCAGACTGCTACAGTCCCCAAATACTGCGTTGTCTATTGACGTTACGCTCGAAGGTATTGTTATGCTACTAAGACTACTGCAACCGAGGAAAGCCCTTGCTCTGAGCGTTGTCAACTTGCTACCAATCTCAAACGTAACTGTTGTTAAACCGGTACAATTTCCGAATGCTGTATCTTCAAGTGATACCACGTTTTTCGGAATCGTTATACTTGCAAGGTTACTACATCCGCTAAACGCGTATGATGAAATCAACTTGGTGTTCTCGTTGATTACACATGAGGTGATTGCCTTATCTTTCGCACTCACCAAAAGTACGTAAGGGTTGTTTTCGTTGCCCAAGTATAGCGCGTTGTCGTATTCATTGTATCGAAGACTGCTGCAACGAATGAATGGAGAGTTATTCACCAACTGCAAGGTATCCGGAATTGATATACGTTCAATATTACTGCAATCGGAGAATGCGAACTGACAAAGTTTGATGCCACGCGTGATAATTACTTCCTTCAATGTTTTAGGCACGTATTTACTGCCGCTGTTATCATAACCTCCAAATATGCGGCAGAAGTAACCGTCGTTTCCCCCTTCTTCCTGCGATGTTCCTACGAAAGGAATTGTTATGCTTTGCAGATTCGTACAATTTGAGAATGCGCCACGCTCTATCGCAGTAACGTATTCCGGTACAATTAGTTTAGTAACGGTACTGTCGTAAACACCAGTTACCTCGCAAATTGTAGTTGTAGATGTAAACTTGAGGTTGGACATTTCCGTTGCGATATCCCACTTTGCCACGTACGTGACGTTTTTGTCCGTCATGGCGAAGGTGTAGCTTAATTCGTTTGAGAGTTTGTTATCACCGTCATACCAACCATCCCACGCGTAACCAAGATTGCCTTGCGCAGTGACTGTGACGTTGCTGTCGTAGTTGTAGGTGCCACCACCGCTAACCGTACCTGCGTTGGAATTGTTGGCAGAAACCGTCAAGACGTATTTGTTTGGTTGCCAATGCGCGGTTGCGTCTGTGCTACTTTCGTATTGCCATTTGGCAAGACTGCTACCATCGCTATCGGTTATCTGTGTGTTGCCGACGTACCATCCGGTAAACAAATAACCTCTACGCGTAGGAACTGGTAATGTATACATCTCATCGTAGGTGGCGACCTTGATTGTTTGCTCAAGATCATCGCCACCGTTTACGTTTAAAGTAATGTTGTATTGATTGGCGGTTTTGTCTGCGTAGAGCGAAAGACTTGACCAAATAGTATCAGTGGTAAATGCTTTGCCACTGCTATCACGCCACCCATTGAAGGTATATCCGACTATATTGATTGCGTAATCAGCCGTGAAATTCTCGCCAGTATAGACGCTTACATATTTCAACAGCTCGGTATCATTGTAGTAACTGACGCTTACTTCGTAACTGCGATGCACCATGAGCGTGTAGGTATTGGTTTGTGTTCCGTCATCCGATGTCACCACAACGTAAAAAACGTTGTTGCCGTTTGTTAACGAACCGGCAAGACCTGCCGCAACCTTGGTAGGAATTTCCATTTGTCCCATCACATCATAGTACAATTTCCAAGTAGCGCCGTCACTGCAAACCACTTTGCTTGATAAACTTACGCTGTTGGTGTCACTGCTAACCAAGATAAAAATATCCGAACCGTCTATGCTTGCGCCATCCACACTAAGTATTGCAGCCTTTTGTTGAGTCCATTGTGCGTAAAGAGTCGTGTCCGACGTAACTGTGTCCTCGTCAAATTTCCACATGTCCGATCCGATTTTGTTTTTTGCCCAACCCGAAAACGTGTAATTTGTGCGCGTGGGAGAAGCAGGAGCCGTAAGCTTGCTGCCTCCGTCTACCTCTTGCGTATATTTGCTTCCACCAACAAAACTTCCGCCATTGGCGTCGAAGATAACGGTAAACTTGTTTTGAGAATTTGGCGTGGGATTACAAGCAATGAGCGAGATAAATAACGTAGCAACAATAGCTACCAGCAGTACAATCCCTGCTTTTTTTGCGACATGTCTCATGATTGACCTCCAACGAAGAATACTTTGAACAATTATAAACTAATCATTGGTTAGATGTCAAGTCTATTTTCTAATCAAGGATTAGAAAAAGGGATTATGCAACTAACCAATGGTTATAATATCGATATGAATGAAAAGTTTAAGAAAAGACTAAAAGAGGAAATAAAACTATCTGGTATGACCACAAAAGAGTTGGGCTCAAAGATTGGCGTATCAAACGAGATGGTTACGCAGTATTACACCACCTACAAGAACCCCAGCCTTGAAACTTTTGAGAAACTGTGTAGAGCGTTGGACGTTTCAGCAGATTACCTACTCGGACTAACCGACAGCTCCGATTAAAAAGAATAACCTTTATTAAATAGCAAAACAGCCAAGTGAAGTTCACTTGGCTGTTTTTTGAAGTTGTTGTAATTAAATTACTTAAGTTCAGCTTCTGCGCCGGCTTCGGTGAGGGTCTTAACCATACCTTCTGCAGCTTCCTTGGGTTGAGCTTCCTTGATGGTTGCGGGAGCGCTTTCAACAAGGTTCTTAGCTTCAACAAGTCCAAGACCTGTCAGTTCGCGAACAGCCTTGATAACAGCAATCTTGTTGCCGCCGATAGCCTTCAAAACTACGTCGAATTCCGTCTTTTCTTCAACAACGGGAGCAGCTGCTGCTGCGCCGCCTGCTACTGCTACGGGAGCAGCTGCGCTTACGCCGAATTCTTCTTCGATAGCATGTACAAGTTCGTTGAGTTCCAAAACAGAGAGAGCTTTAATCTCTTCAATAAATTTCTTTGTATCCATTGTAATTTTCTCCTATTGATATTTTAATTTAGTGTGTTGCTTCCGTAAGGTGGTAAGCGTACCGTGTGTGGGTTATTGACCCTGTTTTTCAGCAATTGCATTCAAAGCAACTGCCAATCCGCGTACGGGAGCGGACAGTACAGATACCAACATTGCAAGCAACGTTTCTCTGCCTGGAACCTTGCTCATTGCGTCGCAGGTTGCCGCGTCTGCAAATTTCTTGTCGAACATACCGCACTTGATTTGCATTTTGCCGTACTTCTTGGCGCCTTCTGCTGCAACTTTAGCAGGAGCAACGGCGTCACTCGTACCAAACGCGAAAGCGCTGGGACCGTTCAAAGCCTCGTCAAACTCGGTGTAACCAAGTTCGTTCAAAGCCTTTCTTACAAGAGTGTTCTTGAGTACCTTGTATTCTACGTCGTTCTTTCTGAACTCGGCGCGGAATTCGGTATCTTGAGCAACGGTCAAGCCCTTGTAGTCAATGATAACGAAAGATTGGCTATTTTCAATTGTTTGCTTGATTTGAGCAACAATCTCTCTCTTCTCTTGCTGAGTGGGGCTGAGATGACCTTCATGACGTACTTTACCCATTTGATTTTCCTCCTTTTAATATTTTTTATAAAAAACCCTTGAACCGCAAACATATCGAAAACGGTACAAGGGTAGGAGTCGATTAGACTGAACACCAAGTTGTACCTCGGCAAGATTTACTGTTACTTGCTGTCTTTGGAACGGTTTGGGGTTTATTATTTAATTTTTACAGCTTTACGGACGGTAATTTACCTTGATGCCGGGCCCCATGGTCGTTGCGATTGCAACGGATTTGAGGTAGGTGCCCTTAGCAGCTGCTGGTTTCGCCTTGATGATAGCGTCCATGATAACGGTTACGTTTTCAAGGAGCTTGTCCTTACCGAAGGACTTTTTGCCGAAGATTACGTGGCAGATTGCTTGCTTGTCAACGCGGTATTCAACTTTACCTGCTTTGACGTCGGAAACAGCCTTAGCTACGTCCATGGTAACCGTTCCGCTCTTGGGGTTGGGCATCAATCCCTTGGGACCGAGCACTCTACCCAAACGACCTACAAGACCCATCATGTCGGGAGTTGTGATCATTACGTCGAAGTCGAACCAGTTTTCCTTTTGAATCTTCTCGATGTATTCTTCAGCGCCTACGAAATCTGCGCCTGCAGCTTGAGCTTCGTCAGCCTTTGCGCCCTTAGCGATTACGAGAACGCGAACAGTCTTACCTGTTCCGTTGGGCAGTACCACAACGCCGCGGACTTGTTGGTCAGCGTGACGGGGGTCTACGCCTAATTTTACGTGTAATTCAAGTGTTTCGTCGAATTTAGCAGTTGCAACCTCGATAGCCGTTTCGATTGCCTCTGCCATGTCGTATTGCTTCGTTCTGTCGATTTTCTTCAAAGCGTCAACATATTTCTTTCCCATTGTGCACCTCCTAATCTACAACGGTAACGCCCATACTGCGTGCCGTTCCTGCAATCATAGAGCATGCTGATTCAAGAGATGCTGCGTTGAGGTCAACCATCTTGAGCTTTGCAATTTCTTCGATTTGAGCCTTGGTAATCTTAGCAACCTTCGTCTTGTTGGGAACTGCGCTACCGCTTTCAATTCCGCATGCCTTCTTGATGAGCACGGGTGCGGGGGGAGTCTTCAAAACGAACGTGAAGCTGTGATCTTGATAGATTGTTACGATGCAGGGAATGATAAGACCTGCTTTGTCTTGAGTTCTTGCGTTGAAGTCCTTGGTGAAAGCGGGAATGTTAATTCCGTGAGGACCAAGCGCAGAACCTACCGGGGGTGCCGGTGTTGCTTTGCCGGCAGGAAGTTGAAGTTTTACAACTGCCGTTACCTTTTTTGCCATTGTGAGTTCCTCCTTTTCGTGGTTGTAGCGAGGTTGTCCGTGTCAGATTTTGACAGCCTCTCCCATTGTCCGCCTGTTAAGCGTCAAGCGGTAACGCAGAAAACAACTACTCCTCTTCGGAAACAACCGTCGTGGGGTTGTTGATTTTTTCCAACTGAATGAAGTCCATATCTACGGACATTTCGCGCCCAAACATGTTGAGCACAACCTTCGCCTTTTGATGAGCGGGGTCAATCTCCTTGATGACGCCAACCATTCCCTCAAAGGGTCCGGAAATTACCGTCACGTTGTCCTCCACAGCCATAGAGAAGTCCACCACGGGGTCTTCAAGGCGCAAGCGTTTGACTTCGTCCTCTTCAAGGGGCCAAGCCTTACCGTTTGGACCTACGAAACCGGTCACGCCGCGAGTGTTGGTGAGCATGAACCAAAGCTGTGAAGAATACACAAGCTTGATAAACACGTAACCGGGCATAATCTTTGCCTCGTACGCCTTGCGCTTGCCGTTGCGGTCTTCAATAAGCGTTTCGGTAGGAATCTTGGTGTCCAAGATGACGTCTTGCAAATTGCCGTTTTCCACCATTTGCTCGATGCTCTTCTTCACCAAACTTTCGTAGCCCGAATAGGTGTGGAGAATGTACCACTTTGCTTCGTTTACCTTTGTCATTATGCTCCTCTACTGGGCAGTACCCGGCAAATCAACAAGAAGGTATGCAAACAAAGCGTCCACACCGAAAATTACCACCGCGAAGAACAAAACTACAAGCAAAACTATCGCCGTGTTTTTCAATACGGTTGTGATGTTGGGCCAAGATACCTTTTTGAGTTCCGACCAGCTTTTTACAAAAAACGCACCGAGTCTTTTGAAGACGTTGGGTCTCTTTGCTTTTGTCGCAGCCATTACGATTCTCCTTATTACTTAGATTCTCTGTGAACTGTGTGTTTCTTGCAGAATCTGCAATATTTGTGGCGCTCGAGTCTGTCGGTTGTCGTTTTGCTGTTTTTGAACGTGTCGTAGTTACGTTGTTTGCACTCGGTGCAAGCAAGCACAACCTTGACTCTGTTTCCTTTCTTTGCTGCCATAGTACTAATCTCCTGTGTTGGGCAGAACGGCGAAAAACCGTATTTTCTGCACGCAAAAAATTACACCCCATAGAGAAGTGCGAGTTTATGATAACACAATTGTAAAACGATGTCAACGAAAATTGAGGCATTTGGCAACAAAAAATGCCGCGTGATTGCTTCTAGGAACGCGCACAAAGCCCTATTCTATTGACTGTTTTGAAAGGAAAGTATTATAATGTTTACTATGATAAACGAAAACGAGCCTTGCTTACGGCTGCGCAACAAAACCAATCGCGCCGAGGAAACGTACTGCAAGTATTATCTCAAAAACTTTCGCGGATACGTCAAACACGTATTTGTAAATCTTCAAACCATCGGGCTGTTGTTCTTGATGCTAATTTCGGTGTTGGTAATTACACTGCTGTTACCCCGTCTAATGGAAGACGACGGCGACGTAATGCCTTGGATAATCGCCTACGCGTTTCTAAGCATATCGGTGTTCTTCCTCATATACCTAACAGCGCAAAAATTGTGGTTTTGGAAATACGCCAAATACGTCGTCGTAACTAACCAAGGCATTTGGATAATGTGGTACAGCACCTTTTGGTGGAGCAAGGATTTTAGAGGCAAAAAGCATTTTTGGAGTCCCTCTTGGTCGCTGTACACTTGGAACGAGATAAAAATCACCTCTGACGACAGCGTTCGCCCAAGAAGCCCCGTCAGATTGGGAAACCTTGAAGACGACTTCGACTACAAAGTAGTAAAGTCCGCTCAACTGACAAGCTTGTTCGTAACCCGTTGGGACGGCGTGCAACAAATACATTTCCTTGAAGAATCGGACGCAAACGAGATACTGTCCTACGCAAAAGAGCAGCAGAAAGGCAAAAAGCGCAAAAAGAAGGACATGGAAATAATCGAAGAGGAATACGACAAGATACCTGACGAATATATTGAAGACGACGAGTAACCCCGTCGTCTTTTTGTTTGTTGATTTGCCGTCGAAGTAACTTCTTAATAAGGTATTGACAAATGACTATATATATATTAAAATACAAGCCCCAGTCTCGGCGACGGTCTCGGCGACGCCACGTAGGGGAAGTTGATACAAACAAAAATACAAACAATGAAAGAAAGTGAGGAATAGATATGATAGATTACAAAAAATTAGTTAAAGAAGCATTTGAAGCGCAAAAGAGAGCGTACGCGCCCTACTCGCATTGGGTTGTCGGAGCGGCATTGCTCACTAAGGAAGGCAAGATCTACCGCGGTTGCAACATCGAAAACAACACCTTCACTCCTTCCGTTTGCGCCGAACGCGTGGCTTTGTTCAAGGCTGTGTCGGAAGGCGAACGCAACTTCGCCGCAATTGCAATTGTTGGCAACGACGTCAACACCCCCGTTGGCGGAGGCGATTACCTAAGCCCCTGCGGCGTTTGCAGACAGGTCATGACGGAGTTTTGCACCGCTGACTTCGAGATTATACTGGGCAAAACCTACGACGACTACAAGGTGTACACACTCGCCGACCTCATGCCAGTGATGAGCCTGCCGCTGAGCAAATAAGCCAAGCATGAAAGCTCCCTATTGGATAAACATGGGGAGTTTTTATTATTTCACAATTATTTCGTTTCTTACCTATATTTCACCAAATATAAATTAGAAATTCAAATAAAAATCATCACACACAAAAACAACTCTTGGACATTTCCAAGAGTTGTTTTTATTTACCAAAGGTAATTGTGTGTGCGCGCGTACTGCTCGGCGATGCCAATGTACAGTTCATGGTCGAAGTTATCCAATGGCGTGTACAATGCCAAGTTTAGCTCTGCGCTGATTATGTTTTTAACCATCTTGATGTCGCCGGTCAATTGCGTCAAGGCGTAGTCGCTGTTGTGTTTGATGTGAACGTTGAGCGTGCCTAACATATCGCTGATAGCAGACAGCTCTGCCACGACGTTGTACTGCATGTTCGCAGCTGAATAGTTGTAATCAGTCAATACGTCTTCTATTCCGTATACCTTAGACTCGGGATTGTCTATTGCCGTGCGGATTTCCTTTTCGATATCGTAGCCCATGACGGTACCGAAGTTGATCATTTCGAGAATGTAATCCATCATATGCTCGGAGAACTCCTGCATGGTGACGGTTACGTCGTAGCTGGGGGTGGGTACGCCCTTCTTGTATTGGTTGTAAGTAGAATCCAACCACGTTTTTCTGTTTAATGCGTTAATATGGTACCTCGCCTTGTGCAAAGTGTTACCGTCACACAACTCGGTAGGAATGTTTTTGTCCGTACAGAACTGGTACTCTTGCAGTGAGTCGCGTACTATCTGCACGGAGTTGTCCTTGGAGTTAAGCAACAGGTAGCTGTTACCGCCCTTGTCGTCAAATGCCAAGCTTGAGCCGTCACGCACCAGCTTGAAAGCTAAGTATACGTTGTTGTGATTGTCTATGTCCACGTTGAGATAAATTCCGAATTCTACGTTGACCACTTTCAGAATGTTGGCAGGTACTTTGCCTTCCACACGGAAGTGTCTATTGCCCGCTGCGTCATGGTCGTTTGCTGTGATAATAAACGAGGACAGCAATTCGCGAATACTGTCAAAGTTCATGTGGTTGGCAGTGTCGTAGCTGTAAACGTACTTTTCAACGTACTCGTACTCGCCCGTTGCTTCGTTTTTGTCCGATGCGGTAACAACCAAATTGTTGATATTGACGGACACGTTGCCGTACGTCAAGGACAGCTCGTCAAGGCTCAAGCCGTTGTCGCCCGAGTTGGACACTTTGAGAGTAATGATGTCTTTGTTAGCAACAAATTTGTTGGAGTCAATTGCCTGACCGTTGATTTGTAGCGTAAAGACGTTCTTGACGTTGTCGCCGTCCGGCTGTTGCTCGTAGGATACGGAATGCAAGATTTTGGACACGTTTCCGAGAGTCATTTTGCTTTCGGCGTTAGACATCGCATCCTCGAGGTTTTTCTTCAAGTCGCCTATTTGCGGAACTACCTCGATAAGCGCGGGCAACAGGTTAATCGTGTCATTTATTGCCTCCATCGACACCGTTGCTTTTAGCTCGTTGGTGTTTTCCGTCAATTTGCCCTTGCTGTCCTTGTCCCATTTGCGCGAGTCGTAGGTTGCGTAAATGCGCCCTTCATTGTACATAACGTCAAGATACAGGAACTCGCCGCCGTCCTTTTGAACTGTGAGGTGAGCGCGAAGCTTGAAGTCGGCGTCACGGTTTAAATCCTTGCTTGCCTTCAGGTAGTAGAACGCAACGTAGGAGCCTTGAACGATAACGTAGGAGGTTGTCGTGCCCGTTTCCTCGTCGTAAACGTTGATTTCCGAGTCTGCGTTGAACCAGAACAACCAGCTGTTTGTTTTGATGAGGTTGTAGATAGGTCCGTTGTTGTTGCTTTCCTCTTCGTCCTCGCCGTAGTAGAAATCTCTGAACACTTGGTCAATGCTCACGTACTTGCTGCTGTCGTCGGAGAAGTGGGAATAGGTGATTTTTTTGCCGAGCGTCGCAACGAGATTACTTTCAATCAAATCCACGGGGATTGTGACGTTGTCAAGTCCGTTGTTGAAGGACGCCGTGACGTTAAAGCCCATTGCCGAAAGCTTTGCAAGCACGTTACCGTCCACGCTATCAACGGACAGCGAGCTTATAATTGATTTGAGGTCAACTTCTCCGCCCAATGAGCCGAACAAATCGGGCAAAGCCTGATCGCCCGCTCCGGCAATTTCGTTTACGATGTCGTTGATGCGGTTGACTATATCCGCAATGCCGTTGATGTCCACCATTACGTTCAAGTCATGACCGTTGGTAATCTTCAAAACGTTGTCGTCCAACGTGTACTTTACGTCAAGGATGGATTTGGATTTGTCCTTCAAGGTCGTTTCAATACGTCCGAGAATGACTCCCTTCTCCCCTTCCAACAGGTTGATGCTGACGTAAATTACGTTGTGCTCGCCGCTAACGTTGCTTTCGGGGTCGAAGTCCTGAACGTCAATTACGAGGTTGGTGCTGAAATCTTCATTGACGGGAGCGTTGACGGAACCGCTGTACGCAAATACGGTTGCCTTGCTGAGGTTGAGCGTTACGCCACCGCACGTGAAGTTGGCAAGACTTAGTTGCAGCCCCGTTGCTACGTTATTGCCGTCCGCAATCAGTCCGAGAGCGAGCGTAAACTTGCTTAAATCAAATTGATTTCCGTCAACCGTCAAACTCAATTGTTTGTCGGCAAAGCTCAGTGAGGTCAGCAGTTTGTCAAATTCAACGTCTTGAATTGTGATGTCGAGAATAGACAACACAACGTCTATCACTCCGTCAACTGCGGAATTGTAGCCTTTTACGTCAGTCAGCTTTTGCTTGAGGCTGTCAACGGTCAATTCGCCGTCCTCTTGCGCATCTTCATCAAGTCTGATTGCAAACTTCAAGTCGCCTGCGTGCAGATATAATACGTTGTCCGCCACCCACAGCTCGGCATCCTTGAACATGTAGATTCCGCCGTGAGACAGTGAGAATATGACGTGAACGTCGCCGCCAATCAAGGTCAAAGTTGCCTCCAAACCGTACGCCTTGCCGTTAGCGGAAAGAGTACCGTTTACGCTGATTGCGTAGCCTTCGGCATTTACTATTTCGTAGACAGGCTCGGCGAACGTCGTTACGAGTTCGGCAACGTCTACGTACTTACCGTTTGTTGCAAGGTCAACGTAGGTCTTACCGCTTACCTGCTCGGCTTTGACAGCAACGCCACCCACGTTCACTTCAACGTTGGCAAGAGTTACGCTGTCAGAGGAGCAAACGAAGTTTACCGCTATCGCTATGCCGTCGTAGTTAATTTCAATAGCGTACCCCTTTTCGGTCATTTGTCTGCTGAAACCAATCTTGTCAAGCACGTCACGAATTGTGTCCGCAACGTTAACGTCACCCATTGACGTGTCGGGAATTTCCACGAACAATCTAATAGCATCCAGTACCGCTTCAACGTCCTCAAGCGCGAATTTGACTGCGACGTTGTTGTTACCGCCTAACGTTGCGTAAATCACGCCGTCAAAATACTTGAAGTTGACCGTTGCGCCGTAGATTTCCGCTACCCCAAGTACCTTTTTGTTGTACAAATCCAGTTTTACGTAAGCCGTCAAGTCGCCTACCGTCAGTTTCAACTCGGTGACGTAACCGTTAAGGTCGGGAGCGGTCACTTTCCTGTCGCTGCGAGCAACCGTAGCGTTTACGTCAAGAGCGAATTTGTCAGTTGCAAAGCCATTAACACTTGCGGTAATTTGGTCGCCCAAACCGACCGTCAAGGTGACTGTTTCAAGATTAAATTGTTCAAGATTAAGCTCCAGAGCGAGTATGCCGTCATTGAAGGTCAAGCTTTGAATAATCTTTGAGAATACTTTGCCTTCAAAGATTGTAGGTAACTCTGCAACCTTTTGCAAAATGCCGTCCAATGCGTCGTTGTAGCCCTCAAGTTGTGAAAGGATACCTACAATTTGCTCAACGTCGAATTGTTCAAAGTCAAATTCACCGTCGGACTTTGGCAGTTCTATTGCTTGACGGATACCGTTTACGTCGAAGTACAGCACGTTGTCCACTACGTAGATTTCCGCAGCTACAACAGCCCTGCCCTCTTCACGCAACAATACCTTTGCGTAAATTCCGCCGTTGACGTTTAATTCAACGTTGGCAAGGTATGTCTTGCCGTTGACGATAACGGTGAATTCAGCCGTGACGGACACTTTGCCGTCTAAAAGCGTTTCGACAGAAGTAAGTAGCTGTTCAATCAATGCGTTTGCGTCCACAAATTCGCCGTCGATGGGCAACTCTTCCGCTTGCTTGGATTGTTTTTCCAATACGGCAGTATATTCTTTGTCGGCAACTTCAAACTGTACCGTAATATTGCTGAATTTTAACTTTCCGCCGTCATTTACAAAGTTTATCTTGGCAGATACGCCCTTTACGTCAAGTGAAATGTTGGGCGTGTCGCCAGTAAAATCAATGACAACTGCGGCAAGTATTGCGAATACGTCAAGGCTTGAGGTTACTTCGGATTGCTCCCTGTCGCCTACAAGCTGATTTATTTTACTGATTATTGCGCTCAAGTCGGTTGTGTCGAGAAGGATATTCGCTCCGCCGTATTGAACGTAAATCTTGCCGTCAACGTAGCGCATCAGCAACACTTCATCGCCGTATTTTAAGCTACCCCATACGTTCATTTCCACGAAGTTTGCGGAAATTTCCACCTCTGCGCCCAGTACTTGCAGGTGCAGGTTGAGTATATAATCTTCCACTTGGGGAATTTCAATTGTTTCAACGTCGGTATTTAACGTAGCCTCAACGTCAAGGCTTACAGTTGCCAACGTCAGTCCTTGAACGGTTACACTAAGGTTGCCGTTGTGGTTTGCAAGTGTCAAATCTACCGACAAACCGTCAAAGCCGAACGCCGCGCCGTCAACCGTCAGCGACAAAACGTTGTCAACGTAGCCGAAGCGAGTAACAACCGTAGTAAAGTCGGTGTCAAGCAAATCTTCAAGAGTAATGCTGCTTGCCTTTTCTACTATGCCGACAATTTGCGCTACGAATTCGTCAAGCTGGACGTTGCTCAAAAATTCCTTCAGCTGTTCGTTGCCTTCAAGCTTGCTAAGTAGCTCTTCAATGTCAATATCAGCCTCGTTATCTACTGCGAATGCAACGTTGATACCGTTAACCGTGAGGAACACAGTGCCGTTCGCGTAGATTACTTTAGCGTCGATTATACCTAAGTTGTTGCTGTCGTAAACGGTTGCGTTGACGCTCAAAGTGTTGTATACGTCTAAAGCAAAGTTGCCTTGAACGCGGTACGCCTTGCCGTTTACCGTCAAAGTAAGATTAAACTCCGCGCCGAAGCCGTTTGCGTTCAAAATATTCAATATGGGGTCACTGAACTCTTCAATGAGTTGGGTTACGTCCGCGTAAGAGTCCTTATCGGAAGGAACAACAACTTCGCCGAAGCTGTCGGACGGAGCAACGGTAGCGTCAATGCCGCCTGCAGACACCGCAATGCTGTCAAGCTGCCATCTGCCCTCGATGCTTGCAAGGTAGATAGCCGCGTGTATACCGTCAAGAGCAAGCTCGAAAGCCACCTTGTCGCCACGTTTAGTCGCTGTGATACCCGTAAGCGCGCCAAGCAAGTCGGAAAGGGACAAAGAGGGAGTATTTACGGAAATTTCACCGCCTACGAGCTTCTCGATTTGCCCGATAAGTTCCTCAATATTCGCCGTGTCAAGCTTGACCTTGATTTCGCCGAAAGTGACGTACGCCACGCCGTCAGCCAACGTTGCGGAAATCTTGCCGTATTTGTCCAACTGCGCGTTGACGCTCAAGTTTTTGGTTGCAAGGTCTACGAGTAGGTCTGCCGCGACCGTAAACTCGCTGCCGTTCAAGGTCAAGTCAACGTTTGCAGTCAAGGACAGCTTGCCGTTTTCAATTAGGTCTGCAAGTCCCAAAATTTCGGAATATTCGTCTTTCACTATTTCGCCAACCGTCCAAGCTTGCGGAGCTATCGTCAGTTCTACGCTACCGATTGCTACGGTCGCGTAGGTGAACGTGTAATTTTCGCCGTCCACGTCCGCGTACAAATTGGCGTCGATGTCAATACCGCCCAAGCTAATAGGCAGATTTACAACGCACTTGGTGTCGTCGTCGTAAAGTGCAAAGGTGAGGTTTTCAAGTAGCGACGCGGGGTCAACGTCTCCCAACGCGCCGAGGTCACCGCCGTCACCACCGCTCACAAGCGGCATGAGGGTGTTTACCAAACCGAGAATACCGTCTACCGTGGCACTGCCCTTGAAATCTTGATATTTGAGGTAAATTGCGCCGTCACCGTGCAGGTAGGACAAATTTACGTCGCCGAGCTGAGCCGCAACCTGCAATTTGCCAAGGTCGGAAATGTCCAAACCGGAGATACTCAGCAACGCGTCAGCAAAGTGAGCGCCGTTGTTGTCAACGGAAAGCGCAACCTGCAAGTCCTCACCGTTCAAGTAAGGAGCAAACATTGACATTAGTACGTCCAAAGCGCTCAAGTCCTTGACGATGCCGCCGCCGCCCTTGCCCAAGTAATCCTTAAAGAAGTCGGTGTAGGGAAGCTCGCCCTCGTACGGTTCAAAAGTTTCGGTGATGTCTTCCGAGCAGTCGGCTTTGATAAATCCCAAATCTGCCTTGTACTCGCAGTCGGTTCTCAAAGATTGGATGACGAAATTCGCGTCCATAGTAACGTAAATTTCGCATTTGCTAAAACTCGGTTCACTCTTCAATCCGCCGTTGGTTATCATCTCGCGGCGCAAATAGGCGGGAGATTCATTGACATCCAAAACGTAGCGGAAGGTGTACAGTCCGTTGTCAACGCTTGTCAGTTCGCCGCTGTTTACGGTATCCCAGTTGAGAATGTAGCCCGTCAGCTTGTCGTTGCGGTGACCGAAGTCATTGTAGAAGGATTCTTCCGTAAGCGGTTGCGCGTCAGTTGCCCAAGCAACGTTGTCCAGCGCCTTGACGTTACCCGTGCGGTATATGTAGTTGCTGCCCTTCAGGTACAGTTGGTAACCGTTGCTGACAATGCCTGCCGTTACCATTTCCTTCAATACGTGTTTGTCGTCAAATTCACCAATAACGTAACGGGTGTTGAGGACGTTCTGCTTTATGCCCGCAGCAGTCGTCGAACCTCTTGACACGCCGTAAAAGCCCTTACCTTGCAGTAGGACCTTGTGCGCGATAAACAAAAATTCTCTGACGTCGGTGTCGGTATCGGTGATATCAACGTCCTCCGTCAAATCTAAGTAGGTGTTGGGGTCGGTAGTCGGCTTTTCAAAGGGAGCTATCTCTTCACCGCCGAGAAGATTGCCGATGACGAGTACCGTTCCCACTGCCGCTATCACCGCCGCGAGTAAAACGCATAGGATTTTAAACTTGGGCATAGCTTTTCCTCAATAAAGGTTATTTGTGAATTTGACTGATATGCCCAATTCGGGCATAATATTTCACTTTCCGCTACGATTTTACTTTTCAATTGTAAACTTTTCGTAAACTTATATAAATTTTTACAAATTTTTACAAAAAATTTAGTATATATAATATTTTGCGCCAAAAAAACAAGAATTTCGCCTCGCTAAGCACGCCGTACGCGGTGAAAATTTGCGATGAGGGTTGAAATAAAATAAAAAACCGTCAAGCTGTTAGTAGCTGACGGTTCTTGACTGTAATAAAATACCGATATGAACAGGTAAAAATTTAATGCGTTTGCAATACCTGCGTTAAGCTGCAAATGCGGCTACGCGCTAAAAACGTAGGTTATGCCCACTTCCGCGCCACCCTCCGAAACGTACGTCATAACGATTTGGACGAGGGCGGCTGTGCTGTACACCACTTTGACGTGCATGTCGGTTCCGTCGAATTGGCTGTTGCCAAGGAAACCCTTGGGGGACGAGACGTCCGCTTCAAATTTGTTGCTGATGGACTTGACGTTTTTGAAATACGCCTGCTTGAAGGACAGTCCCGTGAAATTAAGGCGCGCAGTGTTCAAATCCGCCTCTTGATTGTCGGAAATCACCACCCCATCTTTCACAACAGCAGTTCCGCTGACGGTGTGTTTAAATCCGTCGTTACTACCCTCAAAACCAAGTTCACCAAGCTCCTCGTAGCTGAATTCGACGTTGGTTACGTCTCCGTCAAAGGTCAAAACGTACTCGCCTTTTAGCTCCACGTCGGAAACTTTGGTGGTTACGGTAATTTTCACTCTGGAGTAGCTGACGTCAAGCAGCTTGTTTATTTTGCTTAGCTGTCCGTTGTTGTCACCGCAAGCTGCAAGGCAAGCAAGTACCAAAACCAGCGCAATCGCCATTGAGATAAGTAAAATTCTCTTTTTCATTTCCGTTACCTCCCCACCGTACGCTTGATTACGATTAGCACCAACGCCAAAAACGACATTGACACTGCCTTTGCGATTGCTTGCGATGCAACGTTGGTCGCCTCTTGAAATTCTTGGTTAATCTTGCCAACTTCTTCGTTGTAAGCGGCAATTGCTTGGTCTAACGTTGCTTTGTCCGCCGCGTGAGCAGCTTTGTCGCTTTGTGACATCTGATTGTAAGCGCTTATCGCCTCGGCAATTGCTTCGTAACGTTCCTGTAACGTATTTGCATTGTTTAGCGCTTGCATTTTTTCATTGAATATGCCTTCCATGTCCGATTCTTCAACGACGGTGACGGAAAGAGTAGCCTTAATTGACGAGTTTTCCCTACTCGTCGCGGTAATCGTCGCGTTGCCTTTTCCCACTGCCCTAACTACGCCGTTAGTGACGGTTGCAACAGCCGAGTTGCTCGTAGACCAGTTAACGCTGTTGTCCGCGCCCATAGGAGTTGCCGTGACCGTTACCGTTTGCGTCGCGCCTACTGCAAGAGTAAGGGAACTGTGCGAAAGAGTAATTCCCGTAAGCGTAGGTGGCAATTCCTGTTCAGCCACCGTAACAGTAAGCGAAGCCTTTATGTTTGTGTTGACGGTACTCGTTGCCGTAATTGTCGCCGTACCTGCCTTGACCGCCTTGACCGTTCCGTTAGTTACCGTCGCAACGCTCGAGTTGCTTGTAGACCAAGTTACGCTGTTGCTTGCCGTAGACGGAACAGCCGTAACGGTGACAGTTGATGATTGTCCCACTTCAAGGCTGAGCGAACTATGTGAGAGTGTCAAACCTGTAAGCGTAGGAGTGTCGCCGCCGCCGTTGTCGTTGAGATAGCTACCGTACTGAGCTACGACGTTTTTAAGCGAGTTGTTGTAACTGTTACCGTCGTTGCAGTAAATCATCTCGGCGAATTCGGGGTGATCAATGAAGGGATTGCGGTTGCCTTGAACAGTTTCAACCAAGCTGTTACGGCGGATTTCCTCCTCTGTCGGCGGTTCTTGAAGGTGCCATTTCAACAAAATATCAACGTTGCTCATCACCTTTGCCGAGCCGCTGCCAAGAGTGAAGGAAAGATCGCTCGTTTTACCCCAACGCGTTTGCACGTAAAAGAGAATACGCGCCGTTGCTCCGCGGTAGCCTGCGGCGGGATAGAAATACTTAACGCCGCTTACCGTAGCTTGGTAGCACCACGAATCGAGGTCGTCCGTACCGTAGTTGGAGTAGGTTCCGCTCTGATACACTCTGTTGGCAGTAGTTTTCGGCACTTCGCCGAAATGGTTGTTGCTGCGGGTATTGTTGAGACCGGTATTCAGCGGACGAACGTGGTGAGCGTCGCTACCTGCTTGCGATTTCTCGGGGAAAGCTGCGCCACCCATCTTGGGCCAAACGTGCTCGCGGTTTGTAGGATAATTACCGCTGTCCATTGCGCCTGTGTAAGGAATGGAGTCCCCTGTGTAAAACCAAATAACGTTGCCGCTTACGTTAGGGTCAACGTCCGTGATCTTGTACTTAGACTTCAAATCGTCGTATGAAATTTGCGTCTTGTGCGTATTGGTTATCAACGCCGCCAAATCATCGTAAAACGAACTGCCCGTTTGATTGGTGTTGAGATTTTTGTAGTAAGTGCCGTTGTACGGATTGTCCCAAGTGCTTGCCGCGCTGATAGTTGCAACGGATGCGCTTGCAACGTTGGCGTTGTCGCTTGTGTACAGCGGAAATACGCACATACAAACAAACAGGAATATTAACGCGAATGCAAGTGATATTCCAATTTTTCTGCCTTTTGTCATGGAGTGTCTCCTCAAAATTCAATGCCTCGTAGCATTGACTAATAGCGATTACTGTTTAGTATACACCTATTTAATGGTTAAGTAAATAGCTTTTGAAAATTTTGACGGATTGCCGCCAATATTATTTTACTGCTTTTGCTTGTATTGTGGCAACGTCGCCGTAAAGGTTATTCGACCGTCCAAGTAGGTTGCGGTAATTTTGCCGCCGTGAGTTTGGCAGATGACCTGCGCTATGGACAACCCCAAACCGTTACCGCTGCTTGTGCGCGATTGGTCCACGGTGTAGAACCTGTCGAAAAGATGCTCAAGCTGTTCTTCCGTCAAAAAGTCACAGTCGTTGCTGACGGAAAATTCGACGTTTTTGCCAATTATTCCAACGTTTAATTTGATGTTTCCAACGCCACGCGAATACTTGTTGGCGTTGTCTAAAAGTATCGTTGCAAGCTGTTTTAACTGTCCTTCGTTGCCCCTAATTTGCAAATGGGGTGCGATTTCGTAGTCGAAACTCTTGCCGTTTTCGTACAGCACCGCCTCGTAAGTTAGCACCGTCCTTTCTATGCATTCCGACATATCCACAACTTCCACCGTTGTTTTTACGCCGTCGTCGCTTTTGGCAAGAAACAGCAAGTCGTTGACCAACTCCGCCATACGCGCAGTTTCCGCGCGGGCGTTTTCAATCCATTGCATTTGACTTGCCACGGTTTCATTGGGGTGAGACGCCACGAGGTCGGTGTTTGCCATGATGACGGAAAGAGGCGTTTTCAACTCGTGCGAGGCGTCGGCAACAAACTGTTTTTGCATTTTCCAGCTTTCTGCTACCGGTCTAATTGCCACGTGCGACAAAATTACGCTTATGAACAAATAGCTCGCCAATCCCGTCGTCAAAGCAATGACGGTTATAAGAACGTACAGTATTATGCTGGCAAGGTTGGAATCTCTGTCGAAAAGCGCTATTCGCGTAACGCCGTTTCCCACACGCTTGGCGTACAGCACTCTTAGTCCAATCCAACCGTTGCTGTTTTCATTAGCAACGATTTCTTTGACCATGCCCTCGAATACGTCGGGGTCAAAGTGCACGTTTTCGCCGTGAGCAAGCCAGGTTATTTCCGACGTGTTGTGGTCATATTCCGCCACGACCATGCCGTTGAGGTTTTCCGCATCAAGATTTTGCCAAGCTTCCAAAGCAAGCGCGCCGTTCAGTCGCATTACGCGTTCGTCGTTCAGGCGGGTGTAACCGAAAGCAAAAATAAACGCTATCGCTATTACGTAAACGATGCTGATGGAAATGATGTTGATTGCGAATATTTTTCTGCGAAGCTTACTAATCACGCCTGTATCTCCAAGTAGTAACCAAGTAGGCGTTTGGTGCTTATCGTCACCTTGCTACCGACAAAATGCAATTTTTTGCGCAAAAAAGACATGTACGCCTCTACGTTGTTTTCGGTGATGTCGGAATCCAATCCCCACACCTTAGAAATGATTGCGTCCTTGCTGATAACCTGCGTGGGGTTGGAAAGGAACAAACGCAGAATTTCGTATTCCTTTGCGCCGAGAGACACCACCTTTTGTCCGCAGACAAGCGAGTAGTTGGAAGTGTCAAGCGAAATGTCGCTGAAGCTGAGCGTGTCGAAAATCATTTCCGACTGACGGCGTGTTAGCGCGCGAACGCGGGCAAGCAGTTCTTCACTGGCGAAGGGCTTGGTGAGGTAGTCGTCCGCTCCGCAGTCCAAGCCTTTTACACGGCTTTGCACGTCGTCCTTGGCGGTGAGCATAAGCACAGGCACTCCGATTTTGTTTTGACGCAAACGGCGCACCACTTCGTAGCCGTCCATCTTGGGCAGCATTACGTCCAACACAACCACGTCGTAGTCGCCCTTTTGAGCGCAAAAGTAACCGTCCTCACCGTCGTACACAACGTCGGCAAGTAGCTTGTGTTGCCTAAACAGTTCGCCGAGAGCGTCAGCAAGCTTTACTTCATCTTCTACTACAAGTACTTTCATTTTTTCTCTCCATATTTGCGTAAAAACACGTGTTTTTCTACCCCAAGTAAATTATTTGTACACTTTCGCAAGCCCGCCGACGGAAGTTTCGCGGTAGTTTTCCGAAATGTCGCGACCCGTTTCGTACATTGCCGCAACCACCGTGTCGAAGGAAATTTTGCGACTGTCCGCAAGGAAAGTTGCAATGCTCACGGCGTTGATTGCGCGCATTGCCCCTACGGCATTACGCTCGATACAGGGTATTTGCACAAGTCCGCCTACGGGGTCGCAGGTAAGTCCCAATTGATGCTCCAAAGCCACCTCTGCGCTGTATTCTATTTCGTCAAGCGTCATTCCGTACAGCTCTGCAAGCCCTGCCGCCGCCATTGCGCAAGCGGTACCTATTTCCGCCTGACAACCGCATTCCGCGCCGGAAATGGATGCGTTGGTCTTTACCACGTTGCCCACTATTCCCGCTGTCAGTAGCGCCTTGCAAATTTGTTCGTCGGTGAAATCCTGTTGGTGCTTTGCGTACATGAACACCGCAGGCAACACTCCCGATGCTCCACAGGTGGGCGCAGTTACGACCTTGCCTCCCGCAGCGTTTTGTTCACCCGCAGCAAACGCATAGGCGGACACAATCCTGTCCTTTCGCGTTTGACTGTTTACGTCGTTACGGTCTGTCAGTAGCATTTTTGCGCGGCGTTGAACGTTCAGTCCGCCCGGTAAAACGCCCTCTTGCTGCAATCCCTCGTTGACGCAAGATTGCATAGTCAGCCAAATTTCCCGCATGTAGTCCAGCACGTCCTCGCCCTCACGCTGCGCCGCGTATTGCCAAAAGCGCAGTCCGTTTTCCCGACAGTAACGTTTGACCTGTTCAAAGCTGTTATGCTCGTATACGTCAGTGTGCTCGCTCGGAATTTCGCCGTCTATTGCTATTTCGCCACCGCCGATACTGGTTATCATGACCGTTACGGGCTGCCCGTTCGCCTTGAAAGCTACAAACTTCATGGTGTTGGGGTGAGCGCATTTGGTTGCAGTATCGAACTTGACTTCCGCGCGTCTACTTCCGAAAGCGCCGAGAATTGCCCTGTCCGTACCGTGCCCCTTGCCCGTCATGGCAAGCGAACCGTACAGAGTCACCTCGTAGCTGTCGTAACCGTCGTACTTTTCCAAAAAACGTTCGCACGCCCTAACGGGACCCATTGTATGCGAACTGGAAGGACCTATTCCGATTTTATACAATTCTCTTAGACTTCTCATTTTTCAATAGGTTTTACCGCAATTTTTTTGCGAAATTTCCACCCCATATTCATTTTTACATGTTTTTGTACAATTTGCGTAGATTGTTGTACATTTTGAGATACACGTTTTTGTAAATGTCGTCGTATTGTTTGGCATTGTCGGCGTTGGGCGTAAAGGTTTCGGTGTAGCGTACCATTGACTTGACAGCATCACGTTCGTCCTTGAATACGCCTTGCGAAATAAAGGTCACTATTGCCGCGCCCAAACCGCTGCTTTCGTAGGTCTGCACACGCTTTACAGGCTTGTTGAACACGTCTGCGGCAATCTGGCAAATCACGTCGCTTTGCGAACCGCCACCGGAAATTGCTACGTACTCTATGTTGTGGTGACCGCGCCTTTCCATGCGTTCCAAGCCTTCGCGCAAAGCAAAGTCAATGCCTTCGATAATCGCCCTGCAAACGTGCGCGCGGGTGTGGTAATCTCTGAAACCGACCATTGCGCCACGCATAATTGGGTCGGCAATGGGTCCTTGCCAATAGGGTTGTAAAATCAAACCGCCGCACCCCGCGGGAATATTGCTTAGTTCCTCATCCATCACCTGTTCAAATCGCAAGCCCTTTTCTGTTGCGCGTTGATCCAATGCCTCGGCAAAGTTCTGCTTAAACCAGCTTATCATCCAGTAACCGCGGAAAACCTGCACTTCGGGATTGTAGTATTCCTTGAGTACGGACGGGTAGGACGGCATGAAAGGCTCCGGTTCAAAGTAGTGCTTTGTAGAAAATTGCACCGAGCCTGCCGAACCCAAAGACACGCTTGCGGCGTTCTTGTCAATGACGCCGTTACCCAACGTTTCGCACCCCTTGTCTGAACCCGAGGCAATAACCTTTAATCCAACGGGCAGTCCACTTTCTGCAGCAACTTCCGCGGAAATTACACCCATTTCGTCACCGGGGTTGCAAATTTCAATCATTTTGTCGAGAGACAAGTCGTACACGGGGTACTGAACCGAGCGTTTGCTAAGCCAAGTCTTGCGTTTGTGGTCAAATGGGAAATGTCCAATCGTGGACGCGTAGGAGTCGGTGAGATTGCCCGTTAGGCGGTAGTTGAGATAGGCGGAAATGTGCACCACCTTGTGAACCTTACTCCACAGCTCGGGTTCGTTTTGCTTAATCCAACGCGTTTTGGTGATTTGACGAATACCGTAGATGCTTTCCCTAACGCCAGCCAGTCCAAACGCCATACGGTTGAACAATGGAATTTTGCCGTAGTTTGCCTCCGCTAATCTTTGGTCGCTCCACAGTATGCAGTCGCGAAGGACGTTGTTGTTTTCGTCCAGTAGCACAGCCGTGTCGCGGAAGGTGTCCACCGACATGGCAATTACGCTGTCCAGCAATTCGGGATTTTTAGCCCTAAGCGCCTTGGTAATGTCACACAATGCTTGCCAGTAGCTGTCGGCAGAACGCTCGGCGTAACCGTCTTTTACCGATTTGTACGGAGTGTACTTCACCTGTTCTTTTGCAAGGGTGTTGCCCCTGTCGTCGAAAATAATGCCGCGAATACTCTGCGAACCTACGTCTATTACCAAAACGTTGCTCATTTGCACCTCCTATCGCGCTTTGTGTTGCGACGACTACCGTCGAAACGTCACACGCGAAAACTATATATCGTAAAAATTTATATATAGGCTAATTATATACTGAAATTGAGAATAAATCAACGCTATTTTCAGTTTTGCCACAGTTTTGACCTTGGTCGCATACATTAGAAGTTGACAAAAACGATAAAAATACCTATCATTGACTTGATAACGGGAGCAGCACAGTGAACAGCGCGGAAATTTACTACAAAAAAATGACGGAAACGCCCGTCACAAAGTTGGTTGTCAGGTTGGGAATACCGACCACTATTTCCATGCTCATTACAAGCATTTACAACATGGCGGACACCTACTTTGTCGGAACCTTGGGCGAAAGCGCGCAAGGCTCCATTGGCGTACTGTTCACACTGCAATCAATAATTCAAGCTATCGCTTTTATGTTAGGGCACGGCTCGGGCACATACGTTTCCAAAGAGCTTGCCAACAAAGACGTGAAAAAGGCTTCAACCTACGTGTCGTCGGCGTTTTTCGTAGGCGGAGCAATAGGTCTGATAATGACGGCTCTCGGGCTTATTTTTCTAACGCCGCTCATGCGCGCGTTAGGCTCAACGGAGACCATGCTGCCCTACGCCAAGGACTACGGATTGTGGGTGCTCGTCTCCTGTCCGTTCATGATTTGTTCGCTGATACTGAACAACAATTTGCGTTACGAAGGCAAGGCTCTCTACGCCATGATTGGTCTTGTTTCCGGCGGTTTTTTGAACATGGGGTTGGATTTTGTGTTCATTTCCCTCTGCAACTTGGGCGTTTTCGGAGCGGGAATGGCAACGGCAATCTCGCAAATAGTGAGCTTCACGATACTGCTCGTACTTTTCTTCAAGACGGCGCAAAGCAGAATTTCCTTCCGCCACGTGAGCAAGGAATTTAAACTGTACCTTAGCGTATTCAAGAACGGCTTGCCCAGTTTGATACGGCAAGGACTCAACTCCATTTCCAGCGGAGTACTCAATCACCTTGCGGGCGTGTATGGCGCCAATCTTCCCGTTGCCCCCGAGCTGAAACCCGCCGACGCCACTATTGCCGCAATGAGTATCGTCAACCGTATTGCCAGCTTCGTAATGTGCGTGGGAATGGGCATCAGTCAAGGCCTGCAACCCGTTGCTTCCTTCAACTACCAAGCGAAAAAATTTAAAAGAGTAAAGCGCGCCCTTGCTGTAACCTGTATTATCAATTTGGGTTGTATAGCGGTACTGGCAATCCCCGAGCTTGTCGCGCCGGAATTTATGATTTCGCTGTTTCAGAACCAACCGCTTGTAATTGAGATTGGCGCGCCTGCATTGAGGTACGCTATGATTGGCATGCTGTTCATGCCGCTGTTTATTCCGCTCAACTTGATGCTGCAAAGCATACGCAAGGCGGGAATGGCGTCGTTTTTGGCGCTTTTGCGGTCGGGACTACTGTTTATACCGATACTTGTCGCCTCTACCGCGCTGTGGGGTGTGACGGGCGTACAAATTTCGCAACCCGTCGCCGACGTTCTGACAGGGCTTGTCAGCCTGCCGATACTCATTCACTTCTTCAAAACAACTCCAAGCGTGGACGAACCCGACGAGCAACAAGACGCGGAAGAAACGTCAACTGAGAGCGAAGAAAGCAAAACAGAAAGTTAAACAGTAATTTAGCACATTAAAAAAGAAATCAAGGAGCAGAATATGGAATTAACGCTCAAAACAAATAGAATGGGAATAATAAAGTTTTTAATGCCTTTATTTGCTATACTTTCAGTGTTTTTTACACTAATGGTAATAGCGTATATTACGCATTACGAAGATATGAAAGAGCAAACATTTGCTGGTATAACTATCAGCGCATTAGAATTTCTGTTTGTCGTTGGTTTTATTGTTACAAGGCTTATATGTAGAAAAACTTACACATTTACTTCGGACACAATAGCGGTATGCAGAAAGAACAAGCAAGTAAATCAAATTAGTATAGATGATATTGTTTATATGAAATATGTCAAATTTCACTTCCGTTATTTTCTTACAATATTTACGGGCGAATTGCGTGATGGCGGTTGTTGGAAATTATATGTCTATTTGACAAATGGCAATAAAATCACATTGGATATGTTTGACGATAAAGATATTAAAAAGATTAAAGAATTATACGGCGAATTAGTCCAAATTACCTAATAGCAATTATCGAACGACAAATTTCAATTTATAATACGAATTATCACAAACAAAAACAACCGCAGAAAGCTCTACGGTTGTTTTTTATTGTATACGTCTATTATTTCTTGTATTTGATTCTCTATGTTGTACTAAGATATTACCTTAATTGTGCTGAATATTATCTTGCTTTGAACCAACTCATAAATTCAGCGAATTGTTGTTTCAATTCTTGCTCCGTACCGTTGTTCAGTACGTAATAATCTGCCTTGGCGATAGGTCCGCCTTTTTCGGAATTTTCTATTTCCGCAACGTCGCGGCTGTCTACCATTTCCGCCGAAAGTGGGCGAATGGGGCGGGAATTTAGCCTCTTTTTGCGTATTTCGCTGTTGGTTACCACCGCCAAAATGATGAGGTCGTCGCCAAGCAGTTCCTTCAAAATTACGTATTCCGACCAGCTGTACAAGCCGTCCAAAACGACGTTGCCCTTGTTGAGCTTTTCGAGAATTTCATCCTTCAAAATTACGGCGAAAGCACCCATTCCGAGGTCACGGCGCAATTGCTCGCGAATCTGGCGTTCGTTGGCTTCCGTTACGGGAATTCCGTTCTTTTTGAGTTGCGACACCGCCACTCCGCCGAAATACACGCTACTCCAACCCAAATCGGTGAAATAACTGCACAGTACGCTCTTTCCGGAACCGCACATGCCGACTACCGCCACTGCCTTGTTAGTTAGACCACTGCCCATAAAATTCTCCTTGGTTTTTGTATATTGTACAACAAAACACAAATCTGCGCAAGTGAACGGCGTTCGTTGTCCTAAAATTGTTGCATAAATCAAACTTATATCCGCAAACTTAGGGTAAAGGTGGATTTTGTGTGGCTTTCACACCGATAAACGCAAATTAGTATACTAAAACGAGGGAAATTGTGGCTTGCAAGGTAATTGTCAACCGTGATAGCGGAAACGCGTATCGGTTGGACTTGGAAAAATTGCTATGTATGCTCGGGTGCATGGACGCCGAGGTGGAAACTGTTGACGGCGCAACCGATTGGTCGGCAGACGGCTGCGACACCGTTATTGTTTGCGGTGGCGACGGCACGTTGCATAGCGCTATAGAAAAGTGTTCGGACAAACGTATCATCTACGCGCCATGCGGCACTTTAAACGAGACGTCGCGAACGGAAAAGACGGTAAAAACCGTTGGCAAAGTAAACGGAAATTTGTTCAGCTACGTTTGCGCGGCGGGTAGCTTTACGGAAATCGGCTACACGGCCAAGACGAGAGCAAAACAAATTTTCGGTAGCGTTGCCTATTTGCCCGAAGTGTTCAAGCACTACAAAAGTCACCAAATCCACGCCGAGCTAAACGTGGACGGCGTAACTTTCGAGGACGAGTACACGTTACTAATGGTTCTCAAAAGTCACCGCTGCTTTGGATTTCGCTTCAACAAAAGTTACCGCAAACACAAGGGCTTGTACCTGCTTGCCATCAAATCATGCGGCGAGGACAATCTTTTCAACAAGGCAAAAATGTTCTTTCCGTTTTTCAGAGTTTTCTTTTGCGGGGTGAGTAAGCCGTGTTGTAACAAGCAATTTATGTTGCTGCCTTTTGACAAACTGACGATTGATTTACAAGAGCCGCAAGACTTTTGCGTGGACGGCGAAAAACAACGGCTTTTCGGACGTTTGGAGTTTTGCGAACAACGGCTTGACAAGGAAATCACGATAATCAAAACGCCCTTTTGCAGACGCAAAAAGACGTTGTAAACTTAATATTTGTTTTAAAAATTTGACATGGTTTGTTTTAAAAATTTGACATGGGGTGGGGAAAATCGTATTTAAAGACGAAAGTGACCTCTTTTTTAGTATAGTTTTTCGATTGTCACGCAGAATACAACCGACATTTTTTTATTGGCAACGTTGAGTATTTTTACTGCCGCAACGTTAAGCTAAGAATAAAACTGTTTTAGCTAAATTGAGTATTGATTTTACTCCCGAAATTTGTTACAATACAAAAAGCCCGTATACTCCATTCAAAACGGCTTCATTTCATTGCAGTTTGTTTTGAGTGAAACACGCGCTTGCTTTTGTGTGTTACGGTAGAAATTATTATCTTGGTTGAAACACAAGGAGAAAATTATGTCAAAGAAAAGAAAGATAACGTTGATATGCCTGTCCGCAGTTTTGTTGTTGATACTGTGTACTGTTGGTGTCATAGCTATTGTGGCAAATAGCCAAAACGACAAAAGCCAACCGACGGCAGAGCTTTCCGAATGGATGAGCATGATAAAGGACGACACGTTGCTGAAAAAGGTGGTAATCCCCGGCGCGCATGACGCGGGAACGAAGGAGCTGTCCTACCTTGCAAGAACTCAGGACAGAGGAATCGCCGACTTGCTTGCATGCGGAACGCGGTACCTTGACTTAAGAGTGTCTAAGACGAAGAATGGCGAACTCAAAATTTACCACGGACCCTTTAAAGGCGTGACGTTGGACAGCGTATTAAACGACGTGACGCAGTTTTTGGACGGGCACCCCACCGAAATGCTTATTTTGGACTTCCAGCATTTTGAAAACGATGCAGAAGAAGCCACAAAAGACGCAGTTTTGAATACATCTTTGCAAGTTGTCACAGCCCAAGGTGACTTCATTCAATTCGTAGACAACCTCACTCTCGGTGAAGTTCGCGGAAAATGCCTGATACTTTGGGGCGACGAATCGGCGGACGGCGAAACCTTCCTGCGCAGAAACAATGACGATGGTACGGTGGCTGAAAGCGCGTTGCACTCCTACTACGAGGGCAGCCGCAACAAAAAGAGTTCAGCTAACTACGTAGAGAATGCTTTGCCCTACTACATTAACAGATACAAAGAGCAGGGTAGCGGACTGTTTGTGTTGCAGGGACAGCTGACGGACGGACTGTTTGTGTTTGGACCGCATTTCAGAGAGGCAACACACACCAAAAACATGAACGCATACGTTGAAAATTTGAAAGACAGTGCAGACTTGAACATTATCAACATAATAATGCGCGATTTTGTCACCCCGCACAAAAACTGCCTTGCATTGCAGCTGAATTTAACAAAAGGCATTGTAAAAACCGAATGCGCCGCGGATTTCCAAAAGATGATTGCAGACAACTTAATAACCGACTAAATAATAAGATATTTCAAACATTCACCTCTCGTTCTTATAAAATAAAACGGCAAGAAATTTTCTTGTCGTTTTTATTTAAGTGGTTTCAATAGAGAATTTAGAAGGAAATTTTTTGACCTCTATCCTATTTCTATAAGCTCGGTGTCGGTGAACTTAGCGAACAGTCTAATATCTTCCACTGTCAATGCAGTTGACACTACGGCGTGGTGAGCGCCACCTGCGTAAATCCAGGATTCCGTACCTGTTGCAAAGTCGGGCAATATCTTCCACATTACGCGCGCGACGGGCAATTTGGGCATTGTCTCAGGCTGCTTCACCAACTCGATATTGGCGCAAATAAGCCTAAAATGCGACCCCATGTCCACCATTGACACTGCCACGCCCTTGCCCTCTATGCCGTCAAACACAAGGCGCGCGGGCGGTTCTCTGTCGCCAATACCAAGAGGATGCGCTTCGATTTTGGGTTTTGTAGCGGCAAAAACAGGCGAAACTTCCAACATGTGTGACGCAAGCTCAAGTTCTTCCCCTTCCGTCAAGTCGTAGGTGTAATCTTCCAAAAATGCCGTAGCGCCCTTTTTTCCTTCTGCCATTTTGCAAAGCACTGCCATCAATGCGCTTGTCTTGTAGTCGCCCTCCGGTCCAAAGCCTATTCCCTTCGCCATAACGTCCTGTACCGAAAGCCCGAGCAGCTGTTTTAGCCCGTGAAGGTCTTGGAATGTGTCCGTGAATGCCGATACGCCCTTCTTTTTAAGAAACTTTTCAAGCGCGACCTGATACTTAGCCTGTTCGCGTACTGCCGCAACGTCGTCGGTGTTTAGGTCGTACTTTTCCGAGTAGTACGCCATCATCTCGTCCACTTCGTGGGGCTTCACTTTCTTGATTAAGTCAACCAGGTCGCCAATACCGTAGTAATTGACGTTCCAACCGTAGCGGATTTCGCTTTCAACTCTGTCGCCGTCGGTCACTGCAACGTCGCGCATGTTACTACCGAACATAGCAACGCGCATACCGTCGGAAAAGTCGATTGCCTTACAAACCTCTGCAAAACGGCGAATACGCTCAATTACCTTTTCGTTTTGATAGTAACCGGAAACGACTTCCCTTTTTACGCCTAAACGGGTGCAAATAAAGCCGAATTCCCTGTCGCCGTGCGCTGATTGGTTGAGATTCATAAAATCCATGTCAATGGAAGCGTAGGGCAATTTTCTGTTGTATTGTGTGTGAAGGTGCAGCAGAGGTTTTGTCAGCGCCTTTAATCCTCTAATCCACATTTTGGCAGGGGAAAAGGTGTGCATCCAAGTTATTACGCCAACGCAGTCCTTGTCCGCCGATGCCGACGTAAGAACGTCCTTTGCGCCCTCGTTTGTCAGTACGGTGGGCTTCCACTCTATCGTTACCGTGTCGCCAAGTTTTTCGTTTAGGAACGCCACCATTTCCTTGCTGTCTATTGCAACTTGCTTCAACGTCTCATTTCCGTACAAATCTTGACTGCCTGTAATAAAATACAACTTATTCACTTTACACCTCTTTATTTTTGACCGTAGTATGCGTTCTTGCCATGCTTACGGAAATAGTGTTTGCCCAACAAACGTTGATCCACGCGCGCCGTCTTGCTATTGAGTTTTTCGGTGAGCGTTGCCATTTTTGCGACTTCCTCTAATATTACGGCGTTTTCCACTGCCTTTTCGGGTGTTGCGCCCCAAGTAAAAGGTCCGTGATTTTTAACCAAAATGGCGGGAATTGCGTTGTAATCCGTCACCGTTTCTACAATTACCTTGCCTGTGCTGAGTTCGTAGTCACCATCTATTTCTTCCTTTGTCAAGGCTCTTGTGCAAGGCACGTCACCGTAAAAAGCGTCAGCGTGCGTCGTTCCGTACGCCGTAATACTTCTTCCCGCTTGCGCCCAAGCCGTTGCATAAGTTGAATGCGTGTGAACAATGCCGCCAATTTCAGGGAAAGCTTTGTACAGTTCCAAATGAGTTGAAGTGTCGCTTGACGGACGGTATTTACCTTCTACAACCTTGCCGTTAAGGTCTACTACCACCATATCTTCCGCTTTCATCGTAAAGTAATCCACTCCGCTTGGCTTGATAACGACCAAACCTGTCGCTCTGTCTATCGCGCTGACATTGCCCCAAGTGAGCAGGACAAGTCCGTGTTTGACAATAGCAAGATTTTGCTCAAATACCCGCTGTTTCAAATGTTCTAACATCACAACACCTCCGAAGAAGTCTTTTCTATTGGTAAGCCTTGTTTGTAAAGCTGCAAAAAGCGCGCAAACTTCTGTTTTTCCTGTTCGCTTGCGTCAACGGTGGTTTTTGCGGTGTTTGCAAACAACTTTTGCAAAAATTCGTGTAACGGCGCCTTGCTATCAAGCGCACACAACGCCAAAATTGCCATACCCCAAGCGCCGCCTTCGCCTGCATTACTCAACACGGTAACAGGCGCGCCGACCGCCGCCGACATGGCGTTTTGTCCAACGAATTCCGTTTTGAAAAATCCGCCGTGCCCGCACACGCTATCTAATACGACGTTTTCGCCGTAAAGTATTTCCATGCCCATTGCAAGAGAGCTGAGAGCGGAATAGATTTGCATTTGCATAAAGTTGGCGAGCGTAAGCTTACCGTCTGGCAATCGAGTAAACAGCGGTCTGCCTTTTTCCACCCGAGCAATAGGCTCACCAGAAAGGAAATTGTAGCCGACAAGTTTACCTACGTCAACATCGCTTGAAAGCGAACTCTTGAACAACTTTTCAAACAACTCGCCCTTGTCTATTTTTCCGCCCCCAAGTGCGATAACCTCTGCAAAAATCCCACCCCATGTGTTAATTTCGTTAGTAAAATTGTTGACGTGCACCATGGCGACAGGTTCACCGGTAGGGGTGGTTACCACGTCTATTTCCTTGTAGTGACGGGCAAGCGGCTTGTCGAGTACCGCCATCAGAAACGCGCTTGTGCCTGCAGAAACGTTTGCAGTACGAGGCAGTACGCTGTTTGTTGCAACCATGCCCGTTCCCGCGTCGCCTTCCGGTGGACACATTACTGCGCCTGCCTGTAGCTTTCCTGTTTGGTCAAGCAGTTTTGCGCCTTCAACTGTTAGACGACCTGCAATTTGTCCTGCAAGTAAAACTGTGGGCAAAATATTTTCAAAATTATTATTAATGCCCTTTTTATATAATAAGTCATTAAACTTTGAAAGCTTTGTCTTGTCAAATCCGACGTTATCGCAAGGGAACATTCCCGACGCGTCGCCTATGCCAATGACCTTGTTGCCCGTCAAACGGTAATGGACGTAACCTGCAAGTGTTGTTAAGAATGCAACGTCTTTTACGTGCGGTTCATTGTTCAGTACAGCCTGATAAAAGTGCGCGGCGCTCCAACGCATAGGAACGTTGAATTGAAACAACGTTGACAACTCCTCCGCAGCAGTTGCCGTATTGGTGTTGCGCCAAGTACGGAAGGGCACAAGCAAGTTGTCATCTTTGTCAAGGGCAAAATACCCATGCATCATTGCGGAAATTCCTATCGAATCAACGCTTGTCAAACCCTTGCCATATTTGGCGGTGTAATTAGCGGAAAGACTTGCAAAACTGCGCTGCAAGCCGCTCCACACCTCTTCAAGCGAGTACGACCACAGTCCGTCAACAAGTTGATTTTCCCACTCGTGATCGCCTTGCGCTAATACCTGCGCGTGTTCATCTATCAGTACGCTTTTTATTCTTGTCGAGCCAAGCTCTATTCCTAAAATCTTTTTCATACTTATTTAAAAGCCGTGCCTTCGATGACTAAAAGCCATGATTGTCCGGATCGCGGTACTGACGCGCGTTTTGATTGAGTGCGTTGATCTCCCGCATGTGTTCCGAAGCTATTTCAAAGTTGAAAATATCAAAGTTTTCAATCATTCTTCCCTTGTTGGTGGTCTTGGGAATTGTCGCTATTCCCTGTTGCACGTCCCACCGCAAAATAAGTTGAGCGGCGCTCACACCGTAGTTAGCAGCCAATTCGTTCAGCTTGTCAATCTCTAACGCCTTGTTACGCATAAGTGGCGACCACGCCTGCAACACTATTCCGTTAGCCTTGCAGTACGCTTGTAGCTCGGGCTGTTGAAACAGGGGGTGAAATTCCACTTGATTGACTGTCGGAACGACACCGCTTGCTTGTACTATCTCATCAACGTGGTGTTCCTTGAAATTGGACACTCCGACGGAACGGACCAAGCCGCGTTGTTGCAGTTCAAGCATTGTTTGCCACACGACTTTGTTCGCCGCAGTTGGCCAATGTATCAAAAGCAAATCCAAGTAGTCCGTTTTGAGATTTTTGAGCGACTCGTCAACGGTTTTCCGCACCTTGTCTCGGCTTGTGACGTCCGTCCACAATTTTGTTGTAATAAACAACTCATTTCTTGGCAAGCCGCATGAACCGATCGCCTGTCCTATCGCTGCCTCGTTGTGGTAAAACGTAGCGGTGTCAATAAGCCTATACCCGACTTCCAATGCTTCCAAGACGCATCTCTTAGCCTCAATTTGATCGGAGATTTTGTAAGTGCCGTAGCCGAGAAGCGGCATTTTGTTGCCGTCATTTAATTTTGCATAAATCATAGTTTACTAATTATAACACACCCCACAAGATTACACAACCAAAGCGGTTGAAGTGGAAAACCCATTTTGTGACTTAGTAAAGTAAAATTTCGGCATAAAAAAGGCATTTCCAACGCTTAGTGCTTGACAATGCCTTATTTTATAATTAATTTCGTTTGAGACAAATTAGAATTTAGATTTGGCACAATACTACAAAGAGTCTCAAAATGCCCAAAATCAAAGGTGGAAACTACAAAAAGTCTTGATATTAAAAATTATCTTATATAAAGTATGATCATTTTAGCATAGTTTATTGTTGTGATTTAGTTGTTATATACGAGTTTCCTCAAAATATCAATACTCGCTTCTTTTGATGCATCACTATATTAAAATCCAAACTTCATGGCTAAAAAAGCAGCCAATACTCCAGATCCTGTTGCTTTTGCGAAATCCCAAATTTCTCTCAAGACAGATTTAACAATCCCTCCTTTTCTCATTTTACAACTCTGGCTTGCTAACTCAATAAGCTCCGATAACTGCTCTTGCTGTTCATCAGTTAGTTTGAGAGACTCTATTTCATTTCTCAACTCCTTGAGATGTTCTTCGAATTCAGCGTAGTTAATATTTTGAGTATTGTTATCTCCAATTTGAACTTGAGAATCGGATATTGATGCTCCATTAAACGAATTGTTAAACTGTTTCTCAATATTATTCACAACCAATGCCTCATCACTCATAATTAAAATTTCCTCAATGCGTCGTTCTTTTTCATCAAAATATATCTTACCTCTTTGAGTCAAACTAACTAACGCTGTGAATCCGCCCTGCAATGATTTATATATCTTGCCTTCAAGTTTCAAGTATCCGCATTCAACAAGGTGATTTAAAACCTGTAGCGAAGTAATTGTGCTGTCAATTTTCAAAATAACATCTTTTACACAAAGTAAAGAATATAAAACATTTTCCGATTCATCATCCAACAATGAGAAAAACGGATCTTGTCTTAATTTAGCACGGACATAAACGTTCTTGTCGAGAAAATAGTTATATGCCTTCGGTTCAATCTTGCCAATATAAGGTATGTTATCTGCCCAAGTAATCTTTATCAATCCATGTTCAATTAAAATTTCAATCTGACTTCTGAGTCGAACATCATCAGCATATGAAATCCCACGAAACTTTTCAATCAAGACTGCTGGGAAGTCGCAATCTCGATCTAAACACTCTTTCAATATCTTCTCTGTTTCTTTATCTAAAAGATCCATTTAATTTAATCTCCTGATTAGTTCAGTTGCCACACAAAAAGCCAATTCGACAGGCACAGCGTTTCCAATCATTTTATACGCATCAGATATGTTGGTGTACACAAATTCAAATGTGTCAGGAAATGTTTGAATCCTTGCACACTCTCTCACACTCAATCTACGATACAAGTCCTCTTTACCTTTTACGAATTCACGTTTATTCTTTTCAACAAAAATCATTTTCGGTGCTTGAGGATGTATCGGAGCATGACGCCCACCTGCCTGAATGGTAAAAGAGGGCTCGTCCCAAGAGCGTACTCTATTTCTGGACATATAAATTGTTGAAAATCCGCCTATCATATATTCATGATTAGACACCTTGCAAGCAGCACCATTTGTCTTATTCGAATTTAATGCAGGAATTGCCGTTTCTCGCAAATCCCATATTGCATCACGTAAAGTATATTTGGTATTATGTGGCTCAGGAAAGACAAATTTTTTATTTAAGTCTTTACGAATTCCGACATAGAATACCCTCTTTCTATCTTGTGGAACATTATAATTAACAGCATTAGCGAGAGTCACAGATACATTATATCCCGCGTCCTCGAAATTTTTTATTATATTTTGAACTGCTTCACGATGTATATCGGCTAACATGCCCGAAACATTCTCAGCAACAAAAAATTTTGGTTGCTTGTCCTTCAATATACGAATATACTCATAGAACAATTTACCACGTTCATCATTTATGCCACGCAAAGAACCAGCTTCGCTCCAACTTTGACAAGGTGGACCACCGATTATACCGTCGCATTCTGGTATTTGTTCAGACGGAATAAGACGAATATCTCTTTTATCAAGCGGAGCTGTATGATTTTTTTCATAGGTTGCCCATATTGCTTTATCAAACTCGTTGGCAAAAATGATTTCAAACCCTGCTTTTTCAAAGCCCAAGTCCATACCGCCAGCACCAGAAAATAAGCTCACTATTTTCACGTTATTACCTCGCAAATGTTATTACTACTACATTTTTCATAATGGCAGGATTATTTGGATCTTTAATTGTTTTATAATTGATGTTAATTCCTTGTTCACTCTCAATTTTCTTTCTGTCTTCTTGCGGAAAAGATTCGTACTTTTCAACACCAATAATAGCGAGAAAATTAAAATCTTTTGTTGCATTGAATTTGTATGCATATTTAAAAACTCGGAATGGATTCTCTATATGCCACATCCCGCGCAATCTCAAATATGTGATTCCTAGAGGATCTACATGATTAACTCTACCAAGTTCATTAGTCTCCGCAAATTCTATATCAGGTATCTCAAGCACGCCATTTTTGATTTGAGTACGGATTCTCTCATATATATCACGACCTGCAGCATAATCTTCGCCATATACAAAACATAATTGTTTAATATTGTCATTTTTTACAACACCAACGGCGAAAATTAAATCCTTTTCTTTCCATGTACCACCATCACAATTTTTACAAGCAGTAGTGATCATAGTACTATCACGATAGAGTTTTGATTTTGGATAAGAACTATTTAAAGCTAATGCCGAGTTGAATGATTCTATTTTTTTGACTTCAATAGCATCTCCACCTCTCAATATAGCATCAGGTGGATTGTTTTGATTTCCAAGATAGGCAAAAGTTTCAGAGTGTGCTTTCATGGCATCAGCTTCATCAAATCCGTAAGAATTTGCAAAAGAATCCTTTATAAAATGCTCCAAAGCCTCCCCCATGTTGTTCGCCCTGTTTTTGGCATGGTAATACTTACCAGTATTGTAAACGGGACATTTATAAATATTGTAAATTGCTTGAATGATATTACTCATGTTCATTCTCCTTTGTTTGTTTATAAATCTTTAGTTTTGTTTTCTTTCGAGGCAGACGAGGGTTTCGACTTGGTCGGTGTGGGGGAACATGTCGTAGGGTTCGACGTAAGTGACGGTGTATTTGGTGGAGAGTAGTGACAGGTCGCGGGCGAGAGTTGCCGAGTCGCAAGATATGTAGACAATGCTGTCGACGTTTGCTTGGAGCAGCGTGTTGCATATTGTTTCGCCAAGTCCCTTTCTCGGCGGGTCGACTACTAATGACAGTCGTTTGCCGTTGTTTGCCGCAACAATTTTCGGTAGTTCTACCGTTACGTCGCCGCAAACGTTCGTCACTCGAGGCGAATTGTTCAGTTCCACCATTTCGTTGGCGTCCCTGACCGCAGACGGCTCAATCTCGATAGCGAACGTGTCGTAGCGTTCATTGGCAAGAATATTCGTCAAAATTCCCACGCCTGAAAAGCAGTCAACGAGTACTTCCGTCTTGGACAGGTCAAGCAGTTCCTTCACTTTTAGATAAATTGCGTCCTTCACACCGTCGTTGACTTGGAAAAAACTGTTGGGGCGCAGACGATATTTTACGCCCAAATGCTCGCCCTCAATATATTGCAAGCCGCAAACGTGTTGGGTCACTTTACCCAGTATCACATTGTTTTTCAGTGTGTTTACGTTTACGAAAAGTCCGAATTTGTCAAAGGTTGCACTAAGCATTTCTACAAAGGGTTGCAAGTCGTGTTTAAACTCGCCGTTTGACACAACAGTGACGAGCAGCTGTCCGTCAATATGTCGCGCAACCAAGTGCCTAACTTCACCCGTGAAGGTTCTTTCGTTGTATGGCTCAACGTGTTGCTCGTTGCAGTATTTTTTGAACATGGAGACAAGTTTTGTTGCAAAATCTCCACCCAGGTCGCATTTTTCTACGTTAACGACGCTGTGAGAGTTGCGGCGGTACATTCCAATCTTGACGTCGCCCTTCCTTCCCGACACAGGCAGACTAAGTTTGTTGCGGTAGCCTACGGTTTTTGGCGACGGTACGCATGGCAACACTTCAACGTCCAACTTGGCTATCTTTTTGAGATTTGAAGTCACCTTGTTACGCTTAAATTCCAGTTGCTCGGCATAATTCATATGCGAAAGCGCGCAACCGCCGCACCTGCCGAAGTGAGGACAGGCATTTTTCCTCCGTTTTGCCGACGGAGCAAGCAGTTCCACCACGTCGCCGTACGCCACGTTGCCCTTGACATAATTTATCTTGACGCGCGCCGTTTCGCCCACTATCATAAAAGGCACGAAAAGGGTATAGCAGTCCACTACGCCAACCGTTTCGGAATTGGCGTAGCTTTGCGCAGTATAGATAACGACGTCATTTACTTTAAGCATACTAATTTTAACAAAAGTACGAAAACACGACAAAAGATATAATGTTCTTCTGCCCTACTTGCCCCGCTGGCTAAGCGCCCTTCAATAGCAGTACGGTAAAGGTGCTGCCAACTCCCAATTTGCTCTCTACAAAGATTTGACCGCCAAGCAGTTCTACTATTTTCTTCACTATGCTCAGTCCCAAACCGTTGCCCTGCGTGGTATGCGATTTGTCGCCTTGGAAAAATTTGTTGAAAATGTTGCCCTTGGTTTCTTCGTCCATTCCGCAGCCTGTGTCGGAGACGGTTATGACGGCGTTCAGCCCCATTGATTTGAGTGTAACGTCGATTTTTCCGCCCCCATTTGTAAATTTTACTGCGTTAGACAGCAAATTCATAATGACCTGCGACATAAATTTGTAGTTGCTGTTGACGGTAACTTTTTCCAAATCCACGTTAAGTTCGATGCCCTTATTCTCGCACTGCTGTTCGAACATAAGCACGCATTGCCGCAGCTGTTCGTCCAACAGATATTCCTCTTTTACAATTTCCTCTACGGAGTCCAGACGGTTCAAGGTCAGCACGCTTTCGGACAGTTCTACAAGACGGTTGGATTCGTCTACTATGACGTCCAAATATTCGTTGCGTTGCTCGGCAGTCAACGTTGGGTCCTTCAAAAGCTTGGCAAAGCCGGAAATGGAAACTATCGGCGTCTTAAATTCGTGGGAAAAGTCGGACACGAAATTTTCGCGCAACGTTTCAACGCTGTCAAGCTGCGTTACCATGTGATTGAAGTTCTTGGCAATGTCAAGATTGGAAAAAACAAGACTATCCTTGATTCGCACGGAGAAATCCCCCTCGGCAACTTTTTGCAGCGCGTCGAGGTAGGGACGGCTTGCGCGAATTATTATCGCCGAATACGCAAAGGACAGCACCACGCCCAAAACGACGCTTATAGTCAAAACGATTACGCCGTACATCCAAACGTTGTCCTCGTCCACGTGCCAGTTGCGTACGATAAGGGTACTTATTCCTGCCGTCAACAGTAACGTTAGCGTCAGCATCACAAACAGCAACGCCACGATAATGACGGTTATTCTGCTAAAAATGTTCCTTTTCCTTCTATTCATCATGTCTCACCGCCTTGTAGCCTAAACCGCGCACGGTAACAATCTCAAAATCATTTGTGTCCTGAAAACGGGTGCGCAGCCTGTTGATATGGACGTTTACGGTATGCTCGTCGCTTTCGGCGTCCATGCCCCAAATTTCATCCATTAGTTGTAGCCGCGTGAACACCACGTTGGGGTAGGAAAGTAGCTTGAACAATAGCAAAAATTCCTTTTGAGGGAGTTGCTCGCTAAATTCGGGAGTAGTGACCGTGTAGGAATTGTAGTCCAATTCCACCTTGCCCACCGTAAGCTTGTTTTCCGTGACAATTTTCGAACGCCTTAAAAGCGCCTTGATACGCAAAAGCAACACGTCAAAGTCAAACGGTTTGGTGAGATAGTCGTCAATTCCCACCAAAAAGCCTTGCTTGATGTCCATGACCGTTTGCTTAGCGGACAGTATTAGTATCGGCAACTGGCTTCCGCTTGCTCTAAGCGTTTCCGTTAGAGTAAAGCCGTCCATATTGGGCATCATGACGTCCAACACCATCAAATCGACGTGATTGTGCTCCAACACCTCGAGAGCCTCGTTGCCGTCGCCCGCTTCGAGTGTGTTGTAGCCGTGGTTCTTCAAGATGGTGGTAATAAGTTTTCGCGTGTTTTTGTTGTCTTCAACTACTAAAATATCAAACATATTTGCTCCAAATTTTAGGCTGCTAGTGTATATTTTATAATAAAAACAGTAAAAGGTAAATAGTTTGGGGCAAAATATACCCGTCAGCAAATAAATTTGGTTTACATATCGCGAAAAAAGTGGTATTATATTTCAAAATTGGAACCCCAATTTTCAAAACTCACTAAAAAATTTGATTTGAATTGCATAAGTACGGTAACTTATTGCAACAATTTGTACGGAAGCGTACTAACGTATACACATATGGCAAAGGAAAAGAATAACAACGAAATAAAAAAGAATCAACCCGTGTGGAGACGCACGAAAAGGATTCTCAAACTGATATTCAAAAAGCCCGAGATAGTAAGCCTGTCCGGAGAACTGCCGAGCAGAGCGCTGTACGTGGCTAATCACGCCGCAATGTTCGGACCTGTGATGTACAACTTGTACATGCCTGTACCCATTGCTCCTTGGGGCGCGTATCCCATGACGGAAAACTACGCGTCGCGCTACGACTATCTGAGAAACGTTTACTTTATTCAAAAGCGTCACAAGACAAAGTTTGCAGCGACCCTCCTTGCAAGCTTCGAGGCGGCGCTGTCCATCTACTTCTACAGGGGTTTGCGCGTGATACCCAGCTACAACGACAATAGGTTCATCAAGACAATACGCCTGAGCATGAACATGTTGGACAACGACGTTGGCGTGATGGTTTTCCCCGAGGACTCGGACGAAGGATACCACGAGGTTCTGACCGATTTTCACGCAGGCTTTGTGGAACTTGCCAAATACTACGGCAAAAAGAAGGGAGAGGACATACCCATTTACCCCGTGTACTACCACGCGAAGAAACGCGTAATCATCATTGGCGAACCCAGTAAGCTGACCGAGTACACCGACAGGGGAATGAACCGCAAAGAGATTGCAACGAATTTCTGCCAACAGGTAAACGATTTGTTCTTCAAATATATCAAAGACAGACCCAAGCTACAACCTGCAAAAAGCTGACATTATTAACATAAAATAAAAAGTACCTAACAATTTGAGTTAGGTACTTATTTTTTAAATATGGGGTGGGAAAACCGTATTTTAGCTCAACTCAAACATACCCGTGTAGAGTTGGTAGTACTTTCCCTTTTGTTTTATCAAATCGTCGTGGTTGCCACGTTCGATGATTACGCCGTTCTCCAACACCATTATCGCGTCGCTGTTGCGAACGGTGGACAGACGGTGCGCAATTACGAACGTCGTGCGGCCTTCCATCAACGCGTCCATACCTTTTTCAATCAACCATTCGGTACGCGTGTCAATACTGCTTGTCGCCTCGTCCAAGATGAGTACGGGTGGGTCTGCAACCGCGGCTCTTGCTATGGCAAGCAGTTGGCGTTGTCCTTGAGATAAGTTCTCGCCGTCGCGCGTTAAAAGCGTGTCGTAGCCCTCGGGTAGGTGCATAATGAACTGGTGCGCGTTAGCCGATTTCGCCGCGGCGATACATTCCTCGTCGGTAGCGTCCAAACGACCGTAGCGAATGTTGTCCATTACGGTGCCTGTAAACAGGTGCGTGTCCTGTAACACCATCGCCAACGACCTACGCAAATCGGCTTTCTTAATCTTGTTGATATTGATACCGTCGTAGCGTATTTTGCCGTCGGGTACGTCGTAGAAACGGTTGATGAGGTTGGTTATCGTGGTTTTTCCCGCGCCAGTAGAACCAACGAACGCTATCTTTTGACCGGGGCGCGCGTACAGCGATACGTCGTGCAGTACCGTCTTGTTTTCCTCGTAGCCAAACGTTACGTCCTCAAATACCACGTCGCCCTTCAGTTCAACGTAGGTAACCGTACCGTCGTGATGAGGGTGTTTCCACGCCCAACGCCCCGTACGCGTTTCACTTTCGGTAATGTTGCCATCTTCGTCAACGTTGGCGTACACGAGAGTAACGTAGCCGTCGTCCACTTCCACGGGGGTGTCCATGAGCGCGAATACGCGTTCGCCACCCGCCACTGCCATGAACAGCAAATTAACTTGTTGCGCTATTTGCATGATGGGATTAGTGATGTTACGAATATAAAGTAAGAATACCGTTACTATTCCTACGTATTTAATTGACTCTACGCCGGGAGCATTGATTGCAATAATGGCTCCCACCATTGCAATACCTACGTAAAAGAAGTGGGAAAGGTTGTTCATTATCGGTCCCATAACGTTGGCGTAGCTGTTGGCGCGCGTCGAAACTTCCTGCAAGTGGCTGTTGATTTTGCCAAATTCGGCAATAGCGGCATCCTCGTGGTTGAAGGCTTTGACAACCTTTTGTCCTTCCGTCATTTCCTCGATATAGCCGTTAAGTTTACCCACTGCCTGTTGTTGCGCCACAAAATTCTTTTTGGAGCGGCCGCCAAGCACCTTGACAATGACAAACATCAACGCAAGCATTCCTATCATGACCAGCGTTAACGCCCAGTCGATAATAAACATCATCGTGAACACGCCGATAATGGTGAAGGTACTGCTGATAAACTGCGGAATACAACGCGCTATAAATTCGTTCATCATGTCGATGTCGTTGGTGTAGCGTGACATGAGGTCGCCGTGCGTGTTGGTGTCAAACACCTTGACGGGAAGCTTTTGCATATGGTCGAACAGGTCGTTGCGCAGCTTCTTCATAGTTGAAGTCGAAATGCCGATCAATATGCGGTTCAAAATGTAGTTGACCGCAAGGGTCGTAAGGTACACTACTGCAATCAATCCCACCATAACGAACAAAAACGTAAGCTTTGTGTCGGGATTGTACGCAAGATTGTCCAAGAACGGTAAACCTGTAAGCCTTGTTGAGGTGTCTGTCGTTGCCAAACCTGTCAGCAACGGTTCAAGCAATGCCGTAGCGCCGATATTAGTCAAAGCTTGCACTGCGATGCAAATTATTACCGCCGCCATTCTGCCCCTGTAAGGTTTGAGGTAGCCGATTAGGCGAAACATTGTTCCTTTGAGATTTTTGGGCTTTTGCGCGCCCATAGCACGTCTATTCGGTCCCGGCATTAGAGTGTACCTCCTTGTTCTACAGTGCCCTTTTGTTGCGAATGGTACACTTCTTGATAAATCGAGTTGGTTTTGAGCAGCTCCCCGTGAGTGCCGACGGCGTTAATTTTGCCGTTGTCAAGCACCACGATTTTGTCACAGTTTTCAACGGAACTGATACGTTGAGCGATGATAATCGTTGTCATGTCCGCGGAAAGCTCCCTAAGCCCTTTGCGGATTTGCGCGTCAGTGGCTGTGTCAACTGCGCTCGTACTGTCGTCCAAAATCATAATTTTGGGCTTTTTGAGCAATGCCCTCGCAATACAAAGACGTTGCTTTTGTCCGCCCGACACGTTCACGCCGCCCTGTCCGAGATCAGTGTCGTAACCGTTGGGGAAGGACGTAATGAAATCGTGAGCGCACGCCGCTTTGCACGCTGCCTCGATTTCCTCTTGGGTGGCGTCCTTGTTGCCCCACAAGAGGTTTTCTTTGATGGTGCCGCTGAACAAAACGTTCTTTTGCAGTACCATAGATACCCCCTCGCGCAGGTTGTACAACGAATACTCCCTAACGTCAGTGCCGTCAACGAGAATTTGTCCGTCGTATACGTCGTAGAAGCGGGGAATAAGTTGCACAAGACTGGTTTTACCTGTACCCGTGCCGCCGATTATACCCACCGTTTCGCCCGACTTGATATGTAAATCAATGTTTTCCAACGTGAGATTGTCGGCGTTGTTGGAATAGGAAAAGTTGACGTTTACGAAATCAATATCGCCGCTGCCGACGGTTTTGTCGTTTTCGCCGTCCTTGATGTCAGACTCCGTTTCCAACACCTCGTAAATACGGTCAATAGAGGCTCTACTCATGACAAGCTGAACGGCAATAAAACAAATCATAAGCACAGACATAAGTATCTGCGTGCAGTAACTCAGCATTGCCGAAAGCGTACCGGCTTGAATTTTACCTGCGGCAATATCCGCTCCGCCGATAAGCAATAGCGCAATTATCGTTCCGTACATAATGCAACTCGTCAGCGGATTCATCAGTATCATGAGTTTTTCCGCATTGAAGTGCGATTGTCTAACTTCCTCGGTAGCATGCTCGAACCTTTCTATCTCATAATCCTCTCTCACAAACGCCTTGACGACGCGAATTGCCACCAAATCCTCTTGCACACTGGCGTTCATTGCGTCGTACTTTTTGAGCATTTTCTTAAACATGGGGTGTACTTTCACTGAGAGCAAACCCATCACCACACCCAAAGCAGGTATTGCCACAAGGAACACCCAAGCCATGTCGGGCTGGTTGATAAACGCCATTATCGTCGAGAAAATGAGCATAGCGGGCGCGCGAACGACGGTACGGATAATCATCATGAATGACTGTTGAGCGTAGTTGACGTCCGTAGTCGAACGGGTAACAAGGCTTGCCGTAGAGAACTTGTCAACGTTTGCAAAGCTGAAGCCTTGAATCTTTTCAAACAACATTCCGCGCATATTTTTGGAAAATCCGGAGCCTGCAACAGCGCACAGACGTCCCGCAAGCGCGCCGAACGTCAAGGACAGTACGGAGCTGATTATCATAAGTATACCGTAGCTGTATACGGTGTTTAGTAAAACGTCGGCGTTTCCAACAATAATTGTACCCACGGGCAACGTCACAATACTGTGCGTTCCGCCCACAAAATCGAGATACGTAAGCGCCGATGACAAGCCTTCCCCCGCCTCGGCATACAGTTGCAAGGCGTTGATAATATTTGCCGTCAATATCGGCAAAAAGACTTCCAACGCCGTTTCGAACATGACGAGCAGCACCGTAAATATCGATGGTACCTCGTAACCTTTCGCTCCTTTCAGTAGTTTCCTAATCACCTAATTTTGCCCCCTTTTTCCCTCTGCCCAATTCCCCATGAAACGGACAAGGCGCAATTTTCATTTATAGTTAGAGTATATTATATATCTTTTTTACAATTTGTGTAAACTAAATAGCCGCCAATTAAACGAAATTTTTGTAATAATTTTTCATTTTACAATACTGCGACAACAACGGAAAATGCAGAAAAAAATAAAGGACGCGAGCAATTTCACGTCCTCAAAATGTGGTTTTTCTTACCCCATATCAATATTTTAGATTATTTCTCGAAGAAAATCACGTTCTTGTCGCCGAGGATTCCGCCCAGCTCGTACTCTACTCCGGGGCATTGACGAACCTTGGTTTCCAGTTCGTAAGTCTTGCCCTCAATACGGAATTTGACGGGAATTTCGCCCTCGTAATTTTGCAGCTTCTCAATTGTCTTGGCGTACTTTTCCTCGTCACGCACGTCCATCTTGAGCCACAGCGTTACGTTTTTTACGCTACGCTCTTCGGTAGTCACGGTGTTGGTTTCGCTCCGGGGATTGAGTAGCTCGCGAACGTTAATCTTGTAGGCGTCTCGGGATTCGGCAAGGTTGCCCTTGAGTACCACGAACGAGTCCTCGGCAAACAGCGTCTTGTACTTTTCGTAGGTTGCGCCGTAAAGTCCCACTTCAATGGTGTCGTACTTGTCCTCCAACACGCCAAACGCCAATCGCTGGTTGTCCTTGCCGACGGTTACTCGAATGTCGCGCAGTATTCCGCCCGTCACCACAAATCTCTTGTCCACCTTGGGTCTTACAAGTTCGCCGTCCTCCGAGCCGTCGGGAACGTACGCCATCGTTTCGGAGGTGTTGAAATCAAAGTGGAACTTTGCCGCTATTTCGTCGTAGTCGTCCAAGGGTGAGCCTGTCATGTACACGCCCAGCACCTCGTTTTCATAGTTGTACAGTACCTGTTTGGGGAATTCCTTGATTTGATCCTGCTTGTTGCGCGTAACGGGCTTGATTTCCGGAACAAGGTCGAAAATGGAAATTTGTCCCGTGGCGTGTTTTTTGTTGCTTTCCACCACCTCGTTAAGCTCCTCAACGTAGCGTTGAAGCATGTCGGCGCGGGTACGCTCGAAGCAATCGAATGCGCCGCCCTTGATGAAGTTTTCAATCATGCGCTTGTTTATGAAGCTACAACACCGCTCAAACAAGTCCGCCATGTCTTTAAATTCGCCGCTCTGCTCACGTTCGTCCACTATTTGCTTGACGATGCCAACGCCAATGTTGCGAATACCGCCCAAACCGAAGCGGATTGCGCCATTTTCCACGCGGAATTCGTCGCGACTCTTGTTGATGTCAGGCGGAAGCACGGCAATGCCCTGAGATTTGGCGTACGCCATGTACTTCTTGATTTGCGAAATGTCGTTGATACGGTTGTTCAGCAGCGCGCAAATAAACTCTACGGGGTAGTAGTTTTTCAGCCATGCCGTCTGGTACGTCACGTACGCGTAGCAGGTGGCGTGAGATTTGTTGAAGGCGTATTGCGAAAAGTCATCCAACTGCTTGTATATTTCCATAGCCACGTCCTCGGGAATGCCGTTTTTGACGCAGCCGGGTACGGTTTCACCGTTGGTCCAAGTACCGCCGTGTACGAACAGCTCGCCGAGCTTTTTCATCATGTCTGCTTTCTTTTTGCTCATGGCGTAGCGAACGTTGTCGGCAAGCGCGGTGGAAAATCCCGCAAGCTTTCTAACAAGCTGCATAACCTGCTCTTGGTAGACGATACAGCCGTTAGTTACGGCAAGTATACTTTCCATAGACGGGTGCAGATATTTGATTTTGGATTTGTCGAACTTGCAGTCAATGTAGTTGCCTATGTACTGCATGGGACCCGGACGGTACAGGCTGATACCTGCGATAATTTCTTCCAAATGGGTGGGCTTCATCTTGCGCATCAGCTCGCACATGCCGCCGCTTTCCAACTGGAAGATACACATCGTGTCGCCGGAGCTGATGAGGCTGAACACGTTGGGGTCGTCGTAGTCGTCCTGAGAAAAATCCACCTTGACGCCGTGATTTTCGTAAACGTAGTCACACGCCTTTTTGATGTCGGTGAGGGTTCTAAGTCCCAAAAAGTCCATTTTGAGCAGACCCAACTCCTCAACCTCTACCATGTTGTACTGAGTTGTGACTATTCCGCCTTTAGCAAGAGAACCGCCGTTTGTTTGCAGCGGAACGTGGTCGGACACCTTGTCGCGGCAAATAACGACACCCGCTGCGTGCATGCCAGTCTGTCTGGGCGAGCCTTCAAGACGCATTGCAATGTCAATCAGCTTGTGCGTTGAGGGGTCGTTGTAGGCGCGAATAAGCTCTTCGGAGACGTACGCGTCCGCTTCCTTTTTGTAAGGAACGAAGCCGAGCAGATGTTTCAAGGTGTACTTGAAGTTGTCAGGCACCATCTTCGCAAGACGGTTGGATTCGGCAATGGGTACCCTTAGCACCCGCGCAACGTCACGAATGGCGTTCTTTGCCGCCATTGTTCCAAAGGTTACGATTTGGCAAACGTTGTCGTTGCCGTACTTCTCGTGAACGTAGTCGATAACCTCGCCACGCCTGTCCATGCAGAAGTCTACGTCAAAGTCGGGCATAGACTTGCGTTCGGGGTTAAGGAAACGCTCGAACATCAAATTGAAACGGAAGGGTTCAACCTCCGTTATACCAATGAGATAGGCAATTACACTTCCCGCTCCGCTACCGCGCCCGGGGCCTACGGGAATACCGTTGGTCTTGGCGTAGTTGATGAAATCCCACACGATGAGGTAGTAATCTACGAAACCCATGTCGCAAATAACTCTGTATTCGTACTCCACTCTTTCGCGGATTTCTTCACTTGGGGTAGGATATTTCTTCTTTAGTCCCTCTTCAAGCAGATAGCGAAGGTACTCGGCGGAGGTCATTCCATTGGGCGGAGTGTACAGCGGCAACAGTTTTTCCTTACCGAAATCCACGTTGCACTTTGCAGCTATTTCGAGGGTTGTGTCCATGGCGTCTGGCAGCTTCGGGAACAGCACCGCCATCTCGTCGTAGTCCTTGAGGTAAAATTCCTCGCCTTGGAACTTCATTCTGTCCGTGTCGTCGAGGTACTTGCCCATCTGCACGCACATCATCACGTCCTGAATTTCCGCGTCCTCTTTGTTAAGATAATGGACGTCGTTAGTAACTACGATTTTTATGTTAAGCTCGCGCGCCAATTCGACAAGCTGAGGCATAACCTCGTCCTCTTCGCTTATTCCGTGGCGCTGAATTTCTATGTAATAGTCCTCGCCAAACAGTTCCTTGTACTGCAAAGCAAGCTCTCTCGCTTCTTCAGGTCTGTCGGCAAGCAACAAGCGCGGAAGCTGTCCCGCAATGCACGCCGAAAGGCAAACGAGACCTTCGGAGTACTTTTTCAACGTTTCGAAGTCAATACGGGGCTTGTAGTAAAATCCTTCCACAAAGGCGATAGAGTTGAGTTTGCACAAATTGTAGTAACCGACGTTGTTTTTTGCCAGCAAAATAAGGTGGAAGTACTCCTTGTTGTCAAAGCCGACGCTGTGGAGATTTTCACACATGTAAAATTCACAACCGATAATGGGCTTGATACCAGCCTCATGCGCCGCCTTCAAAAATTTCCAGGCGCAGTACATGTTGCCGTGGTCGGTAACGGCAATAGCAGGCATGTTCAGCTGCTTGCAGCGGGCAAGCATATCGTCAATACGTGTTGCGCCGTCAAGCAAGCTGTATTCGGTGTGAACGTGTAGGTGTACAAACTGTTTCATTTCGTTTTCCTTTGTGGACAGGTATAAATTGTTGATATGGGGTTATTTTTTTGCCAATTCTATCAGTTTAGCAAAGCGGTGATTAGCGCCGCTCTTAGATATGTGTAGCATGTCGGCTATCTCATCCAAGTTTGCCTCGGGGTACTTTTCCCTAAGTGTTGCAATGTCCTTGAGGTTGTCGGGCAGTCCGTCAAACACTCCCGTTTGGCGAAGCGTTGCAATTGCCTGAAGCTGCTTGGATGCGGCAGCAATACTCTTTTCGATATTGGCGACGGTACAGTTGGTTTGTCGGTTGGAGGCGTTTCTGACGCTTCGCGCAACGAGTACGTTTTCCAAATTGAGTTTAGCGGACATGGCGTTTACGTAAACGAAGAAATCGGCTATTTTTTCGCTGTCCTTGAGGTAGAGAATGACGCCGTTTTTGCGCGGGGTGGAGCGGAATGACAGCTCGGAGTAAACTTCACTCACCCTGTTGGCGAATGCGGAGTCGGTAAACCGAAGTTCCAAGTGGTACTTGGCTCTGTCTACGGCGTTACCGTCCAAAGTGTCGGTAGGAATCACCACCGAACCGCATGCAACGAACAATCCCTGCAAGAATGCGCGTAGACAGTCCTGTTCCGTTGGGAAAAGTGTCTCAATTTCGCCAAAAATCAGCGCGCCGTCACCGTCTCGAGAGGTAAGACCCAATTTTTCGCCAATAGCGCCGTCAAAGGTACACCGAAAAACCGTTTTTTTCTTAGAATTGACGCTGCTACTCATATCCGCAACGACGTTTAGCTCCGAAAATGACAAATTTTGACAAATTTTCGCAAAATCGGCATTGTCACTTTCCAGACAAAAGGCGTAACCGCTACTGTCGAGAGTGAGAGAGCCAACGGACTTCAATACAGCAGTCAAAAAGGAGGCGGCAGAGCGCCCCTTTAAGTTTCTTGCCGATTTCAGTATTTCGCTTTTAACACTTTGAGAAAATGTCACCGTCTTCCTCTGTAAAATTGATTAACTGCACTTCTCTTTTTACGCGCACTCCGTAGCGTTCCCAAAGAGTAGTCGCTACGTGCTGCAGTACTAAGTATATATCTTTTGAGGTGGCTTTGTCAACGTTTATCACAAAACCCGCATGTTTGTTTGATACCTCGGCGCCGCCCACTCTGTAGCCCTTGAGACCCGCCTCGTCAATGAGCTTCGACACCGCAACGCTGTCGTGATAAAACACGCACCCTGCCGAGCGGTAGTTGAGGGGTTGACTCGCCGCTTTTGTTTCGCGCATTTGCCGTATGCGTTCCTGCACCTCGTCGGGCATAGATGGCGTCAGCTTGAATTTCGCGGCAAGCACCGTGTAACCCTTTTGCTTGAAAATACTGTTCCTCTTTGACAGCTTACATTTACTTTTTTTAAACCATTTTCGCCTGTTATTATGTAAAAATTCCACCCCATGTAGAATTTTTTGCACGTCCTGACCGAAACAACCAGCGTTTCCCACCACCGCGCCGCCCACCGTTGCAGGCAAGCACGCAAGAAATTCTCCGCCGCTTAGCCCCCGTTTTTGCAGTTCCTTGGCGAGCGTAACCGTTGACGCGCCGGCGAATGCGTAGGCGTAATTTCCCTTGATTTTTATATCTGAAAGCTTGGTTGTCACCACCGCCACTCCGTCGTAATCGGAGTCGGCAGCAAGCACGTTGCTACCCTTGCCGAGCAGACAGTAGTCAACTTTTAGTTTGTTGAGCAGTCGCACGGTTTTTGTCAACTTCTTTATGCTGTCGGGGTAAAGAGTAAGCCTGATTTTTCCCCCTGTGCCGAAGGTCGTCAACTCGCTAAAGCTCTTGTCAAATTGCATTTCGACGGCGTATTTGCCCATTTTGAACAGTATCAGCTGAAAAGTCTTGTCGTCCATACTTTACTACCAACTACATCAAAAGGGTGGAAAGCGCAGTTTCCCTCTGCTGAGCGATTGCGTCGGCATCGCCGAAGGCGTTGGGCACGTAGGCGGTCGCAAGAGCCCGTTCGCACTCTGCGTATCTGTCCAAAGTGTAAAAATTCGTTTGCAACACGGAAAACAGCGACAAATTGACAAGCGTGGACTGACATTCCTCGCTAAGCAAGTATTTGACGTATGCTACGCAGGCGTCCGTTTTGTCACCGCTGTTGGCAGAAATACCCACGTACTGCACCAAGTCGGTGTAGTCGGTAAGGGGCGCAAAGCTAAGTTGCTCGATTTTGCCGTTACTTTCACGCTGCGACAGTCTGTACATATCCCGTTGCGTGCCGAGTAGCGTCACCGCCGTACGGTTGCCCACGAATTGCTCGTACGCCTGATATTGAGTGACCTCTTCCGACACCTTTGCCGTTCCCTTTCCGCCTGCAAGAGCTAAAGCAGTAAGCGGACTGTTGTAGGGCGTAAAGCCTGTGACAAGCGGCTGCAATTCCACCGTGTTTTTGCCTATTTTGCGAGTGTGGGTCTTGGTGAGAGCGCTTGAAACAAGTTGATCGGCTGTAAGCTGCTCCGTTCGCGCAAACAGACAGTACGCGCCCGAATACACGGGAAGGGCGTACTGCGCGCCGCCAATTTGTCCTGCAACAAGGAAATTCTCATTTACAAAACCCATATTTTCCGTAACAGGCGCAAGCTTGTCCTTGACGAGCACGCCCACTCCGCGAGAAAATGTAATCAAATCGAAATTTTCGCCATTTTGAAGCTTGTCGGTAAGTTGCTCTACCGAAAGTGTTGTGACGTGCACGAACAAACCCGTGTGTACCTGTTCAAATTTAGCCGACTTGTTTATGAACCAACTTTCGCGACTGCCAACGCCGCCCTCGAACGTTTCCACGTTCCACAGTTCGATTATGCCCTTGTAAGTTGCAGGCGCTTGCTGCTGCGGCTTAACAGGTAAATTCGGCAAAGCCCAAGCTAAAGCTACCGCGCAAATCAACAGGACAATGACGACGGACAAGAATGGAAACTTCTTGCGACGTTTTGTTTCCGCGCCAATTTTCTCAACCTTCTTTTCTTTTTTCTCACGTGGCTTAACAATTTTCCATTTACTCACGATTTTTTCCACCCCATATTGTTTTTTTGCATTTTTACGCTACTATTTGCGTTACGTAAAAACACTTTGACAGTACTAAAATATGCTTGACGTTTGCTTTAACTGCTGTTGCTAACTAAGTTATATTCGGCGTTTTTGTCGATATATAAAAATTTTATTTCAAATCAAGGGATGAAAAAACATCTTTTTGCTATACTACGACGCGAAAAAAGTGACTATTTACAAACGGTACTCTTTCCTATATAATATAATTGCTATATGCAAATACGTAATGAAAAGAGGGGGTAAGATGAAACTCAATTACAAACGCACAATTCTTGTCGGTTTCGCGTTCTTTTTGATTAGCGCGTTCTGGCAAGCGTACGACACCATTATCCCACTTATGCTCACCAACAAGTTCGGTCTAAACCAATTTTGGTCGGGCGTAATAATGTCACTGGACAACATTTTGGCTCTGTTCATGCTGCCGCTGTTTGGCGCGCTGTCGGACAAAAAAGACACCCGCTTCGGCAAGCGCACACCCTTTATCGTAGCGGGCGCGATTGCTGCAATCATTTGCTTTATGAGTTTGACGTTCGTGGATGCGGCGCAACTCAAAAAGATTGAAGTCGCCAACGCCGAAACGTTCTGGACTATGACGGAAGTCAGAGACGGACAGGAAGAGCTAATACTTGTGGAAAACAGAGAGTACAACGGCATCACTAACAACAGCGTTACTCCTCAGTACACAGTTCGCGACTACGCAGCGAAGATTTACTACAACAAAACGTACGACCAACTGTCCGCAGAGGAAAAGACTTCTCTCGAAAATTGGTACAAAGGCGAACTGAACGAAAACACCGTCTACGTGTACGTCAAACCGCACAAGGACGCCGACGGCAACGTGGTCGGGGAAAGCTACAGGCTGTGCTACACCAAGGAGGTTGACGGCAAGGACAAGCTCTTCTACGTGGACACGAACGAGGCGGTAGGTAGCGACGTCCTCACCACAAACGCCTTCTCCTCGCTCGTATCTGAAGCGCGTTCTCAATTTGCAGCAGGTGTTACTAAAGGCAACTTGTGGGTTCTTGCCATATTCATCATTGTACTGTTGATGGTGCTGATTTCCATGGCAACCTTCCGCTCACCCGCGGTGGCGCTGATGCCGGACGTCACGATAAAGCCTCTCCGAAGCAAGGGCAATGCGGTAATCAACCTCATGGGCACGGCAGGCGGATTGCTCGTATTGGTACTGGGCATGCTGTTCGGTACGGGCAAAGTCGTAAACCAAATAATGAACTACACTTGGTTCGTTGCGGCGGTGTGCGGAATTATGCTTGTAGCCCTCATAGTGTTTATGTTTACCGTCAAAGAAAAACGCTGGAATGCCGAAATGCTTGAAGCGCAGGCGGTACTTGACGCAGAGGAGGAAGAAAAGGAAAAAGAGAAAGAAAACGCAGCAAAGAGCGACACGGCTGCAGAAGCTACGGACAGTCAAACTACCGCCACCACTGCCGAAGTTACTGCGCCGAAAAAGGACAGGCTGCCCAAAGACAAGTTGATTTCACTCATACTGATACTTGCATCCGTTGCTTTGTGGTTTACAGGCTACAACGCAATTACAAGTAAGTACAGTGTGTACGCTGTCAACGTTCTCAACAAGGACTACAACACCACGCTCATGATTGCTCAGGGCGCAGCGATAATTTCTTACATACCCGTAGGCTTCTTAGCAAGCAAGATCGGTCGCAAAAAGTCCATTCTCATAGGAATAGGTCTGCTTACAGGCGCGTTTGCGGGAGCGATATTCATCACCGCATCGTCACCCGCGTGGCTGCTGTGGATACTTTTTGCGTTGGCAGGCATAGGCTGGGCTACAATCAACGTCAACAGCTTCCCCATGGTCGTAGAGCTTGCAAAAGGTAGCACTATCGGAAAATATACAGGCTACTACTACACGGCAAGCATGGCGGCGCAGGTCATCACCCCGATACTAAGCGGCGCGTTAATGGACGCAATGGGAACGATGTCAATACTGTTCCCCTACGGAGCGATATTCGCTGCGGCGTCGTTTGTGACAATGCTGTTCGTCAAGCACGGTGACAGTAAGCCCGAAACAGCCAAAGACAAGATGGAAATGCTCGCAGGCGCAGACGACTGACACCTTGCCGCCACTCGCCGTGGAGGCAGGTAGGGGCGCGATTTTGCAAAATTTCCACCCCATTTAACAGTTTAATTAATTAACACAAAAAAGGCAGATACTCGATGAGGTATCTGCCTTGTTGTTAGAAGTGTATTTTTGATATTAAGCATCGAAGAGTAAGGTCATTCTTGTTTATCGATATTCCGATAATGCTTGTACAAAACAGTTCAACTATAAGCAAGGGGGTTACGCTACTTAGCAATCTAAGGTTTTGTGTGAATACCAGAGCCTCACAGTAAGTCAATTACTTTGGCAAACTCTACTCCAAAGCGGCGGTCTGAACAGGTGGTTGCTCGAGCCGCTTTCTCCACAAAGTTTGCCGCAACCTGCGTGGCTGTGAGCAAGCTGTGCCCGTTGAGCAATTCGCCCAATACTACCGAGCTGAAAACGTCGCCCGTACCCGAGTAGGTGACTTCTACACGCTCGTTGGTAACGAAATAACGGTTGTTTCCGTCCAAAACAACGTTGCCAAGCAGCTTGCCGCACTCAATTCCCGTAATTACGGCGCTTTTTGCCCCCGTTTTAGTCAAAAAATCGGTAAAAACCTCACCGCAGGTCGCCAAGAACGTGGGTTCATTGCTACGGTTGACTAATTCAGCATAGTTTATTCCCGCAAGTAAACAAGCCTCTGTGAGATTGGGCGTAATACAGTCGGCTAACGTCACGAGGCGTTTCATGTTCTGCAAATAGGCGTCGTCAAACACGGGGTACAGCTTGCCGTTGTCGCCCATGATTGGGTCTACGAGTTTGCAAACTTCTTTGCTTGGAAAACGGCTCACAACGCTTGTGACGCCTTGTAAAACCTCGCCGTCATTGCCAAAACCGACGTAAATTGCGTCGGGAATACGATTTGCAAGTAATCTGTCGGAAAATTGCACTATTTCACTGTTACGCTGCGCCGCAAAGTTGCCAAATCCCGTCTGGCAGGAGTAGCTTGCAGTGACGATTGGCATACAGTAGTGACCTAATTTTGTAAAAATGGGCAAATTTGCCGCCATTGAGCAGTTACCAAGCCCCGATATATCGTTGTAAATGAGAATATTTTTCATTTTTCCTCTTTTTGTTCCTCGACAGGTTGTTCCGTTTGCGGCTCATTCGGCGCAAAGTCCGCAACGCTGACAAACACTCTCGTCGGCACGGTACGCAAAATAAACCACACGGCAAAGCCCACTATTACACCAGCAAGTACTCCAATAAGCGCCAACCAAGGCATATACGCAAACATTTGAGGTGTGTTACTGACAAGGCAAAAGACCACGTTTTGCGTAACGTTGTGCATCACTGCCGCCACCACCGAAATTGCCACAATACTCACCTTGGGGTAGACAAATTCCACCAAAACCGTAGAAACGATCACGCTGACAAGTCCTGCCGTCATGCTGTACAGCAAAGTAGAAATATTGCCCGTAAACACGCTGCCCAACGTTGTGCGAACCACTACGAGTATCACCGCTTCGGTCGGTCCCAACACGAAAAGCGCCAAAAGTGAAAACACGTTGGAAAGCCCCATCTTTGCGCCGGGCAAAAACAGGGGTGGGAAAAGGCTCTCAATCATAAACGTGATGAGGCTCATTGCCGTAAGCACCGCGAGAGTTGCAAGGCGCTTGGCGCTAAAAAATGAAGTTTTATTATTTATTTTTTTCATCTTTTTTATTCTATATGTGCGAGGAGTTAGAAGCGAGGCTTTTAATTCCTTGTCTCACTGTGTAATTACTTTTAGCCTGTTCGGGCTACAAATGATAGAACCGCCGGAACGCTCGATTGCGGGGAAATTGCGCACACATTCCTTGCTGTACCCGCAAACGGACTCAATCATCTTGACGGAAGCATTGCGTCCAAGGGTAATCAACATAGTGTTGAAATGTGGTTCGCCGTCAATTTCCCTTGTGAAAGTCACCTCCACACCCTCGTCAGTGTGTTTTACGTCCACAGTCCATCCGTTTTTGTTTTCGGTGTTGACGTATCCCTCTCGGCGGATTACGTTGTAGACGTAAAGAGTTTCGCCCGTTTCTTCGTCAATGACGTTGATAATTTGCATTTGCGCGTCTTCCGTGTCGAACAAAAACACGTAAAACAGCACCAATATTACCAAAACCACGCCAACGTACACCATGACGTCCAACACCTTGAAGGGCTTGTCCTTCTTGGCGTTTTGCACGTTGGTTGCCGTACGGGATTTGCCGCGAACAAAGTGATAAACGACAAGAGCCACCGCTGCTGCCCCGAGCAAAGAACCGATAACAATCAACCACGTCTTGTAGCTGTCGTTTGTCGGGTTGTCAAATTTAGCGTCGGCATCGTAGTAGAATTTGCCCGTTTCGCTGTTGAACTTTAGCGCCCAGCCGAATTGACCGAAGTTGTCGCTGAGGGGAGTAACCTCCTCCTCGCTAAAATTTGACAGCAGCTGCATTCTGTTGTCCAGCGTTTGGTACTGCACGACAATCTTGATGTCGTTGTCCTTGAGGTAGCCGTTGACAAAGTCCACGATGGCATCGCGCCCCATTACGGTGAGCGCCGTAGTGAGACAGTCGCCCTTAGTAGCCCAAAACTCGCCCTTTTCTTCGGGAACCACTACCATAACGGACTTAACTCCCGTTTGCGCGGGCGCGCCTGTTGCGCCGTCGATAATATGCGCGTAATCTACGCCGTCAACGGAGTACCTGCGCATATTTTGTCCGCTTGTGGATACGCTTGACTTACCTATTTGTACCTGCAACAAATTTGTGTACGACGCAAAAGCGTTTTCCATGTTCAGGTTGGTTTTGCCGCCGTCGCGTCCTAAACCCGTGACAATGCTGCTTGAACCGGCGTTTACGTAATAGCGGTCAATGCTACTTTTTGCAATCATCTGACGCGCAAGGTCAACCGCGTAGCCTTTCGCAATACCGCCAAGGTCAATCCACTGTTCAAGGCTTTCTCCGTCCACAACGGCGGGCGAAACGTTCTTCGTAACGAAGTATTTGCCCTCTTTTTTCTCCAATGTTACCGCATCTTGAGAAAAATTTGTGAACATGGGGTCGGAAAACGCGTCAATATACTTTTCTTCAGGTAGAGGGTAACTGAATCCCTCTTCGCTCCACTTTCGGTCGTAGGTCTCACCGTAGTTGCGGTAGGTGTACACGCGGGAAGAAAATCCCCACAAGTCAACGAGTCGGTACACCGCAGGGTTAAATGCGCCATTCGTGTCGTCGTACATTTCGCGGGCAAGCTCAAGCATCCTGTAGGTGTCGTAGGAAATTTCCACCGTTTCATACTGCTTTGCCACGTTGTAACGGTACACGTCGGAAAGGGGCAGTTTGTTTTCACCCTCGCCCGAGCCGTCGTAGATTGTGTTAGCGTAGCCGTCCACCGCGTCAATCATCAAGCTAATTTCACTAAACAGACGTATAACCTCGTTGCGGCGCGCAAGCTGACTTGCCGACAGCTGCGCATTCAAATCGCTGATGTCAAAATCTATCTTGAATTGCTCGGAAGAATAGACCTCCGAAAAAACCTGTATGCCGCTGTAACCGAAATAGTAACCCCTGAAACGCACGCCAATTGGCGCGCCATTGTTGAGAATCCTGTACAGGTACACTGTGTTGCCTCCCACCTCGAAGCTTACGCCCTTGCCGTAAAGGAAATCGTCAACGGGAGTAAACTCGATGTTAGAGACGTCGCACCCATTTTCCGTATCTGCGTAAGCCAAATTGCCGCCGTCCAACACAGTCAAACAGCAGAACGCAACGAGGCTACACAGTAGCAATATGGAAAAAATTGTGTACAGCGACTTTTTCATATAAATACCATAAAGATTTTACTATATTTGCGGTATTTTGGCAACAATTCTTGATTTACTTGAAAAATGATATGAGATAATGTATAATATTGATACATTTTACGCAAGGAGAAATTGCATGCCGCACACAAGACAGGAAATAAAGCAAGAATTGCGCGAAGAGGGAGAAAAGGTGAAACGCCAACTAAAAGCAATCAAACCGTCGAGGTGGATTATTCTCGGAATAATGCTCACAATCACGGTGCTGTCGTTTGTATTCTACGATTACTTGTTTTCCGATAATCCGCACGTTAACGTCTTTTTGGATGAAAGCACCATTACAATTACCGAGGTTGACGGCGTACAGACAGAAGATTGGAGCACAGCCACGCCAAACACAGGTTCGCTGCTGTTGGACAAGGTTGTGTTGCACGTGCCAACGCTCATCAAATCCATACAGTCAATAACAATCGTGTGGACAATCTCCACCATCATCGTACTCGTTGTAAGCAAGGCGTTCCACAAGACGCAGCGGGCAATAACGGTGTCCAGCCTCATCGTCAACATGATAAACTGGATTACGGCAATAATCTTCGTCGTGATACTGCTTGCAAACTTCGACGTGGACACCACCGCCATCATAACAGGCGCAGGAGTACTGACGTTGGTTGTCGGTCTTGGATTGCAGTCACTGATTGCCGACGTAGTTGCAGGGCTGTTCATAGTATTTGAAGACCAGTTCAACGTGGGCGATTACATTACCATTGACGACTTCCGCGGTAAGGTAATCTCCATAGGTATCAGAACGACCAAGGTAATTGACGGCGTAAACAACATCAAGATATTCAACAACAACAGTATTCAAGGCGTAATAAATCACGACAAAGCACTGTCTGTAGCCAAAACGTACATTGACATTGAATACGGCTCGAGAGTGCCCGAGGTGGAAAAAATCATCAGAGAACACGTCGGCAAGCTTACAATTCCCAAAGCCGTCGGCGTACCCGAATACCAAGGCGTATCGGCTCTCGGCGCAAGCGGCGTAACGCTACTGTTCACAGTAACCTGTCACGAACAGGACATATTCGGAGTTACCCGCGCATTGAACGGAGCAATAAAGAATATGTTTGACGAAAACGGAATCGGAATACCCTTCCCGCAGGTTGTAGTTCACAATGGGGACAAGTAATTACAAATCTAAAGACTAATTCCCCGCCGGCGAGGCGAAAAAAAATCTCACTCGATTGAGTGAGATTTTTGTTTTGCTATTTGCTTAGATTATTTACCAGCAGCAGCCTTGAAAAGGTTGAAGTAGTTCATCATATCGCTCCAGGTAGCGCCTGTGTCAACACCGTCAGCATCCTTCCACGTTCCGTCAAGAGTGAGAGTTCCGTCAACACCGTGTTCAAGAACGTATGCGATTGTCTTTTCTACGTTTGCTTGCCAACCAAGTTTACCATTAAGGTTAGTTGACCAGTAACCGTTCTTGGACTTGAGAAGTTTTTCAGCTGTCATGATGTCTGACTTTTCGCCGGCAGCGGTAACAACGATAACCTTGTTAGCAGCAACTGCTTCGAAGTAAGCCTTAGCGCGTGCTGCGCCTTCAGCGTTAAGTGCGAAGAAGCTGTCTTCTGCGCCCTTGCTGATCAAGAGTTGTTCGCCAACTTTGTAAGCCTTAGCATCTGCATCGTAAACGGCTGTAACATCGCCCCATTTAACTGTCTTCCAGAATCCGTTGACAATGTAGTCAGCGTTTGCTTCTGCTTCTTCTGCAGACGGTTTAACTTGTGTAGGAACGCAAGCTTCGTCAAGTGTAGCTGCTACGATTTTGCCTTCGGAATCGAATTCAACTGTAGCCTTAGCAACACCGTTGGAGTGTACGTAGCCGTAAGCTGCGTGTTCGGGTTCACCGCAAGCTGCAAGTACTGCAACAGCTGCTACAACAAGAAGAGCTGCAAGAACTACTGCAACAATTTTGCTTGTCTTTTTCATTTTCTTTCTCCTTCAAAAAATATATTTTTTGTTTATTTCTTAGGTTCCCCTAAGAAGATATAGTAATTATACCATAATAATTTGTCGTCGCCAACTTATTTTATACACTTAGTCGATAAAAATTGTTTAGTTTGTTCATAAATTCTATTTATACTGAACAAAACCCTCAAAATTTTGCTTATGGTTTTAGTATGCTCTTGCAACGAGAGCGACAACGAGGTCTTTGCTCTTGTGTCCGCAACAGGTGCAAACGTTTTGGAAGGGCTTTTCGTCCAGCATTACGCGCACGGTTGCTTGGAACTTTTCCTTGAACAGCGCTTCGCAGGCGGGGTCCTTGTCCCACACTACCTTGGCGAAACATTTGCTGTCCAACACTTCCTTGAGTTCGTCCATGTTGTGAGCCAACTTCACGTGACTGTCGCGGAATGCAAGCGACTTGGCGTACATGTTGCTTTGAATTTCGTCAAGCATTTCGCAAGCCTTGCCCGCAATGCCGTCGAGAGGCAAAGTGAATTTGTCGCAAGTGTCACGGCGCGAGCAGGTTGCTACACCGTTCTCGATGTCGCGAGGACCGATTTCCACACGAAGAGGTACGCCCTTCATTTCCCACTCGTTGAACTTCCAACCGGGTGATTGGTCGCGAACATCCAGTTCTACGCGCAAACCCGCCTCGCGGAGTAGGTTTGCAACCTCGGTAGCCTTGTCCACAACGCCCTCTTTGTGAGCGGCAACAGGAATGATAACCACCTGAATGGGGGCGACTTTCGGAGGCAGTACAAGTCCGCGTTGGTCGCCGTGAGCCATAATCAAGCCGCCGATAAGACGGGTTGATACGCCCCAACTTGACTGCCAAACGTACTTGTGCGTGCTGTCCTTGTCAAGGAACTGAATGTCGTAAGCCTTGCTGAACTTTTGTCCGAAGTGGTGAGTTGTGCCTGCCTGCAAGCTTTTACCGTCCAGCATCATTGCTTCCATGCCGTAGGTAGCTTCAGCGCCTGCAAACTTCTCTTTTTCGCTCTTTTGTCCGATAAACGTTGGCATTGCAAGCACGTCACGCGCAAAGTCGTGATACAGCCTTAACATATCTAACGTTTCCGCCATTGATTCCTCGCGTGTGGCGTGAATCGTGTGACCTTCCTGCCACAAAAATTCCGACGTACGCAGGAATGGGCGAGTTGTCTTTTCCCAACGCACTACGTTTGCCCATTGGTTGAGCTTCAAGGGCAAATCACGGTAACTGTTGATCCACTTGGAGTACATACTGCAAATAATCGTTTCACTGGTGGGGCGAATAACGATAGGCTCGGCAAGCTTTTCACCGCCTGCTACGTCCACTACAGCAACCTCGGGGGCAAAACCCTCTACGTGTTCCGCTTCTTTAGTGAGCAGGCTTTGCGGAATGAGCATGGGGAAATAGGCGTTTTGGTGACCTGTAGCCTTGAAACGCGCGTCAAGCTCCTTTTGTATGTTTTCCCAAATAGCGTAGCCGTAAGGTCGAATGACCATAGTGCCCTTGACGGGGCCGTAGTCAACGAGTTGAGTTTTCAGTACTACGTCGGTGTACCATTGGGGGAAATCGGTGTTGATGTCGGCAATTTCCTTTACAAATTGTTTGTCTGCCATAGTTATGCTCCTTTTTGCGTTTACAGTATAGTTCAAGCGTGTTTTTTTGTCAAACGGTAACTGCTCATTTAGTGGTTGTTTGCTCATCTTTTGGCAACATTCTTAGCTTTGCTTTGCGATTGACAATCACAAGAGGCAGGAACGCTACCGCAAAAAGAACGAGATTGCACACAATTTGCGTGACGTAAAAACTTACGCCGTTGACGTACATAACAGCGAAACGGTACAGTACGTTGTCAAAGTCTACGAAAAAGCCCTCGCCCGTGAAACCGACAAGCGTGTCCACGGCGGAGGTCAACACTCCGAAAAGAGTTGAAAAAACCACCGCAAGCGACGTTACGCAAACCACCTCTACAGCCCTGTGACGGAAGCGCGCTTTGCCAAGTAGCCAGAACGCTACCGCTACCGAGTTCCAGTGAATAAAGTAGGAAATAATCCAGGTATTTACACCCCATATCGCCATATCTACCGCAATAAACACGTTGACGGCAGGGAACACCACTACAGGACCCCATACGTAGGCGCACAGGGCAATCAGTAGCGTAACCACTTCGATATTAGGCAACACCGCAAGCGCTTCTTTGCCTCCGACAAGAAGGGCGGCGAAAAGCGCGCTTACGGCAATCAATGCCGCGTTGTACTTGGTAGACTTTTTCATAGTTAAGTTTGTTAAGGTTTTAGTTGCGTTTAATTTGTAGTTGCTTTTTTTGTAGTTGTGATTTATTCGATAATTACTACGTTACCAAGCAAATACAGACAGTTCAAAATAGAGTATATCACCTGCTGTAACGCCCAAATCGTGTATTCCCACGCCTGCGGATTTAAGCGTCACGTTGTCAACCGTGTATTCGTTTGCTCCAGCCCATGTGGCGAAAAACGCCGAATTGCTTGTAAATATTTCAACGTATTCGTAATCATCCGCGTTGGGATTGGGAATGATACCGCCAATGCGGTTGATAAATTTTTCCGAACCGCTACCCGAACAATCCAAATCCAATGCTGCCGCTTCAACCAAATAGTCAAGCACTTCCTCTGCTGTAGTTGCCTCAGCGCCGCCCTTGCCAAGGGTTACAACGTAGCACGTGTAGTCGTTTTCACCGTTTTTAATGATGACAGCCATTTGATTGCTTGCAAGTTGAGGCAAAGTCAAATCCGTAAGCTGTACGGGCTGTGGCTTGTCCACGCATGCAACGAGCGCAAGGCTCATCACTGCTAAAACGGCTACCAAAATCCACGTCAGTAGTCTTTTTTGTGTTTTCATGTTTTTCTCCTTTTTTGTGTGTATTCAACCGCAAGCACCGCTCCTCAATAAAAATAGCCGCCGTTCAAACGTAAAACGACAGCGCAAAAAGATGAGCCGCTATCTTTACATCGAAGAAATGCTCTTGATAAAACCGCTTTGTCGGGCATTAGGACTTGTTCTTCACCTTGGAAATAGGCAAAGCTTTACCTCAGCGGGACTGTCAATGATTCGCACATTGTTTCCCCAACTGACGGTGTTATTCAGTTGTGAGTATATTATACTTTTTTGTACTGTGTTTGACAATTACTTAAAACAAAATTATGTTTTGTAACGCACAGCTTAACAAAGTATTGCGCCGTTAATAACGATTTCAACAAAAAAAACCTTGCGTTTTACCGCAAGGTTTTGAATTGAATTTTGTTATTCTTCGGTGGGAGCGGCTCTCAAAGTAAGCGCTACCGAGGTTTCGGAGTTCTTCTTCTCTTCGGGGTCGAATTTTACTACCGTCACACCGCTGCTTGCCGCGGTAATTACGTAGTGAACAACGCCGTCCGACGTTTCTACGTTTACGTAGTCGGGGATTGCCCAACCCGTGCTGGAAGCGGGGTTGTAGGCGTAAGCGGTTATTTCATATGCCACTGCGATGTCTTCTACAGGCTCATCTGCATTGTCGAGTACCTTTTGCAGATTGAGGGTGTAGTAAACGTTGCTTACCGAGTAGTACAGTGTGTCACCCACAATTCTCACAATAGCGATAGTCTCTTCGTAGTCCTCGCGAGGAAGTACGACTGTTTGTTCCGTTCCGTCTACCGACTTGATGATGTTGAGACCGTAGTAGCCTGTCGTGGTGGAAATGGGGTACACAACCATACCGTCTCTCCAGCCAACAGCGTTGTCCTTGTCGCTTTTCAAAGCAACTTGTCTGTTTTCAACGTCGCTGTGATCGCTGTCTGCCCAGTACAGTACGGTTTCAGTTTCTACGTCGTCTTTCTTGGTGTAGTAAACTTGACCGTTGTTGACGTTTTTGATTTTATATTCGTAGGTTGTTTCAATGCTGTCGTTTTCGGATTTCTTAACCTCGTTTGCAACCACCACTTCGTAGCTTGCGGTACCGAGAGGAAGCTTGCAGATTTCACCAACGCTGTTGATGAAGAACACGTTGCCGCCCTCACCTTGAAGATCCCAAGTTACGCTTGACACGTCGTTGATTGTTTCGATGTCGTAGCTGCTTGCGTTAGCGTAGGTGATTTGAGTTTCCTTGCCCGCAGCAACGTCCAAATGATACAGCTTGTTACTAATGAAGTAGGTTGCCACAACCTTGCCGTCAACTTTACCCAACCAAATTTGACCGTCGCTTCCGCCAAAGTTAAAGTGAACCTTGGGGTTTGCGCCGTTCAAATCGAAGCTCATAAGCACGAGTTCGTTCGTACGGGGATTGCCGCCTGCCGTAAGCTCGTCGTTGGGAGTAGTGATGTAGATGCGGTCATCGAAGATGTACAAACCTGTAAGACGCGTCTCGGCTGTGTTCGAGGAAATGTAAATCTTGGGCACGACTGTCTCTGCGCCTGTAACGCCTGTGACGTCACCGCGAACCGCAGCGGCAATCTTGTCCGCTACAGATTTGTAGTCCTCGTCTTCGTCCAAATCGTCTTCGCTGATTTCAAACAATTTTTCAATTTCTGCAAGCTTGATGCGAACAACGGAACCGATACGGGGCGAGTCCACCACGTCGTTAGAGTAGGTGTTGTCGGCAGAAGCGTCGGAGGTGTAGCCGTTGATATAGTACAGCCAATCACCGTATCTCACCGCAACGCCGCCGTTGCTTTCCGGAGTAAGTCCCGAAGGCTTGTCTTTCAAGGGTTGAAAGTTGCCGTTTGTACAAGCTGCAAATACAACCGTCGCGCACAATAGAAGCGCAACGACTAAAAATAGAATTCTTTTCACTGATGTGACTTTGACCATTATAGATTGCTCCTTATGTAGTTACTACATACGGACTTTATTATAAAGCATAATTATTAAAAAAGCAACAATATAAACCTATTTTCTCACACGAGGCCGTCCAAGACGCTAATTTGCCCCGTAGTCGCGTCCTGAAACAGCATCCAAAAGGCAACGGGAGCGTTGTCAACGTACACGAAGTCCTTGTCGGTTACGTCCTCTTTTTCGGCGGGCAAGCCGTAGCAAATGTAGCGAACGCGCCCTTCGCGTTGCAAAACGCCCAAAACGAAGTACTTTTCCGACGAGGGAAAGTCAATTCGTACGAAAAACGATTCTTTGTACTTGCGAATGAGGGGATAGTAGGGCGGAAATTTTACAAAAACCTTGGCTATCTCGTCTTTGACGCTGTCGTAGTAGTTTTCGTCGCCGCCGGACGCGTAGTACCTTTCAAACGCCGCGCTGTACTCGGCAACGGATTTGTACCGCTCGTCCGCCTGCGTTTTGAGCTTACTAACGTCCAATGGATCGTAAAAGTTTTCCGTTGCGGCAACGAACTGCTCGTACGCGGTGGAATCGTTGCTGTCAACGGGCGCAACTCTTGCAAGCTCGTCCATTTTGCGCCACAGCACGTCGCAAAAATTTTCGCCGACGAACGCCCTCGCCGCCTCGTAGCACCTGTCCTCACGTTTTACGAGCAGGCAGCTGACGTTGTCGAGAGGCATTTGATCTACGGTAAAGGCGCAATTGTTGAGAGTGTCCAATTTGTGCGCAACGGGCGTACGGCCGAAGCTCAAAACAATCCACCACTCGCCAAGCATCTGAACGTCGGCGTTGGTAACGAAAACTGTCACTTCAGTGACAGTTTTGGAGTTGTTTATAAGTTTGACTAATCCGCACAGCTCCTTGTTACGCTCGGCAAAGCGGGCGTTGGACTGTTGAAGTATCAAAATGCGCTTGCAGTACATAAAATTTCTCCGTTTTTGCCCATTGTAACGCGAACAAAAGGCAGTATAACGGCGAAATTTGACAAAAAATAACTATTTTAAGATAAAAATAAAGACAAAACAGGCAAATTTATTTTTTCGCTGCGTTGAAGCTACTTTCCGACAGCTCTTTAAAGCGAAGTTTTGCGCAAATCTTTTGGAAGATTGCCTTCATTGCAATGTCCATGTCGCTGCCCTCGCGGTAGTCGCCCTGAACGTAGAAGTCAACGCGCTCTTCCTTGACGAGATAGGTTGCGTCCTCGGGTTGACGGTACACGCCTATTGCGTAGCCGCCGCGGGAACGGGTGAGCTTCATGCTGGGTACGTCCGTAAGTCCGTCGCCGATGTAAATCATGTTTTCAAATGACACGGCGCGCTCGCTTTGGGGCATGTACATGTTCAACTTCTTGTGTTCGCCGGCGTCCTCGACACCCTTGTTGATACGGTACAGGAACTGCGTTTTGGAGGTGTAGTTGATTGCCACCGACGGCCAAATGATTTGTCCCTTGTCGTCGTAGAGGTAGTCGCAGGCAAACACGTTGTAGAACTCGTGTCCAATCGGACATCCCTCAATCATGGACTTCAAGCCGCAGGAAATGATGTAATGGCGAACTTCCAACCCAAGGCTGTCGCCGTAGTCGTTGATACGTTTGAACCAGGTTTCAACCCCCTCGAAAAACTGGACGTCCTTGCCCATTTTGCGAAGCGCCTCGGCGGACAGGTCAATGCCCTTTTCCTTGGCTTTTTCCGCCATGAGGTGCATATACGCTAAGATGTGGTCCATGCTGTTGTCGTGTGCAAGCTTGTCGCAGGTGGTCCAAAATTCCGTCGGAGACATGCCGAGAGCGGGTATAAAAGTAAACTCCTGCATGTCGCGGGTGGACAGAGTGTTGTCGAAGTCGTAGATGAGCGCAACTATCGGTTTGTTCATGAAATCTCCTTGTTTTTAGGCAAAAAAGCCTACTTTTGATTATACTTATGTTATAATTATACAATAAATTTTACGCTTTTTCAATATATTTTACGAAAAAACATATCACCTACCAAAATACACAAAATAAAAACCCCTCTCGCCTACGAAAATATACAAAATATAAACCCCTCGTTTAACACCGAGGGGTAATATTTGTTGATACGTTTTAATTGATATTGAAATTAGTCAATACAATAATTTCATTCCATTTGTTAAATAAACGAAAGAGTTATATTTGCGCGTAAATCACATCGTACGCAGTTTCTCATCGTTGCATTAGTTGAGTTGGTTTTCTGCCTCCACTTCGGTAGTTGTCTCTTGCTGAGAAGTGGGCTTTTTCGTAAAGGAAATACGCTTGACAACACAGTAGAAACAGGGAATTAGCACAAGCGTGACGAGCGTTCCAAGTAGCAAACCGCCCAACACTACTATACCCATAGGTTGCATAAGCTCGCCGCCGCGTCCCAAGCCGAGAGCAAGGGGCACGAGCGCAAGAATTGTAGTCAGCGTCGTCATGAGTATCGGGCGCAAACGGGATTTGCAGCCTTCGACAACCGCCTCTTGCGGTTGCATACCTTCGCGAATGAGCAAGTCGATTTTGTCCACCATGACTATCGCGCCGTTGACTATTACGCCCATCAGCATGATAAGTCCGACGAAGGACACCACGTTCAACGTCATACCCGTGATTGCGAGCGCCAAAAATCCGCCCGTGAAACTGAAGGGAATGGACATGATGACGATGAATGGCTTTGTCAGAGATTCGAACTGGCACGCCATGACGCTGTACAGCAGAACGAACGCCGCAACCAAAGAAATAACCAATCCTTCAAAGGCGTCGTTGAGGTAGCTTGCAACGCCGCTGTCTTGGTATTCCACCCCATCGTAGTCGGGGTTCATTAGCACTTCGTTTACTACCTTGGTGATTGTTTTTCCTACCGTACCCGTGTCGATGTCGTAAATTTCCACGCTAATCGTTGTGGAATACTTGCCGTTTTGACGGACTATGGCAGAGGCGGCTTGGGTTGTTTCGTACAGCTCACCGTCGGGCGTCTTTTTGAGTACGTCACGAAGTTTTACCACCCCATTTGCATCAAATCCAACAATCAGATCGACAATTTCGTCAATATTGTCCTTTGTCGCGTCGGCAAATTGCACCGAAACGCTTTGGCTTTCGCCGTCAATCATAAGGTTTGCCGCAGTGTACCCGGACATACCTACGCGCAGCATCATTACCGCCGTTTGATAGTCCACACCGCGCTGCATACACAGCATACGGTCAAAGGTGAAGGAAATTTGCGGGGTGAGCGCGGGAGTGTTGTCCACCGCCGACACGATGTGCGCGGGGTCTACGGTAAGCAGCTTTGCCGCAACCTCTGCCGCGGCGGCGCGTAGCGTTTCCATGTCGTCACCCAGTAGCGTCACCGATTGCCCCGCCATGCCGCCCGTAAGTTCGGCAATGACGCCGTCCATTTCGCGCACGACAACGTTTTGGGTGTCTATGCCCTTTTCTTTGAGAAGATTACGAATTTCCTGCACCGTTTCGGAAGTCTTGAGCTTAGTTGTGTCCGTCTGAATACGCACTATGCCGCTTAGGTTGGTGGAAACAAGCCCTTGCTTGGCAACGGTCAGCGCGACGTACTGAAGCTTGTCGCCAAAGTGGTTGGAGACGATGTCGGCAACCTGTTTGCTTTGAGCGGTAGCCTCTTCAAGCGCAACGGATGGGGCAAAATCTATGTCAACCTCTATTACGCCCTTGTCCACGCCGGGCATAAATTCCGTACCGGTGGTGAACACCATTACAACGCTTGCGCCAAACAAAACGAGCGCAACGGCGCACACGAGCACGCGCCTTGTGAGCACCTTGGACAAAATTTTGCCGTAGCCGCGTTCCATTTTGCTAATGGACACGTCGTTGAGCTTTTCCTTTACGCGGGCGTGACCGTCCTTTATACGCTCCTTGAGCGGGCGTTTTCCCGTCTTTTCCTGAGATTTTTCCGTAATAGCCGTATTAGCCTCTTTGCTACGCGGCTCGTTTGCTTCGTAGGAGTCTATCGCTACGACGTTGCCGTTTTTGTCCTTTTTGTGACGGAAACGGGGCGAATTTTTGTATATCAGGTGGTACAGCGACGGAATTACGGTTACCGCAACAATCAATGATATGACTATCGAGAACAGCACCGCCCACACCAAATCGTAGAATATTTCTCTCGTCAAGCCCCTTGCAAACAGGATGGGGAAGAAAACGCATACGTTCGTCAAGGTGGACGCAAGTAGCGATCCCGCCACCTCGCGCGTGCCATTCAAGCAGCTGTCAAACACGCTTTCGCCTTGGTCGCGCCGTTTTGTGATACTCTCGAGCACTACTATGCTGTTGTCCACAAGCATTCCTATGCCTACGGCAAGACCACCTAAAGAAACGAGGTTCAGGGAAATACCCATGATCCACAGTCCCGCAAGAGCAACGAGTACGGACAGAGGCATTGTGATGGACACGACGAGGGATGAACCGATTTTGCGGACGAACAGGTAGATGACGAGTACCGCAAGTACGCCGCCGATAATAATAGATGACAGTACGTTTAGTATACTGTCGTTAATAAACTCCGCTTTGTCGTCCAAAAGAGTAATTGCGCACTCCCCCTTGAAGCTTGCCAAAACCGCCTTAACCTTGTTGACGACCTCCGTCGTGTTGGCGTCGGACACGGCGTACACCTCGATGGTTACGGAAAGCAAATTGTTGTACTGCGCGTAGGCATCGTGATTGTCGTAAAACTCTATATGCCCGATAAATGCAAGGGGAACAAGCAGGCTGTCGCTACTTCCTTCAAAGTTACAAATACGCAAAAACCGCGTCACGTCAGACGTAATTTTTAGACCCATGTCCGTTTCTACGCCAAGCTGACGGTACAACTCTACGAGTTCGCCGTCATCGAAAACGACGTACTCGCCGTAGCTGTAGTAGTTGGCAGCCACTTCGTCATCGGTGAATTTAATTACCTTTCCGTTGCCGTCAACGTGGTTGCCGTCGTTGTCAACAAGACGTCCGAAGTTGTTTACAAGGTACTCTTTGCCTGCTATTTCAACGACTGTTTCGCCGTCGGAATTCGTAGTAACGACTACGCCATTTTTGAATATGGGGTCGCCATTTTCATTAACGTGAGCTTCTTTTGCTGCTCGCAACACGCTAATCATACAGGCGTCGTCACCCTCTACGTAGAAGTTGTCTTGACGTATTAGGTGAATTACTTGCGGCGACATGAGCGCAGCAAAATCATTACCCGCTGTTGTGTTTACGAAGAGAGCGGCAAATTGCGCGTCGGTGATTTCGGGAGCTTCGCCTTTTTCTTCCGCCTCGCGAACGGTGTTAACAATGCTACCGAAGGCAACGGTATTGACGGTGTCGGCAAACTCGCAAACGTCCACCGCTTCGTCGTGCGTATACTCGTCACTGTGCAGTAAATCCAATCCGTTAAAGGTTTTGTCCTCGTTGTTGACCTCTATTGAACCGCCGTCCTGAAACAGGTAAGCAAAGTCGTCGTAGGTTATTTCGTAGTCGGGTTCGTATTCCAACTTGTCGTCCACAATCTTTCGGAAATCCACAAGGATGTTCCACTGCTTTTCCAATTCGCCGTTTTTTGCATTGTCCTGCGCCCATTTGAGCAAATCGTAGGACAAATTGTAGTCGTCCGCAAGCGCGCGCAAGTCTTCGTCGGACAGGTTGAGGAAATCTTCATTTGTGACAATGGGTTCTATTACCCTGTTCCACAGCAGTTGAAGCCTCGTCGCGCTACGTTCGCGGAGCAAATTCATCAGCGACTTCACGGCGGCAAGCCCCTGTTGCTGATTTTCAAGCTCTTCCGCAGTCTGTCCTTCGATGTCGTCTATCAGCCGTTTTGCCTCAATTGCGCTGTCGGCGTAGCCTTCAAATTCGTCAAGCGTACTGTACGCGTACAGTTTAACCGCTTGCTTGAGCGTGGCGAAAGTTCCAACGGTGGACGCGCCCAAACTCAGTTCTGCGGGAAGCTGCATCACGTCCAGTAGGCTTGTTGCGTCGGTGGCGTTACGAATGGAAACGGTTGTTCCGTCCTGCATAACGGATCCCAACGGAATGTCTAAGTTTTCGTTAGAGAGAGCCTGAACAATCAACAATGCCGTGATGTCCAGTCCTTGCAATGCCGTGATTCGAATTTGCTTTTCGGGAGTGCCCTTGATTTGCACCGAACCCACGCCCTCTATACCGCTGAGCTTTGAAGCAAGTTTTTTTGCGTCGGCAGTCAACGCGTCAACGTCGCCCGCCGCATTGTACACCGATACGGTCGCTGTGGCGGTGCCGTTCATGTCTATTTGTATGTAGTCGGGTTCGTAGCAGCCTTCGGGGAAGTTGACCGTCTTGAAGGCGTCCTGAATGTCGGAAATCTTGTCGTTTATGTTCGTTCCGTAGTCAAACGTGAGCACGATGACGGACACGTTGTCGTAGGAGCTTGTTTGCAAATCGGTAATTCCCGGAACAGCCTGAAGGGCAGCGTCCACCTTGGAAGTTACGCCGTCCTCTACGCTCTCTGCGCTCGCCCCGGGGTAAACTATGGAAATTGCCAGCATTGGCATCTTTATGTCGGGTAGCAGGTTGGTTGACATGTCAAGCGTCGCCAACACTCCTACCGCCAACAACACTACCACCAACACGCATACCGTAACCGAACGCTTTATTGACGTTTTTATTATACTGTTCATCTACACCTCGTTGAACCGAACAAAATTTATCGCAGCAATATTATTGCAACGACACTAACTTTGTGAGTACTCTTTTATTATACACCCATATCTAAATTCTGGCATTACTTACGCCAAAATAAAAGTTGTAAATTATTCATTATTATATGGCTACGGTCTCTGATGTGTTTGTTTATAGATAAAATTACTTTTATTAATCACCTATAGGTAATGAAAATATACTTATTGCGCGTACAAAAAAGCGGCGAGGCTCTGCAAATTTTTCGCAGAACCCCGCCCCAAAAAATAATAAGGAGGATTTAGTCGATTAGAATGTGGTGACGCGCCTCTTCCGGCTTTTCCTTAGGTACAGTTACGGTCAGCACGCCGTTTTCGTACTTTGCCTTGATTTGCTTTTCGTCTACGTCGCCCATGTAGTAGCTACGCGAACAGCTTACTGCCCTTTCGCGGCGCAAATACTTGCCGTCGGTCTCGTTTGCTTCCTTTTTCGCGGAAATGGTTACGTAGCCGCTTTCGAACTTCAAGGAAATCTCTTTTTTGTCAAAGCCGGGCATTTCCACGTCCAAAACGTAGTTTTTGTCCGTTTCCTTGATGTCGGTTTTCATAAACGTGCTTTCACTGTCTACGTAGAACGGACGGAAAAAGCTATCAAATGCCTCGTCAAACAGGTCGTTGTTTCTGCGTGTAAGATAATTTTTCATTTTTCGTATCTCCTTTTTTATGTATTTATTGAACAATGTTGTTGCCAAAGTATGCGCTAAATTAGCAGTCTTTTGTTTTATTTGTTAGCACTCTTTTGCTTTGACTGCTAACATTATACCATATACTATGACTTTGTCAACGTTTTTTTCACAATTTTTGGAAAAATTTTGAAAATTTATACTTGCAACGCAAAAAAGAAAAGCTCCACTATTGAATGGAGCCTTTGACTAAATGAAATATAAAATGCTTATCGAAATTGCGATAAAGCTATTATCTATTTGAAATTGCGATAAAGCTATCTTTTTTGAAAGAGTTTTATTCCGTTTTTGAGGCGTTTTAAGCCGTCGTTGAGGGTTTGCCGCGGGCAGGCGACGTTGAGTCGAATGAAATGTCTGCCGTTGCCGCGATACTGATTGCCACTGTTTACGTACAGTCCCGTTTGCTCGCGTAGGAAATCGCAAAGACTTGCAGCGTCGTCAGTCACCTTTGACACGTCAATCCACAAAAGATAAGTTGCGTCCTGCTTGATAAGCTTAAGCTTGGGTAAGTGTTGCAACAAAAATCTGTCTACGAGCTTGCGGTTTTCGGCAATATGCTCGCGGAGTCCGTCTAACCATTCGCCGCCTTCGTTAAAAGCGGCAATTGTTGCCTCGCAGGCAAATGAATTGGGTTCGGCAACCTCGTCGGAATTGAGTCCGCGCACCACCTTGTTTCTTAGATGCTCATTGGCAACGAACACCGCTGCCGACTGAAGTCCTGCCGTACTAAACGCCTTGCTTGCGGAAATTGCCGTGACCGATATTTCTTTGCACACGTCTGAAACGGATGCAAAAGGCACGTAACTGACGCTCGGTTCCGTCAAATCGCAATGTATTTCGTCGGACAGCACCGTTACGCCGTACTGCTTGCAAAGTTGCCCTATGCGCTCGATTTCCTGCTTGCTCCACACCTTGCCTACGGGGTTGTGAGGGTTGCAAAATATCAAAAAAGTTGAATTGGGGTGGGAAATTTTGCTTTCAAGGTCGGAAAAATCTATCGAATAACCCTCGCCGTCGTAACAAAGCGGACATCCAAGTACGTGTCTTCCGCTATTTTCTATCGAATTGAAGAAAATGTTGTAAACAGGGGTAAGCACTACTACGTTGTCACCTACGCTTGTAAGCCGTTTGACGCAGCTCGTGATTGCAGGCACAACTCCCGTCGTAAAGCAAAGCCAGTCCTTTTCGATAGTCAAGCCGTGTCGCGTACGCCACCAGTTGATTATCGCCTCGTACCACTCGTCGGGTACTATCTGGTAGCCGAATACACCGCTTTTTGCCTTTTTCAGCACCGCTTCCTTGATACAGGGGGCAGTTGGAAAGTCCATATCTGCCACCCACATGGGCAATTCGTTGTCCGCAACGTCCCATTTGAGCGAGCCTGTTCCTCTGCGGTTTATAATTTTATTAAAATTAGCCATTTTGTAACTAATCTCCTTATTTTTTGAAAAACAGTCCGCATCACTCAGCGAACGTGCTTTCAAACCTTCTCCGTAGTAATAACGGTAGTTTTGCTCGGGTCTATATACCTGTCATCCAAAGTCAACTCGCCAATGCTTCCTGCAACGATTCGTCCGCTTGTGGGATTTACAATGCTGTCTACGTGTCCGACAATCTCCGCATCCACCAAAGAGTACTCAAAGGCGCGCGTAGTGTTGATAAGCGTGCAGTTGACCAGTTTCAAGTTCTTTATGTAACAAAATCCCTGCAAACTTTCCACCGTGCAGTTGACCAGCGTCACGTTTTCGGAGTTCCAAGCAAGGTATTCGCCTGTGATAAAACTGTCGTACACGGTAACGTTTTTGCAATTCCAAAAGCTGTCTTTACTGAGCAATTTGCTGTTTTTTATCGTCAAGTTTTCCGCCCCATCAAAGCAATAGTCGCCAATGAGGGTGAGATTTTCGCAAAGAACGTTTTTGCAGTTCATTGCAAAGTAGGCGCCCTGCGCGTACACGTCACGCAAAACGACGTCGGAACAGTTGAACAAAGTTTCCGCTGCATGTGGAATAGACACGTTGTTGAGGGTTATATGCGACGACTTGCGGAAGGACTTGGGCGCTTCTATCACGCAGTTGTTAAAGGTGACGTTATTCGTATACCACATGCCCGCGCGAGCCGTTTCAAACAGCGTACAGTCGTTTACCGTTACGTTGTTGCAGTACCACAGCGGGTATTTCCACTTGAACATACTGTTGTCTACGACTATGTTTCTGCTTTCCTTCAAAGGCGACTCGCCGTCCTCAAACGTGCACTCCACAAGGTGCAAATCTTTGGAAGCGTAAAGCGCGCGTTCGCCCGTGTAAACTTTTCTTATCTGTTTTTCCATAATTATCTTCCGTTATATCAACTTGTTAACCTCTTTGAGGCGGTAGAAGCGAGGTAGGCGAGGCGTGCGAGGCTTTTGCGAGGGAGTTTACTAAACCGTAAACGACCGAGCAAAAACGTAGCAGAACAAAGCATACCGACGCTTATCCCGACTCAATACAATTTCTGCAAATAATCTTCTATGAATGGTTGAACGTTGCCATCCATGACGTCCTCGACGTTTGGATTTTCAAAGCCTGTTCGGTGATCCTTGACGAGGGTGTAGGGGCAGAACACGTAGGAGCGAATTTGGCTACCCCATTCTATCTTTTTGATTTCCCCTTTGATGGACATCGCCTCTTCCATCTGCTCCCGTTCCTTGAGTTCGGCAAGTTTTCCGCGTAGCATATTCATTGCCTGTTCGCGGTTTTGAATCTGACTGCGTTCGTTTTGGCAGGCAACCACAATTCCTGTCGGCAGGTGAGTGATACGGATAGCGCTTTCCGTCTTGTTGACGTGCTGACCGCCCGCGCCACTCGAGCGATAGGTGTCGATTTTCAAATCCTTGTCTTCAATTACGATTTCGTTGTCAACGGTCAGTTCGGGCATAACCTCGAGCGAGGCAAAACTGGTGTGGCGGCGCTTGTTGGCGTCAAACGGGGAAATACGCACCAAACGGTGAACACCCTTTTCCGCCTTCAAATAGCCGTAGGCGTTGGCGCCGTTTACCTGAAAGGTAACCGACTTGATGCCCGCCTCTTCCCCGTCAAGGTAGTCAAGTACAGTCAATTTGTAGCCGCGCCTTTCAGCGTAGCGCGTGTACATTCGGTACAGCATTTGTACCCAGTCCTGCGCTTCCGTGCCGCCTGCGCCCGCGTGCAGAGTTAGTATCGCGTTATTTCCATCAAACTTGCCGCTAAGCAACGTTGCAATGTGCATTTCGTTGACTTGAACTTCAATCTGCGAAAGTTCGCTGGACGTTTCCTCAAGCATGGTTTCGTCACCGTCACACAACTCGAGCAAATCCGTCACGTCAGCTAACCTTTTGCAAAGCTTGTTGTAGGAAGCAAGCTTGTCCTCAATGTTCTTGGCGCGCTGGCTGACCTGTTGAGCATTCTTGACGTCATCCCAAAAGTCAGGCTTGTGCTGCTGCTCGTTCAAGCTTTGCAACTCATCCTGAAGTTTGGGAATGTTCAGGCTTTCGCCAATTCCGTTGAGCTTGTTTTGTAGCTCCCTGATATTAAGTTTAAGTTCTTCAATTTGTATCATATTTGCGTTGATTTTTGTGCAAAAAGCTCAAATGGGGTGGAAATTTTTATTTTTTGTTTTGTTTGCGCTGCTGACGCTTCAAGGCGTATTCTTCCTGTTTTGTAAGCGGTCTTTGCGGCTCGTCAGATGAAGAGGTTTTTTCCTTGTTTTGTTCTGCTTGCTGCTTTGCCAAGTCCTTGGGGTAGCAACAGTTTTTGTACTTTTTGCCGCTGCCGCAGGGGCATGGGCCGTTGAGCTTTTTCTCGGTGTTTATCGGTTCGCTCGGAGCTGCGTTTGTACGAAGCGTGTGGACGATTTTCGCAAAGGTGAGCATACGAATCGTCTGTACCTTGATTTGCTCGTTAAGCGTTTCGAACATGTCGTACGCCTCTTTCTTGTAGACGAGAAGCGGGTCGTGTTGACCGATTGCCTGCAAGCCTACTCCCTTGCGTAGGTCGTCCAAAGCATCGATGTGATCCATCCACAGCTTGTCAATCGTACGCAACAACACGAATCTTTCCGCCTCGCGGAAGGGCACGACGTTGCCCTCCACCTCTTCGTTGAGCCGTTCGTTCAAATACTCCTTGCAACGCTCGGCAAGTACGTCGCAGACGTAACGGGCATTGTTCGGCTCCTCCTCGTTGAAGAAGGGTTGCTCGTAAGCAAAGTAGTTGGCAAGCGTTTTGTTGACCTTGTCCCAATTCCAGTTGTCTACGTTTTCGTCGCTGTCGCACGCCTCGGCAAGCGCGTAGCGGGCGTAGTCGTCCACCATTGCAATGATGTCGGAGTGAACGTCCTCGTTGTCCATAATACGGTCGCGTTCCTTGTAAATTACCTTGCGTTGTTGGTTGTTGACGTCGTCGTACTGAAGGACGTTTTTACGGCTGGAGAAATGCAACCCCTCAATCCGCTTTTGCGCCGATTCGATTACCCTGCTCATCATCTTGGATTCAATGGGCGTATCATCTTCCACGCGCATAAACATCATGACTCGTTGAAGCATGTCGCCGCCGAAAATACGAACCATGTCGTCCTCGGCGGAAATGAAGAATATACTGCACCCGGGGTCACCCTGACGGCCTGCGCGGCCGCGAAGCTGGTCGTCAATACGGCGCGAATCGTGACGTTCGGTGCCGATTACACACAAACCGCCCGCTTGCACTACTTTTTGCTTTTCGGCGTCCGTTTCCTTTTTGAACTGGGCGACGTAACTTTTGAAAACCTGTTGAAGCCGCTCTAATTCAAGGTCGCCTTGTACAAAACTTGTCGAAGCCTCAATCTGCTCGTCGTCATAGCCGTCCTTAGCCATTTGCTGCTTTGCCAAAAATTCGGGATTGCCGCCAAGCAGTATGTCCGTACCGCGGCCTGCCATGTTGGTGGAAATGGTAACTGCGCCAAGCCGTCCTGCTTGCGCTACAATCTCCGCCTCGCGACGGTGGAACTTGGCGTTCAGTACCTGATGTTTTACTCCCGCTTGCTTCAGTAACCTTGACAGCTCTTCACTCTTTTCGACGGTAATAGTACCCACCAAAATGGGCTGTCCTTTGGCGTTGCGTTTGACGATTTCCTCGACGATTGCATTGAGCTTACCCTGACGGTTGACGTACACCACGTCGGGGTAGTCGTTTCTTATCATGGGCAGGTTGGTGGGAATAACCACAACGTCGATGTTGTAGATGGTGTTAAATTCCTGTTCTTCCGTCTTAGCCGTACCCGTCATTCCGCTGAGTTTCTTGTACAAACGGAAGTAGTTTTGGAAAGTGATTGTGGCGAGGGTTTTGTTTTCTTCCTTGATTGTGACGTGTTCCTTCGCCTCGATTGCTTGGTGAAGCCCCTGATTGAAGCGGCGGCCTTCCATTTTGCGTCCCGTAAATGAGTCAACGATTACAACCTGACCCTTTTCCACGATGTAGTCGTCGTCGCGGTGCATGATTGCATGCGCTTTCAAGGCGTTGCTGATGTAATGGTTGAGTTCGGTATTTTCCGGCGAAGAGAAATTTTCCAGCTTGAAAAATCTTTCCGCCTTAGCAATACCCTTGTCCGTGAGACGGACTGTCTTTTGCTTTTGGTCCACTACGTAGTCGCCGTTGGGTTCGACGTCTCTGTCTTCCGTCTTGCCCTCTTGGTCTACGTTCGTGGAATTTTTGAGAGTGCAAACAAAGGTGTTGGCAGTAACGTACGTTTCGCTGGATTTGCCGCTGGGTCCTGAAATAATGAGGGGCGTTCTCGCCTCGTCGATGAGAATACTGTCCACCTCGTCGATAATTACGAAGTTGAGTTCACGCTGAACACGGGCGGCTCTGCTTGTCGTCATGTTGTCGCGTAGGTAGTCAAATCCGAACTCGTTGTTGGTGCCGTAGGTTATGTCGCAAGCGTAAGCCTCGCGCTTTTCACGGGCGGTTTGCTTGTTAAGAGTAACGCCGACGGTTAGCCCCAAAAAGCGGAAAATCTTGCCCATCCACTCCATGTCGCGGGTGGCAAGGTATTCGTTGACTGTTACGACGTGCACGCCCTTGCCCGTCAAAGCGTTGAGGTAGGCAGGCAGGGTTTCGGTAAGCGTTTTGCCTTCGCCCGTCGCCATTTGGCATATTCTGCCTTGGTGAAGCGCAATTCCGCCCATTACCTGCACGTCAAAGTGGCGTTGATTGAGTACGCGCTTGGCAGCTTCCCTGCACACTGCGAATGCGTCGGGAAGAAGCTCGTCCAACGTTTCACCGTTGGCGTACCTGTCTTTCAGTATTTGCGTTTGGTTTTTCAACTCGTCATCGGTCATTACGCTGTAAATAGCTTCCTTTGCCGACACCGAATCAACAATTTTGCGCAATTTTTTCACTGCGCGAGCGTTTGCTCTGCCGTAGTTATCTCTCATAGTTCACCTATTAAATATTTTTGTAGCGTAAACGGGTGTAATTTCGTTTTCGCTAATCTGTTTCGTACGAATAATATTCTTTTCTTGATGCAACGGTAATGGCAACCACTTCCGTTGCGCCGACACCCTTCAACACCTTGGCGCATTCGTTTATCGTAGCTCCCGTGGTCTTGACGTCGTCAATTACCAAAACGCGCTTGCCCTTGACGTCGGCATTTGCTCTGTAGGCGCCGATGAGGTTTGTCTTGCGTTCGGATTTCGACAGCTGCTCCTGCGTCACCGTTTCTTTCACCTTAACTACCGCTTCAACAAGTAAACCGTCTTGGTTTAGCAACGCGCAAAAGTGCTCGGCGAGCAGCTTTGCCTGATTGTAACGGCGTTTCTTTAAGCTATTCCTGCTCATGGGTACAAAAGTCACCAAATCGTACTCAAGGTTGTGTTTTTGCGCCAAATACACGAGATACCGAGCGAAAACGCGAGCGTAGCTGCCCATATTGTCGAATTTCATATTGAGGATTGTCTTTTGTACAACACCCTCGTAGTTGAAAGCTGAGTAGGCTCTGTCAAAATACAGTTTGTCGTACGCGCAATTGCCGCAGTAGTCCTCGTCTCCGTCAATGCCCACGCCGCACCGCTTGCAGGTCTTGCCGTTGTTGAACACGACTTTCTTGATACAGTCGGGACAAAATCCCAGTTGATCGAAGACGTCCTTGCCGCAAACAAGACATTTGAACTCCGTCGGAGCAAACAACTCGGCAGCTCCCCTTAAAATACGCCTAATCATCGCCGTTGCTTTGTTGCAGCTTTACTCCCGCGCCGAAAAATCTTTGGTGAATCGCGTTTTCTTCCTGCAAAAATCTGCGCAAATTGGTGGTACGCGCCGCAATGTAGTTGTTGTGAATCATCATTGCAAGTATTTTTTTGCTGCCTACAAGCACTACTGCCCTCTTTGCCCGAGTGATTGCAGTGTACAGCAGGTTTTTGTTTATTATAGTAGGCGGTCCGTTGACGAGGGGTACTACTACCACCTCAAACTCGCTGCCTTGACTTTTGTGTATCGTAATGGCGTAGGCAAGCTGCAAATCGCCCAAATCGCCTTCGGTGTAGGTTGCCAAGCGGTTGTCGTCAAACAGCACTTCCATTATTCCGTTTGACCTGTCAATGCGACGGACAACGCCTATGTCTCCGTTGAACACGCCCTCGCCGTCAACGAGAGTTCCGTCTTTGTTGAAGCGGGTGAAGGGTAGCTCGTAGTTGTTGACCGTTTGCATAACCCTGTCGCCCTCGCGAATTACGGTTTTGCCAACGATAAGTTCACTTTTGCCAAATTCGCGCGGATTTAGCGCCTGTTGCAGACGTGTGTTGAGGTTTTCCACCCCCGCAACTCCGCTTTTCAATGCGCCCAAAACCTGTATTTCCGAGGCGGGCAGTTGTGTGAAGTTGGGTAATCTGGTGGTTACAAGCTCGACTACCGTGTCGGAAATCTGCTGAAAATCGCTGTAATTCATTACGAAAAAGTCGCGACTTTGGTTGTTGATTTCCGGCATTTTGCCTTTGTTTATTAGGTGGGCGTTACTGACAATCAAGCTGTCCTCTGACTGACGGTAAATGTGCGTAAGGTAACGAATTTCTATTACCCCGCTACTGATTACGTCGGCAAGCACGTTTCCCGCGCCAACGCTGGGAAGTTGGTCCTTGTCGCCCACAAGCACGAGACGGGTGCCGTTTTCAAGGGCGGACAGCAGACTGTTCATGACGGACACGTCCACCATTGACAGCTCGTCCACAATCACCACGTCGCAGGGCAGGGTGTTGTAGCGGTTGTACTTGAACGCCATCTTGTCGTTGCGCATTTCGTAACCCAACAGACGGTGAATTGTCTTTGCGTCGCTACCCGTTGACTGAGCAAGACGTTTGGCTGCCCTGCCCGTTGGAGCGCAAAATTCCAGTCTGAGACCGTGCGCCGTAAGTATTTCCGCAATGCACTTGATAATCGTTGTTTTGCCTGTGCCCGGACCGCCCGTTATCACCGTTACGCCGTTAATAAGCGCCGACTTGACCGCGCCGAGCTGACTTGCGTGAAAGCTGATTTTGTTAATCCTTTCAAATTGCGCAATGAGGCTGTCGGCGTCCATCATTATGCGCTTGGCGTCGTGATTGAGAGTAATAAGACGGGAAGCAATGGCTTTTTCCAACTGATAGTACCTAATGAGGGAAATGCACCGCTCCCCCTCCACGTCGAACACCTTGACGGTGGGTTCGAGTACAAGCTTTATAACCGTGTCCTCTACAAGTTGTCCGTGCTCCGTCAAATCAATGCCGAGTAGCTGCGAACATGAGTTCATCAAGTCGTTGAAAACGAGATAGGTGTTGCCCTGCTTTTCCGCGGACTCCTTTAGTTGGTAAATTATGCCCGCGCGCACGCGAAATTCGCTGACAGGCTCGACGCCCATGCTTTGAGCAATCTTGTCCGCAGTCAAAAACCCCACCCCATCTACGTCGTCAATGAGACGGTAGGGGTTTTCCAACACCAAACGCTTAGTTTCCGACTTGTAGATGTTGTAAATTTTGACTGCAAGGTTGACCGTTATACCGTAGCTTTGCAAAAACATTATTTGCTCTTGCATGTTCTTTAACGAAGCTACGGCGTTAGCAATATCCATGGCTTTTTTGTCGGAAATGCCCTTGACCTTGGCAAGCAGCATAGGATTGTTTTCGATAACGGCAAAAGTGTCGTTGCCAAAAGCGGCATAAATGTTGTTTGCCGTGACTTCGCCAACGCCCTTAATGAGTCCGCTGCTCAGGTACTTGACTACGCCCTCTTTTGAAGTGGGGTCGCACACCGTGTAGCTGTCTACTGCAAGCTGTTCGCCGTATTTGCTGTGTACCGACACCTTACCCGTAACGTTCAAAACGGCGCCGACAGAAAGCGTTGCGAAATTACCGACGCAAATGAGATCGTCTCCGTCGGTAGTTTCAAGGCTCAACACGGTGTAGCCGTTTTCTTCGTTTCGGTATATGATGCCGCTAACGGTTCCTTTTGCAGTAAGTTCCACAGTTTTTCCCTACTTAGATTAGTTTAAGTATTTTTTGAGGTCGTTCACCTTGTTTAGCTGCTCCCAGGCAAATTCGTTTCTGCCAAAGTGTCCGTAGCTTGCCGTAGCCTTGTAGATTGGCTCTTGCAGGTGGAATTGCGTGATAATTGCGCGCGGACGAAGGTCGAACTCCTCCGAAATTATTTGCGAAAGCGCCGCGTCCGTAATCTTGCCCGTGCCGTAGGTATTCACGTCGATAGAAACAGGCTTACTTCTTCCAATAGCGTAGCTGACCTGCAGTTGAATTTTGTCCGCAAGCCCCGCCGCAACGATGTTTTTGCAAATGTAACGCGCCATGTACGCCGCCGAACGGTCTACCTTGGTTGCGTCCTTGCCGGAGAATGCTCCGCCACCGTGCGCGCAGTAGCCGCCGTAGGTGTCTACGATGATTTTTCTGCCCGTAAGTCCGCTGTCCGCCGCGGGTCCGCCGATTTCAAATCGACCCGTGGGGTTGATGTAATATTTCGTGCGGTCGTCAAGCAGTTCCAAAGGTACAACTTCGCGAATTACGTGAGTTATCATGTCGCGGGCAATCGTTGCACTGTCTACGTCTGCGCTGTGCTGCGTGGAAAGTACTATCGTGTCCACGCGACAGGGGCGGTCGTGCTCGTCGTACTCCACCGTTACCTGACATTTGCCGTCGGGGCGAAGGTAGTCCAAAATGCCCTCTTTCCTAACCTCGGCAAGACGTAAACTTATCTTTTGCGCAAGCATAATTGCCATTGGCATATACTCGGGCGTTTCGTTGCAGGCGTAACCGAACATCATTCCTTGGTCGCCCGCGCCGTACATGTCCAATATTTCACCGCGATCCTTGTATTCGCCCGAACGGTCTACGCCAAGGGCAATGTCAGGCGACTGCTTGTCTAGCGAAATTATCACACCGCAGCTGTCGGCGTCAAAACCGTACTTTGCGCGAGTGTAGCCTATTTCGCGAACGGTGTCGCGGACGATTTTCGGGTAGTCAACCACCGCAGTTGTGGTAATTTGACCCATTACGAATACCGTACCCGTGCAAACGACCGTTTCGCAGGCAACGCGCGCATCGGGGTCCTTTGCCAAAATGGCGTCCAATATCGCGTCGGATATTTGGTCGCACATTTTGTCGGGATGTCCTTCCGTTACGCTTTCCGAAGTAAAGAATCTGTGTTTGTTGGTTTTCATACGTACTCCTTTTGTTCCACTATCTTTGTACGTGTTAGGCGTTTTGCAATAAAAAATCCTGTCACCTATTCGGACAGGACGCAAAATTAGCCTTTCGCCGTCCCATCTTGCCCTCGCCGGGCAGGCAAGTACTGATTTTTGCCTAAACCAAAGCGATAGCCGGAAATTAGCACCTAACTAATAATATTTTAGGTTGCTGTGACTTCACCGAGTCCGTCTCTCAGTCACTCTCGATAGGGTTAGCAGTATTGTAACACAGCGTATTGTTATTGTCAAGAATATATAATTTGTAAATAATACTCTATACGCATATACAAACGTTGCCGCAGTTGAGATGTAATACGTCGAAAATACGCTCTGCTACAAGGCGTTTTGATTTATTTGTATTTGTTCAATCAAAAATGAGAGCGATATGCTTCGCTCCCATTTTGTTGTCAAAATTTAAATGTTTATTCCGTTGTTTCGGAAGAGGTTGCCTCTACAGCTTCTATTGCTGCCTCTTCAACAGAGGAGTCACTTGTTACACCGTCTCTATTGTTTATTTCCGTCATCATCATGTCATAGTAATCTTCGTCAATGATGAACTTCCTGTGTTGAACAAGCCACGCCGCAAGCAGGAACACAACGGGCACTACCGTTACGGCTGCTCTTATCCACAAACGTTTAGACAAATCGCCTTTGTCGCGGAAATAGTTGTTAGCTACGTTAAATTCCACGCCGTTTGCCTCGCCCTTTAACATGAAGATATACGTTTTACCTTCTTCAAGGTCGCCGTCTTTGTAGTCCTTCACCCAAGTAACGAATATTTCGCCGTTGTCCGTCTTTTCCATAATTGCGACGTCTCCGATTGCAGCAAGATAGTCGCCGCTGATTTGCCTGCCGCTAAGCACGGGATCGTTGGCTAATTGCTCGTTAAGCCACTCAGCAGAAATATCTATTTCCGTAACCGTCTCTTCGCCCGTTTCGGGATCTATGCTGACTATCGGGTCACCAACGTGCAGATAGTAGTTGATTGCCCCAAGATACTCCACCTGCTGATCGTAGCTCATGCGGTCGAAATAGCCCTTTTGTGCCTCTATCGTGGAGATGTTTTGCGACAGGCCGTACACCATTGACACTACCAAAACGAGGGTTACGATACCGTACTTCAACGCGTCGGCAAACTTAGCCATAAACGGGCGCAACGTGGAAACTACCGCTTCGTTGCGTTCGCCGTGCTTGTAGTCGTTGTATTCCACGCAGTTGGTCATGTTGATTATGCTTGCCATGTAGAACATTGACTGACCCACGAATACCAGCACTCCGAAAATGCTGAGGGTAATCAGATTGAAAGGCATCCAATCCACCCAGCCGAGAAGCGCAACGCCAAGATAACCCACGCACGCAACTATGATGGATATAAGCTGCAGCTTTTTTCTGCCCAGTTTCTTGACGATCATTGGGTAGAACACCTGCGCCAAAATGTTGAACACGCCGAATATTGCAATGAACACTATCGCGTTGCCGTCGTAGCCGATTTCGAGATAGTACAAATTGTACGCAAGACCGACAAGCAGAGAACTGCCGATGTTGTAGAACAGCATGGACAACGTCATCCAAAGGATTTGGTCGTTATTCTTGATAGTTTGCCACATTTTCTTCAGGGAAACCTTCTCGTTGACTTCCATCAACCCCCTCGGACGCTCCTTGACGAAAAGCACCATCACTATCTGCATTACCATGAAAATAACCGCAACGCCAACGCTAATCCAACGGAAAGCGCCCAAAACGTTACCGGGATACAGGAAGGAAATACCGCCTTGCGCAGCAAACGCGCCAACGCCCGCGAAAACTACGGTAAGCATGGTTGCTTGGTTGCGCTGTTCCTTTTTGCTGCTGAGGCTTGCCAGCATTGACCAGTAACCGATGTCGTTCATGGTGAAGGACGTTTCCCAAAGCAGGTACATAATCGCCATGTAAATGACGAAGTTCCAGCCGTTAGAGAAGGTCTGAATGTTGAACATCAGTATGATAATGGTACCAGTCAGCACCGCGCCGATAAGAATCCAGGGGCGGAACTTGCCGAACTTCATGTGCGAGCCTTCGATAATCGCGCCCATCATGGGGTCGTTGATTGCATCCCACACGCGACCGACCACGCCGATAAGCAAGCTTATGGTGGTAAACTGCGCGATGTTCAGCGTCATACCGAACTGTATGTAGGTGAGTAGGAATGACGCGATTAGCTGATAGGACATGTCGCGCCCTATACCGCTTACGCCAAATAGCCACTTGTTGCGATTGAACTGCCTATCTTCGGCAGAAATCTCCGTTTTGAGTGCCTTTGTCGCCATAAAAATCTCCTTTGCAGTGTACGCAGAGCAACAAACCGTCACTTTGCGCCATTTTTTTGAAATAATATTATATCATTTTACTTGTAACGCTTGTTGAATTTTTGCTGTTTTACCCAAGTGTTCATTACCATTTTGACAGGGAAAATTTTTACAAGGCGCGTTTGACTGCGCGCTTTGAAACCGTACATCGAGAAATCCTTGCCCTTTTGCATGTCTTTGAATGCTTTTTTTACGACGTCTTTGGGTTCGTACAACGCAACCATTTTTTGTACTACTTTTTCGCCTTTACGTTCCGCGCGGTCGAAAAACGCGCTGTTCGTCCAAAACGGACACACTGCCGTAACCAAAATCTTGCGCGGTTTAAGTTCCACGTTTAGAGAGCGCGCGTAGCTGTGTACAAACGCCTTAGTTGCAGCGTACACGTTTTGATAGGGCGTCGGTTGGAAAGCCGCTACACTGCTGAATTGAGCAATTTTTGCGCCTTCGTTCATATACGGCAACGCGTGTTCTGTCAGCGACACCAAACATTCGCAATTTAAGCGCACCATGTTCGTGCTTTCGGATACGGGAATTTCGTCGTACCTGCCAAACTTGCCGAAGCCTGCCGCATTGACAAGCCAACGTACGTCGGGCTGCTCTGCTTGCAACCTTTCAATAATTTCTTCCAAACCGCCGTTTGTCAAATCTACGGCGAAAATTCTGACCGACGTGTTAAGCTCTGCCTGCAGCTCACGCAGGTTGTCCTCTTCAAGACCCACCGCCCAGATTTCTTCCAAGCCTTGCGTATCCAAAATGCGGGCAAATTCTCTGCCCATTCCGTTTGATGCGCCGGTTACGATTGCTATTTTCATAAGTTGACTCCTTATTTTTGTATATATCGATTATATCATCAATCGAAACAAATTCCAATACCTTTTTCAATAGTTTTAAATTTTCGCCACGCGATATGATTGTTACGCTGTGTTATACCGCGACGTGGCATTGCGCCAAGGCTTTGTTGACATGGATAAAATTTCAGTCAACTATTGACTTTGGAGCGTTAATGTTTTAAAATTTCAACACACTATTTTACAGCAAAAAGGGAATACAAATGAAGGCGCTCTACAAATTAAATGTTAACGAGTTTACAAAACTGGTAGAAGATTTGCACTTGACTAATTGGCTTATACGTGACGACTCGGCTTCATCCCGAAAAAAACAGGTTGAGAACAGACCTTATTTTGTCGACCTTAAGCAACGCGCCGAGGCTGAAGGCATAACTGCAAGTGACGACGAAATTATTTCTTGGTTGGATACCCTAAATTTACTTTACTACGTGTTTGACAGAGTAGACAATGATTTACTTAACAAATTGCAAGTTATTCAAGAATACGTCATTCCGTTTACTCACAAAAGGGCGGACTACCTGTTGGTAAGTAGCAACAAAATACTAATTCTCGAATTTAGTTACGACAAGCGCGGAAAAGAATACAAATTTGAGAAAAAACTGACTCAAGCAATTTATTACAAGGAACTACTGTCCAACTTGCTCCCTTCGTATATCCAGATTGGCACGTATACGTTTTTGATAAATCCGGAAGCGGACCTTAACGGAGCCAACATTTCCAAATACAACAAGTACAACAAATACCGTAATGGCGACGACTTCGCCAACAACGAAAAAATCAGTGATTTAGGGGCATACATCAACTTCTTCTTTTCGAATAGGGATGACGCGCTTTTGCAACTTAGTTTCATAGATGGATATGAAACAGGGCTAAACGAAGCTCTTGAGGGTGATGAAGATTAAACCAATTTGCATGCACAAAACACAGCAAAAACGAAAAAATTAGCAACAAAAAGAGAGTGCCTATCGGCACTTTCTTTTTTTGTAAATTAAAATCGCATCATAAAGCTGATTGGCATTGGAAAATATAAAACGAACCACACTAACAATTAAATAACTTATAAAAAACACTTGATATGGAGTTGCTCCACAGTATATGATTTAATCAGAGGTGTAAAATGACGATACAACAGATATGCAAACAAAGTGGTCTAACGGTAGACACTATCAGATACTACGAGCGAGTCGGACTTATTGAAGCTGAAAAAGGAGTTTACTTCAAAAATTACAGTCATCAGACGCTCGAAACGCTTATTGCAATAAAAAAATTGCGATTGGCAGGACTATCATTATCTAAAATTAAATGGCTGTTGTCCATCGAAGTTGACCCAACGGATTTAAGTCGAAAACAAAGCGATGCGTTATATGCCGTTATCGATAATGCGTTAGAATGCGCTAAAATTCGTGCAAAAGAAATTGCCGAGTCGCAACAGTTACTTGAAAATATGAAACGCAAACTTGTTGGGGTAATAAATGAAAATAAGTAGTATAGTTTTGACATTGTTGTACTGTGTCCTGATGTTCGCAACTCTTTTTGTCAAAAACAACAAACTCAAACTTACAAAATTACTTGCGATATTGGGAATCGCTGTAGCCATTGTGCATACCGCGCTTTATTTCGCTGCTCAAAGCCATTGGGCAATTTTACTGACAAGCCTTTTGCTATTTATGGCGTATGGAATTGCCAACGGCTTAATTTTGAAAAAACCGCATGTATGGCATTGGGTAATACGGTTTATTCTGTCTGCCGTGATATTCGTTTTGTTTGTTATTTAGTTACCGTAATCAAATTGGCGCTGTGACGTGCGCTTGTATATAACAAATAAAAAATACCCAGCCAAACCCTTTCGGGTTCGACTGGGTATCGTTTGTTTGATATTAGATATCTTAAAACGAATTTAATGCATTTTTTATTTTTAGCATTCTTCATTCGTTGATGAGGCTTTAAGCATGCGGTCGCCTTCTTTGTATTCTGTTTCTTTATATATATCCCACAATAAGTTAAATCCCTTTTCCGATTGCTTACACAAGTTTTTCTCGTCGTCACTCTCTTCATCTTCTGTATCGCTTTCAATAAATCCTTTCAAAGCAAGCGATAAGGTTTTTGCAGGTAAGGTAAGCGGTTGTAGATTTATCCAATAGTACGAAATGTCTGTATGATGGGGCGGTTGATCTATATACTTTGCAACGCGAATATTATTTTGATATTCATCTCTATAGAATCTTACTTTGAGACTTCCTGCCATTCCAATGGTTTCTTGTAAAATTTCGTCGACAGTTTTCAACGCATCCTCACGCAACTCCGCCTCGTAATCTACCTTGCTATCGTGATACAACTTTGAAATACGTTCCAAATACGGTAGGTTGTTTTTGTCGTAAGACGCAAGTAATAGCTGCACTTCACACCCATTTTTTATGCACCTAATTATATCAGTCTTGAAAAATGTCAAAAAGACATTTCCTGTAAGAAATAATAATTTCAGCTGACGAGGATAGTTTTTCTCCAAAATGTCCGAACCAAACATTTTGTTTATGTCATCCTTATTGGATATTCCATTTCCTATATTGCTTATACCGGCTTTTTTCATAATGCGGTAATCAACCTTTATAGAAAACGGTTTGTCAGTAAATACTTTTACAAGCATACCAACAAACAACCCAATAACTATTGCCGATAGTACGTCATTCAGTAGGTCTATTAATAGTTTTTTTAAGTCTGCCTCTTGCTGAATAACCAAATTTAAAACCACTATGGCAACTATAATAACAATAGTGACTACAAATAATAATATGATAGTCAAATCCCTTAAATTGTGTCTTTTGTTCATTTAGGAACTCCTCTTCCGAAATATAACAAAACACCCAATCAAACCCTTTCGGGTTCGACTGGGTATCGTGTGGTGGGGAGTACAGGGCTCGAACCTGTGACCCCCTGCTTGTAAGGCAGATGCTCTCCCAACTGAGCTAACTCCCCATTGGTGACTCCTACGGGAATCGAACCCGTGTTACCGCCGTGAAAGGGCGATGTCTTGACCGCTTGACCAAGGAGCCGTATTGGTAGCGGCGGTCGGATTCGAACCAACGACCTGCCGGGTATGAACCGGCCGCTATAACCATCTAAGCTACGCCGCCACATTGCTTACCGACATTCGCTACTGTCAAAAGCCTATTTATTGTAACAAACAAAACTGATGTTGTCAACAAAATTGAGGTAGTATTTTATTTCCAAATATCGCCAACCTGATTTATTTCAACTGTGACAGGTTCGCACGTTGCAACGGACAGGGCGTAACGATTGCCGTCGATTTCCAACAAGCGGGTGTTAGCAGGGCGTTTGGTCGTGTCGATGCTCTTGGGGGCAAAATACGGACCGTCCTCCATCTTGAATACGCTTTCCTTGTGCGTCCAAAGTAATGCAAGCGTTTGACTTCGGCGCGACGGCTCACAAATCATTAGCTGTTGACGTTCGATGTTGTTCAGTACGCGATTTACAAAAGCCTCGTCGCTTGATCTATCGCTAAAACTTGAAACTGCCTCAACGTCCACGCCCACCTTGTGCGCGAAGATTGCCACTACTACCACGTTGTTGCTGTGGGAAAGAGAAAAATTCGCGTTGGCGTTGCAGCTCCACTTTCCGTTCCCGCTTACGTTAAAATTGAAACCGTCTACCCCATTGCCGTAATGTTGCTTTAAAGCGTAGTCGAGTAGCTGCCACACACAGTACTTTTGTTGCCTTGTCAAAATGTCCGTACAACGCTGAATCGCTTGATTGCGAATTGATGGCTGTACAGGCTTAACTTGTACGTTTTTGTCAAAGTTAGCTACGTAAACATACACAGTAGAGGCGTTAAACTGTAAATTTTTGCTAAACATGTAGTGATAATCCCTTTTTACAACAACTCAGAAGTCTAAGAGCGCTAATTCTTCTCACACAGTGAATTTTTTTATATTGTACCATATGCGAATAAATTACGCAAACAAAATAAAAATGACAATAAAAACCCCTGTCGCAGGACAGAGGAAAAGAATACTTAGTTTAGATTGTAATTTTATGTTTTTATTGTTTATTGCTTTTTCAAATATTTGTGCGCACGCCCTTCTTTCACTGTCAGATAACTGCGCCCAATACTGAACGCGCCGTCTGGCATACTCTTGTCCACCGTGGTACCGCACGCCACAAAGCAATCTCTGCCAAGCGTTACCGGAGCAACCAAATTGGCGTTGCAACCAATGAAACAATCCTCGCCCACCGTCGTGTGGTGCTTCTTCTGTCCGTCAAAGTTGACGAATACAACGCCGCAGCCGATGTTGGTTCGCGCGCCCACGTCAGCGTCGCCCACGTAACTGAGGTGCGCAGCTTTTACTCCGTCGTGCAACACACTGTTTTTGATTTCTACGAAGTTTCCCACACGGCAGTCGTCGCCGACAATAGCGTTGTTTCTCAAGTGCGCGTTTGGACCGACCGTGCAGTTGCAGCCTACCGAGCTGTCGGTAATACGCGAAGATTTTACTACTGTGTTTACCCCGATTGTGGAATTTTCAATATAGGAAAAACTTCCGACGACGCAACCGTCACCCAACACGCTGTTACCTTTGACCACCGCAAAAGGCTCAATTGTGACGTTTTTGCCAACCTTTACACTTTCGTCCAATACGTACTCTGCCACACGCTTCCTCCGCATCCAAGATACATTATTATATGCGCGTGAGGTAAGTTGTTGACAACACACAAAAGAGGCGAGGGCGAGGCGCTACGCTATTTTTGCTACGACCACCGTCATGTCGTCGGCGGGCTTGTTGTTACACTGCCTCAGTGCCTTAGTGAGTATAACCTCGGCAATGCTTTGCGGAACGTTCAATGAAACGTCGGCAAATATTCGGGCAAGCGCGTCGGGGTCGTTAAAGCAATCCGCCACACCGTCCGACACAAGCACTACCACGTCGCCTTCGATCAGCGCCTTTTTAGTTACGGAGGGCTTCATCTCCTCCAACACACCCAAAGGAAGACTGCTACCCGAAACAATCTCAACCTTACCGTCGTTTTTGACAAGTCCCGAGCTTGCGCCCAACTTGATAAAGTCCGCCAAGCCATTGTACAAATCCAGTACAACTACGTCCACCGCGCAAAAAATTTCGTTGCCGCTACCTACAAGCAGCTTGTTTACGCAGGACAGTATCGTGTCGTTGTCAAAACCCGCGCGGTAAAAGCTTTCTACAAGACTAATAGACGTTGCAGACATTTGCTCCGCCTTGTCGCCGCTACCCATGCCGTCGCACAATGCAACGATGCACTTGCCGTTGTCTGTAAGCGTCACAGTGTGAGTGTCGCCGGAAATTTCGTTGCCGTCCTTAGCCACTGAACTGACTCCAAAAGTGACGTTGTAACGCGGTTTAACGGTCAAAAATACGTTTACCCAAGTGTCGCTCTCGGTATTTTCCACCCGTTCGACTACCATATTTTGCTTGAGTACGTTGGACACAACCTTTTCAATTACTTCGTTAGCCAAATCGTTTTTGGCTACTGTTAGCACGGCAGTCACAATTTCCTTTTGTTGCGCGATAACAGCGCCCGAGCACAGCACGTTGTGGAAAACAAGTTTTTCAATTAGTTCCTGCTCGTGAGTGTGGTCGTAACTCGTGCGGTTCTTGCAGTCGGACGCCAGTTGCATAAGCAGATTAGACACGCCGCCCATTTGTTCGCCAAGCAATGCCTTGCCGTTGTCCGCCGTTTCTGCGCGTTCACGGTAGGCGCGGTAAATTTGCGCCTGCGCGTTGACCTCGGAAATAATCGCCGACACCTTGTCGCACCTAACGGACAAAGCCTGAGGAACATCAAGTATGGTACATTTGCCGCGTTTTACCGCGCAAACGCTAAGCTGCAACAGGTTTTGCTCCGTCTGCTTGATTTCCTGTCGCCAGCACCTTGTTCGGTTGGCGCAATCCCTGCACACGCTCTCGGAGCATTGCTTTACGATTGCTTTTTCCGCCTCTTCGGGGGTGACTCCACTTGCCGACATGGTGAAAAAGGCGTTTTTCATGGACAAAAATATGTCGGACAACCTGTAAAGCCTTCGCGAAACGGTGTCGCCCATTTTTTGCGCTACGGACTTACTGAGATACCGCTCGGAATTTCCCGAACAGTAGTCGCGAATGCGCTTGTACACGCTTGTGGGAATTACCACGAATACGAGCGCAGAGGAAAAAGTCGGCGCAAATACCAGCATTGAAAAATCGCCGTGAAGGTTGAGAAAATAGGACATAAGTACGTCCACGATTAGCACCGCCAAAGCGCCAACGTACCTGTTTACCTTAGATAGCGTCACTGCCGACAGCGCGGCAATTACACAGTAAACGCAACATTCATATCCGCCTGTTGCGAACACGTTGCCTAATCCGATAAGCGCAGCGCAAGTCAAAGCAACCTTGTCGCCAAAGCACACGACGGCAAACAAGATGGCGAACGGAGCGACAAAATAGATTAGTTGCAGCTGTCCAAAGGTGATTTGCGACAGACAGTAGCTACACACCACGGTGAACAGTCCAATACACACCGTTTCGTCCAAAGCAGGGCGGTAGTTTAGTCCCCTGACGAAAAGCGCGCGAAAGACGTAGATACACACGTAGGAAAAGGCGATGCCTATTGCCGCGTACACAAATTTGTCAAACAAATCAAAGTAATCGACAAAGCTGTAAACCAAATAAAATACGTTTGCCAAGGCAAGATACAGTAGCAAATGCAACTTGCCTATTTTTCGCTTGGCAAAGTGGTGAATGACGACGAAAAGCATAATAACCGCCGCCTTGACGCCAGCATGCAACAAGCTCGTCCAGCCGTACACGATGGAGCTTGCCAAATACACCACGCAGGCGATGATGGGATTAGCCGAATACACTGCGCCCACGAACAGTCCGAAAGCGACGTTACCTTGAAACACGCCTCCTGATGCGACGCACAGCGCAACGTAAAGCGCGTACATCAGAATTGTTTTGGCAGACAACCTACCCCTTAATTGCGTGACCTTGACAGTGTTCTTTTTTGCGCGTTTACCCATTTGTACCACTCCCAAAATAAGACATATATGAAATAGTACAATGAGTATCACCGCTTGTTTTGGAACTATATGTAGTTTTTTGTTTAATTTTGCATACGAGTCTACTTGCCCCACCCACGGGGTGAAAAACAGCAGGAACGTTCGTCCTGCTGTTTGCTGTTTTAAATTATTCAGTTTGCTACTTCACTATCGTTATGCCCAAATGGAAGGTTTGCCGTCCTTGTAGTACCAGAACTTGCCGTCTGTTGCGGGCTGCGTTGCGGAGTAGAAGTAAACTCTTGCATCCAAGAAGTCCTTTGCGCTGCCGCTATCAATTTTCGCCCAGTCCTCTGCCGTGCCGCCGTAGAAAACGGTGTTGAGGTTTGTATCGTATCCTGTGTAAAACGCATTACTTGCGATACTCTCTACGCTTGCGGGAACGTAAATATTTGTCAAGCTTATGCACCAATAGAAAGCAAAACCTCCAATGCTCGTTGCGCCTTCGGGAATTGTAAGCGATTGTGCGGTGTTGAGATAGAGATAATTACCCGTTTCTTTGTTTGTAACGTAGATTTTGCGCGCATTCGAGGCAGAGTTACTTCTGATATTACCAAGCCCCACAAGGTTGGGGATAGCGCACCATTCTGCCAAGTCGCCGTAGTAGTAAACGTTCAATGCCGTGCCTGTGTTGAATAGGTTTGAACCAAAATCCACTACGCTTGTCGGAATGTACACGCTGACGGTTTTACTGATGTCATCCTTGAACGCGCCGCTGTCGATACCCGTTACGGGTTTGCCGTTGTAGGTTGAGGGTATAACGATTTTGGGTAGTCCAAAGGTCGAACTGCTGTACTTTGCCACCGAGTAAGCAACCACCTCGTCGCCTTCCTTGATTTCGGTAAATTTCAAGTCGGCTGTCACTGCAGGTCTAACCACGACGTAGCAGGTGGCTGTTTTGCCGCTGTCAGTGTGACGCGCGGTTATCGTTACAGTACCCTCCGCTTCGCCTGAAACCGTGCCGTTGTTGACCCTTGCCTTTGTATAGTCGGAGGACGACCAAGTAACGTCCTTGTACGTTGCGTTCGTCGGAGTGATGATTGGAATTAAATCCACCGTTTCGCCTTCGGTAATAAACACTAAAGTTTGGTCAAGAGTAAAGCTTTCCACTTGAACCAGCGCAGCGTCTACGTTGACGTTGCATGTCGCGCTAACACCGTCCGCAGTTGCGGTGATAACGGCATCACCTACACCAACTCCCGAAACGTAGCCGGTTTGGTCTACAGTTGCAATTTTTTCATCAGAGGACGTCCAAGTCACCTGACCGTTGGTGGCGTTAGATGGAAGCACCGTTGCGGTAAGTTTTCTGCCGCCGTTTACGCGTATTTCGATGGACGTTGGACTGATAGACACGCCGGTAACGCGAACGGGGACCGAATCACCGCAAACGTCACATTTTCCGTTGCCGGTAGTGTCTTCGTGCGGCTCTTTTTCAATTATAGGCTCGTCGCAACCGTCGACTTTACATTCTTTCCAGTGATGCGTGGTGTCACTTCCACGCTCATAATGATGCTCGTGTGTGTTGCACGCTGTCAATACAACCACCGCGACAAGTGACAACACCATGATTGCAAACAACGTAACAATCAGTTTCTTTTTCATATAGTCCTCCTGTTTTTGTTAAATTTTTGATGGCAAACTTTCACCAATTCGCCAATTTATTTTATTATAAAAAACCGTGCGTTAAAAAAGCGTTAAAATGACCGCTCGTATCAGAAAATAACTTGAAAAAATCCGCTAAAACCTGTACAATAAAAGCATGAAAAACAAGGTACTGCTATCTGCAATATTGGGACTGTCGATTTGCTTGGCTGTTGGAATTGCTATGCCGACAATTGTCACCTCAATCGGCGCAAATCCCACGCAAAGTCCAACAATCGGAGCAACCTACGTTACCGTGTGCGGATTGTTGGTAGTGATAATGATTGTGGAAATCGTATCCGTTTTCAAAATTGACGATTCCACCTTCCACACCGCCTTACTGGCAGGAAGCCTCGTAGTGTTGTATGCGTTTTCCGTTGACATGCAGCTCTTTTTCGCCTACTTCGGCATAGATATTCCCAAGGTCGCTTTCGGTATTGCAAGCGAAATAGCGTTTGTATTTGCCATGTCCTGCTGCTGTTGGTTCATGACGTACACCTACAATCTGCGCGTTGACGGCTCGTCTCTTGCCTACGTTGCCGTTCCAAGCGTGCTTGCGCTCACCGCCTACTCCATTACTCTTATGCTGGGATACGGTTACATTGCGCATTTCGTAATTGTCGTAATTTTCTCAATAGCCTTTTGCCGAGTGCTTCGCCGAGCGGGGAAAAAGGCGAAAATGGGCGTAACGACCTATCTTGCCGTCGGCGTTTTTTGCCTGAGCATTGGCGCCCAAAGTACAAACGCCCTGTTCTACAGCGGAGCAACCGTTGCCGTACCCGCGCTGACGCTCGCATACGCTATACTTACTGTATGTATGTTTGCCGGCGTGTATCTTGCTTTTTGTATACGTACCGACCTCAAAGCAGTTCGCTCAAACGAGTACAAGCATCAGGCAGAGCTGTACGAGACCAAAGCGCTGGCAAATCAGATAAAACCGCACTTTATTTTCAATTCTCTTGAAGCGGTGAGAGCGCTGTACCACAAGGACGTTGCCTCGGGTGACGCGGCGGTGAATTTACTTGCGGATTTTTTGCGAGCAAGCATAAACTCATTTGACAGCGAGCTGATACCTTTTGAAACGGAAATAGACAACGTTTTCAACTACACCGAGTTTGAAAACTTAAAGCGTACGGACAAAATAGAGGTAATATTCGACATAGACTACACCGAATTCAGCGTGCCACCGTTGTCCATTCAGCCCTTTGTGGAAAACGCAATGAAGTACAGCGGTGTTGGCGAAATTGAAAATGGGAAAATAATCATTTCCTCCTATAAGAAGGACAACACCGCCGTAGTGGAAATTTACGACAACGGTAAGGGCTTTAACGTGACGGAAATCCCCAACAGCTCGCACGGAATAAAGAATGCATGCGGACGGTTTGCGTTGGCGCTTGGGGTCACTCCGGAAATAAAAAGTGAAGTAGGAGTTGGAACAAGCATCAAAATCGTGATAGATTTGACGAAATAAAAGGTGAAAGATGAAAATAGTCGTAGTTGACGATGAAATGTATGCGTTACAATCCTTTTTAAGCGAGATTATCGACGTAGACGTAGATTGCAAGTTCTTCAAGGACGATGAAAAAGCCATTCTGGATTACGTATCGAAAAACGAGGTCGCCGCTGTCTTTTGTGACGTAGGTATGCCCAATATCAACGGCGTGGCGCTTGCGGAAAAGTTAATCGCGCAGCAACCGGACGTGGCAATCGTATTCGTTACCGGCATGTCCTTGACAATGTCCGACCTGAGCGAGAGTGTGAGAGCAAACACGTTAGGATTTTTGTACAAGCCCTACAACGCCGACAAGCTCACGGAGTTTGTGAACGTTATCAGGAAGCGTACGCCCATCCTCTCTGTAAAAATGTTTGACGTGTTTGACTGTTTCGTAGACGGCAAGCTCGTTATGTTTTCGTCTGCAAAGTCCAAAGAACTGTTGGCGTTGCTTGTCGCCTACAACGGAAACAGCCTGACAATGACGGACGCGATAGACCATTTGTGGCCAAACTCCACCGTAGAAAAAGCCAAAGTGCTGTACCGCAACGCCGTGTTCAGGCTACGCAGGGCGCTTGCTGACGCGGGTGTAAATTGCGTGAGCTTTGGACGCGCTTTGCTGACGTTGGACAAAACGCGAGTGCAGTGCGACTACTGGGATTACCTGCAGTTAGGCGGCGACGCGTATCGGGGAGAGTTTTGCAAGAACTACGATTGGAGTATAGAGTACCTACCCAATTTGGACAAGATAGCAAATCTTACAAAAAAGTCAAGTTAATTGCTTGACTTTTTTCGTTACATAATTCTACACAATAGACAGGCGACGACACTGCCCAGTAAATTGCACAGTAAAGCGATTGGAATAGCGAAACCCGTACGTTTAACGCGCGTACCGGCAAAGTACACCGACGCAACGTAGAACACCGTCTCGCTACTGCCCATGATAACAGACGCGCACCTTCCAACGTAGCTGTCCACTCCGTAGGTGTTGTACACGTCGGTTAAAATTGCTAAACTACCGCTACCTGAAAACGGTCGCAGAAGCACCAACTGCACCACCTCGCTTGGTACTCCGAGCAACTTAAATGGCGGGGCAAGAAATTTCGTAACGTATACGTCCAGTCCGCTTGCATGCAATGCATTTACCATGATGAAGATTGCCGCAAGGTAGGGAAAAATGGAAATGGACAAATTGAAGGATTTTTTTGCGCCCAGCACAAAGCTGTCGTAAACGTTGACGCGCTTGATTAGTCCCGTGACAAGCACGGCGATTAGCAAAATAGGTACAACGTAGTTCATACCACCTCGCCGGTGAGGCAAGTAGGGTTTTGCGCAGGCTTGCCATACATTAAAAATACGAGCGCAACGCCCACGACGGACGTTACGATTGTGGACAGTAAATTAGGCAGAAGAATGTCCGCGGGGTTTGCCGAGCCCATGGACGCGCGCAAGCCTATTACCGTTGTGGGAATCAACTGTACGCTTGTCGCGTTGACGACGAACAGCATTGCCCCACTGCGGGACAGTTTTTCTTCCTTTTCCATTATCTGGATTGCATTTATTGCCGAGGGTGTTGCGGCGTTGCCCACTCCAAGCAGATTTGACGCAAGATTGAGCGAAATGTACTCCGACGCCGCCTTTTCGACGTTACCGTACAAAAACTTGTTGAGTGGCGCAAAGCATTTGGACAAGCCCTCGACGAGCTTGCACCTTTCCGCCACTTCGAATATGCCCAGCCACAAACAGTACACGCCTACAAGCCCCAAAGCCGTGGTCAACGCCTGAGCCGAGCTGTCAAGGCAGACGGTAAGCACGCTTTGCGGATTAGTAATCGTCAACGCCACAAGGGCAACGACCGTCACTACCGTCCACACGATATTCATAACACGCTTGTCCTAAAGTGTTTCATACAGTAGTTTATTACCGTACTAAACAAAACTTGTTTACAAAAAGGGGTAAACACTGTATAATAAATTTTGGCGTTAATTAAGATATACACAATTAAATGCTAAAATATCGCGGCAGTTTCATTAGCTGTTGGCGAAAAACCGAGAGGTATACACAATGAGTACAAAGAGCAAAAAAACTTACTACATCACCACACCCATTTACTACAGCAGCGGCAGTTTTCACCTCGGACACTGCTACACGACGGTAATCTGCGACGCAATCGCACGTTTTAAGCGTATGGACGGCTACGACGTGTTCTATCTCACAGGTACTGACGAACACGGTCAGAAAGTTCAACAAAAGGCGGAAGCAGCGGGCGTTACTCCCAAGCAGTACGTGGACAGATTGTACGACCAAATCGTTGAGCTGTGGAAGGTGTTAGGCATTTCCTACGACAAGTTTATTCGCACCACCGACGGCTACCACGAGGCTACGGTTCAAAAGGTGTACGAAAAGCTACTTGCAAGCGGCGACATCTACAAATCTCAATACGAGGGTTGGTACTGCACTCCCTGCGAATCATTTTGGACGGAAAGTCAGCTCGTAGACGGCAAGTGCCCCGACTGCGGACGTGAAGTGAAGCTGCAAAAAGAGGAAAGTTACTTCTTCCGTCTGAGTAAGTATCAAGACCGCCTCATTAAATTCTACGAAGAAAATCCCGAGTTCATTTCGCCCAAATCGCGCATGAACGAAATGATAAACAACTTCATTAAGCCCGGACTCAAGGATTTGTGCATTTCCCGCACCACCTTCGACTGGGGAATTAAGCTGCCTTTTGACCAAAAGCACGTCGCCTACGTGTGGATTGACGCGCTGACCAACTACATCACGGCGCTCGGCTACCTTCAGGACGACCACAAGCTGTACGACAAGTTTTGGCCGGCAGACCTCCACATGGTGGGCAAGGAAATCGTGCGTTTCCACACCATCATTTGGCCGGCTCTGCTGATGGCTCTCGATTTGCCGCTACCCAAAAAGGTTTACGGACACGGTTGGCTGCTGTTCGGCAACGACAAGATGAGTAAGTCCAAAGGCAACGTCGTAGACCCGATTGTTCTTGCAGGACGTTACGGCGCGGACGTTATTCGCTACTTTTTGCTTCGCGAAATTCCATTCGGAAGCGACGGCGTGTACACCAACGAGGCGCTGCTCGTTCGAACCAACGCAGACTTGGTAAACGACCTCGGCAACCTCGTTTCCCGCACTACCGCAATGGTAACGCAGTACTTTGGAGGCACGATTCCGCAACCCAACGCATATACCGAACTGGACAAGGAGCTAATCTCTCTTTGCGAGGGAACGCTAAGTAAAGTTCGCGCGGATATTGACAATTTGTCCGCTCCCGATGCTTTAGTTGACATATTCAAAATAATTCAACGCGCAAACAAGTACATTGACGAAACCATGCCTTGGGCGCTCAACAAGGCGGGCGACAAAGAACGTCTTGCAACGGTCATGTACGTACTGTGCGAGTGCATACGCTATTCAGCAACGCTGCTTACGCCCTTTATTCCATCAACAAGCGAAGTTATTTTCGGTAAATTAGGTTTGCCCGCGCCTAAAAACTTCACAAAACTTGCTAAATTCGGACAAATCGGTAGCGGCGTTACGGTAAATAAGGGTGAAAACCTGTTTAACCGCATTGACGTTGACAAGGAACTCAAGGAATTGGACAAAATAGCAGAGCAGCAGGCAAAACCCGTTCAAAAAGTTGAAGAAAAGCCCGCCGAAGAACAAATTTCCATTGAGGACTTCGCAAAGGTCAAACTGTGCACGGCAAAAGTACTTAGCTGCGAAAAAGTGGCTAAAAGTGACAAGCTGCTCGTATTCAAGCTGCAGGTTGGCGACGAAATCCGTCAGGTTGTCAGCGGAATTGCGCAGTACTACACTCCCGAGTACATGATAGGCAAGACTGTCGTACTTGTCAAAAACCTTAAACCTGCAAAAATTCGCGGCGTGGACAGTAACGGTATGATACTGTGCGCCGCAGACGGCAAAAGCGTCGTGTTCGTCACTCCCGAAAAGGAAATGGACAGCGGCAAGGAAGTCAGATAATGATAGACAGTCATTTGCACCTCGACGACGAACGCCTTGCGGACAAGGTTGACGAAATAGTAAACGCTTTTGCAGAACATGGCATAGAGTTTGTCATAAACAACAGCTGTGACATGCAAACCATGCTCGCGGGCGTGGATTTGGCAAACCGCTACGAAAAAGTATTCGCAACCGTTGGCATACATCCTCACGAAAGCAAGCATTTTAACCGTGAGTTTGTGTCAAAAATGAAGCAATTGGCAACTAACCCAAAAGTCGTTGCAGTCGGTGAAATAGGTTTGGACTACTTCTACGACCTTTCGGACAGGCAAACACAACGGGACGTATTCGCCGAGCAGATTGAAATTGCCGACCAATTACACTTGCCGTTGACGTTGCATATTCGAGACGCCTACGGTGACGCCTGGGACATTTTGCGCGCGCAAAAGAAATATCTTAACAACGGCGTGCTGTGGCATTGCTACAGCGGAAGCGCGGAATTTGCAAGGCAAGCGGCTAATGTTGGACACTACTTCGCTTTTGGCGGAGCAATCACCTTCAAAAATGCTAAAAAGCACGACGTGTTCGAGCAAGTACCATTTGACAGAGTGTTGAGCGAAACGGACAGCCCCTACATGTCTCCCGAGCCTCTGCGCGGAAGAACGAATACGCCGCTGAACGTACCGATAATCGTTGCCAAAATGGCTGAGTACTACGGCAAGGACGTTCACGAGGTTGAGGCGCAAATCCACGAAAACACCTTGAGTCTGTTCCCGAAAATTAAAAAGTATTTGAACAGATAAACATAAATCTAATTAGTTAGATTTTAACTATCACTATGAATAACTACGTTTACATTATTGGCAACAAAATTTATATCAACCTCACCAACCGTTGCAGCAACAACTGTGACTTCTGCATACGGCAAGGTAGGCAAGGCATGGCGGACACTACTCTTTGGTTGGACTGCGAGCCGACAGCCGAGGACGTAATAGAACAACTGCCTCTAAACCTTGACGACTACGACAGTGAAGTGGTATTCTGCGGATTTGGCGAACCAACCTACAATCTTGAAGCCTTGGACGAGGTGGCAAGCTACCTTCATTGCGTGGACAAAACTACGCGCATAAACACCAACGGGCAAGCAAACCTCATACACAACGAGGACGTTACCGACTTGATTGTTACAAGTTGCGACGTAATCAACGTGTCGTTGAACGAATGTACTGCTGAAAAATATCAAAAACACTGCAAGAGTATTTTCGGCGCTAAGGCGTACGGGGCATTACTGGAATTTGCCTCACTGTGCAAACAGCGTGGCGGAAACGTCGTATTTTCCGTTGTAGACAGCATCGGCGAGAAAGATATTGCGGAATGTCAAAAGCTCGCCGACAAATTGAGAATACCGCTAAGAGTCAGAATTAAAGAGTAACACGTCGAAGGTAGAAGCAAGTAAATAAAAATCAAATTTTCTAAAAGTCTCTATTACACAATGGAGACTTTATTTTTGTTGGCATAATAAAAAAAATAATATATAATTGAATTATGAACGTCAACTACGACAAAGAACTGGAAAAAATAAAAGAGAAAATTGACGTGAGCGCCCCACCGCGGTTGCTGTTGCATGTGTGTTGCGCGCCTTGCGCTACGTACTGCCTTACGCGGCTAATAACGCATTTTGACGTGACGTTGTACTACGCAAACGACAACATCACTGACCCAAAGGAATGGCAAAAACGCCTCGGCGAAGTACAAAAGCTTGTAGAAATTGTCAACAACGGCGACTACGAGGTGACGGCAATTCGCCCGTTGAAGCTCGTAGTACAGCAACAGGACAGCGCGAGGTTTTTCGACGTGGCACAGGGCTTGGAGCAGGAAAAAGAGGGCGGCGCGCGTTGCAAACAGTGCTTCAATTTGAGGCTTTCCGACACTCAAAAATACGCCGTTGAAAATGGTTACGACTACTTCGGCACAACTCTCACCGTGTCACCCTACAAAAACAGCCGATTGCTGAATGAAATCGGTTTAACGTTGCAAACAACGGAGTTAAAGTGGCTTACCGCCGACTTCAAGAAGCAAAACGGCTACAACGAGAGCATACGCCTGTCGCAAAAATACAACCTGTATAGACAACACTATTGTGGATGTTGTTACTCGATTCTTTGATAACACAAAAAAGGCTCCCTTGTATAAGGGGAGCCTTTCTCTTTACCAATATGCGGCGAGCGGTTAAGCTACTTTGTCTTCGCCAATCAAGATCATGAAGTGCTTGTTGCCGGTTGCGCCCGAGCCCATTGCAGCGGGGTTAATCCAGCAAGCAAGTTGTCCGGCCGACCAAGTTTCGTCAGCTACCTTGTACGTAGCAATGGGGTCAAGACCTGCCTTGACTTGTTCGAAAGCCGTCTTGTGTTTCGTGAGGGCTGCCGCGACGTCCGTCATACCATATTGTTCAGCTTGAGCAATCTTTTGTTCAAGCGCCGTGATGACGAACTTTACTCCGCCATACAAAGAGGATGTTTCGTCATTCTCCTTTTGCTCCGTTGTAAGACCGGCAACGATTTGCGTCAATCTTGTGAATTGCGGATTAGCCATACTTCCGCCCACGTAGGCAAAGTCATTGCCGCACTTCACCAATGGAGCGTAGGGTAACTGCGCCGTAGCTGATTGTATTTGACCGAAGCCTGCTTTGAGCGCGCCAAGCGCTTCTGCATAGTCGTTAAACTGTCCTTGAAGGGTTTCGTCGTTCAACATATCGTCAACGGCTTTTATTGCATTACCTGCTGTTGCGCTGAGGTTTATCACTGCGCTGTAAAGGCTTTCTTCCATACCGTATTGGTACTCGCCACCAACGTTGATCGTGCCCTTGATTGCGTCTTGGTTGGAGAACACTTTGCTGGGGTCGGGAATAACGACGGCAATTATATTAATTTGGAAATCTGCGCCACTCGTTGCGCGTCTGTAGTGAGTGTCAATGCCGTTAACGGTGTCTGAGATGGATGCAATGGTCGCGAGCTGTCTAATTATCGGCGCTTCTAAGTCGTTGATTTCAAACCACATTTCGCCACCGCTAAGCCAGCTTTCCAACTTAGCCGTGCTGCTGACGTTCAATACGGTGTTCGTAACACTATCGTCAGCGCTACCCGTACGGGTGTGAATAATGAACAAGGGACCGCCTGCTGCCTTCATTTCGCTGTTTGTGACGTTGATCTCAACCATTCTGCGGCTAAATACCATTGAACTGAAGCTGTTGTAAAGCTTGCTGTCGATGATGTTGAGTGTTCCGTAGTCAACGGCATCCGACACGACGTTGGCAAACCAGTCCGTTCCGATTGTGTTGGTTAAAGTGGTTGTTGTAAGGTCGCTTGACATCATCATAAGACCTGCGGGCAAAGAGAGATTTTCCGTCTTGCTCGTTTCGCCTACGAAGTAAACGTTTTCGATAGTGGCGCTACGGTTGGACGTACTGTCTGCTTGCTCGTATCTGATTACTGACCAGTGAGCTTCGGGGTAGTCCGTCTTTCCCTTCTTGCTGTAGTCGTACACAATGTACAGAGCGTTTTCACCATCGGTGTTGTAGTTGGGATCGTAGCCGATAGTAAGGTAGTTACCGGAAATACCTATACCGTCGGATACGTACAATCCGCGTTGAATTGAGTTGGAGCCGTTTTCCCAAGCTTCGCCAAGATTTGTTTCTTTGAGAGAACCTGCTAAGTAGCCTTTGAGCTTGTGGTCGTTGGCAATGTTGCCGTTTGCAGTGTCGTAGCTGATGCCGTTTCCCTTTGCAGGTTCACCTTTCTGCCAGAAGTAATTGCTGGGAAGATAGTCAGCCGAAATGGTGATGTTGTTGTGAAGAATTACTTGACTAACGTCGGTAAATTCACTGAGAGCCTTGCCGTCATCCCAATCGCATTTGTGTTCCTTGAGTCCTGATTCCGACCAAGATTGGATGTTGAGATTGTCCAATACAGACAGTCCCCACGCGTCGTAAACGTTGTAGCCGTCAACAACGGTAAATATTTGATCGAAGCTTGTTTTCATCTCCGGATCGATAGGCTTCATACCCTCGCTCAACACAAATTTAACTTCAAGCTTGAAGGTCAAGTTAACCGCGTTGCTGTTGAAGTAGTAAACGTTGTTTTCTACCTTTTCCAAGTAGGTGGCTAAGGGATTTTCTACCTTGGTAAAGCTGTTGGCGCCTTCCACCGTGTACAGTTCAAAAGTAGTAACAATTTGAGCTTCGGGCAGAGGTATATCTTCATCGCCCGTTTCTACGTCAACGATTGTAACTACCGGTACACATTTGTAACCGTTGGTCGCGCCTACCTTGTAGACTCCGTTGGTAGTGACAAATTCCGTCTCTTTGTCCGTTTGAGTTCCCCTTGCTGCAAGATAAGCATTGTAGCCTACTGTGTTGTTAACCTCAGTAACCGTAACGTCCGTCACGTCTACCGCGCCTTGCTTTACGGCAATGATTACAGTTGCAGACTTGCCGCCGTAACGGGCAGTGAGAGGCTTGTCACCCTTTGAGGAAGTGTCAATGGGAGTGAATCTCACACTTTTGTCCGTCAAAGGAAGCGTCTTTGTAGTGCCGTCCTCAAGGGATGCCACTACGTTTATCGTTGAATAATCAATGGCGTCACCAACTTCAACTTCGCTGGGAGCGCCTTCGATTTTTAAGTCTATTACCGTAACATCGCACGCCACGAGTAACACTAATGATAGCGCAAACATTAATGCAAGCGCAAACACTAAAACTTTTTTCATCTTATTCTCCTTATAATTGATAGTGTTTGTAATTATTTATATTTACAAACGGCCAAATGCCGATTGATTGCCAAATTGTTGCTAAACAGCTGTGATACTTAGAGTCTTGGTAAACTTTCTGTGGTCGGTTGAGTGGAAAGTTAGTGTGACCTTGCCCGTTTTGCGGAAGGTGAGGAAATACCCAATGTCGTGGGTCAATTCGGCGGTGGGATTTTCCTCGGTGCCCGTCTGGTAGGTAATGGTCACTTCTATTGCAGCGGGAGCGTCAACAGGGTCGGGAACAAACTCGATAGGAATAATCAAGTCCTCCCTAAAGGCAATAACCACCGTATAGCCAGTACCGTCCGCGTTAGGTTTGACCTCTTTGCCCTCAATTGTCGTGGGCAAAATGATGTTTTTAACGGATATAGATTCGTTGTACATGAGCGCTTTGAGTCCAAATACGCCCACTATCACTATTGATGCGACGTAGATTGCCGCAATAACGATTATCGTAGCTTTTCTCATACGTTACCTCTACTTTTCCGCATAGTACAAGCGGATACGAACGAAATACAAATACGTCCTCACTGCCAAGAATACAAACGCCAAAACTGCAACTTTGATTGTTGCCAATTCGCGTCCTTCATCGGCGATGAAATACAGCCAAAACGCAAATAGGACGGAAATGACAAACGCTATTATCGTTGAGTTGCGCTCGTTGCGGTTGTCGATGACGTTGCCCAAGGTTGCGTACTGCTCGTGTTGCGGGCGCATGATGTCCATTTCGGCGCTCCACAGTAGATGCGCCAAGCCGACAAATATGATAGCCAATCCCAACATGAACGTTTCCACAACCGTCAACCCGGAAACGCTTTGCCAAAAGCACACCGCCGCAACCGTAGAAACGATTATTACCAATGCGCGCGGAATAAGCCGTGACACGAGAGACAGCTGAGGATTGACCGGTTGCGTCTTTGCAATAGGACGCGCTGCGCCGTCTACACTGTACACCGAGGCGTACCTTACGTTGTCGCTGGTTACTATCAACAAGCTGACAAGCAAGCTGAATGCCAAAGTCATGTACTGTCCGATCAGACGTGTGTTCATTGCGGCGTAGGTTTTGTTGAGGAAAAACACCGCAATGGGCAATATCAACAGACTGACTACGAGCCGCAAAACGTATCTGCTGCTGCGAGTACTACGCTTGAGTTCGTATACAAAGGGCGCGACCTTGTTGGAACGCACTTTGTTGCTTTGGACTGTCTTTTTGGACTGTTCAAACTCGAACTGGCGCGATGCCATCTTGAAGAACAGCGGACGGGCAAGGAGATAGGTTGCCGTCGTGCACACCGCTATCGTTCCCAGCGTGATAAGCAGTCCCCACACAGTGTTCATAGTGAACAGATGCGAGCGAATTTCCGCAGTGCCGCCCATTATCATTAGATTGATTATATTAAGCGGAGCTACCCAGCCTGCAAAGGTGTCCAACCAATTTTGGATTGTCAGAGATATCGTTCCCCAACGTCCCGCTATGTTGATGTTTTCAGGCATGAGTCCGATGAGGGTAAAAATACCCCAAGCGACAAGCCCCGCAACGATAACTCCCAAAATTGCTTGCAGCCACTTGCGGTAATGCACGAAGTTGGACACAAACAACGCGGGAATAGAAAGCGCTGCGCCTATTGCCACAGGCAGTAGCGACACAATTACGTAGCACACAATGAGCCACGGGTAAAAGTACCACACTGCATGACACACGATACCGTAGGCAACGTACATGGGCAACAGCAACAAAGCGTTCTTCTTCAGTTCGAATATAAAGTACAGTACGAACTTGGACAAAAACACAAGGTTGGGCTGTACGGGGAAGGTCAACAGCACGCGGTTGTCTGACGTCATGTACAGTGTGTTGGTCAGACCTACCGTGCAAGTGAAAATCGCCAACACAAATATTAGCGTAAATATTGCCGTCACCAGTGAGGCGGGCACCGCGCCGGAAAAGCTGAACAGCTTGAACATGGACGCCAGGAAGAAAAAAGCGAAAAATGCTCCTCCCGACAACACAACTTGTCCAATAATCGCGGCTATCTTGAACAGCAAGGAGCGTCTGGACTTGACAAACGACAAATCCATCTTGTCCTTGAGCTGCATCATGACGAGTGTTTTCAGGTTTCTAATCATGCCTTGCGCCTCTTGTTTTCATTGGATTGTTCTTCTTTCTTGCCTTCGTCTACGCGAATAGGCTCTACGACGGTGTTGACGATGTCCATGTAGAACTTTTCAAGACTCTCGCCGTTTCTTTCCATTTCGTGAACGTCGCGTACGCACTGAATTTGACCCTTGCGAATGATGGCAATCTTGTCGCAGATACGCTCCACCACGTCGATGATGTGACTGGAGAAGAATACGATGTTGCCTGCCGCCGCGTGTTCCTTCATGCACTCCTTTACTTGGAAAATGCTGTTGGGGTCAAGTCCCGTCAGCGGCTCGTCCAAAATCCACACCTTGGGATTGTGAATGAGCGCAGCCATTATCGTTACCTTTTGCTTCATACCGTGAGAATAGGTACGGATAGGATTGTCGATTGCGCTTTCCAGTTCGAAACGCTTAATCATTCTGTCCATGCGCTCGTCGCGGTCTTCCTTGCTCACTTCGTAGAGGTCGGCAATGTAGTTGATGTATTCGCGCGCGGTCAGTCTTTCGTACAGCGCGTAGTGGTCGGGCACGAAGCCTATTTGCCTCTTCGCCTGTACGCTTTGGGTTGCCACGTCGTAGCCGCAAACTTCAATCGCGCCGTCCGTAATTGTCTGAATACCGACGATACTCTTGATGATCGTGGACTTGCCCGCGCCGTTAGGTCCGAGGAAACCGTAGATTTCACCGCCGCTAACTACAAGATTAGCGTCTTTAACGGCGTATACGTTGGACTTGCCGTAGCGTTTTGTAAAGTCATGTAGAATCAGTTTGTTTTCGTTTTCCATATTCATTGGCTCCTCTATGCTTCTGCCTGCAAGCTTGACCTCCAGTGCCAGCTTGTCCACCTTTATCTTTTTGTTGCGTTGTCCAATATCTTGCCACCCGCTAATTGCGTTGTACCCCAGCTCGTAGAGGAACCAAACGCCCAGCGACATTACGTAGTACACACCAAGATAAATTGCTTGATACACCGGGTAGAACTTGAAGTGCAATCCGTGTATGTCAAATTCCAAAGTGACGTTTCTGAGATTTAGCGCCCAGTTGCCCAGCTTGTCGGCAACGAAGTCGCTATTGATGAAGAAGTAGTCAACGCCGGGGTTGTAGTTGCTAAACCAAGCGTTGGTGACGAGCACCAGTAGGAAGTAGGCAGCAAAGCCTATCATACTGTAACCAAACTCCTTCCAGCGCGGACGGCGGAAAATTCCCAAGCCCACCACAAGCAGCGGCATGAAGAACGCTTGATAGTGATACATGAAGAACAGCACCACCGACGGCGAGATAATTGACGCGGTATCGGAATAGTTAGGCATCATCAGCGCCAGAAACGCCCCCAAGACGTTTATGAAATAGGTGAAGTAGAAAAATCTCTTAAACTTGAACGTCAAGCAAATGGGCGTGATGTACAGCGCGGTGTTGCATAGGTGCAACGGCAAGTTCGTCACCCAACCAAAGTTTGCCTCTGTGAAATTAGGTATTCTGTGATTATAGGAATAGTTTAGTAGCGCAAGCCAAGCGTACAGCATGACTACGAAACGTTTGGTGTCCATTGGCTTGTCCTTCAATATGACGTACAACACAATGGGAATGATAGCCGCCGGGTAAATGTACAACCTGTGATACAGATTGAGATCATCGGGGTTGTAGGTGATTTGCAATTTGTTGAGCACTACGTTAGGCGCATAGCACGGGAAGGCCGCCAAAATGATGCCCACGCAAGCAAATGCAAACCACACCCATTCATTACCGCGCAAGCGAATATCTTTGATGTTGTGAACGGTGTGTACTACACAGTAGCCTATGCCCAAACCCGTTTCTACGGCAACCAGCATTGCTCTGACGTTGAAACGTTCAAAAGCTTCTGCCCCGGTGATTGCCAAGAGGTGGCTGCCCATCATTATGAAGTTGAAGGCGAATATCGAAGTCGCCAAGTAGCTTACCGCTGCCGGTACGGTGCGTACCTTGAAGAATGGCGCGAGAATTACCAGCATTTCGACAGCGTAGGCAAACCACACCTGCAGAAGAGCGACGACGATGATACCCTTAGAGTTGAAACCGTTGCCAAGCTGCAAATTTTCGACGTTAACAATGTTGTCCTGCGCCGTCATGTAGCGGAAGAACAGCGCCGTAGCCAAAATCAGTGACACGGTTTTGAAGAAAATATTTATTTTTGTCGGCGCCTTGAAGTGTAACAGCAATCCTGCCGTAATCACTGCCGCTGCCGCCAGCGCCCCTATCAAATAATAAATACCGAGCATACTATCTCCTTGACTTAGGTAAAATTACATCAAAAAAATCCGCCAAGTCACCCTTTGAATTAGTGTGAGCAAAAAACGGATTTAATTACTCCGACCGAAGCCCAACTGTCGCCAACAAACGTCGCCAAAATCCCCCTTGCGGGGTAAAACGTTAAAAGTTGACAAAATAGCCCAAACTTGTTAGGCTGCGGTCAATATTTAGTTTTTATGCCAAAAAACAGATCTTGTGTCTGTAGGAAGGAACGTCGTGAGCGTCAACTGCGCTTTGACTGAAGTCATTACGCACGTAATTGGATGTGCTGTGTACTCTTTCCGCCTCATCGCTGTAGTAAACGCTAATCATGTACACCACGGCGCAAACGCAACCAAAGGTTAGCGCAAACACAATACAGTACATGTGGTCGTAGAGGTAGGAAATGAAGGTGAGAGTGTCGTTGCTTGCAACGATATTAGCGCCCTCGAGCAAAATGCGGTAGGTACTGAATGAGAACAATCCCGTCTCGTGCGCCAAATTGTGCAAAATGGTGTTCAGCGCGGTAAACAAAATTACAGCAACAAAAAACTCGACAACAGCGTGTAGCATATTGCCAACTTTTCTTACCTTACTTTCCAATCCAATTATTCGTTCGTTTTCTACAATACGAGAACCGTACTGAAAGTACTGCATTTTTGTCGCCTCTTTGTTACATAGTTACCTACGGTAATCACAGTATAACACTTATCCACAATTTGTCAACATTTTTTCGAGAAGATTGTGGAAAAGTAAAGCGACGGCAATTTATATTTATGCTACCTATTGAAAAACGTCCTCTATACCCAAGTCCTTCAGCCCCTTTACGTCGCGCGCCACAGTGTTGAGGAGCTTGCGCGGCAGGTCAAGGTTTTGCTGCAAAATGGCGGTAAACTGCTCGTAGGGGAAGGGGTGAGGGTAGCTGTCGTTACCCACCTCTACCGTGTAGGCGGGAATTTTTAATTTTTGAACGCACCAGTCCTTGTAGCCGCCCACGCTGCCTTCACCGCCGACGAGTGTGTAGCCTGTGTACTTGGCAATGGCGTCTGCGTAACGCTTGTCGCGGAAACGGCGGTGCCCCTGTTGCCCGAACTCCCAGTAGATTTGTTCTCCCTTCAAGTGGTAGGACAACGTAACGAGGGGCTTGATACGCTCTGTAAATTCGGCAAGCACTCTACTTTCCGCCGCGGAAAAGGGAGCTTTACCCACGTAGTTTTGCGAGGACTTGAAGTAGCCGTTTTGCACCCCCTCACCCCAACGCGCGTCGAAGTTGACGTTGATGTCCACTCCGTCGGCGTTGGCTTTCCACAAGGAAAAATCACTGCTTTTGTTTATCGTCAACAGGTTAGACTTGCGTTCCTTATCACGAATAAAACCCACTCCCTCCTGACACAGCCGCACGCCGTCGGGATTGGTCATGGGAACAAAGTAAATTCCGCCGTCCAATGGCAAATGGGAATTTTTGACAAGGTGCTTGGCAAGACACACCACCAAGAGGGCAGTCAGGTGTTCGCGGGCGTGCATCGCGCCCTGAACTATCATGTAGTTGCCGTTCTTTTTACCGACGAAAACGTAGGGTATCGTCTGCTTTAGCTCGCTTTCTCCAACTACCCCCGTTTCTATGCCGTGTTGACAAAAAGTTTGCACTTCGTTTAGCAAATCACTGTAACGAAACAACCCAAAACTCCTGCTGCAGTACTTTTATCTTATGTACTTGCCGCCCAAATAGTGCAAATCGTGACGATTTTGTAGTTATTTATGCAAAATTTCCTGTTTATTTTAGTAAATTGTGAAAAAATTGTTGAAAAATTATCAAAACTATAATATAATTTGTTACACAACACTCTACAAGGAGATTTTTTATGAAAAAACGCATACAAGAAGAATACGATCGTCTTGATCCAAGATACAAACCAATAAGCGCTTGGGGGTATCTCGGTTATCAGATTCTTTTCGCTATACCCGTAATAGGATGGCTGTTCCTGATTATATTCGCGTGCAGCGGCAAAAATTTCAACAGACGCAGTTTCGCAAGAAGTTATTTCTGCTTTTTGCTGATTGCAGTAATTTTGTGCGGACTTATCGTGCTAATCCTGTGGGCAGCGGGCGCATTCAACTATATTGTTGACCTTTGGGAAACGATAAAGGAAGCCGTTATGTCCATTTTCGGAGCGCAATAGTTTCTTTAGACGAAAATTTAACAAACAAAAAACACCGCTTTACACGGTGTTTTTTTTTAATTGATTTTTACTGATAGATTGTCAAATAACGTTCTTATTTAACTTAATATAATATTTTCTACTTTTATTGTCAATTTTAACTTTGTCGGAAATTTCCACCCCGCAAATTACCAACACCTCGTTACCGTCGGCTACGAGTAGCAGGCTGTCGCGGTTGCGTTCGGGGATTTTTTTGTCTATAAGGTATTTTTTGAGAGGTTTTGTTCCGCCGCCGAATTTTGTGAAGCTGTCGCCCTGTTGCCTTGTGCGAAAAACTGCCGTTTGCGGAATTTTGTCTACGTCAATACGCAAACTGTCAGGCAAATACTCTTCCGACACTTCCACCACTCCGAGAGGGGTTTCCGTTTGTCCAATCTTGAACGGTATTTCAAATTGTTGACTGCAACCCATCTCGCCCTTGCAAACAGTTACGTAGTCGTAATCGTTGATTGCTACGTAACCGAATGGCAAATTGACGCTTTTTCCGCCGACGTTGCCCGAAAGCTCAATTATAGAGTCTAAATGTACCTTTTCGACGTCGTAAAACACGCCAAGACGGTTGAATACTTTACAGATAATTCGGTAAGCAATAGGCGTAGGCTGCTTGAGTAGCTCTTTGGGAATACGCGCCCCGTTACCGTCAAATACAACTGTGGAAACGTCCGCAAGCAAGTCAAGATATTCGTCGTCCTGCGCTACGTTATCGGCAAAACGCAAAATATTTTGCACAGCTGCGGGGTTTAACTCCGTAAGTTGCGGCAAAACCTTGTGACGAATGAAGTTGCGAGTGTATTTTACGTCGCCGTTGGTGCTGTCCTCTACGTGCGGTACGTTGTGTTCATTCGCGTACTGCTCTATTTGCTCACGGGTCATATCAAGTAGCGGACGCAGATATTTGCCGTTCTGCTCTCTGATTCCGCTTGCGCCCCTTGCTCCGCTGCCTCGCAAAATGTGCATCAGTACCGTTTCCGCGTTGTCGTTTGCGTTGTGGGCTAACGCTACGTAATCACAGTCAAGACTGTCGAAAACTTGGTAACGCAATATGCGCGCGCCAGTTTCGGTTGACACCTTGTGTTGCTTGCAGTAAGCAGGCGCGTCCACCGCAACAATTTTGCACTCTACCCCCAGTTGCTTGCAGTAGTCGGCAACAAACTGACAGTCGCTTGCCGCCTCTTGTCGTATGCCGTGATTGACCGTTACGACGAAGAAATTTGGGCGTGGCGAAAGCGACGCTATCTTGTGTAGCATCACCATGCTGTCCACTCCGCCCGACACCGCCAGGGCGTATTTTTTTGTAAGGTCGAAATTGATCATTTTATTTAACGGTTTTCTATTTATTGAATTAATTTTAGGAGCGAATGTTCACATAATATACAAGTATCATTTTAATCCTAAATTTTCAATCGTATTATATAATTGGACGAACTGCTCCACGCTTAGTTCCTCGCCGCGGCAACCGACGGGCAGATTGCAAGCGAGCAGTATTTCTTCCGCCTGTTGCTTGCTTATTCCAAAACCGACGGCAAGATTATTTACAAGCGTTTTTCTGCGCATAGCAAAGGACGCTTTCACCGTTTTACGGAATAGTTGAGCGTTTAAAATGTCAAACTTGTCACGCTTAAAGTCAATTCTCACCACCGCGCTGTCCACGTTGGGCTGCGGATAGAACAAGTCGCGCGGTAAAACGCGAGTAATCTCTACGTCTGCTACGGCATTTACCGCTACCGTTATCGCGCCGTAGTCTTTTGTGGAGGGCTTCGCTGCAAGTCGCTCGGCAACTTCTTTTTGAATGGTCAAAGTGAGAGAGGTTACGTTTGACGCTTCCTCGACAAATCGCATAATGAGGGGCGAAGTGAGGTAATAGGGAATGTTTGCAACCACGCGATAATTACCGCCGCACAACGCTTCCAACTCGGGCATCTTGTAACGCATAACGTCGCCCATGACGACCTTGACGTTGTTGCAATCGGCAAGGGTAACGTTTAGCACCTTTTCAAGATTACGGTCAATTTCAAAGGCGATTACGTTGTCGGCGCGCTTACTCAACACACGCGTAAGCGTTCCCGCGCCCGCGCCAATTTCAAGAACTGTTCCGCCGTCCACTTCCGCGTCACTGCAAATATTATTCAACAGGTTTTCGTCCGTCAAAAAATTCTGTCCGAACTGCTTGTTGAACCGAAAACCCATTTCCCGTAGTAATTGTTTAACGTCCATCATTCTTTACTGTCCAATGTTTTGTACACCGCTTCGTAAACTTCGCGCGCTTTGTCGAAATATTTGTACGGCACATAAATCTTGTATCTGGCAGATGTTTTAGCGCTTGTAAGAAATCCTCCCATACCCAACAATGCCACGGGCACACCCTCGTCCTTTAACGTTTCTTCAAACATGCGCGCGACATACGCTGGCAATGAAATGTAGTGACAAAAGTCATCAGGTTGAACTTCGCGCAATCTCCTTTTTCCGCAGGCGGTACACGTCGTATCTTGCATAATAGCATTACATTTTTCGCAAAAATACATTACTCTTCAACTCCATAACTTTGTTAAATAATTATAACATACACTACAATAAAAGGCAACAACAAGAAAAATCCCACTTTGTCCAAAAGTGGGATTTTGTGATTTCTTGTTATGTTGCTAATTAGTCTGCAACGTAGGGAATGAGAGCCATTTGACGAGCGCGCTTGATTGCTACTGCAAGTTCTCTTTGGTGACGAGCGCAAACTCCCGTCATACGGCGGGGAAGAATTTTGCCGCTTTCTGCCATGTACTTGCGAAGCTTGCTGATGTCTTTGTAGTCAATGTACTCGGACTTTTCTACGCAAAAGTTGCAAACCTTGCGACGAGAAGCGCTTCTCATGGGTCTTTTTACTTCTTTATTTTCCATTTTCTTATCTCCTTAAATTAGAAAGGCATATCGTCGTCATCGACTTCCTTGAGTTCGTCCATTGCTTGGTCGCGTCCGCCTTGTGCGCCTTGTTGAGCGCCGCCGTTTGCGCGAGACAGGAATTCTACTTGGTCTGCGCGAATATCAAACGTTTGACGTTTTACACCGTCGCGCTCGTAGCTACCCGTTTGAATGCTACCGGTAACTGCAACTTGACTACCCTTTACAAGATACTTAACGCAGTTTTGCGCAAGCGCGTCCCAAGTGATGATGTTGATGAAATCTGCTCTGTTTTCTCCGTCGCGAGAGTAACTGCGGTTAACGGCAATGGAGAAACGGCAATAGGAGTGACCGGAATCGAGCGTTGATGCCTGAGGGTCTTGTGTTAGTCTACCAATCAAAAATACTTTGTTCATAATTTCTCCTTAGTTTATCTCTTGACAATCATGAAACGGACAACTGCGTCGTTGATGCGCATTACGCGTTCCAATTCGTCAGGAAGAGTTGCAGGCGCGGTGAAGTTTACAAGAACGTAGTAACCTTCGTTTTTGTAGTTGATGGGGTAAGCCAAACGTCTTGTTCCCCATTTGTCTACGCTGTCTACCGTGCCGCCGTTACCCGTAACAACCGCATTGAGCTTTTCGATCAAAGCATCTTTAGCTTCGTCTGCCAATTCGTTGTTGAGGATATACAACAATTCGTAACTGTTCATAGTGATTTACCTCCTTGTGGTCTTAATGGCCGCGAGATTGACCTCGCAGCAAGGTGTCCCTATTAGGGCAAGGTATATTATATAGTAAATATTGGTAATTTGCAAGTGTTTTTGTAAAGTAACGCCAAAAATAAAGAAACCGCCGCAAATACGGTAGTTTCTCGTTCATTTTGGTGTTGCTTCAATTGTTAGTCTGCGATTGGTTCGCGATACGGCACTTCCTTGTCGAATTTGCCGTCGGTTAGAAATTTCATAATGTCCGCAATCAACACGTTGTCGCGGTTGGTGTACAGCATGGAGTGTCCGACATCGTGGTAAACGTTGCACTCGGCGTTTTTGAAATGCTTTAGCAGGAATTTTATTGACCTGTACGGCACAAGCTCGTCCAGCTTGCCCCACAAAATAAAGGTTGGCGTCATTACGGGTGAATGTTCCTCAACAGCCTTGTTAGAAAGCGTCATTAACTTGCGAAAAACGCCAAAGGTACTCGGATTGAGGTACTTAAAAGTGCGTTCCGTTGCAATTTTGTTCGCCGTTGAGATATTTTCACCGTACGGTTGAAAAGCCTCCTTGACTTTCGCGTGTTTTTCTTTCAAACCGCCTTCCGCCTCTTGAAATGCCTGCAAGCGAACTCCGCCGTAGAACTTTGCCGCCTCGTACGGCATCATAACGTTGATAAATTTATTTGCGGGCGCAATCAACACCGCTTTGTGAACGTCGCGCTCGGCTGATAGCCAAGTTGCAAGCGCCCCACCCATGGAAAAACCCACCACGTCCACCTCGTCGTACTTAGAACGCAGATTGTCGTACGCGGAAAATACAGCCTCTTGAGTACTTTCCACGGTAAACTTGTCGAAATCCACTTCGCCGTTGTGTCCGGGGATTTCCACCTTGACAACCTCGTCATAGTCGTCGAGATAGTCATACAGTCTGCCGAAATCTTCGACAACCGTCAAGAATCCGTGAATTGTCATTAACGCTTTACTCATTTACCACCTTATGGTTTTACCCTGCTTACTCAAAAATTCGTTAGCCTTTGTGAAGTGTCTACAGCCAAAAAATCCGTTGTACGCCGACAGAGGACTTGGGTGCGCTGCCGTCAGGACCAAATGCTGAGGATTTGTGATTAACTCCTTTTTCGCGTAGGCGTTTCTTCCCCACAGCAAAAACACCATTCCGCGCTGACGCTCGTTGAGGTATTTTATCACCGCGTCGGTAAAGATTTCCCAACCCTTGCCTTGGTGAGAATTAGGTTTACCCTCTTCTACCGTCAACACGGTGTTCATGAGCAGTACGCCCTGCTTAGCCCAAGGAGTGAGGTCGCCTCCTACGATTGCTGTGGGCGCTCCCGTGTCGTTTTTTATTTCCTCGAAAATGTTAATGAGGCTCTTTGGCGTAGCGACGCCCTGCGGCACGGAAAAGCTCATTCCCATTGCTTGATGGGGATTGTAGTAAGGGTCCTGTCCAAGTATTACCACGTTTACGTCGTCGTATGCCGTGTTGTCGAAAGCATTTAGCATAAGTTTTTTCGGTGGGTAAATGCGCTTTGTGGCATATTCCTGCATCAGAAAGATCTTTAACTGTACAAAATACGGCTTTGAAAATTCTTTCTTGAACAATTCATCCCATCCGTTGTAGCTTCTTTCCATGTTTTTGTTCCTCAATCAACCAAACCATTATTAGCCGATGTATTTTCTTGCGTGTCGTCTCGGCAGGGTTTAATCAACACGTTGCAGCTCAATGCGGCAATCCAATCGCCGTCGGTAAGTTGCAACGTTTCGTCGGTGTGGAAATCCTGTTCCTCACCGTTTAGCAAAAATTGAAACTTGTCGTAGCCGTCGCCTCTAAGCAAGTATTTGCCCGCCTTGAGTTGACCCTCTTCTCCAACCTTATACTCCACGTCTCTACTTAAAACGAAATATTCGCCGCGTATCGCAAGCAGCGGACTTTGTTGCTCATCGCTCTTGTTGTTCGCGCTCAACTTGTTACGCTTCAACGTGCGGTACATCTTAATGCATTTGCCAAGCAGGAATGCGAGCACTCCCACCGCAACGGCGACAACTAACCAAGGCAAAATATCTAAAAATTCGATTGGTTCTGCAAATAACATGCTTACCTCATTCGTTACTCAATATCAGCAAAAATCAAGTACTAAATCTTTTTGTTTTAATCTCTGGACGGCTTGGGTCCATTGAAGGCGTAATAACTGCATTTAATGCCCGCGTTATAAATATACCGCTTTTTGTCGGCGCGGCGACCGAAATCTCGCTCAAAGGTTTCCACGGGGGAAAGGAAATAGAAATTCCATTTGTCGAGCGTACGGTACAGCTTACCCATATCTCGCGCCAACTGTCGTGCCTGTTCTATGTCACCCAACCTCTCACCGTAGGGCGGATTGCTGATATTCACGCCGTAGCTCGATTTCGTTACGAACTCTCTTGCGTCACGCAGATTGAACTTGATATACTTGTCTACGCCCGCCTGCTTTGCGTGAAACTGCGCGATTTCGATAGCTTTTTCCGAAACGTCGCCGCCAATTATCTGAAGGTTTCGTTCCACCCTGACGTCGCGGGCTTCCTCTACTGCTTGAACGTAGGCATCAGCGTCTACACAACCCCAATCCTGAAATGCGAAGTTTCTGTTCAAGCCCGGAGCAATCTTCAACGCCTTCATGCACGCCTCAATGGGCAAAGTGCCGCTACCGCAAAACAAATCGGTGAAAACCTTGTCGGGATTCCACACGGACAGGTCAATGAGCGCCGCCGCAGTTGTTTCTTTCAATGGCGCGTCGTAGGGTTTCGTGCGGTAGCCGCGCTTGTGCAATCCCACGCCCGTCGTGTCAAGGTTGACAGAGCATATATCATCAGTTATATCTAACTCTACGCGGTATTCCTCACCGTTTTCGAGTAGTTCGCCGTATTTACGCTGCAAAACGGAAACTATCGCCTTTTTACCTACCGCCTGTATCGAGTGATGCGCAAACAGCTTGCTGTTGACTGCTTTTGTAATGACGGTAACGCAGCCGTCCTTGCTCACAATATCGCCCCAGTGAATTTGTGAAATTCCGTCGTAAAGCCCGTCGAAATCGTTTGCGGGAAATTTGGCAAGCTGAATGAGCACTCGCTCGCCGCTCCGTAGAAACACGTTGAGCCGCGCAACGTCATGCCAATCGCAGCCTTCAACCTCTACCCGACCGTTAATTGCCCGCGTATCGGGATAGCCCAGAGTATTCAGTTGCCGTTTTACAACCGCCTCTATGCCCGTGGCGGTTGGAATTAGTAACTTCATACGAAACATTTTAGCACAAAACCAAATTTTTGAAAATATTTAAATAAAAACAAGGACAGAATTTATCCGTCCTTGTTTAAATTTTAATTGAAATTATGTTCTTAGCGTGTTTAATGTTATTTCTTTGAGTATTTCTTGATAAGATAATCCACGTAGTAGTTGGGGTTGAAGTCCTCACCGGTAGCAAGGCGCAGAATCTCGTCGGGGTACTTACTTGCGCCGTACTTGTGAACGCGCTCTCTTAGCCACTCGTTGATTTTCTTGGTTGTGCCCTCCTTCAAGCTTTCCTCTACGTCGAAATCCTTGTTCATGTGGTGGTAAAGCTGCGCCGCAATTGCGCTGCCGAGAGCGTAAGTTGGGAAGTAACCGAAATTGCCGTACGCCCAGTGAACGTCCTGCAAAACTCCAAGCGTGTCCGTAGGCGGAGTGATTCCGAAGTATTCGGTAAACTTCTCATTCCAGTACTTGGGTAAATCTTTAACTTCCAGCTCGCCTGCGATAACCTTTTGCTCGATTTCGTAGCGCAGCATTATGTGCAAGGGGTAGGTAAGCTCATCCGCCTCGGTACGCACAAAACTTGCTTCCGCTCTGTTGATGTACTTGACGAATTGATCCAAACTCACCTTGTTGAGCTTGGGCGCAAATATCTCCTGAAGCTTAGGATAATGAACCTCCCAAAACGCGCGGCTACGACCGATTATATTTTCGTAGAAACGCGATTGACTTTCATGCAGTCCCAGGCTTGCTCCGCCGCCGCTGAAAGTGCCGTTTAGTGACTTGTCGCACTGTTGCTCGTAGGTGGCGTGACCGCCCTCGTGAATTGCCGAGAAAATTGCGTACTCCAAGTGATCCTCGTAGTAATGCGTGGTAATACGCACGTCGTCGGTGCCAAAGCCGCTTGTAAAGGGGTGCTCGCTTTCTTTCATTATGCCACGACTCTTGTCAAAGCACATAACGTCGCGAATATACTCGCAAAACTCGCGTTGCTTTTCCTTTTCGAACGTTTGCGTAGCCCACTTGGGAACCTTGACGGGCTTTTTAGTCTTTCTCTTGACAAAGGGTACGAGTTTCTTCCTCAACACCTTGAAGAATTGATCGTACTTCTTTTGGTTGTAATGCGGTTCGTACATGTCAAGCAACACGTCGTAGCCCTTTACTTTGCTTGTTTGAAGCCACACCGTCTGCTTGCGGCAAAACTCCACAATCTTCTCAAGGTAGGGGCGGAACAGTTCAAAATTGTTCTCGTTCTTTGCGCGAACGTAAATGGGATAGGCTTGCGACGTCAACTCGCTGTACGCCATGTATTCGTCAAGGGGTATTTTCTTGGTGTCCTGAATGTCCTTGTACACCACCTCGATTTCGTGACGCAAAACCTCGTCCAATTCATCGCGATGTTTGAACAGTACGCCAACGCTTCTTTCGTATTCGGGGTCGGTTGTAAGATTGTAACTCATCTCGGAAATTACCGCTGCCTGCTCGCTGTTTGCCAAAATACTGTTTTCGGCGGCGTCAGTTTGCATATCCCAGCCGATTACAAAATTGACGTAATGCATTGCTATTAGCTTTTTGCGGTGCTGCAAGTAAAAATCCAATTCTTTTTGCATAGTTAAAACTCCTATTTTTTAGTTTTTTCTTTGGTTTTACGCGTTTTTTCTTGCGTAGTTGCATTGTCGGTTGTTTCTTCAACAAAAATCTCACTGTCGCCGACGTTGTCAACAAATCCGTTGATTTCTGCCTTGATTGCCATGCGTTTGTCTACAAACTTGACTAAGAACTTGAGTCCTACGATAATTGCTCCCATGACAAGCACGTTAAACACGATAAACATTATCGAATAACCGTTGTTGCCACTGATGATATCGACAAACATTGGCGAGGGGTCACCGTCACCGAACCACTTTGAAACGAGCCCGAGCGCCCACGGGAACACGAGGAAGCAACCAACCGTACCGACAGTTCCGAGCGCCCCAACGCCGATATTAAACCAGCCGTAGGGGTAAAGCAAAATCCAAAGAGCAATCACGCCCGTCGCCGTCATTGAGAACATTGCAACGGAGCTGACTTGGTCGGGGGTTAGGTTCAAAACGCCTGCAAACGCATAGGTCATAGCGACGGACACAAACATTGCCAAACCGCTCGGCAAAGTGCTTTTTAGAGTGTTTGAGATAAATTTGCCTGTAATCAGCGCGCGGTTGGGCTTCAATGCGAGCAAGAAAGATGCTATTCCTATCACGAAAAACTCCAACGCGTACATATGTTGCGGTTCAAAGGGATAATTTTTACGCAAAAGCAAGCACAGTATAGTAGTCAAAACTACCATTGACGTTTTCATCAAAAACAGTGACGAGCTGTTTTGAATGTTGTTGACAACCTGTCTGCCTTCTGCAACGACCTTGGGCATAGAACTAAATTTGTTGTCCATAAGCACGAGGTTAGCAACAGTTTTCGCCGCGTCAGTACCGCAACCGACGGAGATTGCGCAGTCGCTTTCTCTCATGGCGAGAATGTCGTTCACGCCGTCGCCCGTCATAGCAACAGTTCTGCCCGCCTTTTTCATCGAGCGCACGAGTATTGCCTTTTGCTCGGGGGTAACTCTGCCAAACACCGTGTACTTGTTGGCTGCTTCAGCAACCTCTTCGTCGCTCATGCCGTCAAGAGATACGTATTTGTCGGCGTCTTTGACTCCCACTTTTTGCGCAATTACCGACACGGACAGGGGATTGTCGCCACTTATTACCTTGACCGCAACGTCATTGTCACGGAACCACTTGATGATTTCCGGAGCGTCCTCGCGTATTGTATCTTGCAACACTACGATAGCTATTGGCTCTAAGCCTTCAATTTCGTCACCGTTAATTGGTTTTTTCGTTTTGCCAACCGCAAGCACGCGCAGACCCTGTTTGAGTAGCTCGTCGCATTTTTTGGTAAATTCCTTGGTGACCTTCTTGAACATAAATTCCGACGCGCCCAAAGCTACCGTGCCATTGCCTACGAGCGTTGCCGCGCTGAACTTACGCGCCGACGAGAATGGAATAGCCGCGCTGCTTTCGTAAATGTCTACGCCTTCAAGATGCTTTTTGAGCGCTTGCGCCGTCATGTTGTCGTCACCCGTTGCGGCAACTACGCTTGCAAGCAGTTTTTCTACGTCGCTTACTTCACTGCCGTCAAGAGGAATGATTTGCTCCACCGTCATGCTGCCGTCGGTGATAGTTCCCGTCTTGTCCAAACACAACGTGTCCACGCGGGCGAGCATTTCGATACAAGGCAGCTCGCGAACAAGAACCTTTTTACGCGCAAGCTTCAACGCCGCAACTGCCAAAGCAACGCTTGTCAGCAGCACCATTCCACTCGGCACCATTCCCAGCATACTGCCGCTCATTTTTACAATTGCTTCGTTGATCCATTCGACGATACTCACTTGCTGACCCTTAACGGTTGCCATGGCGTTGCCGAAGTAACCTGCCCAAATATTGTCTCCGCTACCGATAAGCCCCAAAACTTTATCGTTCAAAAAGAAAGTGGCAATACCCAGCGGGAAGATAATTATCGAAATAAACTTGATTATCCGTCTGATACCCTTCATCAGTTCCGAATCGGGCATCTTTGCCTTTTTGACGCGAGCAGAGAGCTGTTCAACGTAGTTGTCCTTGCCCACCTTGTCGCATCGCGCCGTGCAGCTGCCGGAAATGACAAAACTGCCGCTGTACAATATATCGCCGCGCTTTTTCTTTACCGGGTCGCTCTCGCCCGTCAACATACTTTCGTTGACTTCCACCTCGCCAAGTATCAATTCGCTGTCGCAGCTGATTTGCTTGCCCGCCGAGTACAACACTATGTCGTCCACGACGATGTCGCGGGTAGCAATCGTCTGCTGCTTGCCGCTACGGATTACTTCAGCCGTCGGCTCGGAAACGATTGACAGCTTTTCCACCGCGAGCTTGCTGCGAATTTCTTGGAAAATGCCTATGATTGTGTTCGCCGCGATAATGACGATAAACATCATGTTGGCGGGTTGCTTCACCAACAGCATAAGCAAAAATATGATAAATCCAAGTAAATTGAAGAAGGTGAAAATGTTGGATGCAAAAATCTGCAAGTAGCTTTTGCCCACCACCTTACGCGTGCGGTTGATGAGCTTTGCGTCCTTTCTCAGTTGTACGTCCAACTCCGACAAGCCTTCGTTTATGTCGGGAGTGTAACGCACGAGAGTGCCTTTTTTCTTTTTCATAGCGCCTCCTTCACGCCTCGTCGGTGAGGCAAGTATTGTTATAAAAATACTTGTTTGTTTCGTTCTTTTTTATAACTTCGATTTGTTTATCTCTTGGGTTTGTCGCCTCTAAGTCTCAACGTGGGACAAGCATTGAGAGACAAATTTGCAAATTCGTTTTTGAGATACATGTAGTAGCCGCGCGAAGCTATCATTGCGGCGTTATCACCGCAAAGTGACAACTTAGGCAGGCAAACACGCTTACCTTGAGCGTTAAAGCGCGTAAGTTGTTCACGCAAGTAACTGTTTGCGCCCACTCCGCCTGCTACGGCAACGGTTGTCGCGCCCGTTTCTTTGACAACGTCGCTAAGTCTCGAAATCAAACCGTCAATGGCAGCATGAGTGAAGCTTGCGGCAACGTCCGCCTTGCTGAGCTGTTCGCCCTTTTGCTCGGCGTTGTGCAGCAAATTGATTACTGCCGTCTTAAGTCCGCTGTAGCTAAAGTTGCCGTTAGATGTCACCACCGAATGGAACCCGTAAATTGGCTGACCTTCTTGAGCAAGCCTGTCGATTCGCGGACCGCCGGGGTAGGGCAATCCCAGTACGCGCGCCACCTTGTCGAACGCCTCGCCCACCGCGTCGTCCACCGTAGAACAAATGACGTCATAGCGGTCGTAATCCAACACGTTTACTATCGCCGTGTGTCCGCCGCTTGTCAGTAAGCAAACGTAGGGCGGATTGAGGTCGGGGTATGTAAGATAGTTTGCGCAAATGTGCCCTTCAATGTGGTTTACGGCAATCAAGGGCAAGCCGCTTGCCTGACACAAGCCCTTGGCGTACGACACTCCTACAAGCAACGCTCCGACAAGTCCTGCTCCGTAGGTTACGGCAACTGCGTCAATGTCGGTTAATGTCATGTTGGCGTCAGAAAGCGCTTTTTCCACCACCATGTCCACCACCTCAACGTGATTACGGCTGGCAATTTCCGGCACTACTCCTCCGTACAGGCGGTGAATGTCAATTTGCGACAGCACCACGTCCGAAACGATTTCCCGACCGTTTTTGACCACGGACGCGGCAGTTTCGTCGCAGGAGCTTTCAATACCCAGTATGTAAATGTCTTTTTTACTCTTCATTACTCTAAATAATACGACGACAACGCCATTTTGTCAAATTTAACTTATTTGTTAATCTAAATTTAATATTAAATACAAGAGGCGAGTTCGTTTCACACAAAATTTTCTGCAACGAGCGCGCCTCACCAATTTACTGCTATAGCTTATGTGACTGCGCGCGATGTGAAGCCTTTTTTGTGTGAAATGTTCGAGCTTCACGCAAATTCTGTAACATAAAGCTAACGGCGGTCATAAACTGTTGAGAAAACATTGAAGGAGAACAGCTTTGGCAACCTACTACATCGGCGCAAATGACGAGCACGGACAAAATCCCTTTACGGCAGGCAAACGCACTCCCGTTATGCCCTACTTGAACGTACCCTTTTACGAAAATCAGTTCAACCGCCCCACCAAAATTAAGTTTTTGGAAGCGTGTCTAAGAAACAACTTCGCCGTTTACGACGTCAAGCCCGAGTTGACCGACACGTCTGTTTCTACAAGAGTTGCGCGTATAAACAGACAAAACCTAACGCTGCTTGTGACGTTCGGCTACAACGCATTCGGTAGCGGTACGACTTTTAATTCTGCGCAAGGCATATCCACCTTTTACTCGCAACGAAATGTTCGCCCGCAGCAATCTCGCGCGCTTGCAGAAGACGTTTACGAACAGCTGCTTCAAGGCACCAATCAACAGGGAAGAGGCGTGTCGTCGCTTACCGACGTGGGCGTACTTCAAAGCGTAAACTGCGTTTCTGCGCTGCTTGAACCGGGTTACATGACCAATTTCAACGAAGCAAAGCTTATGCTTGACCCCGATTTTCAAACGGAAGTTGCCGAGGAAACCTGCCGCGGCGTGTGCCTGTATCTTGGGCAAAGCTACGTTCCAAGGAACAACACGGGCAATTACCCGACTCTAAGAAACGGCTCAAACGGCAACTTCGTTTACTTGTTGCAATACATGCTGACACAAAACGGCTACAACATTGTGGTGGACGGCAGCTTTGGTCCTAACACCTTAAATGCGGTTACAGCTTTCCAAACGGCGAACGGCTTGACCGCGGACGGCATTGTGGGTCCTAGAACTTGGCAAACGTTGCTCGTGCTGCCACCTCGTCCAACAGTTCGGCAAGGGGATAGAGGAGTATACGTGCGCTATTTGCAACAAAAACTGACCTCCAAACTGTACCCACTGGGTTCAATAGACAGCATATTCGGCAACGCGACAAGACAGGCGGTTGTAGCCTTTCAGCAGGAAAACAACCTCGCGGCCGACGGTATAGTAGGACCTCTCACCTGGGACGCCGTCTCCACCGTCGGCGGCGGCCGAACTCTGTAACAAAAAAATACCGACCACGCGGCTTTCCCTCCCTATTGACAAACTTTGTAAACTCTGCGAAAACCTCGTATTCTAATAAAAAGTACGAACTCACTTGTCAGTGGGTTCGTACAGTTTTATTGTGGCGGAAAGATATTAACTCCATAAGAACACATAATTGTCAATTATTATTCGTTGAAACGGGGTTACATTCTATTATAAATTTGCCCAAATGCTCTATACAGTCGGACTTGTTGTTTTTCAACACATATTCGGTTGCAGTGGTATCAATCGAATATTTGCTCAATATGGCATCTTTAGGCAAGTTCCCGTTAAAAATAATTTTCCAATCTCCATCATGCTCGATTTTTACTACCCAGTCGTTGGATAATTTACACGGATGTGCAAATTCAATTTGATTACCACTGATTTTTAGATTTTTTTCATCTACTGTGATTTTGGAATTGTGTTTACTAAGATAATTACAAAGTGCCAAATAAAATGGCTGATAGTGCATATTGTATATATTAAAATTCTGATCGGTGCATCTAATATCGTACACGTTATCGTCATCGCTAGCATATCCATATCTTTTACGTCTTAAAACCAAAAACGTTGTAGAGTCCAAATCATAGAAAAATTCAGTATACTTTACTATATACCAAAGTATATTCTTTGAATTGGAAAAATCCTCATGAATCAGGCGTTCATTAAGAATTGTTTGTAGCACTTCATTAATGTCAAGTTGAGCGTTGTTGCTAATGTAATACTTGGCATAAAACTCATTGGCAAACTTCTGAGCCGCAATGGATAAATCTGCCAAAGAACCTCTGTTGTCAGCAGTAAATACTTTATCGCCAAATCCATTCTCTGCTTCTTTAAGAAAATATTTATGGCAGTACGCCGTTGCTTTGTCGACTTCCGAATTGTAATACAGTTGTCTTTTCCCCGACTGCATATTAGTTCCATCAAAAACGAGGTTGTTGAAGGAACCATACTGCTCACCGGCATAACTTAAAATTATTCTTAAACACAAATTGATTGCTGTTTTATCTTGCAGGATACTATTTAATTCCTCGGCTTTGATAAATATTTTCCCGTTTAGGAAAAAATTATGAATAGAACGATTTAATACAGTACTTTGTTCTAGTTTTTCTATCTCAGCTAGATCGTGATAGTGCAATTTTTCTCGTTCATATTGTAAACTATTATCGGTTGTACCCTTAATATACTCGTAAAAATCTATTCCGGAAGATGCGCAATATCCATCAATTAGTTTTTTAACGAGAGATAAGCTTGAATGGATCCGTTTCCCGTCGATACTCGAATTGAATTGCCTTGTCTTGTTGTTGTACTCACGATTTGCATAAATTAGATTTTTTAAAACCCTGTAGAATTGATTGAATTCTTTATCTTTTTGCACACCGTTAAGCGCATACCAGTAGATAATTCCAAATAAAATTACCCTTTGATAATGGTAAAACTCTTTGATATCGTCAAAGTTTTTAGGCAACAAACTTTCTACCAAACAATCTTTGTCTTTCCATGTAGGGAATGTATCCAACGCGGCGCAAAGAATCTCTAGTAAACTTTCATCGGCAGCCAACATTTCAACTTCTTTTTTGTAGGAAGCGGTCAAGTCTTGTCTTTCCCATCTTTCGTCATATTCTTGAGAGCCGCAAACAGAGTTTGTGCATTTAATCATAAACATTAACAGCCTAAACATGTTTCTTTCTGCGCCATCTTTTCCATATTCCTGCCAAAAATAGTCGAGATATGCATTATCAATATTGGTTTGCCATCTTTTTATTGCGCTTTCCAACTTAATATTTTCCGATTCGTGTTTAAGTCTTTTGTCTAAAGCCGATTCTAATTCAGCTTTAAACAGGTCAAACCTAGATAGCCTCTTTCCCCTGGCGTTCATCTTTACAAACAAATCATCGGTTAAGCCGAATTTTTCGAGGTACAAACACCAGAAGGTAATATTATTTAGACGACTCCACAATGCGTGTTCAGTATCTTTAAATTCTAGATGAATTTTATCGAGCATAACCAGCATAGACTGAACGGTTGGGTCTTGGTCATAAGCGTGAAAATAAGAAGTCGCATTTTGAATCGCTTTCGAAAGATCTTCTATATTTGAAAAATCAAAGTCCATGTCGCAAAGTGCTAAACAAAATTCTTGGGCGGTGTCTCGCGTAGCATAAGAAAATTTCTTAAGCATTTCTCTATACGACGTGTCTTCGCATGGCGTATCCAAACTCTTTTCCTTGATGCCTACATACCAGTGCAACAAGAACAAGGTTGTAAGTCTTTGTTGCCCATCTACAGGATAAAAAAAGCCATTTTCCAGTGACCCGTATATGTAGTCAAGTACAAGAGGTTTATCATTTTCAAGAGCCTTTTTTAACTGGTCAATGAAGTTTTCCCTTACCTCTTGATAGAGGGATTGTCCTATTGTGTCTATACGTCCTTGCGCGTAATCGCGTTGAATGATTGGAATTACAATTTGTACGGAATCTTTTAATAGTTCTAAAAATGAAATTTGCTTTCCGCTTGCCATTTTAACCCTCCAAAAATGTCTTTAACATTTCGCACTGTTTTTTGTGATACACTTCAAAATCATTTTTGTCCCATTTTGTAAAGTCCAAAGTAAATTTTTGGGGTGAATACATTTTTAGGAATACGCGTTTGGTGGAATAGGGAATACCTCGCGATGGATCATCCAAAATAGGTAACAACTTCTCACGTTTTTCATAAAATGGAGAATTTCCCAAAGAAGAGTTGTCGTCGCTACTCAAAAGTGCAAGGTTGCCCATGCGATGCATATCTATTTCATCAAACCCATCTACTTCCTCGTCTATTCTTGTTGCAAGACGGAGAAAATCTTCTTCTTTAATTTGCGTGTTCATCAAATCGTCAATTGCTTGAATGATACTTTGATAATTTTGTTTAACTTTTTTATCCGAAATAGTTTTCATAGCTTCAGAGATACGCAGCCTTTCCTTTTTCAAAAAGTCCAAGATATCTTCTGATGCGGCGAATTTGGAGTGCTGAGCTTTAATATGTTCTACACTCCATCCATGTTTGACATAAAAGTTGAATTTTCCACCTATTTGATTTAGTTCCGTAATATTGAAAAGCATTAATAGTTGCTCAATTACCTTGCGATCATCTTCGTAGTTTAATGTCGACAAATTACTCAGAGTTATCTTGGTACCCAATATATCCTTTTTTATTGTCTCAATCAAATATTGTACAAATTCGGAACGTGTTTTGTTTTGATAGTGTCCTATCAAAGAAGAAAGCAATTGCAAACGTTCTGTCGCGTTTTTTCCTTTGTAGGTCATTATAAACCCTATATAATTGTACGCTTCGTAACTTGCATACCAATCTTGAATAGTTCTGTAAATTTTTCTCAAATCATCGAAGACGCTCTTTAAATATTTCTTCTTTCCATCAAGAGTTTGACCTTTTAATTTACTCTCATAGTATGAGAATAGTTTTAGTTCACCTTCTTGATTGTAATCTTTGTCGCCTTGCGTCACCGCAACCTTAATTAGAAAATCCATTCGAGGCGAAACGCGAGAAAAGTGATTGCCTGTTATAAATGCCCAAAGCTGATCGTTTTCCAGCGCATGTTGTATTTCATCCCAAAGCCTAGCATAACGTTCTTGTTCACGTTTTATTGACGTGTTGTTCGGACGAAATTTTTCATCTGTATCGGGCGAGCATATCCTAGAGTTCAACAACATGGCTTTTACGAGTTCTGCATCTGTTAATGGTATTTTCCCGTTGTTAATGTTGCGAAAAACCAAGTAACAGTCTATGTTTTGGTCTGATGGTAATTCATACCAAATAATTTTTGTTTCCTGCTTCACCGTGGTTTGCATCTGTGATTCTGCGGCCGAATCTTTTTTGACTTTATCTGTCAACCATTTTGTTACAATGTTATATGCCTCTACGAAATATTGTGCGTCTGCGATCTGAAACGCTTCACTTGCATTAGTTGAACCTAGTGTTTCCAAGCAATGCTTACGAGCATAGTTATTTTCAGCATCTCTTTCAAATTCAATGTCGAAATACTGTGGGTTTCGCTCATAAAAACTTCGTAAAATAATATAAATCGTGGTCAATCTTTGTTGTCCATCAACCACCTCGTAATAGTTTTCGTCCGATTTATACTTATAGCTATCCCCCAAGCGTTTTTTTATTTCTTGCTCTGCGAGTTGCTTTACTATGATTGGCTGAAGACAGTAAAACTCACCCACTGTTGCATCTTTTTTTGATGCGTGAAATTCCCACAAGTCATCCAATAATGTTTCGATTTGCTTGGATTCCCAGCGATAGCCACGCTGATAAGAAGGAATCAAAAAACAATATTTTTTTCCATTTTCACCAACGATAAGTTCATTGATGGATAAGCTTCTTAGATTTCTATTACTGGTATTTAATTCTTCCAACGCTACTTCTCCCCTTTTTATTTAAAATACACTTTTGTATTGGTCTGCCTATATGTTAAATTTTACTGTCATCAATGCATAAGAACACCCGATTTAGGGTGTTCTTATGGAGATAGTGATGGCGGAGGCGGAGGGATTCGAACCCCCGTGGGCTTGCACCCAAACGGTTTTCAAGACCGCCTCGTTGTGACCGCTTCGATACGCCTCCGTATTTACTACACTATTATACCAATACCCTGCAATCGTGTCAATTTGTTTTTGAATATTGCTAAAGTTTTAATCGCTTTGTTATGACGAAAGTGTATTTGGATTGGCGAATTATATTTACTAATTATGTTTCCTATTTGTTAAAAACATATTTATTAAAATAACAAGCCACTGCATGACGCTGTGGCTTGTTTGGTTAGTTATTGATTACTCAACGGTATTAAACATACTTTCGATTGTGGCGGTGATAAAGTCCATATCGGCTGTGTCTAAGAAATAAAGATAGTATGTGTATCCTTCGTACACAAATTTTGTATTACATTTATCTATATACGACTTGTAGAGGACTTCAACATCGTTTATCTTAATTGACTTTGGTTCCCCCCAATCGGTTTCAAGGGTTTCTACAATTATTTTGTCATCTTTTTTTAGGACTGAGATTTCCACCGTATATCCTTCATTAAAAATTTTCTCTTGCATAAAAACAGTCGTTTTTGTATTTTCCACGTCGTAGTATCTTGTAGTTATACAATCGTCAGCTGTTTCATACCAATCAAGATATAGAACATGATCACCCAAACTTTGAATATAATCTTTAAGCGTATAATCAACAACTTCAGATTGAATATTCATATCGTTATAACGCAATATAGTGTCATCACTCGGTTGCAAAACAATAGGTAAAACAACCGAAAGACTTATAACAAGGACCAACGCAACAGCAATAGACGAAAGCCTAATACTAAGTTGTTTACGCTTTTTTCTCAGTTGCGCTTGCTTAACGATATTTTCTTCAACCTGAACGTGAATACGGTCGTACAAAGAGTCAAACTCATCTTTATACTTTTCTTCGATTTGAAGAACTTCCTTATCTTTTTCTACCATTGTTCTCCTTAGCCAACGTTGACAATATAGGCTGCTTCAAGATTTGATGAATTTATTCTGTAATAACCTGTTGTGGTCATTGGGTGTCCTGTTGCGACTTTAACAAAGCGTTCAGTAAGGAACAATCCCGATGCGTTGTAGTACTTCATTTCCAAATAGCCAAATGCAATCATAATGTGATTACCCGTTATTGTATATATATCAAAAACATCATGATCTGATTCTTCACTTATATTATAAACATTTCCAGGTGTGATAAACAACACCATTACTTTGTTGGCATCAACAGCAGCTTTACAAGCGTCAAAGTTCATTGAACTACCGCTTTTTACGTTTTGATATGACAATGAGTAGTTTCGATTAGAAAAGTATGTTTGTAATCCACTCTTGAATTCTGCTTCACTCGTTCCGGAACCATTTACGTTGGTTTGCATTAAAGTATATAATTCTTTCATCACGGCAGGAACGTATGTTCCCTCTTGTATACGATATTTACCGTTTGATGTATAGTAAGAATCCCAACCTGGAATAAGTTCAGGATAATATTTATCGTAAAAAGCGACAATCTCAGAACCGGCTACTGCCCCACAAGAGTTAGTCAAATTAGCAGTAGCAGTGTATGTTGGCGCACCGCCGGCAGTTTGAACGAGTGTCATTTCTTTTGACGTGTAATATATTGTTTCGCTTGCGATAGACGATACAATTGGCGCGTCGGCGTATCTGATTTCCGTTTCTTCGGCTTGTATTGGCGACCATGCGCCGAACAGCGTAACGCCGGCAATCAGGACAAGTATAAGAGCAACATACTTTAGTTTTTTCATAAAATTTCCCCTTTATGTGTTTTCTTCCTTATACCTTTTGTGTGCAAAAAATGTTAAGTATTTGTTTTTTTATTTTTTACGACGTCTTTTATTTTTTTAATTTTTTGACACACGGCAGACCTGGACACGTCCATCATCTTGGCAATTTCCGATTGTGTTCTGCCTCCGCGGAAATGTAGCAATGCAACTTCAAGATAGGATTTGTCGAGATCTTTTAACATATATTCCAAATCGATCGTCGCATCAATTTCGGAATAAGGGTCAAAGTCGTCGGCTACGTACAAGTTTTCTAACGTTTCAACTGCAACGTATTTGGATTCCTTTGTATTGATATCTTTTGCCGCATTTTCGATTATTTTCAAAATCCAACTGTACCCATTTCCCAAACGGTTAAATGAAGCAATACTGTTACTTATTCTAATATAAGTTTCAGATAATACGTCTCTCCAAAGTGATTTGTCATACAAATAACGCATAGCATAACGAGCGAATATGCCCTTCATATCATCGTAGAAATTGGCAAATTCATCTTTGTTTCCTTCCTGGAATGCTATAAGATATTTATTTGTGATTTCTCGGTACTGAGACATGTACTGCGTTGCGCCCCTGTGTGTAAACTTTGGTAAAGTGGTCGTTGATAATGGTATTATAGTATTTTTTGCATAGTTTGTAAATTTTTTTGACGGAAAAATGTTGTTTTAGCGTGTTTTTGCCCGATTTTGACGAAAAAAATGACGCAACTTGGGGTTGCTGCGTCATTATTTTTAAATTTCAGTCGGTAAATCAATGTGATTTACGACTTTTATCTTTATTTTTTTAAACTAAAGTTTGAATACAAAATATTATCCAATTATTAAGTTTAACGCATATTGTATTCTATTATCGGTGCGTTATATTCTCCTTAACGTTTACAGCGTGTTCCGTGTTTTAATGTGTATCCACTTTAACGTTGCGCCAAATATTACTTCAGCAGTTCGTACTGGCTGTTGTAGATTTTGGTGTAGAAGCCGTTACGTTCCATGAGTTCACGGTGCGTGCCCTGTTCCACCACCTCGCCATTGTTCACCACCAAAATGATGTCGGCGTTGACAATGGTAGAAAGTCGGTGCGCAATGACAAAGCTCGTACGTCCTTGAAGCAGCTCGTCCATTGCCTGCTGAATGAGAATCTCCGTACGCGTATCGACGTTGCTGGTTGCTTCGTCCAAGATTAGCATTTTGCGGTTAGCCAAGTAACTCCGCGCAATGGTAAGCAGCTGCTTTTGTCCGCTACTGATATTCGTACTTTCTTCGTTAATCACAGTGTCGTAGCCTTGCGGAAGGGTTGAAATAAAATGGTCGGCGTGCGCTTTTTTTGCCGCCTCTATCACCTCTTCTCGCGTGGCGTCCGCTTTGCCGTAAGCGATATTGTCGTACACCGTGCCGTTGAACAGCCAAGTGTCCTGCAGCACCATTCCGAACATACCGCGCAGTTCCCCTCTGTCCATAGTGGAAACGTCCACTCCGTCAACGGTTATTGTTCCGCTATCTACGTCGTAGAAACGCATTAGTAGGTTGACTATCGTCGTTTTGCCGCCGCCGGTAGGTCCGACTATTGCCACCTTTTGCCCTGCCTTGACTGTAACGGTCAAATCCTTGATAATGGGGTTGACCTTGTCGTAGGAAAAGCTCACGTGGTCAAATACCACGCAGCCCTTGCCCTCATCAGGCGCAGAATTTTCCGTATTTTCCACCATTTCCGGCATTTCAAGCAGGTTGTATACACGGTTTGCGCAAGCTAAAGTGTGTTGAATGGAGCCCATACCGTTGGCAATACTTTCAAGAGGTCCTGCAAACATTTTTGCAAACAAAATTATTTCCACCACGTCGCCGACGCTGACAACCTTGTTGCTTGCCAAAATTCCGCCCGCGATACACACCGCAACGTAGGCAATATTGTTAGTAAAGGCTATTATCGGCTGAATAAGTCCTGCCAAATAGTAGCCGCGATGCATCTTGGCGCGATAGGTTTCGGAAATTTCGTCGCAAATCTTTTTTTGCCGTTCTTCGAGGTTAAACGCCTTTACCGTGTCAAAACCCGTGAAATCTTCCTCGATAAACGCGTACATGTCGCCGTTCACCTTGCGATATTCGTTCCAGCTCTTCTCACTCTTGGCTGAAATTACCGCAGCAAGCGCAATAGACAGCGGCACAAGTACTACAACCGCAGTTGCAAGCACCCAGTGTATCGAATACATAAAGTAGGTTATGATAACGATGCGCACCAAACCGTCAATAAGCGTGTCGATGATGACGTAGATTGTGTTGGACATGTTGGACACGTCGTTCATCATACGGGAAAGCAGTTCGCCGTTGGGAGTGGAATCTATGTAACTGACGGGCAAGCGTTGTAGCTTGTCGCTTATACGAATACGCAGTCCTTTGGTGAAGTAACGGGACGTTATGTTAGTTGTTAGCAAAACACGACTAGCCGAGAGTAACGCCGCGCCGCCGTACGCTGCAAGCAAAATCAGACATAGCTCGAGCATACGCTGCATGTCGATTGGAACGCGCGTTTCGCCGTAGTCGTAAATCATGTCTGTGATACGGCTGACAACCTCGGGCGCAATTACTGACAAAAATACCGAGCCGATACACACCACGCCTGCAAGCGCAATGGCCCAAGCAATGGGTTTGATGTCGCGTAGTAGTTTGCCTACCGTGCGCCAAGCGGAATATTCTTTTTTCTTATTCGTCGTCTTTGAGGGAGATTTACTCATTGATATCACCTCCCATTTGACTTTGATAAATTTCGCGATAGGTCGGGCAGTTTTCCAATAGCTCCTTGTGAGTTCCCACGCCCACCACGCTGCCTTGATCAAGTACGTACACCTTGTCACAGCGCATAGCCGTCGCCGCCCGCTGCGTAACGATGATTTGCGTTTTGTTTTTCAAGTATTGATTGAGAGCCTTTCTTAGGTTGGCTTCCGTGAGGTAGTCCAAAGCGGAAAAGCTGTCGTCAAATACGTACACCGAGGCAGGCTTCAAAATAGTCCGCGCAATGTTGATACGCTGCTTTTGTCCGCCGGAAACGTTGTTGCCCGCTTGCGTCAGCTTGTAGTTGATACCTTCTTCCTTGCTGCCCACGAACTCATCCATTTGAGCAATTTTCAACACCTCTACAACCTGTTCGTCGGTAGCGTCTCGGTTGCCCATTCGAACGTTGTCGGCAATAGTGCCTTCGAATATCATACTCTTTTGCAAAGCTATCGCAACGTTGTCGCGGACGGTTGCGGGTGTAAGCTCTTCGTAGTCCTTTCCGCCAAAAGTTCGAACGCCATCTTTTGCAGGGTAAAAATCCATAAGCAGCTTGACGAGCGTCGTTTTGCCGCTACCCGTGCCGCCAATTATTCCCACAATTTCGCCCTGTTTAACATCGAAAGTTACGTCGTTTAACGAGTTTACTTGCGCATTTTGATAAGCAAAGCTAACCTTCTCGAAACTAATGTTACCTTCCAGTTCGTAGCCCAGTGACGCGTCCTCGCGAGTGTTTTGCGTGTCCAAAATTGCGCCGACACGCTTCAGACTTACCTTGATGTGAGGAATAAAAGAAATCGTCCAAGAAAGTATCAGTACGGCGTTTGCAATAAGCGCAATGTACTGAATAGTCGCCAAAATGTCGCCCGCTTGTAATGCCGTGTCCGACTGCAAACGAACTGCTCCAACGTAGATGATTGCAACCGTCGCAAGGTTGAGTAGCAGCGACGCAATGGGGCTTACAAGTCCGCTTACTGTGTTGGCTGTAACGAAGCTGTTGCACATTTCGCTTGTGGCACGCGCCGCGCGCTCATGTTCGTATTTTTCCTTGTCAAAGGCGCGTACAACTCTGATACCCGACAGTCGCTCGCGAACAACCCTGTTTTGTACGTCGGTGTACTCCTCGCCGCGTTGCCAATGTTTTTCCAAGCTCCCTGTGATAAGACTTGAAACTGTCAGTACCACCACGGACACGCCAAGCAGAATCAAAGGCAACACCCAGTCGCCGGCGAACGACAGGACGATTCCGCCGATGAACATAATGGGGGCGGTGATAAACACGTAGGGCAGCTGCGACACCGTTTCCTCAATCCAGTTAACGTCGTCGGTGGTACGCGTGATAAGACTGCCCGTGCCCAATTCGGAAAACTGCTCGAAGCTAAGAGAATTGACCTTGTTAAATATCTGCTTGCGAATGTCCACTGCAAGGCGAGCGTTAAATTTGCTGCTTACGGAATTGGTAATCAAAGCGCAAGCAAGAGCCGAAAGCGCCAAAGCAATCATAATTGCGCCGTAGGTGAGAATTACAGTCACGTTCTGTTCGCGAATGCCGTCGTCCACTATTTTACCCATGATAAAGGGCAAAAACAGCGCGCACGACGTTTGCAAAGCGTAGAGGAACATTAGTAAAATTACTGTCTTTGTATAGGGTTTTAGAAATTTGAATAGATACTTCATATATAATCACAACTCGTTTAGTTATTTTGCGGTATCACCTTAGCAATACCACTTTACCGTATTCTTGCAAATAAAACAATGGACAGGTTGGCGAATAATGCTCAAATTGCTAAACTATTTTTTTAGTTTTAAATCAACCGCTGTTTTAGTTAGCAAAAAATTATTGTTAATTTGTTCAAAACACGAAAAAAGCGCGCTTCCCAAACGAAAGCGCGCGTAAATTACACTACACAGTATTGCCGAGCTTAGTTTTCGGCAAAAGGTAGGTGATTGCAACTTCCGTTTGTAGTCATTTTGTATTGTATTCTGTTGTTGGTCATTGCTTTCACCTCCTTTTTATTTATTTTTCTTTATGTTAGCACATCATTGTGGCTCCGTCAAGCAATTGACGCTACAAAACCTGCCAAAGCCTCGGGAGCTGCTCCCTGCTGTAACCCTTCGAGCAATTTTCCTGCGATACCGTTGATAATCCAATCACCGAAGAAATTGTTGCTGTAGATATGTTCGCCAACCCAACTCGTTTGGAAAGCCTCGCCTGCAAAAGATTTAATTAGCGGCAAAAATTCCTCGCCCGTATTGTTGAACAGTGAGAATATGACCGCAAACACAAGGTACACCACGGCTAAACCCAACACGCCGCCCAAAATTCGGTCAAGTAGACCGATGATTTTGACTTTTTTGAGCAGTTTGGTAATCAAAAGCGCAAGCAAAGCGTAAGCAACTGTTAGCAAAATTACCGTTGCAATCATTGCCACAACGTTGCGCGTGCCGTCGCTCATAGAGGTGTTGATAAGCCAGCTTTGCACGTACGGTTCAACGGTCGCTGTGAGAGTAGCGACAAGAATAACGCCAACGATGGTAAGTATTTGTCTAATTAGACCCTTGAATACACCCAAGATAAAGGCAACCGCAACAAGCGCCAAAAAGACGTAGTCTAATACGTTCATAATTACTCCTTACGTCCAATTATGTCCACGGTTTATATTTTTGTCAACAAAATTGGCGGAATATACAAGAATTGCATCGTTTTTCAAAGCATATATAAAGCTTCTACAAAGACGAGGGTGTTCCACTACATTTTTTCGGGGGATTCGATGCCAAGTAAGGCAAGTCCTTTTTTGAGGACGGTGCCCGTTGCCTCTACAACTTGCAAACGCGCGTTTTGTTCCGCTACGTTGTCGGAAATAACGCGGTGCTCGATGTAAAACCTGTTGAACGCCTGCGCAATATCTATTAGCAACGCCGATACAATGCTCGGTTCGTACTTGAAAGCAGCGTCCTTGACCGCCTGCGGGAACGCGCCGAGCAGCTTGCACAATCTGAGAGTTTCCGAATTGTTGAGAACCTCGAAGTCGGGAGCAATCTTGCAATTTCGCGATTGACCTGCCTTTTCAATGAGCGAATTGCACCTTGCGGCTGTGTACTGAAGATAAGGCGCAGTTTCGCCGTCAAAGTTCAGTACGCGGTCGAAGGTAAAGGTGATGTCCTTGATTTTGCTGTTTTCAAGCGCCGAGAACAGCACCGCGCCAACGCCAACTTGCTCGGCAACCTTTTCCTTGTTGGGCAAATTGGGGTTCTTCTCTGTGATGATTTCCAGCGACTTACTCACAGCCTTGTCAATGACGTCGCGGAGCAGCACCACGTTACCTTTGCGGGTGGACATGGAGCCTTCCTCAAGACTTACCATGCCGAAAGCCACGTGAACCAAATCCTTAGCCCACTCGAATCCTGCCAGCTCCAACACCTTGAAAAATTGCTTGAAGTGCAAATTTTGTTGATACGCTACTACGTACAGGCACTTATCGAAGTCGTACTCCTGTTTGCGCCAAATTGCAGCTGCAATGTCGCGGGTCGCGTACAGGCTGCTACCGTCGGACTTCACAAGCAGGCACGGAGGCATGTTGTAGTCCTTCAAGTCCACTACTTGCGCGCCTTGACTTTCGGTAATCAGTCCCTTGTCACGCAGCATTTGTAGCGGCTTGTCCATCTTGTCATTGAAGAAGCTTTCGCCGTTAAAACTGTCGAACTTGACGTTTAGACGCTTGTAGATGTCCATAACTTCGGCAAGCGTAATTTTTTTGAAAAATTCGAAAAGCTCCTGCGCCTCTTTGTCGCCCTTTTCGATACGTACAAACCACTCGCGCGCCTGTTCCGTCAGCTCGGGGTGATCCACTTCCTCTTGGTGGAATTTGACGTAAACGCGTTGCAATTCCTGAACGCCCAACTTTTCGACGGTTGCTCTGTCCGTCCACAGCTTAAAGGCAACTATCATCTTGCCAAACTGCGTTCCGTAGTCGCCAAGGTGGTTGATACCTACAACGTTGTAGCCAAGCGCCGTGTACAGCTTGTAGAGGCTACTTCCTATTGCCGTTGTGGAAAGGTGTCCTATGTGGAAGGATTTACAGATGTTAACCGAGCTGTAGTCGATACACACCGTTTTGCCGTTACCTACCGTGTCGTTGCCGTATTTTACGCCCTTTTTAGTCACTTCGTCCAAAACGGACTTGGTGTATTCCAAGCGGTTGACGAAAAAGTTAAGGTAACCGTTGACCGCTTCCACCTTGACAACGTGTTCGTCAAGCTGTATTTCGCTTGCCAATTTTTCGGCAATCTGAACGGGTGACATGCGCATTTCCCTCGCCAACTTGAAGCAAGGAAAAGCGTAGTCGCCAAAAGAGTCGTCCGCCGTTTCGGTAATTAACGACTCAAGCTCCGCCGTACTTAGCGGAGCTTTAATCTTATTTGCAATAATTTGTTTGTAATTTAACATTCTATTCCTCTGAGCCTTCTTCGAGTTCCTCAGTTGCGGGGCTTTCTGACACGCACACAACCTTGCCGTCGCCCTTGACCTTCTTTAAAATTACGCCCTTAGTGTCTCTGCCGATCTTGGAAATTTCCATTGCGCGAACGCGAATGACTATGCCGTTGTCGGTGATTATCATGACGTCGTTTTCGGGGTTGATGAGCTTGAGGTTTACAAGCTTACCCGTCGTTTCGTCAAACTTGCCCGCCTTGATACCCTTGCCTGCGCGTGACTGCAAGCGATAGTCAATCAAGTCGCTGCGCTTGCCGAAGCCGTTTTCGGAAATGGTGAGTACTTCTACGCCGTTGCGAGCAATAGCCATGTCCACGACGTAATCGTCGCCTTCCAGTTTCATTGAGCGGACGCCCTGAGCCTCTCTGCCCATGGAGCGAACTTCCTCTTCGGCAAACCTTATGCACTTGCCTTCGTGCGAAGCCATGAGTACTTCGTCGTAGCCCGTAGTCATGTCTACGCCAATCAGCTCGTCGCCGTCAAGAAGCGAAATTGCAATTTTACCTGTTTTTCTTATACTTTCGAATTCCGCAAGGTCAGTCTTTTTGATTAGTCCTTGGCGTGTTGCCATGATGAGGTTGCCGCGGCTGTTTTCCTTACGGGTGATGACGGCGGTAACCTTTTCGTTAGCGTCAAGCTGCAAAATGTTGACGATAGCTCTGCCTCTTGCGGTACGCTCCGCCTCGGGAACCTCGTAGCCCTTGATGCAGTACACCTTGCCCCTGTTGGTGAAGAACAGCAAGTCGTCGTGTGTATTGGTGACGAACATACGCTCAACGAAGTCCTCTTCGCGAGGCTTATGCGCGGTAACTCCCCTTCCGCCACGCTTTTGAGTGCGGTATTCGGTGATGGGCAAACGTTTTACGTAGCCAAGGTGCGTCATGGAAATTACGACGTCTTCCTTTTCGATGAGGTCGCCGATGTCGATTTCCGAGTAGTCGGTGCAAATTTCCGTCTTGCGTTCCGCGCCGTACTTGTCGCGAATTTCCGACAGTTCGTTTACGATGATTTCCGATACGCGCTCGGGTTTTGCCAAAATGTCCTTCAAGTCTTCAATCAGCTTTTCCAGTTCGGCAAGCTCTTCCCTGAGAGTTTCCACCTCCAATTGCGTCAAACGCGACAGGCGCATTTCGAGGATTGCGTTGGTCTGGCGTTCGCTAAGTCCGAATTCTTCCATCAAAGCCGCTGCGGCAGTTTGTCTGTCCTTGCTGCTCTTGATGATTTGAATAACTCTGTCAATGTTGTCGAGGGCAACCACCAAGCCTTGAATGATGTGGTGTCTGTCCTCTGCCTTTTCGAGGTCGAACTTGGTTCTGCGTGTGATAACTTCGCGTTGGTGAGCAATGTAGTAAGATAGAATTTCCTTGAGGTTCAGGATTCTCGGTTCGCCGTCTGCAAGCGCAAGCAGGGTGATACCGTCGCTTACCTGCAGCTGCGTGTGCTTGAACAGCATGTTGAGCACCACTTGAGCGTTTGCGTCGCGTTTCAACTCGAACACGATACGCATACCGTGACGGTCACTTTCCTCGCGAATGTCGGAAATACCTTCAAGACGCTTGTCCTTTACCATTCCGGCAATTGTTTCCACCAGCTTCGCCTTGTTTACTTGATAAGGCAGTTCGGTTACGATAATTCTTTGTCTGCCGTTGTGTTCCTCAATTTCCGTCTTTGCGCGAACGAGAATCGTGCCCTTGCCCGTCTTGTAGGCGTTGCGGATTCCAACGCGACCCATGATGATACCGCCTGTTGGGAAATCGGGCGCGGGAACAACCTTCATCAGTTCCTCAACGGTGATGTCGGGATTGTTGAGCACCGCAATTGCGCCGTTGATTACTTCGCCGAGGTTGTGAGGGGGAATGTTCGTCGCCATACCTACGGCAATTCCGTCCGCGCCGTTTACGAGCAGGTTGGGGAAGCGGCTGGGCAGTACCGTCGGCTGCATAAGCGTATTGTCGAAGTTGGGGTAGAAATCTACCGTGTTTTTGTCAATTTCGCGGAGCATTTCCGCAGCGATTTTGCTCAAGCGCGCCTCGGTGTAACGTTGCGCTGCCGGTGGGTCGCCATCCACGCTACCGAAGTTACCTTGTCCGTCTACCAAAGGGCAACGAATGGAAAAGTCTTGAGCCAAACGCACCAATGCGTCGTAAACTGCGGAGTCACCGTGGGGGTGATACTTACCGAGCACGTCACCTACGATTCTGGCGCACTTACGGTAAGGCTTGTCGTTGAAAAGGTTGAGTTCGCCCATTGCGTACAGAATACGTCTGTGAACGGGCTTCAATCCGTCGCGTACGTCGGGAATGGCGCGGGAAACGTTTACCGCCATTGCGTAGGCAATGAAGGACTTTTTCATTTCCTCTTCCATCTTGATTACCTTGACGGTGGTTTTGCCTAACGCTTCTACGTAGTCAAAATGTTGTTCTACTTGCTTAGCCATTGTTCACCCTCCTTATACGTCCAACTCTTCAACGAGCTTAGCGTTTTCTACGATAAACTCGCGTCTGAGTTCCGGTTGGTCACCCATGAGCAGCGACACGATTTCGTCTGCCTCGTAAGCGTCTTCCATAGTAACCTGTAACATCGTGCGGCTTTCGGGGTTCATGGTCGTTTCCCACAGCTGTTCGGCGTTCATTTCGCCAAGACCTTTGTAACGGGAAACTTCCGTACCCTTGGGTCCAAGTTGAGCAAGCTTTCTGTCGCGCTCCTCGTCGGTGAACGCGTAGTATTCTTGCTTGTTCTTCGTAATTTTGTACAGAGGCGGTTGCGCAATGTACACGTGACCGTTTTCGATAAGCGGGCGCATAAAGCGGAAGAAGAAGGTAATAAGCAAAATTCTTATGTGACTTCCGTCAACGTCTGCGTCGGTCATACAGATAATACGGTCGTAACGGAGCTTGCTCTCGTCAAAGTCGTCGGAAATGCCGCAACCGAATGCCGTAATCATGGACTTGATTTCTTCGTTTTCCAAAGCTCTGCTTAAGCGCGCCTTTTCAACGTTCAAAATCTTTCCGCGTAGCGGCAGTATTGCTTGGAAACGTCTGTCGCGACCTTGCTTTGCCGTGCCGCCTGCCGAGTCACCCTCGACGATGTAGATTTCGCAGTGCTTGGGGTCTTTGTCCGAGCAGTCTGCAAGTTTTCCGGGTAGTGACGCGCTTTCAAGTACGCCCTTACGGGTAAGTTCTCTTGCGCGCCTTGCTGCGTCTCTTGCGCGTTGGGCGGTAACGGATTTCAACACGAGTTCCTTGGCTTCCTTGGGGTTTTCTTCAAGGAAAGTAGCCAATTCCTCACCCACTACGCGACTTACGGCGGTACGCATTTCGCTGTTGCCTAATTTCGTCTTGGTCTGACCCTCGAATTGAGGATTTTCAAGCTTGACGGAAATGATGGCCACAAGACCTTCGCGTACGTCCTCGCCCGACAACTTTTCGCTGTCCTTAAGCAGGTTGTACTTGTGACCGTAGTCGTTGATTGCCTTGGTGAGAGCCGCCTTGAAGCCGTCAAGGTGAGAGCCGCCTTCTTCCGTGTTGATGTTGTTGGCGTAGGCGTGCACTACCTCGTTGTAGCCGTCGTTGAACTGAATGGCAATTTCGATTTCGCCTTCTTTCACCGACTTGTCAATGTACAATGGGGTGGCAAAAATGGTGTTTTTCGCGCGATTGTAGTTTTCGACAAACTCCGCCAGTCCACCTTCGTAACAGAATGTTTCGTTACGCTTGCGGCTGTCACGCTCGTCCTTAAGATTGATGGTGATACCCTTATTCAGATAGGCAACCTCTCTCAGACGGTTCTTCAAACGTTCGTACTCCCACTCGGTGGTTTCGAACATTTCACTGTCCGGCATAAAGGTTACGGCAGTTCCCGTAGTGTCCGCCGTGCCCACCACCTTGAGTCTGTCCTCGGGTACGCCGCGGTGGTACATTTGGTAGTGAAGCTTGCCGTCCTGCTTGACCTCAACCTTGAGCCACTCGGACAATGCGTTAACTACCGACAGACCTACGCCGTGCAAGCCGCCGCTGATTTTGTAGCCGCCACCGCCGAACTTACCGCCTGCGTGTAGCTTCGTCAAGCACAGCTCAACGGCGGAAATGCCCTCCTTTTTGTGAATACCGCAGGGGATTCCGCGTCCGTCGTCCTCAACGGTGAGACTTCCGTCCTCGTTGATTGTAACGTAAATGTTGTTGCAGTAGCCTGCCAGCGCCTCGTCGATAGAGTTGTCAACGATTTCCACCGCCAAGTGATGCAATCCCTTTACATCGGTAGAACCGATGTACATACCGGGGCGTTTGCGAACAGGCTCTAAGCCCTCGAGCACTTGAATTTGCTCTTCCGAATAGGTGACGTTTTTTGCCGCCATAATGCACTCCTTTATATTATTAAATATTATAAGTACACTAAGTATATCATAAATAAAATAGTTTGTATATAGTTTACAGGACATTTTTCTAAAACATTTTGTTTAGATTGCGTTTAAACGCCTTGAAACCGCCCAATTTCGGCAAAATGAGCGTTGGCCGTAGATGTAGTCGATTTCCGCGTACGCCCGTTACAGGCGAAAATTAAGATATAACGCAGAGTTGTATATTTTTTGATTTTATGGTATAATTTTTTTGTAAAATATTTCCTCCAGCTCCCCTACTGAGGGCAGCATTACTACTGCAAATATGAAAGTTACGGAAATTGCCGTAAGCAACTACCGCAATTTGGCGCGGCAGACAGTTACGCTCGGTGACCAACTGAATATTTTTACGGGTAGCAACGCTCAAGGTAAAACCAATTTGGTCGAGAGCGTGTATTTGTGCTGCATTGGCAAAAGTCCGCGCACCGACAAGGACAGGGATCTCATTCGTTGGCAGCAGGACAGGGCGTTCGTTCGCGTAAAATACAACTGCCGCTTCGGCGAAGGGGAAATCACCGTAACCTTGACTGCGGGCGCGAAAAAGCAAATTACCGTCAATTCCGTACCTATATCGAAAATCGGCGAGCTGATGGGCTACCTCAACTGTATCTACTTTTCGCCAAAGGAAATTGAGATTATCAGTCGCTCACCCGCCGAACGCAGACGGTTCCTCGACATAGATTTGTGCCAGACGGACAAAAACTACTTTTACAGCCTGACCCGCTTCAACAAGGCTTTAGCTCAACGGAACAACCTCTTGAAACAGGCAAAAAGTGTAGATGGGGTTAAAGAAACGGTGTTCGCCTGGGATAAGCAGATTGCCGAAGAGGGGGCGAAGGTCATTGCCAAACGCCGCAGTTTTTGCGACAAGCTCAAGCTGTACGCCAAGCAAAGTCACGCGACGCTAACCGACGGCAAGGAACAGCTGGAAATGGAATACGTCACTCAAATAAAGGGCGAGAACGTTACGGAAATTGCGGAAAGCTACCTGACCCTACTGCAGAGCAACGTGGAAAAGGACTTTCAACTCCGCCACACCTCAGTGGGTTGCCAACGCGACGACATCATGCTGAAGATCAACGGCGTGGACGTGCGTAGCTTCGGCAGTCAAGGTCAGCTTCGCACTACCGCTTTGTCGTTGAAGTTAGCCGAACTGCAAATTTTCAAAAACATTATCGGCGAGTACCCGGTGCTAATACTTGACGACGTTCTTTCCGAATTGGACGTTGACAGACAGCAGCGACTATTGAACTTTGACAAGGATTTGCAAATACTGCTCACCACCGCTACGGAAATCAACCACGATCTTGCGGGTAGCAACTGTAAGTTCTTTACAATTACCAAAGGGAAATGCGACCTTCGGCATGCGTAAAAACCTCACACGTTTTCCCAAATCTGGTAAAAAAACTCACCCATATTTAAAAATACCGTCGCTTACTTTGAGCCGACTGTTGAAATAAAAAACCGCAAAGGTAAAGGAGATATTACAATGAAATATGAATACAAAACGGAAAACACCTGTTCACGTGTTATCACTTTCGACATTGACGGCGACGTGATTAGCAACGTCAGCTTTGTCGGCGGCTGCAACGGCAACCTCAAAGCTGTTTCCAAGCTCGTTGACGGAATGACGGTAGACAAGATTGAAAAGGTTTTGTTGGGCAACACCTGCGGAAACCGCCCCACCTCTTGCGCCGACCAGCTGGCAAAGGCAGTTCGTAAGGCGTACGACGAAACGCACGGGGCATAAAGGAACTTGAACACTTAAATAAGTAGATTAAAGGACACGCTGCATGAAACAACGTGCCCTTCTTATTTTTTGTAAAAATCCTTATATTTCGTAGCTGAATGGGTTAGAAACCGTTGATTGTATTAAAGATGCTGCTGCCCGTGGTAGTCGTAGTTGTCGTAGTCGTCGTACTGTTGTTATTGTTGCAGCAACGGTTGTACCAACAGTTGAACAGTAGTATAACAAAGGCGATGATAAGCCCCGTGGTGAGCGAAAGCTTGTTGTCTTTGTCAAGCACGGCGTACAACAGCAATAAATACAGCAAACTCGTCGTAATATTCATAAAAAACCCCTTTGTTCGTTTTTTTACTACAATATGCGCTAAAATTTCACAATGTGCAAAATGTAAAATTTTAGTTGAAAATGGTACAAGCCCCCTCGCCCACCTCGCCGGTGAGGCAACTAACATTATTATATTTATATTGAAAAGGAGCATCAAGTATGATTGTCGCAACGCCCAAGGTATTAGACGACATGGATTGCTATTTACCCGACGACAATTCGGTGAGGCGAATTGCGCGGTTTTTCGGCTTGCTGTCCGACCCGTCGAGAGTAAAGCTACTGTCCGCGCTCACCATTTCGCCCCTGTGCGTAACCGACCTTGCGGCAATACTCAACATGAATCAGACCACCGTGTCACATCAACTGCGACTGCTAAGAGACCTCGACGTGGTGAGCTGCGAACGGCAAGGGAAAATCCTGAAATACAAGATTGCCAACCCCAAAATAAACGAAATTTTGTTAGTTGGGGTGGAATATTTAGGTTATTAGGTGAAACCGTAAGCTATACGTGTGGCTAAATAATGCATAATATTTTTATCTTTCAAACAGTTGCCTTATCTATTTAATAGTCGTATAATACCTCAAAGAAAACCGCATAAAAGGGTTTTCGAGTGTAAACAAATCTAAAGAGGTATATAGGAGAAAGTTATGTACAAAAATTTTGTTTTTGATCTTTACGGAACACTCGTAGACATACAGACCAACGAGCACGAAAGCTCCGCTTGGGAAAAGATGTCCGAAACGTTGAGCTTTTACGGACTGTACTACACGCCGCAAGAGCTGTCCGAGACATATTTTTCCAGCTGCGAATTTCAAATGAGACAGGGCAGAGACTTACACAAAAATCCAGAGGTGGACGTTGTGGAAGTTTTCCGCCACATCTTTGAAAACAAGGGTAAAAAGGCAGGAAAATCGCTTGCTACACACTTGGCGCAGCAATTCAGAGCGTTTTCCACCGACTACATTAGATTGTACGGCGGTGTGTTGGAAACGCTCAACAAGTTGAAAAAGGCAGGCAAAAGACTCTACCTGCTTAGCAACGCGCAATCCTGCTTTGCCAAGACGGAGGTTGCAAAACTCGGTTTGCGCAAGTACTTCAAGGGAATCGTCTATTCCTCCGACTACAAGTGCGCGAAACCCGACGTAACACTGTTCAACGCGCTCCTTGACAAGTACAAGCTGGACAGGAAGGAAACCGTCATGATAGGTAACGACGTAGCAACCGACGTAGAAGGTGCGCGCAATGCAAAGATTGATTGCCTGTGGCTGAAAACAAACCTCACCAAGGAAAATTCGGCAAAAATCGCACCCAAGTACGTAATTTCCGACGGCAACTTTACGGAAGTAACGAAATTGCTCGCCAAGAAATAGAGGCTCTGGCATTCCCCTCAAAAAATGGCTTTGTGGCGAAAACCCTCGCCCTTGACATTGCTGTAGATAGAATTTGTAATATTAAAAATGGCTCTCCACTTTTGCACATTGGTGAGCCTTTTTCATGCTTATCGATATTCCGATAAGGTTATTTAATCATTTTTTTATACTACTTGCCCCACTGACGATGTGGCAATCAAATTCCTCTAATGTGTGTATTTTCAACGTACTTTTGCGCAATTCCTTGATATTTTTTGAGCGTTTGTTCGTCGCAACCCGTTACCGTGCTGTCAATGAGGTCGGAGCTTGCCACAAATTGCTGCAAATACCACCGCTTTGCGCCGCTAAGCCATTTCGCCGTCATTTCAATACTGTGTTCATTGTGAAAAGTGCCAGTTACTGTCGTGCGGAACTCGTAGTCTACCGCGCCCCTTTTCAAAAACTCTACCGATTGGCATATTGCGTTCATATCTACGACGCAGCCTGCCGTTTTGTTGTACTCCTCTTGGCTGTTCTTTACGTCCATTGCAATGTAGTCTACAAGCCCAGTTTGTACAATTTCTTTGAGTTTTTCGGGGAAAGCGCCGTTTGTGTCCAATTTCACTTTGTAGCCCAGTTGCTTGACCTTTGTAATAAATTCCACTATTCCAACCTGCAACAGCGGCTCGCCGCCTGTGATACACACGCCCTCGAGCATGCTTTTGCGTTTGTTCAAAAACCTCAACACCTCGTCCTCGTCACTTAGCTCCAAATTGCTGAAATTTACCGTCACCAACGAGTTATTGTGGCAAAAAGGACAGCGAAAATTGCACCCATATGTAAAAATCGTACACGCAACGTGTTCGGGGTAGTCAAGTAAAGTCAGTTTTTGAAGTCCGCCAAATTTCATTTGTTCCTTTGTAGTTATCTAAGTTTACACAGTTGGTTTGCTATTTCACATGCAAGACGTACGTTGTTGTACACAAGCTGAATGTTAGATTCAAGACTTTGTCCGCCCGTCAATCTTTGTATCTTGTCGAGCAAGAATGGGGTCACCTGTTTGCCGCCGATTCCAAGCTTGTCTGCCTCAAGCAGCGCCGCCTCGATATTTTTGTCAATGTACTCCTTGTCCATGGCAAATTCGGCAGGAATGGGATTGACCACAAGCATACCGCCGTGAAGCCCCAACTGCTGCTTTGCATGGTAAGCCTCGGCAATTTCTTTGGCGCTGTCCAAACGGTAATCCACCTTAAAACCGCTACATGGGGTGTAAAAAGCGGGCATTTCGTCCGTTTTGTAGCCTATTACAGGTACTCCGCGCGTTTCCAAACACTCGAGCGTCAAGCCGATGTCCAGTATTGACTTTGCGCCCGCGCACACCACCACCACGTCCGTCTGTTGCAGCTCGTCAAGGTCGGCGGAAATGTCCATGGTTGTTTCGGATTTGCGGTGAGCGCCACCTATACCGCCCGTTGCAAACACGCTTACGCCCGCAAGATTGCACGCATACATAGTGCCAGCCACGGTAGTTGCTCCAAGCTGTTTTTTGGCAACGACAACAGGCAAATCACGCCGCGAAACCTTAGTAACGCTTGTGCCTCGCTTACCCAGTAATTCTATTTCTTCCTGCAAGCAACCGACAGTCAACACGCCGTCAATGACTGCAACGGTAGCAGGCACGCAACCTAAGTCGCGGACAATTTTCTCTACCGTTAGCGCCGTTTGGACGTTTTGCGGATAGGGCATGCCGTGAGAAATAATGGTTGATTCCAAAGCCACCACGGGGCGGTTGTTGTTTAGCGCACGTTGTACTTCATTGGAAATTTTCAAATACTTATTCATAATCTTATTATCTCACCTATTTACTTGATTTGTCAACATCAATATTCTTGGTTGTTACTATTTGACACTTCGGCAACGAATAGTTCAAAGTTTGTTTACAAATATTTGAGTTTGCCGTATAATGATTACAAGGTAAAATATTTTATTCTACAAAATTTACGCATATTTATCTCGGAGATATCTATGAGAAAAACGAAAATCATTTGCACTCTTGGACCTGCCAGTTCCACCTACGACCAGATAAAGAAAATGGCTCTTGCCGGCATGAACGTTGCGCGCATCAACATGAGTCACGGCTTGTACGAGGAACATCAGGCAAAAATAGACACCGTCAAAAAGGTACGTCGCAGCCTTGGCTTGCCCATACCCATCATGATTGACACCAAGGGTCCTGAAATCCGTATTGGCACGTTCGAAAACGGTCAAATCGAAGTACACGAAGGAATGCCATTCAAATTCGTCAACACGGAAATTGTGGGCGACGAGACGCAGGTGTCCATCACCTACAAAGAACTGTACAAGGACATTACCGTTGGCTGCTCCATTTTGCTCAACGACGGATTGCTTGTGTTCAAAGTTACGGAAATCAACGGCGAAACCATTTGCACCGTTGCCGAGAACAGCGGCACACTGTCTAATCGCAAGGGTTTGTTCGTACCCAACGTCAAGATTAACATGCCCTTCCTTTCAGAACAGGACAAGCGCGATCTTGACTTCGGCATCAAAAACAACGCCGAGCTGTACGCGGCAAGCTTCGTTCAGGACGCGGCAAGCGTAAAGGAAATTCGCAGCTACCTGCTTGAGCACGGCGCTGTAAATCCATGTATAATTTCCAAAATCGAAAGTCAAAGCGGCGTAAACAACATCGACGAAATCATCGACGCGTCAGACGGCGTGATGGTTGCGCGCGGCGATCTCGGTGTGGAACTCCCCTACGAAAAGCTGCCCGCAATACAAAAAATGCTCATTACGCGTAGCAGAATGAGAGGCAAATTCGTCATTACCGCCACCGAAATGCTGGAGAGCATGGTAACTAAACTGCGCCCCACCCGCGCTGAAATCGTGGACGTTGCCAACGCCGTTTACGACGGAAGCAGCTGCGTCATGCTGTCGGCGGAAAGCGCGGTAGGCGTCAACCCGCCCAACACCATCGCTACCATGGCGCGCATTGCCGAGGAAGCGGAGCGCAACATTGACTACAAACAAATGTACCGTTCTTCGCCATTCAACCTCATGAACAACACCGACGCTATCTCTCACGCGGCGGTAAACACAGCGTTCGACATCAACGCCAAAGCGATAGTCGTGTACACAGCAAGCGGATTCTCGGCGCGCATGGTTAGCCGTTTCCGCCCCGATGCCGTAATCATTGCAATGACCAACAATGACAGGGTGTACCATCAACTGTCCACGAGTTGGGGCGTGATACCCACAATCTGCCAAACCTTTGACAACACCGACGACATGTTCATCAACGCCGAAGAGACCGTCAGACGCCTTGGTATTGCAGGCGAAGGCGACAACATCGTAATAACCGCAGGCGTTCCCCTTGGCAAAAGCTCGGAAACCAACCTGATTAAGGTTAGCAAAATAGCAGAGGGCTAAAACTCTGACCGCTTCACATCTGATTTTTTGTTAAAATTAAAAAACTTCCCGTCATTATTGATAGGAAGTTTTTGTTTTTTCTACGACTCTTGTCACACACCCTAATTGAAATACACGCAAAATACTGTCACCATCACGTCTATCAACCCGATGATTAGTCCCGCGATTGCCAGTCCTTTGCGGAGGTGTTTCTTCACCCCATATACAATTCCCAACACGCCGAACACAATGCAAACGCCGAACCAAATAAAATAGTACAAGGCGTAATCCTTGAACAGTACGGACAAAATGGCAGGAATAAATCCCAAAATGGCAATCAAAAAAGAAACGATAGCGTAATTGTTTTTGGGCGGTTTTGCAGGTTTTGTCGGCGCGGACTCCTCTATCGCGTTACCGCATTTGCTGCACACCTTCGCATCTTCGTCAATTGGATTTCCACAATATTTACAATATCGCATGGTTTACCTCCTGTTGGCAAATCGCCGTTTTTACAATTTTTATATTTTCTTTATCTTTTCCAAAATGTCCTCGTCCGCGGGGCAAAACTCAAAGCCGTCTATTTCGGCAGGCGTAATCCAACTCATATCGTTGTGTTCCAGCATCTGCGGTTCACCGTCCACTATTTCCGCATTGAACAGGGTCAAGTTTACCGTAACGTCGGGGTAGGTGTGAGTTACTTCACAAAAAACGTCATTCACATTGACCGTAATCGCCAGCTCCTCTTGGCATTCCCGAACAAGCGCCTGCTCTTTAGTTTCGCCCTGTTCCACCTTGCCGCCTACGAATTCCCACAACAACGCCCTCTTTTTGTTGGCGGGGCGTTGACATATCAAAAATTTACCGTTGCGCCAAATTAGCGCCGCAACTACTGTTATCATGTTTGCTCCTGTAAAATTGATTTTTTTCTACCCCATTATAACACTAATCGCTGGAAATGTAAACGAATATTTGTTTGGGCGAGGTTTATGCAGAGACATCATAACTGCAAAAAAAGGTTCCCCTTTACACAGGGAAGCCTCTTTGCTTATCGGTATTCAGTAAAAAGCAATAAAAAACTTATTGTTACTTGCCGACGAGTTGTTACAGAATAGCCAACGCCGTGGTCATGCCGTTCAACAACTCTCTGTACATTTCCATAATCATGGGTCCTGCAACAATAAAGATGATGATTTCTACCACAATGTATATGATACTAATCACTAAGCCTGCAACTGCCAAACCTGTCTTGTTGCCGTTTCTCTTGCCTACAGCCAAACCGATGATAGAGAAAATCAGCGCAAGCGGTTGAACGCTTAACAAGCTGAGAATAAAGCCCGCAATGCCCAAACCGTGATGACCTTTTTCTTGCTGTACGTTCGAACCACCTAAAGAGTGACCGCATCTACTGCATACGTTAGCATCGTTAGAAAGCTCTGCGCCACAATATTTGCAATATTTCATTATGATTACCTCCTTATTTATTTTAAGGTTATTTTAAGGTATTTGTAACGTGTTTGTCAACTTAATTTACCATTATTTTGTGTTCCTTCTCTATTTTTATTCGCAACTCGGAATCGGAAGTCGTAGGTTGCAGCAGTTAATAAAGCGACAGATTGTTTCTCATATAAATCTTGAGTAAAAAAATTGACCTATTACGTATTTGCAATAGGTCAATTTAATATTTGTCAGTTTAATACTTAGATTACAGAGTATAGGAAAGAGACAACTGAAATAACTGTAATCAACGCAACCGCGCTCAAAATAAGTCCGGCAATGCCAAGACCAATGCTTTGTTGCTTTTTCTTACCTACGATGATACCGACCAGTGACAAAACGAAAGCAAGACACGGAAGAGCCAGTGTGTACCAACCCAAGAAGATACACAACCAGCTGCAGATTACCAAGCTTATCAAACCGATTACGAAACCTGCAACGCCGCAACCGTTCTTTTTCTGTTCGGGTTTTTCAACTTGTTGAACAATAATCGTTTGAGCGGGTTGTTGCTCATCAAGTTTTTTGCCGCAGCTTGAACATACAACAGCGTCGTCATCAAGTTGCGCACCGCAATACTTACAATATTTCATAATTTTTCCTCCTAATTTTATTTAAGATTATTTTAAACAAAATACAAGACGGTGTCAACGTTTTATTCGGGATTTCCATTCAAATTTGTCGAGTTTAACGCTTTTTTAACGCTTTTTTTGCACATTTACCTTGGAACAATACCATGTTAGTGTAATTGTATGCAACAGAACATTCTTTGGACACAAAAACGCCGAGAAAATACCCGGCGTTGTAATTTTGTTTGTTAAGTTTTATATTATTTTGCGTTTTTACCCCGTTTTACAAAATACGCAAGTATAAACCACAGTATGACGAGCAGCTGCAATGCCGCGCCGACAAGGTAAATCATCCAAGCGTTGTCCAGCGTGACTATGTTGAGCACCAAGTGAATGAGCAAACACAGCGTCCAAATAAGCGCCGACACGACGACGCACCTTTGCCAAAGTCTACCCCATATGCAGCTAAACACCAAAACGACGATGAGAGATATTGGTATAGCGGCAACATAAGTATACTTGACTACCGGCAAGCTTGTGCTCGGATCAATGATTAACCAGAGCACCACAATGATTGTCGCAATCAGGAAAACCAATCCCGCCGATAGCAACGTAATCAACCACCTCTTTGCCCAAAAGTCCTTGAATTTCAACTTCTTGGGCTTTTCGGTGTGGTCGGTCAAAAAATCGTTTACGGTAATTCCGTAAAGGTCGGCAAGCTCCTTCAATACCACAACGTCGGGAATACCCTCGGCGCGCTCCCATTTGCTAACCGTCTTATCTGAATAGTTGATTTTCTCTGCAAGCTCCTGCTGAGTAAAGTGCGCCTGCTTGCGATAGCTAATCAAATTGTTGGCGATTATATCTTTTAACTCCATGTTTGCATTATAACACTATTCACGGGGTTTGACAACTCTTTGAAAAGCGCGGATTTTGTCGCTCTACTGTGAGTAGAATCGTCATTTTTCGACTCTACTGCTTTAAAACACAGTGTAGATTTGCAAAAGTCAACTGTAGAGAAACTTTGAAAATAATTGAGATATAATGTAAGTATGTTAACGGGTTGAACACTTCATGGCAAAGTCAAGTCATGCGTTCATCGGTTACAATTCATTTTTGAAATAAAGTTATAAAGGAGAATAACAATGTACACGCTTAGTTGCGAGTCAACGGTAGATCTCAATTTACCTCATCTTGTTAAACGTAACGTGCCCGCCATCGCCTACACCTACATAGTGGACGGCGTTGAATATACGGACGACATGCGCGCGGGCAACGGATTGGCGATTTTTTACAACCAACTGACCGCAGGAAAGAAACCCACGACTTCGCTAATCAACTTGGAAAGATATTTGGAATTTTTCCGCTCACTGCTTCAAAAGGGCGATTTGTTGCACGTTGCATTCGGTTCGGGGCTGTCACAGTCGGCGTCAAATGCGCTCGCGGCGGCAGAACAGCTCAAATCGGAATTTCCCAACCGTAAAATTTACGTTGTGGACTCCCTTTGCGCATGCGTCGGTTACGGATTGTTTGTGGATAGCATTGCCGATTTACGCGACGAGGGCGCAAGCATAGACAAGGCTTACGAATGGGCTATGGAAAACCGCCACAACGTGCAACACCAATTTTTCTCCACTACGTTGACATATTTTAGACGTAGCGGACGAATTTCCGGACCTGCCGCGGTAATTGGCAATTTGCTGAAGCTTTGCCCCATAATGCACCTGAACGGTGACGGAAAAATCATTGCCTACGCAAAGGTCATGAGCGAAACCAAGGCGATTACGAAAACGCTGGAGGAAATTGCAAGCAAAATCAAAGACGGCGCAGAATACACGGGCAAACTGTGGATTGGACACTCCGACTACATCAACTGCGCGACAAAAATCGTTGCAGAACTCAAAAAATCCTACCCCAAGTCAGATATTCGCGTGTTTGACATAGGTCCTGTCGTCGCGTCACACTGCGGACCGGGAACACTGGCGACCTTCTTTGTAGGCGCTCGCAGGTCGTAATCGGTGAGGCAAGTAAAGAAAAATAAGTAAGCTAAATATTACAATATTCGATTTTTAATTAACCATATCGATATTCCGATAAACAAAATAAAAAATAACAAATATAAAAACCTTGGAGCAATTCCGAGGTTTTTTTAGTATGTATAGGCAAACTTCCTTAATAGTCAATTTACTTCGTGGCGTCAATATTATGTGGCGACGAAGTAGCATATCAATCTTATTTACGAACACCAGTATTTAGTAAAAAGTAAAAGTCGTACAGCTGCTCGCCGCAAGCAATTTCTGAATGCATTTTGTTGCGAGTGGACTGCATGTCGTAGGGCGCGTACACTCTACGGTAGCTCCACTGCTCGTCGTCGTACTCTATGACGATTGCCCGCGCGTAGGGGTCGGGATGACAGCCGACGCTACCAACGTCCACGTACAGTCGCTCACCCACAACGTCGCATGGCTCGTGCTTGTGTCCGAAAAACACCGCGTCGCAGTCTAATCCCGCAAACATCTCGTCAAACGCCTCGGCTGTTGGCGGATTGGCTATCGGCATAAATGGAAACACGTCAATACTAAACGGTTCCTGCTTGAACGCGTAGTGACAAAACAACAGCTTGCTTTTGCCACAGTTTCGGACGGTATAAAGCGGAAAGTTTCTCACTTTTTGCCTATGATTTTCGGTAAGGGTTGCAAAAACCTGCTGTTTGTGCTCCGTTGGAACGTGCGACAAATTACGTACATGGGGTTGATTTACTGCAAAATCTCTGTCGTGATTGCCTATGAGACACACTACGTCTTTCCTGCTAAGTAGAACGTCCAAACACTCGCGGGAATTCGGACCTATGTCAACGACGTCGCCAGTGTGTATAATTTCCTCGCAGCCTTCACTGTCCAACAAGTCCAAAACCGCATTGAGCGCGGGCAGATTGCCGTGAATATCGCTGATTACGCCTATCTTTTTCATAAAAAATATTATAATTGGAAATTTAATAAAAATCAACCGTACTATTGGAATTAACGCGAATATGTGGTACAATACTTTTTAGCGCAGAATTTTGTATACACAAAGTTATAAGTAAATTTTGCGAATTATTACTCAAATTTCACGTATCAAGGCAGGGAAAAGTATGATAAGTGTAAAAAATAACCTATTTCGCATCGACACGGACAACACCACCTACGTTTTTAGGGTGAATGCGGCTAAACAGCTTGAACACCTGTACTACGGAGCGAGGTTACGCGGCGAAATCGAGGACGCGAGCTTTCTCATTGACAAGCAGGGCAGCGGACAAGGCTCGGCAATTTCAGTGGAAAGCGAGGAGGGAAAGATTTTCCCCGACAACACCTGTTACGAGTGTTCGTCAGTCGGTCGTGGCGATTACCGCGAAAATATTGTAACTGCGGTAGGAAAAGATGACAGCACCGTGTGCGAATTTGTGTACATGGGGTGGGAATTTGTGGAAAATTTTGCCATTCCCAACCTGCCCAACAGCCACGGCAAAGAACAAACGCTTGCCGTTCACCTTGCCGACCACGCAAAGAAAATAAACCTTACGCTCTACTACTCTACCTTGACGGACTGCGACGTAATCGTCAAAAGCGTTGCCGTTACAAACGACGGTGAGAGTGAAGTTCGCTTGCTTCGCGTGATGAGCAATCAATTGGATTTGTGCGACGACGACTACACTCTCGTAACGTTGGACGGAACTTGGGCAAGAGAGCGGTACGTCAACAGCGAAAAGCTGCGTGTGGGCATTACGAAAATAGACAGCAAGCGCGGGGTTAGTTCCAACACCCACAATCCCTACGTCGTGCTCAAAAAGAATGACTGTAACCTGACCAACGGCTGCGCGTACGGCTTCAATCTCGTGTATTCGGGCAATCATGCGGAAATCTTCGACAAAACACCCCTCGGCAAGGTGCGCGTACTAAACGGACTGAACGACACGGACTTTTGTTGGCACCTCAATGCGGGGGAAACGTTTTACTCTCCCGAATCAACGCTGTGCTACTCGGACTGCGGAATAAACACGCTTTCACAGCGTTACCACAAGTTTGTAAACGAGCATATAGTACCCAAACAGTGGGCTTACCGCGAAAGACCCATATTAGTCAACAACTGGGAAGCCACCTACTTCAACTTTACGGAAAAGAAGCTGCTTGACATTGCCAAATGCGCCAAAAGTCTCGGCATTGAGCTTTTCGTGTTGGACGACGGTTGGTTTGGAAAACGTACCAACGACAGCCGAGGGCTTGGCGACTGGACGGTAAACAAAAGCCGACTTCCGCAAGGTTTGGACGGGTTATCCAAGAAAATTAACAAGATGGGGTTACAATTCGGCATCTGGGTAGAGCCGGAAATGGTCAATCCCGACAGTGAACTGTACCGCGCTCACCCCGACTGGGCGGTAAAGCACCCCGACTACACGCCGCAGCTGTGTCGCAATCAACTGCTGCTTGACTTGTGTAACGACGACGTTTGCGATTACGTGATTGACTCAATGAGCAAGGTGTTCAGTTCGGCTAATATTTCCTACGTCAAGTGGGACTTCAACCGTCCGCTCACCGACTGCTACTCGCCTACTCTCGGCAACCGTCAAGGGGAGTTCAACTACCGCTTTATGCTCGGCTTCTACCGCATATTGAAGGAGCTGACGGACAAATTCCCCGACGTTCTATTTGAGGGGTGCGCGTCGGGCGGTAACCGATTTGACTTGGGTGTTCTAAGTTACATGCCTCAGATTTGGTGCAGTGACAACACCGACAGCTTCGACAGAGTTCGTATACACGAGGGAACGCTCATGGGCTACCCGCAAAGCACTATTGGCAGCCACGTTTCCGCAAGCCCCAATCACCAAACGTTACGCCAAAGTACTGTTGACAACCGCTTCAACACCGCTTGCATAGGCGCGTTCGGCTACGAGTTGGATTTGACTGCGCAAAGCAAATCCGACCTTGACCGTATCGAACAGCAGATTGCTTGGTACAAAAAATACCGCAAAACACTGCAATTCGGAACTTACCACCAGCTTAGGAGCGTATTTAGTGACAGTAAAGCAAGTTGGGCGATAGTTGCCAACGACAAATCTCAAGCTGTAGCAAATCTTACTAACACAATTCATCAAACCATACCGCAACAGGAAGTGTTAAAGGTTCCCGACCTCACGCCCGAGGGCAAATACAAGTTTGAAACGCGGCAGCACGTGTTCAATTTGAAATCCTTTGGCGGACTTATCAACAACATTTCCCCCGTTCACCTCAACGAGGACGGAAAAATAGTTGACTTGATTGCCAAGGTGTACCCGCTAAAAGGCGAAGTTCAAAGCTACACTTTGACGGGCGAAATGCTTGCAAAATGCGGCGTAAAGCTCAACCAAGAGTGGTCAAGCACGGGCTACGACGGCAACACCCGCGTGATGTTCGACTTCGGCAGCAGACTGTACTCCATTGACAAAATTGATTAGTTATAATTAGTTATAAGGAAATATTTACTATGATTAGAACTTTTCGTCCGTATAAACTAAATATATTTAGTTTGTTAGGCGCTTTGTTATTTGCAGGAATAATGATATTTTTTGCTACGTTAGGCGACGGACTTGCCGATAGAGGAAAGTTGTTATGCTTCATATGCGCCGGCGTAGTAAGCGTGATATTTCTCATTTTGTGTATTCTATCTCTGTTTTGTTGTGTAAAAGTAGACGACGAAAAAGTAACTGTTTGCGTAGGAATTTACTCAAACAACAAAAAATATAGAGGAATAAAGCAGCACGAAATTCGTTACGAAGAAATACAAAATATAGCAATTTCTTATATGACGACTACAACTCTAACTATTAACTTAAAATCGGATGAAATTGTTTTGCGCGCACAGCATTACGGTGAGAAAAAGATAAAAGAAATGTATACTTCGTTGAACAACCAATTAGCAAAAAGTCGAAATAAAGAAATATAAAAAAAATAAACAAGGCTCCCATGCGCAATGGGAGCCTTTTTTGTGTGAAATGTCCGAGCCTTACACTTTGTAGCGCGCTCTTTCGATGCAGTTTGTCCAGCCGTCCACGAGCTTTTTGCGCTTTTCTTCCTCCATCGAGGGGGTAAAGGTGCGCTCGATTTGCTTGTTTGCCTTGATTTCTTCGATATTTTTCCAGTAGCCTACCGCAAGTCCTGCAAGATAGCACGCGCCGAGAGCCGTAGTTTCCACCACCTTGGGGCGCACTACGTTCGTATTCAAGATGTCCGCTTGGAACTGCAACAGGAAATTGTTGGCGGAAGCGCCGCCGTCCACGTTCAAGGAAGTTATCGGGCTACCCAAATCCTTTTCCATTGCCTTAGCCACGTCGTACACTTGGTAAGCAATTCCTTCGAGCGCGGCGCGAATAAAGTGTTCCTTCTTGGTGCCGCGCGTCAAGCCGTAAATTGTTCCGCGCACCTTGGCATCCCAGTGAGGAGCGCCCAATCCCACGAAAGCGGGAATGAGGTACACTCCGTTGGTGTCCTTTACACTCATTGCGTACTTTTCGGTGTCGGAAGCGGACTTAATCATTCGCATTTCGTCACGTAGCCATTGCACTATCGCGCCACCCATAAACACGCTACCTTCAAGCACGTACTGCGGTTTGTCAGTTGTGCCCGCCGCAAGCGTAGTAATCAAGCCTTTGGATTGAACGGGCTTGTTTCCTGTATTCATCAAGAGAAAGCAGCCTGTACCGTAGGTGTTTTTCATGCTGCCTTCTTCTACGCACAGCTGACCGTACAGCGCTGCCTGTTGGTCGCCCACAACTCCGCAAATGGGAATTTTTGCGCCCACAATTGAGCGTTCTGCGTGACCGTAGTTGTAGCTTGACGGTCTGACAACGGGAAGCATACGCGCGGGAATGTCGAATAATTTAAGCAAATCCTCGTCCCACTTGAGCGTGTGAATGTTGAACAGCATCGTACGCGACGCATTGGTGTAGTCGGTTGCGTGAATTTTGCCCTTACTAAGATGCCACATTACGTAGGTGTCTACTGTTCCGAACAGCAGCTCGCCCTTTTTTGCCCGCTCTCTTGCGCCATTGACGTTGTCGAGAATCCACTTCAACTTGGTTGCGGAAAAATAGGCGTCCAACACCAAGCCCGTCTTTTCGTAAATCATCTTGTCAAGCCCTTGCGCTTTGAGCTGATCGCAGTACTCCGCCGTGCGGCGACATTGCCACACGATTGCGTTGTAGATGGGCTTGCCCGTTTTCCTATCCCAAACGATAGTCGTTTCGCGTTGGTTGGTTATGCCGATTGCAGCAATATCCTCGCTTGTGACGCCCGCGCGAATGAGAGCTTCGGGAATTACGCCCACCTGACTGCCCATAATTTCGTTTGGATCGTGCTCTACCCAACCTGTGTGGGGGTAGATTTGCGGAAATTCCTGCTGCGCAGAACCTAAAATTTCACCCTTGTGGTTGAAAACTATCGCGCGCGAACTGGTCGTACCTTGATCCAACGCAAGAATGTATTTCATGCTAAACTCCTTCCCGCGCTATAATTTCGCAGCCTGACTTGTAGCGATTACGTTGACGTCCGTTCCGCACACGTTAGCAACGAGAACGTCGCCGATAGCTACGGGAGCGACTGCCTTTACCTTTTTGATAACCTTCAAGCAGTCGAAAATCTTTTCCTTTGGAATAGGCTCTGACGTTTTGACGGACACGCGAGCTACCTTGCCGCCCTTAACGGGAACGGAGCTTGTCACCATACGCTTGGGAGCGGTAACTTCGCTTGTCGCGTAGGTCACTCCGCGGGGGCAGGTGTTGCCCGTAACCTTGATATTAGCCAAATCGTTGTCATCTACGCTGAGATGGCAGCCTAACGGACAGTTTATACAAATAAGCTCTTTCATTATTTGTCCCCTCCAACGTTCAAAGTTACTTCCAGTTTAGAACCTTTCTTGACCTTTTCGACAAGCTCGGGTTTCAACACGATAGTTTCCATTTCGCCGGGAGTAACTATTTGCTTACGGCGAGAAACAATCTTTTCGCCGTCGAGTAGCACCGCAATTTCCACCTTCTTAAAGGCATTGGCTACTCTCATACGAAGGCTTATCTGTTCGTAGTTGCCGTCCTTACGAATTTTTTGCGGAACGACGTATCTCACGCCGTTTGTGCCGACGGTGGGTACGAATTCCTTTGTTTTTACCCCCTCGAGCACGTACTTGGCCGCGCACTTACCCGCGTGAGAGCTTTCCTCGCTTACGTAGTCCACAAGGTCGTGAACGTGCAACACGTTACCGCATTCGAAAATGCCCTCTACGCTCGTCATCATTTGGTCGTCTACCACCGCGCCGTTTGTAATGGGCGAAATTTGCACTCCCGCGTAGCCTGCAAGCTCGTTTTCGGGAATAAGTCCTACCGACAGTAGCAACGTGTCGCAGGTAATTTCTTCCGCCGTTTCCATCATGGGTTGCAGCTTGTCGTTTACCTGCGCAATCACTACCGACGACACTCTGCCGTTAGTTGACTTGATGTCAACGACGGTGTGTGAAAATTTGAGCGGAATGTCGTAGTCGTTCAAGCACTGAACGATGTTTCTGTTCAGTCCCGACGAGTAGGGCATAAGCTCCACTACCGCCTTGACCTTAGCGCCCTCGAAGGTCATACGGCGCGCCATGATAAGTCCGATGTCGCCCGAGCCGAGGATTACCACCTCTTTGCCGGGCATAAGTCCTTGAATGTTGACAAGTTTTTGCGCCGTGCCCGCCGAGAAAATTCCCGCTGCGCGCGCTCCCGCAATGTTAATGCCACCGCGCGGACGTTCACGGCAACCGCAAGTAAGAATGATTGCCTTGGCGGATATCTTTTGCAAGCCTTCCTTTTCGCTGACGTAGGTTACCGTTTTGTCGTGGCTGACGTTGATAACGGTAGAACCCAACTTGTAGTCAATTCCCCTTTGGTAAACAAGCTGCTCAAAGCGAGCTGCGTACTCGGGGCCTGTCAGCTCCTCCTTGAAGGTGTGAAGACCGAAGCCGTTGTGTATGCACTGATTGAGTATTCCGCCGAGAGTTTCTTCACGCTCGAGAATTACAAGCTTCCTTATTCCCGCGTCGTAAGCCGCAGTTGCAGCGGCAAGACCTGCAGGGCCGCCGCCGACAATTACAAGATCACAGTGTTTCATTCCGTCCTCCCCACCACAACGTGGCTTCCCTTGCCGTTTTTCGTAATTTCCGTCATGTCTTTGCCAAGCTCGCGTGACAGTATTTCCATAATTCGCGGCGTGCAGAATCCCATTTGACATCTGCCCATGCCCGCGCGGGTACGGCGTTTGACACCGTCAAGGTCGGTTGCGCCGAGAGGTCTACGAATACTGTCCACAATCTCGCCCTCGGTGACGTTTTCGCAACGGCACACAATTTTGCCGTAGAGGGGATTTTTGTCAATTAGCTGTTTTCTTTCGCTGTCGGACATACGCGCAAAACAGGGAATACCCTTGCGCCTTGCCACAAAGTTGGTTTTCTTCTTTGCGTTTAGCCGCATTGCGACCTCTTCCGCTACGTCCACGGCTATTGCGGGCGCTGCGGACAGTCCGGGCGATTCGATACCTGCCACGTTGAAGAAATTTTGTATTTCGCTTTCGCCGATTACGAAGTCGCCTTCGGTTGAGTGCGCGCGAAGTCCTGCAAATTGAGTGATTATATCACGGCGAGAAAGTGAGGGCACGCTTAATAATGCCGTACCGAAAGCGGCGTTTAAGCCCTCTACCGTGGTGTCTACGTCGGATTTGTCGGGTATATCTTCCGCTGTAGGTCCTACGATTACGTTGCCGTGAGTTGTCGGAGCAACGAGCACGCCCTTGCCCATCTTGGTCGGTTGTTGGAACAGCGTTTTGTCCGTTAAGCCGCCGCACTTTTTGTCCAACAGCACGTATTCGCCCTTGCGGGCAACGATGTTGATGGGTCTGCTCACCTTCATGATGTTGTAAATTTCATCGGCGTACACGCCCGCGCAGTTGATGACAATCTTCGTCCAAAGAGAACGGTTGTCGGAAAGTCGCACTTCAAAGCCGTTCTTGGAGTTGAGTATGCTCTTCACTTGGCTGCCCAAAATAAACTCCACCCCGTTCGTTGCGGCGTTTTCCGCAAGAGCAACGGTCATCTCGTAGGGGCTTGCAATTGCCGACGTTTCCGCGTACAGCGCCGCAACCACCTTGTCGGACACGTTGGGTTCCAATTTTCTCACAGCGTCGCCGTCTAAAATAGAAAGACCACTTACTCCGTTGCGCTTGCCCTGCTCGAGCAGCTCGATAAGTTCGCCCTTGCTGTTTTCGTCAAAGCACAGCACCAAAGCGCCGTTTCTGCGATAGGGGAAATCCAACTCCTCGGCAAGTTTCGGGAACATTCTTGCGCCCAAAACGTTGTAAATAGCCTTGTTCGTACCTGTCTTTGCGTCAAATCCCGCGTGTACTATGCCGGAATTTGCCTTGCTTGTGCCCATTGCAACGTCGTTTTCCTTGTCTACTACTGCAACGGACAGCTGGTAGCGCGAAAGCTCTCGGGCAATGCTGCATCCTATAACTCCCGCGCCGACGATTAGCACGTCATACATAAGTTTTCACCTCTTTTTCTTTCAGCTGAATTTGATTAAGCCAAAGTTGTTAAAGTTATTCGTTGAATTCGGTTACTTTTGAGCAAGCAGCGCTCTTGCGCGGGTGACGATGTCTTCCGCCGTCAAGCCGTAGTCGCGCTTGAGGTCTTCGAGACTACCCACCTGAGTGAGCTTGTCGCGTACCGCCACGGCGTCGCACAAGGTCGGACAACGCGCCGACAGCGTTTCGCACACTGCCGAATACAGTCCGCCGTGAATACTGTGGTTTTCTACAGTCAGCACCGCGCCCGTCTTTTTGGCTGAAGCGACGATTGCTTCCTCGTCTAAAGGCTTAACCGTGTGAATACCGATAAGCTCTACGCTAATGCCTTCAGCTTTCAACGTTTCCGCAGCTTTCTTGGCGTCAAACAGGCTGGTTCCGCTTGCAACGATGGTGATGTCCTTGCCTCTTTCCAGTAGGTCTGCCTTGCCAAGACGGAACTCGTAACTGTCGTCAAACAGCTCTTCCGTCTGCTTGCGTACGAAACGAATGTACATTGCGCCGGGGTGAGCTACTATCGCCGGCAAAGCTTTACGCAGTTGCACGCCGTCTACAATGTCAAGCACTGTGACGTTGCAAAGCGCGCGCAGACTGGCAATATCTTCAAAACACATGTGCGTACCGCCGTTGTAGGTGGTGTGCACGCCGGGGTCAAAGCCCACAATCTTGACGTTTTGCTCGGAATAACTGATAGAAACGGCTATTTGGTCGTATATGCGGCGCGTTGCAAAGGGAGCAAAGCTGTGAATGAAGGGCACGAATCCGCTTGCGGCAAGTCCCGTGGCTATGCAACACATGTTTGCCTCGGCAATGCCTACGTCTATACATCTGTCGGGAAATTCCGAATACAACGCCTTTGTTCCGCCTGCGCCTGCAAGGTCGGAGTCAAGCACGAATATTTTGTCGTTTTGTTTCATCAGGCGAGAAAGCTCGTTAACGTATTCTTTTCTTAATTCCATTGTGAATACCCCCTATTTCAATTCTTCAAGCGCGCGCTCGTATTGCTCGTCTGTGACGTTGGTGCTGTGCACGCCTACGCCCATGGTTTCGTAGAAACTTACGCCCTTGCCCTTGACGGTGTCCATCACAATGCAGTGAGGAGCGCCCTTTTGTGACTTTGCGCGTGTAATTGCTCTGTCCAAAGCTTCGTGGTCGTGACCGTTGACGCGCTGTGTGAAGAATCCAAACGCGGCAAACTTGGTTTGAAGGTCCTCTACGTCCATTACATCTTTGGTCAGTCCGTCAATTTGCATCTTGTTGCTGTCCACAAGCACGATGAGGTTGTCAAGATGCTTGCAGCCTGCAAACATTGCCGCTTCCCAGCATTGTCCCTCTTGCAACTCGCCTTCGCCCGTGATTACGTACACGAATTTGTCAATTTTGTTGGCAATGTTGCCGAGAGCCAACCCGCACGCGCAACTTAGTCCCTGTCCGAGACTGCCCGCCGTCATGTCTACGCCGGGAGTGAGATTGATGTTTACGTGACTGGGCAGACGCGTTCCCAACTTGTTGAGAGTGTCAAGCCACTCCATTGGGAAAAAGCCCTTCAATGCCAACGTCGCGTACAGCGCGGGGCCTGCGTGACCCTTGCTCAAAACGAGCTTGTCACGGTCGGGCTTACGCGGATTTTTCGGGTCAACGTTCATGTGATTGCCGTACAGCACCGCAAGCGCGTCCACTATCGACAGACTTCCTCCGACGTGACCGGAACCTTGCGAATGTAGACATCTCAAGGTGTTGCGTCTTATTTCTTTGCTGAATTGTACTAAATCCATATTTCACCTCAAAAATTTGTTTAGAGTTTTTGCCGTCTTTTTTTGAAACCTACAAATTATTGTATCAAATTTCAAGAGCAATTTCCATAGGTATTTAAAATTTTGTCAGTAATTTTTTGTCTGCAATTTCTTATCAGTAATTTTTATTTAAGCAGATTACCCGTTCGGTCGTGACAGGTAAGATAAATGACCTGCGCTGCCGAAAGCTTCTTCAACAAGTCCGTTGCGCGAACGAAGTTGACCTCGTCAAAGTTTACGAATGCGTCGTCAATGATGAGGAAGGGGATTGCGCCGTCGTACAGCAGCTCGGACAACGCCACGCGGAAGCACAGCAACACGATTTCCCGTATGCCTCGGGAAAACTCGGACATGGGTTTGGTCTGACCCTTTTCGCGAATACTGACGGCAAAGTTACCGTCCACTACCACAGACAAATCGCTTTGAGTAATGCCTCTCACAAGCTCGCCCGTGCGTGAGCAAAGCTTGGGTAGATAACTGCGCGACAGGTTTTCTTTTGCACGCTCAAGCAGTTTAACTGTGTAATCTGCTACGTTAAAGCGGCGAACTGCTACATTTGTTTCTTCATCAACTGCCAAAATCCTGTCCTTTAGCGCCACGCTGTCAAATACGAGATTTTTCTTTTCTTCAGCAAGCCTGCCCGCCTCGCTTGCGAGTTCAGTCAGCGATTGCGACAATGCGGTAAGGACGTTATTAGCCCCCTGTATCTTGCGCTCCACCTCACCGCCGTCCACTTGAGTTTTGTTGACGAGAGGCAACAGCGTGTTACGCTCGCGAACGTCGCCTTGATATTCTGAGTATACGTTCCACAAAGAGCGTTTGATTGATTGGAAATCTACGCCGTCGGTGTAAACGTACTTACTTGCAATCGTAATATATTGCGCTAAGAACGCGGTGTCGCCGTGGGCAACGGAATTTACGGATTTGCTCTTGGCAAGTTTAACGCCTACGTATTCGCCTATCGGTAACGCCATACCCAAAAATGCAAGGAGTAAAGCACCTATGCCAATAGCGCCGGCTATACGAAATGGCAAAATTTCCATTGCGCCCAAAACAGTCAAAATAATGCCGACTATCAGCAAAACCGCGCCAATAACAAGTAACTGTTTGGGGAAAACACGCTTTTTGTTCGGTTGCTGTTTTTCTTCAACGATTAGTTTGGCAAGTTCGTCACAACGGGCGAAATCCTCGTCAAACTCTTGAGGTATACGGCTCAATTTCTCGTTTAACTCATTTAGTCGCGCGCCTATCCGCTTGTCCTCGTCCGTCAGTTGAGTTTGCGCCGCCTGACGTTGCAAACGTTGCAGTTCCGCATTGCACTCCGCCTGTCGCGCTGTCAAATCTGCCCTTTCCTGCTGTATTCGTTGCAGGCGTACGTCAATTTCCGCCGAGCGGCGTTCTGCCTGCTGACAGTCGTAAAGCTTGCGGGTAAGCTCTTGCTTTTCACATTCCAGCTCGTATATTTTTCCGCCGTAACCACGCTCGTAACGCAAGCTCTTTTTGTATGCGCGTAGCTTGTCCTGAGCCTTGTCGTAATTAACGCTGTCCTGTACCAAGTTCGCCAATCGGCTTTCAAGATTGTCATTTGAAGCAAGCTCCACCGCCTCTTGTGGGTAGTACGCCGAGCGGTCGTAGCTGTCCGCCGTCAAACCCAAGAGCATTTCGCCCGGCTGTTTCGTCAAATTGATTTCCTTGCCCGTCCGTTCATTCGTCATTCTCAACGTTTCATGCCGAGCGGCTGAACCGAAAAAGCGTTCAATACGGTAGGTTTCGCCGTCATGCTCCACTACAATGCTACCGCCGAACTTTTCCGTACTTTCCCATGGAGAGTAGTGAGATACGTCCGTTACACCCTTGGTTTTGGTGTAAGTAAAGCCGTACAGCATTGCGCGAATAAAGCTTGCCAAGGTGGTCTTGCCAAAGCCGTTGCCGTGCTGCAACACGTTAATTCCGCTATTTAGTTGCAAATTGACGTTTTTAAGCTTACCGAAAGCAACGACGTGAACAGAAATTATCTTCATAATTCCACCTCGCCACTCAAAGCCGCCAAGCCCAATTTTACAACCTCGTCCCGCAGCTTTTCATCTTGAAGGTCCATTGCAAGTTTGACGAACTCGCCGCGCAAGGATATTTCTTGAGCTAAAGACTGCAAATCAACCTTAGCGGTCGTTTCATCTTTAACCCTAAGGGCAAAAAATCTGTCTTCTAAAAGCTGTTTTGCCACCATTTCTAAGTGCAAACCGTCGCAAGCGGCGCCGCAAAACACCAAATTGAGATAATTTCGCGGCGAGACGTCGGCGATCACGTCCGTTATTGCCCGTTCTGCCGCCACGTCGCTTGCCAAGTTCGTTACGTCAACTTTTTTGGTGACTACCGAGCGTATTGCTTGACGAACGAAGCGAATTTTGTCCGCGTCCGTATCAATTTCCACAAATCCCGTGTCTGCGCACTCGTCAAAACCGCGAGTTTCCAATGCTCCGCTGTAGCAGGCGCGTACTCTACCGAATTTGTGCTCCGAAAAGCCGTGTCTGTGTCCAAGCGCAACGTAATTTGCGCCGCAACTACTCAAAATGCGTTTGTCTATCACGCCGTAACCGTCGTCGTCCACGTCGCCGTGCAGCACTACCACGTTGTAGCGATCGGCGTTGAGTGACAGCGACTGCCACTGTTCTACGTCGTTTTTCCCCAACTCACGCCCGCAAACGGTAACGTTGCCGAGGTCGTAGTAGGTCCAGTCGTCGCCGAAAAATCTAATTTTCGGACAAAGTTGCTTGAGCCTGTCGTAGGGAGCGTTGCCGCCGTGATTTCCGCGCAGCACGAACCAAGTTGCCGAGCTTGAACTGACGACGTCCGCAACACTTTGTATTGTTTGTTGGGTTGCGGAATTGCCGTCGAACAAATCGCCAGCAACGATTATGGCTGAAACGCCGTTGTTGTTGGCATACTCGGACAGGTTGCTGAGCGACATTAGCAACTCCCGCCTACGCAAAGCCGCGTCTTTTACGCCCACAAGCGGCGAATCCAAATGAATGTCTGCTGTGTGAATTAATTTCATAATTGCCTTTTATTTTACCATACCCCGTCAAAACTATCAATATTTTGTATAAATAATAACTAAAATGTCTAATAGGCGTTAAATTAAAAAATTGCCGTCTCTCTCAGAACGACGTTACCGATAATTACCACACTTTTACAAAATAAAATAGCGCCCCAATAGGCGCATAACCGTCATATATGTAAACTGTACTACTCAAATGCATTTGCATATCGCGGTACAGGTGTTGTAGAAAAGTTGCTGCTATTAGTTGCTCATTTGACTGCATACCATAGCATAGCAATATGAAAGAGTGTACTCTGCGTCCAATTGTTGGAACTCGCGATCGTTTTGATTTATCTCTTCATAGCAATCTGTAGTTAAAAACATTTTTCTTACCTCCTTGTTGATATTATAAATTAGCTCGTTGCTTTATTTACCTGACTATTATATAGTTTTTTCGTAAAATAGCAAGCATTTTTTCGTATAAAACAAACACAATCCTGCTATTTTAGCTTAAAAATTCGAATTTCCGCAGCGAATTTTACTAAAATGGACAGTAAATTTAAAATAAAATCACCGAACGACTAAATAAAAGTTTGCGGATTTAATCGGAAATTCTTTTAATTTTTCACACAAGCAACAGGGCTTTAATTTTGCTAAAATTTAATTGTACAAAAACGCCCCGCAAGGCTTAAAATTCCTTGTGGAGCAGTTAGTGTCGAATTGGGGCGCAAATTACTTGCCGAGTTGTACGCAAGCATTTGTAAGCGCCAAGTTGAATACGTACGCGCGTTGTTCGTCGCTAATGTCGCATGCGTCCATTTCTTCGTTGTATTCATGATATCCATATTTAAGCATTGCGTTTACCTCCTGAAAATTATTTGCAAATCGCTGCCTGTTGCGGCTGTTTACGTGTTTATTATATTGTCGTTTTGAAAAAAGAGATTGCATTATCTTGCATATTACTAACACAATACTGTTATTTTGGTTTACTTTTTTGTTTTTGTGTTGTATTATGTTTATGTAATGAACTACCACTCTATTAACGACAAAAACTATCAACAGTACAAAGAAAAGATATCTCACGGCACGCCCATGCTTCCGTTTGCGCATTACCACACCAACGTAAGCGAACTGTTGCCTTTTCAGCCCATTCACTGGCATGAGGAAATGGAAATCATCAAAGTGCAAAGTGGCAAAGGCATCGTTTCCGTTGACGGCGTCAGGTACACGGCGGAAGTCGGAGATATTTTCATATTGCGCCCCTTCGTTATGCACGCCATCAACAAGCTTGACGACAACGAGATGATTGCCGACGTAATTGTGTTCAATTTGAGGCTTTTGGAATCGGGCGAGGCAGACGTGTGCACGCTAAAATACTTTGCACCGCTACTGAACGAAAAACATTCCGTGCCTTGCATTGTGCGCTCTACCGACAGTTGGTACCGTCCGTTTGATCAAAGCATGACGGCGATACTTGCATGCGACACTAACAATGAAGGAGCGGAGCTGGACATAAAAGCCAACTTGTACTGGATGTTTTACCACATCTACAACAACAGATTGATGAACGTTACGCCCAATATTGCCGAGGACAAACGGCTTTATACGGTGAGGCGCGCGTTGGAGTACATTCGTGCGGAATACATGAACGAAATTACAATTGAAAAAATCGCCAAACACTGCGGCTACAGCGAATTTTACATGATGAAGCTGTTTAAGCAGTTTACAGGTTCAAGCTGCGTGGACTACGTCAACAACTACCGCCTGACCGTTGCGGGTAGGCAGCTTCGCGACACGGACGACGACGTCGCCACCATCGCCTATCAAGTGGGCTTCAACAACGTGTCCTACTTCAATCGCCAATTCAAACGCCAATACGGCATGACCCCTCGCGAATTCCGTTCCTCGCCGGACGGGCACCTCGAAGGTAGGGACCAGTAATTAAAAATTTGAATAATCAAGATTGAAAATAATTTACCCGCAACAGTTGCCGTTAACCATTGACGGCAATTTGATTTTGCAATATAATATCTACACAAATAAAATACCGTCATCTTGACTTAAATTTATATTTGTTCCCGTGGCGCAATTGGATAACGCAATCGCCTCCTAAGCGATAGATTGGCTGTTCGAACCAGCTCGGGAACGCCAAAAAACCGCAAGATATTAAATCTTGCGGTTTTTCATAATGTTTACACAATCCTCCGTCGTCAAACGGACACAATAACAAAACTTTCGCGGAGTTTTGTTAATTTTTCGCATAGGGTTTGATGAAATAAAAGTTTGCCCCCAAATCGCAAATTTGTAAATTTTACTTAACAATAACCAATTTACTTCAGTATATAAATAAAATCCTATTTGTGGACATATTTTCTCGGCATCTGATGCCACAACAAAAAATATTTTAAGAGGTTTAATGTGTACAAAAGAATTTCAAAAAAACAAAGTTCTATAGCGCGGCAAAGAGCAACGAAAATTATTCAAGATGTGCGAAAAATATTAAAGACAAAATACGTTTTCGCGCATAGATTGGTTGGTTCCGGTGCTTGGGGAACAATGATTGAAGATGAAAACGGCGAATATGATTTGGACTATCAATTATTATTGACAGTCAATTCCCATGTTTATAAACAATCCAAAGACTTTCCTCCCCCTACTGAAATCAAACAAGACTTTTTGTCGGCATTTGAGCAGGTGAAAAAAGGTCAGGAAACTTTTCAAAACTCCACTACCGCCATAACTCTAATAAACAAGGATAGCAAGCCTTACCATATTGATTTTGTTATTATCAAAACTTTTCCCCAAAATGATTTTATAATACGAAGAAACAACAAAAAAGAGACACCCTCGGAAAATGAGTTTACTTGGAATGAATTGCCGCAATGGAATGATGCCTATGACTATTTTAGAGAATTGTCACCTACGGAAAAGCAAAACTTGATAGAAAATAAAATTATTCCTGCGAAACAAAAGGAAAAAGCGAAATCGGAAAGCGATCCCTCAAAAATATCGTCTTCTGCACTGTTTGTAAGAGAGGTTAACAATTATAGATGTCAGCAAAAGAAGAAATAATTGACTATAATTTGCACGCAAACGAAATCGAGTATTGGATTGCCTTAAAAGGCGAAACAAAATATATGCGTTTTGCGAGTTTGTTAAAAGCCAACGGAATAGCCGTTGAGTGGAACGTATTGAAAGACACGTATAGATACGATAAGCGGTTAATTGTTAATATCTTCAAATATCTTTCGTTTTTTGAAGAATTTTTACGGGCGCAAATTTGGAACGTTTCTAAAACAAGTTACAAAAAGTTAGAGGGCGAATTTTTGTCAAAAGCAATAGACGAAGTTGTTAGACTAAAAGAACAAATTCATTACAAAGGGTTTTCAGTTGAACTCCTATCTAAAAACAAAGAATTAATAAACCACTTGCGAAATTGCGTCAGCCATAACAAAATAATTTTAGAAAGCCAAAAAGACGAATGCAATATAAATGAAATTCTTGTCGCATTTATGCAAACTTTGCCCAAAGCTTACCAGTATGGATTTGCTTCCGACATAAAAAAATGTAGTAAGGGTTTAAACATTCCATCCTGTTTCGTTATTGAGTTGCAATAAAAACCAAACGAACATGAAGTGCCCATCTACTTTATTAACATTAGATAACTCAAACGATAATTATAAAGAGCAGACGACATTTTGGAAAAGCAATTACTGATTTTTGCTGCACTTAAAATATTAAACAATAAAGGATAAACTATTTGCTATGCCTAATCAAAAATTTACAATTTCGCTAAATGTAGAAAATATCGGTCCTCACTATGATGGCAACAAACTTTCTTTTACACATGAGGTCGATTCCAATAAGAGTGTATTTTTTGCTGTAAATGGTACGGGTAAGTCTTTTTTAAGTAAAACATTCAGACTTGCAGAAAATTTGGAAACACATACCGATGATTTGCTTACTATCGGAAGGAATCGTGCCGATTTTACTTTTAGTATAAATGCCAATAACGTTGAAAAACATTTGTCTGTTGTTTTAGAAAAGTACAAGGAACCTGTTATAACTAATACAACAGGATTACTGTTTCACACATTTAATAGCGATTTCGTTGAAGAAAACATTAAACCGCGCAATTACAATCCAAATGGTGATATTGACGGATATATTCTTGGTAAAGCTCAGATTGATTTGACGGATGAAAAATTACGAGAGGCAAATCTTGTTGTTGAATTAAATGTATTAAACAATGAGATCGAGTCAATTATATCAAAGGCAAAATCAGTCTTGCGCAACGCCGGCGTAACATCCAATACTACCGAAATGGCACTTATTACACGAAAAGAATTAGAGCAACTTAAATCCTTTGATGGCATACTAACTTTTAAAGAAGTTTTAACTCAATTAGAAAAATTACGCAAAGTGCCGGAAAATCTTTCAGATATTTCTATTCCTAAATTTGACCTTGACATAAGCTTTTTAGACAATATTGCTGATGAATTAATTACTAGTTACCCTAAATCCGAATGGGACGAAGAATTTGTACGCTACTACAAAGAAAACAGACCTTTTATAGAAGCCGGCTTGGACAAAATAAATTCCGACGTAAATTGCTGTCCCTTTTGCCAAAGAACATTTGATGAGCAGGCTCTACAATTAATTCAACAATATTCTAATTATCGTAATAACCAAGAAGCTAAAACTATTGCTCTTTTGGACACGTACGCGAAAAAAGTAAAATCGCTAATTGACTTGTTGAAAGATGGTAATGCACAAATAGTAGCAGCTCAAAATCAATTAAATAAGTTGAAAGAATATTTTCCCTCACTTAAAGACTATACTTTAAGTCTTATAGATTTGAATGAGGAAAGCATAAAACTGTTTACTGACATACACAAATTGTTAGAAATTAAAACAAACAACCTTGTATTAACTTTTGATGAATCTTATAACCTAATTAAATGGCTGAAACTGTTTCTTGACACAGCGCGTAAAAATTATACTCTTAATGCATCCATTCTCGAAGCTGCAAATAGATCTAAAAATAATACAGCCTGCGAGAGACTTGAATTACGACGCAAATTGTGTAAGGCAAAGTATATAGAATGCTCATTAGAACTAAAAGATAAATTTGCCAAAATGTCATCACTGCAATCGCAATTAGAAAGTCTCAGATTAAGAATTAAAGAAAAGGAAGAACAAGTTAAAGTAAGTAAAAGAGACAAAGTTTATTCAACATTAACGTCATTTCTTAATGTTTTCTTTAATGGTAAATATACCATTGATAAAGAAACCTTTGAAATAAATTTTTGGGGCAACAAGGTTGGTCAAAGAGCGTCTCGAATTTTAAGCGATGGAGAAAAAAGTATTGTCGCGTATTGCTACTATCTCGCAACTACACATTTGTTGATCGAACGGGAATCTGATTACGATAAATTGTTTTTTATCATAGACGACCCAATATCCAGTATGGATTTTCACTATGTTTATATGGTTGCCCAAACTTTACGAGATATTAAAAATTTATTTGACATTTCTACACATGAAAGGATTTGGGTATTCACGCATAATATGGAATTTTTGAGTATAATCAAAAGAAATCACATTCTTAAATATGCGTTTATAATTAAACCCGGAAAAATAGAAGAAATTAACCATAATCTTTTGATGCCATATGAAAGTCATCTGACTGATATTGTCAAAATTTCAAAAGGAGAAATACTCCCCAACCATAATACTGCAAATTCAATTCGACATGTATTAGAAACCGTGTGCCAGTTTGAGTTCCCGGAGAAAGGAATAGAAAAATACATAGAGGAAAACGAAATTCTTGCTAAGAATGCGTATATTTATTCTATTTGCCAAGATTTGTCTCATGGAAATTTGCGAAACCAACCACCATATTCAGCAGATGTCTTAATAAGTGCATGTGCTTCCGTTGTTGAATTTATGACTTCAAAATATAAAGGACAAATTGACGCTATTAAATAACTTCACTGTTATTGAGTTATTATAAATTCGGCATAAAAGTAATTGCAGATAGTTTCTTTAATAGAAATTACTCTAAAAGCACCTAATAATACCGTATCGCCAAGAAAGTCAAAAGTCCGTTCCATGTCGGAACGGACTTTAATTATGGTTAAAGATATTTATTTTGGGATTCTTTTGGTATTTTCATCGTTCTGTTCATTGGTGCCCGTATCTGCGCCGTTATTAGTAATGTTTACGGTGACTTGAACACTATTTTCTACACTTACCTCGGTAGCTGCCGCTTCTTTTTCCTGCTGTTTTTTGGCAAGCTCGTTGGTGTCCACCTTGCCGCGGAATACCACAAACTGCTGCCACAAAAATTCCAATACAAAGTTGATTATCATGCAGGTGCCGAGAGCGATTATGTAGCCCCAACCACCAATGCTTGCAAGTGCTACCTTAATCGTCGGTATATACCATCTTTGGAAGGGGTAGAACGGTATGTAGAATACAAACGCCAACAGCATTGCAATGGGAACGTTGCTTGCCGCCTTGAAAGTGAACTTGCGGTTAAATGTGAAATTCCACAATATAGACAAAGCAAGACCGACCGTGTCGGCAATAAATGTGCTTAAGTCTTGTTCTATTATAAAAAATATTTTCTTGGTTGGGTCTGGAAGAACCCTTGGCAGAATTACAAGCTCGAGTAGTATTGAGCTTACAAACTGTATTACGCCCGCCGAAATGGAAAACAGCGTAAATTTGACGGCGCGCCACACTTCTTTTTTTGTTAGTTTCATATTTTTACTTCCGTTTTTCTGAATTTACAGCAAACTGCATTATACTTGGTTTTGAGGTGCTTAGAAGCGACGCTTATAGGCGGCTCAAACATTCGTCGAGGCGGCGTAGCGTTTCTTTCTTACCCAGCAGCTCGGCAATTTCACTTGCACCGCCGGGAGTAGCCGCAAGCCCCGTCAACGCTATACGCGCCGGCCACAGCACTTTGCCGTTTTTAACCCCTTGCTCCGTTGCCAAAGCAATCAATGCGTCGTACAGGTGTTGATTGTCCCAAACTTCCACTTGGGCAAACTTTTCTTTTACCAAAGGCAGAATTTCTCTTGCCGTGTCCGCATTTGTCTTTTGTTTTTGGTTGTCGTACAGGCTACTGTCGAAGGGCGGGAATTCCACCAAGAAGCGTAGCTTGTCCTCAATTTCGCCAAAGGTTTCGATGCGGCTCTGAATAAGCTTACACACAAGCGTCTTGTCGAAATCTTTGAGGTAGCAATTTTCAAGCCATGGCGCAGCGTACTCGGCGAACGCTTCGGGAGTCATTTCCTTGATGTACAGTGAGTTCAACCAAGCAAGCTTTACGGGGTCGAAGATTGAGGGGCTTTTGTTTATGCCCGCGATGTCGAACTTGGCAAGCAATTCGTCAAAAGACATCTTTTCGCTGTCATCCTTGGGCGACCAACCAAGCAGAGCGATGTAATTGATAATTGCGTCCTTTAAAAAGCCTTTCTTTACCAAATCCTCGTAGCTTGCGTCGCCGTTACGTTTACTGAGCTTGTGTTGCGCGTCCTTCATAATGGGCGGCATGTGAATGTACATTGGACGTTCCCATCCGAACGCGTCGTACAGCAAATTGTACTTTGGAGTGCTGGAAAGGTACTCTATTCCGCGCATTACGCAGTTGATACCCATCAAGTGGTCGTCAATGACGTTGGCGAAGTTGTAGGTGGGCATTCCGTCCGACTTGATAAGAATTTGATCCTCAAGCTCGCTGTTTTCAATAGTAATGTCGCCGTACACAGCGTCGTGGTAGGTCGTGCTACCTTCCGTCGGCATGTTTTGACGGATGACGAACTTTTCACCGCTTTTTATTCTACGGTCTACCTCTTCTTTCGATAGATGTAGGCAGTGCTTGTCGTAGCGGCGCGCGCCGTTAACGGCGGGCAGGCTCTCAAGGCGCTCCTCACTGCAAAAACAGTAGTAGGCGTGACCGCTTTCCACCAGTTTCTTGGCGTAGTACATGTACTCGTTAGCGCGTTGACTTTGAATGTACGGGCCGTAGTCGCCGCCCACGTCAGGACCTTCGTCGTAAAGCAGTCCCGTTTCGTGTAGCGTACGGTAAATTATTTCCACTGCTCCCTCGACGTATCTGCCTTGGTCGGTGTCCTCTATGCGCAAAATGAACTTTCCGTTGTTCTTCTTGGCGTACAGGTAGGAATACAGCGCAGTTCTGAGTCCGCCAATGTGCAGATACCCTGTAGGGCTGGGAGCAAATCTCGTGCGTAATTGTGACATAAAAACCTCGTTAATTTAGTGTTTGGACAAATTTATTCGCCGTTTCTTTGATTTTACCTTCGCTGAAAAAGCTGTAGTACTCACCCGCGGCGTTGAATATCATGTGCTCAAGCAATACGATATTGATGCTTGCAAGCGCAAAATACAATTTTTCGGTAAAGTGACAATCTGCGTCGCTTGGCTGACATGGACCGCTGACGTGGCAGTGAAAAATGACTACGCCCGCAGCGTTTACTCGCGTTGCCGTCGCGACCAACTTTTTGCAATCTATGTTGACGTTGTCTACGTTTTCAGAGGTGAATTCCTCTTGGTACAAAAAATTCGTGGCGCCGTCTACGTACACCGCAACAAGCCTTTCTTTGTAGCTGTCCGCAATTAGCCTGCGCGCGTAAAGAATGATGGAAGACAAGCCTTTCAACGAAATCTTTTGGCTGTCACTAAGCTTGTAGCGGCGAAACACCTCTTTGAGCACGGCGAGGTTGCACGCAGTAACCTCGGAAATACCCTCAACTGTCATAAGCTGCTGAGGCGAGGCGTTGAGAACTCCCGCAAAGCCACCAAAATTATTTAGCAGGTTGTGAGCTATTTTGTTGGTGTCCTTGTAGGGCAGATACTGAAATAGCAGCAGCTCCAACACTTCGTGGTCCTGAAAACTGCTCAAGCCCTCTTTTTGCATTCTTGCGCGCAGCCGAGCGCGGTGACCTTGGTTTTCGTGAGCCATAACTTTACCTTTTTCTTTTGAATTTCAAATATGAAAATTGAAGTCCGCATTGAAAAAACTCGCGCGGACAATTTTTTTCGCTCTAATAATAGCACATTATTAGACTTTTGTGTATAATATAGATACAAAATTTTGCAAGTAGCGGAGATAACTATGAAAGACGCAAAACAAATACTAAACGCGCAATTTGACGAACTTGTAACGTCGTTGCAAAAGGTCGTGTCGTTTAACACCGAAAAGGGTTCCCCCGAAAACGGCGCGCCATTTGGAAAGGATGTAAAATCCTGCCTTGACTATACTTTGGGGCTTGCCTCTGCGTTCGGGCTGGAAACGTACAACTGCGACGGCTACGCAGGTCACGCGGATTTTAACGGGAGTACCGACGAAGTGTTGGGCATTCTCGGACATCTTGACGTCGTTCCCTCTAAAGCAGAAGAATGGCTGTACCCGCCGTATGCCGGTGAAATTCACGACGGCAAACTGTACGGGCGCGGAACGATGGACGACAAAGGACCAATGATTGCATGTTTGTACGCAGTAAAGGCGTTAAAGGAAGCAGGTTTCGCGCCTAAAAAGACCATTCGGCTTATTTTCGGTTGCGACGAGGAAAGCGGCATGCAATGCGTCGAGCATTATTTCAGTAAAATGCCATTCCCCACCGTGTCATTTTCTCCCGACGGAGATTTCCCCGTAATCAACCGCGAAAAGGGCATTTACCAATTCAACGTCGTGTGCGGAAAACTGCCTAAAGGGGTAACAATTACGGCAGGCGAACGCGCAAACGTCGTACCGTCATTATGCACGGTAACTGCCACTTCACAGGCGTTGAAAGTAACAGTGGGCGAATTGCATGGCGAAATAACCATAGAACAAACAAGCGATGGCTATGTCTTCACTTCACTCGGCAAATCGGCGCACGGCAGCACTCCCGACGAGGGCGTAAACGCTACGCACGTTATGTTGAAAATATTGTCGAGCAACTTCCCCGACAATGCAACGCTACGTTTCCTTGCAGAAAAGGTAATCGACACGACTGGCAAGGCTTGGGGCATTGACCTCTGCGACAAGGAAAGCGGAAAGCTCACTTGCAATCTCGGCGTACTAAGAACAGCAGCCGACGGAACGCTCACAGCTACCGTAGACATTCGTTTCCCTGTGACCTACAATTGCAAGCAAATGTACGAACTACTCCGCGCAAATACTCCAAGTGAATTTGCAATTGTAGAAAACCACATCAGCGAACCGCTACACGTACCGTCGGACAGTAAGCTTGTGACGACTTTGATGAACGTTTACAACAAAGAAATGAACGTTAATCTTGAGCCACTTGCAATAGGCGGCGGCACGTACAGCAGATGCCTACCCAACTGCGTAGCGTTCGGACCGTTGTTCCCCAAAGAGGAACAAACAATCCACATGCCTAACGAATGCGTAGACCTCGTAAACCTCCGCAAAATGGCAGAGCTGTACCTCGAGGCAATATACCAACTGGCAAAGTAAATAAATTACAAAAGGAAGAAAAAACAAATGGTAAAACCTAACGTAGTATATGACGAAGATGATTTGGAGTTTTTGGAAGTTCTGAAATATGTTGTAGAACATCACTGTGAATTAGACTTTGACTATAAAGGTAAAGCGTACAGAATAGAATTTCTACACGGTAAACTTTGCGCTTATCTGAATGAGGCAAACACTCCCGAATACTCTTTTGAAGATTTGGACGATTTGATGGAACACTATCTTGTGGATGGCGTACCGTTCAAGGACATAATCCCAGAAATAGACGCTTATGGCGCTTAGTCATCTTCAATTTAAACAGTAACAAAAAAACGCGGCAGAGAGTTCTGTCGCGTTTTGTTTTAATTGTTAGTTTTGATAATTTGAGACAATTACTTCTTCTCTTTGAGCAGTTCCACGATTTCGGAAAGCAGTTGTTGCTCCGTCTTGGGAGCGTTTGCCGCTGCTTCTTCCGCTGCAAGTCTTGCCGCCTCTTCCGCTGCTGCTGCCTTTTCTTGAGCTGCAACTTCAATTTCGCTAAAAGATTTGCCTTCCTTTCTCAACGCTCTTATTTCTTCCTTGGTGAGGGGAGCAAATCTTTCCTTGCCCTTCTTTACGCCTGCGTTGACGCTGTTGATAGCCTTGACAATGCAGAACAGCACAAGAGCGATAAGCAAGAAGTTGATAATAGCCGTGATAAATGCGCCCCAGTCAATGTAGATGGATTGAGACATGTCCACAACGCCGTCTACCTTGTAGGGTATCAGCATTGTTACCGCGCCTTCCATACCGTTTCCGCCGGTGATAACTGCCAGTAACGCGTTGATGAGCGGCATCAAAATTTGATTGGTGAGAGCGGTTACGATTGCGCTGAACGCGCCGCCGATAATAACGCCGACAGCAAGGTCGATTACGTTTCCGCGAGAAATAAAGGTCTTAAATTCCTTAAAAAACTTTTTCATAGCTTCTCCTTGATGTATTTTTTAGATTAACACGATTATACCATTACCGAATAAATCTTGCAAGAGTTTGAACAGTTTTGAATTACAAACAATCAGTTGCAAAAATAAACTTTTTACTGTATACTAATATAGCAAACGAAACGTCGAGGTGTAGCGCAGATGGTAGCGCGCTTGGTTCGGGACCAAGAGGCCGTGGGTTCAAATCCCGCCACTTCGACCACAAACAAAGGTTAGGTTTGATACAAGATGATCAAACCTTTTCTTTTTGCTATTCAACTGTTATGCGAAAGGTCAAGCACATAAAAAAGACGGTGGTATTTTGTTCCAACCGTTTAATCTTCGCTTATAATTTTCGTATTATAAATAATCACTACACCTTTCTAAATCTTTGACAACGACACCTATTTTAGCGTTCTTTATTATCATTTCATTTATCCATTCTACATCTTGTTGATATAATTTCTCGGGACGAAATAACAAATGCGTTCTATCTGACGATCCCTTCGGTCCTTTCAGTGTTTTAGTAAAATCTAAATTAGAAACGCTTCTTGGCACCTCTTGTATATTATTCGTTACAAGCACAATAACTCTACTGTCTGAAATAGGATAAAAATAGTATATCGGCAAATGGAATGACGCTCCATTAGGTAATACGCCTTCTCCGTTCATTACAACTGGATAGCAGTCGGATATTAAAAAATCCACCAAACCACGGCGTTCCAAAATACACATATAAAATGAGGAAAATTCATGTTTGAAAAATACTTTTAATGGATTGCTGACTTCCGGATTGCTTAAAACATCTTTAATACTACGGCTTTGGCTTACAAGATGAACATTTTTTAGCCATATATTTTTCATAACCGTATCATCGGAATTTCTGCCATACATTTCTTTTGAATTGTCCGACATATTGTCGAACTGATCTCTCGTGCCGACCGTACGAAATGCTAACAAAGAAAGGAATATTCGCAACCGCTCATCTTCCGCAACTGTTAAACTAATTTCAGCATCATTATTTAATTTCTTAAAAATAGGTGCAATGTCCGTCTCAAACTTCGCCAAACTTTCCTCTATCTCTAAATTGTTTTCTGCGTTGGAGTACAAATATCTCTCCATAAAAACGTTTGATACATACGAAGTAGAATACTCCTCTTCACCAGCCTCAAAGAAATAAACCCTTTCCTTGTTTTGGTCGTAACAAAAATTTTTTAAGATGAACTGCGGAATATAATGTTGCCGCACATGAGATCTTTGCGATTCACCCATATTCTTAATATTTTCCTTTATCTACTTTATCATAGATTAACATAATTTATATCCCCTCGTCAATGGTCTCTTTCGCAGCAAACACCCCTTATTAGAAAAATTATATGGGATGACACATTGTATTAAAATGGGTAGTCCAGCACACAATCAAAGGATAGGTTTGATACAATGTTGTCAAACCTTTTCTTTTTGCTATTCGACTTTTGCACAAAAGGTCAAAAGCACAAAAAAGACGGCGGGATTTTGTTCCAACCGTCGTGTTTAACATATTGTAAGATTAATTTTGTTGTCGTTTATTAAAAGTCTTGAAACGGATCAGGCATAGAATTAGTAAACACTTCTTTAAATTTGGCTATTAAATCCTCTGTGCTTACGTCTAATCCTTTAGTTTTGACGGTAAAAGTGACGTTTAAAGGAATAAGCTCAACAAGCAGACTATTACGCTTTTCTGTTATTTTAATATCGTTAACGTCAATTTTATTGAGTTGAATTTCCGTTTTCTTTCGCGTATCGAATATATACATACCTTCGCTATACAATACAAAATATCTTTCGTTGTTATTGCCGTATATTTTGTAAAAGCCCACGCCCAAAAACAACGCTGACAGAATTCCGCCGAGAACGGAAAGGGCTGTCTTTGCTGCGTTTTCACGAGCGGCTTCGCGGTCAACTATTGCGCCATTCAAAGCAATTGCATCTTCTCCAAGATTTTGCATAAGTGTATTTATTTTTTCGATACTCTTCTTTTGTGAAGCAGTCGTTGCCCAAATGACTAAAAGCAAAATAACATCGAGTATTCCGCAAAAGATCAACGGATAATATCTTGTTCTTGCCGAGTCGTCATCGCCCCAACTTATATAAATTTCTTCAGGAAGTAATGCAAACACGATTCCCACGATGAGGAAAATTGCGCACGTAACCAGTACGAATATGATAGGACCCTTTTTTATTTTTAGCATTTTCATTTTTTCTATCTCCGATATTTTTGATATTAAATAACTAAACGCAATAGTTTTATTAAAAATTGCTGATGATTACGTAGTGGATTATAGCATACTCAATTGATACGCGCAAGAATAAAAAACCATTTGGCGCCGTTTCACCCGAGAACAATGAAGATATACGTAAGAACCATCACTATACTCACAAAACGGAACTCTACTTCTCGCCAACAATTCAATAAACAAAAAACACCTCCCGCATTTGAGAGGTGTTTTGTGTAGTGTTGATATGTTGCGTATTTAGTTGGTTATTTGCTGAAGTTCAATTCGTTGTACGTCGTTGTTCCTTCGCTATCCGTTACTGAAAGTACGCAACCCGTGTAGTAGTTTTTGTCATTCCAGTTGCATGCGGCAATCTCCACGGTAACGGTTTGACCGTCGTACTTTTTCAAGAATGAATACTGATTTGCGCTACTGCAATACAAAGTAATCTTCTTTTCACCGCTTGCGTTCGTTACGTAAATATTTGCGTAATATGTCGATTCAACGACAGATATTTTTACTTCCATGGTGTAAACGGACGTTGAGTAGTCTTCTGCAACGTTAAGATTGAGGAATTCTTCCACCGTCAAATTACCTGCAAACGCTGCCTTGCTGTACTCGTGATGACCGTAGCGGTTTATTAACACTTCCGTATCGAACAGACAGGTTTGTCCGTGTATGTTGGTACTTGATTCTTTCTTGTTGTTTCTGCGAGTGCCTTTTACCACTACTTCGTCACCCAGTGACAGCGTTGCCATAGTGTTGCTGTCCGTAATAATTGCAATTACGCCCGTCTCGTCGATAAGATAGAAACCGACCTTGTTGACAAGTGACGGACCCACGATTCCAGTTGCAGTAACTTCATCGCCAACGTTTGCCTTAATAGCCTCGCTAACGGTGACTGCATCGAACTCCGGCGCTTCTTCAACGGTTACGGATACAGTTGCCGTTGCCGAATAAGTCTTGTAATTCGCTGTAATCGTGATAACCGCCGTTCCCGGGTTACAGGTGTGGAATACGGTTGCGCTATCCGTTGTTTCAATGTCCACTACGTTCGTATCACTGGAAGAATACGAAAGAGTGACGTTGTCAATTCCGAGAAGAGTGGACGAAACGGAAGTTACAAGTTCAATAGCGGGGTCGCTTTGATACTTGGCTGCGAATTGTCCCAAGCCGTAGTAGTCAATTGCAAATTGCGGAGCGTTTTTCTCGTCAAAGGTGTAATTTTCGTCACTTACTTGGATGGGTTGGAAACGCCACACGCAACCTGTCGCGCTGGATTTAGCATTGATTGCGGAAAGGTATACCGTACAAATCTTGCCGTCAAACTCTTTCAGCCAAGCGAGGTCGCTACCGTTGCATTGGGTGTACACGTAGCTACCAGTTTTGCCGTCGATGTCGTCAATGTAGTAGTTGATGAAGCCTGCGCCGACAGATTCCGTTACAAGAGCGTTTACTTTGAAAATAGTCGTTGTTATGTTGTTGTTAACGGGCGTGTCCATGATAGCTTTTACCGTGGATTCCGTAACCCAACCGAAATCAATCGCATTGTCACCCTTGTCGTTTTCGATAAGTACGCAATCCGTTACTTGAATGCAACCCGTGTAACCGAATTTTTTGGCATTGGTGGCTTCGGTGTCAAGAATAAAGTTTGCGCGCGTTGCGGCAATCTTGACCTTGTTGCCAATTGCTACTTGCGGAGCAATTTGCGAATCGTACACGTAAATTGAGTTCGTTGCGTCAACGAGATAGAATCCGCTTGGCTTCATACCGTTGGCGTAGGTGATTTGCGCTACAACGCCCTCGAGAATTACCAACTCGCCTTCATCGTGCGTTCTGGCTGCGTCAACGGTCATCGGGGTGTAGTTCGAGAGGTCTTTGTTGTTCTCGACATGCTTAAATTCTACTATCCAACCGCTGCCGATTTCCTTGGTGCCTTTAAAGTTTTTCAGCAACGCGTACAGCAATACGGTGTCGCCTGCGTAAGGTTTTTCATCCATTTCGCTGTAACGCTTCGTACCGTCCGCGCTGTAGGTTCCGTATACTTCAATTTCGCCAGTTTCATCTTGAAGAATCATTTGTCCGTACGTCGGATTACTGATGCTCTTGACTGTGCCGCCAACGTAAATGCGTTCGGTAGCTTCCCAACCGTCGTTTTCGCCGCACATCGCCAACGCTTCGGCAACGGTGTGAATTTTCTTCCACTGCGCTGTGAGCTTAACGTCATGCGCAGGCATTGTGAACGTGTCGCCCTCTTTGTAGGTGTTTGTGCCGTCACTCCACCCATCGAAGGTGTACCCTGCGAGCGTAAACGTGTTTCCGACTACAGTTACGGTGTCACCCTCTTTGTAATTCTTCACAGCAGGCGCTGTGCCTGTTGCTTCGCTGTTGCCACTGTCGTACGTCACCTTGTACGTTACGGGATCTGCACAAGCCGCGAGCGTAACGGTAAGAATGAAAACAAAACACAACAAAACGAGCAATAATTTTGTTTTTCTTTTCATGACTTCCTCCTGTATATAATTTTTTTGGGGGGATGTCACAGAAAAAAGCACGTTCTAACGTGACACCAATTTATTTTACCATTTTTACCCCCACCCTTGTCAATACCAAATTTAAAATTAAAAAAATTGGGACGTCCTTTTACTTTAGGAACATTCGACAGGAAATTTGAAACTGTATTGCTTATATTATGGCAATTTATGCCTCAATTTTGACGTAAAATTGGCAATTCTGTTTTGCTATTAGCGTAAAATTGCCAATTATGTCTTGATTTTACCGCTTAAATAAGATATAATTATTATTTGTTATTTCAATTATCAAGTATAAAACACCACGCGCCTCACTGGCGAGGTGTACTTGCCCCACTGACGAGGTGCGGCGAGGACAAGGAGAACTAATGAAAATTGCTTTAACAGGCGTAACGGGAAATATGGGCATTCAAGCGCTGAGGGAGCTAATCAAGCTGCCTGGCGCTGAACTCAAGTTGCTTGTTTTCCCCAAGGAAAAGCGCCTAAAGGAAATAAAAAAGATTTGCAAAGGCAATAAGAGCCGCGTTGAATTCGTGTACGGCGCATTAAACAGTCGCGAGGCAATGGACAAGCTTGTAGCGGGAGTAGACTACGTTGTCAACATGGCAGCGGTAATTCCACCCCACAGCGACCAACACCCGCAAAAGGCAATAGATTGCAACGAAAAGGGCGTGGACTGCTTGGTGTCCGCAATTGAGGCTCTCGAAGTCAAGCCTAAGCTTATACACATATCTACCGTTGCGCTCTACGGCAACCGAAACAGCAAACACATGTGGGCAAGAGTGGGCGACCCGCTGCTCATTTCCCCCTTCGACATTTATTCTTTGACGAAGATGCGCGGCGAGTTCCGCGTGTTGGAAAGCGACGTTCCCTACAAAACGGTTCTGCGTCAGACGGCAATGCTACACAGTCACATGCTTGCCGACAACATGAACGACGGACTTATGTTCCACACCTGCTTCAACGCGCCGCTGGAATGGGTCACCGCAGAGGACTCGGGACTGCTCATTGCCAATATTATTAAGGAAGATATTGCAAACGGCGAAAAGCTCAAAGAAAAATTTTGGAATAGGTGCTTCAATATCGGCGGCGGTCTCGTCAACTGCGTCACCGGCTACGACGTGTTGAACGACGGCTTTGAAATTATCGGCGGTTCGGTAAAGAACTTTTTCAACACCAACTTCAACGCTACGCGTAACTTCCACGGCGTGTGGTTTTACGACACGAACGAATTAAACGACCTGTTCCACCACCAACGCCAAAGCACGGCGGACTTCTGGAGACAGTTCACGGCAGAGCACGGAATACTGAAGGCAGGCAAAATCGTTTCCAAAAAACTAATCAAGAAATTCGCAATCGAACGGCTGTGCAAGGACCCGAACAGCCCCCACTACTGGAAAAGTCACAACGACGAAGCGAGGATGCTGGCATACTTCGGCGGATTGGACAAATTCGAGGCAATACCGCAAAACTGGGCGGAATTCCCACTGCTCAAGGACGGAAAAGCGGAAAACGGTGACGAAATTGATTATTCCGCCCTCAAAAACCGTGACACTGCAAAAATGGTGGACATTGGTTACGACCCAGCAAAACCCGTAACGCTAAAAGAACTTGCCCACGTTGCCGAGCTGCACGGCGGCAAACTGCTATCCACTGAGGGCGACGTGTACGACAGATTGGAGTGGGTCAACAGCGACGGCGAACGCTTTACCGCAAAAGGATACACGGTACTTTGCGGACACTGGTGGAACCCAAGCTACACAGGCTACTGTTGGGATTTCGACCGTCTTGCCAAGAAGGACAAAATTTACGCGCAAATTTGGTACGACAGTCACGACGAAAACGAAGACAACTTCTACTACCTAAACGACAACTTTGAAGCAGAATACAAGAAGATAAAATGAAAGTTTTAATTTGTTACTTTTCAGGAACGGGAAACACCGAAAAAGTTGCTGACAAATTCGTTTCCTGCTTTACCGAACTCAATAACGAAGTAGAAACTGTAGCCGTCGAAAGCGTACTCGATGGAAAAACGCTGACTGACAGCTTCCAAACCCTACTCAAAAACGCAGATTTAGTAGGATTTGGCTACCCCATTCACGCTTTTAACGCTCCGGCGATAGTGTTGGAATTTGCAAAACGCCTGCCGAAGCTTCGCGAAAAAAAGCGCGCGTTTGTGTTCAACACTTCGGGCGAGCCTCTCGAACTCAACAACATTTCCTCAATCAAGCTGTGCCGACTGCTCAAACGCCGCAACATTGAAGTTGTGTCGGAGTACCACTACTGCATGCCCTACAACATTATGTTCCGCCACTCGGACGACATGGCTCTCAAAATGTGGACGACGGCAGAGCAGCTCATTCCGCTGGACGTGGACGAATTGCAAAAAAACCGACCCCATGTGCTGAAAAAGGTGGCTTGCGGAGACTTTGTTGCCTGGGTAATGCGCTGCGAACACTGGGGCGGACGGCTTAACGGCAGACAGTACAAGGTGAGCGACGAATGCGCCCATTGCGAAAAATGCGTACGTATTTGCCCGACGCACAACATAAAAATCGTAGACGGCAAATTCAAATTCGGCAAGAATTGTCTGATGTGTATGCGTTGCGCAATGCTGTGCCCCAAGAACGCAATAAAAATAGGTTGGTTCAACAAATGGAAGGTAAACGGCGCCTACAGCTTTGACGAACCGGCTACCCCCGAAGAACAGCAACACTACAACAAAATGCTCACCAAAGCCTACGAAAAGTACTTTGCGGAGTGCGATGAGCGAATCGCCCACATCGAGAGCAATCGCCAGTCCTCACAAGACGGGCAAGTGAATCAATAAAATAACAAATTCAAATTTACAAAACAAAAAAGACTCTTAAAGCAAGAGCCTTTTTTTGTTGTAATAAATATTTTTATCTATTGTAAATTTTGTCGCGAATGTCCTTGACCTGCGAGGCGGTAATATCGTTGGTTTTGATTTCTTCGCTGATTTTGTCACGCGCGTGCATCACCGTCGTGTGGTCTCTGCCGCCAAAGTACTCGCCTATGGACACGAGAGGTACGCTTTGACCCAAAATGTCGCAAATTAGATATATGCAAATCTGACGGGGTACGACAATTTCCTTATTTTTCTTTTTACCGATTAAGTCCTCGCGTTTTACCCTGAAGTAGTCGCAGGTCGCCTTAACGATGTGGTCAATGGTGATGATGTCGCTACTGGAATCGGCGTAATCTTTGAGCGCGTCGTTTACGATGTTGAGATCGTTCGGGTCGCCGCCTACAAGGGTACTGTAGCTGATAATACGGTTCAACATTCCTTCCATTTCACGGATGTTGCTTGTTATCTTTTCCGCAATCATGCTAAGCACCTTGATGTTGAGCACGTAACCCTTGTTGTTGCACTTCTTTTGCAGTATTGCAATACGCGTTTCAAGGTCGGGCGGGTTGATTTCCGCAATTATTCCCATTGCAAAACGGGTCTTTAAGCGTTCCTCAATCTTGATTTCCTTAGGCGGACGGTCGGAGCTGAGTATAATCTGCTTGTCCGCAAGGTACAAATCGTTGAATGCGTGGAACATTTCTTCCTGCGTGCTGTCCTTGTTTGCGAGAAACTGCACGTCGTCCATCATCAATACGTCCAACTTGCGGTACTTGTCGCGAAAATTCTTCATTGAGTTGGAGTTGTTGGACGTGTCGCGTACCGATTCGATAAATTCGTTTATGAATTGGTCGCAGGTGACGTACATTATCTTCTTTTCGGGGAAGTTGCGCTGCAAAGTGTTGCCAATTGCGTGCATAAGGTGGGTTTTGCCCAGTCCAACGCCTCCCCACAGGAACACGGGGTTGTACTTTGTTCCGGGATTTTCGGCAACGGCGCGCGCTACTGCGTCTGCGTATTCGTTGGATTTGCCTACGACGAAGTTTTCAAAAGTGTAGGCAGATACGAACGTGGCTTTTTCCTCGGTGTCGTTGACGTAGTTGGCGGATACGGGAATGTCCACTTCCTGCTCGGCGCTTACCTTGTCCAATTCGTCCTCGGTGATGATTTCAACGTCCACGAGGGATGGGAAAACCATGTTGGTGCACCGTTTCAGCACTTCCCTGTAGTTGTTGTCTACGATATTTTTCAGCGCGCGTGTTTCGGCAAGCAAAATAAGCCTGTCGCGGTGGATTCCCACAGGTTGCAACGAATTGATGTACAAATCGTACGCCAACGTCGTCGTTTTCGCCTCTGCCTCCAGCAATATATTGTTCCAAATCTGATTTATTTTTAACATGTCTAATATTGTAACAAAAACGTCGTCAGAAATCAAGATTTTCGCAGAGATTATATCACATTGATTTGCTACAAAAAAGAATGATACCTTTGTGGTACCATTCTCATTCGTTTATTTGCTAATCGTATAAGTTGCCGTAAGCACCTTCTTTTGGTCGTCGGTGTCAGTATGCAGCTGTCTTGCGAACGCGTAGCCTTCGTTTTCCAACGCTATTTCGAGGAAACACAGGAAAATACCCACGTCTACCTTGTTCCAATGCTTGAATAGTACGCTTGACAGTACGGGAGTTTTGCCCTTTTCGCGGTAAATCTTCAGTTTGTTGCCCTCTTGCTCCACCTTCCAAGGTTGACTGTTGCAAGCGCTGGGAGCAAGTCGCGCAATCTCTCCAACGGCATGTAAGTCTAAGTTGGCATTATCGACAACTTGCCATATCTCACTTACGCTTTTACGGTTGAACTCACTTGTGTCAACACGGAAATCCTCTTCCTTGCTCTTGCCAAAGCTTAGCATAATGGCGTAGCTCAAACCGTACTTCTGCTCTTCCCTAACCTTGCCCATGCCGTACCAACACACACCTATATTCATCGTCGCAAGGTACAAATCCCACTGTTCCAACATGTAACCGACGTTGGCAAGCCACAAATTGCCCTCTTCGCTGTACACAATAAGCGCGTACTCGGCGTCAAACTTGCAATTGGTCTGCTTACAAGGTACGATTTCGAAATCCACCTTTAGTTCCGAGCAAAGAGGTTTGAGTTGATGTAAGTAATCTTTTACCTGCTTGAGTTCCTCAGCCGTGAGGCTTCCGCCATTGTACTTGCGCATGGATTTTCGTTTGTAGACAGCGTTGAACAGTTCTTTCATTGATTACTCCTTTTTTTAAATGGGGTGAGTTTTTTATTTTTTTTTAAATTTTCCCACCCCATTTGCAATTTTATTATTTTTTCGGCTATTCCTGTAAAGCGGGAGTTTGTTCGGAAGGTGGCGTAGAGTCGGGCGGATTGCTGCCGTCCTTGTGACTTCTTATGTAGCGCGTCCATTTAATGTAGCCGTAGGTTGTGTTCGTGAGATAGCCCACCTTGAGTATCAGCAATATCCACTGACCGGCAATAATGTTTATTACCGTTTCGAGAATTGCCACAATGTACCAGGCAATCCACTGCTCTCGGTACCTGAACAGGATTAGCAATCCGTTGGCAATTCCCACAGCAGACGCCGCCGCGTCAATGTAGCAAACTACGTTTTTCAGCGTAACGTTGGTTGCGAATATTCCGCCGTCCACCTCAATCAACGTGAGCAGATACCCGACTCCCACCGTCCAAATGGCAATCCCCACGATAATGAGTACGTCCTGCCAGGGAGTGAGTTTCTTGACAACGGTAAGCTCCTCTTTTTGTTTGTCGGGATGTCTGTGCCACATAACGAAGCTGATAACGTCGCACGGAATCCAAAACAGCAATGTAACCGCCATGGTCGCGAAACGGTACAGGCAGAATATACAAACCAGTATTTCCACAATCTCTACGCCAAGCGACACAATGAAATTCCATTTACTCTGCTTGCTGATAAGCAGCTCGCACGCAATGTTCAGTATTACGTCCAGTACGTACAACACCGTTATCCATCCCGCCGCAACCAAGAAGGAATTGACCTCTACGAAATCACCCTCCTCCAAAACTATCGCCTGCGAACGTATCAGCGCGTCGCCCGTAGCGGAATTAAGCACGGAAACAACCAACTGACTTGACTCTTCGTCCTCTCCGTCGAAATAGCATTCAAATGAGATTTCCGTATCTTTCGTAACAGTAAGCGGCGTGTACTGCTTTGTTTTTCTGTCGTACAGGGCAAGGCGTAGCGAAAGTGTTTCCTCAATTTCGGGGTCAACGGTATGTTCGCCGTAGCCGGCAAGCTCCACCATCGAGTACTCATCTACTTCGTCGCCGTTTTTGAGCGTTACGCCAACTATGACGTATTCACCAACAGTTCCCTCAAAGCTTAACGTATCGTACGCGCCCGAAGCGGTTGCTGTGTAGTTAGCTTTGTTCAATGTTACGGTGTAGGTAGGTTCGTCCGTCTCGGGAAACAGGAACGCGAACACTATTGCCAGCACTAAGATAGTAAAAAACCAAATTTTCTCGTAGACGGAAAAGTATTTCCACAAGTCTACGCAACGTTGCTTAAAGCTTTTCTTTTGTTGCTCCATCGGTGTATCTTCCTTTATTCAATGGTTATATTTGAATATTGTGTCCGCAATTGAACGCAATTGAATATTTTGAAAAAGTATTTTTAATATTATCATAGCAAAATTACAATGTCAAACACTTCGCACCTCGTCGGCGGGGCCACCTTGCCGGTGAGGCGGGTAGATTCGTATGCGAAATTTTCTCTTTGTTATTACTTGCGACTTATTAAATGCCTTCTATAAGTACGACATAATTTGTTTTACTTTGTCGGCGTGATAAATACTGTATCGTTTTTTAAAATAATTCAAGCTCTTTGATATGGGATTGATTTTTCAATATGGGGTTAGATTTTTATTAAAAGTGCGCGTTTTTTTACCCCATATTCATTTTTGTGCTTTTCGAGTAGGTTTACAAAGAAAACTTTTGGTCAAAACTAAAACAAAAAATAGGAGCATAAAAATGAAACTTATAGACAGTCAAACCTATCTCAATCTTGCCAAAGCCTTCGCCGCAGAAACTCAGGCGCGCACCCGTTACGAATTCATGGAGTACGGCATGCGCTACAACGGCTACAAGACCATGGCGGAAATTGTAGACTCAATTGCCTACCAAGAGTTCAACCACGCGCGCATGTTCTACACGTTTTTGCAAAAGGCGTCCACCAAGCCTATCAATAATATAGACATCAGCGGCGGCTTCCCCTTCAAGGAAAAGTGGGACATCGAACAAAATTTAAAATTTGCCGCAGACGACGAACACGTTGAGGCGTACGAAATTTACATTCCCGCGGCAGAGGTTGCAAGAAAGGAAGGTTTCGAGGACATTGCCGAACTATTTGATTTAACGGCAAAAGTGGAAATGCAGCACGAGGCTATTTTCCTTGAGCTGTACAACCAAATGAAAAACGGCACCCTGTACAAAAAGAACAAGGAAGTTACCTGGGTGTGCTCCGCTTGCGGTCACAGCTGGAAGGGCAAAAAGGCATGGGATACCTGCCCCCTCTGCGGCGCAAAACAGGGAACGGTGTGCCTGAAATTGGACAGTTTGAAGAATGCTTAAGCATTGAGCGAGTGTAGATATAAAATTATAAAAAAATTCTAATATTTTATAATTATTGCAAATAAAATTCACAAATAGTATAAAACAACTTTATTTCAGTAAAAAATAAGGTTGTTTTTTTTGACTTTTTATAAAATTTTAATACTTTAAATTATAAAACATTGAATACTGTTGAATACCTTTAACTGATAGTTATATGAAAACCGAGTCACGTAATTAGTGGCTCGGTTATATTTGCTAATGATATAATGCTGAATATATCAAATTCTACACGACCGTTCGGCGAGGACTGAGGTGTTAGACGATTTGTTTGACGGGCAAGATGAAGTAAAGCACTTCGTCGCTGTCTTTGATTGTAATCACGCAGCTGTTGTGTTGCGCAAATTCCATCTTTATCGTTTCCGCTTCGATTACCTTCAAGCAGTCGTTGATGTACTTGGAGTTGTACGCGCAACGTACATCCTTACCCGAGAGTGAAATGGTCACGTTTTCCTTTGCGGTACCGTACTGGCTTGTGGAAGAAATGTTCATGTTGTATTCTTCTATGTCCAGCACTACGAGGTTGTTCTTTTCGCTGCGAGACATGATGGACGCCGTGTTCAAAGCGCGCTCAAATGTTTCTTTGTTTACAAGCAGCGTGGACAAGAACTCTCTCGGGACGATGTTGTCGTACTTGATGTACTGTCCTGCAAGCAAACGCGTGTACAGCTTGGTGTTTTCCATGCACACGAGCATGTAGTTGTTTTCAATGTACACCTTCAAAATGTTGTCGCTGTCGGTGAGCAATTTCGACAGTTCGGCAAGGCTGCGCGAAGGAATGGTCGCTGAAATCTCGTCAACACGCTCCTCAAGCGCCTTTTTGCTCATTGCAAAACGGTAACCGTCCGTAGCAACCGCCGAAAGGGTGTACTGCTTCGCCTCGAAGTATACGCCCCTGAGCATGGGTCTGCTGTCGTCCGTCGCCACAGAGAAAATTACGTTGTTAATGATGTCGCGCAGGTTGGATTCCTGTATTGCAAAGTAGCTGTCGTTGCCGATGTTTTCCGTTTCGGGGTAGTCGTCAACGTCCAACGTGCCAATGTTGCATTCGCTGCTCTGCGAACTGACGAGCAAACGGTTGTCGTCGGCTATTTCCAACGAGATGTCGCTACCGTTGTCGGCAATGTTGCGAATGTACTCGCCGAAAATTCTGCCCGGCACCAAAAACGCGCCGCCCACAATTACGTTTGCGTCAATGGTCTTTTCGATGGCAAGATCCTTGTCTGTAGCGTACAAAGTAAGCTTGTCGTTGTCGGCGGTAATCTTGATACATTCAAGCACCGGAGCAACGTCCTTGACAGATAGCGCCTTGGACACCTTTGCCACTGCATCACTCAAATCAATGCTGTTAACGATAATCTTCATATTCATTCTCCTTTTGCTTGTTCGGGTTGCCCACACAAGTAAATTACTTTCTTCAAATAGTGTTGGTATTAGGGTGTGTGAAGTTGTGCACTACTCCACGTTTGCTGCGTGAATGCTTCAAGATATTGTTGTTATGCCTGAAATAGCAACGACATCTTGTGGTATGCCACAAATAATTCATGTGGACAAGTCCGCCATGCGCCCCACACCTTACTGTGGATTGATTGTGCACACCTCGCAGGTGAGGCAAGTAGGTTCGTATGCAAAATCAGTTACAAAACGTTGTTTACAAAGTATACGTACCTTATTGCATTCAAGAATGTTGTCCAATTTCGCCTATACACACTATACTCAATTATTATACACTAAATATAACAAATTTGCAAGACCTATACAAGCAATATATATCTAAAAATACAAAAGCCCCTTGATTTTGTAATCAATGGGCTTTGTTGTTCATCAATGTTGCTTATCTATCTCTTTTTGGTTGTACGCTCCACTTGCCCCACCGGCGAGGTGTTCTACGCTATTTCAAGCGCCAATTGCATCATCTCGTGGAAGGAGTTTTGCCTTTCCTCACTGGACAGTTCTTCGCCCGTCAACAGGTGATCGGATATCGTGCAGATACACAGCGCATTTTTGCCTGCCCTTGCTGCGTTGAGGTACAGAGCTGCGCTTTCCATTTCCACCGCAAGCACTCCCATTTTGCCCCACACGGCAGAGCCTTGTCCGTCGTCGTAGAAGGTGTCGCTTGCCAAAATGTTGCCCACCTTGTAGGTGTAGCCGAGTTTTTTTGCCGTTGCGACGGCTTTTTCCAAAAGTTCGTAGCTGCAAATGGGCGCAATGGTACCGGGCATACCGAATTGATGCGCGTAGTTGCTGTTGGTGCACGCGCCCTGTCCGAAAACGAGGTTGCGTAGCTTCAAATCGGGATGAATAGCGCCTGCCGAGCCAATGCGAATGATGTTGTCCACTCCGTAGAAGTTGAACAACTCGTAACTGTAAATGCCTATGGACGGAATACCCATTCCGCTTGCCATGACGGACACGCGTTTGCCGTTGTAGTAGCCTGTGTAGCCCTGAACGCCGCGTACGTTGTTGACAAGTTTGGCGTCGGTGAGATAGTGTTCGGCTATGTACTTGGCGCGAAGCGGGTCGCCGGGCATGAGCACGGTCTTGGCAAAGTCGCCTGCTTTTGCGGAAATGTGAGGGGTAGGAATTGGCATGATATTTCTCCTTTTTTCTGAATTTTTATACATGGGGTGGGAATTTTTGAAAAATTGCGCACCCAATACTAAATTTTACATTGAAATTGCCACTTTGTCAATACCCAAAAACTTACGCTTCGCCCTTGCTCGCCGAAAATGCAAGTAAGGTCGTATGCAGTGTTAGCTAACGTTATTCGTTGTTGGAATTTGCGCTGTATGTTGAAAGTATGCGGGAATATAAAACGAAAAAAAACCGTTATCGATGGTGAAGTTCATTTACAGTCGCAAATACTTGACTTTACAACTATATTTTGCTAAAATAATAAAATCTATAATTATGTACGCTTAGCCGACACCGTTAGACGAGGAACGGCGAAGTAAAAAGGAGAACGAAAATGAAAAGAACTTACCAACCCAAGAAAAGACAAAGAAGCAAAGTTCACGGTTTTAGAGCAAGAATGAAGACCACTGGCGGACGCAGAACGCTTGCAAGACGCAGAAACAAGGGTCGTCATACTCTTTCCGCATAACAAGGTTTAACTTTGCAGTCTACGTACAGACTTAAAAAAAACTATCAATACAACTACGTGTACAAGCACGCAGACAGCGTCGCCGACAAAAATTTCGTCATGCTCTACTGCTCATCCAATACCAAGCAGAGCAAATTTGGCTTTTCCGTCAGTAAGAAGTACGGCAAGGCGGTAGCGCGCAACCGTATTCGCAGGCAGATGAAGGCGGCTTTGTCCACGTTCGCAAGCGAAGTTAAGGGTGGCTACAACGTAATTTTCATTCCAAGGCGCCACGAGGGGTACGAGTTCAGAGACGTTTTGACAAGCGTCAAAGCACTTCTTTACAAGGCGGGACTTTTGCAATGAGGTACATTGCCATTGCACTACTCAAGCTGTACAAGTGCACCCTGTCCAAATTGAAGGGTAAACGGTGCAATTTCACCCCAAGTTGTTCGGTGTACTCAATGGAAGCGTACTTGCGGCACGGATTCGTCGTGGGAAGCTGGCTTACGCTAAAACGGCTTTTGCGCTGCGGTCCTTGGGGAAAGGGCGGTTTCGATCCTGTACCAATGAACATTCGCGGAAAGATGAAGTGGCACGTGTAGCAGTGTTGACGGTTAATTAGGAGAAATGATGAATAAAAAGACAAAATTTGTGTTAATACTCGTCTTACTGGCGGTATTTTGCCTTTTGCTATTTGCAGGCTGTAGACAGGAAAAGCCCGATATCTTCGAATATTCGGAAGAGGATCTCGGTGTGATGGGCAAGCTTGTAAGATGGCTGCACCAAGATCTAATCGGCGAAGGCAATTACGGCTGGGCGGTTGTTGTGTTCACGGTGTTTTTGAAGGTTGTTATGCTACCGCTGACCTTTTGGCAAACTTATGCCTCGCGTAAGAGCGCGCTCAAAATGCAGCAAATGCAACCGGTAATAGAGGGTATCGACAAGCGTTACGGCGCAAATACGCAGCGCGCCAACGAGGAAAAACAAAAGCTGTACAAAAAACAGGGCTTTTCCATGATGTCGAGCTGTTTGCCTATGATAATCTCGATGGTAGTGTTCATAGTTATGTTTGCCGGACTGCGCGACTACTCCGCTTACAGCAGCATTACCAACTTCAGGTCCATGTATGAAGTGTACTATGACGTGTACACAGAGCAGATAGCAGAAAATTCCGACCTATACAACATTTATATGGACGGAATCGGCGACGTCGTCGGCTACACTGCTACGTACGACGACCACATAGCAAGCGGCGACAGCGAAGAAGTTGCAAAGGTGTATGCGAAAATTCAAGGAATTACCGCCGCAATGAATGCGGATGGCAATGCTTGCGCGGAATACGAGAAGACGGCTCTAAGCGAAGTACAAAAATACTACGAAGCTAACCACGAAAGTTGGCTGTGGATAGAAAACGTATGGCAGCCTGACACTTGGGCAACGATAATGCAACCGTACTCCAGTAATTCATTTGTAGGTTCGTTTGAAGGCGGCGGATTTGCCAACACCGTCAACTTGGAGGAAAAATTCCCCAGTGGCGTTGACGTGTATAACAAAATTCGTAACGCGGTGCTTGAAACAGGCGGACACGGAGAAAAGGGCGCATGGAACGGATTTATGATTTTGCCCTTCATGTCCATAGGTCTGTCTTTCCTGTCCATGTTCATTTCGCAACGCATGGAGCGTAAAAACCGCAAAGGTCAGGTTGTAGAGCAAAACGCTCAGCAAAAGACGACCAGCAGAATGATGATGATTATGATGCCTTTGATGATGGCTTACTTCGGCTTCATCTACACGGGCGCTTTCGCAATATACATGGTGGTAAACTACACGTTGAGTATTCTCACCACCGTAATTATGCGCTACCCGGTAGAAAAGCTTGTCACAAAGCGTCTTAACAAAGACGACAAGAAGAATAAGTCTGACAAGGCAAGTTATATGAGGTAGTAAGATGAGAAAAAAGAAGACTAACGCGGCAGAGAAGGCGGTTCTACCAACTGCGGAACAAGCCGTTGATGAGCCGCATCGTATAGGAGAGTTTTTACAAAATTTACTCAACAAAATGGGGCTTAACTGTTCGGTGGAGATTGCCGAGAAGGATGACGCCGTCTCGCTGAATATAGTTGGCGAGGACGCGTCCTCAGCAATTGGCTACCGCGGTGAAACGTTGGATGCGTTGCAGTACCTGTGCAGCTTGCTGTTGAACGGCAAAAACGGCGCTTTCAGACGTGTTACTTTGGACGCCGAGGGCAGTTACAGACAAAAACGTGAAAAGACGTTGCAAAAGCTTGCGACCAACCTTGAACAAAAGGTAAAGCGTACAGGTCGCGAGGTCAAGCTTGAGCCTATGAACCCCTACGAAAGGCGCGTAATTCACACCACTTTGCAAAACAGCAAATACGTAACCACACAAAGCGAAGGACAGGGCGCAGCTCGTCACGTCGTTATTAGTCCAATCAAACAAAACGACATTTTGAACAGCCCCAACGCTCCGAGAAAGACGCTGAACTTCGTCTACCGCAGCGAGAAGAAACGCCGCAGATAGGAGTTCTCGCCGATTTGACAAGTAGGCTTGTATTCCATATAATCACTCGGAGAAACAAATTTATATTTATAATAATCTTTAAAAAAACAAGTACTCTGAACGGTACTTGTTTTTTTAATAAGTTTTTCAATATTGATATAGGGTGGGAAAAATCAAAATATTTTTCTCGATTTTTATAAAAAAATGAATATGGGGTGGGAAATCGTGAGTTTTTAGTTATTTTCAATTTACCTCAGACAGTCCGCTCGGAGGAGTGACCTCGGCGCTGTAACTTAAAGTAATATTTATTTTTTCGTAGTCTACGTCGCTGGAATTTTTCAGATGTTTGGTTTCGTAAGAAGCGGAACTCAATTTACCTTCGGAAAAAGTAAGCTTCCACGTGGTGTTTTTGTTGTTGACAACCTCGGACTTTTCGTATTTGCCTAATTTAAGATTAAAATCTGCGTAATTGAAGTTGCTCAAACGAAATTGGTCAAGATAAGACAACAAAACTTGCCGTAGTTGTTCTATGGCTTCATCGTTGCTACCGTAGCTATTAGAGGTTGTTTCCCACTCTGCGGGAAGGATACCTTTGCCGTTTTTGATATAGTTTTTAACCTCAACGTCCACCACTTCAACGTAATGGTTTTTGTACGTTTGTTCTTTTACGTTGCCGAACAAATCGAGAGTTTTGTAGTCTTGAGTGACGTACAACGAGCCCTTCGTTTTGTCGTACGCTAACGTCCAATTATCGTACGTTTTGTTAAGACGTGCGTTAGCGGACTCTTCCCGATTGAAGTTAATTGTCAGCGATTCGCAGTTTTTGAGACGATCCATTGCGTCGTTCCAATCTTGCTCGCTTTTGACGCCGCCATTACATGCAACTAATAGCAACGTAGATGAAACAATCAGTATGGCTACTAAAATTACTGTAACAATCCGTTTCATAATTACTCCCTCAAATCATTCTTGACAATTTTTTTAAACAAATTCTATTTTTTACTATATAATGAAATCGTCCTCGTTAACAGGAAGATCGTCCGGAAGAGTCACTTTCGCAGAGTATTTGATTTTCATTTCGGTTTTTCTGCGGGAAGGATCTTTGTCGTGCTTATACTCATAGGTATACTCGGACGTTTTACCGTTGGAAAATTTCAGCGCGTAGGCGTATTTTTTACCGTCATCGGTTTTTTCGTACTTGAATGTACCAAAAGTGTTGGAGCTGAAATTCATATAGTTGAGTTCCGTAAAAGGTACAAAGGGCAACTTTTCCGAATCTAAGTAATTTAGATATTGATCGCGCAAGTATTCCTTTGCCAAATCAACGGTGTCAAATTCGTGAGTTGTACGTTGCTTCCATTCATCGGAATATTCACTCACGTAACGGTAGTACTCTACCACGTTGGTGCCATCCAGCACGTAGTAGTATCTATGTTCAGTGAACGAATGAAATCCCGAAAGGTTGTTTCCACCGCGTACACAGATGATGGACACTACGCCTTTCTCAGCGTCAAAGCTAATGGTTGATTTTTCCTTGACGTGGTCTTGGAATACTATCGAATTGTAAATCCATAATTGGTCGGTGACTGTTAGCGTTAATGAGTCTGCTGTTTGGTAAGCATCCATTGCTTTGTTCCAATCTTCTTCGTTAGAAATTCCGCTGCATGAAACAAGTAGCAATGAAGTAGTAACCACAAGCAGCACCGCCAACACTATCGCAATAATCTTTTTTTTCATATTTGCCTCCTCAATCATTTTTAACATATTTTATTTTTTCAAAACAAATAAAGATGAGCATTTATGCTTTTCAATATTCTGACAAAGCAGTTAATTATGTATTTTCATTAAGATAGATAGCAAATGTCTAATTTGCCGCAAGTTAAAATCAACCAAACAGCCTTGCATACTCACCCTATTTGCCCCACCGACGAGGTGAGTGGCGAAGTGCGCGGTTTGTTCTGTCCGCGAGGGTATTTGCTTGGAGTGTGTTTTATTTTGCGATAAACGAGAATTGCACGCCTGCTTCCGTCCGGTAAAACAAAATTATAGTGTTTTTCCAACCCCATTCCAAGAATTTTGCTTGCATTTTCGGCAAGCTCCACCTCGGCTAAGTCCGTCTTGTACGCCACAACTGCGCCGCCAATCTTTACAATTTGCGCCACGTATTCAAGCAAAGTATTAAGCGGAGCAACGGCGCGCGCTGTGGCAATATCAAATTGCTCGGAATGATTTTTGGCAAAATCCTCGGCGCGCTCGTGGAAAAAGTCCGCCTGTACATCTATTTTTTCGCACAAAGCTTTGGTGAAATTGATACGCTTTTGTAAACTGTCAACAAGGGTGACGGAAATGTCGTCGCGAACGATTTTCAATGGCAAAGACGGAAAACCTGCTCCACTGCCCACGTCGCACAGTGTTGCGCCCTTGGGAATGGCTACGCTACCTAAAATGCTGTCTGCAAAGTGCTTAATCCAAATTTGCTCTACTTCCGTAATGGCGGTAAGATTGTATTTTTCGTTTTCTGCGCGCAAAAAGTCGCAGTACACGTTGAACTTTTCCACCATACTGTCGGTGAGCGTAATATTTACTTGTTGCTGTAAATAGTCTTTCATTTTGGTTATATATTGTATTTTTTCTACCCCATATTCAGTTTTTATTCTTTCTTTGGGATAAATACACTATCAATATTTGCACGTCCGCAGGGGAAACGCCGAGAATTCTACCCGCCTGTCCTAAGTTTTTCGGACGGATTTTGTTTAGCTTTTGACGCGCCTCAAGTCGCAGCCCTTCGATGCTTAGATAGTCAATGTCGTCGGGCAGAGGCTTGTTTTCCAGCTTGTTGGCTTGAGCTATCGCCTCTTTTTCCTTTTCGATATAACCGCGGTATTTGCTCTCTATTTCAATTTGATAGAGTGCGTCGGCGTCAATGTCTTCAAAGAAACCAAGCGTTTGTAAATCCTTACAAGTTATGTTGACGCGGCGCAGCATTTCGTCCACCGTCAGCCCTGCGCCCGTTACAGGCTCGTTCTTACTTTCAAACAGTGGGCCGTAAATCTTAGGCGACACAACGGTGCTCAGTTGCTTTTGAGCGGCTTGGATTTGTTGCTTCTTACGTTGGAACTTAGCGTATCTAACTTCATCGACAAGTCCAATTTCCCAACCCATGTCAGTTAATCGCAGGTCTGCGTTGTCCTGACGTAGCACCAAACGGTGTTCGGCGCGACTTGTCATCATGCGGTAAGGCTCGGTGTTTTCCTTGGTGGTTATGTCGTCAATCAGCACGCCAATGTAACTGTTGTCGCGGCGCAAAACGAATGGGGACTTGCCGTGAACGTAGCGTTCGGCGTTGATTCCCGCGACGATGCCCTGACCCGCCGCTTCCTCGTAGCCGCTTGTGCCGTTTATTTGACCTGCAAAGAACAGCCCCTTGATATTTTTGGACATGAGGGTGGCGTCCAATTCGGTGGCGTCAATGCAATCGTACTCGATAGCGTAGGCGTCGCGCATGATTTCCACGTCCTCAAGCCCCTCTATGCTGCGGTAAATTTGCTCCTGCACGCTTGCGGGCATGGAGGATGACGCGCCCTGAACGTAGTACTCGCAGGTGTCAACAGACTCCGGTTCAAGGAAAATTTGATGCCGCTCTTTGTCTGCAAATCGCACCACTTTGTCCTCAATACTGGGACAGTAGCGCGGACCGACGCCGCTGATTGAACCGTTGTAGATGGGAGCAAGGTGCTTGTTTTCGAGGATTATACGCTTTGTTTCTTCCGTCGAATAGGTGAGATAGCAGCTGCGTTTAGTTGCGGGAATGCTGTCGGTAACGTAGGAAAAGGGTAAAACGTCCTCTTCTCCCTGCTGCTCCACCGTTTTAGCGAGGTCAAGCGATTGTAGGCGTACCCGAGCAGGGGTGCCAGTCTTGAAGCGGTTTACGGTAAAACCTAAGTCTATTAGACTTTGGGTTAAAAATTTAGCGTTTGCAAATCCGTTTGGCCCGCTGTCGCGTACGCAAGTACCCACGAGCGTTTTGGAATTGAGATACACTCCGCAACACAAAATGACGGCTTTACACGTGTAGGTCAAGTCCACAGCGGTGGTTACGGCGAAGTTTCCGTTTGGCAAGCGTTCAATCTTGACCGCCTCGCCCTGCCGTAAATACAGGTTTTCAGTGCGTTCAAGCGTTCGCTTCATTTCAACGTGGTAAACGTTTTTGTCCACTTGCGCGCGGGGTGAGTAGACGGCGGGACCTTTGCCGCGGTTGAGCATGCGCATCTGCAACAAGCTCTTGTCCGCGTTGATTGCCATCTCGCCGCCGAGGGCGTCTATTTCCTTGACGATTTGTCCCTTTGCCGTTCCGCCGATACTGGGATTGCACGCCAAAAAAGCCACCGTGTCCAAGTTGGTGGCAAGCACCAAGGTCGAGCAGCCAAGTCGGGCAGATGCAAGCGCCGCTTCACAGCCGGCATGTCCTGCGCCCACAACTATTACGTCGTAATTTTTTTCTAAATTCTTCATATGGGGTGAGAAAACTGTAAAATTTCTTCACATGGGGTGGAAATTTTTAGTTTGTATATTTGCCTTTTCTGCTTATTTTCCTAAACAAAATTTACTGTAAATTCTGTCGATGATGTCTTCATGCGCGCTTGTTCCGGTGATTTGTCCGAGCGTTTCCCAAGCTTGCCGAGCGCTACTTGCTACAACGTCCAAGGTTGCAACCTTACTGTCGGCGATTGCTTGAACAAGCTGTTTCTTTGCCAATTTCAGGCAGGACAAATGCCGCTCGTTTGTGATGAGCAAATCGGAATTTTCTATCTCGCCCGCGCTGAACATTTCGTACAGAGTTTCCTTGATGACGTCTACGTCGCCGCTCTTTGCCGACACCACGAGACTGTCCACGCAGCAGGGCGGATTGTCAAACAAATCGCACTTGTTGTAAATTCTGACTTGGGGTCGAATTGTTGGGTACACCGAGCGGTCGGTGGGATCGTCCGTCACGTGCAGCACTACGTCTGCCTTGTCAGCGGCAATTTTAGCGCGCTTGACACCTTCCACTTCTACGACGTCCGTCGTGTCGCGAAGTCCTGCCGTGTCCACAAAATTGAATCTTATATCACGGTAGTTGACGCTTTCGGTGAGGGTGTCGCGAGTGGTTCCCTGAACGTCCGACACGATTGCGCGGTCGCAACCCAGTAGGGCGTTTAGCAAGCTGGACTTGCCAACGTTGGGTGCGCCGACTATTGCCACGTCTATGCCGTACTTTGCAACCTTGCCGAGGGTTGACGTAGAGATCAATTCGTCCAACTGTTTGAGCACACTTTGAAGCTGTTTTTGAGCCGTTTCAACCGTCGGCAGTTCGAGGTCTTCTTCCGGGTAGTCGAGCGCAACTTCGCATGCGGAAATTACGTCCAACAGTTCGTTTTGCAACCCCATTATGCGTTTTCCAAGTTTGTTTTCCAACAAATTTGCGCCCGCTTTAGCCGCAGATGCAGTTTCGGCGTCAATCATTTCTATTATGCCTTCGGCGTTTGTCAGGTTTTGCTTGCCGTTTAAAAAAGCCCGCTTACTGAACTCGCCGTTTTGCGCCATCACCGCGCCGTGAGCAAGACACTGTTCTATCACAGCTTGCGCAACGGCAGTTCCGCCATGACAGTGAAATTCCACCGTGTTTTCACCCGTGTAGGAGTGAGGCGCGACAAAGTACACACACATGGCGTGCTCGTCAAAGTACTCCGTTTTGAGCGTGCCCACCTTGAGCATATTGGGTTTGCTTGGGAAGGGCGAAAAGAATTGTTTTGCAATGGCTATTGCGTCGTCGCCGCTCATACGCACCACCGCAATGGCTGCGCGGCCGCGAGCAGTAGACAGTGCTACTATCGTGTTACTCATATTTTACCTCAATATCATTTTATCACAAATCAATTTCAAAGGCAACAGTAGAGGCAAGGGTGTTTTGCTACAAAACTTAACAGCCGAGAGCGCGGTTGAAGCCGTTTTTAGAGGAATATCCGAGCTGTCTTTTTTGTTTCACAATGTTTCACTTTATTGTTGAAAAAGTTTGTATTTTGTGTTATTATATCTGTAATATATTCTTTCGGAGTAGATATGGGAAAAATATTTGCTTTTTCTAATCAAAAGGGCGGAGTGGGAAAAACCACTACTGCAATTAACCTTGCGGCGTACGTAGCTTACGAGGGCAAGAAAGTTTTACTTATCGACTTTGACCCTCAAGGAAACGCAACAAGTGGATATGGGGTGGAAAAAAACCACTTAGAACGCACCTGTTACGACGTTCTCATGGGCGATTGCAAACCCCAAGACGCCATTGTTTCCACCGTGGTACCGAACTTGTGGATACTTCCAAGCAACATCGACCTTGCCGCAGCCGAGGTGGATCTTGTGGCGGTACCCGCGAGAGAAAGCGCGTTGAAGCGGGCAATAACACCCATAAGAAACGACTACGACTACATTTTTATTGACTGTCCGCCCAGCCTTGGATTGCTGACGTTAAACGCGTTGGTTGTTAGCGACGGCGTTATTATTCCCATTCAAAGCGAATTTTTCGCGCTTGAGGGTTTGAGCCAGCTGATGAATACCGTCAAAATCGTAAAACAGCGGCTGAACTCGCAGCTGTACATAAACGGCGTCGTGCTGACAATGTACGACACTCGCACCACTATGTCCAAGCAGGTGACGCAGGAAATCTACAAATACTTCGGCGACAAGATTTACACTGTTCCCGTTCCGCGTAACGTCAAGCTTGTTGAGTCGCCAAGCTTCGGAGTTCCAATTGCGCTTCATGCTCCGAAATCCAGCGGCGCCCTGTCCTATCAAGCGCTTGCAAAACAATTTATACACAGAGAGGAAGGCAAATAATGGCAGCAAACAAAGGATTAGGTAGAGGTTTTGCCTCTTTGATGGGGCTTAACGATATTGAAGAACTTACTCAACCGCAACAACCCGTTGCTACTGAGGTTCAACGCGAAAGCTCTGACAACGTTGTGAAAATTTCGCTGTTGGACATTGATCCCAACTACGAACAGCCGCGCAAAAATTTTGACGAGGCGGCTTTGAACGAGCTTGCTGACAGTATTCGTGTTCACGGTGTCGTTCAACCTATCGTCGTGACGCCCATTGGCAAGCGTTTCATGATTATTGCCGGTGAAAGGCGTTTCCGCGCAAGTAAAATTGCCGGCAAAACGGACATTCCCGCAATCGTTCGCAACTACACGCCGCAGCAAATCAAGGAAATAAGCCTGATTGAAAATTTGCAGCGTGAGGATTTGTCGCCTATCGAAGCGGCGCGCGCAATTAAAACGTTGATGACAGAGTTTAACATGACTCAAGAGGTCGCCGCCGATAGAATAGGTAAAAGCAGATCGGCTATCGCAAACACTTTGAGGCTGCTGACCTTGAACGACGACGTAATTGCTCTTATCGAAAGCGGACGCCTTTCGGCAGGACACGCAAGAACGTTGGTGGTTGTTCCAAGCGATCAACAGTACAAGCTTGCGCTGAAGGGTTGCGACAATCAATTGACCGTTCGCGAAATGGAAAAGATGGTACGCGATTTCTTGAATCCCAAGCCGGAAAAGCAAAAACCTGCAGTTCAAGAAAGCAAGGAGCTTGTCAACCTCGTTTCAAATATGCAACGCGCTTTCGCCACAAAGGTATCGGCAATCGGCAACGGACGGAAGGGGCGCATTTACATCGACTACTTCACCTCTGACGACCTTGATCGCATCTGCTCTATGATTGAAGACTGGATGAAAGAAAAATTTATCAAAGACGAATAACATAACCGCACGGTTACCGCCCAATCCCAAAGTCGGATTGGGCAATTTTTTTTGCAATTCGTTTTGCAAAAATATGTTAGACCCTCTCAGTGTAAGAAAAGTTTTGAAAAGCATGCTTGACCTGATGAAAATGTTATAAAAATTTATGCCTATTTTGTGCGAATAATTATGTTATAAAAGCTGGTCAATAGAGGCGTTCAGGCAGAATTTTCATATAAGTTTTTTAAAATTTGCGGGAATTTTAAATGCCATTCTGAGTCGCAAACGCAATATTTATAAACACATCGTTCATTATATATTAAAAAACGAAACAACGTTCATTTTTACCTTGAAATTTAAAAATAAACGCAGTTCATTATTAATAAAACACCTTTTCCCTTGATAATCAGTAGATAAATGAACAAAATGAGCATTTATTATCTCAAAAAAGTAAATTTTTCAATACGTGGCTGTGCTTTTATGCTAAATTACTCTGCGATGAAGTGAATATTATCATTATAAAGCTTATCATTTTGACTAATGACAAGTTTATCAGGATAACAAATGTATGTAAGCGTGTGCAATTTATGTATTATGCGTGTCAATATTCAAACGTCATTATACGGCATATTTACCGAAATAAAGTAATTGAGAATCTTGCGCTGCCGCTAAAACAAGAAAAAACACTACTACAACGTTGATTTGCTCGGAGAAATACCATATATTGAGAAAAATTAAGCTGATTTTTCAAAAATATGTGCTACAAGCTTTGCAAGTACGCTTTTATTGGATTATTTCGTTGTAAGGATTGTTACTCAGTTATTGATTTATCTCGCCATTACGTATTTGTTGTTTCACGTGAAACACGCTGCAAACAAATTCCAAAACGAAATCGCTTAAACCTCTTTTTAATATATAAATTCAATAATAAACAGGCGTTCCCTGTATTTAGACCGTGATTACGGTAAAATAAGTATGATTGCCGTTAACCTTCCGATAAATAATAGCACAACGGCATGCAAGGGGGCTTTTACGCGCCAATATTTGCGAAAAAAGCTGCGCGCATACTTATCGCTGACAAAATTTCGTTCAAATGCGCTCATTGTTCCGTTTTGAAGGTAAAACAGCCTTTAATTAAAGTTCTATTGTAATTCGTGGCATATATGGCAATTAATTGTTTCGACATGGCTCGGAATTGTTCCACGTGAAACATACCGCCGTGCAAGAGAACATTTACAATTATTCTTTTTGGTGGGACGAATTTTACGGATAAATTACTAAGAAATACCCTCGGGGTTGTTTAAACGTTTCACGTGAAACAAAAATTTTTTAAAAAGCAAAACGGACCAATGCTGGCAAAATAGGCAACATAGAGCAATATATGACATACATATGCTATATAAATGATATATTTGGGGTGAATTTGTACTTGTAAATGGTTACAATCGGAATATTATAAAAAAACGTGTGTTTTTCATTTGAAATAATTTATTAAACTAAATCATTGTGCCATGCGCTTAACGTTTTTTTATAAATAGAGTTTGTGGTGGTAACATTAACGTTTCTTGTCTCAAAGTAGAAAAGAGAATATTAAAAGCATAACAGATTAATTAATTAACAGCGTATATCGGGTGGTTGCTTGAAATATTTGGAAATTTGTCATTTTCATGCTTTGTTAATGATTGTCAAAAAATATTCGCGTTGGTTCGAGAGCCTAAACCCAGTTCTGCGAAAAGCTGCATTGCGTTCGGTAGGTTCGCTCAGGTCGGAAGGGCGTTAGATGATTGCATCACGGAATAATGCATGTTGAGGTTTTTTTGCTTGTTGTTCGGCTTGGACGGTGACTTTTGTGACGTTACTTTGATTTAAACGGTTAAAAAACATGATAATTTTGCATTATGCTATAATATAGTTATAACAACATATTATTTATATAAAGTTATAACAAAATACTATTATCTTATTTATGTTATTTATATATGTTTAGTGCGTAAAACGTGTAGAAACGGGGGTGGTAGGCGGTAAATACAATTCAGTAACATTTTAGTACTTAACGTGCCTTGTCGCACAGTACAGTATATTTTATTTGTTTTGTTAGATATAAGCTTAAGGTTCGATTTTTAGTGCAAAGCAGTGTTTTGACGGCAAGACTGCAAATTAACAAAAAACAACCCGTGCACGGTGGCACGGGTTATTTGATAAATTTAATATTTCAAATTAGAGTTAAATCTGTACCTTAAAAATATTTCCTAAAGCAATAGGCTGTAAACAGGCTCGTCGTGAAATCAGCGATTAACCTACTACAAGCAGCTCCATTCCGAGAATGTTTGCGACAAACGAACCTAAAACGTTGGTGCCGTGGAAGAAGGTTAGCAAGACTGAATTGTTGATTACGTCTACAAAGCCTTCCGCCAAGTCGGGAAGGAATTTAGCAAATACGATTTCGCCGGTGGTCAGCAGAACGCCGATTACAATGATGTACGTCCACAGCATTGACCAAACAAGACCGAAGATTTTATCAATGGACTTGAAAACTACAACGAGCGTAATCTTTTCAAGCAAGAACTTGATACCGAACAGTAGGTACTTGATAGCAAGGTAGAGGATTACCCACATACCAAACTCGCAAATTACGTTGACGACAGTCAATCCAAAGAAGTTGCCGATGGTCATTTCCAAATTCGTGCCACCCAGCATACCTTCCATGCGCCCATAAAATTGCTCTGCGTGACCGGAAAGAATACGCAAATAGTTGTCTGAAATGGTGGCTTGCAACGTTTCTACACTGTCGATTTGCACCGTGTAGAAATCTTTGGTAAACCAGCCTGCCGCTTTCGCTACAAAACCGTCGAGAATACCCGTTCCCACAATCAGCGGATAGATTATCGCCACGAGCGCAATACCGCCGATGATGGAAATCAAGCCTACTAAGGGACGCGAGAACTGTCTGCAAAAACCGCGAGCTAATCCGACAATCAATGCAATCAAAAACGCCAGTCCTATAACTACGTCAGCTATAATTCCAAACATAAAACCTCCTAAAAATGAACTCTGTTCACCGTTTGTATTTGGTACTATAATATATATACAGTAAAATGATAACACAAGTTAACGAAAAAATAAAGTATTTTAGAAAAATTAAAACAATTATATATTTAGTTACTATAAGATACAAAACGAAACAAATATAAAACTCGACCGTGAGCAAAATATATGTATATATTGGCGTGTCTGAATGTTGCGCTAAGGGGCAAATTGCGGCATTTTCGACAAAAAAATTGTTAAAAAACGCAACTTGGGGGTAAAAAACACATAAAAAAAGGGTTCAAAGGCAACACTTACAAAAATGTTCGCCACATTTCCATATCTGCGCAGGAAAACGTGGCAAAGGAGACAATATGATAGAAGTAAGTGTAGACAACCCGACAGATTTGCAGAAAATAGCGACCGCGCTGCAAAGCAAAACGCAAGCTCAACCCGTTTACATGTGTATAGGCACGGAAAAGGTGTTTTCAGACAGCCTCGGTCCGCGCGTGGGAACGCTTTTAAACGAAAGCATGCCCTACCCCTGCTTTGTGTACGGAATGCATGAGCAAAACATCACTGCGGAAAACCTTATGTACAGCTACAACTTTATCAAGACGTTGCACCCCAACAGCCCGATAGTGGTGATTGACGCAGCGGTGGGGTCCGTCGAGCAAATAGGCAAAATACAGCTGTCCGACGGCGGTATACTTCCCGGCGCTGCAACCAACAAGAATTTGCCCAGCATTGGCGACGTTGGCATAGTGGGTATCGTTGCGGAAAAGGGAATGGGGGACTTTTACACCCTCAACTCCGAAAAGGACAGGCTTGTTAGTAGGGTTGCGCGGTTTATCGCCGACGCTATTGTCATGTCAAATCAAACCGCCTGAGCAAAAACGAGGGGTGTTCAAGCCCGATTTCATAAGGGTAGAGTTACTTGGCTAAGGGCGCAGTTATAATTGACAATTAGAATATATTATGCTAATATAACTAAAATAAAATAGAACACCCTACAAAATCATTTTTGCAGGAAGGAGAAATATTTTGGAACAAAAACGCAGAGGAATTATTTATATAGTAATTGCCGTCGTACTCGTGGCAGCGCTGGGCATCATCTTGTGGCAGGTTTTGGGAAACGGCTCCGCGCAAATCAACGAGGCGCAGTTCTGGCAAAAATTCGATGACGAGGCGTACCAATACGAAGAGGTGCACCTCAACATTTACAACGTCGTAGCCGTGTACAAATTCAACGGCAAAACGTACAGCGAAACCTTTGTCGTAGTAAGACGTGACGCATTCGACACTGAAATGCAGCTTCGCTTGAAGGCGATTTACGAACAAAATCCCAACTCGGAATTTGTCTACGAGGTTGCCGATCCCAACGCCACGAGCTGGACGGATTACATCATGCCGGCGTTGTGGATTGGACTCATCATATTGATGGCGGTAATAATGTTCCGTCAAATTGCCCGTCAAAACAATCAAAACATAGACTTCGGTCGCTCCAAGGCGCGCGTTGTGCAAAACATCAAGATTCGTTTTAGCGACGTCGCCGGCGCTGAGGAAGAAAAGGAAGAGCTCCAAGAAATTATAGACTTCTTGAAAGACCCGCGCAAATTCAGCGACATAGGCGCAAGAATCCCCAAGGGCGTGCTGCTCGTAGGTCCTCCGGGAACGGGTAAAACGTTGTTTGCCAAAGCCGTTGCAGGCGAGGCGGGAGTACCCTTCTTCTCCATGAGCGGTTCCGACTTCGTGGAAATGTTCGTCGGCGTAGGCGCAAGCCGCGTAAGAGATTTGTTCGACCAAGCAAAACGCAACATGCCCTGCATCATCTTCATTGACGAAATTGACGCGGTAGGCCGTCAGCGTGGCGCAGGCTTGGGCGGCGGTCACGACGAGAGAGAGCAAACGCTTAACCAACTGCTCGTTGAAATGGACGGCTTTGAAACAAGTACTAACATCATCGTAATGGCGGCAACCAACCGCGCGGACATTCTCGACCCCGCATTGCTCCGCCCCGGACGTTTCGACAGACAAATTTACGTCAACCGTCCCGACGTGCGCGGACGTGAGGCGATTTTGAAGGTTCACGCTCGCAAAAAGCCCATCGGTCCCGACGTCAACTTCCGCACGGTTGCCCGCATAACGGCAGGCTTCACGGGCGCAGACTTGGAAAACCTTTTGAATGAGGCTGCAATACTGGCGGTACGTGAAGGCCGCAAAGTCATCACAATGGCTGACGTCAACGAAGGTATCAACAAAGTGGTAATGGGTCCGCAAAAGAAGTCGCGCCTCGTTACCGAACCGGACAAGCGCATCACCGCCTACCACGAATCGGGTCACGCAATTCTTGCTTGCAGCTTGAAATATTGCGACCCCGTTCACGAAGTAACCATAATCCCACGCGGAATGGCGGCAGGCTACACGATGACCCGCCCCGAAAACGACAACAGTCACATTACCAAGCAACAGCTGCTGGACGAGATAACTATGACCTTGGGCGGCAGAGTTGCGGAAGAGTTGATTATCAAGAACATCAGCAGCGGCGCAAGCGGCGACATCAAGTCCCTAACGGAGCGCGCTCGCAGAATGGTTACCGAATGGGGTATGAGCGACAGAATCGGTCCGCTGTTCTACGGTAGCGAAGGTGAAGTTTTCGTAGGCAAAAATTATCAAACGGAAAAGAGCTACTCCGAGGAAATTGCCAACGTAATCGACGAAGAGGTACGCGACATTGTGGAAAGCTGCCACAAGCGCGCAACGGAAATACTTTCTTCCAAGATAGACGTTTTGCACAACATGGCTCGCGTTTTGGTGGAAAAGGAAACAATCCACACCGAGGAAGTAGACATGCTAATGCAAGGCAAGTCGGTAGAGGAAGTAGTGGCGTTTATGGATTCTCGCGAGAACGGTTCAACGCCCGTAGCTCCCGCGAACACCAGTTCCGACGGCAAATCGGACGGCGACGAAGCAAAATAATAAACGGTAATCCGCAGCAAAAAATTAAAAATACAACTAAGTATAAGAAAAGACCCTTGTAAAAAACGAGGGTCTTTTGTTTAGGTTATTTAGTTTTTATTCGCCTTGAGGTTCTTCAACTTTGGGAGTCAACGCTTGCCAGATAGCGCTCCAGTCAACGATGTTTTCCTCGTTGGAATACTCTATTTCGTAGGACAGGTAGCCTACGCGGAAGTGTATCGTCGTCAGTTTTGCGCGGGTCACCGTGCTGATAGTCGTTTGGTCTTCTTTAACCGTTTGCGGTACGTTGTCCTGCTGCATGAATGCGTTGCCGCCAATGGTTACTGCAACGGAGTTGACGGTAGTGAACAGCTTTTGCTCGGGGTCAACGTCGGGGTTGGTGAGAATCACTCTGTCTTGATAGGTGTAGCCGTTGAAGCTTGCTGCTTGGGTTTTTCCCGTCAGTGGGTCGAACACGTAGGCGGAGTGGTTGTCCTGCAAGCTGCCTTCCGTCTTGCTGAGGCTTCTCACGTACATCAGAATTTGGTTCGAGTCTATCAGCTTGACGTTGGAACTGCTTTTCAATTCGTAGGTAACGGGTTCTTCGTTTCCCACCGTAACCGTAGCGGTGGGTTTCTTTTCCTTAAAGTTGTAGGTAGTGGAAACGTCGTATTTGGTGACTTGACGGTGCGCCTTACCAATGTAAAATCCGACAACATTCGTGCTCGAACTGATGGGCTGTTGCGTCTGATTTATAAATTCCACTACGGTTGTGGTTGTGGATTTCAACACTATGTTTTTGTCGTCGTTTACCAGTCCTGCAGGAATTTCCTCCGACGGAGCTTTAACTAAATCAAGCTCTTGCCACTCAGTCAAATCTACAGTTTCGCCCTGTACGGTGGATTGAAGCATATATTGTAGGTACAGCACTTGTTCGCCTGTGACTACGCACCTGCCCGTTGCGTCCGACTTCGTATCAATGGTGAGAGTGTAGGTTCCGTCCACTTTGACGGGCATGACCTCGTCCTTTGACGCGAGGCTCTCGCCGGCGATTGCTTTGTCCTTGCGGTAGCTTGATTTTGAGTTACTTGTCAGTTCACCTTTTTCATCGTAGGTGGCAAAGTACATTGAATTGTTTTCACCAATCCTTATGTCCGCAAGAGTGATGCGGAATACGTGTTTTTCCTTGTACCATCTCACGTCCGCCGTGGTTGCTTCAGGTTGGTTGCACGCCGCAAGCAGAACTGTGGCTACAAGCAGCAGGAGTAAAAGTAGCGCTAATTTTCTTTTCATAACAACTCCATTTAATATGACAATAGCTGTCAAAACGTTAGTAACTAATAGTATAACATATATTTAGTAAGATTGCCAACTGTTATTTAAAAATATAATTTACGTACTGCAAGTAAAAAAGCTTTAGCTACTGCAAACTTGAATGTCGTAGAGTTCTCGTCACGTTCCAACGCTACCGTTTATAGCACATTCTCAATCCTTGCCAATGGGAGTGAAAAATGATATACTATACAAAATGATTACTATATACAAAACAAATTCTATGGCGGATGCGTCGCGCTACGTTACGGACGTAATCAGCAGGGTTGACAAGAGCAACCTTGCCGTTTCGCACACCGTAATCGTTCCCGACAGAGCATCGCTTGAGGCGGAACGCGCTCTTCTTCACGCTGTGGGCGGCAGCTTTAACACTCAGGTCAAGACTTTTCGACGTCTTGCCGCCGACGTGTTGCCCAAGTACGACTACCTGTCCAAGCAAGCGGGCATAATGGCGCTGTCAGGCATTATCAAGGACTGCAGGGAGCAACTGACCTGCTTTGTCAAGGGTGTAGACACCGCCGGATTTGTGGAAAGCATGTACGACACCATCAGCATGATGAAGTATTGCAGGATTTCCCCCAAAATGCTACTGAATGCCGATCTGCCCAAGAGCGTCAAGGGCAAAGCCAAGGACGTAGCCACACTGTATCAGGCATATCTGGACTACACGGACGGTCGCTTTATCGACTCGGCGGACAAGTTGGATTTGCTGTGTGAAAGTATCGCGCAAACGGATTTTGCCAAAAATTCCTACTACTATTTGTACGACTTTGACAACTTTTCCACGCAGGAGCTTGCGCTTGTGGAACAGCTCATGTTGAAGAGCCGCGGCGTAGTCGTCGCCTGCTGCGTTGGCAAATCCTACAAGGACAAACACCTGTACCTTGACGACATTTACCAAGGAGTAATGGGTATTTGCAAGCGTAACGGCATAACGCCCAACGTCGTAGAGGGGGAAGCGTACAAGAGCAAATGCGGGCAGCAAATAGGAAAACACCTCTACCGCTACGACAGTGTAAAGCCTGTTGAGATCGGCGACTTTGCGGAAATTTTCCGCGGTGACAGTCGCGTCAACGAGGTGTACGCTTTGGCGTGTCGCGTGCAGCAGTACGTGAGAAGCGGCGGACGGTTCAAAGATATTTACGTCGTAACGAGCGACGTTCAAAAGTACTCTAACGCCATTTCAACCATTTTCCCGCAGTTTGAAATACCCTATTTTTGTGACAGACAGTTTGCCTTATCAGACCACCCCTACGCGCGGTTCGTGATAGATTATCTCACGCTGTGCAAGAACAACGGCAAGCTTAGCAGCGTGCTGTTTTTTGTCAAAAATTATCTATTTTGCGGAAGCTTCGATGGAAATTTAAGTCAAAACGACGACGTATTTTTGTTTGAAAATTACTGTTTGAAGTACAACGTGTCCTACCGCTATGACAGCTTTACTTTGGGAAAACAGGAACCCTTCTACGAACAGGCAAATTGCTTTAGAAAACGCTTTAACGCCCTGTTTAAGCGGGTTAAAGCTCCCGAGTGCGCAACTGTGTCCGAATACGTCAGCTTGATACGCAGGTTGATTGAGGTTGCAGAGCTGAACAAACGCAACGACGCTTTTGCTGCCGAACAAGCAGCAGTTGGGCTGTCATTTGAAGCCAAGGTTACTGCTCAAGCTCAAGAAAAATTCGAAAGCGTACTTCTTCAGGCGGAAAGCGTTTTGGGCAACAGGACAGTCAAGCTGGACGAATTTATCAAGACCTTGACGGCAGGAGTTGCATCCGTCAAAATTTCCGTAATTCCCGTGTACAATGATTGCGTAATTTTTGCCAACATGGCGAAGGCGCGCAAGCACGATATTAAATTCCTTGCTTTGCTTGGAGCAAACAACGGCGCAATGCCTATCGTAAAAGGCGACAGCAAATTGCTCACCGACCGCAACATTACCGACCTTGTGAACGCGGGCGTAAACGTTGAGCCGCTCATCTTTACCGAAAATAGGCGCGAGCGTTTCAGCCTGTTCCAACTGCTGCTTGAGCCTTCGGACAAGCTGTACGTATCCTACGCATCGGCGGACGGCAGCGACAGCCTGTTACCGTCATCCTTCGTCAATGAACTTGGCGCGCTGTTCACCTCGAAAGGTAAAATGCTCGTTGCAAGCGACAAGGTTGACGACGGCGTGTACACCGAGAAGCAAGCCATTGCCAAGGCGGTACTTTGCGACAGGCGTTTGCAGGATTGTCAAAAAGTGGACTTGCCGTCATTTGCGGCGTTGAAGCAGAAATTCGGCAACGTAATTGAAAAGTACCAATTTGTCAAGGATGGCAAAAAGGTTGCCGTCGAACGCGGCGACGAGCTGTATCTCAAAAATTCCAAAACAAGCGTCAGTCAGCTGACGGACTTTTTCAAATGTCCCTACCGCTTTTTTGCGCAGTACGGGCTGAACGTAAAGCCCCGTCCTGTGGCGGAATTGAAATCTGCCGATTTGGGTAACGTTCTGCACGCCGTATTGGAAACCTACGTGAGAGACATGGACTTGAACGAAAGCGACGAGGTTACGGAGCAAAAGGCGGAAAAGTGGTTTGAAGAAGCTATGCGCGACGACTTTTACCGCGGAATGCGCCAAGACCCGAAAATGGTGGGCGTGCTGACCCAACTCAAAGCGGAAAGTATACGCATGTGCAAGGTTGTTAAATCGCAGCTTAGCAGTTCCAACTTCACAAATTTGGCTACGGAGTTGGCTTTCGGTGGTAGCAGCGAGCTTCCGCCCGTCGTGGTGGCGTTTTCCGGCGGTCAATTCTCACTCGTGGGTAAAATCGACAGAGTAGACGTCAAGGACGGACGGTTCGTGGTGATAGACTACAAGAGCGGCTCCTCTGCGGCAAGCTACAGCGAAGAGGAATTGTACGTCGGACACAAAATGCAGCTACCCGTGTACGTACGGGCGGTGGAGCAGACTTACGGCTTGCGCCCTGCGGGATTCTACTACTTCAACATGCACGACAACTTTACCGACCTCAACAGCGACAAAGTGTACGTCTACAACGGCAGAACGCTCAACGACGTGGAAATTGCCAAGGACATTGATGCAAATCTGTCAAGCGGCAGGAGCGAAAAGTTGGGCTTGAGACTCAAAAAAGACGGGCAATTAGCCCAACACACCTCGCTGCTTACGGACGAACAGTTTGACAATCAAATAGAATACGCATTTTTGCTTATTCAGCGCGCGGGCGAATTGATGAAGCAGGGCTACGCGGCAGTAAGTCCGTACGAGGGCGCTTGCGAATACTGCGACTACAAGGACGTTTGCGACTTTGGCGACGTGTACAACTACAACGCGCGCGAGGTCAACGGAAAAGTAACGAAAAACACGATAGACACGGCAGTGACGAAAAAATGAAAAAATTTACCCCTTCACAGCAAAACGTAATAGATTTTCGCGGTAAAAACATGCTTGTTTCCGCATCGGCGGGCGCGGGCAAAACCACCGTCATGATTGAGCGCATCGTGTCACTCATAGAGCAAGGCGTAGACGTGTCGGAAATGGTGGTTGTGACCTTCACCAACCTTGCCGCGGCGGAAATGAAATCGCGGCTTGCGGACAAACTTGCGGAAAAGCGCAACGACCCACGCATCGTGGAGCAGTTAGAAAAGCTGGAAACGGCAAGCATCTGCACTTTGCACTCATTTTGCAACGAGTTGCTGCGTAACTACTTCTACGTAGTGGACGTTGACCCCGCATTTACGATATTAGACAACGTCACGCTGTCCACGTTGACGAAAAACGCATTGGACGACGTAATTGAAGGTTATTTTGCCGAACAAGACGACGTGTTTAGGCGTGTTTACAAGATTTTTGCAACCAAGCGTCGCGAGGAAAATTTCAAAAAAACGCTACTGGATTTGTACAGATTTTCCCGCTGTTTGGACGATTTCTCCGCTTGGTACGCCGAAAAACGCGTTAATTTCGTACAGTACGGCGAGACAAATCCCATAGTAACAACTTTCCTTAACGACGTCAGGCAAACTGTAAGTTACTGCAAGAGCACCGTTCGGCAGTTGATTAAGAGAGCGGCGGACGTCGGTCAACAATACGTAGATTTGTTTACCTACTGCGACGAATTGTTAAGTAAAATTGACACCGACACCTTGCAAAACGCCATTTTCGGCTTGTGCAAAACGCAATTGCCGTCGCTGCCGCGCAAGCAAAAAAACATCGAATTCGACGAGGTTGAAGGAAACTTGCGGCAGAATTACACCGACATCAAAGAGGAATTCGACGGGTTTGTCAAGAAGTATTCCAAGCTGTGCCGAGGGGAAGAGGTGGAAACCTTGTGGCAGGAAATGGTAAGCTCAACGGAGTACGTGGACAAGCTGGTGGAAATAATCGGGCGATTTGACGAGCAGTTCTACCAAGCCAAGAAGCAGCGCGGCGGCGTGGATTTCAACGATTTGGAACACTTGACGCTTCAGCTGCTCAAGAACGAAGAAGCGCTTGCGGAAATAAAAAGTCGCTACAAGCACATTTTCGTGGACGAGTACCAAGACACGAACCCGGTGCAAGAGGCGATAGTTTCCCGTCTTGAAACAGGCGACAACTTGTTTATGGTGGGGGACGTCAAGCAGTCCATTTACGGCTTCCGCGGTTGCGAGCCTTCCATTTTCGTAGACAAGTACGAACGCTACAAGGCGACGGACGAGGGGCGCGTTGAGGAGCTAAACGACAACTTCCGCAGTAATTACCAAATTCTCGATTTTGTAAACCGCGTGTTCAACGCCGTCATGACAAGCTCCTTCGGCAAGGTGGATTACGAGGATACCGCCCAGCTGCGAGGAATCACTCCGCCCACACTCAACGCTCCATCCACTCGAGTGGATTTGCTGCTTCAAAGCGACGGTGACGAAAGGGAGTTGGACACGCTGTACGACTTGACGGACGACGCTTCTAACGAATCGGGCGTAAAGCAAGGCGAGCTGATAGCAAGACGTATCAAAGAGTACTTGGGAATGAAGTACTACGATGCTAAGGACGGCAAGGAAAAGGTTATTTCTTACGGCGACGTGGTTATACTCATGCGCTCTCTAACGGACAAGGCGTTGGACGTTTACAACACGCTCATTTCCCACAACATTCCCGTGTCTGCGGGATTCAAGGTGAACGGCTTTGCCAACAAAGAGGTACGCGATTTCGTCAATTTGTTACGCGTCATTGACAACCCCTACAACGACCTGTATCTGATTGGCGCGTGCCTAAGCTTCGGCGGTCTTACGGAAAAGGAACTTGGGCTTGTCCGCCTTGACACGGAAGGGCGTATACCATTCTACGAAAGATTACAAAATTACACAGTAAGCAGCTTAAACGTTGAAACTGTGCGCAAAATAGAGGATTTCTTGGAGTTTTTGCGCAAAATGCGTTTTTACTCGCGCAGCGCGTCCGTGTGTGAAATTGCCCTCAAGGTTCTTGAAGAAATGGATTACTATTTGTACGTACAGGGACTACCCAACGGTGGCATGCGCCTTAAAAAACTGTACGCCTTCATTGACAGCATAAAGGACGCTTCCTACGGTCAGAGCGTGGACAAATTCCTTGCCTACGTGGACGAGACTGAGGACAACGCCAAGGAAGAAGGGCTGAGTAACGTCAACGCCGTCAGACTGATGACCATGCACGCGTCCAAGGGATTGGAGTTTCCCGTGTTGATTGTTGCAGGAGTGGAAACGCGGTTTCCGTTTATGAGGTTTAGCAAGCCTTTGTTGGAAAAGAACACCGATTTGGGCTTGGCAATTCGACACTACAATTTCGGCAACATGCGCGTTGCGGACACCCTCGGTTGGAGCGCTTGCGGCATGGTCAACGGAGTTAAACAGCGCGAGGAAGAAATGCGTTTGCTGTACGTTGCTTTAACGCGGGCAAAGTACGTGTTGCACGTCGTCGGTACCGTCACGGGTAGACAGCTCAATGCTCTGCCCAAGCTGCCCAGTAACGCGCGAACCCATCTCGATTGGCTTATGCCCACCGTCAAGCAGTACGCGGAAAAAGCCGAGGATGGTGTGGAAGTCAACATCATTGACAAATTACCCGATGAGGACGAAAGGGCAAGCGAGAGTAATTTGTGCGAGCAGACGGTAAGCCTGCACGAGTTGGAACGTAGCTTGAGCTTTGAGTACAGGTACGCAGCGGAAACGCGTATGCCCGCTAAGATTGTCAGCTCGGCATTGGACAAGGAGTATCTGGACGTGGCGGAAGAACCCCGCGCAGAACACGTGCTCAACGTCAACAACGACCGTAATTTCGTCGGTACGGCGTACCACAAGGTGTACCAGTACGTCAATTACGACGCAACTAAGGAGCAAATACTTGAAACAATCAGTCAGCTCGTTCACGAGGGCAAGATTGAACAAAAATTCGCCGAACAGTTGGACGCGCAGCTAATTTACGACACCCTCAACAACCCAGCGCTTAAGAAGCTCGTTTCAGGCGGCAAGACGTATCACGAAATTCCCTTCATGCTGTACGTGCCCTACGACAAGGTGGCAAAGGACAAGCGGTTTAGCGACGAGGTTATGCTTCAGGGCGTAATCGACCTGCTTGTAGTTGACGGTAACCGAGCAACGGTAATAGACTTCAAGTACACCTCAAGGAGCGACCTTGTTGAACAAAACTACGCCGCGCAGCTCAACAGCTACCGTCTGGCGGTGAAGCAAATCTGCGGAATAGACGACGTGGACTGCTACGTACTGTCAATTGCGGACAACAAATTGATTTCTATGTAACAAAAGGCAAAAGATGAACAAATGGAAAATTATTAGCATAATTGCTTCCTCAACGGTAGGGTTAATTGCGCTAAGCTTAATCGTATTGACAATCATATCTCACAAGGTTTACCGCCGTTCCCTCATGGCGACGTTGGTGGTGTTCTTTTTCCGACTTACCGTTCACCACAAGCGTGACAGTCAGGTGCTTGCTGACGTAAAGTATCTGCCTCTCAAAAACGACGTTCCATACCAAGTACCCGTGAGAGCGCGTACGAAAAGGCAAAACCCACAGGAATTTAAGGGAATGACGGTGATTTTCGTCAATATGCAACCCAATTCCGACAGGGTTGTGATGTATCTTCACGGCGGCGGATACGTTCGTCAACCGAGACTATACCACTGGAAGTACCTCAACAAGCTTGCGGACAAGGTGGGCAACGTTGTCGTACCAATTTATCCCAAGGGTCCCAATCACCACCCCGAGGAAGTCTTTGAATTGATGACGGACTTTTACCGAGAGCTAATCAAGCAGTATTCAACCGTCGTGTTGATGGGCGACTCGTCCGGCGGCGGTTTGGCGCTGTCACTTTGTCAGCAGTGGGGCGAAATGGGACTAAAACAGCCTGCAAAAACCATACTGTTTTCGCCGTGGGTAGATTTAACGCTGTCCAACCCCGAAATTGAGCATTATCAACGAATCGAACCGCTGATTTCTGCTGCGTCCGAGCGTATTTGGGCAAAAGTGTGGGCGCAGGATATGAGTTTGACAGACTGGCGAATCAGTCCGCTGTTCGGACCGATGGACGAGCTTGGCGAGGTGATTTTGTACAGCGGCGACAGGGAAATCCTCTACCCCGACTTGTGCAAACTGTACGAAGTTATGAAACAAAACGGCGTAAACGTCAAATTTATCGTCGGTCACGGTATGAATCACGTTTACCAAGTGTACCCAATCCCCGAGGCGAAGAAGGCGCTTGCGGAAGTGGCAGAAGACATCATGCTCGTTTAGTATAGTAAGCATCAAAAAGCTCCTTTTGTTTAAAAGGAGTTTTTATTTTTGTCTTTTTGTGTTTCAACCTCGCCGTTAAAGTCAATAATCTCACTAAAACGGAGGTTTGTATGAAGTATATTGAAACAGTGCTAAACTTTTTGAACGGTTACGCAATCGTAATTTTGCCAATTCTGTTTGCGGTGGTACCCTTTTTCGGCGTCGTAAACTGGGCAAGCAACGTCTACCGCAGACAAAACAGGAAAATCAAAGCCTGCTACCGCGGAATTTGCGCTAAGCCCGACAAGGCGGAGCTTATTGCCTGCCTTTTGCCGGAAGATTACCGCCGTCAATGGCGCGCATTTGTCAACAGCAAGGCGGACAAGGCTTCGCTCGTATTCGAGTTTGTCAAGAAAGACAAGCGTCCGCGCCTGCTTTGGTTGGTTATTGTAGCCGCTATTTGCAGCTCGGCGTATATTGCAGTGTTCTTTTTTGTGGCGCAGCATTTCAGCTATCTGATATTCCAAGCGGTGTATATGCTTGCTTTCGGTCTTGTTATGGTAATTAACAGCGCAGTAGGCAGACATCAGGAAAGAAAAGCCAAGAGAATTTTCGCCCGTCTCGTTGCCGAGTTGAACAAATGCTACGTTCGCGGCGTGGGTAAGGCGCAAACTCGCGACCCTTCTACGGAAATTAAGCAACTAAGCAAGCAGTACGTCAACGGCGACGTGGTAGACAAAGCGTCGGAGTTGCTTCACGACAAGGGGTTGGAAACCGACCGCACCGTAGAGCAGCAACGCAAGCTCAACAAGGCGCTTAACGGTTTGTTACAAGCCTACGCCCGCAACGCAGCTAAATAACGATAAAGCAAAAAACAGCTCCCTTGCGCAAGGGGAGCTGTTGATTTAAGCGGTTGTTACTCTTTCAATCTTATTTTAGTGTGTTTTTTCTACTTTTGTGTTATACTTTAATTATGATTACCAACGTCGACCTACAAACAAAACTCAAAAATTTACCTGACGAGCCGGGCGTGTACATTATGTACGACGCTGACGGCAACATTTTGTACGTCGGCAAGGCAAAGGTACTTAAAAACCGTGTGCGGCAGTACTTTCACGCGTCCACCAACAAGTCGGAAAAGGTGCTTGCAATGCTCAGCCACGTAGCCGACTTCCGCTACATCATCACGGCAAGCGAAACGGACGCGCTGAGCCTTGAGAACACGCTAATCAAAAAGCACACCCCGCCCTACAACATTTTGTTAAAGGACGACAAGCAGTACCCCTACATCAAGGTGAATTTGTCGGCGGATTTTCCCAAATTCACGTCCACGAGGAAGCTGCAAAAGGACAAATACAAGTACTTCGGACCCATTACGCAGGGTGGAGCAAAGTCGTTCCTTGAAATACTGGGAAGTGTGTTCCCAACAGTTACCTGCAACAACAACTTCAACAAGTTGCCCAAGAACTTCCGTCCTTGCTTGAACTACCACATAGGTAGATGTTGCGCCCCGTGCATTGGCAAGGTGACAAAGGAAGAATACCGCAAGATAGTAAACCGCGCGGTGGCCTTCCTCTCGGGTGACGACAGTGAGGTACGAGAGGTTTTGCAAGCCAAGATGATGGCGGCGTCGGAAAAGATGCAGTACGAACAGGCGTTGACCTACAAGAGATATTTGCAGCTTATTGACAAGATTTCGCAGCAGCGTATCGTGGTACTGAATAAATTTGTGGATTACGACATGTTCGCAGTGGCAAGTAACGGCAAAAACTGCGTTGTAAATCACACGATGATACGGGGCGGCAAGGTCATTTTCTCTGACAACACCGCCGTCAGTGACGCAGGGTTGGACGAGGCGCAAACCCTTGCAAGCTTTCTTGCCGAGTACTGCGAGATGGTCAAGCTGTGCGGCGAAATTTACGTCAACGTGGAACTGCCCGACAGCGAGGGACTTGCGGAACTAATCAAGGACAAGACGGGCGTAAAAACGCAAATCTACTGCCCGAAATTGCAGGACAAAAAGAGGCTTGTGGACATGTCCTACCGCAACGCAGTGGAGTACCTCACCAAGAGTCAAACGGCGATTGACAAAAAGTACAACACGACTCACGGCGCAGTGCTGCAGTTAAAAGAATTGTTACATCTCAAGAAATTGCCTACGCGAGTTGAGTGCTACGATATAAGCAACGTTCAGGGCGTGGACAAGGTGGCAAGCATGGTAGTGTTCACCAACGGACAAAAGGACGCTTCGCAGTACCGCCGATTCCGTATCAAGACGGTCGAGGGCGCCAACGACTTTGCCAGCATGAAGGAAGTGCTCACCCGAAGATTCGAACGTATGAAGCAGGACGACGGCGTGTTTGGCAAGACTCCCGACCTGATTGTCGTAGACGGCGGTTTGGGTCAGCTCGAGTACGCGCGTCAGGCAATGGAAGAGTGCGGAGTAGAGGTGCAGCTCGTGTCGCTTGCCAAGCGTGAGGAACTCGTGTACACGTTGGGCACAAACGAACCGACCTTCCTGCCACGCAACAGCTATGCATTGAATTTGCTAATCAACATTCGCGACGAGAGTCACCGCTTTGCAATTACCTACTTCCGCAAGCTACACAACCGTAACAGCATCAAGTCGGTGTTGCAGGACGTCGAGGGCATTGGCGAAAAGAGGCGCATCGAACTGCACCGTAAATTCAAGTCCATGGACAACCTGCGTGAGGCGACTGTCGATGAGATTGCCGAAACCAAGGGCATGACGCGCCCCACAGCAGAGAAACTCTACAAATGGTTACACCAAGAGGATTAAAGCGTACAACCAAACCAGTTCAAAGCCATAAGACTACAAAATATAAAAAACACGCTGTTGATTTTTTAACAGCGTGTTATATTTTGTCTTGTTATACGGTTCGGTTATACTTATGGGTAGTGCAGGTAGTGAAAATTTTGATTTGTTCCTAAAGCGAAACAATTTGGAAAATCACCGCAATTACTTTTCTTGCCCCGTCGGCGAGGTGCTGCCAAGTCCGCCGTTGCGAGTGGCGGTGGCGTCGTCGTCCTCCGTCAGAAGATACTGCACGAATATGCCCTGCGCAAATGCGGAGCCTTGTGGGATTTCAAGCGGCTTGTCGCTCTCGTTGGTCATTCGGATGAAGACGTGTCCTTCGTTGTCGCTGCCCGCATAATCGGCGTCGATTATTCCCACCGTGTTGTTGAGGCGCAGCTTGTACTTGAAACCCAGTCCGCTGCGGGGGAATATCATCAAGCACCAACTGTCGGGCATGAGCGCGCGAATCCCAGTTGCAACGGTCACGGTCTCATGGGGAGCAACGGAAATTGCCGTCGGCGCAAAAAAGTCGTAACCTGCGCTTTTAGCAGTTGCGCGTTTGGGCAGCTTTATTTCGTCGTAAACTTCTTTGGTTCCATTTTCGCTGAATATTGCAAAACTGACTTTTTCAAATTTCGCTGCTTTTCTCATCGCCGCGCTCCTTTCACCTAAGCCCCGTTCTTGCTACGGTAGCCCTTTGTTTGTGATGATTTTTTTATTATTTTATTGTATTTTACCACACATTTTGTTTTTTCTCAACAATCGCGCATTATTTAATTTTTTGGCAAATCATGCGTCGCCGTAAGCGTTGTGGAAAAGTAATTTCCAACTTGTCACCCAATAAAAACGAACAAAGTTTAAAATATTTCGTTATTAACAAAAAGTATTGACAATACCACACGGGGAGGGGTATGCTGTACCTGTTTAAATAGGTTTTATATAGTAGATACTTAATGTATTGTTAATCTATGTAAAACAGCAGCGCGAATGAAATCACAACAGGTAAAAAAAGGACAAAATTTTAGGTTCGGGTTTTACGACGTTCCCGCAAAGAGTAGGCTTGACGCAATCAAGGACGTAGGCTTTGACGAAACGATGTTTTGGTGGGGAGCGGAATTCGAATCAACGGACGGAAGCAGATTAAAGCTGTACGACTACGCAATCAAGGTGGGATTAGAGGTAAACACCTGTCACTTCCCCTCAACGAACGCGCATTGGCTTTGGTACGACGACGAGAGGGCGGCAAGCTACGTCAAGCAGTTCGACGAAGCGTGCCGAGAGTGCGGCGAACGGGGAATAAAAAACTTGGTTTTGCACCTGACGCGCAGGCTGATTACACCCGAACCCAATCAACTGGGCGTTGACAACTTTGCAAGGATGCTTGAATCCGCCGAAAAGAACGACGTCGTAATAGCCATTGAAAACACGCGGTTTTTGCGGTACAACGACTTTATTCTGCAACACTTCAATAGCAGCAACATTGGCTATTGCTTTGACAGCGGTCACGCAAACTGCTACACGCCGAACGAAGACCCGCTTTCCAAATACGGACGCATGCTCGTAACCACCCATATTCACGACAACGTAGGAGCGGTGGGAGAGTACCCCGACCAACACCATCTTATGGGTGAAGGAAACGTAAACTTCGACGAAGTGTTTGCTAAGCTCAAACATTTCGGCGTAAGGAGCGTCAACTTGGAGTCCTACTGCAACGAAACGAGCAAGTATTACGGCAAGCTCAACTACGGACAGTTCCTTCAGTTGTCCATCGAAAAGCTGCGCGAGCAAATGAAAAAGAGCGGCTTGCTTTAATTTAGAAATTGACGTTTGCAAAAACGTGAATTAAATAAAAAAACAAAAAAGGAGTAACATAATGAAAAAAATCAAACTGTTAAGCGTCATTATTGCTATAGTTTTGGTTATTTCGTCGCTGTTCGTAGTTCTTGCAGCATGCGACAACGGCCCCGCTGACATCAGCGAGATAATCGAAGACGGACAAAAAATGACGACCGCTGAGCTTATTGCAAAGGCTAAGGAAGAAAAGGGTGAATTTAACGCTTACGGTAATACGTCACGTATAGCCGCTGCTATGACAGGCTTCTTGGCAAAGTACGGCGAAGAGCTTGGTCTTGATTCCTCGACAGCTCACGCTTCAAAGCAAAGCGACTCTCAAATTTACACTCTGCTCACGAACGAGTACATTTCAAGCAACAACAGTAAAGCTGCGTCCATGGTTATGATTCAGGACGGCGCTCAACTTGTTCTTTACAGAGAGCAAAGCAAGATTTTGCAAAACTACGTTCCTTCCACGATGAAGGACAAGGTTGACGAAAACGACCTCGTACCCCTCGTTCATCAATACATCAACAAGCTGTTTATGTGGAACAAGACCGGTAAGGGCGCTGACCTCGTAGTTAACAACGTTTGGCAAGTAGTAGACGACGACTTCATGCAAGGCAGAACTATCTACTTCAAGAGCCCTGTAAACGAGCAAGTTAACATGAACTTCCTCATCATGCTCACTAAAGACGAATGGGCAAACAAGCTTGCAGCTGCGTACAAAGCTCTGTACAACAAGGACATCGTTCTTGACAGCGACTGCCCCAACGCAGGTTATCAATGGGTAAAGGCTTTCGTTAAGAAGGCAAGTTTCGCTATCAACAGCGATACCACAATCTGCGAAGACCTCAATAAGTCTGACAACGCAGGTAACCTTGGTCTGTTCGTTCTGTCCAAGACTCGCGACCTCACCACCAACAATCTTCAAGTTGCTGCTTGGAAAGAAGTTGAAAATCAACTCGTATCCGTAAATCCTTTCGCTGGATTTATGTATCCTATGTATTGCCAACTTGCTTCCAACGGTCCCCGTCCTTACACGGCAATGCTGTTCATCAACTACCTGATGGAAGAAGACGGATTTGAACCTTGGGCTGAATGGGGCGCTTACTCCACCAACCCCGACATCGCTATTCAACAAGGCGACAGAGAACTGTCCTTCTGGCGTAACACGTTGGTAATCGAAGACGCATCCTACATCAGCAACAAGAAAGCAAGCGTTTCCGACTTCGTAAGCGGCGTAATCGCAAGCAAATAGTACTAACTACAATTAGTCACATAAGTTTTAAAAGTAGGGGCGGAGTCCGCCCCTACTTAAATAAAAGGAGTAAATATGCTAAATTCTTACGAATTGAGTAGGGGGAGAAAGTTCAAAAACTGGCTCAAAAACTTCTTTACTCAACCGGCAAATATCATTTTGGTGGTGTCGTTGGTAATTTTGGGCGTCTTTACGTTGTTTCCTCTCATATCTTTGTTGTCGGACACATTCAAGGTGCACATTGCCGAACTGATGTTTGAGGAGCTTCGCGGTTCAACGCTCAACAGCGCAACCGGCTTCCATTGGTCGAGAATGTTGTTCTCCGACGTGAGCGCAATGTACTTTTGGAAGCCGCTGGGCAACGCTGTTTTGATGTCGCTGCTGTCAAGCGCTATCGCCATCTTGTACGGCGGTGTAGTAGCGTTTTTGATTACCCGTACCGACATCAAGGCGAAGAAGTTTTTGTCTGCTATTTTCGTATTCCCCTACATTATGCCCTCTTGGACTCTTGCGTCCTTTTGGAAAAACTTTTTCCAAAACCCCGACATCGGCAGCGGAACGGGCGGAATGCTGTACAACCTTCTTGGAATCAAGGTTTCCGAAGGATTCGTGTACGGCTTGGTACCCAGCGCAATAGTTTTGGGTCTTCACTACGCGCCGTTCGCGTACATTCTTATCGGCGGAATTCTGCGTAACATGGACGCCAACCTCGAGGAGGCTGCAACGGTTTTGGGCGCTTCGCGATTCAAGATTATTCGCCGCATAACGTTGCCCATAGTTATGCCTGCATTGCTGTCCACCTTCCTGTTGGTGTTCAGTAGCAGTATGAGCGCTTACGCAGTTCCTCAATTTTTGGGCGGTTCAAGCGGATTTACCGTTTTGACCACTTCAATGAAGCAGTTTATCGGCTACGGTTGGTACGGTCAAGGCTACATCATGGCTGTATTTATGATTATTTTCGGCTTGATTATTCTTGGACTAAACCAGTACTTTACGGGCAAACGCAAGTCCTTTACAACGGTTACGGGCAAGTCGGGTCAGATTTCTTACATAAAGCTCAAGGGTTGGAAATACGTTTTGGCGGTAATTCTCGTGCTGCTCAGTCTGTTCTGCTCCGTGTTGCCCCTTATCACGTTTGCTTTGGAATCGCTTTGCGTAACTCCCGGCGACTACAGCGCGCTTACCTTCGACTTTTGGATTTCCAAAGTTCCTGTCAACAACAACGGTATTCACGGTGTGTTCCACGAACCGCAACTGTGGAGAGCATTCGGTAACAGCGTCGGACTGTCCGTGTGCTGCGCGCTGATTGCAGGCACCGTAGGTATCTTGATTGGTTACGCCGTGTCGAAGCGTCGCGGAACCGCTCTTGCAAGATTCGTGGACAACTTGGCATTTTTGCCCTACCTTATGCCCTCTATGGCGTTGGGAGCTGCCTTCCTTGCGCTTGGCACGCCCTTGGGACTAAACCAAACCTTCTTCCTGTTGGTGTTGGTAGGCGCGGTCAAGTATTTGCCCTTTGCATCTCGTAGCGGTATCAACGCTATGCTACAGCTGTCGGGTGAAATTGAAGAAGCGGCGCTGCTCGTCAAGGTTCCTTGGTGGAAGCGTATGGTGCGTATCATCTTCCCGATACAAAAATCCACTTTCATTTCCGGTTATCTGCTGCCCTTTACTTCCTGTATGAGAGAGTTGTCGCTGTTTACGTTGCTTGCAACGGGACAAATGACGCTTTTGACCACGCTGCTCGAAGACTGGCAAACCTGGTGGCAACAATCGGCAAACGCGCTCAACTTGATAATAATAGTTACCGTCTTGTTGATTAACTTCATCGTAAACAAGCTTACGGGCGCATCAATAGATAAAGGAGTAGGAGGCTAAGAATTATGCCAAAAATTACACTTGAACACGTAACGAAAAGATTTGATAAATTCGTAGCGGTAGACGATCTCAATCTGGAAATAGAAGACCGCGACTTTATAACCCTGCTCGGACCTTCCGGCTGCGGCAAGACTACGACGCTTAGAATGATTGCCGGCTTGGAAACGCCTACGGAAGGACGCATCACAATCGGCGACAGAGTGGTATTTGACGCTCAAAAGGGCATCAACATCTCTCCCGGTAAGCGCGACATCGGATTTTTGTTCCAAAACTACGCTTTGTGGCCGCACATGACGGTGTATCAGAACATCGCGTTCGGCTTGGAGAACTTGCGTTGGAAGAAGGACGCTATTCGCAAGCGCGTTGACGAAATGCTTGCTCTGCTCAAGATTGAGCAATTCGAAAAGCGTTACCCAAGCGAGCTGTCAGGCGGTCAGCAACAGCGTGTGGCTATCGCCCGTACGCTTGCTCCCAGCCCGAAAGTGCTGTTTATGGACGAGCCTCTTTCCAACCTCGACGCAAAACTGCGTTTGGAAATGCGTACCGAGCTTAAACGCTTGCACGCAAACACCGATTCCACCTTCGTGTACGTTACTCACGACCAACTCGAGGCTATGACCCTTGCAACCAAGGTGTGCTTGATGGATACGGGCGTTTTGCAACAGTACGACCCACCCCTCGTGGTGTACAACAAGCCCAACAACCTGTTCGTTGCAGACTTCGTTGGTAACCCCACGATGAACTTCATTCCCGGAAAGGCGGAAATTGAAGGCAACGTAGCAAAGATTGAAATGCTGGGCAAGAAATTCCTTTTGGAGTGCGACAGCATCGACGAGTCGCTTGCGTACGTCGAACCTGAAAAACCTGCGGAAGGCGAAGCGGTAGAAGGTGCGGCGGCAGAGGCAGTCGTTGAAGCCGAGCAAGTTCAGGAAGAACCCGTTGACCCGCGTCGCGACGTAATCGTAGGTATTCGTCCCGAGTTCGTACGCGTTGAACAGGGCGAGCTTTGCGGCAAAATTTACACCGCATTGCCCGCAGGTATGGAAACGACTGTTAAACTCGATGTCAACGGAGACGTTGTAACGTCCGTAGTGTTCGGCAGCGTAGACTATCCCGCTGACGCAGAAATTAAATTTGAATTTGTAGGCAACGGCATCATACTGTTTGACGCCAAAAGTCGCAACAAGCTCGGAATGGGCAAATTGACTATCGGTGACAAAAAGCCCGACGTTGTAGAAAAGGTCAAAAAGGCAGCTACAAAATCGACTAAAAAGACTGCCGAAAAACCTGCAAAAACGACAAAGTCCACAGCCGCAAAAACCAAGAAAACCACAAAAGAATAGGCTGTGAGTAAAACTTTGTAGTTTTTCGCAAAAACCAACTAAATAAAAAGGTTCCTCAATTCCATTCAAGAGGAGCCTTTTTTCATTATTTACATCAATTTGTTTTTATGGTATACTAATTACAACACAAAGGAGAGTGTCAACAATGTCACTTCGCAATTTGACAACGGTGTGGGGCGAAAAAATTTCCAACAATCCATTGCAGGAGTACCCGCGCCCACAATTCGTTCGCAACAGCTACGTTAATCTCAACGGTTTGTGGGATTACGCGATTACCAAATTTGACGTCGTTCCAAGTGTCTACGATGGCAAAATTCGCGTGCCTTTTTCACCCGAAAGCTCGCTTTCGGGAGTTAATCGCTGTCTTAAAGCAAAAGAGTATTTGTTTTACCGCGTGTTTTTTACGTTGCCCAAGACCTTCGTAAAAGATTTGGTTTTGCTCAATTTCGGCGCGGTGGACAGCATTTGCGACGTTTACGTAAACGGCGAGCCTGTGTGCCATCACGAGGGCGGCTACAACAGTTTCAGCGTAGATATTACCTCTGCGTTAAGAGCGGAAAACAACGAGCTTGTTGTCAAGGTGCGCGACTTTACCGACAAGTATTTCCACACCCGTGGCAAGCAATCAACACACCGCGGCGGAATGTGGTACACGCCTCAAAGCGGAATTTGGCAAACGGTGTGGTTAGAGAGCGTTCCCGCGCAGTACGTTTCGAGCATTCGCGTGACGCCCGACTACGACAAGGCGCAGGTGACGGTGGAAGCGGAGTGCAATTTCGACGAGCCAATTACCGTCAAGGTGTTGGACGGCGACAGAGAAATAGCGCAAGGCGACGGCAAGTGCGTAGTTACCGTAGCTTTCCCAAACGGTGAGTTCACACCTTGGACGCCTGAAAATCCGCACCTGTACAACCTTAAAATCATTTCCCGCCGAGATTTTGTGGAAAGTTACTTCGGCATGCGCAAGTTCAGCTGCGAAAAGGTGGGTAAATACTACCGTCTTATGCTTAACAACAAGCCCTACTTCCACAACGGACTGCTCGACCAGGGCTACTACAGTGACGGCTTGTACACCCCGCCGAGCGACGAGGCAATGATTTTCGATATTCAAACGGCAAAGAATCTCGGCTTTAACATGCTGCGCAAGCACATCAAGGTAGAGCCTGCCCGTTGGTACTATCACTGCGACAGACTTGGTATGCTCGTTTGGCAAGATATGCCCAGCGGCGGCACCCGTCAACACAAGTTGGAAACGCTGTACTTGCCCTTCGTGGGCTTGAACAAAATCAAGGACAGCAACTATTGGCTGTTTTCGCGCAAGCAGGAAGAGGGGCGCAATCAGTTCATCGACGAGTACACCGAAATGCTAAGCCAACTGTACAACTGCGTGAGCATTGCCATGTGGGTACCATTCAACGAGGGTTGGGGGCAGTTTGACGCCAATAGTATTGCTCAACTGACCAAGGATTTGGACGACACGCGCACCGTAGACCATGCAAGCGGTTGGCACGACCAAGGTGGTGGAGACGTCAGGAGCCTGCACGTGTATTTCAAGAGGGTTCGCCTGCCGCGCGACAAAAATCGCGCAGTGTGCCTAACGGAATTTGGCGGGTACAGCTTCAAGGACGGCGAGCATAGTTTCAATCCCGACGCTACCTACAGCTACAAGAAGTTTGAAACGCTTGAGGATTTCAACAACGGCGTAAGGCAGCTGTACGAGCGCGACGTTATTGACTGGATTGACAAGGGTTTGTGCGCCACAGTTTACACTCAGCTTACCGACGTCGAGGACGAGGTCAACGGACTGCTCACCTACGACCGCAAGGTACTGAAGATTGACGCCGACATGATGAGGGAAATCAACGGCAAGGTGAATTTGCACGGATTAGAGGAAAAGCGATGACGCAGGAACATTACATGCGTTTGGCGCTCAAGCAAGCGCGTGTTTCGCAAAAAAACGACGAAGTTCCAATAGGCGCGGTGGTGGTGAAAAACGGCGAGGTTATTGCCCGCGCGCACAACACGAGGAACGCAAGCAGGAATGCCGTCGAACATGCCGAGCTTGTGGCGATTGAGCGCGCTTGCAAAAAATTGAACGATTGGCGGCTTACGGGTTGCGACTTGTACGTGACGCTCGAGCCTTGCGTAATGTGTCTTGGAGCGTGCTACAATGCAAGGATTAGCAACGTTTACTTTGGCGCGTATGACCTCAGCGGCAAGGGTTGCGTTCAGCTTGCGGAAATGGTGGGACACACCTTGAACCACGAATTGACCCTACACGGTGGAGTTCTCGAAAAAGAATGTTCGGAAATTCTGACGGAGTATTTCAAGTCAAAACGGTGATCCTCGAAACACCTTCGCCTCATTGTGCGCTGTAAATATAATTGAATGCAAAAAGTGACAAGTTAACGGTGTTAAATAGTACAAATAAGAAACTTAAAGGCGAAAAGTGTTCTCACTCTTCGCCTTTTTCTTTGTTTGAATTAGTTTTAGAATTTTTGTGTGGTTTCTCACTACTTGCCTCACCGGCGAGGTGCGACGAGTCGTCACGCAACTGTTCGCGAATTTCTTCTACCTTCTCTATGTCCTCTTTTTCTGCATTGCTTTCCATTTCTTCATCCGCTTTTTGACATGCCTCACAGTTATCTCTGAAAGGTTGCTCGTAAATGTCCGCAGAAAGTTCGCGTTGTTGAGTGAGTGTTTTTGCGAGTTTTTCCGCTTTGTCAACGTCGGGTTTGTAGCGGCTTTGTAGCTTGCGAATTTCGAAGTTTATGGAATTGAAGGTCAGTCCAAGGGTGTTTTTGAAAGCGTCGGCGATGAGGCAGCGCAGCTTGTCAATGGACTCCGACACGCTGTGAGTGCTGACGTCCACCTTGAGAGTTACCACCAACCCGCGAGTTTCGTCCAAACGCATTTTCGCTTTTTTCACACGTATGCCGTCCACCTTTCTCGCGCAACTACGGACGATGTTGCGTATCACCTTTACGTTGGCGTGGGTGGCGCTTTCGCTGTCGCAGAACAGTAAAATCTGACGCAGGTTTTCCGCTTCGGAAAAATTGACGTAAATAATGTACGCTGACAGCAAACCGTAAATAATCGCCATGATAATAAGCATGGTTACCAACACTCCGTCGGTGTTGTCATCATTCCACGGTATAACGTTGGTAACGGACAGCAGCGTTGTTATCACAAAAACTAAGGTTATACAAATTTGCGCAATAATAGCGACTTTCTCTGCAATCTTTCTCATATCTGCCCCCTTTTGTTTTTTAGTATGGGCAATATAGCAAAAATTACTTATAAAAAAGTCAACAATTTACCGTTTTGACACAACTTGTAAATGCCACTTGTTTTGCCGCTTATTTTTACGAAAAAATGCGAAAAACACCAAAACGAAAATAGCAATTTATCTCAATACAACAAAAAAAACACCGATTACAACACTTTAGCAGTGTTTTTCGGTGTTTTTAGTATTTTGGTCTGAGTGACTGGACTTGAACCAGCGACCCCAAGACCCCCAGTCTTGTGCGCTACCAACTGCGCTACACCCAGATGCCTATATATAATACAACAATCTGCAAAAAATTGCAACTGCTTGCAAACAAATAGTGCAAACAGTTTTGTAGGCGTTTTGCGCTATCACAAAAGCCTCTTGCAAAAATTTGATAAATAAAGTATAATATATAAAATATTTTATTGTGTTTCACAATAATAGTAACAAAATTATCAGCACTAATAATACCGTAGGTCAAACGTTGTTTGTAGGAGGTTTCTTTTGAAAAAGGTAAAAATAACACTTGTAGCTTTACTCGTCGCGCTTGCTGTAATGTGTCTTGTCTTCTCGGGTTGCGATTTGTTCGGGCATCAGCACAGTTACCCCAACACCTACGCAAAGGACAGCGACAGTCACTGGAAGGTATGCAAAATCTGCAGCAAGGCTACAACCAAATCGGCGCACGTTTTCGACGAGTGGATAGTGGACGAAGAACCCACCGAAACAAAGGCGGGCAGCCGTCACGCAATCTGCACCGTTTGCGAATACGAAAAAATCGAAAGCATTGATCCGACGGGTGGTGAGTGCCAACACAGCTTTTCGAATGAGTATAAAAAACTGAACGCCACTTTGCATTATCAGGAATGTACGGAATGCGGCTACAAGGAATACTCCAATCACGTCATGGGAGGCTGGATAGAGGACGTTCAAGCAACGACTTCAAACGCGGGACACAAGTACAGAGACTGTAATGTCAAGTGCGGCTACAGGGAAGAGCAGACCATTCCGCCCATTTCGGACAAAACGCAGGCGACCGGCACGGTGGATTTTTACGCCATAAACGACTTCCACGGCGAATATGAAAAGTTAGCGCAAGTTTCCGGCTTTATCAGCGACAAACTTGACAACGGCAACACCGTTGCATTAAACTCGGGCGATATGTTCCAAGGCTCGATGGAATCCAACTGGAACTACGGCAATTTGTTTGCAAATTGTATGGACATTGCGGGCTTTGACGCCTTTACCTACGGCAATCACGAGTTCGACTGGGGGTTGGACAACCTTCGTTCGCTTGCCAACAACAGCAATGTTCCGTTCCTCGGTGCAAACATCTACAACTGGAACCCAACAACTAAGACGTGGGGCAGTTTTGCAGATGACATCGCTCAAAAATACGTGATAAAAGAGTTTGATAACGGTTTGAAAGTGGGAATTATCGGTGTAATTGGTTCAAGTCAAATAACTTCCATTTCTTCACAACTTGTGCAAACAATCGGATTTAAAGATCCGCTGCCCATCATCAAGGAACTTGCAACCGAACTGCGCGATGAAAAAGGATGCAATATCGTCGTTGCCAGTGTTCATGCAGGTCCACAGGACATTGTCGGCGAAGATGAAAACAAACAACAACCCTCTTCGTCTGCGGGTCTCAGCGACTACGTTGACGCAGTGTTTTGCGCTCACACCCACGTTGCGCAAAATTATTTAGTAGACGGTATACCGTTTATTCAAGGCGGCTCCAACGGCAACTACGTTTCGCACGTACGGCTGACTGTAGAAAGCAACGGTAACGTTAGATGCGACGGAGCATCCAATTTGTCGTACTACAGTTTAAATGGCATAAATTCTACGGTAAAAAGTCAAGTACAAACCAAAATTGACAATTCTAACGCGCAAATTGCATCCTCTGCGCAAGAGGTATTGACAAATTTCAGCGGCGGTTTGAATAGTAGCGTCGGCGTTCCTCGCCTTGTGTGCCACGCAATGGCAACTTACGCAGTAGCACAAGGCTATGATATATCTTTAGCCATGACAAACGTCGGACGCAGCTCGATTAGTTCGGGAAACGTCACTTATTCGGCGCTGTACGAGGCGATACCCTTTGACAACGTTGTGTACGTCGCGGAAGTTTCAGGCGCGGATATTTACAAATTGGCGGTTACGTGGTCGGGTTACAGCATTTGGCGCGTCAAAGAATCCGCTATTGAAAACAGCAGTTCCAAGTACTACAAAATAGCCGTAATAGACTACTTGCTGTTCCATCAAAACGTCAACAGAAATTACAACTACTTCTCATCCGCATTTTCGCGGTCGTTTACCCCGGTTGCGCTCACTAAAGTCGGCGAGAGCATGTACAACTACCGTTTGATAACGCGCGACTTCTTGAAAGAACAACGCACAGTCAATACTAACCTGTACTCAACAACAAACGATTTTACAGACAACTCAAAGCTCACGCAAGAAGTTGACTTGAGCGGTGGAGCAACTACGCCCACCGAACCCACGCACGCGGGAACGCTTGCCGACCCCTACAGCGTAGCTGACGCTATTTTGCTTGCAAGCGGTTATTCTTCAAGAACAGGCGCGCCAAGTGGCTTTGTCAAGGGTACAGTGTGCGACGTGAGCAAAGCCGAGTTGAGTTCATCAAGCGGCGATATCTTCAACGTGTACGTCACCGACGGGAATGGCAACAAATTCCTCTTGTACTACATCAAGAAATTCCAAGGCGCAACCTCAAGCAACAACTGGTCTTCTGCCGGTGAACTGAGCGTTGGGGACGAGCTGATATTCTACGCTCAGGCAATGTACACCTACAACAGCACGCCCGAAGCTTACAACGGCTACGTTGTGAGTATCAACGGCGTTGCGACGGCGCAGTAGATAAACCGAATTAAAAGTGCAAGATTTTTTCTTGCGCTTTTTATTGTTTTGATGCGAGGTTGGTTGCATAAGCGACTGTTTGTTTAGTCACACCCTGCAACTTTCTTGCAAAACTTAGGAGGACAGCTTGAAAACAAAAAAGATTTCCCTAACGATACTTTTAATAGCGGTGTTTGCCTTGTCATGCGTGGGCTTTGTCGGTTTGTTTCAATCGAACACAGCCTACGCGGAAAACAAAACCGTAGATATTTACGCCATAAACGATTTTCACGGCATGGTGGATCAGATGCCCCAAATTGCGGGGTTCCTTGCCGCGCGTAAAAAAGAAGACGCGGTAATTATCAATTCAGGCGACATGTTCCAAGGCTCGATGGAGTCCAACAGCAACTACGGCAAACTGCTTGCGGAGTGTATGGACATTACGGGTTTTGACTCCTTTACCTACGGCAATCACGAATTTGACTGGGGCTTAGACAACCTAAAAACATTGGCGGCAAACAGCAAAGTGCCCTATCTTGGCGCAAACATCTACGAGTGGAACGCAACAACAAGGCAGTGGGGCGAGTTTGCAAGCGACCTTGCCAAGCCATATACTGTAGTGGAAGCAAACGGTCTCAAGGTGGGTATCATTGGCGTAATCGGCAAGGATCAAATTACGTCCATTTCCTCGCAACTGGTGCAAACTATCGGGTTCAAGGACCCGTTGCCAATAATAAAAGAGCTTGCAACGGAACTTAGGGAAGGCGAAGAGCAATGCGACGTGGTTGTAGTCAGCGCTCACGCCGGTCCGCAGGGAATAGTGGGCGAAAACGACAACTACGGTAGCCCGTCAAGCGCTCACGGACTGGAAAATTACGTTGACGCGGTTTTTTGCGCGCACACTCACTCAAAACAGGAATACATCGTTGACGGCATACCGTTTATTCAAGGCAAGCGTTACGGCGAGTACGTTTCGCACGTCAAGCTGTTCGTTGACGGTAATGGCAACGTCAGCTGCAGCTTGAACGAAAACGTTTCCTACAGCTCTCTCCCTTCAAGAGGTAGCATGGACCAAACGGTCGCAAACCAAGTTCAGGGTAAAATTAACAACTCTAACGCGCAAATTGCGGGCGAGGCGTCAAAGCAGCTTGCAATACTCAATGGCTCTCTTGACAGCAGCACTGCCGTTCCGCGCCTCGTGTGCAACGCCATTGCGGACTACGCTCTGTCACAGGGTTACAAAATCGAGCTTGCTTTGGTCAACAACGCGCGCAACAACTTGATAAAGGGTACCGTTACTTACACCGAACTTTACGAGGCAATTCCTTTTGACAACGTGGTGTACGTTGCCGAAGTTTCGGGTAGAGACATCATCAGCATGGCAAACCGCAACGATTTCAGCATTTGGCGGGTGACGGGCAATCGCATTATGAACACAAGTCAACGGTACACGATTGCCGTCATTGACTACGTGTTGTATCACCAAAACAGCAACCGTCAATACAACTACTTCCCGTCAGCCTTCACAAGCGGAGCAACCGCGCCCGTTGCGCTTACAAAACAGGGCGTTGACGTGTACAACTACCGCTTGATTACTCGCGACTTTTTGCTAAAACAAGGCACAATCGACGCGTCGCTCTACAGCGGTAGCAATCTTCACACAGACGCGACGCTTTTGACCCGTGAAGTGGACATCGTCACCCCAAGTAACGACGGTTTTCCAATATATTTGGCGGTACTTGGTAGTGAAGCAGTCATTATCGTGGCGCTTGTTATTGCGCTAATCGTTGTGTCAACCAAACGCGCTAAGAGTAAACGGGCTAACTAACTTAATACGGTAATTATTAAATTATTTATATTTACACAAACTAATTATGAAAAGGTATTTACAACGATGTTTAAAAGTTGTAGAATAATCTTGAAAATAGCATTTTGCTAAAAATAAAGGAGATTCGACATGAAAAAACGTTTGCTAACTCTTGTTAGTTGTCTGCTTGTAGTGGCAATGTGTGTTGCGCTACTCGCTGCATGTGTGGTTATTGAGGATGACACGGTAGGCGCGGAATTCGAAAACTTTGTCTATAACTACGGCAACATAACAACTAAAAACAGTACCTACACGGTACCCAACAAGATTGATACACTTGACTCCAAGGGCGGGGACGCCGTAATCTACGTCAAGTGGGAAAAGGGCGGCAATGATGCAAACTTAGTTACGCTCACCGAAGGCGAGGACGAGACGACTGTTAGCCTTCCCAATTTGAGCGGACAAATAAGCTACACCTTGACTGCAACCTTCGTAAACGCAAAGGGTAAGGAATATCTCGACAGCAACAAGAATCCCTACTCGCACACTTTCACCTGCAACGTAACGCTCGGCACAACCGGCGGCGGTGGTGGAACAGGTGGTAACAGTGGTAGCTACACTCCTGTAGACGGTAACGGCACACAAAGCAGTCCCTACACCGTAGCGCAAGCGGTAGCTATTGCGGGTGCTCAAGAAAAGAACGCTTATCTTGACTACTGCTACGTAAAGGGCGTTGTGACAAAAATCACATATACGGGTGACGCAACCAAGAGTTGGAGCTTTGAAATGAGCGACGGAAGTGGCACAACGGTTCTCAAAGGTTTCTATGTATATCTTGGCAATGGCATTACAACGCTTGAAGTTGGTGATATCGTAACGGTATACGGACAATTGGTTAACTTTGATGACGGCAAAAATGCAGCTCTGGAAATTACCGCGCAAAAAGGTGCAACTCAGTCGGCAACAATCGTAAGCAAAGGCTAATTGTACTACTTACATCTAATTAAACAAAAATATGCAAAAAAGAAGGGCGAATGACCTTCTTTTTTATGTGTATTTTTAACTATGTTTTATGCAAAACATTTATGAAACTTTGCCTTTCAGTTTCTCAAACGCAGCCAAGTTATCTCTACGTGTAGAAATGGGCGTTACCGAAATGTAGCCGTTCATTACCGCATCGGTGTCAAGCGTAAAATCCGTGCCGTATTTGTAAACGGAGTAGCCCTGTTGGTCGTAGTGGGTGTCGTCCACCTTGATAAATTCGTCGGTAAAGTACGCGCCGCCCTGTTTGGTAAATTTGATTCCCTTTGCGTTTAGAGGAATGTTTACGTTGTAAATTCCGTTGTGCGCGAACAAATCATTCTTTACAAAGTAGTCGTAAATTGCGTCAAGCCATTTTGCTGCCTCGGAAAAGTCGCGAGGGTCGGTACTGAATGCGATTCCATTTGAACCTCTCAATGCAGCCTCGAATACGTTTCCTGCCGTTCCGCTGTACAGTATGTCCTCGCCCATGTTGAATCCGCGGTTTACGCCGCTAAGTACCAAGTCGTAGTGCTCGTTTAGTCCAAGAGTGGCAAATCTTACGCTGTCCACAGGGGTGGAATCCACAACGTAAGCAGTCACGCCGTCAATGTAGTCCACCTTGTGTACTTCAATGGGGTCGTGAATGTTTATTGCGTGAGACTTGGCGCTTTGTTGAACCTTAGGCGCGGAAACGGTCACTTCACCTAACTTTCTTGCCCAAGAGGCGAGGATTTTTATGCCCTCGGCGTTTATGCCGTCGTCGTTGGTAATCAGTATTTTCATAGCCACCCCTCGTGAGTGTTTTTGTATTCCGCAACCATTTCATCGGCATCGGCAAGCATTTTGTCAATGTCCGCTTTGTCGTAGAGCGTTGCGCCGCAGGTGCATTGATGTCCGCCGCCGTTGTATTTTTCCGCCAAACCGTTGATGAACATAAAACGGCTGCGTAGTCTTACGCGAATTGAGCCGTCGGGCATGTCGATAAACGCCAACCAGGCAATGCACTCCTTAATGTACTTGAGGTAGGAAACCGCCTCGCTTGCCTGCTCCGTTGTGAGGTTGAATTTACGTTGCATTTCGGCGTCAACGTGCAAATATACAACCCCATGCTCGGTAATTTGCATGTGTTCAAGTACGTACGCTTGGAATTTGAGTTGGTCGTAGTCCTCAAGGTACAGGTGGGCGTACAGCGTTTCGGTGTCTACGCCGTAGTCAAGCAGCATTCCGCCAATACGTAGCGTGTCGCCCGTCGTCGCCTCGTAGCGGAACCGCCCGCTGTCGGTAACCAAGCCCGTAAAGATGTAGGTTGCCGCCTCTTTGTCTAATTTTAATTCCTTTTTGAAGGTCTCGTAGAAAAAGGCTACCATTTCGCAGGTAGACGAACGCCAATCCTCAACCCAACTAAGTTTACCGTAGGGGCGAATGTCAATGTGGTGGTCGATTTTTATAATTTCCTTGGCAAGAGAGTAACGCTTATTGGATATTCTGTCCACGCTCGCCGTGTCAAGTACGATGAGCAGCGCGTCCTTGTACTCCTCGTCGGGAAGTGGAGCGTCGTCGGGTCCGAGGAAAGCAAGGTAGTCCGAGCTGTCCTCTGTCTGCACGTAAACCTTTTTTTCGGGGAAGCTTAGGCGCAGCATTGCGGCAAGTCCGCGTGACGAACCTATGGCGTCGCCGTCGGGGCGTACGTGACGGGTTACGATAATCTTGTCGTAGCTCTTTATTTTGTTGAGTATTTTGCGCATTATTTTGTATTGTTCTGTCATGTTACTCTCCTTTAGCCTGTCTATGCAGAGCCTTGATGTCCTCAACCATCTTCATTGCCGTTTCAAGGTCGGGAACGGTTGCTCCGCTTGCTTTTGCGTGTCCGCCGCCGCCGTATTTTACGGCAATGGGGTTGATGTTGTATCTTTTAGAACGTAATTCACAAAGAACTCCCTCGTTGGTTTCGGTGAAGTTTACCCAGCTGTCAATCCCGCGAATGTCCGACATTGTGCCTACCATTCCGCGAGATATTGCGAAGGAATCCACACCCCGTTCGCTAATGAGTTGTTGCAATTCTTCCTTGGTGGTGACGATATACGCCACGCCGTCGCCCGCAAGTTGAATTTTCAACGTGTATTCTGCGCGCAGCTTGACGCTTGCAAATTCGTCCGCGTACAGTTCGGCGTAGATTTCGTTGGTGTCAAAGTTTTGTTCGGTAAGTACCGACGCCAAGCGGAAGGTGCGTGAGTTTGCCGAGTCGTAACGGAAGCGACCGCTGTCCGTAACCATTCCCGTAAACAGTGATTTTGCGGCAAGAGTGTTCAGGCGCAAATTGCAGTCTACGGCAAACTGAGTTAGCAATCCGCAGCAGCTTTCAAAGGTGCTGTCGATGACGTCCACGTCGCAAATACTTTCACAAAAGATGTGGTGGTCGAACCTCAGAGTTGCGGCTGCAAGAGTGTAGCGCGTGTCGCTTATCATGAACTTTGCGGACGTGTCAAGGACTATTGCAAGCGCGCCGTTGTACACCTCGTCAGGGATTTCGTCCGGTTCCCAACCCTCCATGAAGGCGTAGCGTTTGGTTCTGTCGCCCACGATGTAGACGGTTTTGTTGGGGAAGTTTTCGCGTATGATTTCGCGAAGTCCTATCTGACTGCCCAACGCGTCGCCGTCGGGGTTGCTGTGCCTGTGAATAACTATCACGTCGTATTTTTCAATTAGTTTTAGCGCCTCTTGAAACATTTTAACCTCATATATTATGATTTTTTCGCTGTAAAGGTCCTGCAAATCCGCAAGATTTAACTCAATCTTTCAACAAAATATTATATCATATACTGCTTTTCAAGTCAAGACCGAACAAATTAACGTTGTTTACCTTTGGATTACGGTCATAATTAAATTCTTTTGAATTCTTGCGCGCGAAATAAAAAGATGTTATTATAATATCATAAAAACAATTTGAATTATAAGGACGACTATGGAATACTACAAGAAGATAGACAAATCATTTTTTGACGGCAAGACAACCATACCGGAACAATATGTACCGTACTTTATTGAGCCTCAAAATGAAATGTGGGGTAGCAGTAGAAAAGTTAAAATTAAATTCCAAGGCAAAGATTTCGATGGTAATTATTGTTTTGTAAGTCAATCGAGCGGCAGACGGGTGTTTCAAATCTCATTTGATGGAGCGCTTGTAAAAGCTTTGAAAAACGAATTTATACAATCGTATTTTGTCATAGAAAGTCAGAAACTTTTAAAGAAAGAAAATTCCAAATTTCACACCTCGATTGTGGGCGGCAATCAAGAGGTTGTAATTTTTAAACCAATATCAAATGACGAAGTTGAACTTGTCACGTTTATAAGAGTACCAACCTCGTATGATAACATCTTCAAAAAATTTGTTGAAGCTAACGTTTTCGGTTGGTTAAGCAATGAATCAAGCAATCAAATGATAACCAAATATTCAAGTTGGATTGACATTGGCGAATTGAATCAGCACGTCAATCAAAACCACGTTGTTTATTATTTGGTTGATGACAACAAAAAACAAATATATATAGGCAGCGCAAAGGTTTTGGGAAGCAGAGTCAAACCCGGCAGAAGCGAAATACCGGGTTGGAACAAATTTATGTATGCGATTGTTCACCCCGATTTCCATGCGCATTTAAAGGAAATTGAATATCACACGATAAACAGTTTTGCAAGATTTTTCGCCAATAACGGCAAAAAATCCACGCTAAGTTTGTCGGAATACACTCTTGTAAACAAGGATTACAAATATTATAGAGACTAATCACAATGCTTTCCACACTTATGGGCATAGAATAAAACGAAATAAAAGCGCACATCGGATGACAAAGATTGACAAAAGGCGCGAATGCCCGTATAATTAGCAAATAAACGCAGTCAAGCGGGCTTAGCGGCGTTAGAGGTAAGTCAGATGAGCATGAACAAAGTAAAAGAAAGGTGTCAAAAGCAGGAATTTGCCAAATTCTACTACACTTCGCAAAAGATGTTTTTCGATCTCAAGGCATCGCGCGTGGTGTTGTATTTAATTGCGCTTGTTCCCGTCGTTTTGTCATTTATTCCGTCTGTTGACAGCAACTACGTGTTCATTTGCTCTGTCGTTTCATTTGGACTGTCGCTACTAAACGAGGCGCTTACTTCCTTCTTGAATGAGTACAAGAAAAAAGCGATAATGGAGCACCAGTTGCACGAGTGCGGCATTACGGGCACCGAGTTTTCCAAAATCGAGTACGACCGCGAAACCACCAACGAGGTAAACGAACTGGCAATCCGCAAGGGGTTGCCCAAAATGCGCAACTTAGACACGTACTACGACGTCAACGTGCCCGACGACATTTCCGACGACTACACCTATTTGTATCTTTGTCGCAGACAGGCAGCCACCACCAAATATTTGTTAAGCAGGATTTTCTACATCTACTTGACCTTCCTTGTTTTGGTTGCCGTAGGATTCATTGTCGCGGTATTTTTTAAAAACGAAACCATTGAGTTTTTAACCCTCATCATCACTTTTTACCCTGTTATCAGCCCGATTATCAAGGCGTGCGGCAAGTGCAAAGAGTGCATGAGAGATTGTACCAAGATTTGCGCCGACATTGACAACTTCTTTGCCGATGGCGACAGTTCGGTAGGACGTCTGGCAAGAATGCATTACTACGTTCAAAACCTCGAGTTCGAGATGATGGCTAATCGCCCAACCATTTACAACGGTTACAAAAGACTTTTCAAAAAGGGCATTTTGGATTTGGAAGAGGGCGTAACGGTTCGTTTCAAACGGGCGATAGTGGAACTCAAGAGTAAGTCGATGATGCAAAAAGGCATAATAGCATCACCCACCGCCAAGACGCTTATCACCAAGGTGGACTACGACTTAGACAAGCTGAACAAGATCAAGAAGGACAAAAAGCAAAAGAGCAAAACAACTCAACCAAAAGAAATAGATCCTAAGGTAGAAGTCGCTACCAAGGAAACAAAAAAGACGGCAAGTTCAACTAAAGAAACGCCAAAGACAGCTGCTGCAACAACAAAATCAACTAAAAAGACTGACGTAGCAAAGTCCGACGGCAAAAAACAGGACGCGAAAAAGTCCGAGCCGAAAAAAGCAGAAACAAAAAAATCCGACGCCAAGAAAACGGAAACGAAATCAAACACAAAGAAATCGGAAACAAAAAAGAAAAATTCAAAGTAATTCAAAAACAAGGGAGCAGACAATCTGCTCCTTTTTTGATTTACAGTATAATTAGCGACACGACAAACGGGATTATGAGGTACACCGCAAACCAAATCCAGCTTTTGGTCTTGACGGCGCGCATAACCATGTACACCGACACCAGTCCGCTCACAAACGCGGCGACGATGCCGATTACTATGCAGTACCACGAGGGAATTGTCATGGGCGTTGTGAGCGCCTCGTACCCTTCAACTGCGGCGCTTGCCAAAATAACGGGTATTGACAGCAAAAAGGAAAATTCCGCCGCGTCGCTGGAATTCATGCCAAACAATTTCATTGTGGAAATGGTGCTGCCACTTCTTGACAGTCCCGGGAACACCGCAACGCCTTGAGTTACGCCCGTTATTATCACGGGCAGCCAACCCGCTTCTTCAAGTCGCAGTCTGGGCTTGGACAGTTTGTCGGAAAGCACGATTAGTACCATTGTAAGCGCAAATCCTACGGGGAGCAACACTGCCATAAAACTTTCGGGCACGAATAGCTTTACGACGAGGGCAATGGCAAACGTCGGTACGCTTGCAACGACGAGATAAACCAACTTTTTGCTTGCAATGGGGTGACGAATCGTCTGCCAAAGGGAGTGTCTAAGCGAAATTATTACGGCTGCGAGCGTTCCGAGGTGCAGCATTACGTCGAAAAAAAGCCCCGCTTCAATGTCGAACAGTTTTTCGGCGAGCAGCAAGTGTCCGCTACTGGAAATGGGCAAAAACTCGGTAAAACCCTGCAACAAACCCAAAAACAAACTTTGCAAAACCGTCATATACAATCCTTTTCTATTTACTTTTACTTTGTAATGTGGTAAAATAAATAGATATCACAACCATTATTATAAAAGGCAAATTTCGCGTAAAAATGCCCAAAGTCAAAACTTTGCTATGTAAGTTTACGCATTTTTTGCCTCTTTTAGACCGAGGGGAACATGAAACTTGGAGTTGTAGGATTGCCCAACGTAGGCAAAAGCACATTGTTCAACGCAATTACGCAAGCAGGGGCGGAAATCGCCAACTATCCGTTTTGCACGATAGAACCCAACGTGGGAGTGGTTGCCGTACCCGACGAGAGATTAGACAAACTTGCCGCATTGTACAACAGCAAAAAGATCACGCCCACCTACCTCAGATTCGTAGACATTGCAGGACTTGTCAAGGGCGCGTCGCGCGGCGAAGGCTTGGGTAACAAGTTTTTGTCGCACATTCGCGAGGTGGATGCGATAGTGCACGTCGTTCGTTGTTTTGTAGACAGCAACGTTACGCACGTCAGCAACACCGTTGACCCCGTTTCCGACATGCAAACCATCAATTTAGAGTTGATTTTGGCGGACATCGAAACGGTAAACTCACGCCTTGCTAAGGCATTAAATATGCAAAAGACTGGCGACAAAAAGTACAAGCTCGAGGCGGATTTGCTCAAGCGTATTCTTGCGCATCTTGAAAGCGAAAAACCCGTTCGCACGATGGATTTGGACGAAGAGGAACGCCAAGCGGTTGAAGAAATGTTCCTGTTGACCTCAAAACCCGTAATTTACGCGGCTAACATTTCCGAAAACGACATAGGCAACGCCAACAACCCACTTGTCAAGCTCGTCGAGGAGGCGGCAGCAGCGGAACACGCCGAAACGCTCGTAATTTGCGCAAAGGTAGAGGAAGAACTGTCCAAGTTGAGCGACGAGGAAAAGCAAATGTTTTTCGAAAGCTACGGCATTGAGGAAAGCGGCTTGAACCGACTTGTCAAAAAGTGCTACAAACTGTTGCATTTGGTAAGCTACCTGACTGCCGGTGAAAAGGAAACTCGCGCTTGGACTATTACCGAAGGCACAAAAGCGCCTCAAGCGGCAGGTAAGATTCACAGCGACTTTGAAAAGGGATTTATTCGCGCGGAAATCGTGCCCTACGAAGTTATGTTGGAAATGGGAGGCTACAACCAAGCCAAGGAGCACGGCAAGGTTCGTAGCGAGGGCAAGGATTACGTGGTGAAAGACGGCGACGTAGTGCTGTTCCGTTTTAACGTTTGAGGCTCGGCGACCACCCTCACTCTTGTGTGAGATGTAGATAGAATTTGCGGCATAAAATAACTTGCCTGCTCATTATCTACAAAAAATAAGGAGTATAAATCATGAGTACTCGCGCAAAAAAGGAAAAACTGCCGCTCGCAAAAGGCAAAGTCAGTCTTGGCAACAAGATAGCGTTTGCTTGCGGAGATATTTTCGGCGGCGGCAGCTTCAATATTATTAACTTTTTGTTCACCCCATTCCTTACTCTCATGGTGGGTATTCCAATGGTGTGGTTAACTCCCATACTGTTGCTTACCAAAATTTGGGACGGTATTATCGACCCGTTTATCGGCAAAATCACCGATGCGAAAAAGCAAGGCAAATTCGGCAAACGCAGGATTTTCATGCTTATTTGCGCGCCGCTGGTGTTGGTCGGGTTTATTCTGCTGTTCTTCCCTTGGAACATTCTTAACGTCAGCGTGGGTTGGCGGTGCGTGTTCGTCGTAATAGTGTACATGCTGTACGCTACGGCGCAAAGCTTCGTGCTTATTCCCTACTACTCCCACGCAAGCGAGATGACGGAGGATTTCAACGAGCGCAACAACGTCAACGCCGTGCGCCTTGGGTTCAGCATTTTGTCCAGTCTTATTTGCGTTGCCGTTCCCGGTATGATTGCAGGTCCGGAAAAGGGCGCAACTTCCTACATACTTATGGCGTCGGCGTTCGGCTTCGTGTTCATGGTGTCAATACTCGTCACGGCGTTGTTCAGCCACGAGCAGGTGAAAACTCCTCCCGTTAAGACGAAGTTTAACATTAAAGAGTTCGTTCGTCCCTTGAAAATGGGCACTTACCGCAGATACTTGGGCATGCAGATGTGCGCGTCCTTCGGTATGGCGGTTATGAGTAGTTTTTTCTTCACCCTGTGTGACTTCTTCCTTCGCCGAAATACCTACATGGCTGTAACGGCGGGAGATGCCACAGGCAGATTCCCCATTGCAACCGTTGCCGCTGCGGCAATGTTCGTGGCGCAGGTGATAGCGTTGCCTATTTACCTGAAGCTTATCAAGGTCAAGTCCAAACGCTTTGCGTATATCACGGGCGCAGTGGTGTGGATAGTAGTTGCTGCGGCAATGATACTGCTACCCGGCGAAGGCACTAACCAAATCGGCAGCGCGTTTGGCGGCAACTCGTACGAACTTGGTAGCGGCATCGAAATCGTGGACGGCGCGGTGTCAACGACTCTCGGCGCGCCCAACTGGCTGATTATTATTTTCGGTTTACTGCTCGGCTTGGGCATTGGCGGTACCGTTTTCGTACCCCACAGTAGCTTTGGCGACGTTTGCGACGTGGGCGAACTGTACTTCGGCAAGCGTACCGAAGGAAATTTCAGCGGACTTACCAACTTCCTCAACACTACGGCGCAGGCAGTTGGACTTGCTATTCCACCGCTCATCATCGGACTTACAGGCTACGTTGAAACGAACTACGTGACGGAAGCGGAATTCCAAACTATGCTTGGCAAAACAGCCGAAGAGTTCGCGCAATTTATTACTGACAATACAAACAACGGAGTAACTTCCGGAATTTTCAATAACTTCAAGTTCACCTTCGGTAACGGCAACGTTCAGCTGCTACCCCTCACGCAACCCGAGGCGGCGCAAACGGCAATTCTGTTGACCTTCACCATTCTTCCTATAGTAATACTGGCGTTTGCAATTTGGATTGCGTCTCGCTACAAATTGACAAGCAAGCTGCAAACGGAAATAGTGGAGCTGAACGCCCGCGAAGACAAGGACAGTGGGGAATTTGCAAACAGACGTCGCGAACTGCTCAAGGAAGTGGGAGAAAACGTCAACAAACTGCCTCAGATAACCTGTGAGCAAATGGCAATCGAATTGGAAGAACAGCCAAACGAAGATTTAGAAAAATAATTACGCAAAACCAAGGAAAAAGTAAATGCTAAAAATATCGCCGCTGTTTTCGGGGAGCAAGGGCAATTGCACTCTGATTCAGTCCGACAACACCAACATTTTGTTAGACGCGGGTTACAGCTACCGTTCAATTGTACGCGAGCTTGAAAAACGCGGTCTTGCTCCCAACGACGTAGATGCAATAGTAATTACGCACGAGCACGGTGACCACGTAGGCGCTTTACCCAACTGGGCTAAACACGTTGCTACGCCTGTGTACGCGCCTAAACCTATTGCCGACTACGTAAGCAAGCGCGCGGTCTTTTGCGAGGTGTACGGAATTTGCGGCAGCTTTGAAATAGGCAACGTAGCGGTGGACGTGTACGAATGTTCACACGATGCGAGCTGTTGCTGCGGCTACCGATTCAGTTCGGGCGGAAGTAAATTTGCATGCGTCACCGACACGGGTCGCGTTACCGACGCTTTGGTGGAGTTTCTCACCCCATGTCCAACAATTATGTTGGAAAGTAACCATGATGAAGACATGCTTCTGAAGGGTGATTACAGTTATCTTTTGAAACAGCGCATACTATCCGACTACGGACACCTGTCCAACAGACAAGCGGCAGAGGTGCTCAAGAGGTTGATTGGAAAAGCTCAAAGCGTCATTCTGGCGCACCTGTCGGAAAACAACAACACGCGCGAGTTGGCGTTTAGCTCTGCCGTCAATATGTACGCGGCAAACGGAGTCGTAGAGGGCAAGGACGTAAAGGTGTTCGTCGCCGAGCAGCGCGACAATGAGGTAAGCATTTGTATAGACTAAACTACGAAAAACGTGATATGGGGTTGAGTTTTGCGCTTGCAGTGGGCGTAATGATTGTTGCAAGTCTTGCGCTCGGATTGATTTTCGGCGTTGAGGCAAGCGGCTTTACGTATTGGTTGATGCAGGCTCTGTACACCGTGATTATCGGTAGCGCCGCGTTTATCTACGCCGCTGTCACCAAGACTAAGGTGTTCGTCGCCACAAAGATGAACAGGGCGCCGAAGTACGCTCACGTGCTGTGGGGCTGTCTTGCAACGGCGTTTCTCGTGTTCTGCATGACTCCGTTGAACAACTGGCTTTTGGACGCCATCGAGGCAATTGGACTCAAGCGTCCCGACGTCAATTTGGATAAAAACGTTGTCGGACTGTTGATTGTGGCGTGTTTACTTCCCTGTTTTACGGAAGAAATCGTATTTCGCGGTACCGTTGCGCAAAGCCTCGAAGGCAACAAAAACAAGCTTGCTTCTCTTGCAATCAGCGGAGCGTTGTTTGCGCTTTTCCACGCCAATCCCGCGCAGACGATTCATCAATTCGTGCTGGGGGCGTTGTTGACCCTGCTCGTGTACCGTAGCGGCAGCCTGTGGACAAGCGTCATCGTACACTTTTTCAACAACGCGTTCGTTGTCGGTTTGTCCTACACCTATGTAGGTTCGGACGAATTTTGGAACGTACAACACAACATGGGGTGGGTTTTGGCGCTGTTTTTCGTTGGAATTGTCGGTTTTGCCCTCAGCGTGTTCGGTTATCTCAAGACTACCAAGAGCGTTTGGCAACAAGATTTACGAAACGGTGAAACGGAACAAACGTACGTTGCAAAAAACGTTCAGCGGAATGCAAGCTCAACCGTACTGCTCTGCGTAGCTGTGGCAGTGTGCGTAGCCCTGTGGTTTACAAATTTATTCATGAAATGAAATTCAGAATCGTAGCAGTAGGAAAAATAAAGGAAAGCTATCTTCGCGACGCAATAGCCGAATACGCTAAACGTATAGGAAGATTCGCCAATTTCGAAATAGTGGAAGTGGACGAATGTCTCAGCCGCGGTGTTCAAAACGAAAAGGAAATCGAACGCGTAAAAAAGGTAGAGGGTGACAACGTGCTGTCAAGGCTTGAGGGGTACGTCGTCGTCCTGGACATTCACGGAAAGCAATTTAGCAGCGAGCAGCTTTCTGCGCATATAGTAGAGCAAAAGCAATTCAATTCCACGTTTACGTTCGTAATAGGCGGAAGTAACGGATTGAGCAATGAGGTGAAGTCAAGGGCGGATTTAATTTGCTCCTTTGGACAAATAACGTTGCCGCATCAGCTTTTCAGAGTGGTACTTGCCGAGCAACTGTACCGCGCCTGCTGTATCGAACACAACGTAGCATATCATAAATAAAATTGTAGTCAGCTATTTACTTGTCCGTCCGACGAGGACCGAAGTGTTGACAAAATACGATACTGTGCTATAATTAAATTTAGTGTATACGCCAAATTTTAGCTGTTGACGGTACATTTTTCAACCCCATGTGGGGAAAACGGTGAAATATGGACAATATACTTAACATTCAAACGCTATGGGAAGGTTTCGACGTCAACGCCGAACCTTTGGACGTCGAGGTGCTCAGTCAAACTACTGACAACCACGTCACGGTAAAAAGGCTGTACTTTACGGGTAGATCCCTTCCTAAGGGCAAGTCTCGCGTTTTTGGCGCGGTGTACTGCAAGGGAAGCTTTCAGGACAAACCTGCCGTCCTTGTCATTGGCGACTTTGACAAGCCGATATACGGGAAAGTTTTGGAGGATTTTGCGCGTCGCGGATTTGTCGCAATGTCAATCGACATGGCAGGCAGGCGGGAAGACGGATTGTTTACGCTGTACCCCGACGAACTGAACTACTGCAACAGCGACAGCAAAAGGACGATATTCGAAATTACTTCCACCGCCCGCGAAACCAGACAGTACGAGTACGCGGTCAATTGCCGCAGGGCTATCAGTTATTTGCTCAACGAGGAAAAGGTAAGTTGCGTATCCGTCGTTACCTTGGGCAGGGGCGTGTACGTCGGAATGATAGTTTTGGGTGTTGACAGTCGCGTTAAAAACGGCGCAATTCTGTTCGGAAACATTTACCGCGCATTCCCCGCTCCCAATCAAACCGAGCTTATGGACGCGGCGAAAGAGGAATTGGATCGCCGTATCGCCTACGACGTGCGCCGTCAGATGTGGGAAATTGCGCTTGCGCCGCAAACCTATGCAATGCAAATCAAGGCGCCTGTGTACGTGGTCAACTCTGCCAACAGCGCCCACGTGGACGTAGTGGACAACAGCAAGACCTTCGTGCGCTTCAATGAAAAAAGCAGACTGCTCGTTTTGCCGACCACGTTGGATTACATTCCTTCAACCTACGCCGACGGGGTAGTGCGGTGGCTAAGCGGTTACCAAGCGCCAATGAAATCGGAACTAAAATCATTTTTGGACGACAAAGGCGACTACTGTTTGAGAGTTGTAACGGATCACCCCTTTGAACGGACGTCGCTGTGGTACTGTACCGCCGCCAACAACAAGGCTAAGCATTGGATAAGAGCCGAGCTGACCAAGACGGACAACGGTTACGTTGCCAAACCCGTTTTGTATGACAAGCAATGTACTCTTGCCGCATTCGCCGCATTCGAGGACGAGATTTCAACGACTACGCCGCTACATCTCGAAAACGTGCGCGCCAACAGTCTCAAAAAGGCGCTGAACATCATTTTTAGCGGAACGGGCAAACAGGCGTTGGTGCCGCTCAGCGGAAATGACGAAATGTGGAACGTAGATTTGGAACCCAAGCTTACCAAGGGCGACCTCGGTATTATGGGCGCGAAAGGCAAGTCGCTTGGAACATTTGCCCTTACCGAAACGAGTATTCGGGTCAATCCGATACTGACGCTGTGCTTTGACGTGTGCTGCAAGGTAAAGCAACGTTTGAAAATCACCGGCGTGGTAAGCTTTGGCGACAGAAACGAGGCGTACAGTCAGGAAGTGGAAATTTTGGGCAACGGCAAGTGGGAACGCTTGACGATTGAGAAGATAGATTTCCACCGCGTAGGCGACGGCAAACAGCTTGCGGAAACGGAAAGGCTGGACATGCTGGCGTTCTCGGCGGACAACGAATTTATTTTGAACAATATCTTTTTGGTATGACGGACTTTCAAGTTGGCGACAATGTAACCACCAAGAAGCCTCACGCGTGTGGGTCTGACAAGTGGGAAATAACTCGCGTGGGCGCAGACTACAAGCTGAAGTGTCTCAAATGCGGGCATACGGTGCTACTTGATAGCGACAAATTTCACAAGGCGGTCAAAGGTGCAAAAAAGTAAAATAGGCAAGTTTTGGGATATTTTGCTGTGGGTGCTCATCGCGCTGTTGGCAATGGCGATACTAATCAGAGCCTTCGTGTTCACCAACGTGGAAATTGAAGGCGCGTCAATGAACCCTACCTACAACAGTGAGGATACGGTCAAGGTTCTCAAGATTGGCAAGCCCTCGCGCGGTGACGTGGTGGTTTTCTACAAGTATCACGTGGACAGCAAGTTGAAGGCGCTGTTTGCGCGAGGCGACGACGTTAAGTCGGGCGGCAAGTACGAAAAACTAATCAAACGCGTGGTGGCGGTAGAGGGCGACAGCATTTGGATTGAACCTACCGACGGTGGATACAAACTTGTAGTGAAAAGTTCAAACGGCGAAATTTTCCACGAAAACTACTACACCAAGGGCAAGGAAAGCTTGAGTGAGGACGTTTTCGTGATGACAAGCGGCGTTTTGGGACGGCTTAAAGACCTAACCGAGGACAATCCGCTTGTGATTGAGAAAGACCACTTTTTCGCCATGGGCGACAACCGCGGCAATAGCGAGGACTCTCGCGGCGAACTGGGGCCGGTGCCTATCGACCAATTATTCGGCAAAGTAATTAACAGATAACGGTAAATTTTGACCAACATCAATTTCAACAGGCTTGGAGCAATCCAAGCTTTTTTGTTCGCTTTGAGTATAATTTGCGCCCTCATACGGAAAAATTGAGGGTATGAAGGATTCTAATTTTAGCAAGCTGCAATCGCTGTACAGCGGTCAAAACGATTTTCGATTGCGCGAGGTGACGTGCGGCATACCTCTCAAGGTGGTGTGCCTTGACAGCATGTGCGACGACGCCAAGGTGAGCAATTTCGTGCTGCAGCCCCTAACCTACGTTCAGGATGCAAAGGGGCTTGACGACGTTCAAAAGAGGCTTACCGTAGGCTCGGGCGTACGCAAACCGCCCAACTTTTACTCAATAATCGAAGATTTCACCAACGGCTACACCCTCATTTTCGACGACAAGGACGGTTGCCTGTCCGTTGACACGCGTACCGCCATCGGCCGTTCCATTGCCGAGCCGCCCACGTCCATGGTCATGCGCGGACCGAGAGAAGGCTTCGTTGAGGACATGAAGGTCAATTTGACGTTGCTCAGAAAACGCCTCAAAACTCCCAATCTCAAGACGATTAACCTTACGGTGGGCAAGTACACCAATACTGCGGTTGCCGTTTGCTACGTTGAGGGCATTGCCGAGCAAAGCGTAGTGGACACCGTCGTGCAAAGATTGCAGGCGGTGAACATAGACGGCGTGTTGGACAGCAGTTATCTTGCGCGCTATCTCGACGTCAACAAAACCGCGCTGTTCCGCAGAGTGGGTACTACGGAAAAACCCGACATCGTCGTGGGCAAAATGCTGGAAGGTCGCATTGCGGTAGTGGTAGACGGTTCGCCCATGGTGTTGACCGTTCCCTACCTGTTCGTTGAGGACATGCAAAGTCCCGGCGACTACTACGAAAACTCAGCCATGACGACGTTAAGTCGCGTGTTGAGGTTTATTAGCGTAATCGCGTCCGTGCTGCTGCCTGCGCTGTACGTGTGCTTGCAGGTGTACAACTACCAAATCATACCTCTTAGGTTTTTGATTACGATACTCAACGCTTCCGAGGCAATACCATTCTCGCCGCTAACGGAAATGATATTGGTACTCATCATTTTCGACATTTTGCGCGAGGCGAATTTGCGGATGCCGTCGGCGGTGGGTATTTCGCTGTCTCTTGTCGGCGCGATAGTGCTTGGTGACGCCGCCGTTCAGGCGGGATTGCTTGGCGCTCCCGCGGTGATGATTGGCGCGCTGTCAGGCATTGGGCTGTACACCCTGCCCGACAACACTCTGATACTGTCACTTTTGCGCCTTATCGTGACGTTGCTCGGCGGATTGATGGGGCTGCTTGGGGTGTTGATTTCCACCTTGGTATTGGTGATTTACCTTGCGTCCTTGCAGGACTACAAAACGCCCTTCTTGGCGCCTTTTGCTCCCGACATTCCCGCAGACCGTCAGGATGCGGTGTCGCAAAAGCCCGTTCCCTCTATGAAAAAACGTCCGCGTTCCATTCCCAACGTCAACGACGAAAGGAGAGGCTAAATGAAGAACCGAGTAAAAGTAGACCAACTGGCGCTCATCTATCTGCTGATAATAACGGGCGGCAAATTCACGTCGTTGCCGTCGCTGCTTGCGGGAGATCTTGGGCACGACAGTTGGGTGTCCATGTGTTTTTCCTTTTTGTGGGACGGAGTGTGTTTGTGCTTTTTGCTGTGGGCAATCAAACTCAACAGCAAGGCTAACTTGGACATTTCCGCCATTTTGAACAGGAGCGTGTCCAAGGTTGTTTCGAAGATAGTACTTGCTATCTTTTTCGTAATATTCGTCTTGCGTACCAACATACTGCTGACAAACTGCTACCAAATGTTTTCGGTGACGTTCGACGTCAGTACCAACTGGCTGGTGTTCATTTTGCCAATTGCGTTGCTTAGCTTTTTTGCAATACAAAGGGGCTTCAACGCCATTGCGCGCGCAAGTCAGCTGCTTTTCGGCATCATTTTCATTGCGTTGGTTGCGTTGATGGTTTCGCCTCTTATGGAAGCGGACTTGGCTGCGCTTGCGCCCGTCGGCGAAGCGGGATGGGGCAAAATTTTGGCAAATTCCTACACGCGTAGCTTCTGGTTTTCCGACTACATCTTCATTTATTTCGTCTTGGACGGAGTAAAGGTGAAAAAACACGTTTTTACGCCTATATTGGTGTCATTTGGCATCGGCGCCGCGCTAACGGTACTAATCAACGCCGTGTTCGTTGCCCTGTTCGGCAGCTTTGCGCCCGACTTTAGCATGGCAATGAGCAAAATAGGCGTGTTTTCCGTTGCAAATACAACCAACGGCAGATGGGACTGGCTTACGCTGGCGATTTGGCTGCTGTCGGTGTTTATCAAGATGATAGTGTTCATATTCTGCGCGTACAAGTGCGTGGAAAAGATACTGGAAAAGAATTTCGCCAAGGTCAATTTGTTTGTCGCGCTGTTTATCACGGCGACGTTGATGCTGCCCATGTTCGTGTCTACCGAAACGCTGCTAAGTACCTTTATCGTGTGGGCGCTGATTCCGTTTACCATTGTGCAGTACTTGTTGCCGCTATTTATGCCGCTACTGACCAAGGTGGCGTTGAAAAAGACGGAGGTGAAGCATGAGTAACATCAAGCGAGTTGCCATATTGATTGTCGTTGTTGCCCTCGTGGCGTTGGTTGGCGAAAGCTTTAACGGTAGCAACATTTTGGACAGAGCCATAGTTTTGGGTATCGGCATTGACGCGACAGAGGACGGATTGGAACTCACCGCCGAGGTTGTAAGCCCCGGAAACGGTACGGAGCAGGTGGGTACGTTCAGCAAAACGGTGTCCGTTACCGCTCGCGCCATTGGCGAAGCAATGCAGCGTGTGGCGGAAAAGACGGGCAAGGAAGCCTCTCTCGGACAGTGCGTCGTGCTGATTTTAGGTCAGGATTACTACGAACAAAAGGACTTTTCCGACACAATCGAGTACTTTATCAAGCACGACAGCTTCAAGGAAAGCGCCGTCATATGCTGTTGCGAGGGCACGGCTAAGGATTTGCTCAACAGGGGCGACGCATTGAGTCAAAGCGTTTCCCTGTCTGTCGCGACCGCTTTGCTTGACGAGGCGGAAAACGTCGCAATCTACACCAACAATTTGTTGGACTTTGCCCGCAGTCAAAGCGAACTGCACTGCACGGGCTTTTTGAACAAGGTCAAGTTTGTTCCGTCCGAGAACAAGGACGCTCAAGACCCCGACAAAATGCAAGGCTTTTTCAGTTACAGCGAAATGGCTATTTTCCGCAAAAACAGCTACGTTTGCGCATTGAACGAGGAAGAAGTCATGGGTATGGCGCTGTTTTTCAAGGACGTGACGGGGGACACCTACGTTTGTGACGACGACGGACTGTTGAAAACTCTCAAGGTCAACGACAAGCAGATAGAACAAAAGCTCACCGACGACGGCGGCATGGAAATAAACATTACTCTATCCGTTCGATTCGGTAGAACGGACAGCGAAGAGGTCAGCGGGGCAATAACGGCGAAAAAGGACAAGGAAATTGCGCAAAAGCTGCTTGACGACGTTCAAAAGCAGGCTACGGAACTTGCCAACAAGTTTTTGGCAAAACAAGCGGAGTACAATTTCGATTTAATCAAGCTGCACGAATCGTACAGGCGCAAGCAGGGTACGAGCAGTGAACTTGCCAACAAGCCAACTGCGGATTTTCCCATTAAGCTTACGCTAAAAGTGGAAGAAAACTAAGGCTCACCTTTGCGTGAGCCTTATCGGTATATCGATAAGGAAAATCACACTGACCCAAACGAAAAGTAAAAAACACAGTCAGGAAATTTATTTTTATTGCCTTTAATATATTTTATAAATTTGACTGTACGTTTCTTTTATGTTATTATTTAATGATATGAAGGGCGTAATTCTCACCAATCCCTATGACAGCTATCAGGCGCAAAAACACAAGGTTTGCCGCATGGTAGAGGAGTTTAACCGTCTTGGCGTGGACACAACGGTTTTGCCTAACGACAATTTCGTTGCCTACGTCAAAGAGGGCAATTCGGTATGCGATTTGCAAGCGGATTTCGTCCTGTTTTTCGACAAGGACCGCTACACCTCGGAACTGCTTGAAAGGTGCGGTATTAGAGTGTTCAACAATGCTACGGCAACCGCAATTTGCGACGACAAGATGTTGACGCACGTGACCCTTGCCAATTGCGGAATACCAATGCCGACTACTCTGCCCGGCGCGCTGTGCTACAATCCTCAAGGCGAATTGTCCGATGCGTACTTGCAAAAGGCGGTAGATATTCTCGGTTTGCCGATTGTAGTCAAGGAATGTCACGGCAGCTACGGCGAACAGGTCTACCTTGTACAAACGTTGGACGGGCTTAAAAGAAAATTGTCGGAAATCAAAACAAAAGCCTACCTGCTGCAACGTTTCGAGGCGGCAAGCAGCGGCAGAGATATGCGTGTTATCGTCATTGGCGGCAAGGTTGTTTGCGGAATGCTGCGTGAAAACAATCGGGACTTCCGTTCCAACGTGGCTAACGGCGGCAAAGCAACGGCAGTAGACGTTCCGCCTAACGTAGCAGAAATGTGCGAAAGGGCGGCAGGAGTAATAGGGCTTGACTACTGCGGAATTGACGTGCTGCTTGGCGAAACGCCTAAAATATGCGAAGTCAACAGCAACGCAATGTTCGAGGCAATGGAACGGGCAACTGGTGTCAATGTCGCAAGATTGTACGCCGAGCATATAGTAAACAGCGTAAAAAGTAAACAGGAGTAAAGTATGAACGTAAGAGAATTTTTAGACAGCAGCTACACAGCCTATCACACAACGAGTAATGCGGCGGCGATTTTGCAAGAGGCGGGCTTCACTAAGCTTACCTTGGGCGACAGATGGCAGCTCAAGCGCGGCGGAAAGTATTTCGTCACGCGCAACGGCAGTTCCATTATCGCCTTCGTTGTCGGCAAGAATAATATTTTCAACGTTTGTGAAAGTCACACCGACAGTCCGTCATTCAAGGTTAAGGGCAACAAGCTTGTTGAAAGCGACGGAGTGAAAAGACTCAACACCGAAAAGTACGGCGGCGGACTCCTGTACAGCTACTTGGACAGACAACTCAAAATTGCAGGTCGCGTACTTGTGGAAACTTCAACGGGAGTGGAGCAAAGGCTTGTTGTCAGCGACTACAACGTCGTGATACCCTCGCTTGCAATTCATCACAACCCAAATGCAAACGACAGCTTGTCGTTGAACGCTCAGGTTGACACGCTTCCGCTGTTTGCGCAAAGTGAGACGGATTTGTACGCAAGTCTAACTGACGGCAAGGTGTTGGACGGTGATTTGTACGTTGTGCCCGCCACACAGTCTTTCAACAGCGGTGTAAACGGCGAATTTCTGTCAAGCGCAAGGTTGGACAATTTAACAAGCGTGTATACGTCTTTAAAGGCGTTAACTTGTGCAAAACCTAAGAGTATTGCCGTAGTTGCCTGCTTGGACAACGAGGAAGTGGGCAGCGGCACCCGTCAAGGCGCGCCAAGCTTCATTCATCAAGTGTTGGACGCAATATGCGACGCTTTGGGGCTGTCGCATGCGGAAAGTCTCTACGCAAAAGAAAACGGTATGGCGCTTTCCGTGGACAACGGACACGCAGTTCACCCCGCCCATCCCGAAAAGAGTGACGCATTGAACCGTTGCCACCTCAACGGCGGTGTGGTTGTCAAGCATCACGTAAACTACGCCACCGACGGACTTACTTCGGCAGTACTAAAAAGATTGCTTGACGGCGTTGGCGTTAGGTATCAGGACTACTACAACAGGAGCGACGTTCGTTGCGGTACCACGCTGGGGCTTGCTACTGCGCGCGAGCTTGGCATGAAGGTTTGCGACATAGGACTGGCGCAGCTTGCAATGCACTCCGCCTGCGAAACTTGCGGAACGGCAGACCTTGTCGCAATGGAAAAATGCTTGACGGCATTCCTGTCTTCCGAGATTGTCGGTACGGAGAGCGGAGTCAATATTAAAGCGTAGTCGTTTGACAAGATTGTAAGAATTCAAAACAAGGTGCGATATGAAAGAATACTTGAATAAATATCAACACTGGCTAAACCACGTTACGGACGAGACGATTCTTGCCCAGCTCAAATCAATGAGCGACAGCCAAATTGAAGAGGCGTTTTCGGGCGAGCTGTCATTCGGCACGGCGGGCTTGCGCGGAATAATGTCTGCGGGAACTGCCCGTATGAACGTCTACACCGTGTACCGCGCAACGGAAGGCTTGGCAAGGTACATGAACGCTCACAATTTGACGAGCAGCGCAATAACCTACGACTCCCGCAACAACAGCAGATTGTTTTCCGAAATTGCCGCGGCAACGCTGGCAAGTCACGGAATCAAGGTGTACATTACGCGCGAGTGTATGCCCACGCCTTACCTTTCCTACATGGTGAGGGAGCTTCACTGCGACACGGGCGTAAACGTAACGGCAAGTCACAATCCTGCCGAGTACAACGGCTACAAGGTGTACGATGCAAGCGGCTGTCAGCTTTTGGACGGTGATGCCAACGAGGTGACTTCTTATATCGAAAGCGTTAACCTGTTTGAACAGCCGCTGCCCCGTTTTGCCGACTTTGAAAACAAACTCATCACCTACACCGACGCAGATTTGGAAAATAGATATATCGAACGCGTTTTGCAGGAGCGGCTGACGACGGAACCAATTGACGGCTTAAAGGTGGTGTACTCACCGTTAAACGGCGCAGGCTACCGCGTTGTTCCCGAAACACTGCGTAGGGCGGGTTTAACTGAAATTTGTATCGTTGAGGAGCAATCAACGCCCAACGGCAATTTCCCCACCTGCCCCTATCCCAACCCCGAACTACCCAAAACCTTGACGTTATCCGAGGAGCTTGCTTCAGCTAAACACGCGGACATCGTCATTGCCAACGACCCCGACTGCGACAGACTGGGCGTAGCAGTACCCGATTGCGACGGTTTCCGTCAGCTTAGTGGCAACGAAGTGGGTATACTTCTTACAGACTTTGTTTTGACAAGGTTGTCCGAACTAAAAAGTATTCCTAAAAAGCCCATATTGGTAAAAACAATCGTAACTACGATAATGGTGGACGCAATAGCAAGCGACCACGGCGTAGAAGTAAAGGACGTGCTGACAGGCTTCAAGTATATAGGCAACGTCATTGGCAATTTGGAAAAACAGGGTCAAGCCGACCGTTACCTGTTCGGTTTCGAAGAGAGCTGCGGCTACTTGAAGGGCAGTTACGCTCGCGACAAGGACGGCGTTGTTGCAGCTTTGCTCATTGCCGAATGCGCAGCCTTCCACAAAAAGAATGGCGTTTCTTTGATTGACAGACTTAACCAACTGTCGGAAAAATACGGCTATTTCTTCCAAAAGACGGAAAGCTACCGTTTTGAAGGCTTGGCTGGTGAAAAAATTAAAAATCAACTGTTACAAAACCTCAGAAAGAACGGGTTTGTAAAGCTCGGCGACAGCAAGGTCGTTGACGAGTGCGATTTCCTGACGCAAACAAAGTACGATTTGCCCAAAGCGAACGTTTTGCGCTATCGCAGTGAGGACGGTAGTCAACTTATCGTTCGCCCAAGCGGAACGGAACCCCTCATCAAGTGCTACGTTACCGTAAGCGGAAGTAAACAGGGATTGCAGGCAAAGTTCGCCGCAATCAAGGCGCAAATTGACGCGCTTTTCGGCAACAAGTAATGGCAAACGTTAGGCAAATTGCGAAAATAACAAGTTTTAGTAAATCGTAGAGATTTACTTGAAAGGATTTGAAAGAATGAAAAGCAAAAATACGTTCAATACACTCAACGTAGTAACTACGGCAATGCTGTCTGCTTTGGCTGTGATACTGTCCACGATTATGCATCACATTCCGGGTGTAAACATGGCTACCGCAATACTGTTGTCACCCATGCACTTTCCCGTGTTGCTAATCGGTATACTGTGCGGACCGTGGCTTGGACTTATCGGCGGAGTACTTGCGCCCGTCGTGTCCTTTTTGATGAGCGGAATGGCAAGCCCACCCCCTTCAACCCTCGTGCCAATGATTTTTGAGTTGGGCATGTACGGTTTCTTGACGGGCATGATGCGCAAGGTTTTCATTAAAAACCCCAAAACTAACCGTTTTGCGTCCATTTTGGCACTCGTCATTGCAATGGTTGCAGGTCGCGCGCTCAATGCCGTAGTAGGGGCAATCTTTTTGGCGGCAGACGGACAGCTGTACTTTGTGGCGCTGTGGACAAAGTTTGCGGGCAACTTCACTTCCACTTGGGCGGGAATCATCATTCAACTGGTGCTTATTCCCGCAATACTTTTCGCTTTGCAAAGGAGCGGAATACTGTTGAAGTATCTTCCCGACACGCCAATGGCAGTTAAAGCCGTGGCAAGCGCGGTTGCAGATGAAAGTTCAAGCGAAACCGCGCAGGAAACGGAAACTGACGCAGAAACTGACAAATAATAACGGCAAATAATTAAGCAATCAAAAAGCAAGTTCTAAGGAGAAAAGATATGTTAGAACTTAAACAAATCGTAAAAGACTACGAAGCGGGCGGCGAAACGGTTCACGCGCTGAAGGGCTTGGATTTACGCTTTAGAACAAGTGAATTCGTGTCCATACTCGGTCCTTCGGGCTGCGGCAAGACTACGCTGCTCAACATTATCGGCGGATTGGATCAGTACACGAGCGGCGACCTCGTCATTGACGGCGTGTCCACCAAGGACTACAAGGACCGCGATTGGGACACCTACCGCAATCACTCGATAGGCTTCGTATTTCAAACCTACAACCTCATTCCCCACCAAACGGTGTTGAAAAACGTCGAATTGGCGCTTACCCTTGCTGGCATACCCAAAAACGAACGTAAAACCCGCGCCATTGAAGCGCTCAATCTGGTGGGATTAGGCGACAAAATCAACAAACGCCCCAATCAGCTTTCGGGCGGACAAATGCAGCGCGTTGCCATTGCCCGAGCGCTCGTCAACAATCCCGACATCATTTTGGCGGACGAACCTACGGGCGCATTGGACACCGAAACGGGTATTCAGGTAATGGAACTGCTCAAAGACGTTGCCAAGGACCGTCTTGTGGTGATGGTTACGCACAACCCCGAGCTTGCCGAAAAGTATTCTTCGCGTATCATTCGCATTTTGGACGGCGTTATCGTTGAGGACAGCGATCCGTTGAGTGAGGAAGAATACGCGGCGGAAAAGCAAGCGGAAATTGCGCGCGCCGAAGAGGAAAATGACGGAAACCAAGCAGCCGCAAACAAAACGAAAAGTAAGAAAAAGCGCAAGAAGCAATCATTGATGTCCGTTTGGACGGCGTTCAAGCTGTCGCTGAACAACCTTTTGTCTAAGATAAGACGTACCGCAATGGTGTCTGTTGCGGGCAGTATCGGCATAATAGGCGTTTCTATGGTACTTGCAATTTCTGCAGGCGTGCAAAATTATATCACCGTCATGGAAAACGACATGCTTAGCGGCAATCCCGTCGCAATCACGCAAAGCGCCTACGACTTTACCTCGCTGATGTCTTTGTCCGTTACCAACACCAAAGTAGACGTAGACAAGGTTGCCAAGGGCGACAAGGTGTACGTGCGTTCCCTTTTGGACACACTCGGCACTTTTGCGAAAGGCTTTGAAAGGACAAACACTATCACCGAGGCGTACGTTCATTACCTTTCCAAAATCCCCGAGGACAGTGTAAACGTCGTTCAGTTCGGTTACGCCTTCAACGTAAACAACAACATTTACACCAATTTTACCGTCAGCAACAATCTCAACAGCCATTTCAAAGAGGGCGACAGTTGGGATTACAACGGCGGAAAGATGTCAATTGCGGCAATACGCGCCATGTACTCCAATATTCTTTCGCACGTGGAGGAGTACAAACAATGGGGCAGCATGATTTCCACCGTCGATACGTTTAGCGAGGTACCAAACAATTTCGATTACGTAATGTCGCAGTACGACGTACTTGCAGTGGATTACAACGGTCAAGCGGTAACAAGCGGCTATTCGGAGGACTATCTCAAATCGCTGTTTAACGACAAGAGCACGCTAATTATGGTCGTGCAGGATCAGTACTTCAGCGACTTGATGTTTGCGCAATTCGGTTACTTTACCGAGGACGAATTTTTAGATTACGCTTTTGCAGGCATCAACAATGAGGAAGAAGCAAAGGGCGAATTGGTGGGCGCAAACGGTATTCCCTATTCCAATCTTGTGGGTGACGCAGCGGAAAACTTCAAGTTTACCTACTACCCCAACGACAGCGTGTACAGCAAGCAGAAATTTCAAGTCAAGTACCTGTCCGACGAGCAAGTTGGAGCATTGATTGCAATGATTTTGGGTAGTGACGGCGCGGCTTTTGCTCCGATGCTCACCAACGAAATACTGGCTGCCCGTAACGAGAGCGACGACAAGTTAAAGGAAGTTCTTGCCAAATACCAAATGGATATGCTCTTTGACACTTTACGCAAGCCTGCGACCCCGTATACCGAGGGATTCGTTGCAAACGCTTATACGACTGAGTACACCGTCAAGCAGGACGGCATGGACGATATCGTTTTGCCCGCATTCGGCACGGACGTTGGGGAAGTGGAATTGGGTGTAAAACTCATTTTGCAAAAGAAGGATTCCGTTTCCTACGGTTGTCTTGACACGGGATTATACTACACCAACGCGCTTACGGAATACATTCTTGAAACGGAAGCGGAAAGCGAAATAGTCAAGTATATTCAAACTAACGGCGCGCTTGATGAGGTTCCGTGCTACGTCGATTACTACTACGTAGAGGACACGGATGACGGCAGCTACTACGTTTTGGAAACGGCGCAAGGCTCAATCGACACCGGCGCAAGCATGATGTCTACGATAATAGGCTCTATTTCAGGCGCAGCTCCCACGTCCGTTTCGGCGGCCATGCTGGGCGGTAGCAGAATTCCAACAGCCGTTTATTTCTACCCCGTGGACTTCGAGCGCAAGGACGTCGTCACTGATTACCTTGACGCGTGGAACGACATGTGTGAAAAGGGAAGCGTGTACACGTACGTTGATTTTGACGGAAACGAGGCTACGGTAACGTTGGAAGCCAAGGATCAAATAACCTACACGGATGCGGTCGGGCTTATCATTGCAATGATAAACACCATGATAGAAATGATAACCATTGCGCTTGTTGCGTTCACTGCGTTGTCATTGGTTGTGTCCACCGTCATGATAGGAATCATCACCTACGTGTCCGTTGTGGAGCGTGTCAAGGAAATAGGAATTTTGCGCGCAATCGGCGCAAGAAAGAAGGATATAAAGCGGCTGTTCAACGCCGAAACCTTCATTATGGGACTTGCTGCGGGCGTAGTGGGTATTGCAGTGACCTACCTGCTGTCCCTAACTCTTAATCTCATTTTGGGCTTCACCGTTGGAATTTACACAATCGCCGCTTTGCCCTTCTGGCAAGCGTTGATAATGGTAGGAATCAGCGTCGGACTCACACTTATTTCAGGACTGATTCCCGCGCGCGGCGCCGCCAAGAAGAACCCCGTCGTGGCGTTGCGCACCGAATAGCGGAACGCCCTCGCCTTTACACTAACCGTATGACGGTATTGTTGCCACGTTAAGATTGACAACGTAGGGCGACGGGGTATATAATTTTCGTAATTTTTATTAAAGGAGTAGCTACTATGGAAAAAGTAAGAGTGCAAGACGATTTGTACCTACACGTAAACAAGGAATGGATGGACAACGCCGTCATACCCGACGACAAACCCCGCATAGGCGGATTTTCCGATTTGGACGAAGACGTTGAAAAGCTGCTAATTTCCGATTTCAACAAAATGGCGGACGGCAAGCTGAAATGCTCCGACAAAAACGTCAAGAAAGCGGTAGCTTTGTTCAAACTTGTTAAAAATACCGATAAAAGAAACGCCGAAGGCATTGCTCCCGTTATGGACAGATTACACAAAATCGACAGTCTAGGCAGCATTGGCGACTTCAATTCCTCTTTGAGCAATTTGGTTGCCGAGCGTTTCAATTTGCCCTTTGACATCGGCGTAGAGGTGGACTTCAAGGATTCATTGCATCACTGCGTAATGCTGACGGGTCCGCGCGCAATTTTGCCCGACGTCACCTACTACAAGCCGGAAATGGCTCAGCAGAAGAACGCTTTGCTCGGCGTGTGGCAGGGAATGGTAGCTCAACTGTTGCAGTTTACCGATTTGACAGCCGAACAGCAAGCTCAATACATACAGGACGCTTTGGAATTCGACGCGATAATTGCAACGTTAGTAAAGAGCAGCGAGGAGTGGTCGGATTACCCCGCAACCTACAATCCCATGACGATAGAAGAGGTGGCAAAACAACTTCAGCCCGTAGAATTTGCAAAACTGCTCAAGGATTTGTTTAACAAGCTTCCGGACAAGATTATTGTTGCTGAACCAAGGTTCTTAAACGGCTTTACTACGCTATTTAACGAGGCTAACTTTGTAAAATACAAGCATTGGGCGTACGTAACGGAATTGGTAGGCTCAACAAGCTTGCTATCCGAGCAGCTTCGTGAAATAGGCGGAATCTACACCAAGGTTCTTAGCGGAGTTGCGGCATTACCGAGCGTGGAAAAATGGGCTTTCCGAATTGCCTCCTCGTTATTCTCCGAACCCGTCGGAATTTACTACGGCGAAAAGTATTTCGGCGCGAAGGCTAAGCAGGACGTAGTGGACATCTGCAAGGAAATTATCGAAACCTACAAATTGAGAGTTGCCCGCAACGATTTCCTGTCCGAAGCCACCAAGCAAAAAGCTATCAAGAAGCTGGACACCATCGTAATAAAAATGGGCTACCCCGACAAGTGCGGCGAATTGTTCGACAGACTGACATTTGACGCAAACGACAGTTTGTTCAAGGCGGTGGAGTCCATTCGCAACGTTCGTTTGGCAGACAACATGAGTAAACTGTACAAGGACGTAGACCGCAGCGAGTGGCCAATGCCCGGACACATGGTAAACGCCTGCTACAACCCGTCAAGCAACGACATCACCTTCCCCGCGGCAATACTGCAAGCGCCCTTTTATTCCATCAAGCAATCACGCAGTGAAAACTTGGGCGGAATAGGCGCGGTTATCGGACACGAAATTTCTCACGCCTTCGACAACAACGGAGCAAAATGCGACGAAAACGGCAACCTCAACAACTGGTGGACGGACGAGGACTTCAAGCGTTTCGAGGAGCGCACTCACGCCATGATTGAGGAATTCGACGGAATAGAGCTACCTCAAGGCAAGGTCAACGGCGCGTTTATCGTCAGCGAAAACATTGCCGACAACGGCGGTATGGCTGTAACTCTCGAAATGATGAGCCACCTCAAGGACGCCGACTACCAAGCGTACTTCCGCAACTGGGCGCGCGTGTGGTGCATGAAAGCAAGACCCGAGTACCTGCAGCTGCTGATTGCCGTTGACGTACACGGTCCTGCGGAGCTTCGCGCAAACATGCAACCGCGCAACTTCCCCGAGTGGTACGAGGCGTTCGGAGTCACCGACAAGGACAAGATGTACCTTGCTCCTGACAAGCGCGTTGTAATTTGGTAGGCTTGTACATGAATAACAAAACAGCAAAATTACTGACGGAAGAAGAAAGATACCCCGACGGCGCCAATAGTCCTACCGTTCACAAGGAATACGCGTGTCCTTGTGGGCAGGGTAAGATTATCGAAGAATGCGTGCCGGGCTTTAACGATAGGTTTGTCAAGATAGAATGTCAATCCTGTTTCGACAAATACGTCGTTGTGGAAGGCTGCGGGTATCTTTGGGAATTAAAAGAAAAATAGTCTTACAAAAAAGGTGATGCGTTTTACATCACCTTTTTGTTATTGTTTAAATTGTTTGCGGTATTGTAATGGGGTAATACCCGTACGCTCCTTGAAAATTCGGAAAAAGTAGTTGTATTCGGGGTAGCCGATTTTCACGGAAATCTGGCTGACGGACATATTTGTGGTACTTAACAAATTTTGCGCCTTGCGTATGCGCTTTTTTATTATGTATTCCTGAATGGTGTCACCCGATTCCTTTTCGAATGTGGTGTACAGCAGGTGACGGGGTACGCGGAATCGGTTGCAAATGTCGTCAACGGTTATCTTTTCGCAAATATGCTCCTCGATGTATTTGTCAATGGTCGCGAACTGAATGCTGTGGTCGTAGCGGAAGTACTTTTCGTTGGTAATGTAGTAAATCAACATTCGCAAGAGCGAAATTGCCGAATCTATACAGTTTTTGTCCAGTACGGGCAGTTGGTAGTAGGCGTTTAGCATTTTGTCCTTGTCCAAGCCGTATTTTTCCGCCGAGTCCGTTACGATTTGCGCCGAGGAATACTGTTCTTCCGCGTCGCGGAATTTGCCAATCATCAGGTAAGCAATTGGCGTGTCATCCTGAAAAATAGGCGTCACAGCCTCCGCCACGCCCGCGTGACAGGTGTACATCCACACGCCGCGCTCAGACAGCGCCTTTACGCAGTTGTCGTGATTGCAGCCGCTGCATTTAGACAGTAATTGTTCGTTTTCCCCAATTGCAAGGCAGTAGGGTTGCCACGTGCCAACGTCCGTAATGCAGTTGAAGTCGCGGTCAAACAGCGTAATGGTGATTTTCGTGCAGGTGTAGAAATCCGTCATTACCTTTTGCAATTTGTCTACGTCAAACTGTACTTTCATAAAAATAGAATAGCAAATAGAACGCTAAAAGTCAATATCAAACTAAAATTGTTTTACGAAAGTATAGTTTTTCGAACGATTTTATATTGTCGCTTCAAATTAGGTGTGATAAAATAAAAACAGGCATGACGCAGAAATCTTTTACGGAATATTATGTGAAAGGATTTAGAGGAGGCTATCAATGAAAGTTTTAGTTACCGGTGGCGCAGGTTACATTGGTTCACACACGGTTGTAGAGCTGCAACAAAGCGGCTACGAAGTTGTGGTAATAGACAATTTTTCCAACTCTTCGCCCAAAAGTTTACAGCGAGTACAACAAATTACGGGCAAGGCAGTCACTCTCTACGACGGTGACGTGCGTGACCGCAAGCTGTTGAACAAAATATTCAATTCGCACCGAATCGATTGGGTAATTCATTTCGCAGGACTCAAGGCTGTGGGCGAATCGGTGGAAAAGCCGCTGGAGTACTACGACAACAACATTGGCGGCACTCTCGCGCTGCTCGAGGAAATGAAGGCTCACGGTTGCAAAAAGATAGTATTCTCATCTTCCGCAACGGTTTACGGCGAACCTGAACGCTTGCCTCTTGACGAACTGTGCAGAACGGGCGGTACTACCAACCCCTACGGTACGTCCAAGTATTTCCAAGAACTGATACTTAACGACGTGTACACTGCCGACAACGAATGGACTGTGGCTCTACTTAGATACTTCAATCCCGTTGGCGCGCATGAAAGCGGACTTATCGGCGAAGACCCCGAGGGTATTCCCAACAACCTCACCCCCTTCATTGCCAAGGTTGCAATAGGTGAATTGCCCGAAATAGGCGTGTTCGGCAACGACTACGACACTCCCGACGGCACGGGCGTACGCGACTACATTCACGTAGTTGACCTTGCCAAAGGACACCTTGCCGCAATCGACAAGCTGACTAAGCCCGGCGTTTACACGTACAATCTCGGTACGGGCATAGGCTACAGCGTACTGGACGTTATTCGCGCGTTTGAAAAGGCGTGCGGACACAAGTTGGCGTATTCTATTAAGCCACGCAGAGCGGGTGACGTTGCCGCAAGCTACACAAGCCCCGACAAGGCGAAGAAAGAACTCGGTTGGCAAGCGGAACTGGGCATTGACGAAATGTGCGCGTCGCTGTGGAACTGGCAGAGCAAAAATCCCAAAGGATACAGGTCGTAAAAATGAAAGAAATAGAAAAATTATTACAAGCTCACGGACAGCAACACCTAATTTCGGTACTTGAAGGTTTAGACAAGGAGCAACAGAACAAGCTCATTGCGCAAATCAAATCAATAGACTGGAACACGGTAGAGCTGTGGAAAAATCCCGAGGATTTGAGCGGTAAGGGCAGAGTGCAACCTATTGACGGACTGTCATTGATGGATATAGAAGCCCGTAAAGAGGAATTTCGCAAAATTGGCGTTCAGGCAATACAGGACGGCAAGGTCGGCGCGGTGTTGCTTGCGGGCGGACAGGGTACGCGTCTTGGGTCTGACGCTCCAAAAGGCGCATATAACATAGGTTTAACCCGCGAACTGTACATATTCGAACAGCTTATTTGCAATTTACTGGAAGTTTGCAAGCAATGCAACGCATTCGTTCCGCTGTTTGTGATGACCAGTGACAAAAACGACGGTGACACAAGGAAATTCCTTGAGGAACACGGCTTTTTCGGCTATCCGCGTGAGTTCGTTCGCTTCTTCGTGCAGGAAATGGCTCCCAGCGTAGATTTCGACGGCAAACTTTTGCTGGAAGACAAAGCGCAACTTGTTTTGTCTCCAAACGGCAACGGCGGTTGGTATTCTTCCATTGCCAAGGCAGGCGTTCTCGACGATTTCCTCAAGCTTGAATGGCTCAACGTGTTTGCCGTGGACAACGTGTTGCAACGCATTGCCGACCCCGTGTTCGTCGGCGCGACGGTGGGAAGCGGATTGAACTGCGGCGCTAAGGTAGTGCGCAAAAACAACCCCTACGAAAAGGTGGGCGTGCTGTGTCTTGAAGATAACATGCCATCCGTCATCGAATACTACGAATTGACGGACGAAATGGCAAATCAAATGGGCGCAGACGGCAATCTTGCCTACTCATTCGGCGTAATTCTCAACTATTTGTTCAGTTTGAGCAAATTGCGCGAGACCGTGGGCAAACGGATTCCCATTCACGTAGTAAAAAAGAAGATTCCTCACCTTGACGGAACAGGCGCGCTTGTCAAGCCTGAAACGGAAAACGGCTACAAATTCGAAACGCTTATTCTCGACATGGTACGCGTGATGGAAAGCTGCCTGCCCTTCGAGGTGGTACGCGAGAGGGAATTTGCTCCCATCAAGAACAAGACGGGCGTTGACAGCGTGGAAAGCGCTCGCGCGTTGCTACAACAAAACGGCGTCAAACTTTGACGGCTACTAACTCTGCTGATTTCAGTCGGCAGAGTTATTTTTTTGTAATTATTGTCTTTCTACAAATTTTTTACGATAGTACAGTTTTTTTTACAATAGTGCATTGAATTGCCATTTTCTGAATGTTATAATATGAGAGGCATATTATCTGAACGATAAAAAATACGCTTTTCAACGGCGTGCAAAGACTAAAAATACATTTTTTTGTGGAGATACAATGACCAAATTAGCGCTAAACATTATTCACCGCCCCGAGCTTTCACCCGAATACGCCGAACGCGCGTTGGGCGGCAGAAAGGACGTTAGAGACGAATCCTTAGATATATTTTTGTTCCAACAGCAATCGGCTCACGACCAAGGACTCAAAACAACCATACAAATTACCTACGCGTCGCTGTTTTCCGACAAAATAGTGGAAATTGCCAAGGAACACCACGAGCAGTACGGCGACGAGATAGGTTTGTCATTGCTTGGACTACCCTGTAAGCAATTCCGCGACAAGTACCAAACGGAAGACTTTTGCATTTGGATGTTTGACGAACAGACCAAGATGGAAATCGTGGACGACTGTTTCTCGTTGTTCTACGACAAGTTCGGGTTTTACCCCGAGTCAACGGGCAGCTACTTCCTTGACGCATTTACCATCAACTACATCAAGGAAAAGTACCCAAGCGTCAAATGCGCGGTAGCAACCTGTTGGGAAGAGGGGCCCAAGGCGTATCACACCTGCAACAACAGCTGGTACACCTTCATGGACGGCGGTCCTTGGAACCCGTGGATTCCTTCAAAGGTCAATTCCCACTGTCCTGCAAGAGACAAGGCAGACGACAGCGGTATAGTGGCAATTCCTCACCTGTCGCGCGACCTAATGGCGTGCTTTGACGGCAACGGCAGTAACTTCGGCACACACCCGCAAAACGTTCTTCGCGGCATGATTTACTATAAGGACGGCGATGGAATGGAGTACCCGTACCTGTACAACCTCATCGACCAGTACAGGCACCTCGAAAAGTACAACGACGGTTACAGCTACAACATGGTGTTCGTCGGACCCGGTTGGTTGAACCGCGCAGGTCGTTGGGAAGCCCCCTACGAGCTGCTTGCCAAGTCCTACGTAGATTGCATGAAGTACTACGGCAAGTTGAAAAAGGAAGGCAAGCTGCTTGACCTGACTATGAGCGAATTTGCCGACTACTACCGCGAACGTCACCCCGACTACAATAGGGCTGAATGCGCATTGTGGAAGGACATTTTGTACGGCAGCGACAAAGAGTACTTTTGGTACGCCGACCCGAATATGAGAACGTGCTTGGACTTCAACCAAGGCGGCGCAATGGTGGACCTTCGCCCGTACGTAGCGCGTTTGCCGCAAAAGTACGGTATCGGTACGGAAAACGTGTACGACGCATCCTACCCCTATCTTATTCAGATAAATTACCGCGCGGGCTACTTCACCCATTACGCGGGAGCAGGCACGATTAAGTCATGCAAGGTTAGTTACCACGGACAAAGCGCGGATTTGTGTCTGTGCCGAACGCTGGCTAAGTACGAAAAGGTGAGTGGCGGCGTGCAAGTCGTAACCAACCCCGTAACGGTAACTTTGGACGGACTTGACGTTGAAATTCGTTCAACCTTCATTTTCGAAGAGGGCACGGGCAGAGTCGTAACTAAGCGTGAAATACTAAACGACCTTCACGGCGAAGAAGTAACTATTGAAGAATACTTCACGGGCGCGTTCGGTACTACCGAATATCAGGCGGACATGACTAAACTGACGCTGGGTGTGGGTGACGAGGAGATAAACTTCACCTATCACGGCAAAAAGATAGTTAAACCGCGCAAGAAAGAGGCTTTAACGGCTTACGTTGACATTCCTGACGTCATGACGCGTGTAGAAATGGGTGGCGACGCCGACGCGTACAAGGTGGAAGAGGGGATAGCCTTCTCACCCGTGTATCACCTTAGCCTCACCAAAACATTAAGTAAAGGAACGGTAGAAACATGGCTCAAGCTAAAAAAGGCAAACTGAATTTCCGTTGTCCGCGTTGCTTTATGCGCGACATCGACATAGATATGTTTTACGACGAAGGTAAAAAAGAGTACTACTGCTTGCGTTGCAATTTCCGTGGCAGCGAGGCTGAAGTAGAAAAGCTCAACGAACAGGTAAAAGAACGCTACGGACGTTTGAGAATGCGCGTCGTAGATTTCGGAGAGGACAACGAGCCGCCTGTATTTCAGCCCCACAAAAGGGGTCAGCAGTAGGAGGACGGCATGAAATTAGGAATTGACGTATCTACCTACTTTGAAGAATTAGAGCACGGCGCAAAGTACTACGACGGCAACAAGGAAGTTCAACCCTTGGATTTGTTCCGCGAAAACGGCGTGGATTACATGCGTATCCGTCTGTGGGTGCAACCGAGCAGTGACAACGGCGAACCCTACCTTGCGGGCAACTGCGACCTTGACAACTTTTTGAGGCTTGCAACGCTTGCTCAGCAGAAGGGCTATTCCATAATGTTGGATTTCCATTACTCGGATTTTTGGGCGGACCCCGGCAAGCAATGTGTTCCCAAGAGTTGGGCGAACCTCGACCTTGACGGACTTGTACAAAAGGTTTACGACTACACTAAGGAAACGCTGCAAGTAATTGCGCAGCACGGTATCAAGCTCGCCTATATTCAGGTTGGCAACGAAATTACAAACGGAATGCTGTGGCCGCTTGGCAAGCTAATCGAGCAACCCGACAAGTCAAGAACCAACTTCGACAGTCTTATTAGACTACTCAAAGCAGGTATCAAGGCTTGCCGAGAAGTAACTCCCGAAAGCGCTATTATTCTGCATTTGGAAAAGAGCTACGACCAAGTAATTTACAACGAGTACTTCACTCACATGGAGCAAGCGGGCGTAGACTACGACGTAATAGGTTATTCCTACTACCCCTACTGGCACGGCACGTTCGAACAATTCTACGCCAACGTGGACTTTTGCAAAAAGTTCGGCAAGCGTCAAATGGTAGTGGAGCTTGGTTACGCATTTACTGCAGAAGACTACATCAAGCACGACCACGGCGGAGCGCACCTGGTGGTTAGCAACGACAATCTGGAGGCGTTGGGATTCGTGCAGGAATACCCGATTTCCCGCGAAGGACAAAAGCATTTCACCGAAAAGTTTTTGCAAATGGCAGAAGAACACGGCATCGAAGGCGTGTTTTGGTGGGAGCCGCTGTGGATTCCCGGCGACGGAATTTGCTGGGCGTCGGAGATTGCCATGAAGTACATTCACGAAGAGGGCAAGTCGTCGCGTAACGAATGGGCAAACCAATGTCTGTTCGATTACAAGGGCGTAAAGCTTCCCGCATTTGACGCATTTAAAAAATAACGGACTCTACAAAACGGACTCTACAACTGAAAAGTTGTAATAATAAAAAAAACAAATAAAAAAGGAGCAGGACTATGAAGAAAAAATTACTCTGTATTGCGCTTTGTCTCGTCATGGTAGCAGCAGCGGTTTGCGCGCTTGTTGCCTGTGAAGACGACGCTATCGTCGTTTGGGTTGGCGAAGGCACAAAGGAATTTACGGAACAAAAACTGAAGGAGTGGAACGAAACTAACGAGTACGACGTTAAGTTCAACTTCAAGGTAGAAATGGTAAGCGAAAGCAAGGCTGCAGGCGACGCTATTCAAAAGCAACAGTCGGCGGCGGACATTTTCTGCTTTGCGCAAGACCAGCTTGCCCGTTTGGTGGAGTCGGGATTACTCGCTCCGTTGAACGCAACTTCTCAACAGGCAGTTACGGACAGCTGTGACGACGGTTCAATTGCAGCGGCTACCATCAACGGAACGATTCGCGCTTTCCCCATGACGGCGGACAACGGTTACTTTATGTACTACGACAAGCGCGTTATTACCGCTGACGTAGACGAAACAAGTCTTGAATCGCTTATTGCAGCATGCGAAGCCGCAGGCAAAAAGTTCTCAATGAACCTAACCAAGGACGGCGGTTCCTGGTACGCGGCATCCTTCTTCTATGCAACGGACGAAAACGGTGACTCTTTGTGTAAATCCGAGTGGACGGTAAACGAAAACGGCAAATTTACCAAGTACGACGACAACTTCCGCAGCGACAACGGTGTTATTGCGTTGAAAGGTATGCAAAAGCTTCTTCTTTCCAGCTGTCACCAAGATTCAGCCGACGTTGGCGACTTTAACGCGGCAAATGCTTCTGCAGTAGTAATCAGCGGTATTTGGGATTACAACGCAGCTAAGACGGCTCTCAGCGACCAACCCGGCGACGGCAAATATCTCGGCGTTGCTGCATTGCCTTCATTCGAAGTAGACGGCAACAAGTACGAGATGCGCACCTACCTCGGTAGCAAACTCGTAGGCGTAAAACGTCAAAGCGACGCAACTCAAGCAATTTTGTTGCAGAAGGTTGCAATGTACCTCACAAGCGAGGCAGTTCAACAAGCGCGTTTCGAGCTTGTAGGCTGGGGTCCCTCTAACAAAAACCTTCAAGACAGCGCAGCAGTAAAGGCAAGCGTAGCGCTCAGCGTACTGCACACCGAAGGCAAGACTGTGCTTCAAGGACAGTATCCCACAAACTGGTGGGCTAAGGTAGAGGCTTTGACGCTTAGCGCAAAGACGGCGGAAACCGACGGCGCATTGTTAGCAATTTTGTCCACTTACAAGAACGGACTTGACAGCCTGAAAAACGGCTAAAACTACAATTAACTCGTATTGGTATATTAAGTAACAATTACGGAGGAAACAATGAACGAAGAAAAATTAGAAAAAAATTCTTCGCCGCGCAGAGGACTTAGCGACCTTGATTACCTCAAGCTTAACAAATGGCAAAGGTTCTGGTACAAGGTCGGAAGGTTCTTTGTCGGCATACCGGGTTGGTTTGTCCGTCTGTTCAAGAAGATTGGCAACGCTTTCAAACGCTTCGGTTTGTGGATTGCCGAACAGTGTAAGGACATTTTCAACACCTTCAAAAACGGCAGTTGGAAGACGCGCGTATCATTCTTCTTTATGGGCTTTGGCAATTTTGCCGCAGGTCAGGTGCTACGCGGACTTATGTTTGCCCTGATGCAGTGGGGCTTCGTGTTCTACATGATATTCAGCGGAGCGCACTGGCTTGGCAAATTCGGTACGCTGGGAACGGTTGAAGCAGGCACCGCCGAGGTGCTGGACCCTGTAACGGGCGAACTGATAACGACTTGGATTGAAGGCGACAACTCATTCAAAATTTTGCTTTACGGGCTGATGACGATATTCTTCATTTTGGCGCTTGTGTACACTTGGCGCCTGAACGTAAAGCAATGCCGTATCATCGACGAAATAAATGCCAACGGCAAAAAGGTTCATACTAACAAGGAAGACTTGAGGTCTTTGATTGACGACCAATTCCACAAGACGCTGCTGTCATTGCCCATTTTCGGTATCGTAATGTTTACGATTTTGCCCATTATCTTCATGATTTTGGTAGCTTTCACAAACTACGATTTCGGACACGACGGCTACAGCAACCTGTTTACTTGGGTTGGACTGGAAAACTTCAACTCCATGCTGACCTTTGGCTCGGGCTTGTCGGTGGCATTCGGCGAAATTCTTGCTTGGACGCTTATTTGGGCATTCTTCGCAACCTTTAGTAACTACTTCCTTGGAATGTTCGTCGCAATGATGATCAACAAGAAGGGTATCAAGATCAAGAAGGTGTGGCGTACCATTCTCGTAATGACGATAGCAATACCGCAGTTCATTTCGCTGCTGTACGTATCCAACCTGTTTGCTGACAACGGTATCGTAAACGCAACCCTGCAAAATTGGGGCTTCATCGATTTGTTGCACAGGTGGGGTTGGCTGGACGCTAACATGAGTTACATTCCATTCTGGAGCAACGGTACGTTTGCAAAGGTAATGGTGCTGCTCATCAACATTTGGGTTGGTATTCCCTACCTTATGCTGATTACCACAGGTATTCTCATGAACATTCCCGAGGATTTGTACGAATCTTCAAGGATTGACGGCGCTAACGCGTTTCAACAATTCACCAAGATTACGCTGCCCTACATGCTGTTTGTAACAGGTCCGTATCTACTGACAAGCTTCGTCGGCAACATCAACAACTTCAACGTTATTTACCTGCTTACGCAAGGCGGTCCCCGTAATCCCGCTTGGGGCGACGCAGGTGGCTACATTGCAGGCGACACGACGATACTTATCACCTGGCTGTTCGGTATTACTACGGGTAGCGAGGCTAACTACAAGATGGCGTCCGTCATCGGTATACTGATATTCATCGTTGTATCGGTGCTGTCGCTAATCGTATTCAGCGTGATGCCATCAACTAAGAGGGAGGATGATTTCTCATGAAAAAAGAAAAGACTAATCCTCAAGTACTTGACGAACAACAACAATTTTTGGAATTTGACGTGGATTTCGACACGGAAAGCTCTAACGACATCGACATCGAGGCTCCCGTAACAACCTCTACGGTTGCTGAAGCTGAAGTTGCAAAACGCCGCGCGTTCAGCTCCGCTCAGCCACAGCAAAAAACTCACATGGGACAACGCGCCAAGAACCGCATTTCTAACACCTTTATTTACATAATACTGGTTGCAATGAGCATAATTTGGTTGTTGCCCTTCGTCGGAATAGTGTTCGAGTCATTCCGTACGGAAAGCACCGGTCTTGCGGGCTACATAATTCCCAAACAATGGGGCTTCGACAACTACGTGCGCCTGTTTACGCAAACGAGTTTCCCCAAGTGGTTTGGAAACACCCTCATGATGGGCTTAGTGACGGCGGTTGTACAAACGATGTTTATATTGGCTGTCAGCTACGCTTTGTCCCGTCACCGTTTCAAGGGTAGAAAGTTCCTGATGAACATGATGCTCGTGTTCGGTATGTTCCCCGGGTTCCTAACGCTCATTTTGCTGTACACCTGGCTCAACGACGGTCACCTCACCATGGACAACGCGCCCTACGGCTTGATGCTCATCTACGTGGCAAGTTCAGGTATGGGCTACTACATTGCAAAGGGTTTCTTCGACACAATCAGTCACTCTTTGGACGAGGCGGCGCGTGTGGACGGAGCTACCAACTTCCAAATATTCTACAAAATCATTCTGCCTCTATCTAAGCCGATAATAATTTACACGGTTTTGATGGGATTCATGGCTCCCTGGGGCGACTTCGTCATGGCAACCTTCATGGCAAACAACGCCGAGGCAGGCTACAACGCAGCGGCAGGACTTCAATGGCTACTGACCGACTCAATGAAAAACGAGTACTACACAACGTTCTGCGCAGGCGGCGTAGTGGTTGCAGTACCGATAACGGTTCTGTTCATGTGTTTGCAAAAGTACTACGTAGCAGGCGTAACCGGCGGCGCCGTTAAGGGATAAATAGGAGGCTAATACAATATGGCAACAGTAAAATTAACAAACGTAAAGAAAATATATGGAAAAAACACGGTAGCGGTGCAGGATTTCAATCTTGACATTGCCGACAAGGAATTTATCGTATTCGTAGGACCCTCCGGCTGCGGCAAATCCACGACGCTGAGAATGATTGCAGGTCTTGAGGAAATTTCCGGCGGTACGGTGGAAATTGACGGCAGAGTAGTGAACGACCTTCAACCCAAGGACAGAGACATAGCGATGGTTTTCCAAAACTACGCGCTGTATCCTCACCTTACGGTATTTGAGAACATGGCGTTCGCTTTGCGCCTTAAACGTATACCGGAAACGGACTTAAAGCCCGCAACCGAACAAGCAGAAGAAGTGGCAGCTGAGGCTAATTCAGAAGCTGCGGCAGCGGAAGGCGAGCAAGAAAAGAAGAAAGAAAAGCCCGTCAAGATGGTCAAAATCCCCGAGGACGAGATTTACAGGCGCGTAACGGAAGCGGCGGAAATACTCGGTATCAGCGAATATCTGCTTCGTCGCCCCCGCGAGCTTTCAGGCGGACAGCGTCAGCGTGTTGCAATCGGTCGCGCAATGGTACGTGACTCCAAGGTCTTTTTGATGGACGAACCGCTCAGTAACCTTGACGCCAAGCTACGTAACCAAATGCGCGCGGAAATCATACTTCTACGCAAAAAGATAGACACAACCTTCATTTACGTCACGCACGACCAAACGGAAGCAATGACGCTCGGAGACCGTATCGTTATCATGAAGGACGGCTTCATTCAACAAGTCGGTACTCCCACGGAAGTGTTCGACATGCCCAAAAACCTGTTCGTAGCAGAGTTTATCGGCGCTCCCAAGATGAACACCTTTACGACAGAGCTTACTAAGGACAAAAAGAGCTATTTCGTAGAGCCTTTCGGCGTAAAAATCCCCGTTGACGGTGAAAAAGGCGAGCTGCTTGCGGCTAAAGGCGTCGAATCTCAGAAAATCATACTTGGCGTTCGTCCCGAGCACATCACTTTGACAAATCGCAACAACCCCGCGGCAATTCCCTGCGTAATTCAAGTCAACGAAATGATGGGTAGCGAGCTGCACCTTCACGTAGTGACGGAAACGGGCGAACCGTTGGTTGTACGTGTTCCTACGGTACAGCTTACTGCCGCTCAGGTGTCAAGCTTGGTTGCCGGCGCGCGTATCTACATAACTTTCCGCGGCAAGGTGATGCATTTCTTCAACGAGGAAAGCCAACTCAACCTCTTGGTAGAGCAGGAAGCTCCCGCTGAAGAACAACCTGCAGAAACACTTGCAGAATAATTGACAAGAATCAACAATTCCCAAAAATAAAAGTTTATTGGAGGAAAACATGAAACGCAACAAGATAATCATGACGGTAGCTTCGCTCTTGTTGGTGGCAAGTATGCTTTTGCCCTTTGCCGCTTGCGTAACTACCGAAGTTTCGGCAATAGAGTTGGACAGAGGCTCTCTCTCGCTTGACATTGGCGAGGAAGTAACTCTCTACGCATCCATCTTCCCCGCCGACGCAGTAGGCGTAGCGGTCAGATGGAAGTCGTCCGACGCAAACATTGCAACCGTTGACAGCAACGGTAAGGTCAAGGGCGTAGCTGTTGGTACGGCAACCGTCAAGGCGTCCGCAGGCAGCAAGGAAACTACCTGTTCGGTAACGGTGTACGATTCCAGCCAAGCAGAGGTGGCTGTTACAAACATTAGATTTGACAAGGCAGACCTTCCCCTCACTGCGGACAACAGAATCGGAACCATTACAGCCACGGTTGAACCGTCCAACGCAACCGACCCCTCTCTCAGCTGGACGACGTCTGCTCCCCAAGTTGCCACAGTGCAAAACGGCGTTGTGACGGCAGTCGGCGCAGGTGTTGCATTTATCGTAGCCACGTCTAACAGCAACAGCAGCGTAACGCAAAGCTGCCGTGTAACGGTTACGGGCGATTTCAGCGGCGATGACAACCCACCTGACACAACGGTGCACGTAGAAAGCGTAACAGTCGCTCCTACTCAGCTCACTCTTGTCGAAGGCAGAACAAGTCAGCTTACCGCAACGGTATTGCCCGAAGACGCCACGGACAAGAGTGTCACCTGGTCGTCAAGCGACAACTCTGTTGCCACAGTTGACAGCAACGGTATTGTAACCGCCCACGTGAAAGGCACTGCTACAATCACCGTCGTCACAACGGACGGTCAACTTGACGCAACCTGCGCAGTTACGGTAGAAGAACCTGCCGCTGACGAAGTTCCGGTTACAGGCGTAACTCTCAACAAAAATACTTTGGCTCTCATCTTCACCAGGTCGGAAACGTTGACGGCAACGGTATTGCCCGCTAACGCAACGGACAAAAACGTAATTTGGTCGTCCGATAACCCCTCCGTTGCATCTGTAGACGGTACGGGTAAGGTTACGGCAGTAGCTGTCGGTTCGGCAAAAATCACAGTTACCACTTCCGACGGCGGCAAAACAGCCGAGTGTGACGTTACGGTAAGCTATGCTGCGACAAGTCAAGTCAGCATTAGCCCGTCTACTCTTTCTCTTGGCAACATTGGCGCAACGTCCACTCTTTCTGCAACGGTAAGACCGTCAACGGCAAATCCGTCAGTTAATTGGACGACGAGCGATGACAGCGTAGTAACGGTAGAAAACGGCGTAGTGACAGCAATCGGATACGGTACTGCAACAGTCACTGCAACCTCGGCAGACGGCAAATCAGCAACCTGCTCCGTCACCGTAAAACTCTCTTCTGACGACCTCTACGTCAAGAAGGTATCAAGCTTGTCCACGCGTACGATAGACTTCATCATGGGTATGGACGCGTCGGCAGTTCCCTCTCTCGAAGATGCAGGCGTTACCTACAAAAACTTTGCAGGTAAAACACAGGACGTATTCGAGATTCTAAGAGACAACGGTATCACCGACATTCGTATCCGTATCTGGAACAACCCCTACACCGACAGCAGCAGCAAGTACGGCGCAGGCAAGTCCTACGGCGGCGGCAATTGCGACATAGCAAATGCTGTTAAAATTGCTAAGCGTTGCGCAGATGCAGGTCTTGGCGTTATTATCGACTTCCACTATTCCGACTTCTGGGCAGACCCCGGCAAGTACACAATCCCCAAGGCTTGGGCGAGCTACACAACAAGTCAGGTAACAAGCGCAATCGAATCCTTTACCACCGACTGTCTGACGCAAATCAAGAATACAGGCGTCAAGATTACAATGGTACAAATCGGTAACGAAACTACAACCGGTTTGGCAGGCTCCACCGACTGGAACGTCATCAGTCAGTACATGAACGCAGGCTCCAAGGCGGTACGCGCGGTTACCGGAACGGTAGCAAACGGCGGCGCAAAGGTAGCGGTGCACTTCACCGATCCTCAAAACAAGAACTACTCATCCAAAGCCTACAACATTCGCACCGTAGACTACGACGTGTTCGGTACTTCCTACTACCCCTTCTGGCACGGCACGCTCAGCAACCTTGCTGAACAGCTTTCGTCAGTTAGAGAATCCTACAACAAGGAAGTAATGGTACTGGAAACCTCCTACGGATTTACCAATGCAGACTTCGACGGCTGCGGTAACACTGCTATTACGGCTGTGGATTACCCCTTGTCGGTACAAGGTCAAGCCAACTCCGTCCGCGCGGTCATCGACACCGTTGCAGGACTTGGCGAGTGGGGCTTGGGCGTATGCTACTGGGAAGGCACTTGGATTGCCGCAAGCACAAGCAGCAGCGGTTCGGAAAATGCAGCACTGTGCCTGAAATACGGCTGCGGTTGGGCAAACTACTACGCTAACGAATACGACAAATCCGCTCCCAGTCAAGGCGGTTGGGGCGGCTGCGTAATTGACAACCAAGCGTTCTTCCGTTCCGACGGTACTCCGCTTGAATCGTTGAAGGTATTTGCGCTTGCCCGTATCGGCAACGAAACGATGGAAGTTGTTGCCGACTCCTACGACAAGCAGGAAGGCTACTACACAGTCAACACCGGCACGATTGTATTGCCCACAACAGCTTGGGCGTATCTGTCCGACGGTTCTCACGTTGCAATATCCGTAAGATGGGTTGTGACCGCAGAGCAATTGGAAGCCTATTTGCAAACGCCGGGCAAATATGAAATCGAAGGCTACAGCTTAGATTACGGCGGAACGTGCTACTACACTTTGTGGATTTTGAACCCCAACCTGCTAACAGGCGGCAGCTTCGAGGCGGATGAAGACATCACGGGCTACGGCGCAACAGACAACTTTATTCAAACTAGCGGTCTGGGTGATTGGAAACTCGACTACACCAAGGCGACGTCGGCATTGCAGCTGTACGTCAGCACCGACAGCGGTAACGCTCGTATGGGTAGCCAATCCTTCCACTTCTGGGACAGCGGCAAAGTCAACTTTACGCTTTCGCAAACGGTGGATTTGAGTAAACTCACCACGTACGGCGCAGGCAAATACTCTTGCCGTTTCGACATCATGGGTGGCGACGGTAGCAACATGGACATTCACGCTTACATCAAGGTAACCTACAACGACGGAACAAGCGATTTTACAGTTAGCGGTAACGTAGTACAACTTACGGGCTGGTTAGATTGGCAAACGACGTCCGCATCCGTCAGCATCGACGATTTGAGCAAAGTCAAGTCTATCGAAGTAGGTATTTCCGTCTACGCGGAAGTGTCAGGTAACGGTCCTTGGGGTAACATTGACAACTGTCAATTCTACTTCGACAACAATTAGTCCAATTGGGCGAAATTGGGTAAATTTGACAATAGACCCCTGTTGTAATACAATGTAATAGAAATAACCTTCGCCTCGGCAAAACGGGGCGAAGGTACAATAGAAAAACAAAGATTAAAAATTTTTAAGGAGGAAACTATGAAAAAACGCACTTTTAAGCTCGTTGCAATAGCTGTGTTGGTAGTGCTGTGTATGTTGGCAACTACCGTTATCGCAGCCTGCAACAAACAAAGTACGTACTACCTGTCTACGCAGTCCGACGGTTGGACTACCTACGACAAGGGTGACGCAGTTCCCGATAGCGTGAAGTTCACGGTTGACGGCGACGGCACCTACAACCTCACGGTAGATTTGGAAGAGGGTGACCAATTTGCCATCTACCAAGCAGGTTCAACCGACAACCTTGTCAAGAGCATCTTCGGTAGCGGCAACCTCAGCCTCGTAAGCGGCAAAGTCGTTGTTGGCGCAACCGGCAAGTATGAGCTTAACATTGATTTAGGCAATGGCGAGCTGAGTTACAGGTTTACCCCCGCTCAAAGCGGTCCTGTTGCCGTAACAGGCGTAAGCTTGAGTCCCAAGACTCTCGTTTTGACAGCTGGCGGCGCAACCGGCACCTTGACGGCAACGGTAGCTCCCGCAAATGCAACTAACAAAAACGTTACTTGGAGTTCTAATCACGAAGAAATCGCAACGGTAGCTAACGGCGTAGTAACACCCGTAGCTGAAGGTACTGCAACAATCACCGTTACGACGGTTGACGGCAATCACACCGACACTTGCGAAGTAACGGTCAATCCCGCTCAAAGCGGTCCCGTTGCCGTAACAGGTGTAACCATTGAAGAAAGCAACGTTCGCATGACAGTTGGCGACGCTGACGTAACCTTGACGGCAGTTGTAGCTCCCGCAAACGCAACCAACAAAAACGTTTCTTGGAGTTCCAGTGTTCCCGGCGTTGCAACAGTAGACAACAACGGTAAGGTTCACGCAGTTGCTGAAGGCGACACAGTCATCACAGTTAAAACCGAGGACGGCAACTTTGAGGCAACCTGCAACGTACACGTTAGCGCAGCATCAGACCCCACTGTTGACGTGGAAGACATTTGGTTTGACGACTCAAGTCTCACAATCATGGTAGGCGAAGAGCAAACAGTCGATGTTACGGTATACCCCGACGAGGCAACCGATAAGACTTTCACTTGGGAAGTTGTCGAAGGCGACAAAGACGTAGTAACTATTGAAATCGTCGATGGCGGACTTAAGGTTACAGGCGTCAAGGCAGGAACGGTCACAATCAAGGTTGTGTCTCACAGCAATCCCGAAGTGGAAAGCGACAATTTCACTATCACGGTAAATCCTCTTGCAGCCGAAAGCTTCACCGTAAATCCGGAAAGCTTGGAATTGGAAAACGGCGGCGAAGCTGATTTGGCAGTAACCATTTTACCTGCAGGCGCAACAGCAACGGTTTTGTTCACGTCCAACGACACAAGCGTTGTAACGGTTGACAGCAGCACAGGTCACGTAACGGCAGTTGCCGGCGGCAAGACCACAATCACCGTAAAGGTTGGCAATTTGCCTTCAGTAGAAATTCCCGTAACGGTTGCTAAACACGTTGAATCCATCAGCTTGTCCGTTAACAGCGCTACTATCTACGGATTGGGTTCCACCCGCGACATCACGGTAGTTTTCAATCCCACCGACACAACGGACACCGAATTTACGATTTCTGCTACCAACAGCGGTATTGTAAGCTGGCAAATCAGTGGCAGCACAATCACAGTCACTGCGGTAGCGGCAGGCTCTACAAAACTCACGGTTACTTCAACCTACGGCGACGGCGCAATCTATGCAGAGTGCAGTATCACTGTAAGCGAACAAGAACCCGTACCTTCTCTCGACTACGAAGAACTCACGTTGTTAGAGCTTGGCACTGTAAGAACAGTAAGTATTATTTACAGCGGAAGTGAAACTCTTAGCTTTAGTGTTTCTTCCAACGCATCAGCTACAGTAGCAGTCGAAAAATCATCAACAGGCAATACCTTCACGGTAACAAGCGCAGGCTTTGGTACAGCAACTATCACGGTATCCGTATCTTACGGCAGCAAATCCGTCAGTCTGTCTCTCACCGTTGGCGTAGAATCCGAGTACTTCTGGCTCTCTGGCAGCATGAACAACTGGCCTGCCACAGCGGACAAAGATACCGTAGAGGCAGCAAATCTGCTTCTGACGGATAACGGCGACGGCACTTGGTCTCTCACTCGCGACTTTAATGCAGGCGACAAGTTCTACATTCAACCCAAGGGTGGCTGGGATGGCGGCGCACTCACAAGTGATTACTACACGGCTACGTCAAGCAGCGCTTCCACCTACAGTATTACTTACGACGCTCCTAACAACATCAAGCTCGGTGTCACAGGTAACTACACAGTCACGCTTAAACTCACAGGCAACAAAGCAAGTTGGACTATCGTAGGCAATTGGATTGCTCCCACAAGCGCGCAAGTAACATCTGACAACGTAAGCTTGACTGCAGGTGACGAGGTGGACACAGCTAACTTCACTCTGACAATTAGCCCCAGCGGCGCAAAAGCGGATGCTGACAACATTGTTTGGTCGGTAAGCAGTCACGACGGCATTGACCTCGTTCTTACCGAAAGCAACGAGAACAGAAGCTATGCGATGAAGTTGGTAAGCTTCAGCGGTGACCAGTCAGTTACAGTAACAGTAACTGTAACGATCAAAGTCGGCAGCTTCACTGTAACTGCAACTTATGACATCACGTTGATGCCCGAGGGAGCAGACGCAAATCACGTTACTGAAGTTACTTGGGAGCAGACTGGCGACTACACGTTCAATCTCGTTGACGGAACCGGTACCGTTTCTGCAAAAGCTGACGGTGACATCCCCGGCGTAACCTACGCGCTTGTAGATGCTGACGGTAAAGATTTGGGAACAATCCTTATCAATCACGATTCCGGTACGGTTGCTTTCTCAATTGACTCCGCAACAGGCGTTATCACTGCTAAGATGTTCGGAACAATCTACGTCAAGGCAATTTCTATCGACGTAAACGATGACGGTTACAACGTTGAGAGTAGCCTCAAAGCAGTAACCTTCTACGCTACAAAATTCTATCTTGACATTGACTGGTCGTATGACGACTGTTCAGGTCCTGCATCCACTTCAAGTTCGGTAAATGTTCAACTTTACACTTGGTCTGAAGTACAACTTACTGCTGGTAAAGCAATCGTAGTTCTTTACGAAGGCCTTGGTAGCGACTGGACAAGTGTAATCCGCAGCGGCGGTTATCTTGACAGTAATTCCGATAATGCAAGTGGCGTAAGAGGTGGAACGAACGGAAACTTCACTGTTTCTAAGACTGGTCTTTACAACGTTTCTCTCGATATATCCGGAACTCAACCTTCTGTTAAGTTCGAATGGGTAGGTGAAATCACTTCATCAGACACGTTTGAAATGACTGTTGCTATCGTTGGTGATGGTACTTCTAACTGGAGTACTTCCGAAAACTATTATGGTTCAGCAACTGCAACCCTTGACCCCTCCGCTGGTAACTTGTCTATCACAATCAGTAATGCCAACTTCTCTGGCTATACAGCTTGGGGTAAAATCGGATTTATTACGCAAAAAGATGGCGGGAACTGGTCTTGGTACTCTGATGGTGTTTCACAAAGTGTTGTATCAATCTCAGGTAACAAATTCTCGACGAGTTGGTCTAACTCAAGCAACAAGTGGATTGGAGATTCCGGTACGTGTCAATTAGGTTACAACAGTAGCAGCACTCCAACCTCATGCACGTTCGTGTTCACGTTTGACACAACAGGTGGATTAACTGCAATTACAATTAACTAACACTAAGTGTTAAACAATACTAACAAAAAACAACGAGAGCTTGCTCTCGTTGTTTTGTTTTAATGGGGTTGTAAAACAAATTGCAAAAATCCCATTCACTTGACTTTTGCATTGGAATTTGTTATGCTGAACAATAACTAAGGAGCATTATGCAACAATCGTATTTGCAAATTATCGAGGCGTGTGAAAAGGTTCTCGTTGACCTTCCCAAAACGCAAGAACTGTTGGAATATCCCGAGGTGCAGGCGGACAAAGCGTACTATTTGTCCATTCTCAACAAATACAACGGCTTGCAACGTTTAGGCGCCAAACTTGAACAGTTGAAACACGACGTTAAAGCGCAGGAAGATTTGGCAGAGGTAATGTCGCAACTTTCCGACGAGGAAAAAACTCTTGCCGTAGAGGAAATTGCCGAACTGCGCATAAACGCCCTGTGGCTTGCGGACAGCATAGCGGAAGAACTCGGTTGCAACGGCGTTTCGGAATCGGTATTTTGTCGAATACTAAGTAGAGACGGCGCTGCTCTACAATGCGAAGGGTTGTTCGAACTAATCAAGCAGGATTTGCTCACCCACGGCGCAACCGTTCGTGACGTACGCGTCGAAAGGAAAAGAACCGAAGCCTCGGAAATATCTTTCACCGCAACAGGCCGCAACGCGTTGTCGCGAATCGGCGTACTTAGCGGAGTTCACAAGGTGCTCAACACTTCCGCGGAAGTAGCGCTTGCGGTAACCCCTGCGGAAAGCCGCGTAACCCTGGACGAAAAGGACGTAAAAATAGACCTGTTCCACAGTGGCGGCGCAGGCGGGCAAAACGTCAACAAGGTGGAAACGGCAGTGCGCGTAACCCACCTGCCGACAGGCACGGTGGTAGTGTGTCAGGACGAACGTTCGCAACTAAGTAACAAGCGTCGGGCAATGGAAACTCTTGAAAAACGCTTAACGGAGCAAAACGCCGAATTGGAAAAGAAACGCATTGATGCCGACGTAAAAAGGCAGTTTAAACGCGTATCTACGCTCAATTTCACCGCAAACGGCGAGTTTGTGGACAAAACCAACGGCTTGAAGGGTAACCCCACTCAAGAACAATTTTCAACGTATATAAATGCTTTATTAACTTCCAAGTCCTTATAAAAAGGCGCCCCTGCGCAAGGGGCTGTAAACTATAAACAAGAAGGAAATACCCAGTTTGATTAACCCGCAACAACTCACTCTCAATACGGACAAAATGCTCCTTTCAGGTAGCCGCCGCGTGTACAAGACGGAGGGCTTCGTAGCCCTCACGCGCAAGGTGGTGGCAATCGACGCCTTCGTGTCGCGCGTGGCGGAGAGCATTTTTTACGCGGATTTTTCCGCGCCCGAGGGCAACTGTATTGCTGCGGAAACGGAAGACAAGGCTTACACCCTGTTTTTCCGCCAAAACCCGAACGACACCCGTTTACGTCGCGGCGACTTGGTGTTTTACAAGTTTATTTCCACCGAAACCTACGACGGCGGCGTAGACCGCAGGTTAGCGGAGTACTTACTTAGTCACCCACACGCGACGGTTACTCTGCGCGAGGCGTCGGAAGTGGCGCCCGAGGAGGAATTTGCCAAAATCTACCTCGTAAGTAGCAGCGGCGCGATGAATTTCCCGTTGCTCAACGAAACTCAACGCAAAATTGTGGAAACGGAAAACTCCAACATGCTGGTACAGGGCGTTGCAGGTAGCGGCAAAACCAACGTTTGCGTGGAAAAGATCGTTTACTGCGCTTGCCGTAACTATCGCGGTAAGGTGTTGTACACAACATTTTCCCGCGCGTTACTTTCGGAAACTCAAAACCGTGTTTCGCAATTTTTGCGCAACATCGAGGAATTTGTATCCTACTACGAGCGCGGCAAGGTCGTTTTCATTGACGAAAATCACAAACGCGCGGTGGAAAACAAGCTGGGAATACTGTTCGATACAGACGATGACGGCAAGATTGTTGAGTCATTGAAGCGTATTTCGGCATTTCTGCGGGAAAAGGTTGACTATCTGTTGATAGAAGACGTATATTCACAGTTTTTCTCTCCCAAACGAATCGTACACGAAAGCGAATTTTTGAACGAATACCTTGCCCAAAACCGTATGAGCGGGGCGTTGGACAAAATCAAAAATATCGCTACGGAAATCGTCTACAAGGAAATCTACGGTATGGTGTTCGGCAAATACGAGCTTGACGAACCCCGCGAGATGATGACGCGCGAGGAATATATCAACGCTCGCAGAGAAAGCTTTTCGCGCGCGGAGTGTGACGTCATCTACAACGTGGCGTGCGACTACAACGCTTTCCTTGCCAAAAACAACCTAACTGACAACAATTTTATGAGCCGCGAGCTGCTTGGTGTAATTGACGAGCCGCTGTACTCGGTGGGAATTGTGGACGAGGCGCAGGACTTCACGCAAGTCAATTTGTGTCTTATCAAGAAGTTGAGTCGCAAGCTGTTTTGCGTGGGCGACGCGCTGCAAATGATAAACCCGTCCTACTTCAATTTCGGGTATATCAAGCGGCTGATGTACGGCGACGTGACAAACGTAACCGAACTGAAACACAACTACCGCAGCACGCAAACTATCGAAAACATTGCCGACAAGCTTGGCGAACTTAACAGACAGCGTTTCGGTACTCACAGCTTCGTGTTGCGCGGCGAGAGTGTTCATTCCTCAATGCCCACGGCGGCGGTATTTGTAAAAGACAACAATTTTGCAGATAACCTTGCCGACAGAAAGTTCGAAAACGTAACGGTGGTAGTTGCATCGCAAAAGAAAAAGGAACAGTTGCGTCCCAAACTCGGCAAAACGGAAATTCTCACCGTTGCCGAAGCCAAGGGATTGGAGCGCGACGTAGTAGTGCTTGTTGACGTGCTAAGCGACAACATCGACAAGTGGAACTACCTTGAAAATATGACGCTCAACCGCAAAACCGCCGACGAAAACTCGGTGTACCGTTACTATTTCAACCTGTTTTACGTAGGCGTATCTCGCGCAAAGCGGTATTTGTTTGTTGCGGAAAACGTGTATCCTAACATGTTTGAAGGCATGTTTAACCAGTGTTTCGAGCGCAAAAACAAGCAAAACGCGCTTGCAGCTCTTAGCGACGTCGTCGGCAAGATTGAGTTGGACGACGAGGAACTAATCGAGCGTATCGAGAAGTTCTGCGCGCTGGAACAGTACGAAAACGCCCGCTTTGCCGCAGACCGTTTGTCCACCGACGAGCTTCGCGAACAGCAACTTGCGTTTATTTACGTGCACAGTGAATTTCTACGCTACGGCAGGTATCGCGACGCGGGCGCGGAATACTGGAAACGCGGCATGGACGCGCAGGCGCGTGAAATGTTCACAATTTCCGGCGACGAACAGCTATTCCCCCTCATGGACGCATGCAAACAGGGCGGTGGCGTACTGGACGTAGACATAGTCAAGTTTTTCCCGTTGGTTACGGACAACGATTTGGCTAAGAAACTAATCATTGAGACAGTACAAAACGACTACAAAGCAGTAATTACCGAACAAAGGCAAATCAACCGAATATTCAGAGGTAAACAATGAGTGAAATCAACGATATCAAGCAACTAATTGACAGTTTTTCCGCTTATCGCAACGTTTTGACTCCGTTGCAGGAAAGCTTGCATTCCCTTGCCGAAACCTACGGCGCAATTCGCGAAGATTTGGACAATCTTACCAAGAGTTTGTCGGGTAACGCAGGCAGTCAACTGGAAAAAATACATTCCACGCTTGCTCAACAGGCAAAGAGCGGTCAGGAACTGACGAGAAGAATAGAGGACTACGCCGATTCGGGCGAAAAGTATTCCCGCGCGGTTACGGACATGACCAAGCGCTTCGGCGACATTGCCGCAAAGCTTGACACCATTGACCAAATCGAGAAAACTGCCGAGCAAATCATGGGCAGACTCGAAGAACTGGTGGAGGAAAAGCGCGCTTCCTACAACGTAAAGGAGTTGCAACGCTCACTGGACACGTACAACAAAAACGTGGAAAAAATCAGCGAATTTATCAACAGGGACATTGCTTCCGTGTTGCAGCAAAACGCCGACAAAATCGAGGCTATTCGCCGCGAAAACGAGGCGCTTGCAATTGTCGTGGGCGAGCAGGGCAAGGCTGTAGGCGAACTTACCGCAATGTTTGCCGAAACCTCGGTACTTTTACGCAAAGCGGTAGAAAGCGGCAGCGTAAACGAGGAATACATTTTCGACGCCTTCGACAAGTGGGCGGCGGACAGGAAAGTTAAAATCAAGAAATAGTGAAACACCCTTGCCATTTGTAGTACGATATGGAATTTGTTGAAAAATTATTTCAAGCGTTAAAAAATGATAATTTGAAGGAATTTAGTAGCTGCATGGAGCAATCCAACTGCGGTCCTTTGCGCTTGGGCAGATTCCCCGTACTTTCTGTGATGTATATGTACAATTCAAGGCGGCTACTTCACGCCTACGAAAAGAAGTTCTTGAAACACAACTCTTGGAAGGACGTAGGGGAACCGATGGAACTTGCCGCCAAATTCCGTAGCGTTGCTGGCAAGTGTCTACGCTTTTACTTGAACGAAACGGTGTCGCCTGTGGAAATGCTGCTCTTGATCAACCGTGACGCAAGGCTCAAGCGGGTGTTTGCGCAAGCTCACGTAACCCCACCCGTCAAGCAGCGACTTACAAATATCTACTACGTCAAGTGGGGCTTGCAGGCGCAATTTGTCCGTAACACGGTAGTTTTACAACGTCGTCCCCTAACGCGCGCGGAAAAACTGCAATGGTTAATGAGGGCAGTGTGTATTTTACTGTGCGTAGCGCTACTTGCAGGTATGCCCTTCGCAATAAATGCCATTTCGCCCTTTATTGAGGACAACGGTGTGTTAAACGTCACACATTGGTGGCAAATAAGGTTCAAGTCTGACAAAACCTACTCCCTCGCTAACGACGTTACGGTGTCGCAGCGCTTCTTTGCAGAGAATATGAACTGCAAGATTATCGGAAACGGTCACACCGTAACGGTACAAGGCGGCAGTTTGTTTGGAACTGTCAACGGCACGCTTGAAGATATAATTTTTGAAACGGACGGTTCACCCTTGGCGGAAAAAGTGGCTTTGGGCGCAACGGTGGACAACGTGACTGTAAACGCCACGGTGGACATGGAAACGGACAAAGCTATTGGTTTTGTCGCGGTGAACAACTACGGCGCCATCACAAACACAGTCCTCAATGCGAAGGGCAAACTGTCGGCAATTGTAGCGGAACAAGAGTCGGACGAAGAGGAGCAAACGGAAGTACAAACGTTGTATTGCGGTGGTATTGTTGCCAACAACAATAAGACCACGGTAGGAGGCAAAGCCTACTACGCTTCCGTGCATAATTGCGTTGCCAATTTCGATGTTTTGACGTTGCAGGGTCAAGCGCAGGTGGACGCAGCTTTTGGCGGAATTGTCGGTCATAACGCAGCTTTTGTGGAGGACTGTCAAACAAACGGAGCATTTTCAGCCGACACGTTCGACTTGGCAGGCATATGCGCGGAAAACAATTACTTGTTGCGTGGAAATATAAACAACGCCAATATCACACAACACACCGACGTTGACGAGTGGAGCCCCATCGCTGCAGGCATTGTTCTGATAAACTACTACGTGGTTGACAATTGTCAAAACAACGGCGCAATTAGTTCGCAATCAACTGCGACTACCGTGCAAGAGAATTTTCCTGTTGCGCATGCTGCCGGTATAGCTTACGAAAGTATCCCCATGGATGCGCACTCGACGTCGTACGTGCAGTACTGTGAGAACAACGGCGCAGTTAGTGCTAACGGTTCAAATATTGTCGAAGCGGCAGGTATAGTCAACTTTTCATTCGGTAGGGTTTTGCTATCTGTCAACAATGGCGAAATATCATCACAAGGTCAACGCGAGGCGCGCGCAGGCGGTATAGTAAGCACCTTCAGCATGGTGGTTTCGGAGTGCCTATCAACAGGAACAATAGAGGCAGCGGGCAACGTGTGCTACGCAGGTGGCATATGGGGCTATTTCATGAACTACTCGGAAACATACGAAGGACATTCGTGGCTGTACAACGGAACGGTAGTAAATTGCATTGCTTCTTGTGAAATAAAGGTGACGAAAACCTCCTCTACGACATTTGCAGCAGTCGGCGGCATTGTGGCTTACGTGGACGAGAAGATGGCAACTATCTACGGAACAGAAGAATCGCAGTATTTTGGCGGCGCAGTCATTTCTTGCTACTTCACGGGCAATTTGCAGACAAATGCGGACTACGTTGGCGCAATTGCAGGCGTTGTAGGCAACAATATCTATCTTGCAACGGTAGCTGACGCGGAAAACGGCAATTTTAGCGGTAACGTGTACGTTGCGACGGGTGGGGCGCTCACGGCGTTTGGAGCAGCGTTCAACGACAGCGTATACAAGGCAGTTTCCGACGTTGGAGCCAACAAAGTCTCCGCCGCCGAAATAGAAAACGACGCAGCCTACAAAGAAATTTTGGAACATTTGGGAATTACAAATAAGTAATAATTGCAAAAAGAAAAAAGGTAGTAACAATAAAGGTTACTACCTTTTTGCATTTCAAGCCTTATCTACAGCTTAGGCAGAGGCGAGAGTGTATCGCTATTTCAAGTCTGCTTTTCTGAATCTTACCCAGCCCATGAAGCCGAAGAATACGGAAAGCGGTACGTTGTACATCAATATTTTGCCGATTAGCGCGCCGTCCACGTCGGTGACGGATGTCAACAATCCCGCGTTGTAAAGGGGTATCCAACTCAAGTCCGCCTCGCTTATCACGCCAAACACGGTTAGCGTATCAACGAAGGAAAAGAGTATCGACGGCGCAATTATGGCAATCACAAGCGGGCAAACAAGGGCAACAGCCAGCTTTCGTGTGCCGAACATAAACATACACATCATAGTTTGTACGAATATCGTTGACACCAAGCCCATTCCGATCGTAATTAAGCAGGCGGTAATAACCGTGGTTGCCGACAGCCCGCCAAAGCCGAATATCGCCGACCAGAATACGAAAGTGCTCACAAAAGACGCGCCAAGGAACGCTGCGCCGATTACAATTGCCACAGTGAGGTAGGACAGGTACAGCTCGCGACGGCTTTTGTTGGCAAGCAGCATGTTGCGGAAGGTGCCACCGCTAAATTCTTTGCTTAGGAATATGCTCGTGCAAATAAGCGCTATAAACGAGTCTCCCATAAAGCTTGTCAAACCTGCCAAGCCCGAGCCCAGCATGTCTGAGCTGCGCAAAAGCTCCCACATGTTTACCTCTATGCCCTCGATTTCATAGGTGCCTTCCGCAAGCATAAATAAGCCGAGGTTTAGTAGCGCGGAAATAAGAGGTAAAACGGCGGTTACTGCCAAGAGGATCCAAAACAGTTTACTTTTTTTGAGACGGAAGAACTCCGTTTGCAGTATACTAATCATCTTGCGCCTCCAAATGGGTCGTCAAGCGGTTGCTCGCTTTCGCGCAAAACCCGTATGTAGTATTCTTCCAAAGCGTCGGTAGCCTGAGTTATTGCAATCACCTTTACTTCCGCCTGCGCAAGCGCGAGCAGAACTTCGGTAGGCGCGACGTCTGCGTACAGCTCCACTTGAGTGCTCGCTACAATTTCCGCGCGTCCGAATTTCGACAAAACTTCCTTTGCGACGCCCGTCTTGTCTACGGTTAAACGAATTCTCTTTTCGCCGAATTGATCCAATTCTTCGGAAGTTACGCGTTTCAACAGCTTGCCGTTGTTAATAATGTAGTAAACTGTTGCAAATTTGCCAAGCTCGGACAGAATGTGGCTGGAAACGAGTATCGTTACGCCGTGTTCTCGGTTGAGATTGACAAGCAACTCGCGAATGCTTTTTATACCCTCGGGGTCAAGTCCGTTTGTCGGTTCGTCCAGAATCAGCACCTCGGGTCTGCCTACAAGCGTCATGGCAAGGGCAAGGCGTTGTTTCATTCCGAGAGAGTAGTCGCCCGCTTTTTGGCTGGACGTGGGGTCTAACCCGACAAGCCACAGGGTTTCATGCAAGTACGGTTCGTCCACCTCAAGCCCCAACAGCTTGCTTTGAGCAATCAGGTTGTCCAATGCAGTCATGTTGCTGTACAGTGACGGCTGCTCAACTATTGCCGCAAGACTTGTGCTGTCGCGCTTAACGTTGGGCAGCACCTCGACAGTTCCCGAAGTGGGCTTGACAAGTCCTGTGAGTATGCGTATTAGAGTTGTTTTTCCCGCGCCGTTTTTACCAACAAGTCCAACTATGTCGCCACGGTGTATTTCTAAGGTTACACCGTCCACGGCTTTAACGTTGCCGTAGGTTTTGGTAAGATTGGCAGTGGAAATAATGACTTCTGCCATTTTGTCCTCCTTTTGCAAGGTTTTAAAGTTTGTTGCTATTATTATACCAACTAAAAAGCCATTTGCCAACAGTCTTTACGGAAATTTGTGTGATTAGTTGCTTAAGAGGCGTACTCGTAGGGTTTTAATTGGCGCGCTATTGTTTGTTGACCGATTTTTAGCGATATGTTACAATATTTTACAGAGGTTTATTATGATTTTATACAAAAACGGACACGCCTTGATTAACGGCAAGCTTGTTAAGACGGACATTGTGGCAAATCACGGACGGATTATCGAAATATCGCCCGACGTCGTTCCCGACGATGAAACGGAAGTTGTGGATTGCGCTCATCGCTACATTTTGCCCGCGCTTGTGGACGTTCACACCCACGGCGCCAACGGTTACGACTTCAACACCGCCGATTTGGACGGAATGAAGAAAATAATGGAATTTTACGTTGCCCACGGCGTAGGAACTGTGTTCCCAACCGTCATGACGGACAGCGACGAAAATATATGCCGCCAACTGGCATTGATAGCAGAGTTAGCCAAGGACTACCCCGAAATCAAGGGGATTCACCTTGAAGGTCCCTTCCTTTCCAAGGAGTACTGTGGCGCAATGCCTGTGGAATATCTGCAAAAACCCAGTATGGACAAGTTTTTGACCTATCAAAAGGCGGCAGAGGGCAAAATCAAGCTCGTTACCGTTGCTCCCGAGCTGCCGCATGCGTTGGCGTTCATTTCGGAAGTTAGCGACAGCAAGGTAGTGGTGTCCCTCGGTCACAGCGGCGCGGACGGCGAAACGGTAGAAAAAGCGCTCAAGGCGGGCGCAAAGTCCTTTACGCATTTCGGTAACGCAATGAGCGGCTTAGACAGGCGCAACCTCAACGTGGTGGGTTCGGCTATGCTTTCCGACGCATTTTGCGAGGTTATTTGCGACGGCAAGCACGTAGACAAGGACGTTTTACGACTGCTCATCAAGACCAAGGGTGTCAACAAGGTTGTCGGTGTCACCGACAGCATGATGGCAACGGGTATGCCCGACGGAGTGTATATTTTGGCTAATCAACGCGTTCAGGTTGTCAACGGCGACGCTAAACTTGCAGGCACGAACACTCGCGCAGGCAGCACTTTGGACGCATATCAAGGACTTGCCAACGTAGTGACCTTTACGGGATTGCCACTCAACGAGGCGATCAAGCTGTGGACGGTAAACCCTGCCAAACTTGTGGGTTTAAGCGACCGCATAGGTACTATTGAAATCGGGAAAGACGCGGATTTCATCATTTTTGGATGATTATAAATTTTGTTTTAGGGTAGCATAAAGCCGATTTTATGAAAAAATCGGTGTCGGAAATATTGACAAAATCAGTCAAAATTTGGTACAATATAATCACAAAAAGGTTGTGAGAACAACCCATATATATGAGGGAGTAATTTGCGCCTGTTCGTTACTTTTTCGTCAAGACAGCTCGTTTGCGAGTTCGGAAAAGTATTAAAAAATGAGACTCATACGGAACGTTCCGTGTGGGTTTTTCTTTTGTTTCGGCGTCAGTTTTAGCCGTCCGACTTGCTCCGTGAACAAGACAACCATTTTGCGCATAATTTATTGGCAAACGTAAGGTTTGCAAAGGAGGTACAAAATGATTGGAGTAATTTTGGCATTGATTTTGGTAGCAGTAGTAGCAGGCTGTGTTGTGGGCGCGGTACTTTTCCGCACGAAAAAGCGCCACAACAAAAAGCTTTTCACCGTGTGCGTGAGCGTTGCGTGCGTTGCGTTTGCAGTGTTTATGCTGTTGCCGTTTAGCGTTCACACGGTAGAACCCGGTCAAGTCGCTGTGGTAAAGGTGCTTGGAAAAGCAGAGTACGTTCGCGCTCCGGGAACCTATCTTGACTTCTGGCTCACCCGTGAATACGACATTATTGACACAACCGTGCAACAGGAGCAAATCAGGACGATGTGCTACTCGTCCGACGCGCAGACGATGGACGTAACGTTGATTGTGCAGTTTCAAATTCAAAAGGACAAAGCTATTGACATTGACAACAACTACAACACCCTCGAACGCCTGACGGAAAAGGTGCGTTCGGTGTCCGAAAGCAACGTCAAGACGGTTCTGTCCAAGAAGTCGGCAATGAACATCATCGAAACGCGCGCATCCGTCAGCCCCGACGTGGAATTGATGATAAGAGAGACGGTTGAAGACAATTACTATGTAGATATTGTCGCCGTAGTTATCACAAATATCGATTTTTCCGACGCCTTTGAAGCAACGGTAGAAGAGAAAATGATTGCCGAGCAACAACAGCTCAAGGCAGAATACGAAAAGCAAAAAGCTATCATCGAAGCGGAGAAAGAGCTCGAGGTGGCAAAGCTTGAAGCCGAGGCAAGAATTGCTCGCGCTCAAGGCGACGCAGAGGCAGTGCGTATTGCGGCAGAGGCAGAGGCGAACGCAATCAAGGTAAAGTCCATTGAGGTGGCGCGTATGCTTGGCTTTGACATCATCGAAACGGAAACAGAGGACGGCGTGCTGTATTCGATTGATTTCACAGGCAAGAGTGAAGAGGAAATCAACCTTATTTCCGATTATCTCAAGTACATAGCTTACCTTGAAAAATGGGACGGCGAACTGCCCGACGTTATTACCGACGGCGCAAACGTATTTTTCCCCATTCAACCGTAACACCTCGTCGCACCTCGCCAGTGTGGCAAGTTAGGGCGAGTGCGCTTAGTTGGTGAAACAAGTACAAAAAATTTCAAGTATTAACAAAAAGGAGTTGATTACAATGAAAGAGTACAAAGTTGTAGATACAAAAAAACACCTTGTTGAAGGTGTAATGAATGAAATGGCTCAGCAGGGTTGGGAAGTGGTGTCCACAACCTACTACCACGGCGGCTGGAGCCCTGTAATAATGATAACTTTTGTCCGTGAAAAATGATATTTTATTCGCGCTAATCACGATAATATCTGCGGCAAAACTTTGCTCGAAATTTGGGACGAGTTGTATTTGTTGTAGGAGTAAAACGTATGGTAAGATTTACGGTTAAATTCAAAGAATATCTACTTATCGTGCCTATCTTAACTATAGCAATGACAATAGCAACCGTTGTGGTAGCAACCCGTATCGGTATGAATGATACGGTGTGGATTGTCTTATGTATCGAAATATTTGTGATACTTTTCGACTGCATTGTCATGCTGTACTCTCTCAACGTAGCCGTTTCGTTGTCGTTTTTCGGCGTAGTAGTCGCTTGTTTTGTTCCGCTGTTGGAAAGTCCCTTTGCAGACGTGCAATACGTAGCTCTCGTTTGCCACAGCGGAGCGCTCGTGGTAGCAAATATCATACTGTTGCTGCAATTGATAGTTTGGCAAATTACGGTAGAAAACGACGGATTCAGTTACAGAGCTTTGTTCCATCGCAAGCGTTTTTACAAATATTCAGAGGTGACGAAAATAGAGTTTTTCCGCTTTGGCTACAAGGTGTTTGTAGGAAACGAACGAATAAGGTGTTATTTGCAAACGCGCAACAACGATGCGTTTTACGAGCAGATTATGAAACCCAATGTGCCGATGAATAAAATACGATTTTAGAAAAGAAAAGTGACAACGATTAAGAAATTATATCAAAACTCGGCAGAACAAAATTGATGTAAAAAGGTGATTGTTACCAAAATGACGGAAAATCAAGTAATAGCAATAGTGATAAAGTCGATATTGGCGCTCAACGCGCTTTGGCTGGTAGTGTTCAGTATAATTTACTTTGTTTCAAGGCGTAAAGAGGCGAAGAATTTGTGTAAAATCGTATATCCCAAATCCTTTCTCGCGCTATGTATCGGTATTGAGCTTGTCGGAAACGCGCTGATAGCGTGGTTGCTAGCGTCTAAGCAAGACAACGCGCTGGGTTTCGGACTCGTACCGCTTCCGCTCTTGGGAACGGTGAGTATAACCATATGCCTCAACTGGCAGATTGTTCTCGAGGACGACAGGTTTATTTTTAGAAATTCTTGGCGCAAGGTAAGAATTTATCAACTTAGCGACGTAGATGAAATTCTGTACGGGGTGTATGGGGCGAATAGCTCGGTATTCGTTTGCGTAGGCAAAGAGCGTATCAGGCTTGAACCTGTTTTGTCTAATAGAGATGTATTGTTGGCGCGACTAAAGCAGTTGGGCGTTCCTACAAGTAAAACGTGGGATAAACGATAAAAAAGGGAGCAAATTTTGCTCCCTTTGTTTTGTCTTATTGAAGACCGTACTTTTTCTTGAATTTATCTACGCGTCCGCCTGCGTCTACAAGCTTTTGCTTACCTGTAAAGTAGGGGTGACATTTGTTGCAGATTTCAACCTTGATAGTGTCGGTATCTTTGGTTGTACCGGTTTGGAACGTCGCGCCACAAGCACATACAACAGTCGCAGTATGATAATTCGGATGTATACCTTGTTTCATTTCGCATTACCTCTCTTTTCGAATTTGCTCTAACATTGTACTATGTAGCAAAAAATTCGTCAAGTGTTTTCAAAGCACACTTTTTCTAAATCTTTACATATAGTACAGTATGAAGATGGACGAAATCCCCCGCCGCGTACATTTCGTTGGAATAGGCGGAGTTGGAATGAGCGGGTTGGCGCAGCATTTACACAATTTAGGCTACGTTGTCACGGGAAGCGACAGGACGGAAAGCGAAAGAACGGTTGCGCTTAGAAAGCTTGGAATTGAAGTACATATAGGACACAATGCGGACAACATTTCAAATGCCGAAATGGTAGTGCGTACCTCTGCCGTACACACCGACAACGTGGAGGTTGCCACGGCGATGAAACAAATCACTACCGTTGTTTTACGCGAACAGCTGTTGGGCGCAATTTTCAACAGTTTCCCTACGCGCGTCGCCGTTTGCGGTACTCACGGAAAAACCACCGTCACGGCAATGATACACGAGATACTCAAGCGCGCAAACGTGTCGCATACGGCTCTGATTGGAGGAGTGTATCGGGGCAACAATTATTATTGCGGTAGCGGCGTAGTGGTTGCCGAGGCGTGTGAGTTCAACCGCAGCTTTCTCAATTTGCAACCCACCGTCTGCGTGTGTCTCAACGCCGAATACGACCACCCCGATTGCTATCAAGACAAAGAGGATGCAAGAAAGGCATACGCGGAATTTATGCGCAACACAAGCGAGGACGGTTACGTGGTTCTTCCGTACAATTTGCGAAGCTTGTGCCCTTACCGCAAACGGGTTTACTATGACAAGAAAGCGCAGGCAACCAACGTTCAGCTCATTGACGGTAAACCGAGTTTTAACTTAGTTTGTGATGACGGAACTCGAGACACAATGCAACTTGGTGTACTCGGCAGCCACAACGTCAACAACGCGCTTGCGGCAATTGCAGTAGCAAGGTTGTTAAACATTCCATTTTCAGCAGTTAAAGAAGCTCTCTGTGCTTTTGAAGGTGTAGACAGGCGCTGGACGGAGCGTAACGTCAGCGGCTTGGGCAGAGTTGTGGTCGATTACGCGCATCACCCTACGGAGATTGCTTGTTCCGTTGCAACGGCAAGAAGTATTACAAATGGAAAGGTGGTTTGCGTATTCCAACCGCACACCTATTCGAGAACGTACGCATTTTTCGACGAATTTGCAACTTGTTTTCAGGACGCCGATTTGGTGGCTTACTTGCCTATATATTCCGCTCGGGAAAAACCGCTCGCAGGCGTCAATTCCTACTTGTTGGCGGAGCGCGCGCGGGAGCTTAACGTGAACGCCGTGTTTTGTTCGGACTTTGAGGCGGCAAAGCATTGGATACGTGGCGTTGTGACAGCTGACGACGTGTTGCTCATTCTCGGAGCGGGCGATGTGTGCGAGCTTGCGGATATGCTGTGAAATCCCGAACAACACAAGCGCAAGGTACATAATCAACAAAAACAAAAGGATTGCATATAATAGAGTAGCTACACACGGCTTGCAAGGTTGCGACAAAATGCCGTTACATCGCGAGTAACGTGTGAATGGCAGTTACAAAAGATAAAGCTGTTTTTCCTGTTTTTTCTTCCTAAAAAGCGTTGCGCAAAAATACGCAACGCTTTTGTAATTTACGATAGGTACGCCACGTCGCCGCCGCAGTCCTCGCACACGAAGGAACTTTTCGAGGCGCAGCTTGGACACATCTGTTTGCGACACTTGGTGCAAATGCAGTAGTCGTTAGGGTTAATTTCGTTGTTACAGCTTTTACAAATCATACTTCACCTCGTGATTTTAGTATGCCCAAATAGTTGGTAATTTAACAAAATATAGTAAAGTAGTTAGGTTATGCATTATAGACAGTTTGTAGATAAAATAAAATCCTGATTATAATCTTATTTGTGTGTTGCAATTGGACGGTTTGTGTGTTACAATCAACGTATTAAATTGTTTACAGGTTCAGTTTGCGGCAGATTGAACGCGCGGAGGTTAGTATGAGCAAGGAATCGGAAGCGAAAGCGTTGTTTAGCACGCTTTGCAACACGTTGGACAACATGAAATGGCGTTACGACAGAGACGAACAAAATCTTGTCGTACACACCTCGGCAGTCGGCAAGGATTTGTCTATGAGATTGAACATGCACGTTGACTCTGAAAGACAGGTCATGTACCTCAAGTCGCCCATGCCCTTCGCCATTCCCGAGCACGTCCGCGACACCGTTGCAAAGGCGACAATAATTGCCAACTACACAATGTTGAACGGTAGCTTTGAATTTGATTTGGACACCGGTTACCTTGCTTTCAAGATGGTTATACCCTACATGGAAAGCATGTTGAGTGAAAAGGTGTGCCACTACATGATAATCCTTTCCTGCAACATGACGGACAAGTTCAACGACAAATTTCAGGCTCTAACGGAAGGTCGTATGAGCTTAGCGGAATTTGAAACCTTCGCCAAGTCCTAACAGCTTAAATGTTAAACTAATTGCAATCGCTTTATAAACAGCGGTTGCTTTTTTAATGACATTATTAAAAAACTTTCACAAAATCTCTTGACAAACAATACTATGCAATGTATAGTATTAGGCAAAGCGGGGTATTTATGGATATTCAACTCAAAAAAGGAATATTAGACGTATGTGTTCTCCACGCTATTAGTAACGGGGAAAGCTACGGCTACAAAATAATTAGCGATTTGGAGGGAATTATCGAAATTTCCGAAAGCACCCTTTACCCAATTCTCAAAAGGTTGGAGAGCGGTGGTTACGTCACCACGCGTACGGCAGAGTACAGCGGGCGGCTACGTCGCTACTACAAGATAACCCCTCTTGGACTGAAAAAATTAGTTTCGGGACGAAACGATTTGCAGGAAATAAACACGATTTACAGAAAGATTTTTCATTAAACTAATAGCGTTAAAATAACGGAGGAAATATGACGTATAACGAATGGCGCGACGAACTGAAAAACAATCTGCTTTCCGTTACGGAAGCGGAGCGCAATCGCGTGCTTGATTACTATGCGGAGGCGTATGCGGACAGGCGCGAGGCGGGATTTAGCGAGCGCGAGATAATAGAGGACTTTGGCGCGCCCTATGACGCTGCGCAACGTATACTTGGTTTATCTCAGGACGATGACGAGCATTACTCAAAGCAACCGCAACGTGAACTGTCAAGTCGGGAAACAAAGGCGCCCAACAGTGAACCGAAGTCAGGCAAAAGCTATTTAGCTGCCAAAATCGTACTGCCGATAGTGGCGGTTGTAATCGTGGCAGTCGTTTTGGGCGTAATTCTTCTCGGCGTGATAACCGATTGGGCGCTAACGTTTAGTGTCGATTGGGAAGAACACAAATTCGAATGCTCAGACACTATTAGCGATATTGATATAGAATTTTCGGCGGGAACCTTGCAAATAGAATTCTACGACGGCAACCAGATAGAGGTAGAGTATTATAGCTACAATAGATTTACCACCAATTTTACCGCCACAAACGGCACTCTCCGTATGTCCACCTCACCGACCCGTTGGAACAACGTGTTTCTGTGGTTCAACAAGATACCCGAAACCAAAATGTATATTCCACGTAGCTGGCAGGTAAATTTCGACGTTGTAATAAATGCCGGCGCGGTAACCTTTGGAGAGGGCGGCAACTACGGTAACATAAGCATAGAACTGAATGCAGGAGCAATCAGTATGAGAAAAGTAAACTGCTTAGATTGCAACTTAGAAGTCAACGCAGGGTCAATGAATTTGTCCGATTTGTATTGTAACAAGCTTACCTGCGAGGTGAATGCAGGTGCTGCCGAAGTAAACGGACTGAAATGCGACGATATAAGTATTGAAGTTTCCGCGGGCGCGGCAAACATTGGAATAATCGGTCAAAAATCACAATATACGATTAGAGTAGACAAGAGCGCAGGCAGCTGCAACGTAACCAATCAAATTGGAACTGACACAAACAAAGTAATAAATATAGACGTCAGCGCAGGCGCGGCAAACGTTACTTTCAGTAATTAGTTTTCAATATGCAGTAAAAAAATGACTTCGCAAATCAGAAGTCATTTTTTTATGAAGTAATATTAAAAATTTACAATTCCTACTTGCCCCACGGGCGAGGTGTTACTTGTCTGTAAAGCCGAGTACCATTGCGCTGGTACCGAGGTGTACGCCGATTATCGGGGAAAGCGGTCTAATCTTAATATTTGCGTTGGGGCTGACTGCCTTTATTTCCGCCGCAAGCTCGTTGGCGTAGTTTTCGTCGTTGGCGTGGGTGATGTACACTGTGTGAGGGGTGTTAACATCTGCCCTCTCAAGATAATACTTCACCATAGTATGCATAGACTTTTTGTAACCGCGTTCCTTGCCCCACATGCTTAGCGTTCCGTCTTTGTTGAACTGTATAAGAGGCTTGATGCCGAGCAGTCCGCCAACAAAGGCAACCGCTTTGCTGATACGTCCGCCGCGCTTTAGCGAATCGAGGTCGTCAACGTAGGCGCAGCCGGAGGTTTTGACGCGGAACTCTTCAAGATCCTTCTTGTTTTCGTGAATTGACAGTCCCTTTTCCTTGTTTTCTATCATGCGCTCGCATATTACTCCTGCAATGCCTGTCGCGCGCAAGCTGTCCACCGGTACGAATTCCGCTTCGGGATATTTTTGTTCAAGTTCTTCGGCTGCCATCACTGCAGAGTTGTAGGACGCGGACAGTCCGCTACTCAGGCACAGGCACAGCACCGAGTGACCTTCTTGAAGATAGGGTTCAACAAATTCAACCCACCTGTTAGGGGAAATTTGAGTGGTGCTCATGGGCGCTTTTTGCGCGACGAATTCGTAAAATTGACCTATACCCATACCTTGTTCGTCATCGGTGTAGGTGTACACGTCGTTGTTGATTACAAATTCCATTGGCAACAGCTTTACTTTGCCCTGTTCAACCAAAGCGCGATCCACGTCGCCCGATACGTCCATAAACAGTAAGTAGTCTTTCATATTTCCTCCTTCGGCTTTTGTATATAGTATGTTTATTTTGTGAAAAATCAGCGTGTATTTTTCAGTATTATACATTATGCCGTTTGCGCCTGTCAACTGAGTGGCTACAGAATATTGTTTCTACAATCCTATCAGACCGCTCATACATCCAGTTTTCCTGAGCTTGCGGTAGCTTTTTTACCATATAAAGTTTGCTTTCGCGCTTTCGCCGTTGTCGATGATGATGTCCTGCGCGGTCATGGATTTGTTGACAATCGCAACGAAATACGCAAACTCGGCAATTTCTTCTGCGGTTGCCCATTTTTTCAAGGGGGTTTCGTCCATAACCTCAGCCCACAGCTCGGGATTGTCAATTATATGTTGGTTTAGCGGTGTCAACACTCCGCCGGGTGACAGACTGTTGCTTGTTGCGCCGTATTGAGCAATTCGTAAAGCGACGTTTTTCATATAGGACACCATTCCGCCCTTACTCGCCACGTATTCGGGAAATTCCGAGCCTGTACTGGCGCTCGCTGACGCGATAAAAACGACGCTTTTGATATTCGGTTGCACTCCGTACTTTTCCGTTACTCGAATCGTTCCCTTCAAGTTTACGTCAATGTCTCTACCGCTATCTTGTACGCCTGCGTTGTTTACAAGCACGTCTACGCCGTCAATTTCGGGCAGATTGCCGTCAAAAACATCCGCTACAATATGAGTATAATTTGCGTGACTGAACGTAGCCTTGAGTTTGTCAATGCCAACGACGGTGTGTCCGTTTTGTAAAAATTTCAATGCAATAGCTTTGCCTATTCCGTTGCTTGAACCTGTTACTATTATTTTCATTTTTTCAACCTTTTTACCTTTAAGTGAGTATTGTTTGTAATTTCAGTCGTCTATTTTTCAATTTTTAAAGATTTATAGTTTACAAAATCTAAGTACTCTTTACCTACACCCTGTTTTGTCCAGCGTTTGCACACGAGAAATCCTAATGGTGAAAAAGCTGCCTCTAAGATAAGCTCAACCAGCATTCCCGTTACCGCGCAGGTTAGGCACTGTGTGATGCTCCAGCCAAAGAAGAAGTGGCTGACTATGAGAGCAAAAATGAGGTTGTCTGCAAACTGTCCAACTGCCGTGGAAACGTAGGTTCTCAAGGCGTACGCGGCAAAACCGTCGGGCTTGCGCTTGAAAATTTTACCAATGCCGAAGTTTAGGAAGTTGTTTATGACAGCAGATGCAACGAACGCTACCGTGCTGCCCAAGACGACGTACCAGGTTCCGCCAAATGTGATGTCCAGTGCTTCATTAACTATTGTGAAATCTACTCCGTCATTTGGCATCCGTTCGAGCAAGTCAAAGTAGGCTCCCCAATCTCCGCCTATTTTACTTGCAACAAAAAACAGCAAGCTTAACACGAGGTTTACGCCAATGGCAAAAATGGAAATTTGTGTCGCCGCCCGCGGACCAAAGTGTTTTGTCAACACGTCCATACACAAAAAGACCGCCCAGGATACGATTATTCCCGTATCGAGCGCAAGCCAATCTACGCCTATATTTATACTTTTGTTTGCAAGTAGGTTCATGGCGACAACTGCCACGACGAAAATAGAAGTAACTACTGACGGAACAGACCTTAACAAAAGTCCAAACTCGTAAAAATAATTTTTTAACTTCTTCACGTAAAAAAACTCCTTGTATTTTTTAAGATGGTTTGGCAAGGCAACATCTTTGACACCATTATACACGGCATATCGCAAATTGTCAAAGCGAATGTGGCGCACAAATATAAGGACGCGCGATAACAATGTGGGGACTTCACGAATAATGTTTTCAACCTAAGGTTTTATTTATTGAGTATCTTATAAGTTATATTTACAAACACTTGTACAAAAATTTATTTTTTGATAAAATATATAATGCAAAATTGGCGCGTAGAGGAGAAAACGCGTAATGGAGAAGCTTATGAAGACAAAAATCGGAGGACAAGCCGTATTAGAAGGCGTAATGATGCGTGGCGCAAGCAGTATGGCGCTGGCAGTCAGAGACGAAACGGGGCAAATCCGTATGGACACAACCCGTCTGCCTGCAAAAAAGCCTTGGTACCGTAAAGTACCCTTCTTGCGCGGCATTGTCAATCTTGTAATTTCCATGATAGACGGCACCAAAATTATCGGCAAATCCGCCGAGGTGATGGTGGAGGACGTGGACACAAGCGGCGGCAAGGGTATGGGCTTTTTGATGACCATTTCCACCATTTTGGGCGTGGCGTTGGCGTTGGCTTTGTTCGTCGCTGCTCCTACCTACGTTTCGCGCGGTGTGTTTTGGCTGGCAAAACTTGAAGAAGGCGACCTCAATTGGGCATGGCTCAAGTCGCTGATTGAAGGGCTTGCAAAGATACTCATACTCATCGTGTACATGGTGTTGATTTCCCAAATGAAGGAAATAAAGCGCGTGTTCATGTATCACGGCGCGGAACACAAGACCATTGCTTGCTACGAAAGTGAATTGCCCCTAACCGTTGAGAACGTGCAAAAATGCAGCCGCTACCACGACCGTTGCGGAACCAGCTTTATCGTGTTCGTGGTGGTGCTGTCGGTAATTCTCACTTTGATTATGGACGTGGTTTGCGCAGCAGTCGGTTTTAGACCTATTTTCGACAAAAGATGGGTGCGTATACTGATGCACCTTGCGTTGTTGCCTGTCACGGCAGGTATCAGCTACGAGATGTTGATGTTGCTTGCTTGCTCCAACTTTTTCCTGTTCCGCCCTCTCAAATGGTTGGGTAAACAGTTCCAAAAATTGACTACTCGCGAACCTGACGACGGAATGTGCGAGGTAGCAATTGCCGCATTCAACAAGGTGTTGGAAATGGACGCAGACGCGACAATTCCCGAGGAGCATTTCCCCGCGCCAATCACATTAACCGAGTTCAGAGCGCAAGTCATTGAAACAGGTTTGCCGCAGTTCGTCAAGGGCGACGTGGACTGGCTGCTTGTCAACATTCTCAATATCAAAAAGGAAGATTTAACCAAAGACGTATCAATTCCGTTCGGCTGGACGGTGCGTTTGCAGAAAATGTCCGAACGGTTGAATAATGGTGAGCCATGGCAGTACGTAGTTGGCGCTACGGAGTTTTACGGACGTACCTTCAAGCTGTCCAACAAGACTCTGATTCCCCGTCAAGAAACGGAACTTGTTACGGAACAATTGCTAAAACGTACAAGTAAAGGCGTTAAAGTACTTGATATGTGCTGCGGTAGCGGTGTAATAGGTATAACTGTCGCGCTTGAAACGGGAGCGAACGTCACAATAGCCGACGTAAGCAACGACGCCTTGAAGATTGCAAAACAAAATGCTAAGCTTAATAAGGCAAGTGTTCGAGTAGTTGAAAGCGACATGTTTAGTGAAATCAACGCCAAGTACGACGTAATCGTGTGCAATCCGCCCTATATCGAAAGCGACGTGATTGAAACGCTTGACGACAGTGTGAAAAAGTACGAACCGCACCTTGCGTTGGACGGTGGCGCGGACGGCTTGAAGTTCTACCGCATTTTGGCTGAGCAGGCTCATTTGCACCTCAACAAAAACGGTTTGTTGGTTCTTGAAATAGGCTACAATCAAGGCGAAGCTGTCAAGGCGTTACTTGACGAAAAGTACGAAGTAGAAGTATTAAAGGACTACGGCGATAACGATAGAATTGTAATTGCCAAATTGAAGTAACAATCCGCTAAAAAAGAAACGGCGTAAAACAAATAAAATAATAAATCAATTTGAACAAACTACCCTAAAACGGAGACAATATGTTAGAAAAGTTAGAAAAGATTGTCGCGCGTTACGACTTTCTTACGGAAGAAATCGCAAAGCCCGAAGTCATCGCCGACAACAACAGTTGGAAGAAGCTGGTCAAAGAACACAGCAACCTCACGCCGATAGTGGAGTGCTACACAGCTTACCGCAAGGCAAAGTCTGAACTGGACGCCAACATGGAACTGCTGGAAATCGAAACGGACAAGGAAATGCTTGCCCTGCTTCACGAGGACGTCAATTTGCAAAAGAAAAGCCTCGACGAGTTGCTTAACGAACTCAAAGTGCTGCTTTTGCCCAAAGACCCCAACGACGACAAAAACGTTATCATCGAATTACGCGCAGGCGCAGGCGGGGAAGAGGCGGCGTTGTTCGCCAACGAAATCCGCCGTATGTACTACATGTTCGCGGAAAAGAACCGTTGGAAGATTGAGGAAATCGACATTGAAGAAAACGAACTTGGCGGCCTCAAGGAAGGCTCTTTCATGGTTGTAGGCGACGGCGCGTACAGCAAGTTCAAGTTCGAAAGCGGCGTACACCGTGTTCAACGCGTTCCCGACACCGAAAGCCAAGGACGTATTCACACCAGTACGATTACCGTTGCGGTGCTGCCCGAAGCCCCCGACGTGGACATTGAAATTCTGGACAAGGACATCAAGATTGACACCTACCGCTCAAGCGGCGCAGGCGGACAGCACGTCAACAAGACGGAAAGCGCAATCCGTATCACGCACCTGCCTACGGGTATAGTCGTCAACTGTCAGGACGAGCGCAGCCAAATCAAGAACCGCGACAAGGCTATGAACATCTTGAAGAGCAAGCTGTACGACTACTACCAATCGCAGGCAGACGCCGAGTACGCTGCCGCGCGTAAGAGTCAGGTTGGAACGGGCGACCGCAGCGAGCGTATTCGTACCTACAATTTCCCTCAAGGCCGCGTTACCGACCACCGTATAGGTCTTACGCTGTACTCCATTGACAACTTCATGAACGGCGACATTTTCGAAATGGTGGAGGCATTGAGGCTCGCAGACCAGACTGCAAAATTACAATCTACGGAAGATTAACTATGAAAAAATATATTGCCATTTTATTGATAGTTACAATTGCGTTCACCTGCGCGTGTGTTTTATGCGCGTGTGAAACGGGCGAAGAACTCACTCTCTACGTACCCGACGGCGCGCCCGCTTTGTCCGTGGCTAAGATAATCAACGACGGCAAAGTAGGCAATCACAAGGTAACGACTACCGTTACCAAGGGTGGCAACGAAATCGTTGCAAAATGCGCAAGCGGTGAAGCGGATATGGCAGTTTTGCCCACTAACGCAGCCGTCAACGTAATGAAGAAAAACTCCGACTACCTGCTGTTTAGCGTAAACGTGTACGGCGTGCTGTACGTCGTTGGCACGGAGCAGATAAGTAATCTTTCGGATTTGGTAGGTCAAAGACTGTACAGTATAGGCTTGACTAATACGCCCGAACTTGTTTTCAAAACAATCTGCGACACGGCAAACGTCAGTTACGTAAACGTTGATGACAGTACCCCCAACTCCGACGGCGCAATCAACATACTGTACAAAGAGGAAGCGTCTGACGTTATTCCCTTCGTACTCAACAAAACTGCTAAGTTTGCGCTTATCGGCGAACCTGCCGTAACTCAACTCAAAAACAAGGCTGCAGAGAAAAACGTAACTATTTACGACCTGTTCGACTTGCAACAACTGTGGCAAGAGGCTACAGGTTCAAACGAACTGGGCTATCCGCAAGCAAGCTTGATTGTAAAGAAGGATTTGTTGACAAACGGATTTGCGGCAAAACTCCTTGCGGCGCTACAAGCCAATAATCAATTTGCTAAATCTCATCTATCGAGCTTGAATGCCATTATGCGTGGCGCGGGCAGTTCGTTGGACTTGAACTACACCGAAGATTTGCTCAACCGTTGCAATCTGACGGCAATTCCCGCAAGCTCGGCAGTAGAAGACTTGAACAAGTATCTTGCAAAGTTCAATTTGCAGCTTGATGCAGACAAAATTTACAATGCGAACAACGACTAAAAGACTACTTATCAATATCGCACAAATTGCAGCGCTCATAGTTTCGGCGCTGCTTTTGTGGTATATTGCGGCGCTCGTTACCGACAGCGAATTGATAGTTCCCGAGCCGTGGACGGTTATCAAACTTACGGTGTCCTTGCTCGGCGAAGGACAGACTTATCTTGCGTTGCTTGTTACGCTGTTACGGGCTTGTTTGGCATTCGTTGTGTCGGTAGTGTTTGCGACGCTATTGTCAATGCTCATTGTGGTGTGGCAAAAGAGTAGCTTTTGCGTAAACGCAATCGTAACTTTTTTGCGCGCGCTACCCACGATAGCAATCATTTTGCTTACGATGTTTGTTTTCAAATCGACGATCGTACCCGTAGTCGTGGCGTTTTTGGTGGTTTTCCCTGTCATATTCAGCGTTTTAAGGCGCGAACTTGAACACAGTGGCAGATTGCTCGACGTATGCAGTGTGTACGACGTCACTCCCGCCAAGAGGATTAAATTCGTGCTGTTCCCCATACTGCGCGACGAACTGCTGTCAATAGTTCGCGACGAATTGCCCCTTTGCATCAAGGTGGTAGTTGCGGGCGAAGTGCTTGCGTTGCCGCTTAGCGGAATAGGTAGACAAATGTACGTCGGCAAAGTCAATCTTGATACGGCTAAGGTTGTTGCGCTGACTGTGTTGACGCTTGTCGTGTGCTTTGCAATTAGCGGAATTATTGCGTTGTGTCAGAGGAAGAAGGTATGATTAAGTTAACCAACGTTACCGTCAGCTACGGCGACAACACAATATACAAGGATTTCAATTTCGAGTTTCAGCGCGGCGTAAACGTCGTTTTGGGACAGTCGGGCAGCGGCAAGACGACGCTACTCAACGTCATTGCCAATCTTGTGGAATACAGTGGACAGTGCGAAACGGACAAGGTGGCGATTGTTTTCCAAGCTCCAAGCCTTGCGCCCGTGTCCGTTCTACACAACGTTGAAATGGTGGTTAAAGGTAACAACGCTAAGCAAGTAGCGCAGGAAATGCTGAAACTAACACAAATCGACCACCTCAAGGACAAGCGGGCAACCTTGCTTTCGGGCGGAGAACAGCAACGGGTGTCGTTAGCTCGCGCGTTTGCGGCAGACCGCCCCGTGTTGCTGCTTGACGAGCCGTTTCACAGTTTGGACTACGGCGTGAGGACAAAACTGTACCAAACGCTAAACGATTTGCTTACAAAGTACGACAAGACTGTGGTACTTGTCACCCACGACATTGACGAGGCGCTGACGCTCGGCGACAGAATTTACCTGCTGAAAGACAAGCCCTGTACTCTTCAGGAGGTTGCCGAAGTGAAAACTCCGCAAGGAGAGCGCGACGAGTACTCGACGGAAACGGTAGAATTACGTAAAAAACTGCAACAGTTACTAATATAACGCAAAGAAAGGCGAGATTTTTCTCGCCTTTCTTTCTTAAATTGAATTTATGTCGTTTGTTGTAATACAATTATTCCTCCGCAACGTTGCGTTTCCAGTAGTATTTACAATAGGTGTCTGTCAAATATTGCGCTGCCGTAGTGGGATCCGCCAAATCGCTTGCATCAATCTCTGTTCCGCTTGTTCCGGAGAATTCAGTTGTATAGAACCAACCGTCTGTTGCTTCAAAGGTAACGCTTGCAAGATTTTCACAATCGGCGAACGCATTTCTATGTAACTGAGTTACGCTTTGTGGGATAGATATGCTCGTAAGACCTGTACCGCGGAACGCGCTATCGCCAATGTAAAACACCTTGTTGGGGATAGTTATGCTCGTGAGACCGGCGCAACCGTGAAAGGCGAACAGGTCTATAAGTGTCAATTCGTCGGACAGAGTTATGTTTGATAGACTGGTACAGCCATCAAATGCATTGTTGTATATCCTTGTAACGCTGGTCGGAAGAGTCACGTTATCCAGACTGCTGCACCCTTTGAAGGTACTACCTAGTATGCTTGTTACTCCGTAGGGAATGTTTATGGTTGTAAGACTACTGCAATTTAGAAATGCGTACGAGCTTATGTACTGAATACTGCTGGGTAAGGTTACTGAAGTCAGCTTATCATAGCCATTAAAAGCATATTGACCTATTGCTAAGACTGTCTTCCCCTCGTATGTTTCGGGTACAACGATTTCCGTTACCGTTCTGATGGTAAAGCCGGTAACCTGTAGGCCATCTTGATAGTTTTCGTATGTCAATTCCGGCACTATAATTTTTCTCCACAGCGCAACAAAGGTCGCTTCCTCAACGTCGTGTTTCCAAATTTCTGCTTGACTGACGGAAGAGCTGTTGTACATCCAATTGATAAATTCGTAGCCCGTTTTTGTGGGACTGGGTAACGTTCCCACCGTTTGGTCATAGGTTAGCGTAAGTTCGGTAACTCCCATGTTGCCGTCTGCTCCGTCGTAGTCCAACGTTACGAGGGTGGTATGAGGGGTGTAAATGGCGTTTACTGTCAGGTTTTTATCGCCAAGCGTGTATTCTTCCCACACGCCGGTGTAGCCTGTTTTAGTTGGCACTTGCGGCTGGGTAATATTTTTATTTTCCTTCGTGAACGTTTGCGTGTCGACGGTTACGCCGTCGGCAACAAACGTAACAGTAAATTCTGTCGGTTCGCACGCAACGGCAGTAAACAGTGTTACAACAAACAACGCTAGTAGAGCAATTAACAACAGTTTTTGGGATTTCTTCATCTTTCACTCCTTATAAGTCAATATAAATTTCGACAACGAATAAAGCGCCGTACCTACCGGGATATTGCATTAACTACATTTTAACCTATAACGGTGTCATCGTCAATGGAATTCATTGGTAAAGGGTTGGTACTTTTGGTAATCGGTAATTTAAAAAGCGGTGGTTTTTTGATGTCTTGCCTAATATAAGTGAAAAGTTGCGCCAAAAGCTTTTTGCAAAATTATATACAGGATTTTTTATTATATATCATAACTATAAATAAAATTTATGGTATTTTTAAAAAAAATCTATGAAATACAGGCGCATATAAATTTGTCGAAAAACAGGTTTTTTGATATACTTAAACGGTTGTGATTTTGTAGCAATGCTACAAAGATTGGAAAATAAAATTATTGGAGGTCAAAATGAAAGGTTCAACGTTACCTTTTGACGGAACACCCGAGCAAGAAGCCAAGCTGAGAACGAAGCTTCGGGAACTCAAACACACAGACGGCGCGCTTATGCCCGCCCTGCAATTTGCCCAAGGATTGTACGGTTATCTGCCCTACGAGGTGCAGAATATAATAGCCGAAGAGCTAAACGTTACGTTGTCCGAAATCTACGGCGTCGCAACGTTTTATTCACAGTTTTCTTTGTTTCCCAAGGGAAAGTACAAGATTGGTATTTGCCTTGGTACGGCATGCTACGTCAACGGCTCGCAAGATATTTACGACAAACTTCAAAGCCTGTTGGGAATAGGCAACGGCGAGTGCACTGCCGACAGACTGTTTTCACTGGACGCTACCCGTTGCGTAGGTTGCTGCGGAATGGCTCCCGTTATGACCGTAAACGACGACGTGTATGGCAGAATCAAGCCCGGCGACGTAGAGGGTATTTTGAACAAATACAGGGAGAGAGGTTAAGTTATGGACGCCAAAAAGTTAAAAAGTATTAAAAATAAAACGTACAAATTAGTAGGCAACCGTTTCACCAATGCTCCCACCGAGGGTATGGCATTTGACAGACAGGTACTTGTGTGCGGTTCCACAGGCTGCGCTTCGGAAAGTTCGCAAGTTATTCGTCAACGGTTGACCGAACTCGTAAAGGAAAAGGGTCTTACTCGCGTTCACGTAGGACAAACAGGCTGTTTCGGGCTGTGCGCGGCAGGCCCCGTAGTAGTGGTTTACCCCGACGGAACGTTCTACAGCCACGTCAAGGTTACTGACGTTGAGGAAATTGTAGAAAGTCACCTGATAAACAACAAAGAGGTGGAACGCCTCCTGTACATAGACGCCGACGGAAAGAGCAAGCCCTTTGAGCAAATTGAAAGCTACTGCCGTCAACTTCGTCACGCTTTGCGCAACTGCGGCGTAATCGACCCCGAAAACATCGACGAGTACATTGCCCGCGACGGTTACTTTGCGCTGTTGAAGGCTGTAACAAGCATGACTCAAGACGAAGTTATTGCCGAAGTTACCAAGTCGGGACTTCGCGGACGCGGCGGCGCAGGATTCTTGACGGGTCGCAAGTGGATGTTCACCCAAAAGGCGAAGGGCGACCAAAAATACGTTTGCTGCAACGCCGACGAGGGTGACCCCGGCGCGTTCATGGACAGATCCGTATTGGAAGGCGACCCCCACGCAGTTCTCGAAGCAATGACAATCGCAGCTTACGCTATCGGCGCAAACCAAGGCTACATCTACGTAAGAGCAGAGTACCCGATAGCAGTAAAGCGTTTGGAAATTGCAATCGGTCAAGCGCGCAAGTACGGTCTTTTGGGTAAAAACATTTTCGGAACGGACTTCTCGTTTGACATTGAAATCCGTCTTGGCGCAGGCGCGTTCGTTTGCGGCGAGGAAACGGCATTGATGACAAGTATCGAGGGCAACCGCGGCGAACCACGTCCCCGTCCTCCTTTCCCTGCGGAAAAAGGATTGTTCGGCAAGCCCACTCTCTTGAACAACGTTGAAACTTACGCTAATATCGCGCAAATTATATTGAACGGCGCAGACAAGTACGCAGCAATCGGTACGGAAAGCAGCAAGGGCACCAAGGTGTTCGCGCTCGGCGGTAAAATCAACAACACGGGTCTTGTGGAAATTCCCATGGGTACGCCGCTTCGCGAAATTATCTACGACATCGGCGGCGGTATTCCCAACGGCAAGGCTTTTAAGGCTGCGCAAACGGGCGGTCCGAGCGGCGGTTGTATTCCCGCGTCGTTGCAGGACACTCCCATCGACTACGAAAGCTTGCAAGCAATCGGTTCAATGATGGGTAGCGGCGGTCTTATCGTTCTCGACGAAGACAACTGTATGGTAGACATTGCAAAGTTCTATTTGCAGTTTACCGTTGACGAATCCTGCGGAAAATGCACTCCCTGCCGTATAGGCACTAAGCGTCTGTACGAAATGCTGTGCAAGGTTACCGAAGGTACGGCAACCATGGAAGACCTCGACAAGATGGAAGAGCTTTGCTACTACATCAAGGACAACGCGCTTTGCGGCTTGGGACAGTCTGCTCCCAACCCCGTACTGTCCACGCTCAAGTACTTCCGCGAGGAGTACGAGGCGCACGTCAAGGAACACAGATGTCCCGCAGGCGTATGCAAATCTTTGCTCAAATACGCAATTGACGCCGACAAGTGCAAGGGCTGCACGCTTTGCGCCCGTAACTGTCCTGCAAACGCAATCAGCGGCGTTGTCAAGGAAGCTCACGTTATTGATACGGACAAGTGCGTAAAATGCGGACTTTGCGCGTCTAAGTGCAGATTTGGCGCGATTAAAAAGGTGTAGTAGGGGGTACATGAGATGATTAGCTTGAAAATTAACAATATTCCCGTATACGTAGAGGAAGGCAGCACCCTTTTGGAAGCGGCGCGCAGTATCGGTATCAAGGTTCCCACACTCTGCCACATGAAGCATATCAGCGAGCTTGGCGCTTGCCGTGTGTGCGTGGTAGAGGTCAAGGGTATGCGCAATCTCGTTGCCGCTTGCGAATATCCCGCAATGGAAGGAATGGAAGTGTTTACTAATACTCCGCGCGTGCTCAATTCCCGCAAGACGACCATTGAACTTATACTTTCCGACCACAGACAGGACTGTCTGTCCTGCGAGCGTAACACCAACTGCGAATTGCAACGTCTGTCCAGTAAATACGAATGTGACAGCAAGCGTTTCCAAGGCGCAACGGTGGACTTCATCTACGACGACACAACCCATTACCTCATTCGCGACAACAGCAAGTGTATTTTGTGCCGTAGATGCGTTGCCGTTTGCAAAAAGCAACAGGGCATTGGCGCAATCGGTCCCAACGAACGCGGTTTTGCAACTCACATCGGTTGCCCATTCGATTTGCAACTGGGAAATACCACCTGCGTGGGTTGCGGACAGTGCGTAAACGTTTGTCCTACAGGCGCATTGCAAGAAAAGCCGGAAATGTTGCGTGTTCAGCAAGCGCTTGCAGACAGCAAGAAGTACGTCGTCGTTGGCTACGCTCCGTCAGTTAGAGCAGCTCTTGCCGAAACCTTCGATATGCCCGTTGGCACCAACTGCCAAGGCAAAATCAACACTGCTTTGCGTTACCTCGGATTCAAGCAGGTGTTTGACGTCAACAGTTCTGCCGACTTTACCATCATGGAAGAGGCAAACGAACTCATTTCCCGTATTCAAAACGGCGGCAAGCTGCCCATGTTCACAAGCTGCTGCCCCGGTTGGATTACCTATGCAGAGAAGAACTACCCAGAGCTTCTGGACAATTTGTCTACCTGCAAATCTCCGCAACAAATGTTCGGCGCGCTTGTCAAGAGCGTATTCGCTAAGCGCGCGGGAATTGACCCCAAAGATATCTTCGTCGTTTCCGTAATGCCATGCACAGCTAAGAAGGACGAGAAGTACCGTACCTTTACCGACGGCTTGGCGGATATTGACGCAGTAATCACAACCCGCGAGTTGTCGGCATTGCTCAAGGAAAACGGCATTTTGCTCAATGAACTTCCCGACAGTGAAACGGACAGCCCCTTTGGCGAGTACAGCGGCGCAGGTATCATATTCGGCGCAACGGGCGGCGTAATGGAAGCGGCATTGCGTACGGCAGTAAGCGTGCTTGAACCCAACGCAAGAGTTGGCAAGCTGGAATTCAAGGAGGTTCGCGGACTTAAAGGCGTCAAGGAAGCAACCTATCACGTTGCAGGTCAAGAAATCAAGGTTGCCGTTGTCAACGGAATTGCAAACGCCAAGACGGTTTGCGACAAGGTTAAAGCGGGCGAGTGCGACTACCAGTTTGTGGAAGTGATGACCTGTCCCGGTGGCTGTGTAATGGGCGGCGGACAACCTATTCGCGCAACCTTTGTCAAACACAAGGACGAAGTTGCAGCGGCAAGAGCAAGCGTACTGTACAATGCTGACAAGGCAATGTACACACGCCGTAGCCACAACAACGGTTCGGTACTTGACGTGTACAACGAATATCTTGGCGCGCCCAACAGCGAAACGGCGCACAAGCTACTGCACACGCATTATCACGCTATTCCCAAATACACCAAGGAATAGTAAAAGTTAAATGCAAATCAAACAGGAAAAGGCTCAAAATGCTTTTTCCTGTTTTTGTATTGATTACATAAATATATTTTTGCAAAGCCCTTGAAATTTGTTGTCAAATACGCTACAATAGTTACAGGTGAAGTTTGACCTTCGCCAAAAAGTTTTGGAGGAACACTACATTGATACAAGTAATTTACGGCGCAAAGGGAACCGGAAAAACAAAGCAAATAGTAGATCACGCTAACGACTTCGCTAAGTCGGCAAAGGGCGTGGTGGTGTACATTGACCGCAGCAATCACAGATTGCACGATTTGCACCGCAACGTACGTCTTGTTGACGCGTCTCACTACGACCTTTCCACCCAACACGACATTCTGTCCTTTATCAAAGGAATGTTAGCCGCAAATTACGACATAGAGCAAATCTACATTGACGGAATAAGCCGTCTGCTTAACTGCAACGTTTCCGAGCTTCAAGAGCTTTACAACGGCTTAGAGCAGATATGCAAGGAACACGGCGTAAACGTCGTCATCACCGCAAGCGGCGCTAAAGAAGATTTGCCCGAATTTATCACTAAGCATATTGCATAATTAACGAAGCAAACGGAGATTGTTGCTACTTAAACAACAGGAAGAATAATAAAATAAATACGTGAGAGGACTATTATGAGTGTATGTATTGTATCTTTTAGTTCGCGTAAGAACGGAAATTGCGACAGAATAAGCGAATTTGTCAGTTCGTTGTATCCCAATGCAAAGCGGTACAACTTTTCGAAGGTAAAAGTAAACGCATGCGGCGATTGCAAGTATCAATGCTTTGAAAGAGGTGACAAGTGTCCTCACGCCCGCGACAAGGAGCGTGAGATACTTGACGCAATAACTAACAGCGAATTGTCTATCTTTATCGTTCCCAATTACTGCGATTATCCTTGCAGCAACTATTTCGTGTTTAACGAGAGAGGTATTTGTTATTTCCAAAAGAACGACGAATTGCTAACTAAATATTTAGAGGTTCCCAAGAAATTTATCGTCGTAAGCAACACGAATCAAGACCACTTCAGGCAAGCATTCCGTTACCAAACGTCAGGCGAACCAGACGTACTGTTTTTGGCGGCTTACGAACACGGCAAAATCAGCACCGACGGCGACTTGATTACGTCTAGCGAAGTAACGGAAGATTTGAGAGAATTTTTGGACAAGTAAGGGCGTTTAGACTAATAACGAAGTTCAATTTAACTGAAAAAAACGAGGACAGCGGCATAACGCTGTCCTTTTTTTGCGTAAAATGCGGTAAGCTGTCCTTTTTTTGCGTAAAATGCGGTAAATAGTAATTTTTCCGTTGTATTGTGTATTAAATAAGTTGAAAATAAACTGAAAGAATGCTATACTTTACCGTATGGAAAACGTAAACAAATACGCAAAACTCAAGATAAACGAAGTACGTAACTCCGCCTTTACCTTTCAATCGCTGTTCGACGTCATTCACAGTCAAGGCGACCGCATTTTTTGCGAGTATACGCGCCGTTTTCAAACGGTGGAGGTGAGTTACCCTGAATTTAAATCATACGCCCTTAAAACAGCGACCTTTTTGTCCGCTTCGCTAAGTAGTTGCAAAGGCGAATACGTCGGACTGTACATGGAAAACTGTGTCAATTTCGTCGCCGCGTTTTGGGCTATTCTTATGCTTGGTTGTAAGCCGTTGCTACTTAACGCTCGCTTGCCCGTTGTTATCAATCAAAAGGTGCTTAGCGACGTCAACTGCAAAGTAGTAGTGGCAAACGAGTCGCTTTCGTCGCACGAACTAACAGACAGCACCGTGTATTTGGAGAGCGGCGTAGGACTGTCAAATGCAATTTGCGCGCAAGAGGAGTTCAAAGACTTTGACTGGGCGAATGAAATAGCATTGACGACAACAGCTACGACTTTGAACGTAAAAGTGTGTACCTACACAGGTAAAGAGATAACCAACGAGGTGTTGAACGCCGAGTATATAATAGCGCACAGCAAGCAGGTCAAGCAGCACTACAAGCACAGGCTCAAGCTGTTGGCATTTTTGCCTTTGTATCACATTTTCGGCTTGATTGCCACCTACTTTTGGTTTGGCACTTTTGGCAGGACGTTTGTTTTCCTGTCCGATTACTCAACCAACACGCTGCTCAACACGGTGAAAAAACATCAAGTGACGCACGTGTTTGCCGTACCGCTACTGTGGCACTCGTTACATAGGGAAATCGTCAAGCAGGTGGCGAGTTTGGACGAAAAGCAGCAGCGCCGTTTTGAAAAGGGCGTCAAACTGAGCTTATCTATGCAAAACGCATTCCCGAGCAGCGGTTTGAGGTTTGCCAAGAGAATTTTCAGAGAAGTGCAGGACAAGACCTTCGGACCTTCCGTCAAGTTTGCAATTTCCGGCGGCGGTTACGTGTCTCCCGACGCGCTGAAACTTGTCAATGCTATCGGCTACCCACTGTACAACGGTTACGGCACTACCGAAATAGGCATAACCTCGGTAGAGCTGCGTTCCCGACCCAAGTACCGCATGAAAGCAAGCGTAGGCAAACCGTTGCCAACCGTCAGCTACAAGATCCAAGACGACGTTTTGTCGGTTAAGGGAAGTTCGCTGTGTTCGACAATCACGTCAAACGGCGTAACAACCGAACTGGGCGACAACTGGTACAACACCAACGATATTGCTCGTGTAGAAGGTGACGGTTACTACTTCATTGACGGCAGACGCGACGACGTGTTCGTGGGAGTCAACGGTGAGAAGCTTAACCCCGATTTGGTAGAAAAGCAACTCAAGTTTACAACCGTCAACAACTACTGCGTGCTTGGCTTGGACGTTGAAGGCAAACAAAGGCTGTCGTTGGTGGTTCAAGTTCCCAACGGACAGTTTGGTGCGCGCTTGAAACGCATAGTTGACGAAATTACGCAAAACGTCGAGGCGCTTGCAAAGCTCGGCTACAGCATAGAGGCAATTTTCCTTACGAGCGACGCAATTTGCAATGAAAATGCCATTAAAGTGAGCAGGAAGGCGCTTTTAAGGCTAATAGATAGCAAGAAAGTGCAGTTAACGTCCATTTCCGAGTTAAATTTGGAGCGATTGGACAACGTAGAGCTGTTGTCTCGCGAAACCTGCGACGGCGTAAAGAAAATCATGGCTACGATACTCAACCGTGACGTAAACGACGTTGCCGACAACGCGCATTTCGTGTTCGATTTGGGCGGCACAAGCCTTGACTACTGCACGTTGCTCGTTGAACTTAAGAAAGCCTACGGAGTGGAGTTCGACTTACAGGATAACAGCTGCGCAACGGCGGCAGAATTCAGCAATTACATTATTTCACACTTGAAATAAAATTTAAAATAGCAAAAGAGAAGGTAAATTATGTTGAAACGATTTAGAAATTTAGACAAGCCTTGGAAAGAAATTCTTTACGCTTGTTCCGGATTCGGACCCAATCTGCTTATGGTGCTTATGGGCGCGTTCTTCACCGACGCAGTTAATCCCAGCGCATTGGGTATCACCGAAGAAACTGCGGGAAATGCAGTGCAGACCATTACCGGCGCGTGCCTTATTTTCCCCATACTGTTTTCCGTGTTGTGGTTCATCGGCAAGGCGTTTGACGGACTGATTGACATTCCGTTTGCGTCCATTACCGACACCCTCAAGACCAAGTGGGGTAAGCGCCGTCCTCCCATACTGATTTGCAGTATACCTATGGTTGTCAGCTACGCAATGTGTTGGGTTCCAATCATGGACGTTCCGTTTGGTGCTGTGGGTGACGCTGTCACCAAGGCTCAGATTATCAACACTGTTTGGATTTTCTTTTGGGCGTTGATATTCTTCGCAACCTACACGATGTGTCTGATTGCATTCTACGGCAGTCTGTCAACGGTATGCGCCGACGAAAAGCAACGCGTACGCGTTTCCAGCTACAAATCATTCTTCGACACTATTTCCTACGTTATCGTGTACGCGCTTGTACCCCTCATTTTGGGTAAAACGGGCTTACACGTAGACAAGTTGGTATTCATATTGCTACCCTTGATGGTAACAATTATCATACCGCTGTTTATGATAAAGGAAGGCGACAAATGGGAAGCCAAAGCCAAAGCTGAAGGCTACGACGTTACTCCGCTTGCGGAGGAACCGAGAGTGGGTATTCGCGAAAGCTTGAAGTTGACCTTTACTAACAAGCCCTTTATGTGGTGGGTACTCGTCAACTCCTGCGCGTTCTTCGGTTTGCAGATGTTCCTGTCAAGCATGAACACGCTCATTTTGGGCGGAATGAACCTAACCTCGTCGCAGATGGCAATCCTTAACACTTGCGCGTTCGCTCCCGTGCCACTCATGCTGTACCTGTTCAACAAGCTCAAGCAAAAGAAAGGCATTAGGTTTGCTTATCAAACCTGTTTGCTGAGCTTTGCCGTGTGTATTATGGCGTTCGTCTTGGGCGGTCAGTTCGTAATGGGTGACAACGTTACCGTCAAGATTATCATAGGCTCGGCGGGTGGTGTCGTTGGTTCTTGGGCAATAGGTTCCTTCTTCATGATGCCATTCCTGATTCCTTCGCAAGTGGCGGCGGTGGAAGAAAAACTCACGGGTAAAAACCACTCTGCAATGTTCTTCGCGGCTCAGTCCGTCGCAACTACCGTCGTTGGCGCAGTCGCAAGCGGTTTGGTTTACGAAAACATAAAAAATATTTGGTTTTCAAGGACTGCAAGTGGCGTTCAGTGGGCGCAAGACATCAATGAAGCGGCGAAATTATTTGGCGTAACGGAAAATATCAACAACAACGTATTCAATCTCAGTTGGTTCCTTGTTCCCGCTATTGTCAGCCTGATGTGTATTGTAGGCTTTATCGTAGCGTTCAAAATGCCCCGTAACTTCGGCGCGAAAGAGGTCGCCAAGAAAATGGGCATGGAAGACGTTTACCTTGCTAAAAAGGATTTGTTCCCCGATGAACCCGACTATCCGTTTGAAGGCGAGTCGTTGATTGTCAACAATACGCTGTGGATTTTGACGGGTAGCATATTCGGCTTTGTGTGGAACTACGGCATTTTGAAGGCCGTTAACACCTTCGCTAAGAAAAAGATAGGCGTGTGGCATTTCGTTTTGTCCATATTCATTCCTTTCTACGGCGCGTATCTTGCCGTCAGACTTAGCAACGAAATTCACGACAAATGCGTAGAACTGGGCATTCAGTCCAAAAAGCTTACGGCAATTCACGTAATCTTCAGCGTGCTGTATCTTAATCTGGTGTCCGAAAGTATCTTGCAACACAAGCTCAACAAGATTGCCGAAATTCAAAACAAAGCACTTGAAGCGGCAACCGAAACTGTCACCGAAGGAGAAGCAGCAGCCGTATGAACAGATTTTTCCTGTGGTTTGTAAAGCTGACGGGACTACCCCTCCAATACTTTTACTTCCGCAAGAAGATTTATTACGAAGACAAGAGCATTCAGCGTCGCAAAATTAAGGGCGGCGCTCTTGTCGTAAGCAATCACTATTCGGTTTACGACTATCCGCTAATTATGTACACCTTTTTCGGTAGAAGCCTACGTACGCTTGTGGCAGAGGTGATTTACCAAAAGGGCAAATTTATGTCCTGGTTTATGAAGCGGTTGGGCGCTATTCGCGTAGACAGAGATAGCTACGACTTTTCCTTTATGTCCGCTATGGTCAAATGCCTCAAGGATAGGCAAGTGGGATTGGTGTTTCCCGAGTCGCGTATAGGCGAGGAAAATGAAAAGCTTGACGGAATGTTAGAGTTCAAGCCCAGTTTCGTGTACATGGCGCTGGAAGCGGGTGTTCCCATCATTCCCGTGTATGTGAACGGCGTGTACGGCAAGGACAAGAGGAAAAAGCACGACCGCGCGCGGATTATCATCGGCAAGCCCATCAATTTGCAAGAGATGTACGACGAGAACAAGTCGGAAAAGGACAACATAAACGATTTGTGTAATTACGTGCGCGAATATATCAAAAATTTAGGAAAACTACTTGAACAAAAGAAGAGAGAAGAGTAAAATGAAGAAAGACCAAGTGCCGCTTTTAGCGCGAATATTCGACCCGCGAATGTGGCTTTACGATTTGTTCAAGATTACAGGCTCGTTGCCCATTTTGCTGGATTTGCGACTCAAGCGAGTATTTGTAAATACTGAAACAAAGCGCGGCAGAATGCGCGGCAAATATTTGATTGCCTCCAACCACGTGTCATACGAAGATCCAATAATACTGTTTAACACCTTTTTTTGGCGACGCGTATGCTTTGTAGCTGTGGACGAACTGTTCAAGCACAAGTTTTGGGGACCTGTATTCAAGACGTTTGGCTGTATTCCGATAAGCAAGGAAAACGTATCGGTACAAACCTTCAAGAAGGTGGAAAACAGTCTTTACCGCGGACACGTAGTGGGCGTTTTCCCCGAAGGCACAGTAGCCCAAGACGAAAACATGAACGCATTTAAGTCGGGTATCGTCATGATGGCGGTCATGAGCGGGGCGGACATCTTGCCGGTGTACATTGTCAAACGAACAAACCGCTGGCACCGTCAAGAAGTGCTAATTGGCGAAAAAATCATACTTAAAGAGCATATCTCGTCGGAATTTCCCTCAATAGAGGAAATAGAAAATTTGACCAATCTGCTCAAAGAGAGAGAATTGGAATTGGAACGCATAAGCAGAGAAAGACGGGAAAAAAGAGCAAATAAAAAGAGGAAAAAACAATGAGAAAACAGCAAGAAAAAATCGTAAGTTTTACCAGAGAAGATTTCAGACGTTTTACCGATGCCGAGACCTTTGAACGTATCGGTGACGTTACGACTATCGTAGAATTTTTGGATTCAATTCACAAATTCGGCGACGCTCCTGCAATCGGCAAGACAGACGGTACCGTTGCAACCTTCAACGAGCTGTACGCAGACGTGCTCAAGGTGTGCAGTGTTTTGACCGGCAAAGGCGTAGAGCGGCGTACCAACGTAGGACTTGTTTGCGGCAACAACTATTCATTTGCCGTAGCCTCGCTCGGTATCATGGCGTACGGCTGTGTTGCAACTTTACTCCCCGCGCACCTCGACGACAAAACTCTCTACGGTTGCTCGAAGAAGTACGATTTGACAGCGGTAGTGTACGAGGACTCACTAACTGAAAAAATGACGCTCATTCAGACGGCTACTCAACTCGTAACTTTGCCTATTTCGGAAATATTTGCCGAGAAGAAAGTTGACGGTAGCTTGCTGTGTAAGGATTTGAAACCCGACGACAACGCCTGCATAATTATGACGGGCGGCACCACGGGCAGAAGCAAGGGCGCAGTGCTTTCTCACACGGCGCTGATGGCGGGTATGCTCAACGGCTGCTTTGCAATGAACAGACTGTATGGCAGAGCCTACTACTGTCTAATCCCGCTCACCCACGTATTCGGATTTATTCGCAACTTGCTTACGAGTTTGTACACAGGTAGCGTAATCTATTTCAACACCGACAAACGCCTTATGTTTGAGGAGCTGCAAAAGTACAAGCCTGACTGTCTCGTAATCGTGCCTGCTCTTGCGGAATTGTTCCTTAACCTTGCTAAAGCGTACGGCTTAGGTTTTTTAGGTGGCAAACTTGACATGATTGTATGTGGAGCGGCAAACGTTCCGCCCTATCTGCTCAACGAGTGGTTCAAGCTGGGCGTGCTGTTTGGCGCAGGCTACGGACTTACGGAGTTTGCCAACATGGTTAGCGGTAACGTAGAGGGCAATTGCAAATCGGCGGAGTCCGTCGGTATGCTGTACCCCGAACAGGAAGCAAAAATTGTCAACGGCGAGCTGTGGCTAAGAGGTCGCAACATGATGAAAGGCTACTACGCCGAGCCTGAGGAAAACGCGCACGCATTCGAGGACGGTTGGTTCAAAACAGGCGACCTTGCAAGGTTCGACGATGACAACTACCTGTACATAATAGGCAGACTTAAGGACGTAATAGTTCTGCCCAACGGTGAAAACGTGTCTCCCGCCTACGTCGAGGCTAAAATAAACGAACTAAACTACATTCAGGACAGTCTTGTGTACGAAAGCAAAAACAGCTTCGGCGCAACGATACTGAAATGCGAGGTGGTTCTTCGTCAAAGCGTCGTAAAGGCTTTGGGAATCGAACAGGACAAGCTTCAAGAGTACGTTCAAGCGGGCATTGACAAAGTAAACGCAAATTTGTTAGACTATGAAAGGGTGTCGGAGCTTGTAATTCGCGACAAGGATTTCGACCGTAGCCCCAGTATGAAGATTATCAGACCGAGGAAAATGTACTAATCATGACGAAAGAAGAAATTTTAGTTAAACTTAAGGATATTTTCAAGCTTGTAGTGCATAATGGTGTAGAAGTGGACCATCTTGACGCTTCCGCCAACATCACTTTGGACTTGGGAGTCAACTCCGTTGCGCTGATTTACTTGGTGCTTGCAATAGAAAAAACTTTCAACGTCGAAATGCGCGACGTTACCTACAGCTCATTCAAAACGGTAGGCGAAGTGGTAGATTACATCTACGAAAGGGTTAAGTGATGAACAAATCGCATTGGCAACTTGCAGACTTGTACGCGGGCGCGCACATTCGTGTTCCCGTTGGCAACATTCACCACCACGGCATATACATTGGTAACGGAGAGGTAGTGCAATTCGGTCTGCCTATGGACATGTATCGGGCGGCAAGCGAGGTCAAGGTGCTGCGTTCGCCAATCGAGGACTTTTCGGCAGGCGCAGCATTCGTGGAAGTGTACGTTTACGACCGCAAGGAAAAGAAACTTAAGCGCAAGGACGACGAGATTGTTCGGTTTGCTTTATCCAAGGTGGGCGAAGGCGGCTACGATTTGTTACGCAACAACTGTGAGCACTTTGCCAATTTGTGCGTATTCGGCGTTGCGAAGTCCGAGCAAATCGACAGCGTGGCAGCAAACGTCGCCAAACTGCTTGAAAAACACTAAAAAGGAGATATAAACATGTATTGCAGAAATTGTGGAAAAGAAATCAGTGAAGAAACACGTTTTTGTCCCGCTTGCGGTTCGAAACAGTTTGAAGACAGCAATCGCTCTCACGAGACGTACGACGACCCGTTCACGACGTCAAGTGAGGCAATCGAGGTTGAGGACAAACCCGCCAAATGTTGGTCGGTGTTTGCGCTCATTGGCAAGATTTTGGGTATAGTGTCACTGTGTCTATGTTGGATTCCGTATCCTCTCGCTATGGCGCTGGGTATTCCCGGTATAGTAATGTCCTGCCTTGGCAGAAAGGCGATTGACGATGATTCAATTAGAAACCGTACAATCGGTCTCAAACTTTCCATTGCAGGCACAGTCGTCTCGTTTGTTGTGTTTATCGTCGTTTACGCAATCATCTTGTCCGGAGCGACGGGCGCTCTTTGGGAATTATTTAGAAGCATGTACTAAAAATAATAATAAAACAAAAAAACACCGAGTAAACCACACGGTGTTTTTTATTTTATGTAGTTTTGTTGACGTTCGAGTTGAAGCCAACTGGCAATGCTGCTTATCAACTCGCCGTTTGTCGGAGAATACTGCGGTTTGATTACCTCTCCGCGCATCAAGTCGTTGAACGCGTACAGGTTGCCGTTCACGTGACAGTCGTTAATGGTGTTGCGGATTGCGCGTTCTACACGGTTTACGGTGGTGTCAAGCTTGTTGGCAACGGCGGGGTATACGTCCTTGGTCAAGCTAAGCCGCGCGTTGTCCGACTGTTCGTACCGATAGAGTACCGCCTCTTTGAGATAAGCAGTGCCAACGAGCTTGCTCTTGAACACAAGCGCGTTGAGCAACCGCCCGACGACTATCGACGCATCGTGCGATCCGTCGCCGACAATTTGGTTGTGGAGAATTTGGAAATTAGTTTCGGCGCGAGTGTCGCTCATAGAAAGAATGCTCCTGTATTTTTTCGATAGCTGGCTTGCATGTATTGTATCACAAAATTTGACGTTTATCAACACTTTTTAACAAAAATAATCAGGCACTTTTTAACGAAAATTGTTCAAAATTGTCGAAAAAATGACAATTTAAGACAAATGTGTCGTAAAAATTGTAAAAAAGTCACTTTTGTACAAAAATAGCAGGCTCGGGAATTCGCTTTGAAGTCTGGCGCGAGATTTCAGTCAAAGGTGGGCTACGTCCTTGTCTCGCGATGCCTCCAAATCGAACACCCTCGCCTCTATCTGTGGGCAACTAATTGCAGATTGTTGACTTTTTTGCGGTGTTGAACTACAATTTGTGTAAATAGTAGTTAATTATATATATAGAGGTCTATATGGACAAGATTGCAGTAGAACAAAAGTGGAACAAGCTGTGGAACGAGCAGCAGGTGTACAAATTCGACGGCAAGGACGTAGACAACAAGTACTACGTTTTGGAAATGTTTTCTTACCCAAGCGGTAGCAAATTGCACGTCGGTCACTGGTACAACTACGGACTTACCGACAGCTTTGCAAGATACCAAATTATGAAAGGCAAAAACGTGTTTCAACCCATGGGCTTTGACGCGTTCGGTCTGCCTGCGGAAAACTACGCAATAAAAACAGGCGTTCATCCCGAGGACAGCACGTTGCACAACATTGAGGTCATGGAAACTCAGCTCAAGAATATCGGCGCAATGTTCGATTGGGATCACGAGATCAAGACCTGCCTACCCGAATATTACAAGTGGACGCAGTGGATTTTCGGCGAACTGTTCAAGCGCGGACTTGCCTACCGCAAGAAGGCGCCTGTCAACTGGTGTCCAAGCTGCAACACGGTGCTTGCCAACGAGCAGGTGGTGGACGGTCACTGCGAACGTTGCGACAGTCAGGTGGTAAAAAAGGACCTTACGCAATGGTTTTTCAAGATTACCGACTACGCAGAGGAGCTGCTTCAAGGACTTGACAATCTTGATTGGCCGGAAAAGACCAAGGCAATGCAACGCAACTGGATTGGCAAGTCTCAAGGCGGCGAAATAGTATTTGAGTTGGCTACAAGGAAGAACAGCAGCAAAACCGCCAGCTTCAAGGTGTTTACCACTCGCGCTGACACGTTGTTCGGCTGTACCTACGTAGTGCTTGCTCCCGAACACGAGTTGGTGGCGAAAATCACCACGCCTAAACACAAGGCGGAAGTGGCGGCGTACATTGAAGAAGTCGCTAAAACCAACGAAATCGAGCGCCTTTCGACAGCCAAGGAAAAGACGGGCGTATTTACAGGCGCTTACGCAATCAACCCCATTAACGGCGAAAAGGTACAAATTTGGATTGGCGACTACGTACTTGCCAGCTACGGCACGGGCGCGGTTATGGGCGTTCCGTCACACGACGCAAGAGACTACAAGTTTGCGGTTAAGCACGGTTTGAAGATTAAACGCGTTATCAAAGCGGCGACAGAGGGCGTTGACGACAGTTTGCCCTTCTGCGACTACGGCGTTATGGTAAACAGCGGCGAGTTTGACGGTTTGACGAGCGAACAGGGCAAAATCGCTGTTGTCGAAAAACTTGCAAAGTCAGGCAAAGGCGAACTCAAAACCAACTACCGTCTCAGGGACTGGCTTGTGTCCCGTCAGAGATATTGGGGCGCGCCGATACCTATCATTCACTGTCCGCATTGCGGAGAAGTGCTTGATGAGAATTTGCCCGTAAAACTACCGTACGACGTAGAATTCCGTCCCGACGGTACGAGTCCGCTTGCTAAACACGACAAGTTTATTCACGACGTCAAGTGCCCCAAGTGTGGCGCGGCTGCAACTCGCGACCCCGATACGTTGGACACCTTCGTTTGCAGCAGTTGGTACTACTTGAGATACCCCGACGCCAAAAACAGTGAAAAGCCCTTCGATACCGCATGGATTGACAAGATGCTACCCGTAGACAAGTACGTTGGCGGCGCAGAACACGCTTGCATGCACCTGCTGTACGCGCGCTTTATCACCAAGGCTCTTAGAGATATGGGCTATCTGCACTTTGATGAACCTTTCAAGTCGCTCGTTCACCAAGGCGTAATTCTTGGACCCGACGGCAACCGCATGAGCAAATCTCACGGTAACGTAGTTTCACCCGATGATTACGTCGGTACCTACGGCGCGGACGTTTTCCGTTGCTACCTCGCTTTCGGCTTCCGCTATATTGAGGGCGGACCGTGGTCTGACGACGGTATCAAGGCTATCAATAAGTGGTTGGACAGAGTGGAGCGTTTCGTTCTTTCCGCTTACGGCGAGTACGAAACAACCGACAGCTTTGGCAAAGAAGAAAAGGAACTCAACCGCGTACGCCACGCTACAATCAAGGCGGTGGACGCGGACTATCAGGATTTCTCATTCAATACAGCGGTCGCCCGTATGATGGAGTTGGTTAACGCAATCGCTAAATACGACCAACTTTCCAACAAAAATCCCAAACTGTACAAGGAAACTGTTGACGACTTGCTGAAACTGCTTTGCCCGCTTGCTCCTCATTTTGCGGAAGAACTGTGGCAGCAGACGGGGCACGATGGTAGCATCGTCGTTACCAAATTCCCCACTTTTGACGAAAGCGCATTGAAGGTTGCCGAGACGGAAATTTTGGTGCAGTTCAACAGCCGTCCAAGGGTACGTTTGACGGTAGACGCGACGCTCACTCCCGCCGAGCTCGAAAAGGTTATTCTTGCCGACAGTCAAGTGCAAGAGCAACTCAACGGCGCAACTGTAAAGAAGGTTATCGTAATTCCGGGTCGCTTGGTAAACGTAATTTTGTAGAAACTGTAGCAAAAGCTGCTCTTTCTGCATAAAATTGAAAAAGTAAATTCGGCGTTTGTTATTTACTTGAAATAGGTAACAATAACGAACAAAAAATAAAAAAGGAAAAACAAATATGGATTTCAGAAAAGAAGCCGCGCTACTTGGCATAGGCGACACGCCGCTAATCCCTTACGAAGAGGATTTTGATGCGGACATATTTATCAAAAACGAAGGCATGAACGCCAGTGGCAGTGTCAAAGATAGAGCGGCACTGGGAATGATACTTGACGCCGAGGAAAAGGGCTTACTCCAAAAAGGCGACACTATCATAGAGGCGACAAGCGGAAACATGGGCATTGCGCTTGCCTACGTGGGCATAAAGCGCGGCTACAAGGTACTTTTGACAATGCCCGAAACCATGACGGTTGAACGCCGCGAACTGCTCAAGGGCTTGGGCGCGGAACTTGTCCTCACCGAAGGCAAACTGGGCATGAAGGGCGCGATAGACGCTGTAGCGCAGTACGCAACTAAACCTCATCACGTGTGGCTCAAACAGTTCGAAAATTCCGCCAACGTCACCGCTCACTATCTGTCAACAGGCGAGGAAATCTTGGAACAGCTCGACCGCGTTGACGTACTCGTTGCGGGTGTTGGCACGGGCGGCACGCTTATCGGTACAGGCAAACGTGTTCGCGAGCAATTCCCCAACGTGGAAATAGTGGCGGTTGAACCTGCCTCAAGCCCCGTCATCTCCCGCGGAGAAAAGGGCGCGCACAAGATTCAAGGAATTGGCGCAGGTTTCGTGACGGCATTGTACGACCGCGAGATTGTCAATCGCGTGGAGCTTGTTACCGACAACGAAGCTCTCGATATGTTCCGAACATTGAACCTCAAGCAGGGCTACAGTTGTGGAATTTCCTCCGCGGCAAACATTGTCGTAGCGACCCGTCTTGCAAGTGATCCTGCCTACAAAGGCAAAAATATCGTCACCTTCTTCCCCGACGGCGACGACAGATACGGCTCGATTTTGAAGCCTGTCGCGAGCGAAACAAAATAATTGAAAAAATAGCGAAACAGGTTCGCGTTTGATGTATTGACAAAACTTTTAAAAGGTTTACAATGGTGTTAACAATAAAAAAATAAGGAGAAATCACTATGAAAAAATTTGCAAAAATCATGGCAGTAGTACTTGTTGCAGTAATGGCTCTTGCGCTTCTCGTTTCTTGCGGTCCCGCATCCGACCCCGACAAAGCGCTTGCAGCTCTTAAAGACAACGGATACGTATTGGCGGCTAAAAACACAGGTCTTCTTTCCCTGACCGCGGTAGAAGTTATAGTCGGCGCTGAACGTGGCGATGTTGTTGCAATCGTTACCGGTACTAAGACTGACGATGACAACAAACTGCAAACAATCACAATTTGGTACTTCAAGGATTCCGCAGCAGCAAACAAAGCTTGGGACAAAGCTCAACAACATGCAAACAGTGAAAAAGACGACGATGCATCTGATTGGGTTGTTGCAAAATCCGGCGCAATGATTTACTACGGAACAAGCCAAGCAGTTAAAGACGCAAGATAACTGCTCGCCGCAGAGGCAAGTAGGGGTACGCAAGAATAGTTGCGTAACAAATTAAAAAATTATTAAAGACAAGAAAACACCTCAATTCGTTGGGGTGTTTTTTCTGCCTCGACGGTGGGGCGGGTACGGTTTTTGTCTAAGCATTAAATTTAACCATTGTATAACTGTAATTGACATAAAGTATCTTAGATGATATAATTTACAATACCTAAAGTATGTTTTAGAGGTAATTATGGACGACGGTAGCAAAAAGAGAGTATTTTCTGGAGTGCAACCCACGGGCAAGGTGACGCTGGGTAACTATCTCGGCGCAATTAAAAACTGGACACCCCTTCAAGAGCAGTACGAGTGTCTTTTTTGCGTGGTAGATTTACACTCTTTGACTGTCACGCAAGTGCCGGCAGAGCTTCGCAAAAACACTATGGATCTCGTCGCGCTGTACATTGCCTGCGGTCTTGACCCGAACAAAAGTGCGCTGTTCATTCAGTCGCACGTACACGAGCATGCCGAGCTTGCATGGATACTTGACACGATTGCCTACGTTGGCGAACTCAACCGCATGACGCAGTTCAAGGACAAGTCGAGAAAGCACGCAGACAACATCAACATGGGACTAATGAACTACCCCGTGCTCATGGCAAGCGACATTTTGCTGTACAATGCCGATTTGATTCCCGTAGGCAAGGACCAGGTTCAGCATGTTGAACTTACACGCGACCTGGCGCAACGTTTCAATGCAAGGTATTCCGACACCTTCGTTGTTCCCGAGGCGCTGCTCAACAAAGCAGGTCAAAGCATAAAGAGCTTGCAAGACCCAACCGCCAAAATGTCCAAATCCGACCCTAACGACAACGCTATCATTTCCCTCACCGACGACGCCGACACAATTCGCAGAAAGTTGCGTAGGGCTGTTACGGACAGCGACACCTGCGTTCGTCACGGCGCGGACAAGCCTGCAATCAGCAACCTGTTGAACGTCTACAGCCTGTGTAGCGGGCTAAGTATAGCCGATGCGGAAAAGATATTCGAGGGCAAGGGCTACGGCGTGTTCAAGGATGCGGTGGCAGATGCGGTAATTTCCGTAGTTTCCCCTATTCAAGAAGAACAAAAGCGACTACTTGCCGACAAAGCGTATCTTGAAGGGGTTTTGAAGCAGGGCGCAGAACAAGCGGAATCAATCGCTCGCAAGACGTTGTCCAAGGTTTACCGCAAGGTTGGACTTATTCCGCGTATAAGATAAAATGTTTGGTTATTTAGACGTAAACAAGGGCACACTTGAACAAGGACAGCGCGGACTGTGGCAAACCTTTATGTGCGGAATGTGCTTTTCAACCAAAAGTTTGTACGGCAATTTTCCGCGGATGTTTATCAGTAACGACGTCAACTTTTTCAACGTGCTTTTCCACAGTGTAACGGAAACGGACGTAGAGGTAGAACACAAGCGTTGTTTTTCTCACCCGATAAAAAAGCGGACTGTGTTAAAGGAAACCGACCTCACTCAAAAACTGTCGGTGGCGAACGTATTGCTCACCTACTGGAATGTCTACGACGACACGGTGGACGGCGGTAGCGTAAAAAAGAAAACTGCGTTGAGAGCTTTGAAAAAGGCGTACCGAAAGGCGCAAAAAGACTTCCCCGAATTGGACGGAATGCTGTCTAAGCGCTACCAAGAACTTAGGGAACTGGAACAGTCCAACTGTGACAGCATTGACCGAGTTGCCCACGCGTTTTCGCAGTTAGCGCAGGATTTTGCGGTAATAGTACTGGACGACAAAGCAAACGAGTACGTGCAGACTCTTTGCTACAACGTTGGCAAGTGGATTTACCTAATTGACGCGTTAGACGATGCAGAAAAAGACGTTAAACGGCGTAACTACAACCCTTTTGTCGCTTGCTACGGCGTAAAGTCGGCAGCAGAACTGGGCGAAAAATACGACGAGATTCAATTTGAAATGTACGCGGTATTGAACCGTATCGCGCAAGCATACAATGATTTAAATTTGTCCAAATACACTTGTATACTGAATAACGTATTATTTGAAAGTATACGGAACAAGACCAAAGAAATATTGAACGGATACAAAAAGTAAGAAATATTAACATTGCCTATTACGGAGCAACGATGATTTACAACGCATACGAAATTTTGGGATTAACTGAATCTGCCACACGCGAGGAAATTGAAGCGCGCTACTTGGAACTGCGTGAAAAGTATCAACGCGACAGATTTCTCCCCGGTGACGAGGGCGAAGAGGCTTCGGAAAAGCTGCAGCAGCTTGAAGTGGCTCACCGCGACCTTTTGATTGCTTTGGATGAGCAAGAACACGCTGCAAACTTCACCGAGGACACTGATTACAGCAAGATTCAAGACTTCATCAAGGGCGGCAATCTCGACGAGGCGCAAAAGCTTTTGGACGAACGCACAACCCGAGATGCCGAATGGCACTACATTCAGTCCATACTGTTTTACAAGCGCAACTGGTTTTTGGAAAGCAAAAAGCAGTTGGAACTTGCTTGTCAAATGGAGCCGAACAACCAACGCTACAAGCAAAGTCTTGAGAAATTGACCAAAATTTTGGCGTCCAACACGATAAGCCCCGACCAAATGCGCACCAACTCACGCCCAGTAGACGACGGTCCCAGAATGGGCGCGGGCAACGGAACGTGCACGGGTAGCGTGTGTACCGACTGTTTGCTGTGTAACATGTGTTGCAACTGCTGTCAATGTATGGGCGGTGGCTGCTGACATGAACAAGGCTCGGCTAATTGCCACAAGCGGTATTTGCGGAGCAATTGCATCGGTAAGTCTGCTTGTTACAAGCGTGTTCCCCTACGCCGTGTTGATATTTGCGGTTATGGCGTCGGTTGCCGTTGTTGTGCCTTTGCTCATTGACGGCAGAAATCTTGTTTATTCGCTTCTTGTGTACGCCGTCACCGTAGTGGTGGGCGCGCTTAGCGGAGTGTTTTTTCAAAACGTCGTGTACGTGGCGCCTGTAATTACGTTTTGCATTCCCATGGCAATCGTCAAGGTGTACGGCGAAACGGTCAAGATTACTGCAAAGTTGGATCGCGCCGAAACGCTGGACGACCCATTTGAAGAGGGCGCTGACAGCAAGATACTCGTATCGCAGTTGGACGGCAAACAACGTCTGCCTAAGGTTGTCAAGTGGGTGCTGTACTACGCGCTGTTGGAAGTAGGCGTAGGCTTGACCTTACTTGTCACCTACTTCATAACCCCGCCCGTATTCGAGGCGTTGTACTCTACGGGTTGGCTGTTTTGGTTTATGATAGGCGTGGCGCAGCTCGTCGTTCCTCTCTACGATTTGCTGCTTCACGTTTGCCTCATCGCCGCAGCAAAAGCGCTACGCAAAGTCATTAAATAGCGCAAATATGTATATTAAAAAGGAAGCGATTTCGCTTCCTTTTTTGTTGAGTTAGTTATTTGTATTTTAGTTATTTTATTGTTTTGTCTTTACGTTGCTTTCTTGGCAGGTTTGGCTTCAATCTTTTCATTTCGCGGTATTTGATAACAACCTGTATTCCAATTCCAACAATGAACAGTAGTGTGAGAATGATAGGAATGGACAAAAACTCCAATCTTTCCCATACGGTAAAGTCAAACAAGTCTTTAATAATCTTACAGCAGGAATTGAACATTGTAATTGAGCCGATAAACGACGTTATCAAAAACACCCAAAACAACATTTTAGTTTGACGATATTCTTTGAAGCTTTTTAGCTGTTTTTGATAGGTTGTTTGAATTTGCGACAGCGAATTTATTTTGCTTTGGAGTTCCTTTTCAAATACGTCCGTCTTTTGCGTGCTTCTTGCGTAGTCGTAAAATTCGTTTATGTGGTTCATCGAAGAAGGACACTTGAAATTGCACCTTGTTTCGTACAGCTGCGATTTGCCTATCGTCTTCGCCACCGCCGTCGAATCGGATTCGAGCATTTGTTCGTTTATTTCGGAGTACTTGGCGTTTATTTTCGAAACCTGCGATATACGCTTTAACAGCGTAAACTTTTGATTGAGCGTAAGCAAATACAGGTAAAAGTAGTTGTTTCGCGCCGCGTGAATAAATTGAGTTTGGAAAAAGTCGTTGGTCTTTTCGTCGTCGACGAGGTAAGATAGGTTTATCATTGCGCTGTCAGAGCCGCACCAATGACTGTTGGTAAAGGGCGAATAGCACTTGACTACGTCCGTCTGGTAGGATTCCTTGAAGTTGTACGCGCCGTGACTTAGAATCTCGTCAAAGTCCTCGTCCTTTTGATCCAAAACAACCGCAGAAAACAGTATTGGCTTGAGGTCGTAGAAGGATATTCCATCCCGTCTGTCGAAACCGTACACGGCGTCGAACGTTTTGAATATGGGCATTACTACGCTTTCCAGCGTAAATTCGCGATATTCGTCCTTGCCTGTTTTTACACGTAGCAGATTTTCCTTGGATTTCAACTCGGCCAGAAAATAGTTTGCGTTGAGATAATCGTTGGTTTTCTCCTCGGCGTACTCCCAGTCGTATTCCAAGAATGCGACGTTGGTCTCAAACAGGTACAGCGACACGCTTTTGAGTTTGATTGACAGCTGTTTGTTGCTTTGCTTGCCTCTTACCGACAGCAAAATGGTGGAGTTTGCCCCAACAAGGTCGTAGTTTGCGCGCGCCGCGTCGTTCAACGTCAGCGCCCGCACGATACATTGCTCGGAGTTTGCGTTTTGCTTTTGATTGATGTGTTCAAACAGGTGATTTGTCTTGAAGGTCTTTTCAATCCAAATTCGTTGTCCGCTACTTGTTACTTGATTGACAAACTGTTCCTTGTCTGCAAGTTTGTAGGCGAAGGGAATGATTTGTTTGCTAAACTGTTTAATAATATTTGCCATAACGTACCTTTTATTTTATTAAATCGTATCTTTCTGCAATTTGGACGCGCATTGAAGCAGCTCGGGGCTTGTTCTTGTTTGCTTCGTCCATGTGGTTAAGTTTTGTGGATGCTTCGTCAAGATATTTGCGACAGTTTGTGTAGTCGCCCATGTCGAAGTAGATTTTACACAAATGGTAGTAACCTTCAACGATAAACAACTTGTTGACAAGCAGGTTCTCCCTTTCCTTTTGCTCTAAGTAACGTATCGCCTTCCACGCCGCCTCAATGGCGTCGTCAAATCTGTTCATTACTCCGTACAAAACGGACAAACGGCGGTAGTTGTAAAACAGTTCCTTGACGTAGCGTACGTAGTTGTCTTGCACGCACTCTTCGAACAACTCCGTTGCGCGCGTCATGTATTCAAGCGCCTTTTGCTCGTGTCCTGCAATTTGCGTTAGGGTTTTGCCTGTGTTGGACAGCCGCGCAGCATACAGCCATTTTTCCTCGTTAGTGGAGTAGTGTTCTAAGCTTTTTAGCGCCTGCACCTCGTAGGGAAGAGATTTTTCCCACTGCTTGACGCTTTGGTAGTAGTAGCCGCGTATTGATGCGTGATAGTTTAAGCTTATCGGCGTAAAGGGGTAGTTGCGACTCTTTAACTCGTCAAAAATCTTGTCAGCGTAGTCAGCGTATACAAGTATTTGCTCGTACTGCTTCAAATCGGAAAGCATATACAGGTACACAGGCTCCATCGAGAAGTAATATTCAAACTTCTCGTCGTCAGTGAGCGGAAGCTTTGCCAGTATCTCAAATGCCTTGCGATAGTCTTCAAGTGCTAATACTGCGTCTCTTTGCGCGAATCGGAAACCGCCGCTAAGCATATAACTGCGCGCAATGGCAAGCTGTTGCTCCTTGGAATGCTTGTCGCAATGCTTTGCTGCGTAGCGCAAAAGAGCTTGTTGATACATTATGTTGCGGTCGAGTATCTGTTCTTCAAAGTTGTCGCTTACGTCAATTAACTTTTGATTTAGTAGCAGCGAGTGCGTTGTTTGCAGCGCGCGCTTGTAGTTTTCGGTGGAGTCGAGCAATCTGAACGTACGCGCTACGTTCAACAGATAGGCAAAGTATGTCATTGCAAACCTGTCCGAATAGTCTACGATGGTGTTCTCTCCCAAAATAAACAGCATTTTGCGGTACAGCTCCTCTGCCATTTCAAGAGTTTCCTCTTTCATATGCTCCTTGATGTACTGTATGTTGTCCAAGTGAGATATGCGGTAGGCGTTGCCGTAGTTGGTTCGCTTCACCGTCAAGAACATTCGTATAGTGTTCAAGAAGCCCATGAATGCCAGCGACAGATTGTCGTTTGCAACCAATGCGGCAAGGTCGTGAATAGTTAGGTAGTCGTCCGTCAACGTCAGCGCAACCATAAGCCGCGAAAACTGTGTGAAATACTTGTCGCCGTAATTGTTTTTGAGTGACGCAAAGTACTCGTCTAACAGCGATTTGTTGCTGTGAGTGAGCAGCGCATTGCAGTCTATTACCTTTGCACCCTGCTCCAATAGATTGCTGGTTTTAATTTCCAACAGTTCCTTTAATTGGCGCAGGTACAGCATGCTGTCGTTGGAAATTTCCGTCAGGAATTTCGCCTGCTTCGTCTCGTCGAGCGTAAATTGAGCTTTTTTGTGACACCTTGCGCGCAGTGGGGCAATTATGTGTTCGACAAAGTACCGTTCTTTGAGTTTGACGAAATCTTTGTCGTTTACGTGTAGCTCCAGCGTGGGCAAGTGCGACAGCCCGTGCAAAACGTTTCTTGTAAAGTAGGTTACGTTGTCGTTATCGCATAGCGTACGCGACGTAAGCATTACGTACACCCCCTCGTCCAACATATCCGGTGTGGGAATGTAATCGGTGATGTTTTGAGCAGCTTGCGGGCGAAGTTCGTCCAGGCCGTCAATTATGAACAGCAGGTTTTCACCGCCGTAAGCAATACTTTTAGCGGTGTTTAACGCCGTTGCCAACTCCATGCGAGGGTCTGCTCCCTGCTGATTGGGGAAGTAAAAGCTGCCTCGCATTGTGTCGCCCTTGTCGTTCAGTTTCAACTGTCTGTTTACCTCTTGGGTAAAGTCACTTACCGTGCTGCCGTAGGTGGGGTTGATGTAGTAGGTGCGTACCTTTGTGTCGGGCAGTTTGATGCTGTTCATTTGGAAGGGGTCGAGCGCGCGAATGAGGGTTGATTTGCCCATTCCCTTTTGCATAAGCAGCATAAACACCTTGTCCTCGTTTTCCAGGCGTTGCTCAATCCACTGCGTTATGAACTTCGGCTCGATAAAGTCCGTTACGTTGAGGACGTTGTTGCTTACGGCAATTTCCGTGTCCAGTATTACGCTGTCGTAAACCCCGGTATTGTCCGCCTGCCCGTTGCACATCTCGTCAAATACGTGCGTGGACTGAATGTCGCGCTTTCCGCGTGGGTATTCTACAAGGTGCAGGTAGGATTTCTTGGAAATAAAGTTGTCGTAGAAGTAGAGCCCGTCGTCAACGAGATAGAAGAAGGGGCGCAACTCAACAGTCTTGTCGCCTACGTGGGCGTAAGGCTTGCCAACGCGGTTTGCAATCAAGTTGTTGTGTCCTACGAGTTGGACGGATTGAGTACTGCTGTCTATTGTTAGCCTTATTCTGTCGTAGTGGGGCTTTACTTGGGTAAGAAAATCGGTAATACCCTGTATGCGAGCGAACAAATCCTCGTACAAGTTCTCGTCGCCCATTTCTCGCGTTGCGCCGTGACCTATGTTTTGATTACGCCAGGATACAACTTCGTTTTTGTTGCAGAATGAGTTGGTAAGCTTTGCCACCTCGTACAAATCGCTAAGTTCGGCAACGTTTTTGATTTTGTTTTGCATTTGACGGAGGTAGTTATGCCAGTCGCCCATGGAGTTGCGAGTGGTGACGATGTCGACGAGCAGTTTGTCCGTTTCGTCCGTCTTGTTGTGGAACATGTAGCACGCGCACAGCAGCACGGGAAATTTGATGAATACCTCGTAAATATCCTTTATTTGAAGTATCGCGCCGTAAACCTGTTTTTGCTCGATGAAATTTTTTAGTTTGTGATATTCGTAGGCAATGAGGGAATTGAAATTGTTTTCCAATTCTGTTTTGAAGTAGGTTTCATCGCTAAGCAAAATTTCATTCCACACCTTGCCGCACGAGGGGCATCTCAGTTCCCCATCGGCATAGACCAGTGCCTGATTGCATCGGTTGCATCTTACCATTGCCGTCCTCCGTTCATTAGTAAAGTCGACTAAATTTAATTATATCATTAGTAAACGCGTATTTCAACCCCCTAACGCAACAAAAAAGGAAGCGATGCATCGCTTCCTTGCGTATTGTTTGTACTTTTATTGCTTACTGTTGCGTTTGGATTTGCGAGAAGAGGCTTTTAACTCCTCAAGTTGCTGTTTTAAAGCAAGTATCTTGTTGAAAATGATTTCGTTTGCTCGGTTCAATTCCTCTTTTGTGGGCATGGGGCTTGTAGTAGTGATATAGTCGGCAACGTTTATCGGGTTGCCTATGATTACGCTCGCCCTTTTGAAAAAGCCGTAATTGCCGTCGGTGACAATTGGAATTATTGGCGCGTTTGCGCGGTGAGCAATAACAACGTAGCTTCGCTTAAAGGGGTGTATGTTTCCGTCGGGAGTGTTGCGCCCTTCGGGGTAAATTTGTACGAGCTGCCCTTTGCTTATCACCTCGGCGCTTTTATTCATGAAACTCATGTCGCGTGTTATACGGTTTGCCTGTATTCCGCCCACGAACTTCATTCCGAAAGACAGAAATTTGTTTTGATAGGGCATTTCCGACGTCACGACGTTTAGCTTGCGCGGCGCCACGAGGAACATATTTAAAAAGTAGTCCAACACGTTGTAGTGGTTGGAAATGACGAGCGCCCCGCCCTTTTTCCAGCCTTTTCGTTTGACGTTGTTCTCGTAGTAGGTTTTGCGCTTGAAGAATATAAGCTGCAAGGGGTACCCAAGTATTATGGCAAGCCAGCGAAAGAAATCGTAAACAAAGTTTTTCATAAATCTTATTGTTCTTCTTGCTTTTCTTCAAGTTTAGGCTTTGCGGCTTTGCCCATTTGGGAAATTGTCTTAGAAAAACCAAATGACATTGCGAATGCAAGCATGCACGCCGCGGCAACGACAATCGGCATGTAGCAAATGTAGGAAGCTTCTTCACTCCCTTTCAAAAACACCAAAATAGGACCCGTTGCAATTCCCGCTGCAATACCTTCGATGAGACCTTCCACGGCAAAGTACATTGAGGACACGCTGACGCCCTTTGACTCAAATTCCACTTGAGCAAGGTGGGAGGGCACGGTGTAGGAAACGGAAAAGAATGCGCCTATTGCAAAAGATGCAAGCAATCCGCCTACGACGGCAACTGCAGTAAGCTCCCACTCGGACAAATTGCCCTTGACCAAGCTGCACACGAACATTACCATCATACCTAATGAAAACATCACCAAAGTGTATCTGAACGCCCAGCCCAAACCGAATTTTTTGACCATTTTGTTGTACAGCAGTATGGTTAGCGGTACCGGCGCAAATGAGGTTGCCATTACTATGGTCTGGTTTACTTCAACTGTTGAGAACAGCTCGTTTATTCCGCCCAAGAACAGCTGCAAGCCGATATTCATAACCGCAGCGGTCAACATCCAGTAGAGGAAGGTTTTGTTTTTGAAAGCGCACGCGATTGACGCTCCAAGCTTCAGGGGCGGTTGTACTTCTACACCGTTAGCAGTGGTGTCGGCTTTTTGTTCGTTGGCGGCATTTGTGTCTACTTCATCAGTAGTCGCGGTCTGCTCCTGGGTTTTGTCAACTTTTGTTGACTTTTCCTTGAGCATGAACAGCGGAATGAGCATAAACAGCGACAACGGCATGAATATGAGCGCAACGTAGCGAATGTTTACGCCAAGGCTGACGAACAACGGTATCAATGCGTAGCCCAAGCTGAAGTAAATCACGTCGCTAATGGACTTTATGTTGGACAAAAACACCGTGTCGCTTTCCTTTTCCGTAATTTCGGAAAACGTTGCGTAGTAGGTTAGCATGGTAAGGGTGTAAAAGGTGTAATATACGCACAGCAACACGCCAAACCAAATGGTATTCAAGAGCGTTTCGCCGTTTTCCAGCGGAATGAGGAACAGCACGTACGCCAGCATCATCGGAACGAAGCCTATTACGATAGCGGGGCGACGTCTTCCCCAGCGTGTTTTAAGTCGGTCGGTAAAGGAAGAGAGTGGGATGTCAATTACGCCGTCCAAAATCTTTGCAACAAGTATCATAACGCTCCAAACAGCCGCAATTACCAAGTTTTTGTTTAGATACGTCCAAGATTCAACGTGTTCTTCGAATCCGCCAACGAGCAAAGCGCTGCAAAGATACGAACCCATTATTAGGTTCAGCATGTTTACGCCCAGACCCGAAAATCCGTATAAAAAGAGTTTTTTTCTGCTTGTAATCTTTTGCAAAGTCGTTTCCTCAAATTTACATACTACTGTAATGTGGATTTTACGATAAAAATCGACATTTGTCAACACGGGATGAAACGGGCGCCTATTGCATGTAAAACGTAGGCGTAAAAATAGACGGTTCTGCTCCGCGATTAGTTGGTTAATTTACTTGACATAATGATTCAAGTGCGGTAATATAGTAAAGCATCCACGAGATGTCGTATATCGCGGGGTAGAGCAGTCTGGTAGCTCATCGGGCTCATAACCCGAAGGTCGTGTGGTTCAAATCCCGCCCCCGCAACCAGTAAAGTACCGAGTGAAAGCTTGGTACTTTTTTAGTCCCATTTTTTCTATATATTTTTGATTTAATATAGTACAAATTCACTATCACCCTTAAATATCTTGACAATTTGTTCCATAAATATATAATTAGAATATCAGTACTTAAAATAAACTGAAGAAAATTTTAGAAGAGAGGAATATTATGAAGAAGTACATAATTTTGACTGACTCGTCTTGCGACATGTCCCCTGAACTGAGAGAGCATTTCGGCGTAAAGGACTACGTGCCCGGTTACGTTCATTTCAGCGACGGCAGAGATTTGAGAACTACTTTGGATTGGAGCAACATTTCCCGCGAAGAGTTCTACGGTGCTCTTTCCGACAAGCGCATGAAGCTGACAACCGCTCCCAGCAGCCCCGAGGAGTTTTACGAAGTTTTCCGCAAATACGCCGAGCAGGGTTATGACATTTTGAGCATTTCCATTTCGACGGCAATCAGTCTTACGTACGCCAACACTCAAAAGGCGGCAGAGCGTATCAAGGCGGAATTCCCCGACTGCGAAATTTATTGCGTAGATTCACTCAGAATGTCCGGTTCGCAAGCGTTGCTCGTTGCTTACGCTCACATACTTCAAGGTCAAGGCAAGTCCGTCAAAGAGGTTTACGAGTGGCTTGAGGCTAACAAACGCAAGGTTCACCAAATGGGACCCATTGACGACCTCATTTTCGTTGCTCGCCGCGGACGTATTTCTATGGGCAAGGCAATTTTCGGCAGCTTTGCAGGAGTTAAGCCCATGGGCGACAACAACAGCGAAGGCTACGTAACGGTTCACGGCAAGGCAAAGGGCATCAAGAAAGCCCTTGCTCTCACTGTGGAATACATTAAGCAAGCGGCTGTAGACATTGAAAACCAATTCGTTTACATCGCTCACAGCAACAGAGAAGAGTACGCTCTCACCTTGAAGGAAATGATTGAAAACACACTTCACCCCAAGGATGTTTTCGTCAGCGACGTTTTCCTGTCCAGCGGCACCAACATCGGTCCCGGTATGATAGGCGCGTATTTCCTTGGCGAGGAAATTTCCGAGGACGGCTCCAAAGAAAAAGAATTGATGCAAAAGGCAATGGAAAATTGCAAATAATTAGGTAACTGTTACTTCAGAGGAAAAAATGTTAAAAACTATCAACGCGTCGTGTTACAGCGACATGCTTAAATACGGCGTCAACCACTTGGAAAACTACTGCGAAGTCGTCAATGACCTCAACGTTTTTCCCGTGCCCGACGGCGACACGGGAACCAACATGGTCATGACCTTGAAAAACGGACTTGGCGCAATGGGCGGCGACGAATTGGGCAAGGTTGCCCAAAGCTTTGCCAACGCCACCGTGTTTGGCGCAAGAGGCAACTCGGGCGTCATCATTTCGCAATTTTTCAAGGGTGTTTCCGAGGGCTTGAAGAACGCCAACGAGGCGGACGCCAAGTTGTTTTCAAAGTCGCTGGACATGGGCTGCGACTACGCGTACGCTGCCGTAGCAACTCCCGTTGAGGGCACCGTTTTGACGGTAATGAAGGACGCGACAACGGCAGTCAGAGAGGAATTGGACGGAATTACCACCGTCAACGAGCTTGTTGACGTGTTTTTGAAGCAGGCGCGTATTACGCTTGAAAACACGCCCAATCTTTTGGAAATTTTGGCAAAAGCGGGCGTAATTGACAGCGGTGGCGCAGGACTCGTGTACTTTTTCGAGGGAATCGAGCGTTACTTGAAGGGCGAAGCGCTGGAACAGGTGCAATCTCAACACCAGGCGGCGGAGTACATTGACTACTCCAAATTTAACAGGTTCAGCAAGTTTGAATTTGGCTACTGCACGGAAACGCTGTTGCAGCTGACTGTAGACGAAAATGATTTCGACCGCAAGGATTTTAGCGAAAAGCTGCAAGGTTTAGGCGAATCTATCGTAACGTCGTTCGAGGGGGACAAGGTCAAGGTGCACGTTCACACCCACACCCCCGAGCGTGTTTTGGAATTTTGTCATCAATACGGCGAGTTTTTGTCACTTAAGATAGAAAATATGTCCGTTCAGCACACGCAGACGGTGCAAAAATATCTTTGCGCAACTTCATCCGAGCAGAGCAGCTTTGCCGTTGTGGCGGTTGCTCCTAACGCGACTTTGCAAAAAATGCTGTCGGATATGGGCGCGGACGTCGTAGTGCTGAGCGCTGAAGTGCCCTCGTCGCAAGATTTCATCGAGGCTTACGAACACACGGGCGCCAAGCATATTATCGTGTTCCCCAACAACGCCAATTCAATTCTTTCCGCTAAGCAGGCGGGTAAATTGTACAAACAGGCGGAAGTTGAGGTAATCAAGAGCAAATCCATCGCGGAATGTTACTCGGCGCTTGCGGTAATCGACTTTTCCGAAACGGACGTTGACGACGTTGTGGACGTGGTGGAGGACACCATTGACGAACTTTACGAGGTCTCTATCGTTCGCGCCGCCAAGAACACGAAGTTTGGCAGCCGCAACATTTTGAAAGGCGACTACTTTGCAATGTCAGGCGACGACGTGATACAATCCGGAGGCAAGCTGGAGTACGTCGTGTGGCTCACAGTCAATGAAGTAGTGGAGGACAGGGATTGCGGTGTAATCAACATGTTTTACGGCAAAAACGTAACGAGAGAACAAGTTGAAGCAATCGCCAACGAAATAGAAAAAGCCCACTTCGGCTTAGAAGTGTGCCTGATTTCCACAGAGGATACGGTGTACGACCTAATTTTGTCCTTCGAATAGGATTGTCTACTCACAAAGCAGTTGTAAGCCGAAGTCCTAACCACTCAGGCTAAATTTCACTGAAAAACAACGAAAGAAAAGGATTTACATAAATGTTTTCACTTTTATGCACGTTTAACTACGAAATACTACTTTGGGTCTTGGGCGGAATAGTGCTGTTCGCGCTCGTTTCCTGGATTGTGATGTACGTTTTGATTGGCCGTTGGGTGTATCTCAGCAACATGCGCCGCAAAGGCAAGGACAGTTGGTGCAGAGGCAAGGCTTCCTGCGACGAACCCGAGCAAATAGCCATGTACAACGAGGGAATGGAGTGGCACGCTGCAAACGTTGACAAAAAGCATGACGTACACATAGTACGCGACGGTTGCAACCTGTACGGCGAGTACTACGATTTAGGCAACGACAGATGCGTCATAGTAATGTCAGGCCGCACCGAAAGCTTGGAATACGGCTACTACTTTGCCGCTCCCTACGTCAAAGCGGGCTGCAACGTCTTAGTGATTGACCCTCGCGCGCACGGACTTAGCGACGGCGAGTTCAATACGGGAGGCTTTGAAGAAAGCAAGGACGTACTTGTTTGGGCAAGGTTTTTGCACGACAATTTCGGCGTAAAATCCATCGTTTTGCACTGCATATGTATTGGCGCTGCAGGCGGAATGTTTGCTCTCACCTCGGACGAATGCCCCGACTACATTGACGGCATGGTTGCGGAGGGAATGTTTGCAAACTTTTCCGAATCTATGAAACAGCATCTCATCGAAAAGAAAAAGCCCGTTTTTCTTCTCAACGACATGATTGACGTGTGGATGAAACACTACGTCGGACACTCGGGCAAGTTCGGACCTATCGACGTCATTGACAAAATGAAAAAGCCCCTGCTTATGATACACAGCAAGGAAGACGCCTATTCTACTCCCGAATACGCTCAAAAGCTGTTTGACAAAGCGGAGAGCGAACCAAAAAAGCTTGTATGGTTTGAACACGGCAGGCACTCAATGCTCAGGATTGCTGACACGGAAAAGTACGACAAAGCAATAGTGGACTTCATTACGGAAAATTTTTCCAAATAACAAAATATTCAAGCTTTCCTCTCGCATTCGTTTGCGGTGTTTAATTCATTTTCAACTTGTAAATACTATTCGTAGTCACTCGGAAAAGTAGTGCGGTTAAGTAAGTTAATTGGAGGCAAGTATGAAAACAAGAGTAAATGAGGATTGTATCGGTTGCGGAATGTGCGTAGAGGTGTGCCCCGAAGTTTTCGAAATGGGCGCGGACGGATTTTCACACGTAATTGGCGACGCCGACGTCTGCGCGGACAAAGCCTACGAGGCTGCGGAAGTCTGCCCTGTAAATGCAATTGAAATAGAAGGTTAGTTTCACCCGAATCGGCTTGGTAATGTTACCAAGCCGTTATTATTAGTGAGTTAAAAATGAATTTTTTTTATTTTTAGAATAGCGTATTGACAGGGTAATTTTACAATGCTACAATTAGCGAGGTTAAGAATTTTAGGGGATTTTTGCGAAATAAAAGTTCCCTCACCTCCATAAATTGTCATTCGAAACCAATTCCTTCTCAAAGAAAAAACGACCACGTCGTTTTTTCTTTTTTTAATGAATAAATGATATTTGAAAATAAATTATTTTTTGATTCGTAAGCATTTTCATTGTGGCGGTTTTCGTTTTTTTTCGTTTGTTGTCGTGCCTGTTTCGTTTGTATTATATCAACGAATAACTACGATATGCTTGTGTTATAGATATGCCGCAAATTCGCCCTAAAAATGCTTTTATGCCAGACAAAGTGTTATGATAGACATACTATATCTTGTGTGATAAATGAAAAATAACCACAATATATTGTGTTTCAACCGTTGACAAGGGCGTATATTTTGTTATACAATATAATTCCTCACAATCGAGGAAATAGGGAGGACGATATGTATCAGGTAAGAAAGAGAAACGGTCAAATTATCGAATTCAAACTTTCTAAAATCAGTCAGGCGATAACGGGCGCTTTCAAAGAACTAAACAAGCCCTACACCGACGACGTAATCGACATGCTCGCGCTCAAGGTGACTGCCGATTTTATGGACAAAATAAACGACGGAGTTGTATCCGTTGAGGACATTCAGGACAGCGCGGAAACGGTGCTTATTCAAGCAGGCTACGCCGACGTTGCCAAAGCGTACATTTTGTACCGTAAAAGACACGAAAGCGCAAGAAAAGCCATGGAAACCTTCCTTGACTACAAGTCCGTCGTGGACAACTACCTTAAGATTGCCGACTGGCGCGTTAAGGAAAACTCCACCGTTACCTATTCCGTTGGCGGACTTATTTTGTCCAACAGCGGTGCAATAACAGCTAACTATTGGCTTAGTGAAATTTACGACGAGGAAATCGCCGAAGCGCACCGTTCTGGCGCAATTCACCTTCACGACCTTAGCATGCTCACGGGTTACTGCGCGGGTTGGTCACTCAAGCAACTCATTCAAGAGGGCTTGGGCGGCGTTACGGGCAAAATTACGTCTGCTCCTGCCAAACACCTTGCAACGCTCTGCAACCAGATGGTCAACTTCCTCGGCATTATGCAAAACGAGTGGGCGGGCGCGCAGGCGTTCAGCTCCTTCGATACCTATCTTGCCCCCTTCGTCAAGGCGGACAACCTCAGTTACGAGGAAACCAAGAAATGCGTCGAGTCATTCATCTACGGCGTCAACATTCCCAGCCGTTGGGGCACGCAAGCGCCATTTAGCAACATCACGTTGGATTGGACTGTTCCCAACGACCTCGCCGAATTGAATTGCATTGTGGGCGGCAAGGAAATGCCTTTCAAGTACAAGGATTGCAAGCGCGAAATGGACATGGTAAACAAGGCGTTTATCGAAACCATGATTGAAGGCGACTACAACGGTCGCGGCTTCCAATATCCCATTCCGACGTACTCTATCACCAAAGATTTCGACTGGAGCGAAACGGAAAACAACAAGCTGCTGTTTGAAATGACGGCAAAATACGGCACTCCGTATTTCTCAAACTACATCAACAGCGACATGCAACCCAGCGACGTGCGCAGTATGTGCTGCCGTCTGCGTTTGGATCTCAGGGAATTGCGTAAGAAGTCCGGCGGCTTCTTCGGTAGCGGCGAAAGCACAGGCTCCGTCGGCGTCGTCACAATCAACATGCCGCGAATCGCATTCTTGAGCAAGGACGAAGAGGAATTTTTCACACGTTTGGACAAGATGATGGACATTTCCGCGCGCTCCTTGAAGATTAAGCGTACGACGATAACGCAACTTATGGAAGCGGGCTTGTACCCCTACACTAAGCGCTACCTCGGCACTTTCAACAATCACTTCTCCACAATCGGACTTGTGGGCATGAACGAAACTTGCTTGAACGCTAATTGGCTCCGTTGCAATTTGACGGACAGGCGCGCTCAGGAGTTCACCAAGAAGGTACTCAACCACATGCGCGAGAGACTTTCCGACTATCAGGAAAAGTACGGCGATTTGTACAACCTTGAGGCGACACCCGCCGAAAGCACCGCTTACCGTTTGGCAAAACACGACCAAAAGCTCTACCCCAATATGATTTTCGCAAGCAAGGAGGGCGAAACTCCCTACTACACCAACAGCTCGCATCTTCCCGTAAGCTTCACTGCGGACGTATTTGACGCTTTGGACATTCAGGACGAACTGCAAACTCTGTACACGTCGGGAACCGTTTTCCACACCTTCCTCGGCGAACGTCTGCCCAACTGGAAGGCGGCTATGAAGCTCGTTCGCTCCATTGCGGAAAATTACAGACTTCCCTACTACACAATGTCTCCCACCTACTCGGTATGCCCCGACCACGGCTATCTTGCGGGCGAGCAGCAAGAGTGTCCTCACTGTCACAAGAAGACGGAAGTGTATTCCCGTATAACGGGCTACTACCGTCCCGTGCAAAACTGGAACGACGGCAAGACGCAGGAGTGGAAGGAACGCAAAACCTATCGCCCTGACGAAAGCGTTTTGAAAAAGTGCTGCCTGAACCACCAAGAAGAAGAGGTCAAGGAACAGCTTTGCATCATCAAGCCCATTTTGTTCGTTCAGGACAATTGCCCCAACTGCAAGATGGCGGAACTGATGCTTCACAAGGCTCACGTGGACGTGGAAGAGGTCAACGCAATGGAAAACGCCGAATTGAGCAAGAAATTTGCCGTAAAACTCACCCCCACGTTGGTGGTACAGGACGGCGACAGCTACAAGGTGTACGAAAATGCCAGCAATGTACGCAAGTACATTGATACGCACAAATAGGTGAAAGTACATTCATCGCGTGAGCCGCGACTGTGGTTTCAAAAAAAAATATATATAAAAGATATGTGTAAAAATATTTATGATATTGTAGTAATTGGTGGCGGGCCTGCAGGGCTCACCGCCTCGCTATTTGCGGCGCGCGCAGGTAAAAGCGTCATGCTACTTGAGGCAAACGCTTTTGGCGGACAGATTGCCACTTCCCCTCGCGTGGAAAACTATCCCTCAATCAGCGAAATCGCAGGCGCCGAGCTTGCTGACAAAATGTTTAGTCAAGCGGTGTCTCACGGTGTTGAGTTTGACATGGGGACGGGAAAAATAGAAAAGACTGACGTCGGCTTTAGAGTTACGACGAAATATTCTACTTATGAGTGTCTGTCGGTGGTAATTGCTACGGGCGTATCTCACAAAAAGTTAGGACTCACAAGCGAAGAACGTTTGGCGGGTAACGGAGTGTGTTACTGCGCGGTGTGCGACGGCGCTTTCTACAAGGACAAGACAGTTTGCGTTGTCGGCGACGGCTTTACCGCGGCTCAGTACGCGCTGTATCTTTCGGAAATTTGTAGCCAAGTGCATTTGTTGACGCTGTTCGACAAACTGTTTTGCGACAAGGAACTGACGGACAGGATTCTTGCAAATAGCACAATCGAATGGACGCCAAACGTCACTCTCACCGATATTTTGGGCGATGACAAGGTAGAAGGAGTGGTGCTACGTGACAGCGACGGTGCGGTGACCTATCTTGACCTTGACGCCGTGTTTGTTGCAATCGGTCAAGAACCGCACAACGGAGATTTTGCCAATCTTGTGAAACTGGACGAAAAGGGGTATATCGTTGCAGGTGAAGATTGCCGAACGAGCTGCCAAGGCGTGTTCGTTGCAGGTGACTGCCGAACGAAGAGCATTCGTCAATGCGCAACGGCTGTCGGCGACGGCGCAGTTGCAGGCATCGCCGCCACAAGTTATATTGACAGTGTAAAAATTCTAAAGTAACAAAAAAGCCTCATCTATTAGGTGAGGCTTTTTTGTTGATTTTTATTTATTTGAAAAGTGTTGTGTAAGTACCTTGTACAGTATGCCAGTTTCGTATTTGCGCGATGTCGAATTGGTGGCTAACGTGCTCCAGGTGGCGTAAATCTCGTCGTAGGTTGCCGTGCGCAGGTCAAGTTTCAACTTCTCGCCTTGCAAGTTCATGCGGTTGACGTAAATTCCCCAAGAATTGTCCCACCAACCGACGGAAGACATCTTGTAGTTCCATATCGTCCAGTTGTAGCCGCGTTTGTCGTACTCGTCAAGCCACTTAAGCCACTCGCCTTCGTTGTCGAAAAAGTTGAATTCGCCAATTAGATAAGGCACGTCGTAGCCGTGAGAAACGTATGTCAAATCTTCCAGCCAATAGTAAAAGTCGTTGGATACCGTGCCGTTAGACCAGTTGTACAGGTGAATTTGGTACATTACGTTTTCCCAGCCGAAGCGTTCGGGCTTTGGAAAAGCGTAGTAGAACCAACAGCACTCAATGGAAATGATGTGAGTGGTGTCTACCTCACGCACCGCTTGGTACAGCTTGTCCAGTACTTGCCACTGTCTGCGTGTAGTGTTGGGCGCGTTGCGGTCCACCGGTTCGTTGACAAGGTCGTATGCTGCAATCGTTTCGGATAGATCAGGACGCTCGTTTTTGTAGTGAAGCGCGATATTCTTCCACAATGCGCACGTTTCGGTAATATACGTTTCATTGTCCCAAAAGTCAATACGGCGAGTACCGCTGTGTTCGTAGCCGCTTTGACCGCCAACCACGCCGTGCATGTCCAGTATTGCGTACAAGTCGTACTTTTGACACATTTCAAGGAACCAATCCAACCGCTCAAAGGCGTCGGCGCGCATTGTAAGATTGTCGTCGTCACCTTCCATAAAGTTGCGGTAGTACATGGGCAGGCGGATTGTGTTCATGCCAATGTTTTTGACGTTCATGAAGTCAACTTCGGTAATGTAGTTGTCGTAGTAGACGTCCCACAGCTCGTCAATTTGTTCCGCCGTCAAGTTGGGATTGTTGTACATTGCCTGAAGCACTTCATCTTGGTAAGTTTCGTCGTATTCTTCTACAATGCCTTGGTCGTTGATTTTTAGGTAATCGCCATTCTTTTTGTAACTGGGTCCAAGCGAATTGACAGACATCCAGCCTTCCTGTAGCAGCCAGTTACCGAAGTTTACACCGTTTAGTGTCACTCGGTCACCGTTTTTGTCGTAAATGCCGCGCCCTACAGCTTGCAATGGTTGTACTTCACTAACGTTACTAAGCGTTACGTGGTCGGGAATTTCCGTAAAGTAGTTTTTGCGAAAGCTAGCTACGGCAATGCACATTGAACTGATAACGATGCCTATTGCAAACAACATTGCGACGACAATTATCAATGCGCGTTTCCATTTGGGAAGCGTTGTATTTGCCATGTTTACACCTTCCTATTTGTTATTATTTAGATGCAGTTATTTTAACATATCAACGGCAATCTTTCAATAGGTAAAAAAAGCAGGTGCGTTAGCGCCTACTTTCATTTAGAGTATATTTTACAATGCTAATTTATTTTGACAATCTTGGATTTCAGCACCATGTCGTCGTTTTTGATTTTTTCCATTTCCTTGTCCAACTTGTCAAAGCTAATGGTGTCGCCGATAAAGTTGTCTACGTTTACGGTATCCGTAACCAACATATTGATAGCAGAGGAGTAGCTTCCCGCGCCGTTGTACACACCGAATATATTTATATGTTTGCGGGTGATTTGCGAAATTGACAGCTTGCTGTCTTTGTTGGAGTTGCCAGCAAGGCAAATGTTGGCGTTAACCGACGATACGTTGTACACGTCCTTCATGTTGAAGTCAGTGTTACTGAACAGCACCAGCTCTTTGCACATTCTGCCACCGGTAATTGCCAGTATTTCCTTTTCTACGTCCACCTTTTCGGGGTTGAAGCTGTAGAATATTCCAAGCTCCCTCGCCGTTTCAAGCAAATCGTCGCATTTACTGATGTACACGGGAACCGCTTGGTAGTATGCCACCAATTGCGCCAGTATCAAACCCGTCTTGGTGCATGAGAATATTGCAATGTGTCTGCCCTTTTCGAGGTTAAGCGCGTCTACTATGTTGAGACAAAATGCAACTGATGGGGCGAACAGCGCCTTTTCGTTGGACAACTGGTCGGGCAAGCGGTGCAGCACTGCGTAGGGCAAATCCACAAAGTTCTGCATCAAGCCGTCGCAGTTAAAGCCCAATTCCTTCATGTTGGAGCACTTTTCCAATTCGTCGTTCTTGCATTCGTCGCACTCTTCGCAGGGAATGTACGGTTCGATGACCACTCTGTCCATTTTGGCAAAGTAGGAGTTCTCGCTCGCCACCTTGGACACAACGCCTACTGCGTGACTTCCGAAGATTGACGGGGCTTTGCTCGTGTTTGCGCCGTTGTAGAACTCTAAGTCGGAGTTGGACAGCAGCACCTCTTCTATTTTTACCTTTACAAGATTTTCATTTATTTCGGTCGGTTCAGATTCTTGCAGGCGTAGCTTGCGCGGTGCGTCCAAAATCCAAGCTTTCATACAGACCTCCAAAATATATTGTACTTGTATTATACCACTTCTCTACAAAAAAATCTACTTTTTTTACATAAAGGTTTTTCTGCGCCTGTTTTGTTCCAAAAGTTTACATGGGGTGGTAAAATTCACGTTTTTGCTAAATCCCTGTTGACATTGCGAATACATTAGGTATACAATATTTGTACAAATTTTGGGAGAAAAACCTATGAAACTTCAGTATTTGGGACATGCAAGCTTCAGAATAATTAGCGACTTGGGTACAACCGTTGTGTGCGACCCATTCAAGGGCGATTGGGTAGGCTTTGACATGGCGCGCGTCAGATGCGACGTTGTTACGATTTCCCATCATCACGGCGACCACGACTGTATGGACAGTATTGTGGGCAGTCCCGCCGAGTTGGACGTAGAAATTGCCTGCGCAGCCGACGACGTTGCCATTGAGAGCATATCTACGTTTCACGACGGTGAAAAAGGTGCAAAACGTGGCAAAAATCTCGTATTTACCTTCCTCGTGGACGGAATCAAGGTCGTTCACATGGGCGACGTTGGCTGCTTGGACGAAAAAGTTGTGGCGAAGATTAAAAATTGCGACGTTCTGCTCTTACCTGTTGGCGGCACCTTTACGGTGGACGCGGAGGGCGCAAAGTGGTACGTAGATCAAGTTCAACCCAAGATTGTCGTTCCCATGCACTACAAAACCGCCGAGCATAATTTTGACGTTGACGGCGTGGACAAATTTCTTGCAATGTTCGACAATGCGCAGGTTACGCGTAGCCAATCGGATACCCTAATTCTTGATGACGCGCCGGACAACGAAACGGTCAAGATTGTAACGCTGCAACGGTTTGTAGATTAATTTAATCTCGTAGATGTAGGCAAATAATACGAAAAATAATCTGTAAAACAAAAATTTATTTTTATTGACATTCCAATAAAAAAACTCCCATTGTGTGAGGGGAGTTTTTTATTTTATTAGATTGAGAGGTTGTTTTTTAATATGGGGTGGCGAAATTATCTTCTTTCCACCAGTAAAACTCTGTCTTTTGTAACTTTTCTTGTAACGCCCAAGTGTTTTTCCATTTCTTCCACAAGGAACATCAATTGCTTGTAGGGAATCTCGTAATAGTCGAAGCCAAAGTTCTTTTTGAGGTAGGGTTGACGGCGGAAGTAGAGGTTCAAGAGATTTTCAACGATTTCAAGATAGTTTGTAATGCGGTATTCCGACAGATTGCCGTACTTGCCAAATTCCAACACGGCGTCGGCATTATTCATAAACTCGAATAGCGACAGGCATGTTCCCTTGAATGGTAGGTAGTTGAACAGCACTCTGTCCGCAAAGTCGAAAAAGCGGTAGTTGACAACCTTGTTTTCTTCCGGCTTGGTGCAGGAGAAAAATGGCTCGTAAGTCAACAAATCGTTGATTTTGCGAATTTCTCTTTCAAGATTGTAGTTGTTTTTCACTATTTCGTAGACACTTTCTCTACTCATGTCACACCTCTCTAATATGAGTTCGGTTAATCTATTATATTTTTATCTGTTGTACTAAGTTGCAACGCTTGGTATCAAAAATATGTTTAAGTATAACACACCCTCGTGTAAAAATCAATAACGTATCGTCGCATTTTGTAATAACCGTTGACAGACGACCTGAAATAAAATATCATATAATTATCAACAAACAAAAAATAAAAGGAGATTTACAATGAGAAGTATCACAAAGTTGGATTTGCAGTACGCGCACAGATTTTACGGTTTCAAGGGTGAGGCTCAGTACCTTCACGGACATACGGGCGTGCTGACGATAGAAGTAGAAGACAGCATCGAAAGCGGTGTAAACATGGTTTTCCCCTGCAACGAAATCCGCAAGACGGCATGGGAAGTTTTGCAAAACTTTGACCACGCGCTTGTTTTGAGAGAGGACGATCCGCTGCTGCCGGCAATTCTTGGCGTATACGAGAAGCAGGGTATCAAGAACGGCGCACCCACCAATAAGCAAAAAGGGCCTGCTTTCAAGACGGAACTTGCAACAGCGTATCCCGAGTGCCGTTTGGTTGTTACTAAGGAAACGATGACGGTTGAAGGAATGATCAAGATTGTCTACGACCTCTTGAAGGACAAGCTGAACATTGTCCGCCTTACGTTTACAAGCGGTGTAAACGCAGCTACTGAAGAATACGCTCCCAAGCAAAGCCTTGGTCGTTGTCCCCTTTGCGGCATTGCCCTAAACGAAAACGGCATCTGCCCCAAGTGTGGCTACAGACATACAAAGTAAAATCCCATTTTGATATAAAACACAACCCCATATAAAAAAGCAGAGAAAAATTCTCTGCTTTTTTCATTTGGCGGAGCGGTAGTAACGTAAAGCGAATAATTGTAGATGCATCACTCATAACGTGAAGCAAATATTATCAATATAGGTTCTAAAGGCATTAAGGTGCTGCTTCAAATATGGTAACCTAAAGATTCAAGAGTAAATAACAAAAAGTATAAAATTGCTATTTCAAACGAAACATCTTCCTTTTCCATTATTAATGCAACTAATCTTTCCTTATCTTTTGAAAGTTTAAATTCCACAAAAGGGTCATCTAATTTTTCTTTCTCGGCGTATGGATCTGCGTGTCCCCACAATGACAGCGCAATACCAGCATAACCAGTTTCAATAATACGAATGCAGTTTTTTTGCGTAATTGAAGATGTTATGGCTTTTTCTGCGCTTAAATTTTTCGCTCGCATTATCTTTTTGAGCATATCCTGTGGATTTACAGCGTCTTTAAAATTAAAAGATACTTTAGGTCTTTTTTTACTTTTTGTAGGCTTATCCTCTAGGAAAACTGTTTTAAATACTTCTAATTTGGATTCATCGTCAAAATTCTTTAAGTATTCTTTCTCGTACGACTTCCAATCCGCAACAATCATACTCTCAACCATATTGGTAAAAAATCCTTGCTTTTCTTGGTAAGTTTGTCTGTTAATCAATAAGAGTTTACCTAATTCTAATGCCGGCTCGGAAGCATTTATTAATTCACTCCATTTATAAAAACCAGAGAGTCTAGCAATTATATGCTGAGCATTCATTAAGGAAAAAGAATCTTCATCGTCAATATCGAAATTGACAAGAATTTCCTCAATGTCATTAAAAAAGCGAGGACTATATTCATAGAACTCCTCGTTTTCATTGTACACTCGTGTTTTATAATCTTTGAAAAGATTTTTAGCTTGTTGTTTAAAAAATTCTATATTTGTCATAATATACTCCTTATTTATTACGCTTATTGTCTATTAACATGCATCCGTAAACTTTGTAGACAATAAACCTTTAATAAAGATTATATTATCATTTAATGGCTGATGAAATCTTTGCACGGACGAGCAGGCTTGCCATAAACCTAATTAAAAGTATATCAGAAGTTTAATTCATTGTCAATCAAAATGTAATCGTTATAAAAGTTTAATTAACTTCAAGTGTAACTATGATGTCGCCAAATATATGAAGTTTGTTTTAATATTTAATTGTTAATACAAAACTCAATCCTGTGTATCTAAAAAAGAACCCAATCCAAAGGTTCGGATTAGGTTCTTGTGGCGGAAGCGGTGGGATTCGAACCCACGTACCGCTTGAGGCGGTAACCGCATTTCGAGTGCGGGCCGTTATGACCACTTCGATACGCTTCCGTATTAAATATTAATTAGTTTCGTGTTTTTGCTCTCTTATATAATTGTTGTGTGCAACCGTGGTCGGCGTTCGCTTCGCTCGGCTGAGGATCACTTCGATACGCTTCCAATTTAATGCTCCTTGGATTTTGAGCATAATTATGTTACAACAATTTGGTGTAAATGTCAAATAGTTTGTGATTATACTGAATTTTAGTTAGAAAAATACTCCCGTGATGAAAATCTCCAGACCTATGGCAATCAGGATTACGCCGCCGAGGATTTGCGCTTTGTAACCCAACTTTGTTCCGAATTTTTTGCCTATGTACACGGAACCCAAGCTAAACCCAAACGTTATCGCCCCGATAATACCGACGGAAATCAGCGCTTTCCACCAATCCGAGGCGGCGTTGTCGCCAGCAATTTTCACGAGCGAAAAGCCAGTTGACAGCGCGTCGATAGAGGTGGCGATAGCCTGTACAAACAATACCCCAAATGTAAGTCTGCGGGCGGTTTGTTGCGTCGAATTTTCCACCCCATTCTCATTTTCTGTGCGCTTTTTTTCTTTACGGATGTCTTTTATTCCGTCGTAAAGCATTTTGCCGCCGACAATTGCTAACAGCACCAATGCAATGTAGGGAATAAATTTTGTAAACTGTTCAAACTGCTCTGCGACAAGACTGACGCACACCCAGCCAATCATGGGCATAAGCGCCTGAAAAAATCCGAACATGGCAGCAATCAACGCGGCTTTGCCAAACTTCATTTGCGGTTCGTTCAGTCCGTTACTCATAGATACGGCGCAAGCGTCCATTGTCAAGCCGACGCCCAAGCCCAAACTTACGAGAATAAGCTCCCACATACTAAAAACTCCACCCCAATAGTGTACGCAGCACAAGGTACACTAAGTACAAAGCGTACAAACCCAGTAGTACGAAACCGTGAGCCTTGCGCAATTTGCCACGCAAGCAGAACACAAACAGCAGCACAGTTACGGCGAGCATAAAGAACACGTCCACAAGTACCTGGCTACCGGTGGTTAGCGGGTTTACTGTGGCGGAAATGCCCAAAACGAACAGCATATTGAAAATATTGCTGCCGATAACGTTACCCAGTGCAAGTTCATTTTGTCCTTTTTTCGCGGCAATGGTGCTTGTTACGAGTTCGGGCAGCGACGTGCCGACGGCAACTATCGTCAAGCCCACGAGCGACTCGGCAAGGTCTTTGTCTACTTTGAGGGCAGAAGCGCCTTGAAGCGCCAAACCCTTTGCGCCAAACACAACGAACTGGCCGCCGAGAATGATTCCTGCCGCTCCAAGTACTACGAACAAAATTGCTTTCCACCAAGCCATATCCTTCACTTCGTCGGCTTCGTCTAATTCTTCGGGGTGGCGTTTTGCCCTAATAACCAAATAAACGACGTATGCAATAATTAGAACGACTAAAATTATGCCTTCCCAACGTGTAATTGCAAAGTCGCCAGTTGCTGAGTTCATGCCGAATAGACATACAAACAGTACCGTGAGCGCGGTTACGCCCAGCAATATTGGAAGTTCGCGCTTGCACAGGCTCTTTTTGACAACGATAGGGGTAAACACAACGGAAAATCCAAGCACTAACAAAATGTTGCAAATATTGGAACCAACGACGTTACCTATTGCTACGTTTGCATTTGCGCCATCGTGAATTGCCGAAATCGAGTCGGAAACGGACACGGCAAGTTCCGGCAGCGACGTGCCCATGGCAACTATCGTCAAGCCGATTATTAGCGGTGAAATCTTAAGTTTTTTTGCTATGGCGCTGGACGAATCCACGAACATATCGCAAAACTTCACCAGACAAAATACGCCAAGCGCCAAGCCAACAACGTACAGCGCGACCTGAACGCCTACGTGCCAATCTGCTATAAGACCGTCAAGAAACTCTACCATATCTTCCTCCCCGCAAGCCGCGGTTTTAGTGTGTGTAATTTAAGTTAAAAAAAGCGAGACAATACACCAACAGAAAAGTCAGCATAAGTCTCGTTCTTCAATGTCGAACCTGGATACTCCATGATGTAGGCGCGACAACTATTTAATTAGCGAACTACTCCCTTACGAGTGAATTTATAGTAACACACTTTTAGAGTAATTTCAACCCTTTTCACGTGATTTACACAATTTAATTTTCGTATTTGCAGTAGAGCAATAGATTTTTGTTAAAAGGACTTGCTTTGTATAATTTCGATTATTACTATAAGCAAGAAATAAAACAGGAAATAATTGTGATAATAATTGACTATTTTGCATTTTTTTGCTATTCTAATGGGGCGACAGTAGAGCGCAACGAATTTGGAGAGATGGTCGAGCGGTTTAAGGCACACGCTTGGAAAGCGTGCGAGGTTAACAGCCTCCGCAGGTTCAAATCCTGTTCTCTCCGCCACAGGTTGGCTCGGTTGTGAGTCGTAAAAAAAGGAACGCGAATGAGCGTTCCTTTTTTGTTTGTAGGTTATTGATTGTCTATTGCTTCGATTTGTTTTATGTAAATTTCATTGCCTTGTAGCAAATAGGTGTGTTCGCTGCCGCAATGCGGGCAAGTTTTGCCGTGTTGAACGGTGGGGTAATCTTTTAAACAGTCTTCGCAATGTGTGATTGCGTCTATTCTTTCGATTATCAACTTAGAGTTTTCCAACACGGGCTCTTTTTTTATCGCCCAGTTCCAGCAATCCTCAAACAAATGTGGAATAACCGTGGAAACCTCTCCGATTTGGATGGTTACAGAGTTCAATTTCTTAACGTTGTTCTCTGCAGCTATCTCGTTTATCTGTTTTATGCAGTGAAACACCACACCCAACTCGTGCATTAGTCTTTCTTCTCCTTAAAGGCCTTCTTTCTCGCCTTAACGAATTCCTTGTCGGCTTTGTCTTTCTTTGCGAAAACAACTTTTACCGCGCGCTTAGCCATGTAGGGCAAGATGTGTTTGAACTTGTCTTCGGCAACGACCATTTTGCTCGCCTCGGGATGGTCGCGGTGCAGTGTGATTGCGTCAAACTTGCACTTTGTCGTGCAAATTCCGCAACCGATACATCTGTTTTCGTCCACGACGGTGGTTCCGCAACCAAGACAGCGTGACGTTTCAATCTTGACTTGCTCTTCCGTCAAGGTCTTGTGCGCGTCCGTAAACTTTGCGTGAACGGCCTCGTCCATACCTGCTTCCTGACGTGAGGAGTTGTCGTAGCTTTCTACGCGTACGTCGCCCGTGTTGAATTGAATGAACTCTCTGCGGTTTCTGCCGATAGTCATGTGACCGTGTTGAACGTAGCGGTGGAGTGACTCGGCAGCTTCGTGTCCTTGCGCGATTGCGTCAATGGCAAATTTCGGTCCTGTGTAAACGTCGCCGCCAACGAAGATGTCTTCTTGAGCCGTTTGATAGGTCAAGCTGTCTGCAACGGGTCCGTTGCCTCTACCGAACTCTACCTTGCTGCCCTTTAGCAAATCTCCCCAAACGATAGTTTGACCGATAGCGAATATAACCTTGCTTGCAGGAACGGTTATCGTGCTTGCTTCATCGTATACGGGAGCAAATTTGCCGTTTTCGTCGTATACGCGAACGCATTTCTTGAATACGACTCCAACTGCTTTGCCATTTTCCGTAAGTACTTCCTTGGGACCCCAACCGCAGTTAATTTCTACGCCGTCCTCTCTTGCTTCGGCAATTTCTTCCTTGCTTGCGGGCATAATGTCTTCCGTTTCAAGGCAGAGCATAGTAACCTTTGTCGCTCCGCTACGGGCAGACACGCGAGCCGCGTCAATTGCGACGTTACCGCCGCCGACGACTACGACTTCGCCCTTTGTTGCGACCTTGCCTGTGTTGGCAATCTTGAGATAGTCAACAGCCGTCGTTACGCCGTCCGCATTTTCGCCTGCGATACCGGGCAATCTGCCGCCTTGGCAACCGATAGCAACGTAGAATGCTTTGTAGCCTTGCTCGCGCAGTTGGTCGATTGTAACGTCCTTGCCAACTTCAACGCCGAGACGGATTTCTACGCCCATTTCCTTCATAACGTCGATTTCCGCTTGAACGACGTCTTTTTCCAGCTTGTAAGAGGGAATGCCGTAGGTCAGCATACCGCCCGCCTTTTCGTTCTTTTCGAAAACGGTGGGGTAGTAGCCCATTTGCGCAAGATAGTAGGCGCAAGACAATCCCGCAGGGCCTGCGCCGATAATTGCGATTTTCTCTTTCCAATGGCCTCTGTTGGAGGCGACTACTATTTCGGGTACGTATCTGTGTTCGGCGTGTAAATCCTGTTCGGCAATAAATTTCTTTACCGCGTCGATGGACACAGCTTGGTCGATTGTTCCGCGAGTACAAGCGTCCTCGCAACGGCGGTTACACACTCTGCCGCAAACAGCGGGGAACGGGTTTTCCTTTTTGATGATTGCCAACGCTTCTCTGTATTCGCCTTGAGCTGCCTTTTTGAGGTAGCCTTGAACGGCAATGTGAGCGGGGCAGGCTGTTTTACAGGGAGCGGTGCCCGTTTCGTGGCAGTTGATGCGGTTTTTGTCGCGATAGTCCTCATCCCACATGTGTTCGCCCCAAGCAAGCTTGTCGGGGAGTGGTTGTTTGGGGTAGGTTACCTCGCTGCCGTCCGCTTTACACAGCTTTTGACCGAGTTTCAACGCTCCTGCGGGGCAGTACTCTACGCAAGCGCCGCAAGCAACGCACTTTTGTCTGTCAACGTGCGCGCGGTAAGCGGACGCGGACATATTAGGCGTGTTGAACAGCTGTGACGTACGCAGCGCGTTACAAATTTTCACGTTGCAGTTGCAGATAGCAAAAATTTTGTTTTCGCCGTCGATGTTGGTAATTTGGTGAACGAAACCGTTGTCTTCGGCGCGCTTCAGTATTTCCATTGCCTGTTCGTAGGTGACGTCGTAGCCTCTGCCCGTTTCGCGGCAGTAGTCAGCCATGTCGCCAACGCCTATGCACCAACCTTGATAGTCGTCCGCGCAGCCTTCGTCAAGTTTCTTTCTTCCGTAGCGGCATGAGCAGATGGATGCGCCAATGTGTCCTTCGTAGCGTTTGAGCCAGTAGGAAATGTGCTCGATGTCCATGGTGGTGTTTTCCATGGCAATGGCTTTTTCTACGGGAATGACGTGCATACCGATACCCGAACCGCCTGCGGGTACCATTGCAGTAACTTTTTCGAGTGGCAAGAACGTCATACGCTCGAAGAACATTGCAAGCTCGGGGTGTTTGTCCATGAGCTTGATGTTCATGTTGGTGTATTCTGCCGAACCGGGAACAAACAACGGTATCCAGTAGTGTCTGTCCTCTTTGTTGTAGGTGGTGCCGGGAATAGGTCCTTCCTTGGTGTACTTGTCGCCGTAGTCGTACTCGAACAGCCCGAACATTGAAAGCTGTTCGGCTACTGCGTCAAAGGTTGCATCGTCGTAGCCTGACAGTTGTTTCAATTCGGCGTAAGGATATTTCTTTCTTACTTTCATTTTGAGGAGCAAATCCAACGAGAGTTCGCGCTCTTCGGGCGTCATTTCGTCCTCGAAAATGCAGGCAAAGCCCCAATATTCGGGGTCTTCGGATTTAATTCCCTTTACCTTGCCCGGCAGTCTGTCGGTTACGCGACGGACAAACTTCAACAGCTTGGGGTTGGGATTTTTGTCATGCATGTGCGCGGGTACAAATCTTTTACTCATTTCCGGCATATTACTTACCTTCCTTCTTCCATTGTGTAATATTGTATTTTAGCCATTCGGCAAATTTGTCAATTCCATCCCCTGTTTTTGCGCAAATAGGAATAACTTGCGCGTTGGGATTTCTCATCTTGATGTATTCTTTACATTTTTCGAGGTCGAAATCGAAGTATGGCGCGACGTCCATTTTGTTGATAAGCACGAGGTCGCATATTGAAAACATCAATGGGTATTTCAGCGGCTTGTCGTGTCCTTCGGGAACGGAAAGGATCATGCAGTTTTTACTTGCTCCCGTGTCGAACTCGGCAGGACAAACGAGATTGCCGACGTTTTCCAAAATCACAAGATCGGTGTTGGTTAGGTCAAGTCCGTTGAGTCCCTGTCTTGTCATTTCCGCGTCAAGGTGACACATTCCTCCCGTGTGCAACTGAATGGACTGTACGCCCGTTGCCTCTTTAATTTTGATGGCGTCAACGTCGGAATCAATGTCCGCTTCCATAACGGCAATTCTTACGTCCTTTTTCAGGCTGTTGATGGTTTTAATCAAGGTCGTCGTTTTGCCGCTGCCCGGTGATGACATCAAATTGAGCAGAAACACACCCTTTTGTCGCAATTCACTGCGAAGAACGTCCGCGTCTCTGTCGTTGTCTTCGAAAATGCTTTTTTTGATTTCAATTACTCTTACTTCGTCCATAAAAGACACCTCAAAACATACGACTAAATTGTAACTAAATTGACGGTAAAAGTCAATATGAATAAATATTTATAAAATGAAATTCAAGATAAATTATTTTATTTCATTACTGGTTTTTTTATTTTGTTTCATTGCTATCGCGTATTTTGTTTCATTAGCTGCCGCGCTGCAACATAAAAACACCCAATATTGAGGCTTGGGTGTTTTGTGATTAATATATACGTTCACTTCGTGTGCAAACACAGTTCGATGAGCTTGCCTGAGATTTTGGCTTGGCGCAGGATGTCGGGTGTTACGCGCTCGCCCAGCTTTACCATCACCTCGCCTTGGAAGTTAGTAATGGTTTTGTCCGTCACCTTGCCTATTAGGAAGGAAAAGTCGCCGTATTTGCGATTTTGACGCCAGCGCGCGCTCGTTGCCTGTTTTACGTTCACAATCACGTCGGTTTGCTCGCGTACAGTGGTGGTGTCAGCTTGTTCCACGGTTTTGGGCTTCTTCGGGCGTGGTGGCGCAGGAACGCGAATGATCAACGCGTCCTTGACGGCGGCAATTTTGCTTCTGCGGTATTCCGTCTCGTCCTCCAAATAAATCTTGAACAGCTTTAGGGTGTTGCCGAATTCTACGTCCGACGCCCTTCCGAGAAATTTGCCGGTGTTTTCGTAGACAACCTTGTTTACAATTGTTTCGCCGAGTTCGGTTGCGGTTGCCGCAATAACGTTCATGGTGTCGCCGTCGGTGGATACGATTTTGTCCGCGGTGAATGCGCCACTGTCCGTTACCAACGCGCACTTGCCGCTTGGCTTGTCCCAAATAATATCGGTTATCGAACCCAACTCCTGTAACGTGTCCGTATCAATCAACTTTATGCCAATAATCTCGCTAATCTTGTACATAGTCTTACTCCCATCTTTTCATTGCGCCGCTTTTTGTTGTGAAATTATTCAGTTACGATTGCAAAAAACAATCCTGCTTGATAAGATTGTATTGTTGCGATATTATCTTATGCTTGAAACGTTAGGGATTGAACAAAAATATGTTTTTAGACAAAAGTTGCGTTGTGAATTTTGCTTGCAAATTTGCTCACACTATTGTAAAATAAACTTACAAATACAAAACAAGGAGAACCATTCATGATAACCAAGGATATGAAGATTGTAGAAGTTTTGCAAGTAAAGCCCGAGTCCGCCCAAGTTTTCGGCAGCTACGGTATGGGATGTATTCACTGCCTCATGGCTCACCAAGAAACGGTTGAAGAAGCGGCGGCAGCTCACGGCGTAGACGTTGAACAAATGCTTGCAGAACTCAATGCATAATTAACATTAACCCAAAATCCCGACCGTAATTCGGTCGGGATTTTTATTTGTGATTTTTAAATTGATTTTGTCGGTGTGAATTAAAAAAGCGTACCCATATCAAGATTTTGCAGTATAAAAATGCGACATGGGGTTGAAAAACTCATTATTTTACACCCCAGGTTGCAAGAAGGCTGTTTACGTCGGTAATTTCCGCACCGTAGGTTGTAACGAGATACTTCAGACCGTAGTCGTAGTCCTCTTGTGTAAAGCAGTCGGTTGCGTCCTTGGCAACTACGACGTTGTAGCCAAGACAGTAAGCGTCGGCAGAGGTGTGGCGTACGCACATGTGAGTGTGCAGTCCCGTCATAATGACGGTGTCCACTCCAAGTTCCTTGAGAAGCAAATCAAGGTCGGTGTGGAAGAATCCGCTGTAACGGCGTTTGGGTACCACGTAGTCCTTGTCGCACAGATGCAGCTCGGGTATGACTTCCGCGCCTTTTGTTCCTGCGATTGCATGGTCGCCCCAAAGCTTAAGCTCGTGGTCTACGCCCTTTATGTGCGCGTCGTTGCAAAATATTACGGGAACTCCAGCCTTTCTTGCTCCGTCAAGCAGCTTTGCCGTTTGCGGAACGATAGCCAAGCCTCTGTCACATTTAAGCGCGCCTGTAACGAAGTCGTTTAACATATCTACTACAAGTATTGCTTGTTTCATTTTATTACCTCTTTTTGATTTTTTTGATTGGTTATAGTATACGCTTGCTTTTCGCTTATGTCAAACTGTGCGCGAGTTTTATAATCAAAATTATTAAGATAACGTTCCAAATAATAGATTCGTACGGGACGGTTACTTTATTGCAATCGTTTTACATCTGTGGTACAATATTTTACGATGTCAACAGGTGTCTGCCAAGGAGGTACGCTTTTGATTAGCATAGACAAAGTTTCCAAGAAATACAAAACGGGCGACGGCGAGTTTTACGCGCTTAACGACGTTACTCTCAATATTGACAACGGCGAATTCGTTGCGATAGTGGGCAAGTCGGGCAGTGGCAAATCAACTCTACTCAACCTCATCGGTACGTTGGATTCGGTGACTGACGGAAACATTACGGTGGACGGTCAGGACGTGACCAAGCTGGACGATAAAGCTCTTGCGCTGTTCAGAAATCGTAACTTGGGGTTCGTTTTTCAAAGCTTTTACCTCGAACCTGAGTACACCGTATACGAAAATGTCGAGCTGCCATTGATACTTGCAGGGCGTTTTGGCAAAGCAAACGCCGAAAGGGTCAACGAGGTGCTGAGATTAGTCGAACTGACGGACAAGGCGAAAAACAAAGCTAAAAACCTGTCAGGTGGCGAAAGTCAACGCGTGGCGATAGCGCGCGCCATTGTCAACAACCCCGACATAATCCTTGCCGACGAACCGTGCGGCAATCTCGACACCGCAAACAGTGAAAATATTATGCACATTTTCAAAACGCTGCACGCGCAGGGCAAAACGGTAGTTATGGTAACGCATGACAGCGAGGAAGCGCAGGTGGCGAGCCGAATCGTAACCATTTCAGACGGGCATATAGTAAGTGACGAACGAAATCCGTCGTCGAAATAGCAAGTGACTATTAGTTTTGTCAAAAAAACAATGAAAAAAGTTTGGTATCTAACAAAAAGCGAGTTTAAGCGTCTCAAAAAATCCTTTATTATAATCGCCGTAATTCTCACTATATTTTTAGCGGCGCTTTTTGGCATAGTATCGGTAGAAACGGACATGATGCGCAACCTGTGCAATCATCTCGACAACGTTTCCGACGACTTTTACGTTTCTGTAGAAAATGCCACTTTTGCCGACTTTGCCGTAGCGCGCGATTCGTTTTTGACAGCATTCGACTATCACAGCGACATCGTAGGCGCAGACGGAACGGAGTTCAAATACAAGCAAACAATCGTTGACGACTACGGTATCGAACACAATTATTACAGTTACGGTCAGACGTGTTACGTAAATGACGCAATGAAAAACAGTCTAAGCGCGTACGACGAGCGTCTCACGGGCAGATGGATGGAAAACGACTACGAAATTTGTCTGTCACGGTACGTATATGACAAACTCAACGCGCACTTGGGCGATGCCGTAACCATTGACGGCAGGTCTTTTACTGTGGTAGGCGTGTTCGATTGGGAAGACAACGACGATTTGTCAAATATGTTAGGATACACGTATTTTGCAACCATCGGCGACAACGTGGCGCACGAGAGGGTGATAGTAGAAGTGGAAAATTCTTCGCGTATGTTCGAATTGGTGCGTTATTTCCAAAGGCACGGATTGGAAGTATTCGATTTTAATTCTCAATGGATGTACGACAATATCACCGAAGTGCAGGCAGCTTTGACCGCGGTGGTAGCAGTGCTTTGTATAGTAATAACCGTTACGTTGTATTCGCTCATATCAATGATTTTCAGACAGCGTAAAACGCACATTTGCAGACTCAAAATTTTGGGCGCGACAAACGGTGACGTTGTCGCAGTGTATTGTGGAATAATCGTTGCGTTGCTCTTGTGCGTGGTAATCGTTGCAACGGCATTGGGCATTGCCTTTAACGTGTATTTTATGGACCTGTGCGAGCAGCTTTTAGAGTTTACCTTTACCGCTCGGTTCAACGTGTACGCGCCGTTCGTTGCGTTTGGCGCATTCTGCGGCGTGACGTACCTGCTGTGGCTCATTGTCAATCGCAAAACGAAAGCCTCTTTGGCGGAGGAGATTCGGTATGAGTAACGCAAAACAGCTTGCCGTATTATCGACGAAAAATCTCAACAGTCACAGGTGGTTGTACGCCAAAATGGCGATTGCATTTGCGGTGTTGGTGTTTTTGGTGTGTCTGTTCTCCACCTTTGCCATTTCGTTAAACGTCAAACAAAACGATTTGAAAAATGCTTCAATGTCGCAAAACTACGCGGTAACGAATGAGCCTGTCGAAAACTTGTCCAACGTCACGCAAACGCTCAACATGACCAACTACGGCTTTGCCGGGCAAATGTGGGATTGGACAAACAAGTATACGAATTATTTGTGTGCGCGCTGGCTAAGCGTCGAGTTGGACGGGCAAGCGTACGACGTTGTCGACGACTCCCGTTATGAAGAAATTCAGCTGTTGTCAGGCGACAAGTTTTGGACGGATAACGACGTGGCAGAAAGCAAAATAAAGTTTGGCGTTGACGGCTTTGTCAAGGGAAATATGCCTCAAAATGGCAACGAGGCGTTGGTTAGCGAATTGATGCTACGTTGGTACGGAATTTCCGCTGACGGCGTAATGGGCAAAACTTTGCGCCTGCTTGTAAAAAACGAAGAAAACACCGTAGTGGTTGATTACGTCACGATTTGCGGAGTAATTTCCGAACGCTTCTACCAACTGGAAGGACACGAGTGTTACGGTTTCTATTGGGTTGCTCCGTCGCTGTGGTTGGGCGGCGGCGATGCGGTCAACACCGAAGGCGTAGTGGAAGATTGGTACGTTTACGCCTTTGAACGCTGGCTTACGCAAGAGCAAATAGACTTGCTGGACGAATATGAAGGTTATTACGTCGGCTACAGTGTCGTTGAAGATATGCGAGTGGTGGAAAGCTTGCAATCGGTAACACTCAAGCTGTTCTTAGTCGTGGGCTTGGCGTTGGGTATCACGCTTGTCTTGATGATTTTTCTTATGATGGACAAGTTTATTGGCGTATTCAGTCGAGACGGCGGCATACTGCTATCTTGCGGCATGGAGTGGCGGCGTGTAAAAGCGTTGCTGCTGTGCTTGCTACTGTGGGTGTGCCTGTTTGCCGTGCTTATTGCGGCGGCGTTGACTGCGGGTAGCTATTTTGCCATACGTTATTTGATTTATAGTTACTACGACATTGAAATTACCGTAACGTTTGCTACGATCTCGACGTTGTTTGCAATTGGCGTGGCAACCGTGCTCGTGATTGCATTGGGTTACTATCTATACGCAGTGACCAAATTGAAGCGTTGCACAATCAAGGACTTTTTGAATACCCACGTAAACTAATTCGACGAATTTTGCCGTTGCGTTTCGAAAACAAAAGTGCTACAATGCATTTAGTAGAGGCTCAAAATAAACAATCAATTAATAGTTTGCTGCAAGAAAATAAACGAAAAAGGAGTTACAATATGCGTAAAAATTTCGGTAAAAAGAGTTGGGTGTTTCCATGCCCCGTGTTAATCATTGGAACGTACGACGAAAAGGGCAATCCCGATGCCATGAATGCGGCATGGGGTGGAATTTACGACACAAATCAGGTTATGCTGTGTCTTTCCGACGACCACAGAACGGCGAAAAACATTCGCTTGAAAAAGGCGTTTACCGTCAGTTTTGCGGATGCCAAACACGTGGTGGAAGCAGACTACGTTGGTATAGTTTCCGCAAACGACGTTCCCGACAAACTTCAACGGGCTAATCTCAAAACGGTCAAGAGCGAGTTGGTTGACGCGCCGTTGCTTGTTGACTTCCCCTTGGCGATTGAATGCGAACTTGACCACGTCAACGAGGACGGCATCATCGTCGGTAACATATTGAACGTCAGCGCAGACGAAAGCGTACTGGACGGCAAGGGCAACGTAGACATCGGCAAGGCGGGCATTATTTCCTACAATTCCGCTGCTCACGACTACCGTGTGCTTGGCGAAAAGGTGGGCAACGCTTTCTCCGACGGCAAAAAGATTAAGTAGGGTAAAGAACGTAACGATATAAAAAGTCAGCAAATTGGACAATCAAATTTGTTGACTTTTGTTTTTGGCTGCTGTATAATGATTGAGCAAAATGAATATGCGCCCTTAGCTCAATTGGATAGAGCGTTGGTCTACGGAACCAAAGGTTAGGGATTCGAGCTCCTTAGGGCGCGCCAAAAAACTCGTACTTGTCAAAAGACAAATACGAGTTTTTTGATTGTGTATATTTATTTGGTATTAGTTGCCGATTGCTTAGTGACTTAAAATTCGAGCTTTGCAATTTTCCAAAGGCTTATTATTTTTCTTCACTTTCTTCAGCGGGAGTTTCTTCGGCAGTCGTTGCGCTTACGGCTGCTGCGAGTTCCATTTGTTCGGTTGCAACTTCTGCGCTACTTGTTGCTTCCTCTTTGGCAATGGTTTTCATGACTTTCTTTTCGTTGTAGAACATCAATATGATTGCACCCAGTATGCAGAATGCAACTGCTACTGCGCCAACGATTGTCATTCCCAAAGTGTCAGCGGTGATGTCGTTACTGGTGAGGTCTTGTTCGCCGCTACCTATAATTGCAAGTGAAGTGAACAGCAGCATTGCAAGAGATTGTCCGAATTTCATAGCAAACGTACGCGCTGCAAAGTACATACCCTCGCGGTTTTCGCCTGTTACTACGCCGTCAGCTTCGGCAACGTCGGCAACGATTGATTGCGGAATGATTCCAAGCAGAGCCATGGGGAATGCTGCGATAACGCAAATAAGTACGCCGAACACAACGCCGGGTATTTTACCTATGCCGAGCAAGCCGGGGTTTTCTGCCGTTCCCAAAACGCCGATTAGCATTGCAATTACGTAAGCAAGCGCCAATCCGAAGAAGCCCGCTATTGTCAGCTTCTTTTTGCCGAACTTCTTAACGAGCTTTGAAACGATTGGGTAGAATGCCGCAGATAGCACGGTCATGCCGCCAAGGAAGTACATGGTGAAGGATTCATCAATGTTCATTGAAACCTTGACGAAGAAGGGCAGACCCGTTTGGAAGAGGGTAAGACCTACCCAATACATGATGTCCGAACCTGAGAAGGTGAGGAAATCCTTGTTTTTGAAGGTTGCGGCAAGCGATTTGAACATATTTGCGTTGGAGGGAGCCGCGTCTACGAAATCTTTTTCCTTCAAGAGGAACGTGGGTAGCATCATGCAAACAGCTGCGATAACCGCCAGTACGATGAAGCAGATACGGTAGCTCCAGGAGAATCCTACGCTTTCGCGGAGCAATTTTGCAAATACGAAAGGAGTGTAGGCAAGCAACGTTCCGACGAAGTAGGTCAGTGAAATTGCCGTCGAGATGAACATACGGTCGTCCTGCGTTTTGCCGAACTCGGAAATGAGCGCGTTGTAGGGCGTGCAGTACATTGTCATGAAGAAGTAGAACAGTATGATGAAAATGGAAACCCAAGCAATATTCCAACCGCTAATGTCATTTACGGGCGCGCAGAACAGCACCACGGTAACGATAGCAAGCGGGATTGCGGCGTATTGCATGAAGGGAATACGGCGTCCGCGTCTGTTCTTGCTACGGTCGGACAGTGACGCAATCAACGGGTCGGTTACTGCGTCGAACACACGGCTCAATGCGGTTATCAATCCCAACACGGTCAGGAAACCTCCGATAACCAGTCCGGGCACCAAAAATTGCTGAGCGCCAACGGCTATATCGTCCGACGTGGGCAGATAGAAGGTGACAAGCCAAGCGCTGATAATGCCGCTTAGCGTTGACCAACCGAGCTGACCGATGGCGAAAATAATCATTTGCTTTTTAGTTAGTCTTTTCATAGTTTCGTGAGCGCTTAGTCCAAAAAACGCTCATCCCCCTTATTTATAAATATATATTTATTGGACTTGCGGATTTAGAATAGCACAGTCAAATTCAATTTTCAATACCGTTTTTGCAAAAAACTATGAACATTGAAGACAATTTTTTTGCGTATGCCAACACTTGATTACTAAGGCGAAATGTGTTACAATATTTTTATGAACGGATACGATTTCGACGACACCATATTCCGCGGTAACAGTACGCGCAGATTTTTCTTTTTTTGCCTGCTACGTTTGCCCTATTTGGTGATAATGATTCCCGTAATAGTTGTGGCGGGGCTATTGCGCGGATTGAGGATTTTGAACAAAGACCAATTCCTGTACGCGCTGGAGTGGTACGTGGCTCTGCTGCCCAACGCCGAAAAGCTTGCCGCTAAGTTTTGGGACAAGAACATTAACCGCATAAAGCCTTGGTACCTTAAACAAAAGCGCAAAAGTGACGTTATCGTTTCCGCGTCGCCCAAGTTTCTGATTGAAGAGGCGTGTAAGCGGTTGGAGGTTAGGTGCATCGCTACAAACCTTGACACTCGCGGTCGTCTGCACGGCAAACACTGCTACGGCGGGGAAAAAGTGGTGGCGTACAAATCGCGGTACAAAGAAAATTCCCTTCTCACCTACTACTCCGACAGTTTGTCCGACACGCCCATGTTGCGAATGGCTGAGTACGGTTACTTGGTCAAGGGCGACGAGATTACTTTGATTTACGAACACGGCACGAAATACTAAAATAGACTAATAAAAAATCCCCTTTGGTTGCAACTTTTGACGTCGCATAAAAGGGGAGTTTTTTTTAATTTATTCGTGGGGTTGATTACCGATTAAAGTCCGCAGGGGATGTGACGACAACTTGTTCTCCCGTGTAGGGGTGGGTGAAGGTCAGGCGTTCACAGTGGAGCATAATTCGCTCGGCGGGAGATGCTCCGTACAGCGTATCGCCTACTATTGGGTGACCGATAGCGGCAAGGTGCGCGCGTATTTGATGAGTGCGTCCTGTGAGGGGCGTAACGGTGAGCAAAGTGGTGTTTTCGTTGCGTTTTTTCACCCCATATCGCGTTTTTGACGGTTTTCCGCACTCTAAATCCACGACGGTTTTGTTTTCCGCGTCGATACGCGCAAGAGGTAGGTCTATTTCGCCGTTTTCATTTTCCAAAACTCCTTCCACCAAGGCAATGTAAGTTTTGGCGATTTCGTGGCGTTGTTGCAGCGCGTTTAGCTTCTCTGCGGTCACTTCGTCCAGCGCGCCAAGCACCAAGCCGCTTGTTGTTTTGTCCAGTCGCGTGACAATTCTCAACCGGAAGTTTTCCCCGAAGCTTGCCGCAAGCATATTGCCGAAAGTGTCCGATTTGTGGGCTCTGTCGGGATGAATTGCCACCCCATATGGCTTTTTTGCTACGTACAGGTGCTCGTCAACGAACAAAATTTCCGCAGGGATAGTCGCAACTAACGGAGACGATGGCCGCTGCTCCGTTTCCAACGTCAGTACGTCGCCCTCTTGCAAAACGTGTCTTACCGTAACAGGCTCGTCGTTTACCGCTATCACTCCGCCGTACTTCAAACGCTTTGTTTGCGACGTGGAGTAGCCCTGTTCTGCAAGATACTGCTTAACAGTTACGCCTTGTTCCTTGTGTGTAATCTTTACGGTGAGTTTCATAGTTATATTTTACAATGATTTTGCAAAAAACACAAATTTATAATGGCATTTTCACCGTATTTGCTAATGTTAGCGGTACTGTACATTTAACTATTGACACTGTTGGAGTAAGGGAGTAAAATATATCTTATTACTAAGCATACTCTGTACAAATGGAGACGCGATATGAAATACTTTAACGTTGATTTGAACGGCTTAACTGCCAAACTACCCATTATCCCTCTTCCGAGCGGTGTAAACATTGCTTTTTTCAACCTGCACGGCGACGTGGAGTTGACTGAGCATTGCGGCAAAGAACTCGCAAAGCTACTTGGCGATTGCGACGTTTTGCTGACTGCGGAAAGCAAGGGGTTGCAGCTCACTCACGTAATTGCGCGTGAGCTTGGACACAAGTACTACGCAGTTGCGCGCAAGTCCAAAAAGCTGTACATGCAGGACGGCTTGGAGGTGGAAATAGAAAGCAGCATCACTACGGGCAATCCGCAAAAACTTTACATCTCGAAGCATGACGCCGACCTTATGCGCGGCAAAAAGGTGGGCATAATCGACGACGTAGTGAGTACGGGTCACAGCCTTGTCGGACTTGAGGAGTTGGTAAGGCTGTCCGGCGGAACGGTGTGTAAAAAAGCTTTTGTTCTTGCAGAGGGCGCGGCAGCCGAACGCAAAGATATTTGTTATCTGGGCGTAATACCTTTGCTGTAAATTATGTCAACTTGTTACGAATTTCTACTAAACGGGGCTAACCGCGAAGGGAATATAGTTTTTTACGGTCACAAGCTCCCAATATCTAAGTTTTTGCAGGACGTCGAATGTTTTAGCGGCGCCCTTGCAACTTTTGGGCTGACTAAGGGCGACGTGGTTACGCTGTATTTGCCCTCTTGTCCTCAGGCGCTTGTTGCATTTTACGCCTGCTCCAAGCTGGGGCTTGTCGCAAACGTCATTCACCCCCTTGTTCCAATAAATCTGCTTGCGGAAAATCTCAAAAAGACCAATTCCAAAGCGCTTTTGTTCTACGACGCGACGGTAAAGGACGAACGTCCGCTAAGCAAGCTCAATCAAAGGCTCGTACGTTGCAGTATTGCCGATTACGTCACGTTTCGTAAGTCCATATTCAAAATTTATTCTCACGCAAGCGGCAAAAGGCTCAAAAACGTCGCCACCTACGCTCAACTGCTCAAACGTGGTACTGACGTTGTTACGGAAATTGCGGGCAGGGGAGAAGACGTCGTTTGCTACATGCACAGCGGAGGTACGAGCGGACAACCCAAAATCGTCAAGCTGACCAACAACGCATTTAACGGTGTTACCGAAGGCATGTTTAAGATGTATCACCCCGAAGTGAAGGCGGAGTACTACAACTTGGCAACGCTGCCCGTGTTTCACGCTTACGGACTTTGCTCGGCAATGCACGGTCCCCTTTCGGTGGGTTACAGTCTCATTTTGGTGCCAAAATTCCAACCCAAGTCGGTAAAAAGGTATCTAAGCAGGTACAACGTTACCGTGTGGAGCGTAGTTCCCGCTATGCTCAAAAAGATGCTTGCAACACGTACTTTCGACAGCAAGGGACTGGCGAGTCTTGACGTGATTTGGTGCGGCGGCGACGTTTGTGAAGAAAGCTTAGTGGAGCAAGTGAACGGTATTTTGGCTAAATACTCAAGTAGAGCTCAGCTTATGCGCGGTTACGGCTTGACGGAAATTTGCGGTGTGTGCATTGTCAACAATTACGACTTCTACTGTAAGGGTAGCTGCGGACAACCAATGCCCGGCAACTTTCTTGAAATTTGGGATGAAGAGAACAACGCGCTGCCCGACGGCGAAACTGGCGAAATTGTAGTAAGCGGCAACGGAGTGATGGCGGGCTACCTCGAGGGCGACGACTGTCTTGTGGAAAAAAACGGCAAGATTTGGGTCAAAACAGGCGACATGGGGTGGAAAAACGAGCAAAATTACCTGCACGTCGTAGACCGCAAAAAGCGTACGTTGAAGATTGCCGCAGTAAACGTGTTTCCCGCTCAAATCGAGGAGTGCGTCAAGCAGTTGGACTTTGTTTCCGAGGCTTGCGCGGTTGGCGTCAAAGTAGAAGGCAAGCAGTACGTCAAGGTGTTCGTGACCCTCAATCGGCAGTTGGACGGCGAATACGTAAAGCGAGAGGTTATTGACGTCTGTCGGCGAAACCTAATTCGGTACGCCGTTCCCTACTTCGTGGAAGTGTTGGACGAGATGCCACGAACCGACTTTGGCAAAATAGATTTTAAAAATTTAGAGCAGCGATAAAATGTCGCTGTTCTTTTTAAGTTGCAATAGTTGAACTGTTGTGCTACAATATACAATGCGTAGATGTGTGCTACGCAAACTTTTTTGACAAAGAGGTCAATTGATGAGAGTTATTATCGTAGGCTGCGGCAAGGTGGGTAGCGCTATCATCAACAGTATGGTAGAGGACAATCACGACGTCACCGCAATTGACAACAGCAGTGAGGTCATAAACAACATCACTAACACGTACGACGTAATGGCTGTGTGCGGAAGCGCCACCTCGCGCGAGATGCTGTTGTCCGCAGGCGTAAACAAGGCGGATTTGTTCATTGCCGTCACCGAATCGGACGAAGTCAACATGTTGGCATGCTTCTTGGCGCGCCGCATGGGAGCAAAGCATACCGTGGCCCGTATTCGCGAAACGGAATACAACGAGGACGGACTGGACTATCTAATCAAGGAATTGGATTTGTCAATGGCGTTGAACCCCGAGCGTCTTACCGCCGAAGTGCTGTTCGACCAACTCAAACTGCCTTCCGCCGTCAACGTGGACAACTTTGCAGGCAAAAAGCTTCAAATGTTGGAGCTTATCATAAAGGACGGCTCGCCCCTTAACAAAGCAAGCCTTATGGACGTGCGCAAAAAGTGTTCGGTTCAATTCGTTGCCTGCGCTGTTCAGCGTGAGGACGAAGTGCACATTCCTACCGGTACATTTGTGCTTGAAGAGGGCGACAGAGTTGCTTTCATGGTAAAGCGCGCCGACACGCACAAGTTCTTGAAAAACATCGACGCGGTGCAAAAGCAAGGCAGAGACGTTATGGTGTTGGGCGGAAGCACGACCTCCTACTACTTGGCGAAAATACTTGCGGCTAACGGCTTCTACGTTAAAATTATCGAACGCGACGGGGAGCGATGCGCAGAGCTTGCCGACATCTTGCCAAACGGCGTTTCCTTGATACAGGGCGACGGAATGAACCACGATTTGCTGTGGGAAGAGGGTATCAAATCGACCGACGCGTTCGTTGCGCTTACAGGTACCGACGAAGAGAACATTCTTATTTCCTTCTACGCGTCAAGTCAACAGGTTCCTAAGGTTATCGCCAAGGTCAATCAAGCGGCTCTTGCCGATCTTGCGGAAAATTTGGGCTTGGACAGCGTAATCTCACCTCGCAAATTGGTTGCTGACGTGTTGCAGCGTTACGCAAGAGCACTGAACGACACCCTAAGCAGCAAGGTGGAAACGATGTACAGTCTTATGGACGACAGGGCGGAGGCGTTGGAGTTTGCTGTTCTTTCCGACTGCAAGCTTATCGGCAAACCGCTGAAAGAGTTGCGCTTGAAGCCCAACACAATAATTGCAGGTATCATTCGCGGCAAGGAAACGATTATTCCGTCGGGTGACGACGTGATTACAGAGGGTGACCGCGTAATTGTTGTCGCAACGGACGCGCACCTGTACGACCTGTCGGAGATTTTAAGGTAACGACGTATGAATTACAGAATGATTTTCAACACAATCGGCAAGGTAGCAATAGTTCTTGCTATTTTGCTTGTAATACCTGCGGTGTTGGCGCTTTGCTTGGGCGAATCAAGCTGGTGGGCAATTGCAATTACCGTCGGAATATCGCTTGTCATAGGCTTGGTGCTGTGGTTGTGCGTCAAGCCGAAAAACAAGGTTATTTTTTCCAAGGAAGGTTTGGTAATCGTATCTCTTGCTTGGATTTACGTTTCGGCAATAGGCGCTCTGCCGTTTGTTATCAGCCGCGAAATACCCAGCTACATCGACGCATTTTTCGAAATGTGCAGCGGATTTTCCACTACGGGCGCAACGATACTGACGGGCGATCAAATAAATGCAATGTACGAAACAAGCAAAGGTCTGCTGTTTTGGCGTAGCTTCACCCACTGGATTGGCGGTATGGGCGTTGTCGTTTTCTTGATGGCGTTTGAAACAGGCTCGTCGGATCGCGGTATGCACATGCTTCGCGCAGAAATGCCCGGTCCTATCGTAGATAAAATCGTTCCGCGCGCAAGAAACACTGCAAAAATACTGTATTTGCTGTACATAGGCTTCACGGTGGCAGAGATTGTCGCGCTTATAATTGCCGGCGCTTGTTCCAATATGCCCATTGGCGAAAACATATTCGACAGCATAGTTCACTCTTTCGGTACGGCAGGCACAGGCGGTTTCGGCGTACGGGCGGACAGTATTGCGGGCTACTCGGCGGCGCACCAGTGGATTATTTCCGTGTTCATGATACTGTTCGGTATCAACTTCAACCTGTACTATCTGATTTTACTGCGCAAATTCCGTTCGGCGTTCGGTTCGCGCGAACTGTGGATTTTCGGCGGAGTGATAGTTGTGGCTTCAACTGCGGTCGCAATAAATTTGGGATTGTCTAACCTTCCCTTTACACAAAACGCCCACGATGCAACGCGTCACGCAATATTCCAAGTGGCGTCGTTTATAAGCACGACGGGCTATAGCACAATACCCAGTTATTCCAGTATCAACGAATTCCCGCTACTTAGCAAGGGCATACTGTTCCTGCTGATGTTTATCGGCGGCTGCGCAGGCTCGACGGGCGGCGGACTCAAGGTGTCGCGCGTGGCGATATTGGGTTGCGCGGTACGTAGAGAGCTACGTCGCGTTCTTCACCCGAGAAACGCCAACGCAGTCAAGTTCGAGGGCAAAAACCTAACCGACGAAACGTTGCACGGCGTAACCAGCTACTTTGGACTGTACATGCTGATAATCGCGGCAGTATTCGTGGTATTGAGCTTTGACAAGGGTAGTGCAGATTTTCCGTTGTCAGTTGAGGCAAATATAACGGCAGCGGTGTCCTGTATGAACAACATCGGTCCCGCCTACGGAGCTCCCGCAAGCGGTTACTTTATGTACAACTGGGCGTCTAAGCTTGTAATGTCCTTTGCAATGCTCATCGGACGTCTGGAAATCTACCCCATATTGCTGACTCTTTCCCCCACAACCTGGATTAAAAACAGATAAAATCATTGCAAAATAAGGAAAAAAAACGAATATATCGCAAAACATGAACAAAACAGACCGAGTGAGGAAAAGCTCGGTTTGTTTTTTTGTATAGACGCGACTGTTTGTTTTTCGATAAATATTTTACAATTTTCAACGGCTGTGATATATATTTACTATTGATAAATTGTGAGTAAACAATTGACTAAATCCGTTTATGATACTAAAATAATAACCAAATCTCAACAAATGGGGTGGAAATATGAAAAAACTTGCAATAATTATTTTATCAATAGTGATGATCGTTGCATGTGTAGCCGTAGTCGCCTGCGAAACGGAATGTACCGATCACCAATGGGGCGAGTGGGAAGGTGAAGCTACCTGTATCACCGGAGGGGAACTAACCCGCACTTGCTCAGTCTGTCACAAGCAGGAAACGCGTACAGTCGAAGTGGGAGAGCACAAAATTCTTGCCGAAGACGGCAGTGACGTATTTTGCGCGGACGTGGATTTCTCCGTCGGAGCCGAATGCTCTCTTTGCGGAGAGTTGCTCGTAGGCGAAGACTTGGTCGGCGTCATTGCACATATCTCTCCTTGGCCAATCAAAGCGGTTGCCGCCACCTGTACCGAAACGGGACTTACCGCCGGCACTAAGTGCCTTAAGTGTGGCAACGTCTTGGTAGCGCAAGAAGAGGTAAGCGCTCTTGGTCACAACGTTGTTGCCGCGCCTGCAACCGTTGCAAGTTGCACGGAAAATGCCTATTCGGCAGGTACGGTTTGTTCCCGTTGCGGTGAGTATTTCAGCGGTCATGAACTGCTTGAAGAGGCTTGGGGACACGATTTCAATCACGGTAACTATTTCACGTACGTTGAATGCGCCCGCAATTGCGGAGCGTACGGCGTGTTGACGTGCAAAAACACTTACGAAACGGAATTTGTATATGATTTTGACGCGACAAAGAAGGAAGAAATCGACATTATCTACAATGATATAAAAGCTGCTCTTAGTGGCGCAAGCAGTGTAGACAATGAAAGTTTCTTTGCTTTGTTTGAACAATACGACGACGCGGTGGGTTATCTTCAAGCGCAATATCAATTCGGGCAGATACTCAACGATATAGAGTACAGTAAAGAAACGAGAGCGCAATACGCTGAAATCAGTGAGTACTACAACACGACGGTTGCAAGATACTACACGCTATTCAAAGAAATCAACGAATCCCGTTACAGTGAGGCGTTCTGGGCTTGGGCTGAGTTTACCGAGGAGGACATTGCATACGTTTTGGACTTGGCTAACAGCTACGACCCCGACAACAGAAATGCCGCCGACGAGATTGAGCAGGCCTACGAAGAGCTGTTCATCGACAAACTCAAGGGTAGCTTGTCCAAGGCGACCGAGGCTCAACTGGCGGAGCTGTTCAGCTTGTACAGTCAGCTTGTAGAAGCCAACAACAACATCGCTACGACGGCAGGTTACAACAACTACATGGAGTACGCGTACGCTGAAATTTACGAAAGAGACTACGGCCCTGACGACGTTGCGGAAATGCGCGCGCTTGTCAGAGACAATATCGGTCCCGTACTTGAAAAGGTGTCGAACGCTTACGACCAATGGATTGCCAATTACAAAAGCAATGGTTGGTCTAACACGACAAATCAGTTGTTCTATTCGCAATTTGTCAACGGAGCTTTTTGGGCAAATCCCAACAAAAATTTGGATAACCCCGAAGGTTTGAGCATGATACTTAACAGCAGAGAGAGCGTTTCGGATTACTTCCAATTCCTCAGCGAGGGAGGGGAAACGGTCAATTTCTACGGCGAATTGCAATCGCTGTTTGAAAACGGCAACTACTTCTTGGGCGCTAACCCCAACAGAACGGCGTACACTTGGTACGTTTACTCTTTGAAGTTACCGATACTTCTGTTTACCGACGATTACAGAGACGCCTTCACCTTTATTCATGAATTCGGTCACTACTTCCAGTTGGCGTACAACGGACGTTTGAGCGTTCCCATGGATCACGACGAAACACAATCTCAAGGCAATGAATTGCTGTTCCTTGCTTGGCTAAAGGAGAATATGCCCAAGGGTATTAGCGACGGCTTCGAAATACTGGAAACCGAAACTCTTCTCAACATGCTCGGTTCTATCATCATGGGTACGGCGGTGGACGAGCTTGAATATCTTGCCTACACCGGAGCAACGGAATTCAACGGCAAACCGTTGCCGACGGTCACTCTTGCCGACGATACTAAGGTCGTAGACTACGCCACGTTGTTTACGTCCATTATGGAGTCCTATTGGGAGGGAATCACCGAACTGTTTTCTACCGAATACTGGGCGCACGTGGTATTTGACAGCTCCGCTTACTACATTTCCTACGCAATGAGCGCTTTGCCTTGCATTGAACTGTACGCAAAAGCGGGCAATGAAGGACTTGCCGCTGCCCGTGAAAGTTATCTCAGACTCTTCACCTTCTCTTCAAACGACGAGTTGGTAGCAGAAGATAGCGACGGCGACTTGTACGTAACGGCAACCTATCAAGAAATTCTCAACTGGGCAAATCTAAGCGGTCCGTTTGAGGCGTCGCTGTACTCGACAATCACCAACTACTTTGCAAGCAGATAACAAAGAAAACTGCGAATAAAATTCAAAAATTGGCTATTGCATTTGGCGATAGCCAATTTTTTGTTGCAGTGTCGTGCAGTATTTGGGCGCAAATGGCGTAGTTGCTTTCGCAAAATAGTCAGTACTCGGTGTTTTACGGGAAAAATGAGTAATAGCGAACAAATGTTAAATTTGTTTATTATAATATTATTGACTAATTTAGCCGTCGGGTTTACAATTGTGTCTGTAAAACAGGAGGTTTTTATGAAAAAATTTACTGCGATTTTAGTAGCGGTAGTGCTTGCATTAACCTGCTTACTTGCCGTTGGCTGTAACATAACGGTAAAGGTGTACATGCACGATTACGACGGTCACAGCACGCAAATTCAAGTCTACGACGGCAGTCCGTTGCCAACGCCACCCGCGCGCGAAGGCTACACCTTTGGAGGTTGGTACACCGACTCCGCCTGCACCAAGGCTTTTGTGGACGGTACCGATATGGACGCCAGCTTCCACGTATATGCCAAGTGGACGCCTGTTGAAAATCAAGGCGGTGGCGGTCAAGGCGCTACGAAGGCAATGGTTATTTTTAACTACAACTATGAGGGTGCAACAACCACAACCAAGCAGGTAGACAAGGGTTCAACCGTGGATTTGCCCTCTGCATCACGCGAAGGTTACGTATTTGACGGTTGGTGGACTTTGCCCACGGGCGGTACGCAGTGGAAATCCACCGATAAGGTAAACGTTGACATTCTCACACTTTACGCTCACTGGACGGAAGAGTCTAAAGCGTGCATTCACGACTTTGGCAACAGCTACTTTATGTTCGTCGCTTGCAAAAACGGCTGCGGAGTTTACGGTCGCGCGGAAAGCAACGGCAGCTTCTTGAGCGAGGAATTCGTTTACGACTTCAATTCAAGCGTCAAGACGGAAATAGACCAACTGAACAATCAGCTGAAAAGCGCAATCAGCAGTGAAAACGCCAACAGTATTATTGAATTGTTCACAAAGCTTGACGAGAAAGTTGCGTACGTTCAAGGTCAGTACTACATTCAAAGCACTTGGGCGGACGTGTACTACTACGACGATGACGTATACGCCGAGTACAACACGATATCCGACTATTACAACACTGTTATCGGTTATTACTACGACGCATTAGAGCGCATAAACAAGTTGGATTGCGCAGATACGGTTTGGGCTGCATTAGATTGGAGCAAAGAGGAAGTAGAGGAGTTTCTTGCTTCCGACAGCCTCGTTAGCGCCGAAAATCAAACCGCTTTGAACAACGTAATGACGCAATACTCCGAACTCAGCAATGAAATCTACGAGTTGGAGTACTACAAGGACTACGTTGAGTATTATGAAGAAAACGGTTACGACACTTCCGAAATATTCGCATTGTTGAATTACTACTACGGTATAGACTCCGCTGACAAGTTGAATTCAACCTTGAACGACGACTACGGTTTGCTCAATTTGTTGTTTGACGATTTCGTCAATGTAAACAACGCAATTGCCAAGGATGCAGGCGACTACGAAAATTACACTTACTACTCCTACGCAAACGACTACAACCGCAATTACGCTCCTTCCGCAGTTGTGGAAATGCGCAACTACGTCAAGACGTACATAGGTGACATTTTCGCCAAGTTTGCAAACGAATTTGACAGTTTGTATTCGCAAAGTTCCAGCACGCAAGCGGACGCCGACTTCTGGAACTGCTTGGAATACTACCCCATGTTTATGGTAACGCTTCAAGAGTACTATGAGATGTGGAGCGATTACTACAGTTCCGCCGAGGAAGCCCGCGAGGACTGGGAAGATGAATATTCCGAAGATGCGGTACGCCAAAGCGCCGATTTGATAGGTAACTACTTCAAGTGGCTTGACAATACAAACGACGGCGGCAAAATCAACTTCTTCGACGCTGTAAACGACGTGTACGCAAACGGCAACTATTTCTCAGGTGATTACCAAGGCGCGTACACGATGTGGATTCCCACATTGAACAAGGCAATAATGTACTTTGGCGACGGTTACCAAACCCCGTTCACCTTTGTTCACGAGTTCGGTCACTATTACGAAAACGTTTACAACGGTGGCTTAGCACTTTCCTACGACCACGACGAAACGCAGTCCCAAGGCAACGAAATGTTGTTCCTGGCTTGGCTCGGACAAAACAAGGGTAGCGTTACAGACGGATACGATTTGGTCAAGGCGTATCAATTAGCGGACATTTTGCTTACAATCATAATGTCCACGGCAGTTGACGAATTTGAACAACTAATCTATTCGGGTGAAACTACCTACAACGGTCAATCCTTCCCCACAATGGCAAGTGACTCGTCAATTACAGACTACAATGAATTGTACAAGTTGATTTTGAGCACCTACGTAAACGGTAACACTGACCTCGTAGACAGTTGGATGAGCGCCGACTACTGGCAAGTTGCCTTTGATTCTCCCTGTTACTACATTTCCTACGCTATGAGCGCGCTTGTAAGCGTTGAAATCTACGTAGAGGCAATGAACGATTTGTCTGCGGCGCGTGATATCTATTTCAAGCTGTTCACGTTCGGCGACAGTGACGAATACGTTGAAACGGTTACTGACGGCGACGGCAGCTACAAATATCTCAAGGACGGAGTAACCTACTCCAAGATTTTGGCGGAGTGGTGCGGAATCAAGGACGCATTCGACCAAACGCTGTACACGGATTTGCAAAGTTATTTCCTTAACAACTAACACGTATACTACAAAAGGACTTCAAAACGAAGTCCTTTTTGTTGTCAAATGTGTATAATAGGGCAAAGAAATTCAACCCAAGTCATAAATATTTGACATTTATTCTATCTTTTTATATAATAGACAAGATGGAGGTAAACATGAAACTCACACAAAAATTTACACACAAATTTGTTCTTTTTGCGTTGTTGATTTGTTTTGCGCTGACGCAACTGTTATTTGGCGGCGTATTTGCAGGTTTTAGCACGCAAAATGCTTTTGCTGCCGAGCCGAATGCGGTTGAAGAATTGCCGTTAAATGATTCGGATATTCCACATTTCTTCTATAACCAACTCGGCAACGAACAAAAAGCGTTCTACGAAGCAATGGAAGAAATGTACAAGAGCGGCAAGTTCGCAAGAGGCGAGGACTTCGATCTTACCGACGGAACTCGCGAGTACGTTTCACAGCAACAACTCAAAGCATACGCAAACGGCGACCAAACCATTTTGAAGGTTTTGGGCGGAGCGCGCGACGCATTCTACACCGACTACGACGACATTTTCTACGTTGACTTTGGTTATCTTTCTCTGCGCGTAACGCAAGACAGTAATAGTAGATACCACGCGTATCTCGGTTCCGGCAGAGCGGACACCTACTATGTGCAAGGTTTTGACAGCGAAGCAAGCGTAAATGCCGCTAAGGCAGAGTACCAAGCTGAACTCAACAAGATTGTTTCCACTGCAAATTCCGCGCAGCCTACCGAAGACCAAGTGAATGGACTTGGCGAAGCGCTTGCAGCTCAAGTTGCTAAGATTCAGGAAGCGCACAAGCAAATCGCGCTTGCAACCGTGTACAAATTGGAAAGCACCTGCACACCCGGTAACGAAGGACACATCAGAACTGCCTACGGCGTGTTTGTCAAGGGGCAAGCGCTTTGCGAAGGCTACAGCCGCGCGTTCAAGGCGGTTATGGATGAGCTCGGTTATCCTTGCGTGCTTATCAACGGTGGCTACCGTCACACGACGACACAAACGGAAGAACACATGTGGACATACGTCAAGCTTGTGGACGGCAACTGGTATGCAGTGGACCAAACCTTTGACGATATCAACGGAAAGATTTGGAAATACGGCGCAAATGAAGTATTAGCCGAGTACAACGAGGACTACTTCTTGAAGGGCGCTGCATTCATGGACGCTCACCACGTTCCCAGCGAATACAAGTCGGCTGCGGAATACCCCTTCAGATATCCCACGCTTTCCGAACAAAATCTTGGCGCGGAAATTACCAACGCTTACGGATATTTCCACATTGTTCAAACTCCGCACGACGGCAAAGCAGAATCTACGGACATACAAGTTAGTGTGTGGGTTGAAAACGTTGGTTGGTGCAGTTACGCGCGAGCAGCCGAACACGGTTACTACATTTTGATGCGTCACGAAGGCAACTATCTTCCCGACAAACTCAACAACAATCAATATGTTAACGCGCCGAGTCAAAAAGGTGAGGATTGGGTTATAGACTTTGGGCAAAATGTAGACGACGTTCCGAAGGACATGACGCATTTGGTTTGGGGCTATCTCAATTCTGTCCCGGGCACGTACCCTATTGAAGACATTGACAATCCCGACGGCAGTTCGTATACGTTGATTCGCGACGAAGGTAAAGCAACCGGTTTTGAATTTGCAGTAACCACCATAGCTCCGTTTGAGTATGACGAGGACCATAAATTCGAATATACTGATCCGGACGTTATAGCTCAAATGTTTACGTACTGTGGCGACATGGCCGCTCTGACTGCCCGTTCGGGATTGATTGCAACCAAGTACAACGCCTACAAGGATGAACAACCCGCGCCCTTTATCGTGAGGGCAACTCCGGCCACAGGCGGTAAAATTCAAGTCGGTCAAACCTACCATATCAAGGTTGAATACGATCAATATCTTGCACTTGAAAATGGTTATGAACAAATTGTCGCTTCCGTTTACGGAGTTCGCGCAACGGGCGAAATTCTCAAGGGAACAAATACCGTACCCGCCAGCGTAATCTCTAATATTAAATGGTATTCCGGCAAACGAAACGAAAATGGCTTCGGCATGGAAGAATTAGGCTGGATTTCATTTGACTTCACCCCCACCAAGTATTTCGCGCACGACAACATACTGTACATGTTCGACTTCAACATCGTAGGCGAAGCTACGGGCAAACGAGTCAACACAGTCAGTTACGCCGTGGCTAACAAAACAAGCTACTGTTCGCTTGGCGTTTACGGTTACAACTGGAACATCTTCGGTCAACCTCAACTTCTCGAGGACAGCGACCTATCCAGAAACGGTTGGGTCGATTCCAACGGAAACAGCGTTACCAACGTCAAGGACAGAATGTCTCTCGTCGTAACCAGCCCCACCGCTAAGCAAGACGAGACGATGAACAACATGATATACAAAGAACTCGGTGAAATGCCTCGACAAGATACAGACGATGACGGTAATTACTCAGGAACAGAGGGAAAAGTTGACGAAGGCAAATTCCAAAGCTTTACCTACAATATTCAACTTGCCATTTGCAGAGCATGTATTATAAATACGGGAGAGGGAGTACGCGTGTCCATAGGCTTCCCCGATGGCTTTAACTACGAGTCGTGGATGAGTGGCGTAACCTTCAAAATGTACCACTTCATACATGACGACCATGACAATATAATCGGCGTTGAGGAGATTCCCGTAACCGTTACGAAGCTCGGACTTATTATTGTAATAAAAAGCTTCAGTCCGTTTGCTTTGGTTGCAGTTCAAGGCGAAGCGCGAAGCGAAGAAGAAATTGCGTCTGCCGCAGAAAAAACCGTCATCATTTCCGCATCCAACGGCGGAACGGCGTTCGTTCCGGTAGAGGAATTGGACAAAGAAACCAACACCGCCAAGATTGTTGATTCCAAACTGTTCAGCATGAACAAGGACGACAAGCGTGAACTTACCGTAGTAGCAAACGACGGCTACGTCATCGAATCCATCAAGATCGGTAGCAAGGTTATCACGTTGGTGGATGCAAGTAAAATCATCATTCCTATTGACTACGACTCGCTTGAAGCGCAAAACGTAATTCAAGTCAACTTTGTAGCTAAGACGGTTAAAGAGGCGGAAGCGGTGCGCGGTGAGTCCGCTGTTGTACAACACGACTCCGAAAAAGACGTCGTTGAAAAGGTGCAGAGCGCAACGGTCACAGTCAATAGCAACAACGTTGCCTTGGAACCTGGCAAAGAGTTGAGAATTGAAGCAAGCGTCAACACGTACGGTCAAAACGCAACCTATCAATGGTACAAAGACGGCGTGGCGCTACAAGGTCAAACAGGCACGACACTTGTAATTGCCAACGTAACAGCTGCCGATTCGGGAAGATACACCTTGCGTGTAACGACGATGTCGGGAACAACTCAAATAACTTCGGAAGTGGCGGTAGACGTAGATGTTGCGCAAGCGCCTGTGGACCCCGCAGAAGATGACGGCGGATTTACCGAAATGCAGAAGATAATTTTGATTTCGGTTGCCGCAGGTTTGGTTGGATTGTTTGTTTTACTTACAATCATCTCGATAGTAGTATCAGTATCAAGAAAAAAGAGATATAAAAAATAATTCAACCAACTAACAACTTAACACAACAAAACCCCTCCTGTGATTACCACAGGAGGGGTTTTCTATGGAGCTACTAACCGGATTTGAACCGATGCCCCACCCTTACCAAAGCAGTTCGCCGTTTTCCAAAAACACAACACCTTGTATTTTTGCCACAAAGCGAACATTATCCCTTGTGTCCATCTAAAATTCGTGTGTTAATCGTGTTCCAATTTTTTAGACTTAGACAGTCTAAAAGCGTCCTAAACAGGTTTAGTGTCCTAAAAATAACAGATGAAAATGTGTCATAATCATAACAAAAATTGGCTTATTGTCACACAAAAGGGATGTTTTGGACCCTGTGTGCCCAATAGGCTATTTTCATCTGGAAGTATCGTATCACAGCGGTTCCTTCAATATATCGTCAAAAACCTTATACATGTCTATTTCGTATTAGTTTATACTATTCAATATATATTCTCCTAACACCTTTGCCAACAAAACTGGCACTGCATTACCAATTTGTCTGCCTATTTCCTGCATACTCCCATAAAAAATATAATCATCTGGAAATGTTTGTAATGCCGCTGCCTCTCTTAATGAAATCGCGCGATCTTGTTCAGGATGGCCAAAACGTCCATTCGACAAACTAAAACATTTAACTGTTAACGTTGGGGAAGGTTCATCCCATTTCATTCTTCCATAAACATCGGTATGCCCTTTAAATTCCTTATGACAGTTTAAGACTAAATCTTCAGGCCAATCTGTTCGACTGCCTCCATCATGTGGCGTTGCAGATATGCGCTTTTGTAGAATTGGCTTCAAATTGGCTGCTTTATGGTTAGCATAACTTTCATTTTCCTCACCTGCTTTTATAGATGGATATTTTTTTATAGTTTCGCGCACAGTTTTGTATGGCAGCAAATCTTTTCCATATTGAGAACCAGGTATCCTAGGCTGGAAGATTCTAGAAGCGATTAAAACGTATCTTCTTCTATTTTGTGGCACGCCGTAATCTTTTGCATAAATTATTTTTTCATCATACAAATATCCTTCTGTATTGAGCATGCGCTTAAAATTGTCCAAAACGTCTTGTCCTTTTCCCCTTAATCCAGGAACATTTTCGACTAAAATATGAGCTGGGCGCAATGCCTGTACAAATCTACCAAATTCCACAAGTAAATTGACAGATTCGTGGGGAATTGCATTTCCCTCTTCATCAAATTCTTCACGACGCAATATGCTAAATGGTTGACATGGTGCGCATCCCACAAGTAAAACTTCATCTGAATTTATTAATTGAGGAAATCTATCCAATAAATCTTGTGGGGTAAGTTTGCATATATCACTTGCAAGATATGTATTTTTATTGTTTTTCTCGTAAGTTTCACGGCAATGAGGGTTGGAGTCAATCCCAGCGAGAACATTTATGCCTGCATCAATTAATCCTCTTGTCATTCCTCCGCCACCGCAAAAAAAATCAATGGCAATCATTTTATTCCCCACCTTCACTTACAGATATGAAGTGTTCACCTTCATTTTTTTTCCCGAACAACTCTTCTACGCCTATTTGTTTAATGTGTTCAGAATATAATTCGACAATTTTATGCGTAAATTCTGTATTTAGCCTATAAAATCTTTTGTAGCCATTATATGGTGTGATATTTTGTGCATTTGAAAAATCGATAACTACTGGCGAATAAAACGCCCAATTAATCGGCAGAATTTTTGTCTTATTTTGATTTGCCAAATGCATAGTAAAAGCTTGTTTCTGATTTGATTGTAATTTTGTATTTGTTACGTGCCCTTTCAGAAAAGTATACGTGTTGTTAATTTTATCAGGTCGCAATAATTGACATGATGGCGTTATGCACAGTAAAAAACTATTAGAATCATCAATGAATACGTCACCTTGACATAAGCCTTTAATCTTTCCTCTATTTAAACATTCTTCAAAAGTCCACTGTTGACTCAAGTTATAATCCGTCCACTTAATTATTGAAAGCAATTTAATATATCTATCAAAATAGTTTGCGTCGCTACAAATAGATAAAAATAAAATGAAACCACTTATTTTCTCACTTGTTTTTTTATCTTCTTCATCCGATGTCTTTCCATCGAAAAATAATGTGCTCGCATTTTTAAGCCCCTCAAAATCAATCGATTTCAAGTATTCTAGGTCGGAAATTTCTTTTAGCCTTTCATTGAAATGTTTAAACGTCAAATTGTTTGAAAGTTTACCTACGACTTTTTTAGCTCTTTTAAAATCCTCCTCTGTGAATTCTTTTTTTAATAATTTATTCACGACTGACTTTAAATATAAGTTTCCATTATTTTCAATTTTAACAGAATTGCGCAACTGATTAAAAACGACTGAAATTAAAACTTCTTCTTGCAACCCCTCGTAACTATAAACTTCATCAGCAATCAATTGCGGCAACATCATCGAATCAAGTCCCATAAATTGGTTGTACAAAATAGCGGTTCTATCCTCAATTTGTTGCTTAACGCTTAAAAACATTTGTGGTAAAAATCCATAATTATCCTCAGTAAATTTACAAAGTTGTTCAATAATATCGTTTATTGAATGGGAAACTTTATCACAAAACAAAACAATAGCATTGTTCCCAATTACGGCAATTTCGTTTTTTTCTATTTTTTCTGCTACGGATGGATACTTACTCTTAAAAGCTTCGACTGCAGCAGACACATCTTTAGAATAAATTACATAATAGTGCAGAACGTCACTATTGTTTATTATTTTAACGAAGACATCTAATCCGTTTTTACCATTTTCTCCATCTTCAAGTTGCCAGTCTATAATAATTAGAGGAAAAGTTGACAGCTTTGATAGAAAATTACCCGATACTTCATTCAAAATTTCAGGCTGAAATAGGTACGGCAGAACATTAATATCATTAGAGTAATTTTGCGACGCTTTAAAAAAATCTTCTACAGATATCGCTGTGCCTCTGTCATCATCCACGTTTGCGACTGTGCCTCGTGCAGAAACTCTTGAACGCATTACAGGGCTAACGTCAACAGGTTGTTCTATCGGTTGTTTAAATAATTCCAATCCGAAACTATTCTCTATATAAATTACATTACTTAAGTGTCTTCTTAATGTATCATTTGTACTCTGCATTATTTAACCTCTGTTTCCAAAAACTATTTTAAAGCATGCCCCATGCAATACTCTATACTTGGATATTTCTACAATGTCGATGCTATGTCCATCTTTTTCTAGTACTCTTTTAGATATTGTCAATCCTAACCCCCTTCCATTCGGCTTTAATGAATAAAAAGGTTTGAAAATATCGGACTTGTTTTCTGCTAAAATGCCTTTTCCATTATCTTCAATATAAAGTGCATTTTCCTCTTCAACGTAATGTATATAAATTTTTTTCTGTGGCGCACCAACGGTCCAAAAGATCGCATTCGAAATTATATTTGACAAAGCAGGATAAAAATGTGAAGGAAGAATATTGACAAAAATGTCTTCATTAACATTTACGCTAAGTGAAATATTTTCTCTATTTAAAGTTGGCGTGAATAACTTTACTGTTCCGTCGACAATATCCTTCAAATTATAGGATTTAATTTCATCTGTCTTGATTTTATACATTGGAGACAACAAGGTATGCCGAGAATAAATAGCATCAAACGCAATCTGAATTTGCTTTAACCAATATCTAGAATCTTTGTCAGCTAGATAGGCGTTGAGTTGTACAATTGCATCGTTAGCCTTGGTGTAAAATTGATTAAATTCGTGATTCAGTATCTCTGAAGCCATACCAAAATTAGCCAAATCTTCATATAGATCGACTTCATCTTTCAATAATAAATTTTCGGCTTTCAGCATTCCAATGATTTTATCGTCATGCGATGCGTAATCGTTACTCTCTAATATTTCCTTTATTTTATGGACTATGAAAGATTTCTGCTGAAGTGAATCATTAAATTGTTTATAGAAATTATCAAAATCATTTAACTTTTCTTCACAAAAATCACTTATCGTTTTTGATAAATCTTCATATTGATACGTTTTGTGCGTAGCAGATGCGTCTAATTTTACATTATTTTTAAAGTCGTCGATTACATGGAAATATTCTTCTAAATCAAAATCTGGGTTGATTAATTGATTTAATTGCTTGACTTCGCTTTCGACATCAGATTTCAAGTTTTTTTGTTTATTTATAAAATCGTTATATAATTCTAGTATAGTTGATTTTAAATTATCAAGTCTAGAAATTAATATAGCTAATTTTGTTTCATGTTCAGTTTTTTCGATTAATACCTTATTGTATTCTTTTTCCTTCCGACGACCAAGAGTTAAAACAGTAATTAAAATATTCTCTGCTTCTCTATATAGCTCATCAACTTCATTGTTGAAACTATTGACACGAATGAAAATCTTATTATCATTTTGAGCAATATCGCTTATATATCTCTCTGGGATTCTCATTATATATTTATCCCTAATTTGCTCTAATTTGTATCTGAATGCTTGAGCTTTGTCATATAAAAAGTCAAAACGATCTAATAATTGTTCGTCATGTAAGTCGGATAATTCCTTGCCCAAACGCTCGACTTCATTTATCAAATCAGCAATTTCCGCACTAAAATCTTTTTTTTGCGATAGGCACGATTGAATATTTTTAATTAAATTCCTATACTTTTCTCTTTCTTGCTTTTCATAAGCTTTTTTAGTTTTGTTTTCTTCCTTTAATTTGTTATAGTGCTCCACCATATATGTTCTAATATTAAAGGAATCTTTTCTGGCGCTTGATAAAAAGTCTAACGCTATTTTGATAAGTAAATTTTTTAGAGTTAAAATGAAATATTGATATTGCTCGTTTTCTATAAATCCTTCCCTGCTAGATTTGTCTTCGAGTTGAGGATTTTCTTTAGATGTAATGTCAATTCGGCCAAAAATGTTTCTATGACTAAACACATAAACACCTGCCTTAATCGTTCTTCTTTTCTCTATTTCTAGATAATCGTTTTCGGGCTCACCGTAAGGCAGAACTTTAACGCCGTCTCTATATATTCCTATGCCTCCCAAAACGTCTATTTTTTCATGTATTCTTTCGTATATTTCTTTTGGTAATGCAGAATTCTCTTGAATTCCTTCAATATGACAGATTTTTACACGAATTGGACCACAGTCAGAATTTTTTAAATCCTTGATTCCCGCTGAAACGTCTATGCCATTGGCTAGTACTGCATTAGCTTTTTGTAGGACTGTATCATTAGAATTTCTCGCAAATAATTGACCGCAGAATATGCCCGCTTGAATAGTGCCCTCAAATTTGATATCATAAATATTAAAATCATTTTCATCATAGTCTTCATGAAAATAGAGCACTTCGTTATTTTTAAAAACTTCAACAAAATCATTATTGCTTCCTTCATATTTTTTATATGCCGAATTTAAAGTCGCAACAAAGTTAGACAAACGTTTATAATTCTTTTCGGCAGACAAATCGTCGTTAATAGAAATATCACTTTGAATTAGAATACTATTCCAATCATCACGCAAATTGCACATGAAAAGCATTGTGCCTTTTTTTTCTATGAGAGGCAAATAATTCAAAATTTCGTTAGCTTTTGGTTTAAGCATGCATATATTTTCAACATAGATTTCTTTAACTATCGGATTAAATGTGGATTGCGCATATTTTTCAACATTACGCAACTGCGTATTTATAAGTTCATCAATTATAGAATTAAAGTTGGAAACCAATTCCTTACCACTAACATCGTAATACGTAGGAATTTCTAAATCCTCTAAAGCGATACTTGTATCTTCAAATAAATCCCAGTACAAATACACAATATTGTAATTTCCCAATATCGTCTTTGTGATCATGAGGTATTGTTTACTTAGACGTGCAGAGGCAAGACGCCCTATGCCTTTTGCTCCCATATATGGGCGTCCTTTGTTTGACACTCTATTTTTAGTATTTTTAGACGGCGTACCTAGAACTAGCCATTTACCCTCAATGTCTTCCTTGTCCATCCCGTCGCCATTGTCTATCAAAATTATATTGTCTTGATTCGAATTAAAATAAACTCTTACCCAATCTGCATCAGCATCATAAGAGTTTTTCATCAATTCCGCAAGTGCGGTTACGGAATCCCTTATTTGTTTTCGACCAAGCAATTCTATGGCTCTAGCTTTTGTCTTGAATTTTGACATATTCGCTCCCGTATTTTTACTTCTACTCTTTAATGTAATTAATTGGTTTTAAATCATTCAAAGGTGCCTCTTTAATCCGTTTCCACAAACATATATCACCGTCCGATCTCACTTCTTGACAACTTGGCATTGTCTTTACTAAACCTATTAATACATAGTTATTCTAAGGTTTAAATTGTCGATTGCTCATCTATTAATATTTTTCAGCGTTGCGTGTATGAAATCATACTTTAGACTAAAGGATTGTTTAATTATACAATAAAATTGCCGATAATTCAAGTACTCTATGCAATATTTCAATCGTTATATCGAGGATTTAATACCCCAAAATGACGAAGATTTTTTATTGAATCCTATTTATAAACTTTTCTTTTTTATTTTAGACAACGGCTCATAATTTGTAGTAGCAACTTGCTTTTATTAATAATAAACATTATAATTCTTTGTTACCAAAATGTGCCGCCAGATTACCAATTTACGAAAAAAAGTGTGCTATAAACACAATATAATAGATTGCACTACAGGCAGACTATGACGAAAGCACTCAAGATTTTTTTAATTTGTACAATGGGCAGACATTGTTAAAATGTGTCCTATTTTATAAGCTAAAGTAGATACTGTTTGATAAGTTCGATTTTATACAATGCGTTTAGTTAAAACATGATGTTGGATTCCGTCTGTCGTATGTGAAAGAGTGTCCGCATCCTACAAAAATGTGTCAATTTGTGTGCCATTCGTGTGCCAATAGGTCAAGAATAATGCGTTTTAGGCAGTTTTAGATAGTCCTAAAAAGAAGAAAACCGCCCGATTTGGGCGGTTTGTGGAGCTACTAACCGGATTTGAACCGGTGACCCCGTCCTTACCAAGGACGTGCTCTACCTGCTGAGCCATAGTAGCATCTTTAGTTGACAGCTTGATTACGCTACGACCTGCTGAGCCCTCAGCCGAGCGAGGAACGAGCGAACGCCACGAGCGCAGCGAGTATAGTAGCATCTTTTGTATTATATCTTGTTTTTCAGCCGTTGTCAATAATCTAAACTATTTTGCAAATACAAAAATAACTATACATTCCAATCACATAAAAAAACTCCGAACGTCACCTCGGAGTTTTTATTGTAGTTATTAAGATATGTTGAATTATTAGTGATTACGCAAGTTATCACAGGTCTTCAAGGCGCTCAATGGAGAATATGTCGGGATTTTGCTCCATAATTGCCGAAAGCTCGCTTGCGTAAATGTTTCTCTTGGGGTAGATGACAGCTTCGGCAATCAGTTTGTCGCCGTCTTTAGTAAGCTTGACGCGGTGGAACATGGTAAACTCAAAATATTCTTCCAATAATTGTCTATTTTCTTCGGTGTAGACGAATTTGATCATTAACATGCGCCAGTTGTTGCGTTTAACGCGTCTACTATGCAAAATTGTCTGCAAAATCATGTAAATGCAAACGATGCCAACCGCAACAATCGGTTGACCGACCGCCACGCTCATGCCTATTGCAGCCGTAGCCCAAATGCCTGCCGCCGTGGTCAATCCGCGCAACGTTTCTCTGCGGAAGAATATCATACCTGCGCCGAGGAAACCTACGCCCGTCACAACCGCCGCGGCAATTCTTTCGCCGTCTACGCCTGCTGTTTGCTTGAGCGACGTGGAAATGACGGTGAACAATGCCGACGCGCTTGCAACGATAAAGTGGGTTGCAAGTCCCGCTTCTTTTTGACGGCGTTTGCGTTCAAAGCCCATTACAAGTCCAAGCAGTCCGGCAATCAAAATGCGGAATAGCGCAATAAGTTCGTCATCCCAACCTATCGGCGCCTCGTATATCGGGCCGCTGAAAATTCGTACAAATGTGTCCCATGCGGACGAAGCAAGTAAATACATGTCTGTTTGCCTCTCTCGTAAAATTTTCTCAATTACAGTTACAGTATTTTAGCACAATTGCGCGACTATTTCAAGAGGAAATAAGCAATTTTATTGGCGTAATTGCAATATTTCCAACAAAAAAGTACACAGCAAACACTGTGTACTAATTGAATAGAATAATGATTGTTGGCTATTGTCTTGACAGACGTTTGTCTTTGCCCACAAGCTGCGCAACGAAAGTGGTGTTTTGGTCTACCAATCGAGAGAACATTCTTTCGTCGTATCTGTGGCGCAAACTGTTTTCAGCCGCTTGCCCCTGTTCGTCAACCTTGCCTTGCAGCGGCAGATTGGTGCTAATAAAGGTTTGCTTACCCCTTGCCGTACGCTCGTTTAGAATAGAGAAAAAATACTCCGCAGTGATATTTTTGTAGATGTTTTCCGTGCCAAGGTCGTCAATGGCAAGTACGTCAACGTCAACGATACTGTCCAAGATGGCTTGATTGGTGGCGATGTCGCTAAAATGCGCGTCCACAAATGTACTGTTCAAAGCGTATGCCGTCACCAGCAACACGCTCTTGCCCTGTTCCAGGCACTCGTTTACGCAAGCGGTTAGCAGATACGTCTTGCCCGAACCTGTGTTGCCCGTAAGCAAAACGTTTTGTTTGCCCTCTTGACACACCTTGCGCGCCTTCTTGTATACGGCAAGGTTGTGTTTGTTTTGCTCGGTAGAGTTGGCAAAAGTATACTGTCTGTTGATTACGTTACTTTCGGCAACGATTAGTTTGCGTATTTCTTCCTGCAAGCAGTCGCAGACTATGCCGCCACGGTAACCCGTGTCGTGACACTTTGCGCAATGATATTGCGGTGTTAGCGCGCCGCCCAAGCCGAGGGTTGCAATTAAAGCTTTTAGTTGCTTTTCGCAATCGGTAATTTGCTTTTGCAAGGCTTTTTCCTGCCCGTTGCCCATTGCAAGATCTACCTGCGCCTGACGTAGCTTGCGTTCAAGTGAGCTATACTGTTCGTTTTGTCGCAACTCGTCCAAAACGCGTTGAACCCTGTCTTCCGCGGCGAAGCGGCGTTCGTCTACAATGCGTCTTGCGCGAAGCGTAATTTCTTGTTTGTTCATCAGTCCTCCGTGTCGTCCAACGCTGTAAACAGAGCGCTGATTTCCTCGTCAGTGTATTTTCTGCGTTCCATGTCCATTCCGCCGATATACGCGGTGGTGGCAGTGGTTGCGGCGGTCTTGGCAAATGCCGCTTTGTGAGATTTTGCCTGTTCAACCGTTCGAATACCGTTGTTCTTGTAGTCTGCCAGTATTCTGTTGAGGTAGGAAATGGGGTTGCTTGCGCCTGCTGACAGTTCGGCTGCGTAGCCAATCAATTCCAGCGAAAGATTCCAATCCTCCGTCCAAGTTTTGAAAATCGCCCTGTCGCTTGACAAAGTGCGTCTTACCAAGCCGCATTTGAGCAAAATTTCCTGTATGGTTTTGTCCGTTTCGGCAATGGTGGCGAGGTAAGCGTCCAACGCGGTGAGGTTCGTAACGCCGTTTTTGTACAGTTTGTCTATTATCGCTGCAAGCCCGTTGAGCGAGCGTATGCCGCAGGTGAAGCTGTATTTGGCAATGGCAAGCAATGTTTCGTCATCGTAGCCCTTGCGCAGCCACTTGACAACGTACTCCTCAATGACGGTGTCAAGACTTTGGTAGTACACGCCTATCGCCTTGTTGATTGCCTTCGCCAAGTCGTACAGGTGTGTCTTTTCTTCCTCGAAGTGTTCAATTTCCTTTTCCGAGTAGACGCCGTTGCGGTAGTACTGACAAAGCAGATTGTCCAACTTGGTTAAACCGCCAACCTTGCATTGCTTGGCAACGTACATGATTACTTCGCTGCTGAAACCGAATTCCTTTGTCCACTTTTCGTAGTTTTCCCTGTCGGAGTAGTGAATGGACCGCGAGCGCAGCTGCATAGCCTTGAACAGCAGGTTGAGTTCACTGTCGTACTTTTGCTGCGAATTGAGATTGTCCGTAATACTTGCAAGGGTTGTCGCGCCTTTCTTTAGCTGATTGCGGGCAACGGTAAGTATGTAGGGGTAGTTTATGTCGTTTCCTTGCAATTCTACGCAGTACTTTGCCACGGCTACGAGCGCAGCGGGTTCAAAGGTGGTGTCCTCAAGAAACATGTAGTACTCGTTGTATTCGTTGACGGTAATCATTCTGCCGGAAATCACGTCCTGCATGTCGCGAGAGAACTTGGCGTACTTACTTGGCTTAATCTTTTTGAGAGCGGTAGTTGAGCCCTGTAAAGCAAGGAAAATTACGCGCGGGGTAGTTCCGTTGACAATGTGTACCAAACCCATTTCTTCCCAGTAGCGGAATGCGCTAATGACGTCCTCACAGGAAATGTTGAACTTGCGCGCGATTGTTTCGCAGGAGTTGTCGTCGCCGTCACTACTCGACAATGCCAAACCGAACAGGTAAATGGACGCGCGAATGTCCGATGCGTCGGGTAGGTAGTTGAAAATGAATTTGTTGTCAACGGTGGTATAACCGCTGTCCACAAATTGTTTTTCTTTGTCGCAAAAAGCCATAAATTACCTCAATTGTGGCGAAAGTATTGATTATTTTTATACAATGATGTATAATAACTGATACATACAATGCCAAAGTAGCGAGTTTTTTCGCGAATTTTGTGGTGACACATATTTTAGCACAAAACGCCGACGTTATCAACAGATTTGTCCAAGATTTCAACAAACTAAAAGCATGCGAGGTGCTCAATGAAAATAACCAAAGTAGTGGCTACCGACCTTCAAACAAACGAAAAGCAGGTCTTTACCTTCGGTACGGCGAAGGATGGCAAGGCCGTAGTCATCAAGCGCGGAGGAAGACTCAAAAATTACCTTGAGTTTTGCATCAACTCGGAAAGCGAGTGTACGCGCGACGTGGAAATAGAGTTTCAAATCAATCGCGACGAGTACTCTCTCAGCCGTTTGCACAACGAGGACGGCACCGCGAGAACTGTTTTGAAGAAGAAAATCGACGACAGCTACCAGGTAGTTGCGCGTTCGCATGCGGTTGAGTACATAGAGCAAATTGTAGGCGTTAAGTTTAGCGACATTCTGAAGCTTGGCTACGTCAGCAACAGGGCGGTTGCCGATTTTCACGGCGATTTGAAGCAGTTTGACGAAATCAGAGTGCTCAGCGAGGTACAGGAAAGCATAATTAAGTCAACTGCGGAAGCAAGGGCATTGAAGGACAACGCAATGCGTCGCGTCAAGGAGTACGCCGCAGGCGCAACTCCCGCATCTCACGAAACCTTGGACGCGTTAAACGTGGAATTGGACGGTGTTGTTCGCGACATCACGATTGCAACGGCGCAGCTTGGCGAACTCAAGGCAAAGCAAAACGTGGACTCAATCCGCGCGGACATTGCAAACGAACTGGAACTTTCACAACGTAAATACAACAGCCTCATTTCCCGTCAAGAGGACGTGGAAAAGGCGCGCGCCGAGGTCAAGCTTCGCGACGACGTGGAGTTGCTGATTCCCAAAGTTCGTGCCTTGCGTTCTATCAACGAGCAGCGCGCCGAGCACGAAAAACGCCGTTACGCCATTACAAGTGAGCTTGAGTGGCAGGAAAACGAGCTTGCAAGCATACGCCAACAGCTTGAGGAAAAGGAACGTCAGTACTCCATTTCGCAGGATAAGCGTTCCCGCGTTGAGGCTATCAACAACGAGTTGACCTACATTGCGTCACTCTACGAAAAGAACAAGAAGTTAAACGAAATTCTGCTTGAGCTAAACGACAAGGAGCAACGCCTCACCGCCGAAAAGTCTATGTACTCCAACAAGTTGGAGCAGGTGGAACAATCCATCAGCGACGTGCGCGAAAGCCTTGACGCTTTCCACATTCCCGCCCGTTCCGTCGGCGAATTGCTTGAAGCGGTACGTATTGACGTCAAAATTGACGAGGTTACCTCTCAAACGGAAAAGCTGCAAAGCGAAATTGCAATCAAGGAAAGTCAGATAGCCGAAAAGGAAAGCAACCTCGTGGTGCAGGTAAAACGTTTCCGCGCCGTTGCCGAACTGGACGTTGCGGTAACCCCCATCAAGGCGAAAGATACCATTTTGCAGGTTTTGGACGCCAAATACTCCAAGTTGGAGTCGATAAACCTCTCTCTTAAAGAAAAGTTGCGCAATCTTGAACGCGCTATGGAGGACTACAAGTACCGCATTTTGCAGCTTGAACAGTCGCGTAGCCGTCTTGAGGGCGAACTTGACAAGACGATGCTTCGCAAGCAGGAAGAGTTCAAGCGCGAAGTGTACCTCAACAGTCAAAAGGTGTTCAGCGACGACGCTTCCTCGGTGTTTGCAGTAACTGCCAACTTCCACGATCAGGAAATAGAAGCGCTCAATCAGGAAATCACCTCCCGTAACCTTGACAGAGATTTGCTTATGGAACGCGCCTACCAGCTTGACGGTTCGATAAAGGAAATCAAACGTCACATTGAAATCAACGACGCCGAAATGGAAACGTTGCAACGCGAAAAGGACAACATCAACAAGCGTTACAACGAAATAGTCACTCAAAACAGTAGCGAAGTGGTGTTCAACTACCTCAAAGCACTTAACAGCGACAACGGCACCAAGTACTTGCTTGACATTCAACAGGACGCAGTACGCAGCGAGGCGGAGCTAAACGAACTCAAGCGTTCAACGGAAGCGTTGCGCGCCAAGCAAGCTGCGTTGAAGTCGAGATTGAAGTACCTGCGCGAAACGCAACAGCAACTGGACGACACCCGCGCGTCCGTTGACACTCTCGTCACCACCAACGACAAGTTGAAGGAAGAATTGACGGACATCGGCGGCAGACTGTCGGCAGGCTACGAGCAGTACAAGGCTGTGACCCGTCAGCTTGAAAGTATCGAATCCAAGTTGGACGACATTCGCGGCGCAATCCTCGAGGCAAGCAAGACGATTAAGGTAAACGAGGAGCAAATTGCCGAAGCCACCAAGAAGGCGCAAGGCTACGCCGGCAACGAAGACATTGAAAAGGCAATTGCCAATTTCCGTTACGAGTTGGGCGACGTGGAGAGCGAACGCGCTATGCTTTTGGATTCCAAGGCTACCGTAGAAAAGGAAATTTTCAAAAAACGCCTTGAGCTGGAAAAGACGCAGTGGCTGTACGAGTCTAAGAGCGCCGAGTACGACGAACTGTATCAGGAATTGAATTTTGAGTTGAATCTCAAGGGATTGGACATAGACAAAGTTTCGGAAATGGATCTGGACACGAGCGTGGACGGACTGCGCAAGTTGGTTGCAGAGTACGACACGGTACGCGGTTCTCTTGCGGAAAAGATAGAGAATCTGTACTCCATTTTGCAAAACCAACCCGCGCCCAGCATTTCGGCGGAAGAAATTTCGTTGAAGGAACAGGAAATTGCCCTGCTCACCGAACGTCAACACGCATTGGAAGAGCAGCGTAACGAACAGCTTAACGTTTACGTGGCTGCAAGCAACGCCGCAAGAAAGGTAAGCGTAGCGGCGGCAGAGGCAAGGACGTTAAGCAACCTTAGAGAGACCTTGAACCACAACGAAATAGTTTCACTGCTCATCAGCGACAAGGTGAAAACGTTACTCAACGTTGCAACGCATTACCTCAACAGTTTCAGTGGCGGCAATTACAGGCTTGTTGAAGAAGACTACAAGCTGCGCGTAATATTCAACGGTGAAGCAATCGATTACGACGAACTGCCCGCCAACGTCAAGACGGCAGTGTATCTCAGCGTAATCCTGTCTGTTTCCAACAACGACGTTACGGAAGGCAAGTGGCTAATCTTCGAGGAGCGTCTTGAAATTGACAACAAAGTTTTGGCGGAGATGTTGCTCAACGTAAACGACGTAAGCTACGTTGTGGATTATTCAAGAGAATAACACCTCGCCGATGGGGCAAGTAGTTTAATCTACAAAATCTTCACCCCATATTAAAAAATTTCTTTAATAACCTAAAAAAAGACTGTTTGTTTACTCAAACAGTCTTTTTTTTGTTGTTTTCGGTTGTGTTTTTGAATATGGGGTGGGAATTTTTACGGTTTTACATTGTTTTTCAAGGTCACCGTGTATAATTCCCTGTAAGTTACGCCATTGTCGCCGAACACGCTTTCGTACAGCACGACGTTAGCGGCGTTAAAGGGCATGTTGTACACGTCCACGCACTTCGTCACTTCGGAAAAGGGCAAGTCGAAGCTCTTTTTGCGAATGAGGGTTACGTGAGGGCGGTAGGCGCGGTGTTCCACTTCAAAACCGTTTGCTTCCAATTTTTCGCCGAGCAGGTCGTGTAGATAGACGAGATCTGCGTTTTGTTTGAGACGCGCGCACACGATGTCGCTTGCGGCAAGCATAACAAATTGAGTAATTTGAAGCTCGGGCGCGGGCAAATCCTTTACGGAGTCCATTGCGCTTTGCACGTAGATGAGGTCGCTTTGTTGAACGTTTCCAAGGAAGTGCAAGGTTATGTGGAAGTTTTCTTTGGGTACGAAGTTGCCGCCCCTCGAGTGCTCCCGAAACTGATTTGCCGAGCGTTCAAGGTTGTCTTTAGTCTTTTGCGGAAGTTCCAGCGCCACGAATACTCTCATAATTCACCTCATTTTCATTATACCACAAACTGCCGCTTTTTACAAGAAAGATATTTATACGTTTGAAAACACTCCCCTGCGATAGGAGAGTGTTTGAGAATTTTTCTTATATATAAGATTTTATTTGTCGTTTTTTTATTTGTCCGTTATCTTGCCTATAATTTCTTTGCCTTCAATGAAAGTGTTGAATATCGTCGCAAGCTCGTTTCCGCAAACTCCCGAAAAACACTCAATCATCTGACTGGGCTGCGCAATTGTGAACTGCGCCCCGTCAAAGTAGTTTTTCAGCGACTTCCAGAACTTTGCCGCACCTACCGCTTCGTATGCCGTGTAAAACAGTATGCTACCCTTCACGTAGGTCAAAATTACGTATTCGCTGTCATTTTTGTACTCGCCAAGCGACTTAAAGGACTTGTCAACGTCGGTGTAGAAGTTGTTAAGCACGTCCACGTAGGCGGTGTAGCTCTTTATGCAGCCCAACATGCTGCGGCTGAGAGTTGTTTGTCCGCTTGCGTCCATATACAGGTAGGTCAAAAACTCCGACAAGCCTTCGTCCATCCAAGCGTTAGCTATCTGGTCGTTTCCCACCAAGCCGTAGAACCACTGGTGCGCCGTTTCGTGCGCAATCGCCTCTTGGTAGGACGTGGAACCGCTTGTAATCATGACGAGGCAGGGGTACTCCATTCCGCCGTAGCAAAAGTCCGTTTCCACTACGCTGTATTGCGCGTAGGGGTATTCGCCGACGTTTTTGTTTAGGTATTCGAGCATTCCGCATGCCGTACCGAGACTTGCTTCCGCGTCGGCGTCGGCAAAGTAGTAGTAGTTGACCTGCGTTTTGCCCACCGTAGCAGTCAGCTTTTGGAATTTATCCGAAAGGACGAATGCAAAGTCGCGTACGGCTTCCGCGGTGTAGTTGTAGGTGACGAATCCGTTGTTTTGCTTGGCTTCAACGAGGTTGCCGGTAGATGCGACGACGTAGTTTTCCTGCAAGGTCAACGTTACGTTGTAGTTAGCCACTTCGCTGACGAAGGGGTCACCTACGTTGTAGTAGGGAGAGCAGGTGTAGCTGCCGTTGTCTACGTGACACAGTATCGGGTAAAAGTTGCCAAGGTTTACCGCGTTGTCCGTGTAGCCGAGTCGGTGGCAGATGTTTGCAAGCGTCACGTCGTAGGTCATTTCAATAGTGACGCTTTGGTCGGGAAACAGCTCTTTGCTCAAAGGCACGGACAGTATGTCGAAATCTTGCCCCTCAACGGTGTAGGCAACTGCCGTTCCGTCCACTTTTACGCTGTCAAAGGCAATGTCGCCGTAGCTTTTCCCGTTGGGGTAGGCGCGATTGACGTACAAATTGGGAACGACACAGTTTTCCGCATCTTGGCGGTACTGGTTGGCGAAAATGTGAAATTTGACGTCGTTGAAACTGTTTTCGCTGCGGTTTGTCACATGCACGGTTTGCGTCGCCGACAAGACGTGCGCCTCGCCGTCGTAGGAGGCCACAATGGTGTAGTTGTCGCCCTTTTTGATAGCCTCTTTCATCGGGTCGGTAGCGCAGGCGACGAGAGTAACGCACGCAACGGCTGCAAGCATACATACCGTTAGCAGAATACACAAGATTTTTTTCATGAAAATCACCTCAAAATATACTTTCAGTTACAATTTTATGAGGCGGCGCGTAGATATATGCGTTACGTGGCTCGTTCCGTGCGTCAGACAGAATACAACGCATATTAAAACAGAACACGACGCATATTTAAAATGATAATACTGAAATAAATATTATTATATATAATATGATTACCGATATATCGGTAAGAATTAAAATTTGTGTTTGAATGTCTGTCAGTGGTGTTTATCGCATCATTCGACGAACGTGGGAATATTCCGTGGGCTTCTTTGGGCAGTTAAATTCTTTGTGTACTTTATTTTGCGAGTTGGCATATATTGAATATATACCTTTGTAGTGAAGACTTAGCTCAAAGAAGTTTTTGCATAAGAAGGGGCGAAATAGTTGGCAGTTACTCAAAAGGTGGCGACCTATACTATATTTCCCTATAAAAGTCAATACGTGGCGGCAATAAAAAAATAAAAATATGATTTTTCACTAAAAAAAACTAAAAAACGCCGTCAAACTGTTGACTTGACACCAAAAACTATGCTAAAATTTATTCACTATCAACTGAGAATAGTTATCTCGCCTTAAAATTTTAAAGTTTAACGGCTCCGAAGGTTCTCCAAGGTTGTACGATTAGCTTGAAATTTAATAGTGGAGTATGTGCTCGGAATGTACAGGGCGAGAATTGCACTTTTTTCGGAAAAATAGTGTCAAGCCTTGTTGCGGTCCGAGTTTTTTATTTTTCAGACTACGCACAATAAAGGTATGTTTTACCGCTTGCTACCGAGCAAAGCATCTCGGCGCAATATAAACACAAAAATAATTTATGGAGGAAAAAACATGAAAAAAGCAAAACTGATTGTAGCCTTGCTCCTCGTTTTCATGATGTCGATGACGGTAGTTCTTGGCGCTTGCGAAGAACCGCACGTACACGAATTTTCACAAGAATGGACGAGTAACGGTACATATCACTGGCACAAAGCCACTTGTGAACACACAAGTGAAGTGTCCGGCAGAGGCGCTCACAACTGGAACGGAAACGTTTGCTCCGTTTGCGGCAGAGACTCCAGCTTGGACAGCTACCGTTCGTACATAACCGCGGACCTTCGCGACGTTAAGGACGCTATCGGTGATTCCATCAGCAGCGCGGTTGCTACAGCTGTAAACGCAGCGTACGACGCAGGCGTTGAGGCTATCCAAAGCGGCAACACTGTTACGGCAATCCAAAGCGCGTTCAAGAGCGCTAAGTCTGCAATGTTGCATTGCGTTCCTTTGGCTAACGGCGAATTCGATTTCACGGGTCTTTCTCAAAATGAAAAGACGGAAATTCTCGGTCTGTTGGAAGCTTACGCAATTCGTACAGGTATGACGGGTGTTTCTGTTTATGAAAACGGCGGTTACGTAATGTACCACGACCGCGTCGTTCTCGGTACGGAGAACTACATCCCTGGTTACGGCTTCGGTCTCTTGACAGAAGGTTACCTGAAGAGCGAGTTGGAGTATGAACAAAATTCCGCTTGGAAGATGTACTACCACACCGTTAACTCTCAAGACCCCGGCAACTTGAACACTCTTGACGACAACGGCAGTGAAACAAGTGACTTCTACAGCTACATCGGCGCAGGTTACTTCACAGCATTCATGAACAGCACCAAGGACGGTTACGATTGGGTTCCCGAATTGGCAAAGGCTGATCCTACTCCCGTTGGTGAATTGAACGCATCAGGTCAAACGAATACTTGGGAATTCCCCATCCGTACGGGTAGCGAACTCAAGTACAACACGCTTGGTAAGCGCTCCGAAAAATACAACGACCGTGAGGTTAAACCGGAAGACTACATTACTCCCTTCAAACTGTTGCTCAACCAATCTAACGACTACTTCCGTGGTTCCGAAATGTCCAAAGCTACAGGCGCAAGCGCAATTCCCGGCGCAAGCGTGTACTACAATTCTACCAAGGGCGCTCGTAAAGGTATTTTGAGCGAAGAAGAACAAAAATTCGAAGACGTTGTTGGCATAAAGGTTTACGAAAAAGAACCGGGCAGCGGTCAATGGTGGTTCCAATACACTCTTGGCGCAAACGTAACAGCTTGGTACGCTCGTTACTACATCAGCAGCAGCCTGTACATGCCCATCCCCGCTGAATTCGTTGAAGAAGTAGGCGTAGACGCTTACCTCAGTAACAGTTCCGACGGTCAATACAACCCCGTTGACAACTCCCTGTCACTTGGTTCTTACACCCTTGAAAGATGGGACACCGACCAACAAGTTGTTTACAAGAAGAACCCCAATTACGTATACGCTGATACCAAGTATCAAATTGCAGGCGTACACATCAACATTCTTCGCGCAGCTTTGGAAGATCCTAACGCGGTATTTAATGAATTCCTTGCAGGTCACATCGACGGAGCAGGTATTCCTACCGCTTTCTTGAAGGAATACGCAAGCGACCCGCGTACACGTAACACCACAGGTAACAACGTTACTAAGCTCAACTTCAACGCTTTGAACGCTGAAGACTGGGAATACTTCTTCGGTGAAAGCGGTGTTGTTGCTCAAAATAACTTAAGTGATTACTGGCAAGTTGAACCCGCTCTCTCTAACGCTCACTTCCGCAGCGCGTTGAGTTACGCAATCAACCGTAACGAATGGGCGGCAAACAACGGCCGTATCGCATCCGTTAACTTCTTCTCCAGCAACTATCAGTCCGACCCCGAAAACGGTATTGCTTACAACCTGACGGAAGCTCACAAGAAAGCAGTTGCTCCCTTGTTGACAGACACCGACAGTGGCGGATACAGCTTGCAACTTGCAAGAGAATACTTCAACATGGCATTGCTTGAACTTGAAGCTGCCGGCCTGTACACACGTGGTACTCCGAGCAATCCTACCAAGATTCAAATTCAAATTGACTGGCAAGCAGAATCCATGCTTGAAAACTATCACAAACCCATCAAGCAATATTGGGAAGACGCATTCAACGATGACTCCGTAACCTTTGGCGGATGCTACGAATTGGAAATCACCTACCGTGTTCCCAACGTTTGGAGCGAAGTGTATGATTGGATGTCCGCAGGTACGTTCGACGTAGGTATCGGTAGTATCACCGGTAGCTCCGACGACCCACTTGGATACATGGAAGTTTTGTCCACCGACCAAGCTCTTTCCGGCGGTTTCACCCTTAACTGGGCAGTAGACACTAACGACCCGTTCGCAGACGCTCTCGTTTACAACGGAATGCTGTGGTCTTACGACGCATTGCTTGAATCTACACAACAAAATACAATAGTCACAGAAGGCAGACGTATTTCTCAAGTTACCGTTACCACGCAAAAGAAGGTAATTGACGAGGAAGCAGAGACCGTAACGTTGACCTTTACAATCAGCTACATTGCAGGCGTAACGCTCGACCTTGAAAACATCGACTTCGTAGTTTACGGTTACAATGATGCTGACAATTACACCGACTACGTTGAAGCATCCATTTTGTGGGACGAAGATTACGAGAACTTCAGCGAGTACCTTGTTGGTGGTGCACCCGTTATCAACGCTGCAGCACGTACAGTAACCTTCACCTTCACAATTCCTCTTGCCGATTTGGCAGACTTCCCGAAGGATAACTTCGCTGTCGACGTGTATCTTGGATGGACGTTCAACGGAGTTACGGTACCCACCGGCTACTACCTGAGCTTCTACTCTCACTTCCTGACAGACGCGGAATAAGTGGCCATGAGATATCTACTGCTTTGCGCGTAGTTATTGAAATCTAATTTATTTGTTCGTTGCCGAGCTTGATTTGGCAGGTTCGGCAATGAACTAAATAAGAACAGTATGCGACAAGGCTTAACTTCATTAAGCCTTATCGTTGTATTTAACAACATTCCCAATGCAACAAATTTCAACGTGATACCGTCACGTTGAGGTTGGTTGCATTGATAAGGAGAGAATTTATGTGGAAATACGTACTTAAAAGAATAGGATTGGCGCTGCTGACCGCCTTTATCGTTCTTTCACTTACTTACATATTGATAAGAATGTTGCCGGCGCAAAAATTCGTCGGTACGCCGGCGCAGCAGACAGCCTACTACGATCACGAAGTAACCATGGGTTACATGTACAAGTCGGAAACGCCTGTCGAGGGCGGAGAGCTTGTAGACAAAGTCACTTACGAAGATTACTCCGTAGTGTACTACTACAAAATGCCCGTTATGGTGCAGTACTTTTCTTGGCTGGGCAACATCATCACCCGTTGGGATTGGGGCAGATCGGTTAGCATTCAGCCCAACGTCGACGTTACCGTCATTTTGGGTACCCGACTGGCTACGTCAATGAAACTCAACGTCATTTCGATATTTACGTCATTGCCGTTGGGTATCGGACTGGGCATTTGGGCGGCTTTGAAGAAAAACAAAATGACCGACCACATCATTTCGACGGTGGTAATGATTTTGATTGCATTGCCCGGTTTCGTACTATTCACCTTCCTTTTGTTGGCATTTTGCTACAACGGATCTTTGCCTACGCAGTGGCCGAACCCCACCGACCCGACGTCTTGGAAAGCAGCGGGATACGTTTTGCCCATCATATGCTTGTCGCTTGGCTCCATTTGCGGCTACTGCCGTTTCGTGCGCGCCGAGCTGTGCGAAGTTATGGAAAGCGAATACCTGTTGCTTGCCCGTACCAAAGGTTTGACGCGTGGACAGGCAATAGTGCGTCACGCATTGAAGAACGCAATGGTGCCTATTTTCCCATCCATTCTTGCCGAATTTTTGGGCATCATGGGCGGTTCCACGATTTTGGAACGTCTGTACGGTATACCGGGCATTGGCGACTTGTTCGTCCGTTCAATGAACGCCGCTTCGCCTGACTACAACGTGCTATTCGTGGATATGGCAATATTTACCACGTTTGGCTTGCTTGCAGGCGTCCTGTTGGATATGTCATACGGGTTCATTGATCCGAGAATACGTATGGGGGCGAGATAACATGGATAAAAAGCAATTTGAACAATACAACTCCATACCTAAGGAGAAATTCACCTTTGCAACGCAAGGGGAAATGATCCACGACAAAAAGTTAGACACCAAGGCGGTTAGCCACGCTAAGGACTCATTCAGACGCTTTTGCAAAAACAAGGCGTCGGTAGTTGCGGCTATCATACTTGGAATTATCATACTGCTTGCTATTTTCGGTCCGGTAGTTACTGGCGCCGACATTGACAGAGTGAGCGTAAGAGAACAATTTTTGGAGCCGAAGCTGTTTGAAGCAGGCACAGGTTTTTGGGACGGCACGAAAAAGTATACCAACGTTATTTACGACACCGAGGGAAAGGTACCTGCGGGTTTTTACGCTCCTGCCGTAATGAATTTGGTTGTCGACGAAGAACCCACCGCAGTCAACATGGCGTCACCCTTCGGTAAGGGCGGTTTCGTTATGTTTGAAAATCAAATGGCAGTGGAGGACGACACTCCCGACGACGGTGAAGACGACGAGGACGTTGTTACAACGGTGTTGACGAGCAGCACTCTGTCATCTGACACCTTCTACGTTAGCGCAAGCGGAAACTACATGGTAAACATAGCGCTTGGCGACACTAACGGTATCAACGAGGGGCAGTTGGGACAATTCCGTATCTACTTGAAAAACGGTGACGATATTATTTTGTTGAAGTCATGGTCTACAGACTATACCTCCGTAGCCTTGAACCTCAGCGGCGCATTGCAAGCTAAGGGTATCGAAGAAATTGCCGACGCGAGATTGGTTTTCGAACTGAAATCGGCTGCTGACACCTATTCGTATTTGCTTATCGAAAGCTGCGTGTTTACGGCGAACGCAAGTGAAACGGAAGCTCACCTTGCGCGTCTTGAAAAAATCGGCTTTACCGACGCAACGGAAATGGTACTTCGCGCAAAAGACGGTTTGGGAGTATTCCCCGAAGGTTACTGGTCATGCGTAGGTAGAAAGGGCGTTTACGCATCTATCGTTTACTACTGTTCTTTCACCTTCGACACGTACGCTGCCGTTTACGACCAAACGGAAGTTGTCTATGCAAAATCCGACATGGATTACTTCGAATCAATGGGTTGGTGTACGTATAATCCCGACATCGGTCCGGAATCTTTTGAGAAACTGTCCGACGACTGCCCGATTGAAAGTATCGTCTCGCAAAAAGTAAACTCCCGTACGGGCGAATTGTTGGAATTTACGGCAATGAGCTACCGTTACAAGCAAATGGGCTACAAGAAAATGCCGAAGTTCATTTTCGGTACGGACAGCAGCGGTGTTGACGTATTCAGCCGTATGTTTGCAGGTTTGCGCACTTCGTTGGTTTTGGGTGTTGCAACGTTTGCATTCTGTTTCCTGTTCGGACTTGTTTGGGGTTCTATCTCTGGTTACTTCGGCGGAATAGTAGACCTTTCAATGGAACGTTTCTGCGACATTTTGGGTGGCGTGCCTTGGTTGGTTGTTATGACCTTGTGCATACTGCACTTGGGCAACAACTTCTTCACCTTCTTCCTTGCATTGTGTATGACAGGATGGATGGGTACGGCAGGTCTTACGCGTACGCAGTTCTACCGTTTCAAGGGTATGGAACACGTGCTTGCAGCAAGAACGCTTGGCGCAAGAGACGTGAGACTGATATTTAAACATATCTTACCCAACTCACTGGGTACCATCATTACCTCGTCGGTATTGATGATCCCGAGCGTAATTTACAGCGAAGCAACGTTGGCGTACTTGAACCTCGGTTTGCAGGGCGTTACTTCATTCGGCGTAATGCTCGCTAACAACCAACAGTATCTACAATCGCACTCCTATTTGATAATTATTCCGTCAGTGGTAATGGCTTTAATGATGATATCATTTAACCTGTTCGGCAACGGACTGAGAGACGCCGTCAACCCGACGTTGAAAGGATCGGAGGGATAATTATGGAAAAGAAATTAGAAGTCAAAAACTTAAGAATATCCTTCCGTACCGACGCAGGCAAGGTGCAAGCCGTTCGCGACATAAGTTTTGACCTGTACAAAGGCGAAACGCTCGCAATCGTCGGCGAGTCCGGTAGCGGCAAGTCGGTTACAAACCGCGCCATTATCGGTATTCTTGCCAACAACGGTATGATTGAAAGCGGCGAGATAATTTACGACGGACAAGACCTCGTTCAAATTTCCGAAGAGGACTTCCACAAGCTTCGTGGCGACAAGATCGCAATGATATTCCAAGACCCGCTGTCAAGCTTGAACCCAATAGTGCGTATTGGTCAACAAATGACTGAAGCAATGCTCCTTAAGGGTAAGGCGAGTCAAAGGAACGCGCGCAAAATCTTCAACAGCAAATTAAAATTGTTGAACGAGAGCATGGACGCGCTTGTGTCTGACAACCCATCTAAGGTTGCGGAAAACAACGGCAAAATCAAAACATTTGACAACTTCTGCATCAACAGCACCAAGTTGGAGAGCCACTACAACGAGATTCACCGCGCGGCGGAAGAACTCAAGGTGGACGTTGACGACTGCGTGTTCCTGCTTGAACACAAGCAAAAGGTAGACGTAAAGGCGCAAATCAGTCACTTCGTAAAACGTCTGAACGCGACGATACACCCCGACATCGTGGTGAAGGACGAGGAATTCACCTCAATTTCCGACGGATTGAGAGTCGTTGACGTTCACGACGGCGAAGCGGTGGTAGGTTTACTCAAGCGTCTGTCTGCGTTGCTTGAAAAAGCGACGAATAGGGAAAAACCCAACTACTTTACGCTCGGTTACTACATGATGCGTAATCCCGAAGCCAATTTGGACGACATGCCCCTTGACGAGCTTACGAATATGACTCGTAAATTCCTCGACGAAGAGTTCATGTTGGACTTCATTTCCGAGGGCGCAAAGGGCTTGAAGTACAGTCACGACAAGTCTATTGCGGCAAAACGCGAATTGCTTGCGGCAACAGACGAAGTGTTGGAGTATTTCCGCAACGACACCTTGGACAAAAAGGTCGCTACCGAAAAGGCAAACGCTATTTCGAAACAGGTAGAAGTGGCAATCGACCGTCTGGAAATTGTCAAAAACAGCGTAGAATACACCTTCAAGAGCAGTGTTCACGCCGCATTGAACAAGTACTTTGACGGCTTGGTAAGAAACCCCAAGGAGCAAAGACGTTTCGACAAGCAAACGGCTAAGCGCGAGGCGTTGATTGCTAAGGGCAAGTCTCCCGACTGGAAGGTTGTTCCTGCCGCTTTGTTTGACCTTGAACTGGGCAGAAAGAACATTCGCGCGGTGTTGCACAATCTTCGCGCAAGCATTCGCAGAGATTTGGACAACGACGCAAGCTTTAACGCCGAAACCAAGATGGTTGAGCTGATTGACTACCTCAAGGAACAGGCGTCGGCAGTGGTGTACAAGGTTACTCCCAAGATGGCAAAGGCTAAGGCTTTGAAATTGATGGAAGAGGTTGGTATACCCGAACCCGCTATCCGTTACAGACAGTATCCGTTCGAGTTTTCAGGCGGTATGCGTCAACGTATCGTTATCGCTATTGCTTTGGCGGCTAACCCCGACATCTTGATTTGCGACGAGCCGACGACGGCTTTGGACGTTACGATTCAAGCGCAAATACTTGAGCTTATCAACAGAATCAAGGCGGAACGTCACCTGTCGGTTATTTTCATTACGCACAACCTTGGCGTTGTTGCTAACATGGCAGACAGAATTGCCGTCATGTACGCAGGCAAAATCGTCGAGTACGGCACGGCGGACGATGTGTTTTACGACCCCAGACACCCCTACACTTGGGCATTACTTTCCTCTATGCCCGACCTTGACACCAAGGAAAAGTTAGAGGCAATTCCGGGTACCCCGCCCAACATGATATTCCCTCCCAAGGGAGACGCGTTTGCGGCAAGAAACAAGTTCGCGTTGCAAATCGACTTCGAGGAGCAACCGCCCATGTTCCAAGTCAGTGACACTCACTACGCGGCAACTTGGCTGTTGCACCCGAGCGCTCCCAAGGTAGATCCGCCTAAGATTGTAACTGACCGTATCAAGAGAATGAAGAAAAAGGAGGCTGAGACAAATGGCTGAAAAAGAAGTATTGCTGTCTGTACAGCACCTTGAACAGTTCTTCAAGATGGGCAAACATCAATTAAAGGCAGTAAACGACGTTTCTTTTGACATCTACAAGGGCGAAGTTTTCGGTCTTGTCGGCGAATCCGGTTGCGGAAAAACCACGACGGGTCGTTCAATCATCAGACTGTACGACATAACGGGCGGTTCCGTTTATCTTGGAGGTACGCGAATTGCGGCAGGCACTCGCCGCTACAAAGAGGCAATTAAGGTTGCGAAAAGCAATTTCAAGGCGGAAGTAGCGGAGCTAAACAAGCAACGCAAGGACGAACTGGCAACCGTTGTCAGTGATGACGAGAAACGCGCAGTAGAGGCAAAGTACGCCGCGATTATCGAAGAAAAAGCGGCTACGCTGAAAGCATTTGTTGAAGAGCAAAACAGTGAAATAGGCAAAGCCAAGTTCGATCACAAGTACTGCAACCGCGAATACGCCCGCGCTCAACAGAAAAAGGTGGACGAAAAGTACGCTGACAGGGTTCCGCTTGCGGCAAAGAGAATACTGCTTCGCGAAGTTGACAAACTCACCCGTCAAAAGAACGCAGAAATCAAGGCGGCGACAACCGAAGGCGAAAGACAGGTTGTAGACGTCAAATACACGACGCTCATTGACGAAAAAAAGGCGGAAATTCAAAGGTTGACCGAGGCGCAAGCAAGCGGCAACATAGAACAGGCGGAACTTACCAAGGCTTACAACAGCGAACGCCGTCTTGCGGGTAAGGACAGAATTACCAACAAGATGCAAATGATTTTCCAAGATCCTATCGCGTCCCTTGACCCCCGTATGACGGTAAGAGAAATTATCGCGGAAGGCTTGGTTATTCGCGGCATCAAGGACAGAAAAGTAATTGACGAAAAGGTTTACGAAGTGCTTGACCTCGTTGGTCTTGTTCCAGAACACGCAGGCAGATACCCGCACGAATTCAGCGGCGGTCAACGTCAACGTATCGGTATTGCAAGAGCGATAGTGCTGAATCCCGAGTTGATTATCGCCGACGAACCTATTTCGGCGTTGGACGTATCCATTCAGGCGCAAGTAATCAACCTGTTGAACGACCTTCGTAACAGACTGGGCTTGACAATACTGTTCATCGCGCACGACCTGTCGGTAGTTAAGTACTTCAGCGACAGAATTGCAGTCATGTATTTCGGTAATCTTGTAGAATTGACAACGAGTGACGAGCTTTTCGCTCATCCGTTGCACCCCTACACCAAATCGTTGCTGTCGGCAATTCCAATTCCCGACCCGCACTACGAAAAACAGCGTAAGCGTATTACCTACAATCCGCTTGCAAGTCACGATTACACGGTAAACAAACCAACGCTACGCGAGGTTGCTCCAGGACACTTCGTTCACTGTAACGACGAGGAGTTTGCGCGCTATCAAGCCGAGCTTGTAAAACAGGAAGAATTGAAAGCAAGCGCACCCGCCCCTTCGAAAAAGAAGAAGGCTACAAAGTAAAACGAGTAAAATTCTGAAAGGAAGAGGCAATATCGTCTCTTCCTTAAACAACTATGAAAAAAGACGAAAAAGAAAACTTAACCACGACGGAAATACCCGAAACGCCCGAAACGCCCCAAGCGTCGCCCGCCAACTTCAAAAAGTCTAAAAATAGGCGTTGGTTGCCCTACGTTATCACTGCGGCGGTGCTTGCAGCGTTGACGTTGCTCATCGCTTGGGCTTTCGGCGGCTACAATCATGCGGAAACGTGGGTTATTATTTGCTACTGGGGCGACTCGTTCGCAATCCCCGGCGCGGTTTGCTTTGGATTCGGTATTCTGGTTTGGGCAAGCAATGGCGGCGCGTTCGATATTTTCGCTTACGGCGGAAGAATATTCGTGCGTATGTTTTTCAAAAAGGACGTTATTGACCGCAAATACCGTACCTACTACGATTACCGTGAGTCACGCAAGGATAAATCGCGTAGTTTTTGGTTTATGATAATCGTAGGCGGCGCGTATCTGACGGTTGGCGCTGTGTTGCTAATAGTCGGTCGTCAACTGATGCCCGAATATATGCATTAACGGTGTTTGCGCTTATTTGGGAGCTTACGAATCGCACAAATACGTTGCAAAAATGAATTAGTACGAAAGAAACCGAATAAAATCGGTTTCTTTTTTTTGTTTTTATTATCTATTTTTATTTTTATTATCTGTTTTTATTTTTTCGTTTCTTTTTTTATTTTTTCTTTTCTGTTTTTTTTGATAAAGGTGTTGGATTGACGTTAAAAAACGAAATGACGTCGAGCGTTTGAGTCGTCTGAAAGTTAGGTTTAAAAATTTTGAATATCATCAAATAAATATCAAATAAATCTCAAAAAATTATCAAAAAAATCTCAAAAAAATATTGAAAATAACGGTATATTTGTTTGACAGGGGGTTGATTTCCGTGTTAAAATATTCAAGCTGCGATTAGGGATTGACGCGCAAGGTTACTGAGAAAACAGAAAACTTGCTGCCGACCCAGCATCACCAAGAGTGGTGCGCCGAATGAACTTTTAAGCAGTATCAGGTGTTAAGTGACTTCAAAACTCAAACTGACACAGATATTTTACGGGCAAATTTAGTTTGCTTTATTAAAAGCCGCAGCAGGAAACACACGGCGGTGTTGTCGCCAAAGTGAACTTCCAAAACATTCGGACGATAAAACAAAAAAGGAGAAAAAACATGGCAACACAAAGAATCAGAATCAAACTCAAGTCCTACGACCACAACCTTGTTGACCTCGCTTGCGGCAAAATCGTCGAAGCGGCTCAAAAGATGGGTAGTAAGGTCTCCGGTCCTATCCCCCTTCCTACGGAAAAAGAGATAGTAACGGTACTCCGCGCAACGCACAAGTACAAGGACGCGCGCGAGCAATTCGAACTTAGAACGTACAAACGCTTGATTGACATCTACAGCCCCAACGCTAAGACGGTTGACTCTCTGACGAAGCTTGACCTTCCCGCGGGCATTGATATCAAAATCAAGCTGTAACTAAATAATACGAAAAGGAGTGAACTTTATCTATGAATAAAGCAATCATTGGAAAAAAGCTCGGTATGACACAGGTATTCCAGAGCGACGGAACGATGGTTCCGGTAACGGTAATTCAAGCAGGTCCGTGCGCAGTAACGCAGGTTAAGACGGTAGAACGCGACGGATACGCAGCAGTGCAACTCGGTTTTGAAGAGGTTCCCGAAAGAAAGCTCAACAAACCCGAACTCGGACACTTGAAGGCAGCAGGCGTCAAAGTTAAGCACCTTCACGAGTTCAAGCTGGAAGGTTCCACCCTTGCAGTGGGCGACAAAGTTAGTTGCGACGTGTTCGCAGCGGGCGAATTCGTTGACGTAACAGGCGTAACCAAGGGTCACGGCTTCACGGGCGTAATCAAGCGTTGGAATCAACACAGACTTAAGGAAACCCACGGTGTGGGCCCCGTTCACAGAGAAGTAGGTTCAATGGGTCCCATCAGTAGCCCCTCGCGCGTAATGCCCGGCAAAAACCTTCCCGGTCAATACGGCGTAGAGCAAGTAACAGTATTAAACCTCTCGGTAGTAAAAGTCGACAAAGAGTTGGGAGTAATCCTTGTAAAGGGAGCAGTCCCCGGCGCAAAGAACAGTATCGTATACGTTCGCAACGCCGTTAAAAAATAAGGTGAAAAGGAGATAGAAAATGTTAGTTAAAGTATTTAACACTAAGGCAAGCGAAGTTGGAACACTCGAACTTAGCGACGCCGTGTTCGGTTGCGACTACAACGAAGCTCTTATTCACCAAGCAGTCGTAGCCTACCAAGCAAACCAAAGACAAGGAACCAAATCGGCATTGACCCGCACCGAAGTAAGAGGCGGCGGCATCAAGCCTTGGAGACAAAAGGGAACAGGCAGAGCGCGTCAAGGCTCTATCCGCGCTCCGCAATGGATCAAGGGTGGCGTTGTGTTCGCACCGAAGCCCCGTGATTTCCGCAAAAAGCTCAACAAGAAGATGAAGGCGCAAGCATTCAAGAGCGCAATCAGCGAAAAGCTCAGACTCAACGAACTTATCATCGTTGACGAAATCAAGCTGGACGCTCCCAAGACCAAGCTGGTTGCCCAAATCCTCAAGAACTTCAACTTCGACAAACGTACTCTTCTGCTCGTTTCGGGCGACAGCGCAGACGTAGTGAGAGCAGGCGCTAACATCGAAAAGTTGACTGTTACCGACGCAGCTCTTGCAAACATCTACGAAATTGTTTCCAACGTTGCAATCATCGCAACCAAGGACGCAATAAAGCAAATTGAGGAGGCATATTCACTATGAATTCCTACGATATAATCAGACGTCCGGTATTGACGGAAAAAAGCTACGCCGGCATCCCCGCTAAGACCTACACCTTCGAGGTAGCTAAATCTGCCAACAAGGTAGAAATCAAGCGCGCGGTTGAAGAAATCTTCGGCGTAAAAGTGGAACACATTACAACAAGTACCGTAAAGGGTAAGTTGAGAAGACAGGGAAGAGCGCAAGGTTACACCCCTGATTGGAAAAAGGCGACAGTTCGCCTGACCTCCGACAGCAAGGCAATCGAGTTCTTTGAAAGTCTGTCCTAATGACGGAGGATTACTGAAATGGCTATTAAGAAATATAAACCGACATCTCCCGCGCGTCGTTTCATGTCTGTTTCGACGTTCGAGGAAATCACAACGACAACTCCGGAAAAAAGCCTTCTTGCTACAAACAAGAAGACGGGCGGACGCAACGCAAGCGGTCACATCACCGTTCGTCACATCGGCGGCGGCAACCGCACCAAGTACAGAATTATCGACTTCAAGCGCGACAAATCCGTTCCCGCTAAGGTTGCAACAATCGAGTACGACCCCAACCGTACGGCAAACATCGCTCTGCTTCACTACGCAGACGGCGAAAAGAGATACATTCTCGCTCCCGTTGGTCTTAGCGTCGGCGACACGGTTGTGGCAAGCCCCGACGCAGACATCAAGGTCGGAAACAACCTGCCTCTTGAAAACATCCCCGTTGGTACAATCGTACACAACATCGAGATGAACCCCGGCAAGGGCGGTCAAATTGCAAGAGCGGCAGGTATCTTCGCTCAACTTATGGCAAAGGAAGGCAAATACGCAACGTTGCGTATGCCCAGTGGCGAAATGAGACTGATTCTCTTGAAATGCCACGCAACAATCGGACAGGTTGGTAACCTTGACCACGAGATTATCTCTATCGGTAAGGCGGGCAAAAAACGTCACATGGGCGTTAAACCCACCGTTCGCGGTAGCGTAATGAACCCCTGCGACCACCCCCACGGCGGTGGTGAAGGTAAGTCACCCGTTGGTCGTCCCGGTCCCGTAACTCCTTGGGGTAAACCCGCTCTCGGTTACAAGACCAGAAAGAAGAAAAAGGCTTCCAGCAAATTTATCATTAAGCGTATCAACTAATCGGAGGAGAAACAATGAGTAGATCGATTAAAAAAGGACCTTTCGTTCAACCCAAGTTGCTTAAACGCATCCAAGAGATGAACGCTAAGGGCGAAAAGAAAGTTTTGAAAACCTGGTCGAGAAGTTCTACAATCTTCCCCGATTTCGTAGGACACACGATTGCAGTACACGACGGCAAAAAGCACGTTCCCGTATACATTACGGAAGATATGGTAGGCTTGAAGCTCGGCGAATTCGCTCCCACGCGTACCTTCAAGGGTCACGCAGGCAGCAAGACGGCAGGCGGAAGATAGGAGGAAATAGAGAATGGCTACAAGAAGTAAAGCAAAAGCCCTTGTTCGCGCTGAAAACAAAGACAGACGCCCCAAGGCAATAGCAAAGTACATTCGTATATCTCCCTCTAAGGTTCACGTAGTACTGGACCTTATCCGCGGACGTGATTACAGAGATGCCGTTGCTATTTTGAAGACAACACAAAAGGCAGCTTGCGAGCCGGTACTTAAGTGCCTCAACTCCGCAGCAGCCAACGCTGAAGTTAATCTCGGCTTGAACAAAGACGCGCTGTACGTTGCAGAGTGCTTTGCAGACCAAGGACCCACGCTCAAGCGTATGCAACCCGTTTCTCGCGGTAGAGGCTACCGTATCTTGAAACGTACGAGTCACATCACGGTGATTTTGGACGAGAGAGCGTAAGGGAGGAATGAATTATGGGACAAAAAGTTAATCCGCACGGACTTAGAGTAGGCGTTATTCAAGACTGGAATGCAAAATGGATTGCAGACAAAAAGAATTTCGCAAAGTACATCAAGGAAGACGACGTAATTCGTACCACCTTGAAGAAAAAGTACTTCCAAGCGGGCATTTCAAAGATTGTAATTGAAAGAAGCGAAGGCAAAGTAGTGGTAGACATCCACACGGGTCGCCCCGGCGTGTTGATCGGTAAAGCAGGCGCAGGCGCTGAAGAAATCAAGGCTATCGTTGCTAAGATTGCAGGCGACAAGGCTGTAGCAGTCAACATCATCGAGGTTAAACGCCCCGACATGGACGCTCAACTCGTTGCAGAAGCCATCGCTGCTCAACTTGAAAAGCGCGTAAGCTTCCGTAGAGCAATGCGTCAATGCATGGGTAGAGCAACCCGTAGCGGCGCTAAGGGAATCAAGACCATGGTTTCCGGTCGTCTTGACGGCGCAGAAATCGCTCGTACGGAGCAATATCACGAAGGTAGTATTCCTCTTCACACACTTAGAGCAGACATCGACTACGGTTACGCTACGGCATTGACCACGTTCGGTATCATCGGCGTAAAAGTGTGGGTGTACAGAGGAGAGATACTTCCCAAGAAGAAAAAGACTGCACGTAAGGAGGTAACTGAATAATGTTAATGCCTAAAAGAGTTAAGCATCGCCGTCAATTCCGTGGCAGAATGAAGGGCGAAGCGCACAAGGGCAACAAGGTTGCTTACGGCGAATTCGGTCTTCAAGCTTTGGAATGCAGCTGGATTACCTCTAACCAAATCGAGGCAGCCCGTGTTGCAATGACGCGTTTTATCAAGCGTGGCGGTAAAGTTTGGGTGGACATCTTCCCCCACAAACCCGTAACAAAGAAACCCGCAGAAACGAGAATGGGTTCCGGTAAAGGTTCTCCCGAGTATTGGGTGGCAGTAGTAAAGCCGGGCAGAGTTATGTTCGAAATCGCTGGCGTCAGCGAGGAAATCGCAAGAGAAGCTCTGCGTTTGGCAAGTCACAAGCTTCCTGTAAAGTGCAAGTTTGTGAGAAAGGTTGACGAGGTGAATGCAGATGAAAGCAAGTAATATTCGCGAACTAAGCAACGCCGAACTTACGGCAAAGCTCGCCGATTTGAAAAAAGAGTTGTTCAATTTGCGTTTGTCTCACGCAACGGGACAGCTCAACAACCCTCTTGCCTTGAACAATGTTAAAAAGGACATTGCAAGAGTTAAAACGGTGCTCCGTGAGAGAGAGCAAGCCGCAAAGGTTTAGGCGGAGGTAGTGAAAAATGGAAAGAAACAGTAGAAAAGAAAGAGTCGGCATCGTTGTATCCGACAAAATGGAAAAGACCATTGTCGTAGCTGTTGTAAACAAGTACAAGCACCCTCTTTACAAGAAGACGGTATCTACGACAAAGAAGTATAAAGCGCACGACGAAAACAACGAATGCGGTATCGGCGACACGGTTAGAATCGTGGAAACGAGAAAGCTGTCCAAGGACAAGAACTGGCGTTTGTTGGAAATTGTCGAAAAGGCTAAGTAATAGGAGGACTGCACAGTGATTCAAGCACAAACAAGACTTAAAGCGGCTGACAACAGCGGCGCAAAAGAACTTATGTGTATCAAGGTACTTGGCGGTTCCAAGCGTAAGTTCGGCAATATCGGCGACGTTATCGTTGCCAGCGTAAAGAGCGCAAACCCCGGCGGCGTTGTCAAGAAGGGCGACGTTGTCAAGGCGGTAATAGTTAGAAGCGCGTTCGGTATCAACCGTAAGGACGGAACTCACATTCGTTTCGACGACAATGCGGCAGTTATCATCGACGCGCAAAAGCAACCCAAAGGCACTCGTATTTTCGGGCCGGTAGCAAGAGAGCTTCGTGAAAAGGATTACATGAAGATTGTGTCTCTCGCTCCGGAAGTGCTGTAAAAGGAGGTAACGAAGATGGCAAGTATGAATGTTAGATCCGGCGACACGGTAGAAATCATCGTCGGCGACGTAAACAGCCGTGGCAAACGCGGCAAGGTCATCGTTGCGGACCCCAAAACTAACAGAGTAGTAGTAGAGGGCGTCAACCTCGTAACAAAGCACCGCAAACCCCGTTCCGCGCAGGAGCAAGGCGGCAAGTTTGAGCAACCCCGTCCCGTAGACGTATCAAACGTTGCGCTCGTTTGCCCCAAGTGCGGCGAGACCACACGCGTAGCTCACGTGCTCGGCGACCACGGCAAGTATCTCAGAGCTTGCAAAAAGTGCGGCGCAGTGATTGACGCGAAAGAAGAAAAGAAGCAAACCAGAGCAGCAAGCAAGTCTGCAGACAAAAAGGCTGCTCCCAAAAGAACGAGAAAACCCAAAACCGAAGAAACGGCTGAATAAGGAGGAACAAAATGGCTACAAAGAAATCTGACGCTGTAAAAAGCGCGCAACCGATTGAATGTAGATTGAAGACGTTGTACACGGAAACAGTCGTTCCTCAACTCATCAAGGAATTCGGTTACAAAAACATTAACGAAGTTCCCCGCCTTGAAAAAATCGTCATCAACTCAGGTCTTGGCGACGTAAAGGACAACAGCAAGTCCTTCCAATTGGCGGTAGAAGAACTCAAAGCAATCTCCGGACAAAAACCCTTAGTTACCAACAGCAAACTTTCAGTTGCTAACTTCAAGGTAAGAAAGGGCATGGCTGTCGGAGCAAAAGTAACTCTTCGCGGCGAACGTATGTATTCGTTCTTCGACAAGTTGGTAAGCATCGCCCTGCCTCGCGTACGCGACTTCCGCGGCGTAAACACCAACCTTGACGGACGCGGCAACTACACGCTGGGCATTCGCGAACAACTCATTTTCCCCGAAATCGTTTACGACCAAGTGGAAAAGACGCGCGGTTTCGACGTTACGTTCGTAACTACGGCTAAAACGGACGCCGAAGGCAAAGCGCTGCTCAAGGGTTTGGGCATGCCGTTTAGAGCATAGGTTCGGAGGTAGTAATTATGGCAAAGAAAGCAATGATAAACAAACAACAAAGAACGCCTAAGTATTCCACTCGCGGATACACACGTTGTTCTATCTGCGGCCGTCCTCACTCTGTTTTGAGAAAGTACGGCATTTGCAGAATTTGTTTCAGAGAAAAAGCGTACAAGGGCGAAATCCCCGGCGTTAAAAAAGCAAGTTGGTAAGGAGGAAAATACAAATGGTTGTTACAGATCCTATTGCGGATATGCTCACGCGTATCAGAAACGCTATCACAGCTAAACACGCCGACGTAGAAATCCCCGCTTCCAAGACGAAGAAAGCCATCGTAGACATTCTCTTGAACGAAGGCTACATTGAAAGCTACGAGATAATCGAGCACGAGCTTCAAAACTCCATCAAGATTACCTTGAAGTACGGCTACAAAGGCGAAAGAGTTATCACAGGTTTGAAACGTATATCCAAGCCCGGACTGAGAGTTTACGCTAAGAGCGACGAACTCCCCAAGGTTTTGAACGGTCTTGGAATTGCAATCGTGTCCACAAGCAAGGGCATTATGACGGACAAAAACGCTCGCAGTCAGAATCTTGGCGGCGAAGTGCTTGCGTACGTGTGGTAAGGAGGTAGGACATGTCAAGAATTGGTAAGAAACCTATCACACTGCCTGCAGGCGTAACACTCTCTTGCGACAACGGTCTCGTAACCGTAAAAGGCGCAAAGGGAACCTTGACCCGTCAAATCGCCGAGGAAAAAATCGGCGTTGAAATCAACGGTAACGTCGTAACGTTGACTTGCCCCGACGGAGCAAAGAGCGAAGTTCAGGCTAAACACGGTCTGTACAGAGCGTTGGTTGCAAACATGGTAAAGGGTGTTTCCGAAGGCTTTACGAGAAACCTCATCATCAACGGTGTCGGTTACAAGGCTGCCGTTCAAGGCAACAAGCTTGTGTTGAACATCGGTTACTCACACCCCATCGAAGTTGTTGCGCCCCAAGGAATAACGTTTGCCTGCCCCACACAAACGGAAATCACCGTTTCGGGCATTGACAAGGAACTCGTTGGACAAACCGCAGCAAACATCAAGGCTAAACGTCCTGTCGAGCCTTATCACGCTTACGGCGTACGCTACAAGGAAGAAACCGTAATCATGAAAGAAGGCAAGAAGGCAGGTAAGTAAGGAGTGTAGATTATGATAAAGAAGTTAAACAAAAATGCGGACAGACAAATTCGTCACGCAAGAGTAAGAAAAAAGGTATTTGGCACAAGCGTTAAACCGCGCCTTTGCGTATACCGCTCCACGAACTACATCTACGCTCAAGTTATCGACGATATCAACGGCAAGACGCTTGCAGCAGCAAGCAGTTTGGCTCTCCGTAAGGACTTGGAAGGCAAGAGCAAGACGGAAGCAGCCAAAGCAGTCGGTCAAGATATTGCAGCAAAGGCATTGAAGCTGGGTCTCAGTGAAGTAGTGTTCGACCGCGGCGGCTACATCTACACGGGTAGAGTTGCAGCTTTGGCAGACGGCGCAAGAGAAGCCGGACTCAAATTCTAATCGGAGGCAAATCAAATGGAAGAAGTAAAAGTTGAAGCTGTTGCAACAGAAGCAACACAAACTGAAGTAGCTGCTCCCGCCGAGGGACAACAAAAACGCAACTTCCGCGACAATCGCCCCGACAGAAAGGGCGGCAGACGCAACAATCGCGAAAGAGTTGAAAGAGAGGACGACGGTCTTATCAAGAAAACCGTTTCCATCAACCGCGTTACCAAGGTTGTTAAGGGCGGTCGTACTATGCGCTTTAGCGCGTTGGTAGTTGTCGGCGACGGCAAGGGCAGCGTAGGCGTAGGTATGGCTAAGGCTGCGGAAGTTCCTCAAGCAATTGAAAAGGCTAATTTGAGAGCGAAAAAGGCAATGGTCAAGATTGCTCTCGTAGACACGACAATCCCCCACGAAACAATCGGTAAGTTCAGCAAGGGTCACGTACTCATGATGCCCGCTCAACCCGGTACCGGTGTTATCGCAGGCGGTCCTGTAAGAAACGTATTGGAAGCAGTTGGTATCAAGGACATTCGTACGAAGTCCTACGGTTCTAACAACCCCATCAACTGCGTAAAGGCAACCTTCAACGGACTGAAGAATCTTCGTACCCGCGAGCAGGTTGCGGCATTGCGCGGCAAGAGCGTTGATGAGATTTAGTGAGGTGAATTATGGCAAAGACTAAGAAAAACGAAAAACAACCTCTTTACATCAACGGCAGATACGTTGTAGAAAAAGAACTTCCGTCCAAACCCGCTAAAGGCGCAAAGCCTTACGAAGCGGCTAAGGGTCAACTCAAGGTTACACTCGTAAAGAGCACGCTTGGTTGCTTGAAGGACCAACAGGCAACAGTCAAGGCGCTTGGACTTACCAAGATTCGTACAAGCAACGTTCTGCCCGACAATGCAGCAACGCGCGGTATGATCTTCAAGGTAAAGCACCTCGTTGCAGTGGAAGAAGTAAAGTAGGAGGCTACTAATATGAGAATACATGAAATTCAACCCGCTCCCAATTCGACAAGATCAAGTAAGAGACTGGGTAGAGGTATCGGAAGCGGCCTCGGTAAGACAAGTGGCAAAGGCCACAAGGGTCAATGGGCGCGTAGCGGTGGCGGTGTTCGTCCCGGCTTCGAAGGCGGACAAACTCCCCTTGCACGTCGTCTTCCCAAACGTGGTTTCAACAACAAGTTCAGAGTTGAATACGACATCGTCAACGTAGACGCTTTGAACGTCTTTGACAACGGCACGGTTGTAACTCCCGAGCTGCTTGCCGAAAAGCGTCTTGTAAACGGCAAGACCAACGGCGGCGTAAAGGTATTGGGAGCCGGCAACCTCACCAAAAAGCTTACTGTCAAGGCAGATAAGTTCTCCGCTTCGGCTAAAGCAGCTATCGAAGCGGCAGGCGGAGTTGCAGAGGTAATCGAATAATGTTTGAAACCATCAGAAATGCCTTTAAGATAAAGGACGTACGCAGAAAAATATTCATGACAATCCTGTTCATCGTTTTGTTCAGAATAGGTTGTTACATTCAAATTCCCGGCCTAAACGGCTTAGGCGACGCGCTTGAATCCAACAGTATGAACATCTTTGGATTGCTCAACTCTATTACCGGTTCGGCGCTCAGTCAGGGTACACTCTTTTCTCTCGGCATTTCACCGTACATCAACGCGTCAATTATCGTGCAGTTGTTGACGGTAGCAATCCCTGCTCTTGAAAGAATGAGCAAGGAAGGCGAAGAAGGTAGAGAAAAAATTAACAAAATCACCCGTTGGGTAACGTTGGCTTTGGCGATTGTCAGCGCGGTTGGCGTTTATTTGACGCTCAGCCGCAACACCGAGTACAACTACGTCAACTACAGTTGGCTTGGCGGTCAGTACGCAAGTTTCTTCCAAGAAACAGGCGGCAAGTGGATTATGGGTATCTACATCGTTACCGTTCTCGTTGGCGGATCAATGCTTTGCATGTGGATCGGCGAACGTATCACCGAGTACGGTGTGTCTAACGGTATTTCCATGATCATCTTCGTAGGTATCATTTCTACGGCTGCTCACCAATTGTTCAACACGATTGCTGGCGCTGTTCAAGGCACCACAAGCAACTGGTACATTGCGCTGATATTCATTGTCGGACTTGTACTCGTGTTCGGCTTCATCGTTTGGGTGGACGGCGCGGAAAGAAAAATCAAGGTTCAGTACGCAAAGCAAGTTAAGGGTAACAAAATGTACGGCGGTCAATCCACCTTCATTCCCATCAAGGTCAACGCAAGCGGCGTTATGCCTTTGATATTCGCTTACGCTTTGATGTCTTTCCCCACAATGCTCATTCAAACGTTCTGGGCGAACAGCGACTTCGCTGCTTGGTGGTCGGAATACATGACGGCAAGCAACACAGGCACTAACGGTTGGGTAGGTGTAATCGTCTACAACGTTATACTGGCAATACTGATTTTCGTATTTGCGTATTTCTATTCGCAAATCCAGTTCAACCCTGTGGAAATCAGCCGCAACATTCAAAACAACGGCGGTTTCGTAACGGGTATTCGCCCGGGCAGAGAAACGGCAGAGTATCTTGCTAAGGTTGTATCGCGTATCACACTGTGGGGCGCAGTATTCCTTGCAATCATCGCTTTCGTTCCGTCAATTATGTTCTCAATCCCCGGTTGGGCAGGTTTGGGCGAAAACATTCAATTGGTCAACAGTATGAGCGCGACAGGTATGCTGATTTGCGTATCGGTAGCGTTGGAATTCAACAAAGCATTGGAAAATCAAATTCTGATGCGTCACTACAAGGGTTTGCTTGGCTCAAACTCCAAAGGATTTTTGAAATAATATGCGTATTATTTTGTTGGGTGCGCCGGGTAGCGGCAAAGGCACCATGGCGCAAAAGCTCACAAGCGAACTAAACATTCCGCAAATCTCGACGGGCGACATCTTCCGCAAAAACTTGAGAGAAGGTACGCCCCTCGGGTTGCGAGTAAAGGACATCATGGCAAGCGGCGCGCTTGTTCCTGACGAAATCACCATTGAAATCGTCAAAAACAGGCTAATCGAACCCGATTGCGCAAACGGATACATTTTGGACGGCTTCCCTCGCTCGATAGCGCAAGCAGAAGCGTTGGACGCTTTCCAAAGTATCGACTGCGCAGTAAATCTCGACGTAGACAACGAAACTGTGGTAAAACGTCTTTCGGGACGCCGTTTCTGCCCCGATTGCAGCGGTACATTCCACGTTTCATCGCTTGGCAACGCTAAGACGTGCCCTCAATGCGGCGGAAAGCTCATCATTCGCGCTGATGACAGCGAGGAAACGGTGAGAGAACGTCTACGCGTGTACGAAAAGACCACTTTCCCGCTTATTGAGCATTACGAAAAGCTCGGCAAGCTGATAACGGTGGACGGCAACGGCGGAATAGACGTCGTATACCGTAGAATTTTGGACGCGCTAAAGAAATGATTACCATCAAGACGGACGCTCAAATTGAGTACATGCGCAAAGCAAATCAAATTGTCCGCGACACTTTGAATTTGCTTCGCGACCACACCAAACCGGGCGTATCGACGTACGAGCTAAACAGGCTTGCGCACGAGTACATAACTTCACAAAACGCTATTCCAAGCTTTTTGAACTACCACGGCTTTCCCGCAAGCATTTGCGTATCCGTTGACTGCGAGGTAGTGCACGGCATTCCTTCCAAGAAGAAAATTTTAGAGGAAGGGCAAATCGTCAGCTACGACTGCGGAGCAATCTTCAACGGTTGGCACGGAGACGCGGCAAGGACTGTTGCGGTAGGGCTGATAACCCCCGAATGTCAGCGGCTGATTGACGTTACGGAGCAATGTTTCTTCGAGGGCGTCAACAGTATAGTTGCAGGCGTTACGCGACTTGGCGACCTCGGTCACACGATACAAGCCTACGCCGAAAGTCACGGCTACGGAGTTGTTAGAGAACTCGTCGGTCACGGCATTGGCAGAAACATGCACGAAGAACCGGACGTTCCCAACTTCGGAGTGGCAGGCAGAGGCATGCGTCTAAGCGAAGGTATGACGATAGCAATCGAACCCATGATTACTATGGGAACGGAAAAGGTGGACTTTTTGGATGACGGTTGGACGGTGAAAACCCGCGACCGCAAGCCCGCAGCCCACTACGAAAATACCGTTGCTATCACCTCTCGCGGCGTAGAGATACTAAGTTTGTAGGTGTATATGAAAGAGATAGGTATAGGTAGCGTCGTGCTGTCAACGCAGGGCAGAGACAAGGACATGTACTTTGTCGTAACTAAGGTTTCTGACGGTGTAGTGTTCCTTGCTGACGGCGGAATGAGGAAGCTCAACGCCCCCAAGAAGAAGAACGTCAAGCACGTGTCGGACAGTGGCGTGGTATTGGAAAATATCGCGGCGAAGCTAACCGAAGGCAAAAAGGTGTTCGACAGCGAAGTAAAGAGCGCGTTGAGGCAGTTCAATCAACCAAATCAATAGGAGAGTCAAGATGTCAAAAGACGACGTAATCGAGGTAGAAGGCGTAGTAGTCGAGGCTTTGAGAAATGCAGAGTTCCGCGTGCGGCTAACGAACAATCACGAGGTAATAGCCTACGTATCGGGCAAATTGCGTATTCACTCAATCAGGATTTTGCCCGGTGACGCGGTAAAGCTTGAAATGAGCCCCTACGACCTTACCAAGGGTAGAATCGTTTGGCGCACAAAGGGCGTCCAATAGTACAACTAAAACAGTTACACAGGCTTTTCTGTGTCAAGGAGGATAAAATGAAAGTAAAACCGTCAGTAAAACCCATGTGCGACAAGTGCAAGGTTATCAAACGTAACGGCAAGGTTATGGTTATTTGTTCCAAATATCCCAAACACAAGCAAAGACAAGGCTAACACCTCGCCGGTGGGGCGTGTAGTTAAGCTATATGCCTATCATATTGTAACAAGTAGGCTTTAATCACGTACTACAACAACACGACGTCATTCCACTTAGGTTCGTGTGTTGTCGGCGTGTCAATATACAAACACAATACATTTTAATCAAACAAAAAACTAACAAGGAGAAAAACAAATGGCTCGTATTTCCGGTGTAGATTTACCCAGAGAAAAACGTATTGAAATCGGTTTGACCTACATTTACGGAATCGGACGTACTACCGCTACCAAGATTTTGGCGGAAACAGGCGTCAATCCCGATACGCGCGTTAAGGACTTGACCGAAGACGACATATCGAAGATCCGTGACTGTATTGAAAAGAACTATCACGTAGAAGGTGACCTTCGTCGTGAAGTATCCATGAACATCAAGAGACAAATAGAAATAGGCTCCTACCGCGGAATCCGTCACCGTAAGGGACTTCCCGTAAGAGGACAATCCACCAAACAAAACGCTCGTACCCGCAAGGGACCCAAGCGTACTGTTTCGCGCGGTAAGAAGGCTAAATAAGGAGGGAAACTGTAATGGCAGGAAAGAAAGTTGTCAAGAAAAGACGCGATTTAAGAAAAGTTGACAAAGGACAAGTACACATTCACGCTTCCTTCAACAACACGATTGTAACATTTACCGACCTCAACGGTAACGCTCTCACGCAGTGCAGCAGTGGCGCTCTCGGTTTCCGCGGCTCACGTAAGAGCACGGCGTTCGCTGCTCAACAGGCTTGCGAAAAGGCGGCAGAGGCTGCTAAGACTCTGTACGGAATTCGCTCCGTAGAAGTTTACGTCAAGGGTCCCGGTCAAGGACGCGAGTCGGCTATTCGCGCTTTGCAAACAGCCGAAATCGACGTAACCCTCATTCGCGACGTATCGCCTATCGCTCACAACGGATGCCGTCCGCCCAAGCGTAGAAGAGTTTAGTTAAAGGAGAAAGATTATGGCAAGAAATACAAGCGCAGATTGCCGTCAATGCAGACGTGAAAAATGCAAGCTGTTCCTTAAAGGCGACAGATGCTACACCGACAAGTGCCCCGTAACTAAGCGCGGCAAGATTCCCGGAGTGCACGCCGACAGCAGAAAGAAGGTTACCGAATACGGTCAACAACTCCGTGAAAAACAAAAGACCAAGAGAATTTACGGTCTTCAGGAAAAGCAATTCCACAAGTACTACGAGGAAGCTGAACGTCAAAAGGGCGTTACAGGCGCAAACATGCTCGTTTTGCTTGAACAACGTCTCGACAACGTTGTGTACCGTCTCGGTATCGGCGTGTCCCGTTCGCAGGCAAGACAGTTCGTCAACCACGGTCTCATCACCGTAAACGGCAAGCGCGTAACCATTCCCAGCTACCAAGTAAGAGTAGGAGACGTCATTTCCATTAAGGATAACAAGCGCGAACAACCCTTGTTCGTAGAACTCAAGCAATCCAAAAAGCCGGGCAACATTCCCCAATGGTTGGACTTCGAACCCGCCGAGCTTACGGGTAAAGTACTTGCTAAGCCGACGAGAGAAGATATCGACATGTCTATCCAAGAGCACATGATCGTCGAGTTGTACTCCAAGTAATAGGTTTCGGCTTAAAGTATTCGCTACAAAGATTTACGCTTTGTGGCTCGCGTTAATACAACGCGTAAAAATTTCAATTTAATATAAAGGAGATTGTTGTCCAATGATGGAAATAGAAAAACCCGTAATGACAGTTGAAGAAAGTGGTCCGAATTCCAGCATCATCAAGATCGTTGCAGAACCATTGGAAAGAGGTTACGGCATAACTCTCGGTAACGCTCTGCGTAGAGTTTTGTTAGCCGCTCTGCCCGGTGTTGCTGTTGTAGGTCTCATAATTGACGGAATTCAACACGAGTTTTCAACAGTCAACGGTGTCAAAGAAGACGTGACGGACATTATCTTGAACATCAAGCGTTTGGCTTTGAAGTCGGATAACGAAGACAATGATTTCAGAAAGACAATTACGATAAACAAAGTTGGTCCTTGCGAAGTTCACGCAGGCGACATCATCACCGACAGCGAAGTAGAAGTGCTGAACCCCGACTTGTACATTTGTACTTTGGAGGACGGCGGCGTACTTGATTGCGAACTGTTTGTGGCAAGAGGCTTGGGTTACTACTCAATTGAGAAGAACAAAGAGCGCAACCGCGAACTTAAACTCAACTACCCCATCGGTTACATACCCATCGACTCGGTGTTCGGACCTGTTAAAAAGGCAAGCTACACTGTAGAAAGCGCCCGCGTAGGTCAAGATATCACCCGCGACAAGCTGACTCTCGAAGTGGAAACAAACGGCGCCTTTTCCGGTCGCGAAATCGTTTCGCTCGCTGCGCGTATCATCGAAGACCATATCAAGATGTTTGTTGATTTGTCCGAAAGTTTCAGCAGAGATATTTTGATCCCCAGAGAAAGCGACAACCACAGAAAGGTATTGGAAATGAACATCGACGACATGGATTTGTCAGTTCGTTCCTACAACTGCCTGAAGCGCGCAGGAATCCAAACGGTAGAGGATTTGACGCGCAGAACGGAAGACGACATGCTGAAGGTTCGCAACCTCGGCAGAAAGTCGCTTGACGAAGTAATTGCAAAGCTGGAAGGTTACGGTCTGTCTTTGAAGAATAAGGATGAATAGGAGTTAGAGAATATGGCAACACAAAGAAAATTAGGTAAAGCAACCGATTTGAGATTGGCTCTTTTGAAAAACCAAGTTTCCCAACTTTTGTGGAACGGCAAGCTTGAGACGACCGAGGCTCGCGCTAAGGAAGTTCAAAAGCTGGCTGAAAAGTACATCACGCTTGCTGTCAACACCTACAAAGACACGGTAGAAGTTGAAAAGACCAAGATTGTGGGCGGCAAAGAGACGAAGGTAACCGTACTTAACGACGGACCCAAGAAGCTTGCAGCTCGCAGAAGACTCATGGCAAACCTTGCAGATTTGAAGCCTGCCCGTCAGGACAAGGAAAGCGCAACGGAGTACAAAGTTCGTACTAAGACGGTAAAGCACCCCTTGGTAGAAAAGATTTTCAACGATTACGCTCCCAAGTTTGACAAGCTTGCAGAGGAAAGAGGTCAAAAGGGCGGCTACACAGCCATCTATAAAGAGAACGCCCGTCGTGGTGACGGCGCCGAAATGGCTCTCATCGTTGTACTGTAAACATAACAACTTGTTTTCAAGAGTTTTTGTTACAATCAATAAATAACTAAAATAAAAAATCTCACTGCACGAAACCGCAGTGAGATTTTTTCACCTCGCCGGTGGGGCAAGTAATTGGGCTGTCCTTTATTGAATTTTAATATCTGTTATGTTATAATAATACTACGATAAACAGTAATTTAGCGCACAAAACATTCAACAAAAGGTGGGACAAAACTCGACTTTGATTTGTTATATGAGTAAATGAAGGAAGGTATATTATGAAGAAACCATCAAGACTTTTGACTTTATTACTTGTCGTGTGTAGTATTGCGGTTATTTTCTCGGCTTGCACCGAAGATCCATATAAAGATTACGTTTCTTCTGGGTTAGAGCCAAAAACAAAGCTAATCGGATATAGTGAACAGAATTTTATCAAATGGAACTCTGATACAAAACTAAAATTATTAACTTCTTACACTGATTATAAAAATTTCGATATTGATTTGGGTTATACGAAAGCATATTTTGAGTATAATTCCCTATTGATATTGTTGCAAACCACTTGTTCATCGGAGAATCACCAATTTGTTGATATTCTGGAAAAAGACGGCAAATTGTGTCCAGTAGTTGAACACAATTATATCGGACCCAATGACCCTGTAACTGATGATATTATCTATTATGCGTTTTATGCAGAAATTCCCAACAGCGAAAATTATAAGATAGGAGAAGTAATTCTACGAACTCGTTCACAAAATGTAATGCAATAAATTTCAATTTATCGTTACACCTGTATAAAAACGAAACCCTACTGAGTTAACAGTAGGGTTTTAATTAATTTTGTTTATTTACGTTCCAGTCAGTTACGAGTGGGTAACTTGTGAGTGTTTTGCCGTCGAGGTCGGTTTTGTGCATGTCCACGGCAGAGATTTGACTGTTTTCGTAGGTCGTGTAGTAGTAAATTCCCTTCGTCGTGTTGCAACAGGAGGAGTAAATGGTGTACTCGTAACCGTGGTCTACCGCGCAGCAGCCCTTTTGTTGAGCAACCGAGCCGAGTATGTGGAAGAAGTGACTCACACTTTCCTTTTCGCTGTCACCTACGACCGAATTGTTGAGCACAAACGCCGCGCGAACGAATCTTGAAGCAGATGACAAATCCCCGGGTAAGCCAAATCCGCCCGCCCCGCGACTGTATGCTTCAATATTCAGCTTGTCAGCAAAGCGGTTGTCGGCAATTTCACGCGTTACGCCCATGTAGTGACTGAGGTTCAGCATGTGGAAGTCGAAGGTAGGACTGTTGGTCATCACGTTTGTTGGGTTGTCGTGTATTTTTAAGCCCTCTTTGGCGCTTTCGACTACAATAGAATCAACACTGTCGCAAATATGCCAATGCAATGGCGACAGCTTTAACTGTTCGGAAAAGTTTTCGTTGTACAGGCTGATTTTGTCAAGCAGTACACGCGCCTCGGCAACGGTGGCGCACTGTCCGAGAATCCAAGGTATGAATTCAAATGGCGTAACGTTGTCTTTGCCTTTTGTCAATGGCTTGTAGTCGGCGTATCTCGGAAAATTCAGTCCTGCCATACTCAGTCCCTTTTCGTTGGTGGCGTCGTAGTACAAAGGGTAGTTTTCCTGCACGAACGCCATACCGATAATGGCGTAGTGTGATTTCAGTTCCTTGACCTTGCGGAACTTCAACGGAAAGTTGCGGGGCGTTACTGTTACCGTTTCGTTGTAGGAAAATTCGTAATCGAGATTTCTGCCAAAGTAGTGGTCTTTTGTTTTGAATGAAATTGAGGTGCACATTTTTCTATCCTCTCTTTTGGGTATTAACAATAACAAAATCAATTTGCTACTATTATACATCACACCTTTGCCCATTTCAAGTGCGGCATACAACAAGTTTTGATATTTTATCTCAAAGTAGTGCAAACTATCGGTAAGTATGGTAAAATTAGGTATAAAGAAAATCATTTTGACGGTGGTAGTAACAGTTATGTGTTTGACGGCATTTATTTTCGGCTCGGGTATGGGCGGTGTCGGCGGCGGTACGTTTAACACGACGGACGGCAATCGTTTTGTGGTGTTGACGAGTAAGTCGCAATTCGACGAGTACGTGGCGAGTCACGAAGGCGATTTGTTCAACGTGCCCGAAAGTGAGCGTAGTAACTACGACGGCAAATTCTTCGAAACCAACGCGCTTGTGTTGTTTCTTACCGACGGCATGAGCGGCAGTATCAAGGTAGTGTACGAGGGTTACAAGCTTAAAGGGAACGAATTACACGTTACTGTCAAGGAGCTTAGCCCCGCAATTCACACAATGGATCTCAAATACAACACGCTTTGCGCTGCTATTCCGCAAGAGCTTGCAAACAGTTTCAATAAGGTTGTAATTGACAGTTACAGAGTGGAAATTTAACGATAATTAGAGGTAAATTATGAAAATAACAAAAGATATCAAATATATTGGCGTAAACGACCACGAAATAGACCTTTTCGAGGGGCAATACGTTGTTCCTAACGGTATGGCGTACAACAGCTACGTAATTGTTGACGACAAGGTTGCCGTAATGGACACCGTTGACCGTCATTTTGGGAAACAGTGGCTAACAAACCTCAAAAAGGCGCTTAAAGGTCGCCAAGTTGACTATTTAATCGTTCAACACATGGAACCCGACCACTCGGGCAGTATTACCGACTTTTTGGCTGCTTACCCAAGTGCTACGGTTGTTGCCAATTCCAAGACGTTCCTCATCATGGAAAACTTTTTGGGCAAAGAGGTGGCGCAAAACAGACTTGTCGTTTCCGACGGACAAAGCCTGTCGCTTGGCAAGCACAACCTGACATTCGTTTTCGCGCCAATGGTGCACTGGCCCGAAGTAATGGTAACTTACGACGCTACGGACAAAGTGCTGTTCTCTGCTGACGGCTTCGGCAAGTTCGGCGCGCTGGACGTGGACGAGGATTGGGCGTGCGAGGCGCGTCGCTACTACTTCGGAATCGTCGGTAAGTACGGCGTTCCCGTGCAAAACCTGCTCAAAAAGGCAGCGGCATTGGACATCGCTACGATTTGCCCGCTCCACGGACCTGTCCTCAGCGAAAACCTCGGTTACTATCTCAATTTGTACAACATCTGGAGCAGCTACGGCGTAGAAAGCGAGGGAATTTGCATTTGCTACACTTCCGTTTACGGACACACGAAGGAAGCGGTGGAAATCCTTGCGGAAGAGCTGAAAAACAACGGCTGCGAAAAAGTTGCAATCAATGATTTAGCCCGCTGTGACATGGCAGAGGCGGTAGAGGACGCTTTCCGCTACGGTAAGCTTGTACTTGCAACAACAACTTACAACGCGTCAATCTTCCCCTTTATGCACGAATTTGTCACCCACCTTGTAGAGCACGGCTATCAGAATAGGACAATAGGAATTATCGAAAACGGCTCATGGGCGCCGCAGGCTGCAAAGGTGATTCGCCAACTGTTGGACGGCTGCAAGAATATCACCTTTACGGACACGACGGTAACCATACTTTCCGCCTTAAAGGACGACAACCGCGCGCAAATTGTTGAACTCGCCAAAGAGCTTTGCAAATAATGTAAAAAAGTCCCGCACCGTTCGGTGTGGGATTTCTAATTTTCATCAGTTCTGCCTATTAAGTAGTCAACGGTTACACCAAAGAAATCGGCAAACATTATCAATGTTTGGTGGTCTGCCTCTCTTTGACCATTTTCATATCTGCTAATTGTATTTTGATTTAGTCCCAACTTCAATGCTAATTGTAATTGAGATAAACCCTTACTTTCCCGTAATTTTCTTAAATTTTTCATAAATATCTTTTGTTTTATTATCTTTTATTGACAATATTATACCAATTAGGTATAATAAAAAATATCCCGTATTGGGATATTACAATATGAGGATATAACTATGGCAAACTTATCGTGCGCCTTTTTCGGGCATAGAAACTTTGATTACAGACCGTATGAAGATAAAATAAGGAGTGTCGTAGTGGATTTAATCAACCGCGGCGTGACTGAATTTTACAATGGTTACCGAGGAAATTTTGACGAAACTTGCGCAAGGATTGTTCGTGAATTACAGGCACAATACCCTCAAATTAAAAACATAATGGTGCTTTCCTACGTTCCGAACGAAAAGTTTGTTAAGCCCGATGTATTTGACGAGACGGTATATTTATTAGAAAAAAGAGTGCCCCTCAAATACGCCATATCTCACACAAACAAAAGGCTTGTTCAAACAGTGGACTACATAGTATCAGGTGTCGTGAGAAATTGGGGCGGGGCAAAATCTGCATGCGACTATGCCGAGTATTTGTACAGGACAATTTTTTACATAGTGGGCGACTATTCCTATTGCGACCACTACCGATTTGACAAAGAAGTGGAAGAAGAGTTGATGGACGAGGAACTTCGCAAGGAAATTGAAGAAAAGTCGCAGCAACTATACGAGAAAATTGCGCCGATAGTTGAGGCTAATATTGCAAAACTAAAAAACAAAAAAAGACGTAAAGAGCCTTCCAACCCTGTGTGGGCAAAAGTGGAAACAAAAACGACAGAGGATTAACTCTGTCGTTTTTATGATTGTTCAATACGTCAAGCTAATAGGTTTTAAGCGCGAAGGTTGTACTTTTGCATCACTTTGTCGATGTCCGCGCCGTTTACAAAGTCGTAAAGAGCAGAAGCAGCGGCGTCAAGTACGGGGTCGAGCGCGGTGTGGTCGTCGTCGGTAACTTGAGATAATACGAAATCAATAAGCGGCATAGGCGTTTCCTTGCCGATACCCACCCGAACGCGGGGAAAATCATCGGTAGAAAGCATTTGCACGATATTTTTCATTCCGTTGTGTGTTCCCGCCGAGCCATTGACCCGAATACGCAAATTGCCGATAGGTATGTCAACGTCGTCGTAAACTACGATTAAATGACCCTTTTCAATTTTGTACCTGTGGCAAAGCTCCTGTACCGCTTCGCCGGACAAATTCATATACGTTACGGGTTTGGCAACGATAACCTTTTCGCCGTTGACCCTTGCGTGAGCGGTAACTGCGCGGCATTCGCCCTTGTTGAACTCTACGCCAAGTTTTTCAACAAGTCTGTCCACAACCATGAAACCCATATTGTGAAAAGTGTTGAAATATTTTTTTTCGGGATTTCCCAAACCAACTACCAAATACATACTCAAATTGTACCACAAAAATAGACAAATGTAAATAAGTTTACAATGGGGCAATATTGTGGTACACTTGTAACAGTACGATGTACAACTTTTTTGACAGAGTAAACAATACCGAGGCATACAGGAAGTTGCTCAACGACACCCGCGATAAAAATTTTATCGCGGCTTTTGGCGCGCAACCTAACGAAAAACCCTTCATTGCGGCAAACTCCGACGTGTTCAGTTTGTACGTTACAAGCGACTACGTTGAGGCGCAGAGGGTGCTTAGAACAATTCAAGCTATCGGTAGCGGCAACGTGGTGTACCTGCCCGCCAAAGAGGACGTGTTGCTGTACAAGGGCAGCTCCTCCAAAAACTCCGTGTATTCCCGCAACTACGCCCTGCACCAAATCTTGACAAACGCCGACTGCGCCGTAACCTGCATTGACGCGTTGATACAGCTGTTGCCCAGTCGCGACAAGTTTTTCGCCGACTGTTTTATGCTAAAAACGGGCGTTTGCTACGACACGGCCATGCTCGTCAAAAAATTGGTAGAAAACGGCTACAATCGCGTTGACGGAATTTCCTCAGAGGGTGAATTCGTAATGCGCGGCGACATTCTTGACGTATCTATGCCATTTTCTAAGCGTTTCCGCGTGGACTTTTTCGACGACGAGATTGAAAGCATACGCGAGGTGGGCGAGGACGGCAAGTCGGGCGACGCGGTCACTCAATTTGAAATTTACCCCCTCTACGACACTACGGGCTTGCCTGTAAGTAAGCTTTCTCAGATTGAGCGGTACGTCACTATGCAGAAGCAGCGCGCAAAGCTGCCTGTAAATGCCCACGCGCGGCTTTCGGAAATACTTTCTTCCCTGTCCGTTGCCGCAGGAGGTGGTAAGGTGGACAACGGTTGGCTAACGCCTTTCGTTGAGTGTTCCAAGCTCAAGGAATACTTGCCTGCCGACACCGTCGTATTTTGGGACGAACCCAAGAGCCTAAGTCAACGGGTTAATTTCCTTTACAAGGAGCACGGAGAGCGTGTAGCAAACCTGACTAAGGCGGGCGAGGTACTACCTATTCACTTTAACGCATTTGTGGACAGGGCAGAAGTGTTTAATCTGGATGTTCCGCAAATTTTCTTGCAAACCTTGCCTTACCAAAGCGATTTCTTCCGCCCCGAGGCAATTCACAACTTCAAGACGGGCGCGGTCAGCAGTTACGCCGCAAGCGAAGAGGCGTTGGCGACGGACGTAAAGAACTGGCTGCGACTCGGTTACGAAACGGTTATATTTGCCGGCAGCGACGGCGTTGAACCCACCCGCGAAAAGCTGTCAAAATTCGGCGTTTACGGTATTTGCGCGGACAGGCTCGAACCTAACGCTGCCGACGCGCTGATACTTCCCATCGGCATAGAAAAAGGATTCGTGTCACACACCAACAAGCTTGTGGTGGTGGGCACACGCGACCTCGGCAGAGGACTCAATCAACAGTCAATGAGGAAAAGCCGCAAGCAGGCGTTTTTGTCCGTAGAAAAGGGCGACTACGTCGTGCACGACGTACACGGAATAGGACTTTGCGAGGGCATACAAAAAATTACAACCCCCAGCGGCGAAGCGAAAGATTACATCGTAGTTTTGTACAAAAACGGCGACAGGCTGTACGTTCCCGTAGACGCTACGAACATGCTTTCCCGCTATTCCGGCGGTGAAAACCCGACGTTATCTAAGCTTGGCGGCGAGGACTTTGCCAAGGTCAAGAGCAAGGTCAAGAGCGGTATTCGCGAGATGTCCATTAACCTCTTGAAGCTGTACGCCGAACGGGAAAAGTCTCGTGGCTTCAGGTATCGTGTGGACGAGTATTTGGACGAGGAATTCGAGCAGTACTTCCCATTCAAGGCGACGGAAGATCAGTTGCGTTGTCAAGCGGAAATCGTTAAGGATTTGACGAGCGAACGGATTATGGACCGCGTGCTTGTCGGCGACGTCGGTTACGGCAAGACTGAGGTTGCAATGCGCGCCGCCTTCAACGTGGTGTGCAACGGCTATCAGGTAGCGGTGCTTGCGCCTACGACAATTCTCACCGAGCAGCACTACAAAACCTTCACCGAGCGTATGTCGCATTTCGACATCAGAGTGGCGTGTCTTAACCGTTTCCGCACAGCCGAGCAGCAAAGGCGAATTTTGAAGGCGGTAGCAAGCGGCGACGTGGATATTTTGATAGGTACGCACCGACTTTTGTCACAAGATGTGACCTTTAACAGGCTTGGTCTGCTTGTTTTGGACGAGGAACAGCGCTTTGGTGTGGAACACAAGGAAAAATTGAAATCCTTGAAAACCAACGTGGACGTGCTCACGATGTCGGCAACACCCATTCCGAGAACGCTGCACATGGCTCTTTCCGGTATTCGAGATATTTCCACGATAACCACCCCGCCCGTTGAGCGTATAGCCGTGGAAACCTTCGTGGTGGAGGAAAGCGACGCTTTGCTCACCGACGTTATCACGCGCGAGCTTGCGAGGGGCGGACAGGTGTACTGCGTGTACAACAGGGTTCAGTCCATCGACGCATTCGCAAGGAAGCTGTCGGAGCTTGTTCCTAACGCCAAGCTTACCGTTGCGCACGGACAGATGGACGAGACCTCGCTCGAGGACGCCGTTATGTCCTTTGCAGAGGGCAAAAGCGACGTACTTGTGTGTACGACAATTATCGAAAACGGCATAGACATTCCCAACGTCAACACGCTAATAGTTATGGATGCGGACAAGTTGGGACTGTCGCAGCTGTACCAGTTGAGGGGTAGAGTAGGGCGCAGTAACCGTCTTGCTTACGCCTACTTTACCTATCGCCACGACAAGATTTTGAGCGACGTTGCCTACAAGCGCCTGTCCTCGATTACCGAGTACAGCGAGTTGGGAAGCGGCTTCAAAATTGCCATGAAGGACCTTGAGATCCGTGGCGCGGGCAACATTCTCGGTCGCGAACAGCACGGGCACATGGTAAAAGTTGGCTACGACATGTACGCGCGCCTACTTCAGGAAACGGTTGCCGAACTGAAGGGCGAACAGGTCAAACAAAAAATCAACACCGACGTGGAAATTGACATCGAGGCATACGCTCCCGACAGTTACATACCCTTGCAGTCGGACAGAATGAATTTTTACCGCAATTTGGCGGACTGTCAAACTGTTGAAGAGGTGGACAAGGTGCGCGAGGAGCTTATTGACGTGTACGGCGCGGCGCCCAAGCAGGTGGAAAATCTGTTTTCCGTCGCCAAACTCAAGCTGTTGGCAAGTAACGCTGGCGTAGTCAAGGTGGTGGCGCGACCTGCTCACGGCGAGCTTATTTTTGCCGGCAAGGACAAGCTTATGCGCAAAGAGGTATTTGAAGCCTTGATGAACTTCGGCGAGCGGGCGACGGTGTCTTCCGACAGCTACGGCATAGTGTTTTCTTCGGCGGATTTTATGCAAAAGAGCCGATTACTCGACGCGCTAAAGGAATTTTTGCAAAGTATACAAACTTAATCTCACAAAAGTTCGTGTAACCGCTTGCCAATTGCCAACTAAAAATGTATAATGTATAGGTATATGTGGCGGTATGTCCAAATTCTACTTTCGCCACGACTTTAGGAGCAACAAAATGAAAAAAGCAACTAAAATACTAACAATAATACTAATCGTTGTATTCGTATTGAGTGTATTTGCAAGCTGCGGTTTGGTGGGTAAAGACATCGGTAAGTACCGTCAAACTACGGCAATGACGGTCGGCGATCAAAAAATATCCGTCGGCAAGCTGCTTGACACCTTCAATTCCTACTACAACAATTACTATTACTATATCAGCTACGGCATGTTAGACATGGACGGCTTGTTGGAAATGGTGCTGTCTGCCCTTCAGCAACAGTACATGCAAATTGACGACTACGTCACCAGACACAAGTCCGACGCAGACGTTGTGGCGTCCAATTTGAAGGGCAAGGCTGTAAACGCCGAGTTCTTGACAGCTGAGGAATTCGAGTATTGCATCAAGTACGTCAGACACATTTCATTCACGTCGTTTGACACCAGCGTAGAAGCACAGATTTCCGCGCGCCGTGAGATGAAGGACGCCGAAAGTGAAGACACATCGCGCAACTTTACCGAGTATGACGATTTTAACGGCGCTACTACCTACGCAGAGTATCTGTACAGGAAAAACTTTGACAGCAAGGAAGCTGACGAGTATTTTGAAAAATACTACGGCGCAGACGAGCAAACCTCCTACGGCGAAGTTGACATCGCTAGCTACGTTTACGCAGATGAAGCGGCAGCGGCAAAGAGGCTTGAGGAATTCAACGACAGAATAGAAGACGAAGAGGATTACGTAGATTTTGACGAGCTTGTCGCCGCTCAAAAGAGCGTGTTGAACCAATATCGCGACACAATCAAGACCAACTACGGCATCACTTTGGACAAATTCCTGTCTAATCAAGTAGACGACATGGTGTCCAGCTGTATTCTTGCAAAGTGGAGCTACGAGGTGTACGGAGGCAAAGAGGACGAAATTAAGGGGCTGCTTGAACAGCGCTTTGAAATCGAAAAAGAAGCTCAAATTACAGACTTCAACATCGACAACAATTTCGATTCCTTCATCACCTCTCTGTCAAGCAGCAAGTATCTGTTCGACGTGCCCAAGAGTGAAGAAGACGATCAAAACTACACCGAAAAGTACGTATTCGTAAAGAACATTCTCGTTCCCTTTACTACCGCTCAATCCAACAGACTCAAGGTTCTTGCGGACAAATTCGGCGACACCGACAGACCCGAATACATTGCGGCTCGCAACTCGGAAGCGGCGAAAATATTGGCAGAATACTTCTATTCCGACAAGTACGACGAGGACATTGAAAGCAAGTATTTCTCCGACGAGAAGTGGTTTAAGCCCAACACTGACGAGGATTCCGACAGCAAGTACGAAAAGATTAAGGGCTTGTTCACGTACGAAGGTAGCAATTTGGCAATCAACCCCGACGGTGTTTTGAATTCGTTCTTTGGCGACAACGGCGAAGTTAAACCTATGGACGGTAAGAGCAAGTCGGAAACTATCGTTGAACTGATGAAGCGTTTCAACACCGACACAGCTCAACACACCGCAACCTACGACTACGTTGTGTACGTTGGCGACGACTGGGAAGACTACGAGCACGCTTGGGTAGAGGAATTCTACACCGCAGTAAACCAACTGCGCGACTCTGAAGGCAACTTCAACGGTAAGGAAAAATACGCAATGTGCGTTTCCAGCTACGGCGTTCACATCATCTACGTGGAAGGCTTTGTTGAAGACCAATTGTTCAAGTTTGACTACAGCAAGAGTACCGACACGTCATCTGCCTTCTACAGATGGTTTGCAAGCACCTTCCAAAGCGAAGTTAGCAAGATGACTCAGGAAAGATACGAAGAACTGCAAGAGCAATACCTCAAAGATGACAAGATCCACGTAACCGAGGAATTTGCAAAGTTCTTGGACGAAAACGGATTTACCCTTGATTTCGATCTCTTCTTGGAAGAACTTAAAGAAAAATACGCTTAATAAACATTAGAATACAAAACGCGTCCAATTGTTGGGCGCGTTTTTTTTGTTGCCTAATGGGAATTAATAGGGTAATTTTGTTGTTCAGTTCCATTTCAGTGGGTCAAATACTTGAAAATTTTGTGGGTTTATAGTAAAATTTAATAAATATTTGCTATTTGGTAGCTTTGGCAAATATTATACTACAAGACAAACTTCACGAGGGTGACCCATGAAAAAGACAACAGACCAACTTGTAAAAGAAACGAAAGTCAAGAAACCCAACGCATTCGTCAACGCAGTGCTCAGTCAAGTTGCCAAAGCGTTGTACTACAAACAGTGCAGTGTTGAACTGTATCGCAACGTCAATCCCGACGATTACAAGGACAAGCCTGTTATCGTTGTTGCTAACCATGCGTCACGGTTTGACTACGCGTTCGTCAATTATATTATGAAACGTCGCCGTATCAATTTCGTTGCGGCGGAAAACGAGTTTCACCGTTCTAAGTTTAAGTTGGTATTCAAGTTGGGAAGAGTAATTCCTAAGCGCAACTTCGTGCCGGACACCAAAACAATTCAAGGTATTGCCCGCATTTTGAAAAAGGAAAAGAATGGCTGCATTGCCATTTTTCCGTGCGGTATGAGTACTGCAAGCGGCGCGCAACAGCCATCAATGCTGGGTACCGGCAAGATGCTCAAACACTTTGGCGTACACGTTTTGTCCATTCGTATTCACGGCGGCTATCTCGTTTGTCCTAAGTTTGACGTCAAGGAACGCTATGGCAAGGTTACAGTGGAGCTGGACGAACTGTTCAATCCCGAACAATTGCAAGCGCTTACTGCTGACGAAATAGAAAGAAAGGTGGATGAGGCGATTTTCACTGACGACTACGAGTGGAACGCAACGCATCAATACAGCTACAACCGTAAGGACGGCAAATACGCGCAGGACATGGAGCAAATCATTTACAAGTGTCCCAAGTGCGGCGGCGAACTTGTAATGGAAGGCGTTGGCGACGAAATTCGCTGTAAACAGTGCGGCAACGGCGCCAAAATGGACGACAAGTACAACCTCACGCCCTTTGAAGGTAGCGTAATCCCGAAGAATCCCAGAGTTTGGTTTGACTGGCAACGCCGCGAAATGAGGAAGACTGTGTCCGACCCCAACTTCGTAATGGAAGAGCACGTAAAACTGGGTATGTTGCCCAAGTACGGTTATATGAAGAACAACGAGGTGGCAAATATCGTCGGCGAAGGCACGTTGAGACTGGACAGAACGGGCTTAACCTACACTGGAACGCGCGACGGCGAGCCTTGGACGGTGTTTATCAAGAGCGAATTGATACCCACGCTTTGTTTGCCCGTTGATGCAAGCTTTTTCTACACTTACGCAAGCGGTGAATTTCTGCAATTTACTCCCGACGTACCCAGTTGTATGCGTTGGTCGTTTGCAGTAGAGGAAGTGTACCGCGTAAACGGCGGCAAATGGCAAAACTTCCCTTGGTTTGACTACGACGCTCCGCTTGAACTGAAAAAATAGCGACGTGTTCAGTGTAAATTTTGTGAAAAACCGCTAAACTTAGGACAAAGGTGGATTATGTTTGTTTCCATTCTCAAAAAGGCAGTTCCTGTGCCTAAACTGACTGATTTTGACAGTTTTTTATTCGTAGGACCGCACCCCGACGACATCGAGCTGGCGTGTGGCGGAACTGTTGCATTGCTGACCAAGCTTGGCAAGAAGGTAACATTTGTTATAGCCACAAACGGCTGTGTCGGAAGCCTTGACCCAAGTCTTACGTCGGAACAAATAGTGGAAATTCGACAAAAAGAGGCGCTTGCGTCAGCCGAATTGCTGGGCGTTACCGACGTGCGCTTTTTGCCCTACGACGACGGCGGCGACTATGACCAAGCCGCAATGAAAAAGGACATCGTTGCGGCAATTCTCGACGTCAAGCCGCAAGTTGTACTTTGCCCCGACCACACCGTGTTTACCGAGTGGCATCCCGACCATCTCAACGTTGGCAGAATTGCAACGGAAGCGGTGTTCGTTGCAAGCTGGGACAAGCTTACCGCGCGTATCGGACTGACAGGCAGTGTGGGTAAGGTTGTGATTGCCTACTACTACACTCACAAGCCCAACGGCTACGTAGGAGTAACTTCGACGTACAAGCTTCGCGAACAGGCATTGCGGTTGCACGTATCGCAGTTTGATGAGGCAACGCTAAAAAGAAACAACACCTATTTGAAGCTTCGCGAAATCCGTTTCGGTTTGCGTTGCGGTAAACGTCGGGCAGAGGGCTTCCGCATTTCAACCCCCGTTCTTCGCCACTGCTTCCCCGAGGCAACGGAGTATTGAGGTGAGGCTCGGGAATTGCCTCCCTTCACACAAGGGAGGATTTTTTTGTTTATCTGACTTTCAAATAAGGTATATAAATAATTATTCGTTATTTTACTTGCCTCACTGACGAGGTTATTTGCATCCACGGCGAGTGGTAGATATTTTTATAACTTTTTCTACATAATATAAATGTATGAAAAAGCACGAGAGTTTTATTTCGGGGGCGCTCATTTTGAGTCTTGGCGGACTGCTTGCCAAGATTTTGGGCGCGTTGTACCGTATTCCATTGACGAACATTATCGGCAGCTACGGAATGGGATTATACCAGTTGGTATTTCCGCCGTACATTTTGTTTTTGACAGTTGCGCAAGCAGGCGTACCCGTTGCGGTGTCCAAGCTGATTGCGGAAAACAACCAATTGGGCAACTTTGACAAGTCAAGAAAGATTTTCAGGTGCGCGTTTATCTTTTTGGCAGGGCTTGGAGCAATTTGCGCCGTGCTTATGGCAAGCTTGGCAAAGGTTATCGCTGCTTCTCAAGGAAATGCCGAAACTGCGACGGCATTTTTGATAGTTGCTCCTGCGTTACTGTTCGTACCCGTCACTAACGCATTGAAAGCCTACTTCCAAGGCAACATGAACATGGTGCCGTCGGGCGTTACTACGGTAATCGAGCAAATTGTCAAGCTTGCCGTCGGTCTTGCCTGCGCGTTGCACTTTATGCCCGACGTTCACAAGGCGGTTATGGGCGCGGTGTTCGCTATCACCGTCAGCGAGTTCGGTAGCCTTGCAATAATGTCAGTGGTGTACCTCGTTCACCGCAAAAAACGTCAATTGCCTCATATATCCATCGGTTGGGCGGACGCTAAAGGCATTGCGCCGAGCATTTTGACGTTGGCGATACCCGTAGCTCTCGGTGGGTTCGCTATGCAAATGTCGCAGGTCATCGACAGCGTGATGGTGGTAAATCTCTTGACCGTACCCAACGCAACGGAAATGTACGGCTTGTGGACTGGTCCCGTCAATTCAATGCTCGGGTTGCCCATTGCGCTTTCGGGCGGTGTCGCGGTGTCGGCGTTGCCAAGTATCACCAAAACCTACTACGCCAACGACCAAGAAAAGCTACACAAGAGTTTCAATTCGGCAATGAAGTTGACCCTTGTAATAGCGCTTCCCTGTTCGTTCGGAATGATTGCGCTCTCTCAACCGATACTCAAACTACTCTACGGCAGTCTGCCCGCCAATGAAATCTACGTTTCGTCGGTGCTGCTGTCCCTGTCGGGGTTGTCCATCGTGTTTTTGGCGGTGCTGCAAACCTGCGTGTCCGTGTGTCAGGCAGTTGGCAAGCCCTACGCCACCGTCGTAATAATATCTCTTGCTATTGTAGTAAAAGCGGCTGTAAATCTCATTTTGCTGCCTCGAGCTGAAATAAATATTTACGCTGCTGCAATTTCCGAAACGTTATGCTATCTTTTTGCGACGGTTTGTGTTATAATCTACTTGCGTAAAAAGATAGGACTGAAAACGGACGTTACCTCGTGTCTCATCAAGCCAATGGCGGCGGGCATGCTAATGACGCTCATGATTACCCTTGCAATCACCTTCCTCAAGAACTTCTTTGACGGAACGCTTGGTACATTGATTTTGATTGCAATTTCCGGTCTGATTTACTTCTTGGGGCTGTTTGCCTTGAAGGTATTTGACCGTAGCGAACTGTCCTTTTTACCTGTCAAGCAGAAACAAAAATAACTTTTTAGGAGTAACTAATGATAACGGTAGTTGGAATGGGCAGAAAGTCAGGCGATCTCACTCTCGACGGCAAGTTGGCAATAGAAAATGCTGACGTAGTGGTGGTCAAGTCGGCTCGCACTCACGCAGCGGAAACCGTTGCAGCAATCAGAAACGACGCCGTCTTTTGCGACGACCTGTACGAGCAAGCGGACGACTTCGACATTCTGAACGAGGCAATAATCGCAAGACTCAAGTCCTTCGGCAACAAAAAGGTGGCTTTTTGTGTTGTGGGCGAGGGCGCAGACGACACGACGGTACAGCTTTTGGACAACGCGAATGTAGTGGCGGGCGTAGGACTTCATTCTGCCGTTGTTTCGGGCGGATTGTTGCCTGCAACAGTTGTGTACACCGCGCAAGACCTACTCGGGGTTTCGCGGGTATTGCCGTTGCCTACCGTTGTAAAGTGCATAGACGACAAATATATAGCAAGCGAAGTACAACTGCGGTTACTTGCGGCTTTTGACCGTGACACCGAAGTTGTTTTTTGCTGTAAAAACACAGTCAAGAAGTTCCCGCTGAGCGACTTACTGAAACAACGCTTTGACTATCAGGCGACGCTGTACGTAAAACCCAAGCAACTTGCCGAGCGCCAAGTATTTGACTACTACGACTGCGTAGACGTAATGACTTTCTTATGCTCCGAAAACGGCTGTCCGTGGGATAGAGCGCAAACACACAAGAGTATCATCAAAAACGTCATTGAGGAAGCGTACGAGCTTGCAGACGCTCTCGAAAAAGAGGACGTTGACCACGTTGTTGAGGAGTTGGGCGATTTGCTCATGCAGGTTGTTTTCCACCTTGAAATAGCGAGGAGCGACGGCGAGTTTGAACCCGACGCCGTTTACACGGCATTGTGCCGCAAGCTTATTGACCGTCACCCGCACGTGTTCGGTGAGGTGGTGGTAAATAATGCCGACGAATCACTTAGCGTTTGGGACAGTCAAAAGTTGAAAGAGCACAAAATCAAAGGCACGGCGGAAAACGTCCTTGACGTGTCTCGCGGAATGTCGGCGTTGATGAGAAGTCAAAAGGTGCAGTCAAGGGCTTCGAAGGGCGGCTACGAATTTAGCGACGTAGCCCAAGTGGTGGACAAGGTCAAGGAAGAACTCGACGAATTGCTTTCGGCAAGTGAAGAAAGTCGCCAAATGGAAGGCGGAGATTTGTTGTTCGCATGCGTCAACCTGCTACGTTTAACAGGTGTAGATGCAGAAACGGCTTTACTCAACTCCACCGAAAAGTTTGTAAACCGCGTTGTGGAGTGCGAACGTATTTTGGCAAATAACGGTGAAAATCTCAAGGAACTTCCGCTTGAAAGGTTTGACGAAATTTGGAACGAGGCGAAACGTAATGTCGGTTGATAAACTTTTTGCCAACAGACCGCGCACAATCCTTGCGCCCATGGCAGGGTACACCGACTACGCTTTCCGCTCCATTTGCAGAAACTACGGCGTAGGACTTACGGTTACGGAAATGGTCAGCAGCAAGGCGCTTACAATGGACAACGAGCTGTCTAAGAAAATGCTCTACCGCGAAGGAAATGACGTTCCGTCCTTCTGCCAGATTTTCGGTCACGAACCGAGCGTAATGGCGGACAGCGTATTACTCCCCGAGGTGCAAGCGTACGAGGGCGTGGACATAAACATGGGCTGCCCTGTCAAAAAGATTGTAAGTAGCGGTGACGGCTCGGCTCTGCTCGAGAACCCACGCCTTGCCTCGGAATGTATTTCGGCGGTGAAGAAAGCGTTGGGGGACAAGCCATTGTCAGTCAAGTTCAGGCTTGGTGTGACGGACAGCTCGGGCGCGGTGGACTTTGCCAAAATGTGCAGAGACAGCGGAGCGGATTTTATAACAGTGCATTTCCGCACTCGCAAGCAGATGTATTCAGGTGTTGCAGATTACACGCTGTTGCCCGACGTTGCCAAGGTGGGGTTGCCTGTATTTGCTAACGGCGACGTAACAACTCGGGAGGATTATCTGCGTTTGCTGGACATGGGCGCGTACGGCGTTGCGGTTGGGCGCGGAGCAGTCGGCAAACCTTACGTTTTTGCAGAGTTAGAGGGTAATACGTACCAATTCGACCTGTTAAACACCGTTACTACGCATATAGAATTGCTGCTCAAGACTTTTTCCGACAGAGTTGTGTGTAACGAGATGAAGAAACACGTCTCGGCGTACCTCAAAGGTAAGCGCAACGGTAAACAGACTGCAATAGCCGTCAACGCCGCGCATACGACGCAGGAAATTTTACAGTTAGTTACTGATTTTACAAACAGGTAAAAAGATGATACATATAGTTTTAGTTGAACCGGAAATCCCGCAGAACACAGGTAATATCGTACGTACTGCCGCGGCAACTGGCAGCGTGGTGCACTTAGTTCGTCCGCTTGGATTTGACACGAGCGACCGTATGCTTAAGCGCGCAGGACTTGACTATTGGAAGGATTGCGAAATTCACTATTGGGACAGCTTCGAGCAGTTGCAACAGGCTAATAAAGAGGGCGAATTTTATTTCTTTTCCACCAAGGCGCAACGTACGCACTGTGAGCCGTGTTACCCCAAAGAGGTGTTTTTGGTGTTCGGCAAGGAAACGAAAGGCTTGCCCGAACAGCTGATACACGACAACTATTCTCACGCAGTGAGAATACCTATGATTGCAGATACGCGTAGCCTTAACCTGTCTAATTCGGTGGCGATTGCCGTCTACGAGGTACTGCGCCAACAGGGATTCGAGGGATTTAATTTCGTCGGACATTTACGCGAATTTTAGGAGCATCTCGTCAGTTATTCACTAATTATTCTTTATTGATATACCGATAATACAAAGGAGTTTTCAATGTCTAAAATTGAAAGTCTTGAAATGGAAATAACAGAGCTTAGCCGTTTGCGTACCGTGTGGGTGTACCTGCCCGACAACTACGACCCGGACGGCGAAGCTTTGCCTGTAATTTACATGCACGACGGACAGAACCTGTTTTACGACCGTCTTGCAACCTACGGCATGTCTTGGCGCGTGGACAAGACGCTTGACGAATTGTTTGCTCAAACGGGCAAAAGCTGTATTGTCGTAGGCGTTGAAAGTAACGACAAGGTTCGCCTGTCCGAGTACAGCCCGTGGAAAATTCATCCTTTGGCATTCAAGGCAAAGCGCACTGTTGCCAAAAGCCGAATTAACCGCGGCGGTGACGGCAAGAAATACGGCGAATGGTTTGCAAAGACCTTGAAGCCCTACGTAGACGCTCACTACAACACCGACAAGGACAGAATGGCAACGGCGGTTGCAGGCAGCAGCATGGGCGCGTTCGTCAGCTGTTACTTGGCGTTGAACTACCAACGCGTATACGAAACAATGGGATTGTTTTCCACCTTTACGCAGTTTAACGAGCCTGCCCTCTACAAATACGAGAAAAACACCTCGCAGGCGCTTGCTCAACACGCGCTCGTCTACGTAGGCGGCAAGGAGTGGGGCAACGACAGGTCGGACAAGCGTATGATAGAGCATTCTCGCAGATTGTACAACAGGATTGTCAAACGCGGCGTATCTTGCGAGTTAGTTGTCAGCTCCGAACAGCCGCACAACGAAACTGCTTGGCAAATCTATTTCCGCAAATTTGCCGAGGACTTTCTCAACCGTTACCACGATTACAAGCAAAGTCAGCAGTAAACTTTTCGATTCGTTCGATTACTAAATTGCTTGCCCCACCGACGAGGTGCGGCGAGGTACTTTACAAATTTTTGCGCGTGATATATAATTGATTCGTTATGAAACTTATTTTGGCAAGCAGTTCGCCGCGCAGACGGGAACTGCTATCAAAGCTCGATTATCCTTTTGAGATTATACCAAGTAACTGCGAGGAAGTCACAACTGCAACGGAGCCTACCGACGTAGTGCAGCAGCTTGCCGCCTTGAAGGCGAAGGAAGTGTTCTCTTCTCACCCCGACTGCGTAGTCGTCGGTTGCGACACGGTTGTGGATTTCGACGGGCAAATAATGGGCAAGCCGAAGAGTAGAAGTGACGCAGTACGCATGTTAAAAGCCCTTAGCGGTAACGTTCACTACGTTCACACGGGCGTTTGTATTCTAAGTCCTGTTGGGCAATGGCTGTTTTGCGACAGTACCGAGGTGCATTTCCGAGACCTTTCCGACGAGGAAATACGGCGCTACGTAGACAACGGCGAAGCGGACGGCAAAGCGGGCGCCTACGGTATTCAAGACGACAGTCAGTTCGCGGCAAGCTACAAGGGCGATTTTGACAACGTAGTGGGATTACCTGTTTACAGGGTGCAAGAGATTTTAGACAAAATTTACAAAAGGTGATACTATGGCAAATTACGAACTGGTTTTTGACCTCGGCTCCGCTTACGTTTCCGCGGCGCTCAAAAAAGACGGCTTCACGGACAAAATACCCGCTGTTGTAGCTGTCGCTGTTGACACTGAGCAGATTGTTGCCGTTGGCGTAGAGGCGTTGCGTTTGGGTAGTGCCGTAGGTAGCGGAGTCAAGCTGACGCGTCCGATTTTTGAGGGCGCAATCATTGACGTAGATGGCACCAAGGCGTTGATTTCGGCGCTACTGAGTCACCTTGTCAACTACAAGATGAGCGCGTTTTCCCGTTACAACGTCACCTGCGCCGTTCCCTGCGGAATGATTAGCAGCGACAAAAACACCATTGAAAATGCTTTCTTGAGTTTGGGCGCAAAGCAAGTCACTTTTGTGGAGACTCCTCTTGCCGACAGCGTGCATTTATTTGGTGAGTTCCGTACCCGTCAGGGGGTAGTAGTGGACATCGGTTACGATTGCGTTGACCTTGCCGTAGTGTCGGCAAACAGTATCGCGGCAGGCTGCACGTTGTACTACAGCGGGAAAAATCTCACCGACGCGATAGTTGAACGCATACGCAGCAAGTACATGATACAGTTGTCCTACGAAAGCGGCGAACACCTCAAGCTCAACTGCGCAAGTCTGTACCCCAACGACTCTACCGTGGTTGCGGTTACCGGCTCCAACACGCAGACGGGCGCTCAGGAAAAGGTCAACATAAGTTCCAAAGAACTGTACGACACGGTGGCGGAGTTCGTCCGTAAGTACGCCAAGATTATTCAAAGTCTTGTTGCAAGCGTGCAGGGCGAAGTGGCTGCGGCAGCCCGTTCCGGCGGGGTTATGCTGTGCGGTGGCGGCGCAAAGCTTGCTGGTATTGATATGTTCCTTCAAGGCGAATTGGGCATGCCTGTGTACGTTGCCAACTTCCCCGAGGACGTTACGATCAAAGGACTACTTTCACTATAACAATAAAATTCATTGACACGGAGGTAAACAACAATGAGCAATCTTAAAGGTAGCAAAACAGAACAAAATCTTATGGCGGCGTTTGCAGGCGAAAGTCAAGCAAGAAACAAGTACGACTACTACGCTTCCAAGGCAAAGAAGGACGGCTTTGAGCAAATAGCCGCAATCTTCCAAGAAACTGCCAACAACGAAAAGGAACACGCAAAACTGTGGTTCAAGCTTTTCCACGGTATCAATTCGACGCTTGACAACCTGTTGGACGCAGCAGCAGGCGAAAACTACGAATGGACGGAAATGTATAAGGAATTTGCCGACATCGCCGACAAGGAAGGCTTCCACGACATTGCCGCTCAGTTTAGAGGCGTTGCCGCAATCGAAAAGCACCACGAAGAACGTTACAGAAAGCTTGCTCAAGCTGTTAAGGGCGGAGAAGTGTTTGTAAAACTCAACGAAAACGTTTGGGTTTGCCGCAACTGCGGTCATCTTCACGTCGGTAAGAGCGCTCCCGAAGCTTGCCCCGTTTGCGCTCATCCGCAAGCTTATTTCGAGCTTTTGAAGGAAAACTTCTAATATATTTAAAGTAATTAAATAGCTAAAGAAAACCGACTTGAATCGTTAGTGAATCAAGTCGGTTTTACTTTTATTTAATATTTAACTTTTCGTAAATTCGTTGCTATTGCATTTATTTTACAGTTCAACAACTTCGTCTCCACTGCAAACTACGGTTTTGAGGTTAGTAGCGTTTCTGTTCCAAGAAGTACTCTTGTTAATTCCTTCCCACTGAGCTTTCGTGCCGCTAAACGTGATGGATTCCAGCTTTGAGCAGGACGAGAATATGTAATTTCCAAGTTTTTCCAAGCCTACGTGCAACGTCACGTCGTCAAGGTTCGAACAGCCGCTAAATGCGTAGTTGTTGATGGTTTTCACGTTTGCGGGAACGTCAATCTTAGCAAGCAGCGAGCAGCCGGTGAATGCGTACGTGCCGATTTCCTTCAAGCCGCTTCCAAATTCCACAGCGGTCAATGCCGTACAATTTGCAAACGCGCGCGAACCTATTGTTTCCACCGTGTTGGGAATGGAAATGCTTGTAAGCGCCGTGCAACCGGAGAACATATAGTCGGGTAGATACGTCACGCCGGCGTTAATGGTGGCAGTTGTCAGCTTCGTGCAGTCGGCAAAAACGCTTGTCGCGATGATTTTCGTTTCGCTGTTGATAGTGCACGCGGTGACGTCGGCAGATTCAGCTGCTACGAGCGCGTAGTAATCGTTGTTGTTGTGGCTAAGATACTTAGCGCCGCCCTCGGTTTTAAGAGTCATGCTTGTGCAATTATTAAATACGTCCTTGCCAATGCTCGTTATGTTGACGAAAGACACGCTTGTCAAAGCTCTACATTCGCTAAACAAACCTTCGGGAAGTGTCGTTATGCCTTGAGGTAGTGCGACAGTTACCAAGCTTCTGCATTCCTTAAATGCGTACGTGCCGATGTACGTCACGGAGTTTGGAATGTCTATTTTCTCAAACGTGCAACCGTAAAACGCGCTGTTGGTAATGTTGACTATGCCTTCGGAAATTTCCAATTCCTTTATCTTTTGCAGATTTTGCAGCGAAATGATGGAAGACACGGGTTTGCCCTTGTACTCGGAAGGAATTGTCAGCTTTTCCTTGGCGAAGATACCGCCGCGATAGGTGTCCTTGACGTCAACTACGGCGTAAGTGCCAACGTACGGCTTGAGACACTCATACTGTGGAGTGGGAGTTTGCGCTTCCAACTCCTGAATGTACTCTTGGGTGATAATTTCGTATCTCAATCTGTTTGTGTCGCTCACAAGAGCAGCAATTACGCTGACGATAGCGATAATCAACAGTATCGCCGCGGCAGCAATGAGGATTGTCAAAACTTTTTTGGACAATTTGGGTAATTTTACAGCCATGTAGACCCCCTACGTGCAAAATTTTTCTACAAGAAATTATACATTATCTGTCAAACGATGTCAATACCTTTTAAAAAACTATACTACGTCAACATTATATAGCGAAAGCGTAATTTTTGACAAAAAATCAACAAAAATTTGCAAAAAAATATTTTTATTTGATTGACAACTCTTTTACGATGTAATATACTAAATAGGCTGTTGCAATATGGAACGGCGAACAGAAGCTTGACAACAGAATAGTAAGAAGAATTGAAACACAGTCAATTTTAACGGATTTTAGCCAGCGGTTGAGGAAGCTCAACCAAAAGTTAACATAGTCAGATTAAACTTAAGAGTTTGATCCTGGCTCAGGACGAACGCTGGCGGCGTGCTTAACACATGCAAGTCGAACGGGGATCATATTGGAAGTCCTTCGGGATGGAAGGTATGATTCTAGTGGCGGACGGGTGAGTAACGCGTGAACAATCTGTCCTCATCAGGGGGATAACACTTGGAAACAGGTGCTAATAC
>JAFLVM010000010.1 GCA_022508305.1 Clostridiales bacterium
CCAGATGACCGACGCGGCGGCGGAAGAAACCTATGAATACATTCAGAAAGTCGATTATTTCACGGGCATTCGATCAATGGGTTTTGACGAGGCAGTTGAGCAGGGACTTATCGAGTACATAGGCGAGGAAACGATCAACGAGTTTCTTGACGAGGTGCAGAAGCAGTGCGTGAATCCCGATGTCTGCAAAAAGGCGGGGCTTCGCGTTATCTACACACCCCTCAACGGCACGGGTAACAAGCCCGTCAGAAAAATTCTCAGCAGGATCGGCATAGACGAAGTTCACGTCGTTCCCGAGCAGGAACTGCCCGACGGCAATTTCCCCACCTGCCCCTATCCCAATCCCGAGATCAAGCAGGCGTTTGAATGCGCCCTTAAAATGACGGACGAAATCAAGGCGGATATTCTCCTTGCCACCGATCCCGATTGCGACCGCGTTGGCATTGCAGTGCCCGATAAGAGCGGCGAATACGTGCTTATGAGCGGCAACGAGGTGGGCGCAATGCTCCTCAACTATCTGCTTTCGCAGAAAAAGGCGCAGGGCGCGCTTCCCGAAAACGCCATAGCGGTTAAGTCCTTCGTTTCCACCGATCTTGCGGAAATGATCGCGAAGAAATACGGTTGCTCCTTTAAAAATCTGCTGACGGGCTTTAAGTATATCGGCGAGCTTATCACTGAGCTTGAAGCGCAGGGCAGAGCAAGCGATTTCGTTATGGGCTTTGAGGAATCCTACGGCTATCTTGCGGGCACGCACGCAAGGGA
>JAFLVM010000011.1 GCA_022508305.1 Clostridiales bacterium
AGCACGAGAAGTACAAGCTGGAGCACATCGACGACCTGCCCGAGGACGCCGAGATCAGCTTCTACAAGCAGGGCGACTACGTCGACATGTGCATCGGCCCGCACCTGACCTACACCAAGGCGCTCAAGGCGTTCAAGATCACCCAGCAGTCCGGCGCCTACTGGAAGGGCGACAAGAACAACAAGATGCTCACCCGCATCAACGGCATCGCCTTCGCCACCCAGGAGGAGCTCGACGCCCACCTGAAGCTCATGGAGGAGGCCGCCCGCCGCGATCACCGCAAGATCGGCAAGGAAATGAAGCTGTTCATGATGAAGGACGAGGGTCCGGGCTTCCCGTTCTTCCTGCCCAACGGCATGATCCTCAAAAATACCCTGATCGACTACTGGCGCGAGCTGCACCGTGAGAACGGCTACGTGGAGATCTCCACGCCGATCATCATGAACCGCCGCCTGTGGGAGACCAGCGGACACTGGGATCACTACAAGGACAACATGTACTCCACCACCATCGACGACGAGATCTACTGCGTGAAGCCCATGAACTGCCCCGGCGGCGTGATGGTCTACGGCAGCGAGCCCCACTCCTACCGCGAGCTGCCGCTGCGCGTGGGCGAGATCGGCCTGGTGCACCGCCACGAGCTGCGCGGCGCGCTGCACGGACTGTTCCGCGTGCGCTGCTTCAACCAGGACGACGCGCACA
>JAFLVM010000012.1 GCA_022508305.1 Clostridiales bacterium
TGTAGAGGATGATCCACATGCCGAATTCTACAACAATGTTTACGAATGCTACGCCGAAGAAGTTACCGATGGTCACTTCAAAGCCTGTGTCTGCAAGCGTTGTAGTCATACGGTTGAAGAAATTGTCAGCTGAACCGGAAAGAATGCTCAGATAGTTGCCGGCGATGGTGTCCTGCAGCGTTTCAACGCTGTCGATGGGTGTTGTGTAAAAGTCCTTTACAAACCAACCCGAAGCCTTTTCCATAAAGCCGTTGAGTATTCCGGTTGAAGTAATCAACGGGTAAATTATCGCAACCAGCGCGATACCGCCGATAATAGCTATCAAGCCGACGAGCGGACGCGAGAACTGTCTGCAAAAACCGCGAGCCAAGCCAACTATGACGGCAACCAGTATCACAAGACCAAGAACCGCATCAATAATGATTCCTATAGACATGTGCCCTCCTTAATAGTGAACTATGTTCACACTGTTATATTTAATTGATGTTAGTAGCGAAATTGTTGTGAACATAAAATATTATATGTCCTTTGTCGAGCTAAGTGTAACCGCTCAATCGCCCAAAATAACACTACTATTAGAAATGATAACATAATCTATGCTAAAAATAAAGTCTTTTGGGGAAAATTGTTAGTATTTTATACCTTAAACTTGTATATCAAAACATATTCGACAAAATAAACCAGTTCAACGCGCAACTTGAG
>JAFLVM010000013.1 GCA_022508305.1 Clostridiales bacterium
CGATAATCAAGGAGCATAAAGACCAACTTACTTGCTACGTAAAGGGCGTAGAGACTGCCGGATTCGTCGAGAACATGTACGACGTGATTTCTATGATGAAGTACTGTAAAGTCTCGCCCAAAGACCTTTTTGATGCCCAATTGCCGCAAAGCGTGTCAAGTAAAGCTCACGATATAGCGCTGCTGTATCAGGCGTATTGCGACTTCACCGAGAAGCGATTCGTCGATTCTGCGGACAAGCTGAATTTGCTACACGAGGTGATTGCAACCACCGACGTCGCCAAGAACGGCTACTACTATTTGTACGACTTTGACAACTTCACAGCGCAAGAGCTATCGCTCATAGAGCAGTTGGCGCTGAAAAGTCAAGGCGTTACGGTGGCGTGTTGCGTAGGCGCCGGCGCGCGCGACAGATTTCTCTACTTAGACGACATTTATCACGGCGTTATGGACGTTTGCAAGCGTAACAATATCACGCCCAATATCGTCGAGAGCAAAAGAGAATACCCCAACAAGTGCGCAGAGCAAATTGGTCAGAATCTCTACCGCTACGACGCGAAAAAAACCGTTTCATGTGATAATTTTGTGGATATTTTCGAGGGTACGACGCGTATTAGCGAGGTGTACGAGCTGGCGTGTCGCATTCAAAAACACGTGCGCGCAGGCGGACGCTTCAAAGACGTTTACGTAGTGACGAG
>JAFLVM010000014.1 GCA_022508305.1 Clostridiales bacterium
CCGCCTTGATCGAGGCAATGGCGACCTCGAGCATCGCGTCGTCCGGCTCGCGCGTGGTCAGGTGCTGCAGCTGCAGGCCCGGCCAGCGCAGGATGCGCACGATCAGGCTGTCGCCCGCGTGTGCGAGCCCCTTGAGCACCTCGTACGCCGTGCCCGCGACCACCGGCAAGAGCACGATGCTGCGCGCAAAGCGAAGCACAAAGCCCATCTTTTCGATGCCGAAGAGCAGGAACACCAGCTGGTCGGCCACCGAGCCGATCAGGATCGAGATGAACATGACCAGGAACAGGAACGCCGTTCCGCAGCGCGGATGCAGGCGCGAGAACTTGCGCGCGTTCTCCGGCGTCAGCGGCAGGCCGGCCTCGTTGCAGTAGACCGTCTTGTGCTCCGCGCCGTGATACATGAACACGCGCCTGATGTCCGGGATGAACGAGATCGCGCCCATGTATCCGATGAGGATCGCGATGCGCACCACGCCCGAGATCAGGTTGATCAAGAGGCGGCTGTCGATAAACATGCCCGCGAGCGTCGCCGCGAACGTGGGCAGCGCCACGAACAGGAACAGGCTCATCGCCACGGCGAGCACCATCGCCACGGCCATGACCACCTTGTCGATGTTGGCGCCCAGCTTGTCGGCCAGCCACTTTTCAAACTTCGACGGCTCCTCCTCGAGGATGCCGAGCATCTG
>JAFLVM010000015.1 GCA_022508305.1 Clostridiales bacterium
AATAGCTTTCTTGATTTTGTCATACATTCCTCCGTTTTAATTTTTATCTTCTACTGTTGAAATAGTTTCGAATTGTAGTATACAACTCGCTTTGAAAAGCACTGTGCAGTCCGCAATAGTTGAGTATCTGCTGGTAGGTTGCGGTGACTACCGTTTCACCGTAGCTATCCGTACCTAAAAATCCGCTGTTACTGCTGTAGGTAAATAGCTTGAGGTAGCTTTCACGCGCGGCATCAAGACCGGATGAGCCTGCTTTGGCAAAAATCTCCAATGCGGGCAACGCGCTCATTGCGTAGGAAATGTAGTAAGCTGCATTTTCAAATACTACGTAGAACCAATAGTCACTGTTGAGATACTCGTTTGCGCCACTATACGTTGACAAAATTGTGTCAAATGTAATGTTGTAGTCGGTGATGGACCTGCCATTGTATGTGCCTGCATATGCAGCCTGTTCGAACTCGTCCACCGCCGTTGCCAGCACTATTGTAGACAAGATATCGAACAATTGACTCAATTCTACTGCAGTGTAGCCGTTGGTAATACCGCTGGGTTTGTTTTGAGATAGCCAGGCAAGAAACAGCATTTCATCCCCTTGAGATTGCGTTTCGCTGTGGTCCATAGAGGTAGACAGGTTGCCGTTGAACACAAAGTCGTAGTAATGACCGAATTCGTGAACAAACGT
>JAFLVM010000016.1 GCA_022508305.1 Clostridiales bacterium
CTCTAATTTTTAACTGATTTTATTTCATGTTTGAGGCGCTTAGAAGCGAGGAAGGCGAGGCGCGCGAGGCTTGACCGATGGGAGTGTACTAGGTGTACATGACCAAGGGCAAACACAAGCGGAACAAAGCATGCCGATGCTTATAAACGTCTCAAACGCATAAAAAATGCGCTCCCTAACGGAAGCGCAGATAAATTACACCGTACGAAACTACCGACAGTCAATATTCTTCGGTAAAAGGTAGGCGAGTTAAGCAACTTCCGTTTGTTGATGTTTTGTTATTTTGTATTCTGTTTTTGGTCATTGCTTTCACCTCCTTTTTATATTTTTGTCGTTTCAATATTAACACACAGCAATACCGCCGTCAAGCAAAAAAGTTGGTTTTTCACCAACTTTTTGTACGTAATTATTTGTTAAAAATTCGCGCGCCATTAGGCAGCAGGCTGTAAGCTGTTGAGAATTCTCTCAGCAATATCCTTGACTATGAAACTGCCGAAGAAGTTGTTGCTGTAAACTTTACTTGCAATCCAGCTGTTTTGTACCGAGTCACCCAGTAGCAGTTTGAAAGCGGGCATAAACGCCTCGTCCGTCTCAAGCAGCAACGCGAAAAAGATTGCAAACACGAAGTACACCACAGCTACGCCGATTAGACCGCCCAAAACCTTGTCCA
>JAFLVM010000017.1 GCA_022508305.1 Clostridiales bacterium
GGTCGCTGTTGATGATTCTATCATACAACTCCATCGTGGCCTTGACTATCTGCCGCGCCGACGAGGTGGGTTTCGGCAGATTGCTTGTCCCTTGTGAATGTTTGGGTATCTGGCGGCCATAATAGTCGGTCTTTATCTCTCCCTTATATTTTGCGCGAATCGCAGGGTCTTTCAGACTCTCCGTATCATAGCCGACAACCAGTACGAGCTGATCTGTGACCAACCCTTTGTCGAGCAGGTCGAGGGCCGCAGCCTCCGCCATCTCACGCACGACGACACGAGCCTTCTTCGGCGTGTACGGCTCCTGCAACACCTGACCGCTGCTGAAAGAATTTGTTTCGGGCTTGTACGACTTCACCGCCTCGATGGTACACGGCTCCCAGCCCCAGGCGTGGTCTATCAGCAGCTCGGCATTTACGCCGAAGAGGTTGTAGAGCAACTCTTCGTTCCGTTCGGACTGGAGGGCGATGTCTCCCATTGTATAGATGCCATACGGAGCCAGACGCTCCGATATGCCTTTGCCCACACGCCAGAAATCCGTCAGCGGACGGTGCGTCCACAGTTGCTGCCGATAACTCATCTCGTCCAGTTCGGCGATGCGCACGCCGTCCTTATCTGCGGGAATATGCTTGGCGACAATATCCATCGCCACCTTCG
>JAFLVM010000018.1 GCA_022508305.1 Clostridiales bacterium
CTTGTCAAAGAGGTCATCGAGCAGGCACTCCGTCAGGATATGCAATTCGTGCTGCTCGGCACGGGGGACTCGGTCTATGAGAACTACTTCTCCGACCTTGCTAGAAGATATCCCGGCAAAGTCGTCTCGGTCATTTCCTTCAACTCCGACCTCTCGAGAAAGATTTACTCGGGTGCCGATCTATTCCTAATGCCGAGCAAGAGCGAGCCATGCGGACTTTCGCAGATGATTGCTTCCCGCTACGGCGCGATTGCAATCGTCAGAGAGACGGGAGGGCTTCGCGACAGCATCACTCCCTACGGCGCGGGCGGAAACGGCTTTACCTTCCATGACTATAACGCATATGATATGCTCTTTGTCTTGAATGAGGCATTGAACATCTATCGCAACAAGGAAGAGTGGAATAAGCTCATCACAAAGGCGATGAAAACCGATTTCACTTGGGAAAAATCCGCGAAGTATTACGAAGGTCTCTATTTGGGTATGCTGAAATAATCATTTGGAGAAAATATAATCAATGAGCAAATTAACGGAGCAGGAAGCAAAAGCACTGATAAGCGGTAAGTTATCCCGTTATTTCGGGGTGACTCCCGCGGAAGCGACGCGTGAACAGATCTATAAAGCCGTCGTTATGAGTGTGAGAGACATC
>JAFLVM010000019.1 GCA_022508305.1 Clostridiales bacterium
CGAAAAGATTCCTTTCAACGGTGGTAAGTTGGATCTCTCCGGATACCAATCCGTCAACGCTTACTTCTTCTTGGATGACGAAACCTACATGATTACGGCAAGCTGGGAAATGGTACTTGTTAAACCTGCACCCGCAGCACCGGCAGCTTAATAAGACGCTGAATAGGTTAATTTAAAAGGTTCCTATTGTTGCCCGACCCGAGCAATCGGGTTGGGCAACAATGAGACTTGCGACGAAGGGCTTAACTAGCCCTTATCGTCATATATATAGGGGCTTTTGCAAAAACGCATAAAATTGAGTTTTGCAAAAAAGAGCCTTAGGAGAACATTATGTGGAAATACATACTTAAAAGAATAGGATTGGCGCTCATTACCGCCGTGATTATTCTGTCACTTACGTTTATTTTGATTAAGCTGTTGCCTCCGCAACGCTTTATCGGAACACCGCAACAGCGCGCCGCTTACTACAATAACGAAGTGCGTTTGGGCTTTTTGTACTCTTCCGAGACCGAGCTTGAAGGTGTAGAATACGTCGACCACCTCATTTTTGAAGACAAGACGGAAATTTTCTACTACAAGACGCCGGTTATGCAACAGTACTTTTCTTGGATTGGAAATATCATTACCAAATGGGACTGGGGTAAATCG
>JAFLVM010000002.1 GCA_022508305.1 Clostridiales bacterium
TGGCAGATGAGAGCCATAATTTCTACATGTATGTTTTCGTCTGGGCAAATGAATACGGCAAAATGTTTAACTCTGACGTCACTGAAAACTGGCTTCCGCATTATTTGAAGCTTTACTATAAATATGACACCGGTACAATGTTTATGGAATTGTGTTATACGTTGAACACTTACACATTCGAAAAAGAATAATAAATTTATTGAATACAAAAACCTCAACGAAGTTCGTTGAGGTTTTTTCTTGTTTTACTGAAATATTGCGTTTTACCGTTTGCTGTGTTAAAATGATAATACTATAAACAATAATTTAGAGATTATCGTCTTATAAACAGAACAAGCATTTATGGGGGTTCGTTATGAAAAAAATTTGCGGTATGGTTATTGCGCTTTTTTTATGCGTATTGCTTACGCTTACGGGCTGTGGCGTGAACGGCGCAAAAGTATTTACCTATTTGAAAACGCAACAAAATTTTGTAGGAAATCCGGGTTACAACGGCGGAAATTATACGGTAAGTTTTACCGTAAACGATGACCTTTCGTATACGTTGAGTGTTTCTGATGTGAATAGTAACTATGACGCGTTAAAAGATTATAGCGCCGAGGGTACACAAATGGAGTATTTGGGTCGCCGCGAAGAAAGTCATGAATCGACATCGTGGGGAATTACGCAGCATTGGACTGTTTATACGCATGTAATCAAATTGCCCGAGGCGACGGTGAATATCAACGGTACTACGCTGACTTTTTATTTGCTTGCAGACTGCGATTCTAAGAATGCCGATACGTTTTCCCTAAAACTCGTGACTGAGAATTCGACATACGACAAGAGCAACATCTCGAATATCGGGACAGATTTTTACTCTGGCTACGCAATTAAATTAGCCTAACCACCGTATTAGTAAGACAATCTAAAAAACTCAAAAATCTAAAATAACTAAATTGCAATTTAACGGAGTATAAATCCCAATGAATAAAGAACAAATATATCAATTTATATCGGAACAAAAAACGGCGTTTATTGCCTCTGTAAATGAGCAAGGCTATCCTGTCGTCAGAGCAATGCTTGCCCCTCGTAAAGTTGACGGAAATGAAATATATTTTTCTACCAACACTTCATCAAACAAAATCAAGCAATATTTGGCAAATGAAAAGGCTTGTGTGTATTTCTATAAGCGCGGCAAATTCAAGTATCAAGGGGTTACAATAATCGGCGAAATGCAAGTTTGTACTGACCAAGCGACAAAAGACGAGATTTGGCGTTTCGGCGATAAACTGTTTTACAAGCAAGGCGTAACCGACCCCGATTATTGTGTACTGAAATTCAAAGGCAAAACGGCAGAATATTATTGCGACTTCAAGGTAGAAACGATTGCGTTATAATTTTCAATTTAGCAGAGAATAAGTATGAAAATAACAGTAATAAACGGCACGGAGAAACGTGGTGTTACCTACAAGTTAAAAGAAATGTTTTTACAGCATTTTCAAGGCGCGAAAATAACGGAATTTTACTTGCCGAAAGACTGCCCGTCTTTTTGTGTGGGTTGTACAAGTTGTTTTGTTAAAGGCGAAAACAACTGTAAAGATTATGTTTACATAAATGCAATCGAAAAATCTTTACTTGAAGCTGATTTAATCGTAATGACTTCACCCGCCTACGTAATGCACGCGACGGGAGCAATGAAGGCGTTGTTGGACCACTTAGCTTACCGTTGGATGCCGCACAGACCTGCTCCAGAGATGTTTGGTAAGCGCGCGGTAATCATTACACAGTGTATGGGCGCAGGGGCAAAATCAGCTGCAAAAGATATTAAACACAGTTTGTCTTGGTGGGGAATATCACATATTGGCGTATTTAACGGCGCGCTAATGAACGATATTGTTTGGGATAAGCTCTCCGAAAATAAGCGTAAAAAACTTACTAAAAATATAAACAAACTTGCTCGCAAATTCGCAAAAATCAATTATTCAAAACCCGCCCATGCAAAACTTATCACGAAAATCAAATTCAAGCTTTGTCGTCTAATACAAAAGAAAGTGCGCAAAAGCGGTGTTGCAGGGCTTGACAATGAGTATTGGTACGATAACGGTTGGCTTGGCAAAAGTCGCCCATGGAAAAGTTGATTTCATTAGTTAAATAGTAAATTTGAGATAATATGATAGAAACGATAATTGCGATAGTGGTTGTGGCGGTGGCAGTTGTTGCAACAGTAATCTTTTTGCTGTTTTACTTTGGACTGGTAAACTCCTATCACCCTAACAAAAAAGCCAAACAAGGCGACATAAAGGTGGCTTGCGTTGGCGACAGTATCACTTACGGTTGCATGGTTGCCAACCGCAACAAGAATAATTACCCTGCCGTTTTGAACGAATTGTTGGGGAGTGATTACTGCGTGGCAAACTTCGGCTACACGGACAGAACGGCAATCAAAACGGCAAACCGACCTTATACCGTTGAAAAATTGTATCAACAAAGTTTGGATTTTCGCCCCGAAATTGTAGTCATTTTGTTAGGCTCCAACGACTCAAAAGAAATGAACTGGGACAAAGAGAAGTACGTAAACGATTACGGCGAAATCATTGACAGCTATTTGAACTTGGACTCTGCTCCCAAAGTATATTTGTTAGTTCCGCCACCTGTGTTTGAAAAGGGCAAAAAAGTATTGTACGGGTTGCGAAAGAACGTTATCGACGGCGAAATATATCAAGCGGCAATTCAACTTGCGCAAACTAAACAAATTCCATATATTGATTTGCACGAGATTTTCAAAGATAAAAGACATTTGTTTGCAGACGGTGTACATCCAAACGCCAAAGGGTGCAAACTGATAGCGCAAGAAGTGTACAATGCCCTAATGTCTTGACACAGTATTCAAAATAAACTTTATCAGTTAAGTCCTACATACTATTGACTATGAAAAACAAGAAATTACAATCAAATAAGGGCGCGTTAACAAGCGCAATAGGTATCGTTTGCAACGTGTTACTTGCCGCGTCCAAAATTACCGTAGGGCTTTTGTTCGGGTTGGTTTCCGTCATTGCAGACGGATTTAACAATCTTAGTGATTGCGGCAGCAGTGTGGTTACTCTCGTTGCGTTTCGTATTTCGGAAAAACCTGCCGACAAGGAACACCCCTACGGTCACCGTCGCGCGGAATATATTGCAGCGTTGGTGACGGGCTTTTTCGTGCTGTTTTTCGCAGTGGAGCTTGTGCGCGAATCAATAGAAAAAATCGTTTCAGGCGTGTTGCCCGAAACGGCGTGGATAGTGTATCTTGTATTGGCAATTTCCGTAGCAGTCAAGGCGGGAATGTTTGTTTTCTACCGCGTAATGGCAAAAAGATTGCAATCGGATTCGCTACGCGCAGCCGCTACCGACAGCTTGTGCGACTGTATTGCAACGACAGCCGTTATCGGCAGTGTGCTGATTGTGCAATTTACCAATTTCCCCGCGGATGGTTGGGCGGGTATACTTGTTGCGCTGTTCGTGTTGTGGCAAGGCTTTAAGATTGTCAAAGAAGCCAGTTCCAAGCTGCTCGGGCAGGCGCCGAATGCAGAGTTGTTAGACAAAATCAAAGCAATTATCTGCTCAAAAGAGGGTATCATTGGCGTGCATGATTTACGCGTGTATAGTTACGGCAAAGATATGACTTTTTCGACGGTGCACGTTGAGATGGACGCAAGTGTTTCCTCTCTTGAGGCGCATGCGGTACTGGACTCGATAGAGCATGAAGTCAAAGACACGCTCAACGTAACGCTCACGGCGCATTTCGACCCTGTGGATTTGCAAGATAGCGAGGCGTTAGAGTTGGAGGCCCGTGTGCGCGATGCTATCGAAGACGTTGCAGAAGTTATCGAATTACATGATTTTCGACTTGTGCGCGGTACAGTCAACAAGGTGATTTTCGACGTTGAAGTGTCTTATTCTTGCAAAAAAACTGACGATGAGCTGCGACAAAGCCTCGAAAAGGCAGTAAAAAGTATTGTCGATTGCGACGTGCTGATTACAATTGAGAGAAAATAACACTTATCTAAACGGTAATTTAGAGGAGCGGCTTATGGACAAAAACATAGTTTGCGACGCAATAGAATACGTTAAAACCGTCTTTAAGGACGATTACAGCGGTCACGATTATTTTCACACTTTGCGCGTGTACAAATTGGCAACGAGAATAGCCGAACATGAAAATGCAGATTTGCTGACCGTTCAGCTTGCGGCATTGTTGCACGACGTAGACGACGTTAAGCTGTCGCCCGAAACGCACGCTAACAAGGACAGGGCAGTCGCTTTTTTGCGTGAACATGGCGTATCCGTTGACATGATAAAGACGGTTTGCGAGGTTATCGACGAAGTATCTTTTAGAGGCGCGGACAGTGTTTCGCCTAAGACTATTGAGGGCAAGTGTGTACAGGATGCCGACAGACTGGATGCAATAGGCGCTATCGGAATTGCCCGTACTTTCGCGTTCGGCGGCAGTCACAAGCAAGCAATTTACGACCCAGACGTAAAACCGCTACTCAACATGAGTGAAAGTCAATACCGCAATCACGTTTCGACTACGCTCAACCATTTTTACGAGAAACTTTTTCTGTTGAAAGACATGATGAATACGTCCACGGCGAAAAAGTTAGCCGAAGAGCGCGACGAGTATATGCGCGGTTTCGTTGCGGAATTTCTGGACGAATGGGACGGAAATCGCTAAACGGTATCGTAAGGGAGAACAAAGCGCTGTGATTACGCAACAAAAGATTAGTTGTTAATGGTGCTTAAAAAATTAAAATGAAACATTTTAACGTTTGTAAAAAAATTTACATATCCGTTAGTCTTGTCCTCTTATGCTTGATATTCATTGTGGGGTTTACTTTTAACGGTCACAAAGCCTATGCGGAAAGCGACAGTGACGTAAACGTTTTTGACAGAATTGACGCTTACCTATCTGACGCCTTTTCAAAGGCGCATTTTCCGGCAATGTCCGTTACCGTTGTAGACAAAGAAAACGTACTGCTTTCAAAGGCTTACGGAAGTTGTGAAAGCACTGACACGCCATTTTTGCTTGGTTCGGTAAGTAAGTCGTTTACCGCGCTATGCATCATGCAACTTGTCGAGCAGGGAAAGGTTGATTTAGACAAAAATATAGTTGAATATCTACCCGATGCAACGGACGGAAACAAAATCACCGTTAGGCAATTACTCAATCACACAAGCGGACTTGGCGAGCATCAAAATCTTGAAAATAACAAAATAGTGGGCAAGCAGGGCGAACACACATACGCAAACGTAAACTACTCATTGCTTGGCAAGATAATTGAAGCCGTAAGTAAACAAAGCTATGAAAGCTACGTAACGGAAAACGTCTTCACTCCGTTGAATATGACCAATTCGGCAGCGACTCTGGAAAAGAGCATTGAAAACGGTTTGATTGACGGTTACGAAAATTGGTTTGGCGTAAACACGAAAACGGGGGCAAAATACCCGCAAAAACCCAATGATTGGATTACCGTTCCCGCAGGTTATTTGTCAGCCTCAACGGCGGACCTCGGCAAATACATACAAATGTATTTGAACGGCGGTCAAGGGATTGTATCGAGCGAAAGCATAGACAAAATGTTTTACGAGAACGTGAGCGTAGACGCCGCTATTCCGTATAAATATGGTATGGGTTGGACGTTAATCAACGAACCGTTAAAAGAACCTGCGCTTCGTCACAGCGGACTTGTCGAAACGGGAATGTCGGTTATTTACGTTTTGCCCGAAAGTGAACTGGGCATCGCTATCGCCGTCAACACAAACGACTACTTCGTGGGCAAAGACCTCATGGACAGGATTGACTGGGGCGTTGCCTTGATGCTTATGGGCGACAAACCCAATCAAATTAGTAGTAGCGAATACGTAACGCGGCATTTACTTTACGACTTCATTTACTTTGTGGCGTTAGTAATAGCCGTATTGCCGCTTTGTCTGCTTCGTGTTTACAAAAATAGGCTGCAGGTAGGTAATCTTCCCGTGAAAATAGTGGCGATTGTTTCGTTGCATTTGCTTTTGCCGATATTTTTGTTGCTTTTACCGCAAATAGCCTTTTCCACTCCGCTTTGGGTGGTTTGCGCCTTTGTTCCCGATATGTTTTTAACAATAATAGTATCATCCACGTTGTTATTCGTAGGCGGAATAATCAAAGCAATATTTTTTATAACAAAATACAACAAAAGAAAAGCGTCGTTCTAATGAACGGCGCTTTTTTCAACTATTTTTTTATAATTAAGCTATTTACAAAATTTTTCCATCAATAGTTACGATTTTCACGGCGCAAGGAATTGCTTTTCCGCTGTTTTGAATGGCTTTTTTGACTGCCATTTCCATTCCGCCGCAGCAAGGAACCTGCATTCTTAGTACGGTAACGCTTTGTATTTCGTTTAACTTCAATATTTCCGTGAGTTTTTCACTGTAATCGACGTTATCAAGCTTCGGGCAACCGACAAGCGTAATTCTTCCCTGCATAAACTCGTTGTGAATGTTTGCATAGGCGTAAGCGGTGCAGACCGAAGCAATCAGTAGGTGAGCGTTGTTCAGATAGGGCGCGTTTGACGGTACAAGTTTAATTTGACACGGCCATTGCGCCAGTTGACTTTTGCTATTAATCATTTATTTCAACCCCATTTGAAGTTTTGTCCGTTGTATTTCCGTTAACAGTTCCAGTAAGGTTTGTTCTTTTAAGTCGTAGCTGACGTATGAAAGCGTTTTGTAGAATATCGACGTATTCCCGTCAGTCAGCGTAACGTCGTTTTGCAAAAGTGAAGTTGCAAGCTGACGAATTTCCGCCAACACCCGCTGTTTTAGGTCGCGTATTGTAGGCTCAGCATTGTACATTCTTTTCATATCGTAGTCGGAGGTGTTTCCGCAAGGAGTGGAGCAAGTGGCGCAATCGGGCGCAATAATATTTTTTTCTGCCCGCAGCTGCTCAATGAGCTGCGTTTCGTTGCTGCCGTCAGGCGCAGCCAAAGCGGTGAGTATCAACCTGTCGGTATTTTCCGTTTTGGCATTATTGTTGCACGCGCCTACAAGCCCTATCAACACGCTGATTATGTTATCTTGTTGCAAAGCCGTTCCCCCCGGATTTCTTGTAAAATTAAGTTTACCACACAATTTAAAGTAAATCAATTGTAGTCATTCAAAAAAGGTAATGGAACACACGAATCAAATGCGCAAAAATGGTAGTGGACAATGCCAAAATATGAATAATTTTGTAAATTTCGGCTCAAAAACTTCCCTAAAAAGGTGAGATGGGAGCAAATTTTGATAATATATATTAAATATAATTGACATAATTATAGATATAAATATAAAATATTGAAGGTTAAAATTCATTATTTATTAGGAGAAAAAGAGACGATGAAAAAGGTTAATTCTATTATTATCGGCTTGCTTGCAGTGTGCTTGGCGATGTGGATTGTGCTTTGCATTTTGTTGGGAGCAGGCGTAATTGGCGTAGGTCCTCAAGGACCTCAAGGTCCTGCGGGTTCTACAGGATCAGCAGGTTCAGCAGGCAGCGCGGGCAAATCCGCTTTTGAAATCTTCAAGCAGTACCACCCCGACTACACGGGAACGGAAGAAGAGTGGTTGGAATCCTTGAAGGGCTCGGGTTCTCGTGGTACTTCTGTTTTCAGCGGTGAGGTCGCTCCCGAAGATTTTGCTTTCGGCGTGGAACTGATTGAGGGCGATTTGTACATGCAACTGTTCAACAGCGTAGACAAAACGGGCTACGTTATTCATCGTTACGAAAACATTGAAGGTGTGTTGCAATGGGTCGTAATTCTTGATTTGTCATTAGACTCTGAAGACGCATACGACAGCAGGTCGGTTATTCCCATTAACAACGCGGAAGAACTGCTGCAATTTGCTCAAAGCGTGAACAGCGGACTCAGCTACAAGAACAAAACCGTCAAACTCATGAATGACGTTGACTTCGAAATCGAAAGCGGAGTGGCAAACCACGGCTTGATGACTTTGGCTGCAACAAACGCAACCGCTTGGACGCCCATTGGAACGAAGGATGCTCCATTTGAGGGTACATTTGACGGCAACGGCAAAACAATCAGCAATATCAATTGCGGCGTAGGTGCTCTCGATTACGCAGGTTTTATCGGTTGTCTTGAAAATGGCGCAATATACAATCTTACTCTTGAAAACGTAACGGCTAACGGCAGACAGGTCGGCGCTTTCGTCGGCAGAATTGTAGGCGGTACTATCGGTAACGTGGCGCTGGAAGGTGAAGTACGCCTCAATTGGCTGGAAGGCTCTGGTGGCGGTGACGCGGGTTGCGGTATCATAACAGGCGTTTGGGCAGGCGGAAATGTTAGCGACGTGGATTTGACGCAATCTCAAAAAATCGAGCTTTCTAAGGACGGTATGCCGACAGATCTTGAAGATGCAGACAACTTCAACTACTTCGGAAAATTAGAGGCAAGCAGTACGGCTCCCAACACTGACGGATTTGAAGATAACTCTGGTTACGTTGAGGTTATAGAAAATTACACAGTTGACAATTCGGGCAATTGGACCATCAAAACAACGCTTGGACTGCAATTGTTTGCTCAAAAGGTCAACGGTGGTGAAAGCTTCTCGGGAAAGACGGTTACTCTTGCAAACGACATTGATTTGATTGAATACGATAATTGGGATCCTATCGGAACAAACGCCACACCTTTTAGCGGTATATTCGACGGCGACAATCACACTGTCTCTAACCTCAAGATAGAAAGAGGTGGTACAAGAAAGGCTCTTGGTTTGTTCGGTTACGTCGGAAAGGGAACGCCCAAGCCCGTAGTCAGAAATTTAACGGTACACAACGTATCAATTACCGTCATTGACGAGGTTGAAGATGCTTACAATCCCGACATTACCTACGTAGGTGGTGTTGTAGGAGAGTCTTACGTCGCTGAAATCACGAACGTTAAGGTTACGGGTTTACTGCAAATTTCAGGCGGATTCCACGTGGGTGGCATTTTGGGTACGGGCTATGTTGGCATTACGAATTGTCACGTAGACGTTGAAAGCGGAAGCTATATAAGTACAGTTTACAATATGGTTGGCGGTATTGTAGGATTTATTGCCGAAGGCAACCAATATATCGACACCGTTAGCGTAAATAATATCTCGCTTCAAGGTTCAACTCAAACCGGTGGAGTGGTTGGGGTTTTGCACTACGGGGACCGTGTTAGTAATGCAACGGTAACTAATACGAAAGTTACTATTACGCATAGCAACGTTGCTCAAATATATAAGCTTGGCGGTATAGCAGGAACAACTTTTGACACGCAACACACAACGGTCGAAAATTGCAGTTTTGAAGGTGAACTTGTTTGTTTGAATAGCGCCTTTGACATTAGTAAAATCAGTCATCACGGTCTTGTAGGCGCCGAATACAACACAAATGAACAGGGTACTAACATTACAATTACTAACTCGTCGATAAACGGTGTGTTCAACGACAGTACTGCGCTTAAAGCGACTTGGAATGAAATCGGCGAAGCAACTGCTACTGCGAATTTGAGTCTGCCAGAGGTAGTATTGTTGCCTGCGAATAATTCGCGTCGTTTTTGGTAATTGTTTGATTAAATAATCACATAAATTTCTAAAAAACCTCAACGAAATCCGTTGAGGTTTTGTCATTGTAAGAGAATTGCATTTAGTCGTGGAGTGTGTTATTATAAACGTATGACGTTCAAAAACAAACGCGCAAATGCGGACAAGTTAACAAAATACGGTTTCGAGCTTGAAGAGGGCAAGTACGTGCGCCGAACCGCAATTATCGACGGTCAGTTTAGGCTGACGGTAACGGTTGACGGCAACGAAATCAACACCGAACTGTACGACGTAACGGCTGAGGACATGTACACCTTGCACCTTGTAGATGGAGCGGTGGGCGCGTTCGTCGGGCGTGTTCGCGCGGAATACGAACAGGTTTTACGCGATATTGAGCAAAATTGCTTTGATACTGACGTTTTCAAGCAGGATTTTACGCGTGAGATTTTGCAATATACAAAGGAAAAGTACGGTGACGAGCCTGAATACCTGTGGAATGACCTACCAGATGCTGCCGTAATACGGCGTAAAGATACGAAAAAGTGGTACGTGCTGCTAATGACAATTTTGCCTAAAAGATTGGGGCTAAGTGGCGACGAACCGATAGAAATAGTGGATTTGCGTTTCGACGTGGACGAACTGCCCAAGAAAATCGACGGCGAGAGGTATTTTGCAGGGTACCACATGAACAAAAAGCACTGGATTACAATTCTGCTTGACGGTTCAGTGCCACTTGCGGAAATCCTCGACTGCGTGGACAAGAGCTACGCATTAGCAAAGAAGTAGCAACCAAGGAAGAAACTCATACAAGCAGAAACTTCCAAGTAATACTTGAAAAATATACCTTACTAATATATCAGTAAGCAAGTTAAAAACCTGATACAAAAGGAGATTGAAATGAAAACCGTTTACAGGTACAATAAGTCCAAACTATTTGTGGCGGCGCTTGTGCTCGGCATAGTCGGATTTGCGCTTGCGGCAGCATCGTTGAGCTTAAACGCGGTTAAGGGAACCTTCTTAGTGCTTTCGATAGCATTCGGCGTACTTACAATTGGCGCGTGCGTAATTACCGTTTTGTCAACGTATGGCAAAACTACACTGACCTTGCCCGCTATCATCGTGACGGCGTTAGCTCTTGTAGGAGGCAACGTGACGGCGTTTATTGACGACGTGGGTACAAACAGCCGTTTTTATGCTTACGACGACGTCGAGGTTATGATAACTTCGATTGCCATAGGCGTGTGTTTTGTTGCGGCGTGGGTACTGTTTATACTTGGTCACCGCAAGGTTTCCAAGGGCGTTCGCAGCAACAAGCTAATCTTAGTTGGGTTGTGCGCAATTTCCGTTGTTGCAATCGCTGCAGTTGCCATGCATTTAGTGTTTATTTTAGATGGAAACGTCGGCATAGTCTTTCCGAATATTTTTGCTTACGCAGGTACGTTGTGCGTTGTAGTGGCGTATTTCTTGCTTAGCCGCGTCACTTTGGATGAGGAAGTAGTGGGATTAGCCGACACAACTAATGATGTTGAATGCGCTGAAACTGCTGAAACAACGGTAAATGACGAGCAACCGAAAAACAAAAAGGAAAAAGTCAAAAAGGTCAAGGCAGAAAAGCCTACGCGCGACGACTTTGCGCCGCAAAACATTGCTCTCAACATTCTGCTTACCGTTGTAACTTGCGGTATTTACGGTTACGTATGGTTTTACCGCAACGCCAAGCAGGTTCGACACTTCAACGGTGAAAGTGTTAAGGGTTGCGGCGACGAACTGTTGCTGTTCATCTTTGGCGGAATACTGTACAGAGCGTACTGGTACTACACTCGCGCAAAGCTCCTCAACGCCGTTGCAAAAGAGCGGTGGTGCGATGGCATATTCCTAACGCCGACGCTGTATTTGTTGCTTACCGTGTTGACGCCGTCGGTAGTTCAGTTGGCTTTTTTGACGGCAAGCTTCAACAACGTGTACGCGCGCGAAAACAGTGAGAATGCTGCGCGTGGAGAATTGTCCGACGAAGCCAAGGGGTACCTTGCCGACCGTCAAAGTCTGTTAAAGACCGTGTTGCTTAGTATTGTAACTTGCGGAGTTTACTATGTTATTACGCAGGCACGCATTGCCAACAGAATAAGGCTGATGCAAGGCAAAGCCACGGCAGACACAGGCGAACTTATTTGCATGTTGCTTGTTCCCATCTACTGGATTATTTGGTTGATTACTCGCAGAGGAAAGTACCATGAGGGTAGCAATGAGGCAACACTCGAAGCGTGGCTGTTGATTGTCGTACCATTCTATCCTATCTACTGGCTTGTAACCCGTACCGACCAATTGAGAACTGGCGCCGCGCAATTCGGAGTCCAAGTGGCGGAAGAAGATGTCTGGACGTTGCTATTTGCAATAATTGTGCCCGAGATTGCCTTTTTCAATATGCTTATCTATCTCAACAAAGTTGCCGACAATTTTACAGTAACTGTAACGTTAAATAAACAACAAAATGAAGAAGTAGCGTAAAGCTACTTCTTTTTTTATGCGATATATTTATTATTTCTGTTACCCAATAGGTTTTTAATAGTCTTCTATTCCCAATAGGTAATCCGCGCTAACGTGTAACACTTTGCACAGGACAACAATCATCTCGGTGTCAGGTAACGTTATTCCGCGTTCCCACTTACTCACACAGGACTGTTGCACACTACACAGTTCTGCAAGTTCCATTTGATTTAATTTATTTTCCGCTCTTACTTCTTTTAAGCGTTCTGCAAACTTATTTAACATACTTAAATTATAGTCTTGCAGGGAATAATTTATGTAAATAGTCTTGACAAGACTATTTTTATTTTGTACAATTATGCCAATGAGGTTACCATGAGAAGAAAAATTAGCGCGTTGATAATAGTTTTCATTTTGGTGTTTTGCTGTTTGCTGACAGGTTGCTCTTCGGTTAATTTAGCATCGAGAGGAAGTGGTGAAGATTACAGTTTTTACGCTATACAGGATTTTACAAGTTTAAGCGTTTATGAGTACGACGAATCGGATGCGAATTACTGGGACTATTACATGGTAGAATATGACGTGAACGTGCCAATGATAGAGTATAACCGGTACACGTCGAAAGTAAACTTTAATCAAACCATGGTAGTTTATACCTTGACCAAAGTAGAAACAGAAAACGTCAAGGGTATTATGGCGCATAGCAAGGGAATTTACTACCTAAGAGAAAGTGCCTTCGGCACAACGTTCGAAGTTCTGTTCGATACGGTATACGATGTAACTGCATTCAAACTTTCAGGCGCGTCGGCAAAGCTACTGGTATCATTGTCTGAGGAGAATTTTAATTACGACTTTAACAAATGGATATGCTTTGATTACAGTGGCGGAGCATCCTATGTTAATGATGCTTTGCGCATTATCAATCATTTTTACGATAGGGAAATTTTGAGTTTTTTCGATAATCATATTGACGAGATTGAAAGCAAAAATAGCGTGTATAAGTGGAGCGATATTAGTATTGCCGCCGAGGAGTTGCATGATTGGTTTAAACTTTTCGATACGAGAAGTTCGACATATTGTAGTTATATCGGTTTTAAGTGGGAAGTTACAGAATGTGACCTAACACTTGATATATCTAAGGCAAACAAACCGCAACTAAAATTCAGCATTAGCGCCTATTACCCACATGTTCACACAACTATTGAATGTGGTGGAACGCTCAAATACAACAATATAGATAATACTGTTTTGAACATACCGCAAGAGGTTCAAGATGCATGGAAGAGTTTTGATGGTTACGCAAGAGAATTCTAATTGACAGAGGAGGAAAAGGGGATGATTGAGGTTATTATTGAGATTATCGTCACGCTGGTTACAATAGGTTGCGCAATTGCCTGCCCGTTGATTGCTAAGAAAAAGTACCGTAGTGTAATAGGTTGGGCATTTGCAGGAGCCTTCCTAAACATAATCGGCTTGATAATCATACTGTGTTTACCAACAAAATATTAGTTTTACAAAAAAGCCTGTGAGCATTTGTCACAGGCTTTGTTTTTTAGTGTTTTTTTATAGGCATTGCATATACAACTGGTTCTATTCGATATGGATTTAGAATACGAACCTACTTGCCCGACTGGCGAAGTCAAAAGTGAAAAAATATTTTCATATTTATTTTTTAGTACTACGCTTGACATAGTTTTGACTATTGACGACGAAAGTGGTAGTATATATTTTGCGTTTATATGTACTTAGGGGGAATTTTGCGCTTTTTTGCGGATTTTGTTACCAAAATTGGCGGTTTTACGGCGATTTTAGCCAAAATTTACGCAAAAGGAAAAATTTTTCCAAGTGCGCGCCCTTTGCTTAATTCAAAATAGCATACGGCGGACGAGTTTGCAACAATTTTTGACAAATTTTGAAAAAATTTTTTTGAGGAGTTTTGTAATGGCACAAGACATCAAGATTGTAAAGTATGGAAATCACGAAAGAAAGTCGTTTTCCAAGACAAAGGAAGTACTGCCTTTGCCCAACCTAATCGAGGTGCAAAAATCCAGCTACAAAATGTTCATCGAGCAAGGTATTCAGGAAGTTTTTGAAGACTTCTCGCCTATCGAGGACTTTGCAGGACATTTCCGTTTGGAATTTTTGGACCATCGCATTGACCCCACCCCCAAGTATTCGGAGGACGAGTGCCGTCTGCGCGACGCGACCTATGCGGCTCCATTGAGGCTTAACGTCCGCCTAATCAACAAGGGTACGGGTGAGTTCGTTGACCAAGAAGTGTTCATGGGCGACTTTCCGCTTATGACCAACACCGGCAGCTTCATCATCAACGGCGCCGAGCGTGTAATCGTAAGCCAGCTCGTTCGTTCGCCCGGTGTGTACTGCGACGTGCAATTGGACAAAAACGGCAAGCCCATCTACAACACGACGGCAATGCCTTCACGCGGCGCATGGTTGGAAATCGACCACGACAGCAACAACAACGTGCTGTACGTACACATTGACCGCAACAGAAAGCTGCCGATAACGGTACTTCTTCGCGGAATTTTGCACGACGGTCTCAACAAGGAAAACGGCAGTGGCAACTATATTGCAAAGCTGCTTGAATACGACCCCGTCATTGCGTTGACCTTCGTAAAAGACGACACGGCGACGGATCAGGAGTCTTTGATTGAAATCTACAAGCGTCTGCGCCCCGGTGAAATTCCCACCGACGAATCGGTACAAAAGACGTTGAACGATTTGTTGTTCGACGCTCACCGCTACGACCTTGCAAGAGTTGGCCGCTATAAGTACAACAAGAAGCTTGCGCTTAGCAGCCGTATCAAAGGTTTGACGTTGGGCAAAGACGTAGAAGTGTCCTTGCTGACGTTGGCTAAGTACACCTGTCTCACCCGTGAGCAGGCAGAGCTAATTGCCAAGAGCGGCATTGTTGACAGCATCAAGCTGTTGAGCGACCGCGGTCAAACGGTTGAAGTTAAGGTTGCCGACAAAAAGGCTTTCTACGATTCGGTAGTGGGCGGCTATCTTGACGCGGCTGTTACCGTTCCTTCCAAGCGCGTAATCGCAGCAGGCACCAAACTTACAAGCTCCGACGCTTACGACATTCAACACAGCGGTGTAAACGAAATTTACACCAACGTTGAAACTTACACGGAAATTTACAACGCTACAAGCGCTCAAACCTCTCACGACTACGAGCAAGTTCTCAGCAAACATCTCGGTTGCGTAGTCATGACGGAAAAGGGCGTATTGGACGTTTACGACGAGAGAATCGACGCAAGCGGACGCGTATTGTCCGAGCTGCCCAAGACAACCTACGAGGAAAAGAAGGGCGAAATTCTCGTTGCCGAAGCTGCTCAAATTGCATTTGAAAATGGCTACAACCTGTACAAATCCAACGTAGCAGGCGTAATCGTCCTTGCTACCGAGTGCCCCAGAGTTAAGGTTATCGGTAACCGCACGGTTAACGCTCGCGACTACGCAATGACGCAAGACGTACGCTTTGCAGCAATCGACTTCAAATCGCTCGGATTGTACGAAGCGGTGGACAGCGAAGTTTTGCATGAAATTTTGGCTTCGGAACTGTCACTCGACGACACCGCAGCGCTCATTAAATCTCGCCGCGACGAGCTTATTTCTAAGCATATCACCCGCGCCGACATCATCGCGACCGTCAACTACAACCTTGGTTTGAAGTACGGCATCGGCGTTTCCGACGACATCGACCACTTGGGCAACCGTCGCGTACGTTCCATTGGCGAGCTGCTTCAAAACCAATTCCGTATCGGTATCAGCCGTCTGGAAAGAGTTATTCGTGAAAGAATGGCTATTCAGGAACCCGGCAAGGCTACTCCGCAAACGCTCATCAACGTTCGCCCCGTGTCTTCTGCTATCAAAGAGTTCTTCGGTTCAAGTCAGCTGTCACAGTTCATGGACCAATCCAACCCCATTGCAGAGCTTACTCACAAACGTAAGCTGTCCGCGTTAGGCCCCGGCGGCTTGAACAGAGACCGCGCAACATTCGAAGTACGTGACGTTCACTACACTCACTACGGCAGAATGTGCCCCATCGAAACTCCCGAAGGACAGAACATCGGTCTTATCACCTCTTTGGCAGGCTACGCGCGTATCAACGAGTACGGATTTATCGAAGCGCCCTACCGCAGAGTGGACAAGATTCACAACGTGGTTACCGACACGGTAGAGTACCTGTCCGCAGACGAAGAGGACAAGTACATCATCGGTCAGGCAAACGAACCGCTTGACGACAACGGCTACTTCGCCCGCGAGCGTATCACTTGCCGCAGACGTGAGGAAATTCTTGAATTCCCGCGTGAAAGAGTTGACTACATCGACGTGTCACCCAGACAGTTGATTTCAGTTGCTACAAGCCTTATTCCTTTCCTTGAAAACGACGACACCAACCGCGCGTTGATGGGATCTAACATGCAACGTCAGGCTGTGCCCCTTATCAGCCCCGAAGCGCCCATTGTTGCAACGGGTATCGAGGCGCGCATAGCCTACGACAGCGGCGTAATGGTCATTGCCGAAGAGGCAGGCGTGGTGCTCAGAGCTTCCGATAACAAGATTATCGTACAAGGCGACAACGGTACCCTCAAGGAGTACACGCTTAAAAAGTTTGTACGCTCTAACCAAGGCACCTGCATCAATCAAAAGATTATCGTCAAAGCAGGCGAACGCGTTGAAAAGGGTCAGGTTCTTGCAGACGGACCCAGCACCGACGGCGGCGAGCTTGCTCTCGGTCGTAACATGATGATTGGCTTCATGACTTGGGAAGGCTACAACTACGAGGACGCGGTTCTGCTTTCCGAACGCCTCGTAAAAGAAGACGCGTTCACCTCAATCCACATTGAGGAACACGAGATTGAAAGCCGCGAAACCAAACTTGGACCCGAGGAATTCACCCGCGACATTCCCAACGTCGGCGAAGACGCTTTGAAAGACCTCGACGAAAACGGTATCATTCGTATTGGCGCAGAGGTGCACCCCGGCGACATTCTCGTTGGTAAAGTAACCCCCAAGGGCGAAACGGATTTGACACCCGAAGAAAGACTGCTCCGCGCAATCTTCAGTGAAAAGGCAAGAGAAGTCCGTGATACGTCACTCCGCGTTCCTAACGGTGAAGGCGGTATCGTAGTTGACGTCAAGGTGTTCACCCGCGAAAACAAGGACGAGCTTGACCCCGGCGTTAGCAAGCTTGTTCGCGTGTACATAGCGCAAAAGCGTAAAATCAGTGTCGGCGACAAGATGGCGGGCCGTCACGGTAACAAGGGCGTTGTATCCCGTATACTGCCCGAAGAAGATATGCCCTTCATGGAGGACGGAACTCCGCTTCAAATCGTGTTGAACCCCTTGGGCGTTCCTTCACGTATGAATATCGGTCAGGTATTGGAAGTTCACTTGGGACTAATTTCCAAAATGCTTGGCTGGAACATCGCAACCCCCGTATTTGACGGAGCAAGCGAGGAAGAAATCCGCCGTTTGTTTGAAGAAAACGGCATGGTTAACCCCGTTACTGGCAAAGTTGACGGTAAAGTCCAACTTTACGACGGCCGTACGGGCGAACCCTTTGAAAACAGAGTTACTGTAGGCTACATGTACTACCTGAAGCTCGTTCACTTGGTAGACGACAAGATTCACGCAAGAAGCACAGGTCCTTACAGCCTTGTTACGCAACAGCCCTTGGGCGGTAAAGCGCAATTCGGCGGACAGCGTTTCGGTGAAATGGAAGTGTGGGCATTGGAAGCTTACGGCGCGGCAAACGTTTTGCAAGAAATCTTGACAGTCAAATCCGACGACGTGGTGGGCCGTGTAAAGACGTATGAAGCAATCGTCAAGGGCGAGAACATTCCCGATCCCGGTATTCCCGAAAGCTTCAAGGTGCTTATCAAGGAATTGCAATCACTGGCATTGGACGTTAAGGTACTTTCTGCCAACAAGGAAGAGATTATCGTACGCGACAGCACTGACGACGAGGCAGACTACAACGAAATCATGCAGGCAGAGCGCGAAGATCGCAAGCAAGCTATGCACGACTTCAACGAAGAGGACGAAATTTCTCTTGAGGGCGTTCACGAGCAAAGCTTCACCGACGAGGACGACGACTTCAGTCTTGACAGTCTGTTTGACGATGACGAAGAGGACGCTTTGGGCAGTCTGTTTGGTAGCGAAGATGACGGCGACAAACATGAGTTCGAAGATGAGGAAAATCTTGACGACGACGGTTTGGACAGCCTGTTAGACGCACTGAACGGCGACAGTGACGACGAAGACGAGGACGACATTGACGACTTGTTCGGCGATGACGACGAAGAATAAAAAGGGAGGTAACGTAAATGAGTAACGAAGCTACAATTACAGGTCAATCAATATCAACGTTGCGTTCCAACACTTTGGCGCGTACAGGACTTATGAACGATTTTGACAGTATTCAAATCGGTATCGCGTCTCCCGAAAAGATTCGCGAGTGGTCCTACGGCGAAGTGAAGAAATCCGAAACAATCAACTACCGCACGCAAAAACCCGAAAAGGACGGTCTGTTCTGCGAAAGAATTTTCGGACCCGTCAAGGACTGGGAATGTCACTGCGGCAAATACAAGCGTATACGCTACAAGGGCGTAGTATGCGAAAAGTGCGGCGTCAAGGTTACCAAATCCAAGGTACGTCGCGAGCGTATGGGTCACATCGAACTTGCTGCGCCCGTATCGCACATTTGGTACTTCAGAGGCACGCCTTCCAGAATGGGACTTATTCTGGATATGTCGCCCAAGTACTTGGAGCAACTTATCAACTTCCAAAGCTACGTGGTAATCGACCCCATGCAAAGCGGAATGCAGTACAAGCAAATTCTTTCTATGAGCGAGTACCGCGAGGCGCAAGCAAAGGCTAAGGAAGACCCCACGTTGAATTTCCGCGCGGGAACAGGCGCAGAGGCAGTCAGAGAACTGCTGCAAAACATAGACCTTGAGCAGGAAGCCAAGGAACTGCGCGAAATTTTGGCAAAGAACAGCCAAAGCAAAGACAAGGGTGAATCCCTTGCAAAAAGCAATCAAGGCGCTAAAAAAGTACGCGCAATCAAGCGTTTGGACATCGTTGAAGCGTTCCGCAAGAGTGGCAACCGTCCCGAATGGATGATTTTGACGGTATTGCCCGTTTTGCCTCCCGAACTCAGAGCAATGGTGCCCCTTGACGGCGGCAGATACGCAACGAGCGATTTGAACGACTTGTATAGACGAGTTATCAACCGCAACAACCGCCTCAAGAGACTGATTGAGATTAACGCTCCTGAAATTCTTATCAACAACGAAAAGCGTATGCTTCAGGATGCCGTTGACAGCCTTCTTGACAACAGCCGCAGCAAGCGTCCGCAAACGGGCGCAGGCAACCGCGAGCTTAAATCCCTGTCTGGACTTCTCCGCGGTAAGCAAGGCCGTTTCCGTCAAAACCTGCTCGGTAAGCGTGTTGACTACTCAGGCCGTTCCGTTATCGTAGTAGGTCCCGAGCTAAAGCTTCACCAATGCGGTATTCCCAAGGAAATGGCGCTGGAGCTGTTCAAGCCCTTCGTTATGAAAAAGCTTGTGGAAAGCGGACAGTGCCACAACGTCAAATCGGCTAAAAAACGCGTAGAACGCGCAGACGACAAGGTTTGGGACATTTTGGAAAACGTCATCAAGGACCATCCCGTAATGCTCAACCGCGCGCCCACGCTGCACAGACTGTCTATTCAGGCATTCGAGCCGGTGCTTATCGAAGGTAGAGCAATCAAATTGCACCCATTGGCATGTACCGCATTCAACGCCGACTTCGACGGCGACCAAATGGCAGTACACGTACCTCTTTCTATCGAGGCGCAAACGGAAGCAAGATATTTGATGCTTGCTGCAAACAACATTTTGAAGCTTTCTGACGGTAAGCCGGTTATTTCTCCCACTCAGGACATGGTTTTGGGCTGCTACTATCTCACAACCGTTCGTTGCGACGTCGATGAAACCAAGAAAATCATCGAGCTGTACGACGAAACTCGTAAAGATCGCGCTTTGACGGACAAGGAAGTAGAGCTGCTCCGTAAGGCTAAGTTCTACAGTAGCTTTGACGAGGCTTACGAGGCGTACGTCGCTCACGACATCACGTTGCACACCGTCGTCAACATTCAGCTTGAGGACGGTAGCAAGATTTGGACAACTGTCGGACGTTTGATCTTCTGCCAAGCAATTTATTACGACTACGCAGACAGCAGCGCAGAACGTATTGACGCAGAAACTATTCGCGACCCCGAGGTTTTGGCTCAAAAGACGTTGGAACGCCGCACGCTCGGCATTCAAAAGAACCTCACCAAGGATATGATTGGCAACCCCAAGAGCTATTTGGTGGGCAAAAAGCAACTTTCTCAAATTGTTGAAAAGTGCTTCAAGCTGCGCGGAACAACTCCCACGGCTACCATGCTTGACAACGTCAAGGCTCTCGGCTACAAGTACAGCACGATTTCAGGTCTCACTACAAGCGTGTTCGACATGAACATTCCCGAGCAGAAGAAGAGTATTCTTTCCGCTGCCGAAAAACAAGTCATCGCAATTGAAGACAGCTACAACGAAGGCTTCCTGACGGAAAACGAGCGTTACAAGTCGGTAATCGACGTTTGGAAGGACGCCGCAAGCGAAGTGGAAACGTTGGTTAAGAACGTAATGGAAGAGGACAACCCCATCTGGATGATGGCGGACTCGGGCGCCCGCGGTAGCATGAACCAGATTCGTCAGCTTTGCGGAATGCGCGGCTTGATGAGCGACCCCAGTGGACGTACCATTGAATTGCCCGTTAAGGCTTGCTTCCGTGAGGGTTTGAGCGTACTTGAGTACTTCATTTCCTCGCACGGTGGACGTAAAGGTCTTGCCGACACGGCATTGAAGACGGCAGACTCGGGTTACTTGACCCGTCGTTTGGTAGACGTTGCGCAAAACGTTATCGTTCGCGAAGAGGACTGCTCGGCAGGCTCCCGTCCGCAAGGTATGTGGATTGAGGCTTTCCGCGGTTCGGGTAAGGACGAAATCATCGAGAAGTTCGAAGACCGTATCATCGGTAAGTACGTAATTGACGACGTTGTAAACCCCGTAACAGGCGAACTTATTTGCCACGGCGACACAATGATCAACGACGACCTCGCTCGTGAAATCGTAAAGGCTGGTATTGACAAGCTGTACATGAGAACAGTCTTGACATGCCGCAGCGAACACGGCGTATGCTGCAAGTGCTACGGTAGCAACATGGCAACAGGCAAGCCCGTAAACCTCGGCGAAGCGGTTGGCGTAATTGCAGCGCAATCCATCGGTGAACCGGGTACACAGCTTACAATGCGTACGTTCCACACCGGCGGTGTTGCAACAGCCGACGACATCACGCAAGGTTTGCCGCGTGTTGAAGAGTTGTTCGAAGCGCGTAAACCCAAGGGCTGCGCGGTAATCTGCGAAGTAAACGGTACGGTTACAATTCCGACCAATACGGACAGAAAACTCGTTCAAGTAACGGACGCTAACGGCAAGGTTACCGAATACGCAATTCCGTACACGTCGCGTATCAGAGTGCACGACGGCGACACGGTGGAAAGCGGTACTCCCCTTACCGAAGGCTCAATTTACCCGCAAGACCTGTTGTCAACCAAGGGACTGAGAGCAGTAGAAGAGTACCTTGTCAAGGAAGTACAAGCAACCTACCGTTCCAACGGTGTTGAAATCAACGACAAGCACGTTGAGGTCATCGTCCGTCAAATGCTTCGCAAGGTTCGTATTGAGGACTCTGGCGAAACGGATTTCTTGCCGGGCGAGATTGTTGACATCTTCAAGTTCTTTGCGGAAAGCGACAAGGCTGCAGAAGAGGATCGCGTACCTCCCAAGGCTAAGCAGATTTTGCTCGGTATCACCAAGGCAAGCTTGGCAACGGACAGCTTCCTGTCGGCAGCATCCTTCCAAGAAACTTCAAGAGTTTTGACGGAAGCGGCAATCAAGAACAAGTGCGACCCCCTGTACGGCTTGAAAGAAAACGTAATCATCGGCAAGATGATTTCCGCAGGTACAGGACTCAATCAATACCGCGAAATGGAGCTTGTTCCCCGCGTTGTCACCGACGAGGAAGAGGAATAAGCGCAGCATAGCCGATTCTATTGGTTTTAGCAGTATCTAAATTTTAACTAAACAAAACAAGCTCAGTAACGTTACTGGGCTTGTTTGTTTTTGTTGTAATTAAGACAAGTATTAAAAAAATCAATAAACTTTCTTTTCCATTATTGGAATATTTCGACAATCGTCTAATGTTGCGATAAACAAAAATACCCCTCTTGACTGAGGAGTATTTGTTGATTTCTCAATATGGGGTGGAAAAAATCAATTATTCTACAATAATATTGATGGTGGTGGAGATTTCTGCGTACAGCTTGACGGTAGCAGTGTAGTTACCTGTTGCGCGGATGGGGTCTTTTAATACAACCTGTCTTTTGTCAACGGTGTAGCCCATTTTCGTCAGTTCTTCGGCGATTTCCTTGTTGGTAATGCTTCCGTACATTTTGCCCTGCGAACCGGTAGCGGCGACAATTCTTACAGTTTGACCTTTCAGACGGTTTGCGTCCTCTTGCGCCTGTTGACGTTCAGCTGCCTTTTGCTTTTCTACCGCCTTGTTGTGTATCTCCGCCGAGTTGATTTTGTCGGCGGTTGCAACTACGCCTAAGCCACGTTTCAGCAGAAAGTTGTTTGCGTATCCGTCGGAAACGTTTATGATTTGTCCTTTTTTGCCTTGTCCTTTTACGTCCTGTGTAAGAAGTATTTTCATATATCCTCCTTGCAAAAGACAGCGTATCAATGCGTCTTTTGTCAGATATTTCAGTTGTATGATATTATTATATACCCAATCGCTTGGTTAGTCAATAAGTATTGTTTGCTTTCAAATTGAGCAAACTGTTAGCAGGAGGTGAATTATGAAAAACCAACAAACTATTTTGTGTGACGTTTGCGCTTGCAAGTATCACGACAACGCGCAAGATTGTTGCAAACTGTCGCAAATAACCGTTACGCCCTGTGATGATTGCGAAACGGCTCACTACTGCAAAGACTACGTTCACAAGTAAAAAGCTGAACCGACGCCCCAAATGTAAAACTTTGGGGCGTTACATATTGTGATTCAATGAAACAATACTGTTATGTGACGCGTTAATCAGTTGACACTTTGCGCAGTAGAATATAAAATTAAAATGTACTACAAAAGCAAGGTAGGGGAGTGTTATGCTCAATCAAATACACGGCGCAATCAAAATTTTTGCAGGTAATTCCAGTCAAAAATTAGCCAAAGCCATTTGCTCGCAGCTCGACCTCGAATTGGGTCAGCTTGAAGTGGGCAAGTTTTCCGACGGGGAAACGAGTGTAAACATGAAGGAATCGGTGCGCGGTTGCGACGTCTTTATCGTACAGTCCACCAACACGCCTGTAAACGACAATTTGATGGAGCTACTACTGATTATCGACGCATGCAAACGCGCTTCTGCGGGCAGAATTACTGCTGTAATTCCCTACTTCGGTTACGCCCGTCAGGATCGCAAGGCGCATTCCCGCGACCCTATTTCAGCCAAACTTGTCGCCGATATTTTACAAACGGCAGGCGCCAACAGGGTTCTTACTATGGATTTGCACAGCAGTCAGGTGCAGGGATTTTTCAACATTCCCGTTGACAACCTTTTCGGTATGCCTGTCTTGACCCGACACATCAAAAAGTGCGGCGAACCGAAGAATTTGACTATTGTCAGCCCCGACACGGGCAGCGTGGTGCGTTCGCGCGCTATGGCGTCCAAGTTCAATGCTCCTCTCGCCATCATCGACAAGCGCCGTCCGCAGGCAAACGTAATGGAAGTGATGAACGTCGTCGGCGACGTCAAGGGTAGGACTTGCTTAATGCTGGACGACATGATTGACACGGGCGGAACAATTTGCCAAGGCGCGCAGGCGCTGATGGAACACGGTGCAAAGGAAGTCATTGCATGCTGCACTCACGCAGTGCTGTCCGGTCCTGCAATTGAACGGCTTTCTAACAGCGTATTGTCCAAGGTAATAGTGTTGGACACCATCGAACTCAACGAAAGCAAACGTATTGACAAGATAGAGGTAGTCAGCATTGCCGACGTTTTCGCCGAGGCAATCGAAAGAGTTTATACCGATTTGCCCGTATCAAAACTGTATGATTGACGGACTTGTTTCACTACTCAGTGCACGTTGAAACACCGCAACATCTTGTTTCAAACAACTGATTTCTAAAATAAAACTAATAAAAAAGTAAACATGGGGTAGGAAAATTCAACTTTTCTTACCCCATTTCTTATTTTTGCTTTCATTATATTTCAATTAAGTGTTTATATATTTTCAATTTTAGCTAAGACATTCGTTGAATAATTCCTTTTTTATTTGTTTCAAATTCACAGGTATTTTTGACTTGCAATCTGTCAACAATGTTGGCGGTGAGATTATGAAACGTTTTTTTGTGGTTTTAATTTTGACGCTGGTGATAGCGGGCGGACTGACCTACTTTATGCCACGGGATTTTAGTAGCTACGTCTCAGACATCACGTCTGACGGCACGGTGTCAATCTACTGTCGGCAGTCGGAACTTGATGGCATTAGCTTGGGTAGCGGTCTGATGGTTCAAGGCAACGTTGACGAGATGCAAAATCTACTCACAAAGTGTCAAGGAGTGGACGGAATTAGTGTCAGCTTTAGCGGAAGCAAGCAGGACGTTGACCGTATCGTCAAGCTTCTCAACCTTACAGTCACCGACAGCTACACAGTTAGCGGCGTCAACGTTGTGTGCGGTCTAAGCTCAAAAATCAGCGGCGGCGTGGTGATAGACGGACAAACCGTCAACGCGCAAATTGCCTACAAGGACGGAGTCGTAACAGTTGGCAGTCCGTTGATACTGGGCGAGTACTGACCTTTGACATGAAAAGGAAGACGCGTTTGCAACATACATAGAGGCGAATCACCCGAGTCTATAGGTATATTTTGCCGCAAAAAGGGAAAAATCTCATCAAATAAATATTGGAGGCATCTAATGAACAGTACAAAACAACCAAGCAAATTTAGAAGATTTCTACGCAACAACGCGGCGTTACTGTTGCTAATCTTTTGCGTGTTGGCAATCACTGCGGTAGTACTTGCAGTAACCCTCACTCGAGACGCAGCAATCCCCGACGGTCCTGTTGTGAACAACCCCAACGATGACAAGCCCGGCAACTCTGACCCCAGCGATGACCGTCCCAACCCGCCCGTAAAGGACAAGGTGCAAGTGTTCTTCAAATCGCCTGTCGCCTACACCGGCATAAGCTTAGAGTACACCGACGGCGTTAAAGTTAAATGCGTGTACAAGCCCACTTTGAAAGAATATAGCGCTCACCAAGCGTTAGACCTATTGGCAGCGGACAACGCAAGCGTTACGGCAATGTTCGACGGAACTGTTATTGAATCGGACTCCACCTACGGCATCGGTAGTTACGTTGTAATCGACCACGGTGACAACGTAATTGCAACCTACGCGTCTCTTACTAACGTACAGGTGCAAAAGGGTGAAGTAGTGAAGCAAGGCGAAGTAATCGGGTATGCAAGCACGTCTGCAAGAACCGAATTCAAGGACGGCGCTCACCTTCACCTTGAGGTTACCGTCAACGGCGAACACGTTGACCCCACGCCCTACGTGGAAGGCAAGATTTATCGCGAATATGAAGCAGACGCGTAAAAAAAGAAAAATATTTATTTCGTAAAAAAATAAAGACACACTGTCAAAGCAGTGTGTCCTTTTTTTGTGTTGAAAATAATTTTTAATTTGCCGTAGGTGACAAAAAAGTGTGACCTACTACAAAACTTTGCAGAAATTTTCCGTTTTTAGTCTTTACAATAGTGGCATGAACGTCTACGTCGAGTACGTCATATTAGACAATCTTGTAATAGATACACTTTTGCTTTGGGCGGCTGCAATTACGCTCAAAATACCTTACAGGAAGTACCGAGTATTACTTGGAGGTTGCGTTGGGGCTGCGTGCGCCGTTGTAAGCGTGTACGTTACGGGGTATGGGACGTATCTTGTCAAAACAGTGTGTCTTGTAACCATGTGTATTGTCGTTGTTGGCTTTGGCAAGAAACTTTTTTGGCATATTTTGCTGACGGTTGCATATACCTTTGTCTTAGGTGGGGCTATCGTTGGATTATTCAACCTTTTCAAGGTGGATTACCTGACGGAAAGCGGTGAGTACTATCAACTCAACGTGCCGCTGTTTGTGTACGTATTGGCGGTGGCACTTGTTGCATTTTTGTGTTACAGTGTTGTGTTTTACGTCCGACAAGTCAAAAAAATCGCGCCCCATATGGCAAAAATTGTCGTGACGCTCAACAAAACCTACCGTCTTAGCGGCTTTTGCGACAGTGGAAACACGTTAACGCATGACGGCGTTCCCGTGTGTTTCGTAACCAAAAAGTTTAACGGGTTTGCCGACTATTTTGCAGCGGAAGTCCTAAAAGACAGAGCTGTTGCCGTAACCGTTACTACAGTTGCAGGTAGCAAAACGGTACAGGCAGTCAGGGCGAAAGTTGCCTGCAACGGCGTGGAAAAAGAGGTGTATTTGGCGTTGCCCGCGGAAAAATGTCAAACTGTCTACAACGTTCTACTGTCCAATGAATTTTGCGGAGGTGTACAATGAAACTAATTGATTTTCTTAAAAAGCTACTGGACAAACTGTCGCTGTCGCAAAAAGCAGTGCATTACCTGTGTGGCTCGGAAGCGCTGCCTCATCCTTTGTCTGCCGAGGAGGAAAGTGACTTACTTGTGAAAATCAGTAACGGTGACGTCGCCGCTAAAGACAAGCTTGTAGAACACAATTTGCGGCTTGTAGTGTTTCTTGCTAAGAAATTTGAAAGTAGTGGACTTGATATGGAAGACCTTGTGTCCGTGGGCACGATAGGACTTATCAAGGCAATCAACAGCTTCAAGCCGGAAAAGCAAATCAAGCTTGCTACCTACGCCAGTCGCTGTATTGAAAATGAAATATTGATGTATCTCAGGAAACTGTCCAAGCGCAAGGCGGAGGTAAGTCTTGACGAACCGCTAAACGTGGACGGCGAGGGAAATGAATTACTGCTTGCCGACATTTTGGGTACTGACAGCGACGCAATCTACACGCACGTGGAAAGTCAAGTAGAAAGGCAGCTGCTTGAGGAGGGCTTGTCGCGCCTGTCTAAACGCGAGCAACAAATAATAGAAATGCGTTTCGGCTTGGACGGCGAAGACGAACGCACGCAAAAGGAAGTCGCTGATTTACTCGGAATTTCACAGTCCTACATTTCCCGTCTTGAAAAGAAAATTATCAACCGCCTCAAAAAAGAGATAGGTAAATTAGTGTAAAATTCCCACCCCATATTCATTTTTTTTGAAAAAAACGGCTGTTACGTCATTGTAACAGCCGTATATTTTGCAAATACTGCGCATTTGCAGTTGACAGACGACGCCGAAACGGTATCTCGGTAGGTGGCTACTCCAAAGCTTCCTTGTGGCACACGCTCGAACTGCGTAGTGCTGCTATGTCCCCATCCTGACACGGTTTACAGTGTCACGTTGCACAAGACCTTGGTATCAACACTCCTTGCCGATTCCAGCTTTCCACGCCGAAAGCCGCCTGCAACATTCAGCCCCACTGTAGCGGATTGTGAGTAACAGGGCACCGCTAGCTCCCCGCTTAGCGCAGTAACGACATTATACAACAGTCGCACGAATTTTGCAAGTATTTATAAGTGGCGTATTTTGTCGTGTACTCGTTGCAGAAAACTTTGAGTGAAACGCTCCCGCCTCTTGTTGAATTGCAAATTGAACTTGTGGTATCAAAAGTATTATCTATATAACCTTACCGAGATATTTCGGCGTTCGTAATGTGTTGCGGCAAGAAATAGAATTAGTGGCAAGTCAAGGCGGTGAGTGGTTAAGATGAATAGGATTGCTGTACAGATTGACACTTGCGCATATGTGTGATACTATTTATATATTATTTGCAAAAAGGAAATTCAACCATGTTAGAGGAAAAAATAAAGCGTATCAACGAACTTGCCCAAAAGAGCAAAACTCCCGAAGGACTGACTGAGGAGGAAAGGGCGGAACAAAAACAACTCCGTCAAGAGTACGTTGCCGAGTGGCGTCAAGGCGTAGTGCAGGTACTTGACAACACCTACGTCATGGACGAAAAGGGCAACAAACGCAAACTCGAAAAGAAAGAAAAGTAAAATTACTTGCAATTTTTATTATATTTTGTTAGAATAAAGTTAATATAAATAGTAAATACGTTTGAGCAGGGACAAGACTGCGGAAGTAAATCTGCCCAGAGAGCGAACCAAACGGTGCAAGGTTCGTCCGATTTGTCCGAAAGCCATCACCCTGCGAGTACACTTTTCGAACTCGGGCAATTTTTGCGGGAAGCGAAAGTAGAAAAGTGCGGCAAGCGCTCCGTTATCTTGGCGCGCGGTATAACCTTCACGTATACGCATATGTGAAAACGTACCTGTTTGAAATGGTAACTACCTAAAATGGCTTGTTTTTCAAACATGCCATTTTTTTATTTACAGGAGGCAAAATGTCCAAATACACAAAGGTCGACAGTTCGTTGAATTTCGTTGACAGGGAAAAGAAAGTACTGAAATTTTGGAAGGACAACAAGATTTTCGAGCAAACCGCAGCAAAAGGCGACGGTAGCTTCACGTTCTACGACGGTCCGCCGACAGCAAACGGCAAACCGCACATAGGTCACGTTCTGACCCGTTCAATTAAGGATTTAATTCCCCGCTATCAAGTAATGAAAGGCAAAAACGTTCTTCGAAAAGCCGGTTGGGACACGCACGGTCTGCCCGTTGAGCTGGAAGTGGAAAAGCTACTCGGCATCGACGGCAAAAAGCAAATCGAGGCGTACGGCATTGAGCCTTTCGTCGAGAAGTGCAAGGAATCCGTGTGGAAATACAAGGGCGAGTGGGAGCAGCTTTCTGACCGCGTGGCTTACTGGGCAGATATGGAGCGCCCCTACGTTACCTACGACAACGACTACATCGAGTCTGAGTGGTGGGCGTTGAAAACCATCTACGACAAGGGTTTGCTGTACAAGGGTTTCAAAATTGTACCATATTGCCCCCGTTGCGGTACGGCTCTTTCGTCGCACGAAGTGGCGCAGGGCTACAAGGATGTCAAAGAAAAGTCTGCCGTTGCGCGTTTCGAGTTGGTAGACGAGCCAAACACCTATTTTCTTGCTTGGACGACAACACCTTGGACGTTGCCAAGTAACGTTGCATTGTGTATGAATGCCGAATACGACTACGTAACGGTAGAAAGTGACGGCAAACGCTACATTCTTGCAAAGGATTTGGTTGACAAACACTTTGAAGATGGCAGCTACACAGTCGTTGACTGCAAGAAGGGCAGCGAGTACGAGCGCGTACACTACAAACCGCTGTTTACCTACGCCGACGTTCAGGGACAGGACTGCTACTACGTCACAAACGACGGTTACGTAACGCTCACCGACGGCACGGGAATAGTGCACATTGCTCCCGCATTCGGTGAGGACGACGCAAACGTAGGCAGACGTTACAATTTGCCTCTCGTTCAACTCGTGGGAGAGGACGGCAAGTTTGTGGAAAATTGCGGTGAATTGACAGGCGTATTCTGCAAGCACGCGGACAAAGCTATCCTTGCCGACCTCAAAAATCGCGGACTGCTGCATTCCGAACTCATGTTTGAGCACAGCTATCCTCATTGCTGGCGTTGCGACACTCCGCTAATCTACTACGCGCGCAAATCTTGGTTTATCAAGATGACGGCAATCAAGGATGAACTGCTGAAGGTCAATTCCACAATCAACTGGATTCCGCCCACAATCGGCAGCGGACGTATGGGCAACTTCCTCGAAAACGTCATTGACTGGGGTATTTCCCGCGACAGGTACTGGGGAACGCCGTTGCCCATTTGGATTTGTAACAAATGCGGCAAAATTCACGTGATTGGCTCGCGCAAGGAACTTGCCGAAAAATGCGGTTGCAGTGAGAACATCGAGCTTCACCGTCCCTTCATTGACGACTGCAAGTGGAGCTGCGACTGCGGCGGCGAGTACGTTCGCACGCCTGAAGTTATTGACTGTTGGTTTGACAGCGGCAGCATGCCCTACGCGCAATTCCATTACCCGTTTGAAAACAAAGAACTGTTCGAACGCAACTTCCCCGCTGACTTCATCAGCGAAGCGGTGGATCAGACGCGAGGCTGGTTCTACACGCTAATCGGCGTGTCAACGTTGCTGTTTAACAAGGCTCCCTTCCGTAACTGTATCGTGTTGGGGCTTGTAGGCGACGAGCACGGCGTAAAGATGTCCAAGCACAAGGGCAACGTCGTAGACCCATGGGATAGCTTCAACAAACAAGGCGCAGACGCGGTGCGTTGGTATTTCTACACGTCAAGCGCGCCATGGCTCCCAAGTCGCTATTACGACGAGGCTGTTTCCGAAATGCAAAGAAAGTTCCTTGGTACGCTTTGGAACATCTACGCCTTCTACGTGCTGTACGCAGACATTGACGACTTCGACCCGAGTAAGTACGATTTGTCTAAGTGCAAGCTTACTTTGATGGACAGGTGGATTTTGTCCGAAGTCAACCAACTTGTCAAAAACGTTGACATGGGGTTAGGAAAATACGAAATAACCGAATCTGCCCGCGCAATAGAAAAGTTTACTGACATGCTATCCAACTGGTACGTTAGACGTTGCCGTGAGCGTTATTGGGGCAGTGAGTGGACGGCAGACAAAGAGGCTGCGTACATGACTTTGTACACGGTGCTCGATACGCTTGTCAAGGTGTCCGCTCCGTTCGTTCCCTTTATTTCCGAAAGCATTTACCAAAATATAACTGCCAATTGTTTCGACGATGCGCCGAAGTCGGTTCACCTTTGCGATTTCCCCAAGGCAGACGCAAAATATATCAACGCCAAGCTCAACAAGACTATGGAAAAGGTGCTTGATTTGGTCGTTCTCGGACGTTCCGCGCGTAATGCTGCCAACGTCAAGAACCGTCAGCCTCTTTCCAAAATGTACGTCGCAACCAACGCAAGACTGGACGACGAAATGAAGGAAATCATCCAAAACGAGCTAAATGTTAAGCAAATTGTAAAGGTCAAGTCGGCGGACAGGTTTGCAGACTACGAAATCAAGCCTCAACTCAAAACGCTTGGACCCAAGTACGGCAAGCTGCTCGGCAAAATCCGTGAAACCTTCGCAACGCTTGGCGAAAAAGCCGCGACGGTTGTCAACAACGTCAAAAACGGCGGAAAACACGTGTTTGACCTCGACGGCGAGTCGGTAGAGGTAACGGAAAGCGATTTGCTCATTTCAACCAAGGACAAGGAAGGCTATTCCGTTGTGTCCGACCATGGCGACACCGTGGCTCTGTGCGTAAAACTCACCAAATCGCTAAAAGAGGAGGGTTTGGTGCGCGAAATCGTGTCCAAAATTCAAACTATGCGTAAGGAGTGCGATTTTGTAGTTACCGACCGTATCACCGTTGGTTATTCTACAAACAGAAAGCTCTCAGGCGTAATTAGTAGACACACGCAGGATATTTTTGACGGCTGTCTTGCAGACAAGGTTGTCTCGACGACTATAAACCCTGTTTTCAAGCTGGAGCTTGACCTTGACAAGGATAAACTGATACGCGTTCGCGGTGGCAGCTTCGTAAAACGTTGGGAAATCAACGGCGAACGCCTGTATCTCAAACTATCGAAAAGCAAATAATTTATGAAAATCAACAACGAATGGAAAGATTATGAGATAATTGCCACAGGTGACGGCGAAAAGTTGGAGCGGTGGAAGGACGTGGTGTTGCTACGTCCCGATCCGCAGGTCATCTGGCATGCAGCAAAGCCGTTACACACAGTAGTAAAACCTGCCGCTCGGTATATTCGCTCCAGTAGCGGTGGCGGACACTGGGAATTTGACAGGAAGCTGCCCGAAAGTTGGGTTGTAGGTTGGCGCAATCTCAAATTCAACGTGCGCCCAATGAACTTCAAGCATACTGGGCTTTTCCCCGAGCAAGCAGCCAACTGGGCGACCATGATTGACCTTATTCAAAATGCGGGCAGACCCATTAGCGTGCTTAACCTATTCGCCTACACGGGCGGGGCGACTGTGGCGTGTCTATCCGCAGGCGCAAGCGTGTGTCACGTGGACGCCGCCAAAAACATGGTGGAAATGGCAAAGGAAAACGTTGCACTGTCCAGTTTGAGTGAAAAGCCCGTGCGCTACATCGTGGACGACTGTCGCAAGTTTGTAAAGCGGGAAATTCGCCGGGGCAACCGTTACGATGCCATAATTCTCGACCCACCCAGCTTTGGACGGGGCGCAAACGGCGAGGAATGGAAGATTGAACGGGACATTTTCGACTTCCTGCAACTGTGTAGCGAAGTGTTGAGCGATAATCCGCTGTTTGTGTTGCTCAATTCCTACACGACGGGTTTGCAGCCTGCTGTTTTAAGTAATCTTTTGAAGCTAACCGTACCGCGCGAAGGAAGCGTTGCCGCTTATGAGGTGTGCTTACCCACTGACGAGGGTACGGTGTTACCCTGCGGAGCAAGCGGACTGTTTGTTGGCAAATATGCGCAAGTGAACAAAGGAGCAAACAATGAGTAGAACTTTTACAATGGATGATGTGGCTATTTTGCACGAGGACAACAGTATTTTGGTAGTGGTGAAGCCGCAAAACATTCCCTCTCAAGCGGACGCGAGCGGCGACCTCGATTTGCTGTCGCTGCTAAAACAATACATAAAGGACAAATATGCAAAACTGGGCAACGTCTATCTCGGACTTGTTCACCGTTTGGACAGACCTACGGGTGGAGTTATGGTGTTTGCAAAAAACAGCAAGGCGGCGGAGCGACTGTCCAAGCAGATTGTGGACGGCGAAATGACCAAGCAGTATCTGGCAACAGTTTTGGGCGCGCCGAAGGAAAGAAAGGGAACGCTCGTCAACTACCTCAAGAAAAACGCGCTGACCAACAACGTTTACGTAGCGACGTTTGGCGACCACAACGCAAAGAGGGCAGAGTTAAGTTACGAAGTGTTGGAAAGTAACCAAGACCTAAGCCTTGTCAAGGTGCAGTTAGGCACAGGACGCAGTCACCAAATTCGCGTTCAGTTTTCCGCTATCGGTTGTCCTGTTTTCGGTGACGTACGCTACGGCGGCGACGTTCTTGCCAAGGGCTACAATCTTGCGCTTTGGGCGTACAGGCTTGAGTTTTCCCACCCCATATCGAAAAATCGTATGGTTTTTGTGGCATATCCTCCCGAAAGCGAGCCGTGGAAACGCTTTGAAATAAGCAAATTCGTCGAAACCTTTTCCGACAGCGACGACAGCGAGGAAGACGGAGTACCTCTCTTTACCAATCCGATTGCAACGGACGACCTTGATTAAATGGAGGCTCGGGTATTAAATCGTACAAATTGGAAAAGTCCCTTAGTGTAAAGGGACTTTTTTGTTTAAATGCTGATATGGGTTGAAATTATATTATTTTCGTTATTGCCAATACGAACAGTACGACTGCGGTAAAGACGTTGGTGTGTTTGAGTTGAACCTTTTTTGCAAGGACTTGACCGAGCAGCACCGTAAAAAAGTGAGTTACGCCAAATACGAGAGGGGCAATCAGTCCTACGCCTGTCAAGGACAGATTGGCAACGGCGGCGTCCATTCCTACTGCAAATCCTATAGTACAGCTTTCTGCAAGCGTAACGGTTGAGAGAGTTGTGTTTTCCTCATCCTTACGTACAAGGCTAATCACTGCAAGTAATCCCAGTAGCGCCGCGCCAAAGTAATCGACGTTTTTGCCCAAATATTTTTCCAAAAAGGAACCGACCAAAGTGGTAACAAGACACAGTAGAAGTGTGATGAGCGCTACAGCCGAGGGTAGAATGAGATTCGCCTTTTTGCTCAATGACAGCGAAAATCCCGCCACGAAGCTGTCCAAAGAAACAATGATTGCCGTTGTTGCCACCGTAAGTATTGTCACGAAGTATCTCCATTATTTTTCACGTAGTACGTTGGGCGAATTTGCGCCCTATGATTTACAGTATGCGAAACGAACAAATTATGTTTTTAAGAAAACCGTGAACTGTGATGCGTAATGATTTCCGTGAGCTTAGGTAGTTTGGATTATAAAATATATAATTAAATCGTTGACAATCTTGCCGAATAAATGTACAATAATTGCATATGCGGTGAAAGACGCATTTTTTGCCGCGCACATAAGTTGGACGGTAGACGTCCTTCGGAGGAATAACTGTGAAAAGATTTTTAAGTATTTTGATTGCTCTCATACTTATTTTGAGCATGTTCTCAGTAACGGCCGTTGCTTTTGCCGAGGAGTTACCCGGCAGTACGGAACCGAGTGAGGGCGAAGACCAAGCTGAAGCGCGTGTTATTACGTTTCAACACGAAGCGTTTAAGACAACGGTATTTTTGCCACATCTGAAAAAGATCGTGATGAGCGACAAGTTTATGCTTGACGGCAAGATAAAAGACGGCGACAATGACGTCGTGTGGTACAAGAGCGCCAAGTTCCTTCACATGTTTTTTGATGGCATCAACTACATCGAACTCAAGGATGAAGCTAAGGGTGATGACGACGTTTGGGCGGATGATACCACGTACAACCTTACGTACGATTACAATTTCGCCGCATCAGGAATAGTGGCAGGCGAGGGCGAAGAGCTTCCCAAAGAACCCGACGTTGCTCAGCATCACGAAACCGAGCACGTAAAACTTGACAAAGCTCCGAAAATCGAAGGCTACAAGTTCTCGGGTTGGACGGTTAGTTGGGACGGCTGCGACGTAGTAGAGTTTACCAAGTTCAACAACTTCCCTGAAGATTTTGAGTTCAGCATGCCCGCAAAGGCCGTTACCGTTACTGCAAACTGGATCAAGCTTGATCCTAAGACAGAAGAGAAAGGCGATGACGACGCTGAAACTGCCGATGGCGAAGAGGAAGGCGACAAGAAAACGGAATACGTAGACGTTGAAGTTACCTTCTACGCAAACGACGTAATCTATCTTATGTACTGCGGACCTGACGGCGACTACAACAAGGAAACGAAAGACTGGGATTACTGCGCGGTTGACAGCACCTTCAATTTGAGCACCGAAGGCGAATGGTGGTTCCGTTTTGCAGTGTTAGACGGCGTGAAAGTAAGCAAATCCGGCTACGACAAGGAACACATCATAGCAACAACCTACGACAACTTCCTTGAGCATTTGGACGACCCCGAATATTCAGACGAACAACTTGTTGAAATTGACTATACGTTGAAACTCTACGCTGACGACCAACTTCACCCCGTAGTCAAAAAGTCCAGTACGGCAACGGACAAGGAAGAAAGCGGCTTGACAGCCGGCGTAAAATTTACTATTTCTTCCAACTCACTGCTGACGGTAACTGACACATCCTCTTGGTCTGCAACGTATGAAGTGTACAAAAAGGTTAGTGGCGAATGGGTGCTTATTTACGACAGCACGCGCGAAGTCGGCGAGAGAGTAGTTGACGAGAAATACGAAGATTGCATTTCCGACAGCGGCGTTATCACACCGCTCGAAAGCGACGTTGCAGATTATGCCGTTTACAAAATTGTATTTTCCGTTAAAGACAACTACGGTTACTACGGTGTTTCCGAACTTGACGACAGTCAACCTTACAAGCCGGAAATTGAACTTAAGGTTGTATTGCCGGAAAAGGATCCCGGCGTAACCCCCGTTGAGGTTTGGAAGATTGTTTTGTACGTAATTGCAGGACTTTCCGCAGTGGGTATCGTAGTACTTCTGTTCATCAAACCCAAACAACAAAAGGTTGACGACGGACGTTACAACGCAGAAGCAGACGCCGAAGGCGCAAGCGAAGCGGACGAAAGCGAACAAGAGTAATTTCAACCAACGAAATTATAATTAAGTTAAAATCAGAACACTCCCTTAACAACGAGGGAGTGTTTTGTTGTTGTGGGATTGGTCGTAACCACAAGTTTTATCTATGGCTTTATCAAGTTTACCAATAACAAAACTTTTGCAGGTTCTTGCCTTAAAATGTATATTGTGTTATACTTATATATAGTGTAAAAAAAACTTTGGAGGACATACAATCTATGCAATATTCACACGAAGTAGAATTGATGCAATGCGTTGCTAAGGGTTGCAATCACGGTCCCGCCCCCATTCCCGAGGAGGGCAAGTGGGTTGCCGTTAAGCAAATCAACGAAATTAGCGGTCTTACGCACGGTTGCGGATGCTGCGCGCCTCAACAGGGCACCTGCAAGCTTACGTTGAACGTCAAAGACGGCGTAATTCAGGAAGCGCTTGTTGAAACGATAGGTTGCTCCGGCATGACTCACTCGGCGGCTATGGCTGCGGAAATTCTGCCCGGCAAGACAATCCTTGAGGCTCTCAACACCGACCTTGTTTGCGACGCTATCAACGTTGCAATGCGCGAGCTGTTCTTGCAAATCGTCTACGGACGTACGCAGTCGGCATTTTCCGACGACGGTCTGCCCATCGGAGCAGGACTTGAAGATCTCGGCAAGGGACTTCGTAGTCAAGTCGGTACAATGTACTCAACTAAGGTAAAGGGTCCCAGATACCTCGAAATGGCAGAAGGCTACGTAACGCGTTTGGCTTTGGACAAAAATGGCGAAATCATCGGTTACGAATACGTCAATCTCGGCGTAATGATGAAACTTGTTTCCGAAGGCGTTTCGGCAAACGAGGCACTTGAAAAGGCAAAGAAACACTACGGTCGTTTTGAAAACGCCGCTAAATACATAGTTCCGCGTAACGAATAAGGGAGGACAGGGAAAATGGCTATCAGATTTGAAGGTTATGAAAGAAGAATAGACAAAATCAACTCCGAACTTAAACAATACAAGCTCAAATCCCTCGAGGAAGCGCGCGAACTGTGCCTGAGCCACGGCGTAAACGTGGAAGAAATCGTAAAGGGCGTTCAGCCTATTGCATTTGAAAATGCAGTTTGGGCGTACACATTGGGTTGCGCAATCGCTTTCAAAAAGGGCGTAAAGACAGCTGCGGAAGTTTCCGAGTGCATCGGTCTCGGACTTCAAGCGTTTTGTATTCCGGGTAGCGTCGCTGACCAACGTAAGGTTGGTTTGGGACACGGTAACCTTGGAGCAATGTTGCTTAGAGAAGAAACAGACTGCTTTGCATTCCTTGCAGGTCACGAAAGCTTTGCCGCAGCAGAGGGCGCTATCGGTATTGCCCGCAACGCCAACAAGGCGCGCAAAAAGCCTCTCCGCGTAATTTTGAACGGTCTTGGCAAGGACGCAGCGTACATTATTTCTCGTATTAACGGATTCACATATGTACAAACGCAGTATGATTACTACACGGGCGAACTGAAGATTGTCCGCGAGGTTGCATTCTCCGACGGCGAACGCGCAAAGGTTCGTTGCTACGGCGCAGACGACGTAAACGAAGGCGTAGCAATCATGCGCTTTGAAAAGGTAGACGTATCTATCACAGGTAACTCCACCAATCCCACCCGTTTCCAACACCCCGTTGCAGGTACCTACAAGAAGTGGTGTCAAGAAAACGGCAAAAACTACTTCTCCGTTGCAAGCGGCGGCGGCACGGGCAGAACTCTTCACCCCGACAACGTTGCGGCAGGTCCTGCTTCCTACGGCATGACGGACACGCTCGGACGTATGCACAGTGACGCTCAATTTGCGGGCAGCAGCTCCGTTCCCGCTCACGTAGAGATGATGGGATTGATCGGTATGGGCAACAACCCCATGGTTGGCGCAACCGTTGCTTGCGCAGTGGCAGTTTCTTTGGCGAAATAGGCACAATCAATAACAAACAAAATAATCAAAAATCCTTGACGATTCGTCAAGGTTTTTTTATAGAAAAGTTGGGTTTATTTAATTGTCACAACGTACAGGTTTGGTTTGTAGTTACTAAGTTTCGATATTGGCTCTTGACTGCTTGTCCATATTGTAATATAATGTATATAGCAAAATTTGCATATTTGCGTTTTGCCGACTGCTTTTACAGGCAAAACTAAACATCAGTAAAGGAGAAATATTATGAGTTACACAAAACGTAGTGAAATCCCCGAAAAATACAAGTGGAATTTGGGCGACATTTTCCCGACGCCCGCCGATTGGGAAAAGGCGTTCGTTGAAATGTCCGAGGAATACAAAAAGCTCGTTGCCTACCAAGGAAAATTGGGCGAGCGCGACACGTTACTTGAGTTTTTGAAGCTGTCGGACGAAATTGATTTGAAGTTTGAAAAGCTGTACGGCTACGCTCACATGGACTACGACACGGACATTCAAGATCCCGAGCGTCAGATGCGCTATTCCAAAATTCACGGCTTGCTGACAAAATACAGCGAGGCGTTGGCGTTTGTTTCGCCGGAATTGTCCTCTCTGTCCGACGCGCGCTTGAAAGAGTTTATCGCAGACCCCGATTTTTCCGACTATGACGTGCAACTGACTAACCTTTTGAAGGGTAAAAAGCACATTTTGTCCGAGGCGGAAGAAAAGCTGCTTGCAGGCGTTGGCGCGTTTAGCGGACAGTTCCACGAAGTGTTCAACCGTCTTGACAGCGGCGACATCAAGTTTGAGCAAATAACCGTAGACGGCAAAAAAGTGCAGCTCGGTCACGGCGCCTATTCGATGTTGCTTCAGCACAAGGATCAAAAGGTACGCAAAAAGGCGTTTACCACCTACTACAAATCGTATATCGAAAAAATCAACACCCTTGCAGGACTGTACGAAGGCAGTGTGAAGAACGACTGCTTCTCAGCTAAGGCTCGTAACTTCGACAGCGCAATGGAAAAGGCGCTATTCTACGAGCAAGTAGACAAAAAGGTGTACGACAACCTCATCAAGTGCATGCACCGTAGCTTCAAGCCTCTGCACAGGTACATTGCTCTTAGAAAGCGTTTGATGGGCGTAAAAACACTAAATATGTACGACCTGTACGTGCCCATTTTCGAAAACGCCGACATTTCCTGCGAATACGAAGAGGCATGCGAGCTTGTCAAGAAGGGCTTGGCTCCTCTCGGCAAGGACTACTTGGACGTAGTGGAAGAAGCGTTCAACAACCGTTGGATTGACGTATGCGAAACTCCCACCAAGCGTAGCGGCGCGTACTCAAGCGGTGTGTCAGGCGTTCACCCCTACATGCTGTTGAATTACCAAAAGACCACTCACGACATCTTCACTATCGCGCACGAAATGGGTCACTCCATGCACACCTACTACAGCTGCAAGGCTCAACCGTTTGCAAAAGAGGGCTACAAGATTTTCGTAGCAGAGGTCGCGTCTACTTGTAACGAGGTGCTACTGCTCAAGTATTTGCTTGGTACAGTTAAGGATGCCAACGTGAAAAAATATTTGCTTTCCTACTACCTCGATATGTTGCGTACCACAATGTACCGTCAGGCGATGTTTGCCGAGTTCGAACAAATCTCTCACGCGCTTGTAGAGAGCGGACAACCCTTGACAGCCGACGTTATGTGTCAAAAGTATCTTGAACTCAACAAGATGTACTACGGCAGATCGGTAAAGCACAACGACGAAATCAAGTACGAATGGGCGCGTATCCCTCACTTCTACCGCGCGTTCTACGTTTACAAGTATGCAACTGGTATCATTTCCGCAGTGTGCATCGCCGAAAAGATTTTGAAGGAAGGCGCTCCCGCAGTGGAAAGCTACAAGAAGTTCCTTTCCCTCGGCGGTTCCATGGACCCCGTGTCCGAACTCAAGGTTGCAGGCGTAGACCTCATGAGCCGTGAACCTTTCGACATCGTTGCTAAGTCCTTCCAAGATACGTTGAGCGAACTTGAAGAGCTTACGAAGTAGTTTTAGAACGTACTTGTCGTAACAACAATTTAACAAAATTTCAAAAAACCTCACCCCATATCAGCTTTTTTGCGATATGGGGTGGATTTTTTTAATATTTAACTTAAGTGTTTGCTGTTATCAATGGCGTTTTGTACAGAGTTTAGTTTGTACGACGTTTAGACCGAAATTCGGCTACTTCAATGTCCTCAATAGTTTTTAGCGGTTTGGTATTGAAACTTCTATTGTATTATGATAAAATAAATTATATATTTTAACAGGAGAACCCGTATGGCAGATTTAGTTGTAAAGAAATCTAACAAACTTGGCGCAAAGGTGTGGCTGTCCATCGTCATTTTCGGACTTATGGGTCAGATTGCCTGGATGGTGGAAAATATGTATTTTTCCACCTACATTCAAAAGCAGATTACACCCGAAAGCTGGGCAACCAGCGCAACCGTTGCGGCAAGCGCGGTGGTAGCGGCTCTCGTCACCATTTTCGGCGGCGTGCTGTCGGACAGACTCGGTAAGCGCAAGGTGTTCATATCTTGGGGCTACATTGCTTGGGGCGTAGTCACCGCAAGCTTTGCCCTGTTTGAGCTTAGCGACTTTGACAAGCTTAGCATAGTTGTCGCCGTAACGCTGTTTGTAATCATGGACTGCGTGATGACCGTGTTCGGCTCACTAAGTAACGACGCGGCGTTTTCCAGCTGGGTTACCGACGTTACGGACATTACAAACCGCGGCTTTGTGGACGTAATTTTGTCCATTATGCCGGTGGCTGCGCTCATGATAATATTCGTCGGCTTCAACGGCTTGACGGAAAACGGACATTGGGATTTGTTCTTCATCATTCTCGGCGGAATGACTGCGCTGGCAGGTGTGCTCGGTCTGTTCTTGCTAAAGGACAGCCCCAAGCTCAAGCCTGACAGGTCGGGCAAGTACATGCAAGAGGTCGTGTACGGTTTCACGCCCAAGAATATCAAAAAACACAAGATGATTTACATCTGCCTCATCGGTATGATGCTGTCAGGTCTCGCTATGCAGCTGTGGCAGCCCTACATGATAATGATTTTGCAGTACACCTTGGGCTTTGACGTTGCAGGAGGCGGTTTCGTTGTTCCTCTTGCCGCGGTAATTCTGCTTTCCGCTGCGGTTGCCGTGGTGGGTGGCAAACTCATGGACAAGTACGGCAAGGACAAGCTGTTCTATCCCGTTGCTGCGGCAGGCGTAGTGGGCGGACTGTTGGTGTATCTCATCAAGTTCGTCAACAACAATATGATTGCCACCTACATTCTGTTTATCGTAGGCGGAACGCTCGTTGAAAGCGCCTCATTGCTTGCGGCAGGACTTTTCAACGCCACCGCGCGCGACTACACCCCGTCGGAAAAGGCAGGCTGCTTCCAAGGCGTAAGAATAGTAATTTTCGTAATGTTGCCAATGATAATTGCAAGCATATTCTGCCCCCTCATTATCAACGGATTCGGACCAAAAGTGGGCGAGTTTGTGGACGGCGTTGCGCACGCTCCTGCGGCAGGATACTTCGACATTCCGTCTAACTCCGGTTACGAAGTGGGTTCTCACGTATACCCCTTCGAACTGTTCCTGTTTGCGGCGATTGTCGCGGCGTTGATGTTCATACCCACTTACTTCGTTCATCGCGAAAACAAAAAATTCCGCGCCGAAAAACTTGCTGAAATCCACGCAGACGTCAAGGAAATTGGCAATGCGGTAGAAGACGCGCAAGCAGTGGAACAGGAAAATTCCTCCGATGACGGTGACGACGAAATTGATACAAATAAATAATCGTCTAAAATTTGATTAAAATAAAAATATGAAAAAAACACCCCATCTGCATATTTTTGCTGCAAATGGGGTGAAAAATTAAACAAAGGTGAAAGGAATTGAAAATAAAGGTTAAACAATTACCCTACAGTCAGGTTTTAGCTTTGCCAAAGGAAAAGCCCGTCACACCCAAGCGTCCAAGCAGGTTTTTGCGTTGTTTGGTAAACGTCATTTGCGCAAGCGAACTTAAAAAGCTGCATTTTAGCTGGGCGAAAAAGGGCATGGAGAACTTTGACAAAAAACAACCCTGTCTGTACCTTATGAATCATTCGTGTTTTCTCGACTTGAAGATTGCGCAACGTATAATTCCGCAACGGTTCAACATAGTCACCACAAACGACGCGTTCGTAGGACAAAGAGGATTGCTTAGTAGTTTAGGTTGCGTACCCACCGCCAAATTCGTTACCGACACAGCGATTGTACGCAAAATGAAGTACTGCTTTGACAAACTCAAAACGTCCGTACTCATGTTCCCCGAGGCAAGCTACTCATTTGACGGTACAGCAACGACGTTGCCCTACGGTTTGGGTAAATGTATTAAGATGTTCAAGGTGCCGGTGGTTATGATAACGACGCGCGGGGCATTTTTGCGTGACCCATTGTACAACGGACTGCAACTGCGACAAGTGGACGTGTCCGCGACAATGGAGTACACGCTTTCGCCCGAGCAGATTGCCACAATGTCGGTAGAGCAAATAAATGAACATATCAGCAAGTGTTTTTCCTTTGATAATTTCCGTTATCAACAGGAAAAGGGCGTGATAATTGACGAACCTTTCCGCGCGGATCACCTCGAACGCGTACTGTACAAGTGTCCTCACTGTCACACCGAAGGACAAATGAAAGGTAAAGGAACAACGCTTACTTGCCACGCCTGCGGCAAGACTTACGAGCTTACCGAGCAGGGCTTTATGCGAGCAACAAGCGGCGAGACGGAAATAGAGCACGTTCCCGATTGGTACCGCTGGGAAAGAGACTGCGTACGCAAGGAAATTGAGGACGGCTCGTATTTACTGGACGTAGACGTTGACGTAATAGTACTCAAGGGAACCAAAGCGGTGTACCGTATTGGGCAAGGTCACCTAACGCACGACGTAGGCGGTTTCCATTTGGTTACGGCAGACGGGCAACTTGATTACTATCAACCCTCCAAGCTGTCGTACAGCCTGTACGCCGACTATCTTTGGTACGAAATAGGCGACGTAATTTCCATTGGCGGCAACGACATGCTTTACTACTGTTTCCCGAAGGACAAAAACGTAGCCGTTGCCAAAGCAAGACTTGCGACGGAAGAAATATTCAAGCTGTTACCAAACACGCGCAAGTAAATACAGATTGAAAACAAAAAAATCGCACCCCATGTTGCATTTTTCTGCATATGGGGTGCGTTTTTATATACTTTTATATTAGATTTTCATTGTGAGTGAAATGCGTTTTTTGTCAAGGTCAACACCGAGCACTTTTACGTCCACAACGTCGCCTACCTTCACAACCTCAAGCGGGTGTTTTACAAATTTGGTAGATGACAGTTGCGAAATGTGCACGAGTCCGTCTTGGTGAACGCCGATGTCCACGAACACGCCAAAGTCTATTACGTTGCGTACCGTGCCCTTCAGTATCATTCCTTCCTTCAAGTCCTTCATTTCGAGGACGTCGCTCTTGAGTATCGGCTTGGGCATTTCGTCACGTGGGTCGCGCGCAGGTTTTTCCAATTCTGCAACGATGTCGCGTAGAGTCAATTCACCGACGTCAAGTTCGCGTGACAGCTTGTCGTAATTTATACTTGTTTTGCTAAGCCCTGCGAGGTTGCCGATGTTTTGCGGTTCGATGTGTAGCATGTGCATAAGCTTTAACGTTGCATCGTAGCTTTCGGGGTGAACGCTTGTCGCATCCAGGAAGTTGTCGCCGCCCGTTATTCTCAAAAATCCCGCGCATTGCTCAAATGCCTTTGCGCCGAGTTTGTCTACCTTCAACAGTTGTTCGCGATTTGTAAAACGTCCGTTTTTCTCACGGTAGGAAACGATATTCTTCGCAATTGCCGAGGTTACGCCTGATACGTATTGAAGTAGCGGCGCGCTTGCCGTGTTGAGGTCTACGCCTACCTTGTTTACGCAGTCCTCGACTACGCCGTTGAGCGTTTCGCCAAGCTTCTTTTGGTTCATATCATGTTGGTACTGACCGACTCCTATGGACTTGGGGTCGATTTTTACCAGTTCGGACAGTGGGTCTTGCAATCTTCTTGCAATGCTCGCCGCGCTCCTTTGACCTACGTCAAAGGTGGGGAATTCTTCCGTAGCCAGCTTGCTTGCCGAGTAAACGGACGCGCCCGCCTCGTTGACGATGACGTATTGAACAGGCAATCCCGTTTCTTTGAGCAGCTCGACTATGATTTGCTCGCTTTCACGTGACGCCGTGCCGTTGCCGAGTGAAATAAGTGAAACGTTGTATTTTTTGATGAGTAATTGCAACGTCAGCTTTGCCTTTGCAATCTTTTCGGGAGTTGTGGGGGCAGTGGGGTAAATTACCGTGGTGTCCAACACCTTGCCCGTTGCATCAACAACTGCAAGCTTGCAGCCTGTGCGGAATGCGGGGTCCCAACCGAGTACCACTTGACCGACAATGGGCGGTTGCATGAGCAGCTGCTCCAAATTTTTGCCAAATACGGCGATTGCTCCTTCTTCTGCCTTTTCCGTCAGCATATTGCGAATTTCCGTAGCAATGCTTGGTTCAATGAGGCGGGTGTAGCTGTCCGCGATAGCCGTTTTGAGTAGCTCTTCCGTATGTACGTTTTTACGTGTCACGACGTGGCGCACGAGATAGTCGTTTATTAGTTCAGCAGGCGCTACGACCTTGACCGTCAGTACCTTTTCCGCCTCTCCGCGGTTTACCGCAAGCACGCGGTGACCTGCAATTTTGGCAACGTCCTCCTCGTAAGCGTAGTAGTTGTCGTACACCGTTTTGACTTCAGGTTTTTTGGCAGTAGAAGTAATCTTGCCCAAGCGGAAAGTGAGGTCTCTGATTGCAGTACGGTAGGTTGCGTCGTCGCTGATATGTTCGGCAATGATGTCGAGAGCGCCGGCGATTGCCTCGTCAACGGTGTTTACGTCCTTTTCGGGGTTTAGGTATTCCACGGCAACTTCGGGAATGGGCTTGTCCGTCATTTGCAGCAGTATGACGTTAGCAAGCGGCTCCAAACCCTTTTCCTTCGCGATAGTGGCGCGTGTTCTGCGCTTTGGACGGTAGGGACGGTACAAGTCGTCCACAGCTACCTGCGTTTCGGCGTTTAGTATTTCTTCACGCAACTCGTCAGTCAGCAGCCCTTGCTCCTCGATGCTTTTTAGTACCTGCGCCTTCTTTTCTTCGAGGTTGCGTAGATATGTCAAACGCTCGTAGAGTTTTCTGAGTTGCTCGTCGTTAAGCTGTCCCGTCGCCTCTTTGCGGTAGCGGGAAATGAAGGGAATGGTGTTGCCCTCGTCAATGAGGTTGACTGCCGCGTCCACCTGCCACTTTGCCACGTTTAGTTCTTCTGTAATTTTTTGATTGATGTCCATGCTGTACTCCTTGCAAGTTGTGAATATATTTTATCAAAAAAACGACCGTTTTGCAATTACAAAATTAGTGAAATAGTCTATATTTTTCGTTATAGAAATCATCTTATTTGACAACAGTTGCAACTGTTGATATAATCCAAATATAAAATATACTTTATTAGTAAGGTAAAAGTTGAAAAAGTCCGTAAAAAAAGCTCTATCAATCGTGGTGTGTTTGGTGTTCGCCTTCTGCTTCGTTGGCGTGCTTTCTGCATGCTACGATCCCGATGAACACGAACATGACTTTACAGTGTACGAAATTCGCGACTACTGCCATTTGATGGAGTGCGCTTGCGGCAAGTACGAAGAGGGAGAGCACGCATACGACAGCAACAATGTTTGTACAGTTTGTGGCGCAAAAGATCATGAGCATGAATTCAACACGTACAAGCCCTATCCCTACGATGTCGATATGCATTGGATTGCTTGCGAGTGCGGTGTAGTTGGCTATTACGAAGCACACGACTACGAAGAGGGTAGCAACGTCTGCTCAAAGTGCCATGAGGTAAGACATGAGCACAACTGGGAGTACGTTGGCGAACGTGACGAGCTGTATCATAATCTAACGTGTAATCTTTGCAACAAAATGCTGTCCGCCGTGCACGACTGTACGGAAGACGCGCCCTGTTCCGGTTGCGGTTACACTCTGCATGAGCACTTGTGGGAGGTTGTAGATCAAGGCAACTTCGACGAGCATATAGTAAAGTGCACTGTATGTGAGCTCACCGACATTAAAGCGCACGACTTTGAAAACAGTGACGTTTGCTCACAGTGCGGGGCAGAAAAACACGTTCACCGTTGGCAGTGGACGGGCGAGAGTAGCGCAAACATTCACTACCTGTACTGCGAGGACTGCAACGGGTACGGTTTCGAGGAACACTCTTTTGCCGATGGTGGCGACACCTGTCTTGTTTGCGGCGCGCCTCCTCACACTCACGATTGGAAGTTTATCAACGGTTGCCAAATAACATCTAAATACCACCAGCTTTACTGTGACGAATGCGGTTCGGATGGTTGGCAAGAACATGTGTACGGCGATGACGGTAAATGTAAAAAATGCAATCACGAGCAAGGGACAAGCGGCGGTGGCTCTACTGACCCCGAACCGCTTTGCTACGTTGAGAATATAAAAAGAAAACTACTGTGACATAACAATAATGAATCAGAAAACAATAGAAAAGGCTTGCGATTTATAACCGTAAGCCTTTTCACTTCGCCAGTGGGGCAAGTAGGTTCGTATGCAAAATTAGTTACGTTATGTAAAAAAAGCTCCCTTGTGTAAGGGGAGCGGTTTTCAATTAATAAATAAATATTCTCTTTTTCAAGTAGTCTTTGAGTTCGGTCAATGCTACGCGTTCCTGCTGCATACTGTCGCGGTCGCGGACGGTTACGCAGCCGTCGATTTCCGTGTCAAAGTCCACCGTAATGCAATATGGGGTGCCGATTTCGTCCTGACGGCGGTAGCGTTTACCTATGGAACCCGCTTCGTCGTAGTCGCAAGTAAACTCTTTCAACAGGTCGTTGTACAGAGCAGTTGCAGGCTCGGCAAGCTTCTTTGACAGGGGCAGTACGCACGCTTTCACGGGCGCAAGTTCGGGGTGGAGGTGGAGTACCACACGGGTGTCGCCCTCGCCAACCTCTTCCTCGTCGTAGGCGTTGGCAAGGAAGGCAAGGAATGCTCTGTCCGCTCCGAGACTTGGCTCGATAACGTAGGGAATAAAGCGTTCGTTGGTTACAGGGTCGGTGTAGTCAAGCGTTTCGCCGCTTACTTCCGAGTGACGCGTAAGGTCGTAGTCGGTGCGGTCGGCAATTCCCCACAGCTCACCCCAACCGAAGGGGAATTTTACTTCGAAGTCGGTGGTTGCCTTGCTGTAGAAACACAGTTCGTCCTTGTCGTGATCGCGAAGTCTCAAATTTTCCTCTTTCATGCCGAGGTCGAGTAGCCATTGCTTGCAAAAGTTTTTCCAATATTCAAACCATTCGAGGTCGGTGCCGGGTTTGCAGAAAAATTCCAGTTCCATTTGCTCAAATTCGCGAATACGGAAGATGAAGTTGCCGGGGGTTATCTCGTTACGGAAGGATTTACCTATTTGACCGATACCGAATGGCAGCTTTCTGCGAGTGGTGCGGCACACGTTCTTGAAGTTGACGAAAATGCCCTGCGCCGTTTCGGGACGGAGGTAAACGGTGGACGTGGAGTTTTCCGTCACGCCGATAAAGGTCTTGAACATGAGGTTGAATTTACGAATGGGTGTAAAATCGCACTTTCCGCACACGGGGCAGTGTATTTCGTGTTCCTTAATGTAGTCGGACATATGTTCGTCGGACATGCCGGCAACGGTGTTCGGCAAATTGTGTTTTGCCTGATATTCCTCAATGAGGTTGTCAGCGCGGTAACGGGTTTTGCAACCCTTGCAGTCCATCAATGGGTCGCTAAATCCGCCGAGGTGTCCGCTTGCCTCCCACGTTTTGGGGTTCATGAGAATTGCGGTGTCCAGTCCAACGTTGAGCGGGTTTTCTTTGACGAACTTTCTATACCACACCTGCTTGATATTGTTTTTCATTTCCACACCCAAGGGACCGTAATCCCACGAGTTGCTAAGTCCGCCGTAAATTTCGCTGCCTGCGTAAATGAAACCGCGTCCTTTGCACAAATTTACCAGCTTGTCCATTGTCAGCTTTGCCATAGTTTCTCTCCTACTTTTGTTGTGATTTCATTCTAAAATTTTGAACAAATTTTGTCAAGCAACTTGCGCATTGTGCACTAAATATATTATATGTACATATGCGCACAGTCCAATTTACCATTGACAACATCAAGTTGTATGGTATATACTTATTTGCGCAAGGAATGAGGCACAGTTGTTGCGGCAATCCCGCAAAAAAACGTTTGCCTTGTAAAAAACAGGGCGTATTACCTATGATAGAAATTACCAGCACAAAAGAACTACTTGACCCAAGCGGACGTCTTGCAACGGCAGGCTACGCCACGCACATGAACTTTAACTACGACAAGTCGGCGGTGAAGTGTCCGCCGTTACGTCTAAAGGAATGGGATTTTTACCAAGTTCACTTTGACGACCGCTACGTGTTGCAAATGACGGTAGGGCACGTATCCTACGCGGTGCAAATTTCCGCGGCGCTTTTGGATTTGAAAACGGGCGTTTGTCGCAGGGTAGGTAAAACCACCGCCCGTAACGCGTCTTTTATAAAGAACATGCCGGTAAACCCCGAAGTTCCCAACACAATTCGGTACTTCAGCAGAAATGCTCACGTTCAGTTTGAAGTGACGGACAAATTTCGCCGTCTTGCCATGACTTTCACCGATTTTTCAGGCATTAAGGCGGAAATAAATCTGGAATTGAACAACGTCAGCAAGAACAAGGAAAAAATGGTAATTGCAATACCATTTGCCGACCCACGTCAGTGGTACCTCAATTACAAGGAAAATTGTTTTGTCGTCAACGGCTACTGTCGCATAGAGGATGTTGCCTACGACATAAAGGACGGCTTTGGCTTACTGGACTGGGGCAGGGGCGTCTGGCCATATCATCACAACTGGGTGTGGGGCAACGGCGGAACGCTTGTTGACGGTAAGCACTTTGGTTTCAACATTGGTTGGGGCTTCGGCAACACCGAGGCAGCCACGGAAAACATGTTTTTCTACGACAACAAAGCGTACAAGCTGGGAATAGTCACGGAAATTCAAATGGGCGACACCTACCGCTACGTCGATTTGGACAAGAGGTTTGTTTTCAGTGTGGAACCCATCTACGACAACTTTACTAAGACCAACATGCTGTGGGTCAAGAACAAGTGCCACCAACTGTTTGGCAAGTGGAGCGGTTACGTCGTTCTCGATGACGGAACTAAGGTGGACGTTCCTCCCTTCGTTGCCTTTTGTGAAAAAGCGGAAAACAACTGGTAAATTACAAAAAAATGAACATGGGGTGGCAAAAATGCTACCCCTTGTATTTTTTCTTGGTTGCCTGCCCTCCGCGAAGGTACCTCACGTCCCAGTTGTCGCTCATCACTTCAACAATTTTGTCGTACCGTTGTTTGTCGATTTGCGCAAGCCTTTCGCTCAAATCCTTGTGGGCTGTGGACTTGCTCACGCAAAACACCTTCGCCACCTCTCGTACGGTACACTTGTTTAACAACACGTAGTCAGCTGTCTCCAACACCCGTTCGGCAATATATTCCTTCATCAACTGCTCCGACAATTTTGCTGTTACTATTAAATGTCGAAACAACGCGAAATATGACTGAACCGCAGATAAAACCGTCGGAATTGCTTGCTTTTGACCGTATCATGTCTGTAAGGCTTATTGTAAAATACAATGCCACACTAATTGTTGACGATTTCATTTTACTGCCTTTACAAATCTACGGAACAGTGTTATCATATAATTACCATTGAAAATCAACAAAGGAGATACACTTATGAAAAAATGGGTTTGTAACGTTTGCGGTTACGTTCACGAAGGCGACGAAGCTCCCGAGATTTGCCCTCTTTGTGGCGTTGGCGCGGAAGATTTTAGTGAAGTAGAGGAATAGTTCGCGTATTGCGAAAAATATTTTAAAGAGATAAAAGGAGAAAAATTATTATGAAATTTGTATGTTCCGTTTGCGGATACGTTCACGAAGGTGACGAAGCCCCCGAAAGATGCCCTCAATGCAAGGCGCCCAAAGCGAAATTCGTTGCTCAAGCAGCAGAAATGAACTGGGCGGCAGAACACGTCGTAGGCGTAGCTAAGGGTGTTCCTCAAGACATCATTGACGACCTTAGAATGAACTTTAACGGCGAGTGCAGCGAGGTTGGTATGTACCTTGCAATGGCGCGCGTTGCTCACAGAGAAGGCTATCCCGAAATCGGTTTATATTGGGAAAAGGCAGCTTGGGAAGAGGCAGAGCACGCAGCAAAGTTTGCAGAGCTTTTAGGTGAAGTTGTGTCTGACAGCACTGCTCAGAACCTCAAAGTACGCATCGAGGCGGAAAACGGCGCAACGATGGGCAAAACCCAACTTGCTAAGCGCGCAAAAGAACTCGGTTTGGACGCCATTCACGACACAGTACACGAGATGGCTCGCGACGAGGCTCGTCACGGCAAGGCATTCCTTGGACTTTACAACCGTTACTTCAAGAAGTAAGACTCGGGTAACTTATCTTTATTTGTATGGACTTCCTGTTGCAGGGAAGTCCTTTGTTTTATTTATTTAAATTATATTATTTGTATAAGTATTGCAAGAAACGTTAAATTGTAGTACAATAAAATATACGTTATATGGTTACGTTTAAAAGAAAAACAAAAACACCAAACACACAGGACAGGCGCAAGCTCAATTTCAAGTTGGGTTTGGCTTTGTCCGGCGGCGGCACTCGCGGGCTTGCGCACATTGGCGTACTCAAGGCATTTTCGGAAGAACGCATTGGCTTTGACTGTGTTGCAGGTACTTCTTTCGGGTCTCTTGTGGGCGCGCTGTACTGCGCAGGCGTTAATATTGACGACATGGTGGAGGCTGCAAAGCATATCACCCGCAAAGATATCGTCAGCCGACTGTGGGTAGGGTCGGACGCGGGCAACATTGCTAAGGCGGTCAAACCGTTTCTGGAAAACAAAACCTTCAAGGACTTAACCGTTCCGTTTGCAGCGGTTGCCGTGGACATCACGGATGGACAGGAAGTAGTGCTTACTGACGGCAACGTTTCCAAAGCTGTTTCTGCATCCTGCGCCGTTCCCGCATTGTTCAAACCCGTCGAAATGGACGGTATGCTGCTCGTTGACGGAGGTCTGCTCAACAACATGCCCGCAGACGTATGTAGGGCAATGGGGGCGGAAATTGTCATTGGTGTGGACTTGAATCACAATCGCGGGCAGGGCACGAAGTCCAAGAAGATAGGAAATATTTTGCTTGCCACTTGGAACATTGCCTTGAAATCCACAATGTACAAGGGGCAGCTCAACAGCGATTTGATCATCGAACCTGAACTGTCGGATTTCAACCGCACCAGTTTGAAGGACGTGGACGAAATGGTGGAAGAGGGCTACCGCGCAGCCAAGGACAAAATGTCGGAAATAAAACACCTTTTACAAATAAAATAGGCTTAAGGAGTAGAAAATGAAGCGTCAATGGAAAATTGCGTTTGCTATAATTTGTTGCGTAGCGTTGCTTTCGACGCTGCTTGTGGCGTGCGACATAAACGTCTGGGCGACTTTTGACCCCAACTACGATGGAGCGCAGCCTATTTACGTCGGTACGATATTCGGCTCGTCGGTAACTCCTCCGACTGTTAAGCGCGACGGATACGAATTTGCAGGTTGGTACCTCGATTCCGCTTGTACCGAAGTTGCAACGGAAAACGATTTCGTTCTATTCGATTACGCAACATTCTACGCCAAGTGGACGAAGATTGAAGTAACTCTGGTAAGCATATCCGCCACCTACAACGGCAGCAATTTGGAAGTGGGTTGGGCGGTACACGAAAGTCAATTTACCGTTACGGCTAACTATTCGGACGGTAGCAGCAAGACGGTGACGGACTTCACCATTTCTACAGTGGACACGTCAACCGTCGGACAAAAGACTGTAACCGTTTCCTACGAGGAAAACAACGTCACCAAAACGACTGAAGTGACGGTAACCGTAGTGGAACTTGTCGAGGACAAAACGCTTGTAAATATTTCGGCGGTCTATACGGGCGGCGACGTACTTGTCGGACAACAACCTGAAGAAAGCGCGCTCGTCGTCACCGCCTACTACGACAACGACACGCAACGCGTAGTGACTGACTTTGAAACGGACGCAATTGACACTGACACGGTCGGCGAAAAGGTTTGGACTGTTTCCTACACGGAAAACGAGGTTACCAAGACTACGACTGTGACAATTAACGTAGTTACTAACACAGTTGCAGATATATACATACATTTTTTGGAGTTGGGCAACAACTCTAACGGTGACTGTATTTATATCAAGGCGGGCGACACAGATATTTTGATTGACGCGGGTTCAACGGCAGGAAGCGCGCCCACAATTCAAAAATACGTCAATCAATATTGCAAGGACGGCATTTTGGAATACGTAATAGTAACACACGGCGACACCGACCATATTGCTGCGTTTACACGTTCAAAAAATTCAGGCGGCGGAATTTTCGAAATGTACGAGTGCAAAACGATAATAGACTTTGTCCGTACAGGTAAAAATACGTCTACGCTAACAGAGTATTTCGCAAGACGTGACGAAGAGGTGGCTGCGGGCGCAAATCACTACACGGCGCTTGAGTGCTACAACAATGAAAACGGCGCTCAACGCGTGTATCAGCTTGCTGACGGCATAACCATGGAAATACTTTATCAAAAGTATTACGAAACAAGCACGTCCAATGAAAACGATTACTCGGTGTGTGTAATGTTCACGCAAGGCGACAATCACTACCTATTCCTCGGCGACCTTGAAGAGGCGGGCGAAAAGTCACTTGTAGAAATGAACCCTGATTTGCCTAAGGTTGAGCTGTACAAGGCAGGACATCACGGCTCACAGACTTCCGCAAGCGAATTGTTGATGGCAAAAATTCAACCTCAATACATTTGCATTTGCTGTGTAGCAGGACACACTGAGTACACGCAAAATCTTGAAAACACATTCCCCGCGCAGTCCTTTATTGATCGAATTGCGCCCTACACCGACAACGTGTACGCAACTACCTGGGGACACATCAAGCTCAACTCCAACGGACGTTGGAACAGCGACGGATACGAGTCAATGAACGGTAATATTACCTTCTCATGCGTCAACGGCGTGATAGAAGTTCACGGTTCCAACAACGACACCAAGCTCAAGGACACGCAGTGGTTCAGTGAATACCGCACGATGCCGGAGGCGTGGAAATAACCACCCCATATTGCGAAAAATATAAGCTAAAAATACCAAAGATAGCAAAATTGTTACAATGTCCGCAGAAACAAACGGTAAAACACATGACCCGATGACAGCCCAACGCAAGCGCAAATTGTTTGCCGCTTTGAGCGTTGCAATCGTAGTGTTGCTGCTCGCGCTGTTTGTCGTAGGTTACTACTGCGGTTGGTTTGACGGTCTTGTCTACCGCTACAATAGGACAACTTACAACGTCAACGCAATATTGAGCGAGCAACTGTCTATACACTTTTTGCAAATGCCAAACGGTGTTAACGGAGATTGCATTTACATAAAGGCGGGCGAAACGGACGTTCTCATTGATGCAGGGTCGCGTCAAAATAGCGCAAGGTACATAAGTAGCTACGTTAACAGATTTTGTACCGACGGCAAGCTGGAATTCGTAATTGCAACTCACGCGGATTACGACCACGTTTCCGGTTTTACGAGTACAAATCTTGTCAAGGGCATTTTCGACAGGTACGAATGTGAAACGATAATTCAATTTGCGCGTACCAACAAAGATGCAAATAAAAACGAAACTTATCTTGACTACTGTGTTGCGCGCGACAGGGAAATTGCAAACGGCGCAAACTGTTACACGGCGCTTGAGTGCTACAACAACGTTAACGGGGCTAAGCGTAGTTATGAACTTGCCGAAGGCATCACAATGACGGTGCTATATCAGGAGTACTACGAAACCTACTCGGACAAGGAAAACAACTATTCCGTATGTCTGCTTATTTCGCAGGAGTACGAGCAGGACGGCAAGACGGAAAGGAACAACTATCTGCTAATGGGCGATTTGGAAGAGGCAGGCGAGCAGTCGCTTGTGAAATGTAACCCCGATTTGCCCGAGGTTACGCTGTACAAGGGCAGCCATCACGGTTCTAAAACCTCGTCAAACGACGTGCTGCTAAGACAGATAAAACCTCAAATAGTATGCGTTAACTGTGTGGCGGGCAGCGTTGAACACACGCAAAACCTGCTAAACACATTCCCAACGCAGGACTTTATCAACCGAATTGCGCCCTACACCGACGAGGTTTACGTAACAAACGTAGCGCAAGTGAAATTGAACTCAACGGGCAGTTACGTCAATACGGGTTATTCCCCTTTGAACGGCGACGTGGTAATAGCGTGTACGGACGGCGTAATCACAAAATATTTTTCCAACAGCGACGTAAGGCTCAAGGACACCGAGTGGTTTAAGCAAAATAGAAATTGCCCCGAAAGTTGGTCGTAAGACGGTCACGCATAAAAAACAATCATGATAACTTACAAATTCAACGGTACATCTCACGGCGAAGGTTACAGCGGCGTAATCAGCGGCTTGCCAAATGGCTTTACCTTTGACGTGGACGAGGTCAACAAACAACTATACGAGCGCAAGCGCGGTTTGGGCAGAAGCGACCGTCAGGTTTATCCCGACGTAGTCACGTTTAGCGGCTTTGACAAAAAGGTGACGGTCAACGGCGACGTACATTTTTTCGTTGCCAACAAGTCGGTAGAAAACCGCCCCGAAATCACCGCGCTCAGGAGCGGTCACAGCGACGTGGTGGGCAGGGCGCGTCATCCCGAGCTGACCGTCAGGGAAATTGCCGAACTGACTTCCGCGCGCAACAGCGTGTGCTACGTCGTACTGGGAGCAATATGCAAGCAGCTTTTGGCAGAGCGCGGAATTTATACATATCATTACGTGGAAAAGATTGGCGGCATTTCCTCTCGCAACAGGTACCGCCATGGTATATCGGAAAAAGAGCCACATTTTGCCACCCTTCACTGCCCGTGCAGGTACGCGACGGGTCTCATGGTTGAGGCAATCGAGAAAGCCCGCATTGAATTCAACAGTTTAGGCGGCACCGTGGCGGTGGGCGCGACGGGCGTTCCTATGGGACTTGGTGAAATTTTACCCTACACCGAACGTCTGGACGCTCAGATTGCGGCTAATTTCGTCGGTATACCGTCTGTCAAAGGGGTAAGCTTTGGAATCGGCGACAAATACGCCAGTCTCGACGGGGTTGCCGCCCACGACGAATTGACGGTTGTAAAGGGCGAGATTACCTACGCTACCAACAACTGCGGCGGCATAGTTTCCGGCATAACCACAGGCGGCGATATATTGTGTCACTTAACGGTCAAACCCGTACCTACCGTCAAGGGCGTTGACACGGTAGACAGCGTCACAAAAACGACCGTACCCCAACACTACGAACGCGCGGACGTATGCGTAGTTCCCAACGTGGGAGTAATTGCGGAAAACATCTTGGCGTACGTAATTACAAATCAGATACTCAAACAACAAGTGTGACATGAGCGTAACCTTTGAAAAATTCGATTTAACGACATACCGAACTTGCCCAATAGTTACCGACGGCAAGATAGCCAAGCTTTACGGCATAAGCGGCGACAACGTGTATCTTTTACCTCGAGGTGAAAAGTCCAAGAGTTTTAGATACGTCGAACAGCTGTGCAGGTGGTTTTTAAGTCTCAACCTCAATAAAAGCGATTTGGTAGTTGCCGTTGGCGGTGGAAGTGTTGGCGACACGGTGGGCTTTGCGACAAGCATTTACAAGCGAGGCGTAAGATTGCTTCACGTGCCCACGACGCTACTTGCTCAAATTGACAGCAGCATCGGCGGCAAAACGGCGATTGACCTTGACTGGGTGAAAAACGCGGTGGGCAGCTACCACTTTGCAGATACGCTAATTGACGTAGATTTTTTGAAAACATTGGACAAAAAACAGCTTACAAGCGGTTACGGCGAAATTCTGAAATACCGAATGCTCAATGAAAAAATAGACGAAGTGTTCAAAGAGGGCGATTTGTCGCAGACGGTACAAGCCTGCGTAAGGTACAAACAGCAGGTGTGTGACGTTGACCCCTATTGTCAAAATGAACGCAACAAATTAAACTTCGGACATACTGTCGGTCACGCAATGGAGCTAATCTACGGATTGCCTCACGGAATTGCGGTCGCCAACGGAATTTACTACGAGACGCTTTTAGCTGCAAATATGGGCATATGTTCACGCGAGTACGCCGCAAAGTGGATGGCGGAAGCGGAAAAATTCGCTATTTTGCCCCTAACCGACGAAATAATCTCACTAACGCTCAGCGACAAAAAGAACGTGGGCGGCAAGGTGAGCTTTGTATTACCGAAAGCCTTTCAACAGATAAGCCTTACTATAGAAGAATTGGAGGAACTGAAACATGCTTAATCTAAACGGACAGTATCAACTACACACCAACGTCAGCTACGGCGACAAATCGTTGTCTCACCGCGCGCTAATATTAGCAGCGCTCAGTAGCGGAAAATGTATTATACGCAACCTGTCACTGTGCAGCGACGTGATGTACACGGCGAATTGTTTGATGACTTTGGGCGCAAAAATTACCATTTCCGGCACGACGGCGACGGTTATTCCCATCAAAAAGAAGCCGAGCAAGGAGGTCATTCTCAACTGCGGCAACAGCGGTACTACTGCGCGTTTGCTTGCGGGCGTAGTGGCAGGATTGGACGTCAAGGCGCGTTTTGTCGGTGACAAATCGTTGATGAAACGCCCAATGGACCGTGTAATCGCGCCGTTAGAGGCTATGGGCGCAGAGTTCAAAACCGAGCCTGACTGTTTGTTCGTCAGCTGTGGCGGCGCATTGAAGGGTACGACGATAGAACCAAAGGTGGATTCGGCGCAGGTAAAGAGCGCGGTGCTCCTTGCAGGCTTGTTTGCCGACGGCGAAACACACTACGTGGAGAAAAATCCCACCCGCAACCACACCGAGCTTATGTTGGACAACTTTGGCGCAAGTATTTTCGGTAACGCATTGAACGTCGGCGTGAAAAAGAGTTCGCTAATTCCCTTTGAGCTTGACCTGCCCAACGACCCGTCCAGCGCAGCCTATTTAGTGGCTTTGGCTCTGTTAAAGGGCGAAGAGTTGACGTTGCCTAACGTCCTGTTGAGTGACAGAAGACTGGGATTCTACCGCATACTGCAACGTAGTGGCGCAAATATCAGCTTCGCCAACATTCACACGGTTTGTGGCGAGCGCGTGGGTGACATCGTGGTAAAACCAAGTGTTTTGAAACCTATTGTGGCAACTGAGCTTGACGTCAGCGACGGCATCGACGAGGTTCCACTCCTTGCAACGGTTGCTTTGACAGTCAAGGGTAAGCACCTGTTCAAGGGCGTTACCGAGTTGCAAAACAAAGAGTGCGACAGAGTGGAAGCCATCAAGCATATTGTAAGCGTGTGCAATCAAAAGTGCTCCTTCAACGGCAAGAGTTTGCGTATCGTATCCGACGGTAAGCTGGAAGGCGGCAAGAGTTTCGTTAGCTTTGACGACCATCGAATTGCCATGTGCGAAGTCGTTTTGTCGCTGTATCTCGGCGGCGGAAACGTTGACAAAACGCCTTTTGAGGTGTCATTCCCGCAGTTCTTGCCTATGCTCGGCGTCAAACCCTTACGTCTTGGCTTGATTGGACAACACGTTTACGACAGCAAGTCGCCTTTGCTTATGGCTCATTTGGCGAAGAATGCAGGCGTATGCTGCAGCTACGACACAGTAGAGCTGCCCGCCAACATTTCCGATGAGGAACTGCTCAACGCCGTAAACAGCTTTGACGGACTGAACATCACAACTCCTTTCAAAATCAGAGTTGCAGACCTGCTCAAAACCAAGCTTACTTCGCTAAATACCGTAGGCAAAAATATTGCTCCGCAGTCCACTGACGGTTACGGAGTGTTGCAAGCACTGCATCATCACGACGTTGACCCGCGCTACAGTTCGCTGTGGATTATCGGCGCCGGCGGTTCGGCTGAGGCGTGCGTACACGAGCTGGTACAGTACGGCTGCAAAATGCAGGTATTCAACCGCACTGAGGAAAAAGCTAAGGCGCTTTCGTTGAGGTACGGCTTGCAGAAGAAGGTAGCTAAGCCCATCGGCGTGTTGAGCTTCGTTCCGGAATGCGAATTCGAACAATCATTGACGTTGCCCGAAAGCTGCGAATATTTGCTCGTTGCAGATTACAAGGGTCGCAGCAATCTTGCCGAACAGGCGGACTCATTGGGAATTCCCGTAATTGGCGGTTTGGAAATGCTGTATTATCAAGGCGCCAAGAGCTTCTCGCTGTGGACGAACACTCCCGCTCAGGACGACTACGACGGATTTGCTGCTGTCCTTCCCCAAGAGGCATAGTTGCAAATTATGAAAATACTACTTCTCAACGGAGTAAATCTCAATTTACTGGGCAAGCGTGACAGCAAGTACTACGGAACGGACACGCTTGCCGAATTGGAAAGTAAGCTGACAGACTACGCCGCAAAACACGGTGTAACCCTCGTGTGCAAGCAGAGCAACGTTGAGGGTGAATTGGTAAACTTGCTGCAGCAAACGGACTGTGCCGCCGTCGTGTTCAATGCGGGGGCGTACAGTCACTACAGTTACGCCCTTCGCGATTGCATTGAGAGCATTCCTACGCCCGTAGTTGAGGTACATATGTCTGATATTTACCAAAGGGAGCCGTTTCGCCACGTTGACGTACTGGAGGACGTGTGCAAGGCGCGTTTCTACGGCAAGGGAATCAACAGTTACGTTGAGGCGATTGACTTTTTGTTGACAAAATGAAAAAAATCATATTGATAGGTTTTGCGTGTTGCGGCAAGTCAACAGTGGGCAAAATTCTTGCGAACAGGCTGAATTGCGCTTTCGTGGACACCGACCGTGAGATAGCTAAACGCAGCAATCTCACCGTGGAACAGATTTTCGGGTGTTACGGTGAAAATTATTTCCGTGAAAAAGAAAACCAACTGCTGAAAACACTTGTAGACGGCAACACGGTAGTCGCCTGTGGTGGTGGTAGCGTGCTTGCCGACAGCTTCAACGCTTTTTCCGCCGATGGAACGGTAGTGTGGCTGACGGCAACGGCGCAAACGGTGCGTGATAGGCTGGGCGACGTTCCAAGACCGTTGTTTGACAGGCTGACTGTTGAGCAGTTGAATGAGTATATGCTACGCCGTAATCCGATTTACGAAAAGTACGCGCATATCAAATTTGCCACCGACTGTAAAACACCCGAGCAAGTAGCCGAAGAGATACGTGATTGGTTCGTGAAACGTCATTGATAACTGTATTTATAAAAATAACTCCCTACAAATACGTATGGAGTTAATTTTTTTAAGAAAGATTTTCATTCAATTTTGAATTCTATTATACAAGTTAAGTTTCTTACTTAATTATTAGTTCATCATCTATCTTAATATATACTCAATAATAAAGTCATTATCTATATTATTCAATATATATATCCTAATACAGGAAGAAGTCGCCTGTCCGCCTAGTTCATATAAAAAAATAACGTAACATTAAGTCACGTTATTTTTAATTGGTTAAAGATTTGAAATTACGCTGCCTTTCTCTTGAACTTGCCTTCTTTGAAAAGTCTAAGTACGAGAACTACCAACAATGCTGCCAGTAGCGCCACGCTGGAAATTACCGAGAACAGCAATCCGAGGTCTACGTCACTGGGAGTAGTCGTATCCTTGTTGTCGTCGGGGTCTTCTTCCTTTTCTTCAGGAATGAGTCTCATTTCTTCCCAATCTTCCTCACTGGGTTGATTGACGGAAATGCCCCAAGATTCAAGCAGGTTGTCTTCGCTGTCTTCTACGTTTTGAACAAGCAGATCGCCGAAGTTTTCACCGAATCCGTCAGTGCTTTCCGCGTAGGGATGGTCGGTCCACACTACGTTGTAGTGGGTTTCTTCGTAGGAGCCTTCTTCGGGGTCTTCGTACTTTTCGAATGAGTAGCTGCCGAGTGACAGGATTTCCGCTTGATCGTAGTAAACGATTCCCTTTTCAAGCGTTTTTCCGTCAAGACTGCCGTTAAACAAAGCCAATCTTACCGTTCTGCTTGAGCTGCCCGTAACGACGATGAAGTAGTAGCGTACCCAGTTGTTTCCAAGCTCGCTTGTGGTAAATTCCTGTCCAAACAGCTTTTCCGCTTCGTCGGGGAGGGTTTGAGCGTCTTTGTCTTCTATCTTGGCTATTACTCTGTCATCTCTTTCAAGATTCGTGTCGGTGTCGAGCAAATAAATGTAGGGATTACCCGTTAAATTATCTACCGTTCTTGCCAATACGGAAATTACGTACGCCGTTCTTGCCGACAGGGAAACGTCGCCGGACATGTAACCGTAACTTGTTGGAACGTTGTTGTTAATCATCAACGCTTTTTGTTGCGCGTCGTCAAGGTTACCGCTGTTAATACTGGGAAGCAACGATTTATTGTTTGCAATTCCGCTGCCCAACACGGCATTGACAGTTCTGTCAAGATTAAATTCGTCGCCCAAGCCGTCTCTGTAGATGGAGTTGTCGCCTGCAAACGCTGCCGTCCAACCGGAGGGTTGAAGTCCTGAGTTGCTGAGAGATGAGAAGCTGCCGTTGGCAATGGAAGTTTTTGCCGAATTACCTATTAAGTCGAATTTCTTTACGTAGCTACCCGCAGATGCGTTGTTGTAGTCCTTGTAGGAAATCTTTTCGTAAGCGGGTTTAGTCACGTACAGCGAACCATTTGCCGCTAATTTGTTCTCTTTTTCATCGCCGAAGGTGAACAGAATGCTCACGTTCGTTGAAACTGCGGAGGGTTTGATGTAAACGTCGTATTTCACCCAGCCTGCGTTGCTGTCGGTGTCAAGGTCCTGCGAAGTAGTAATAGCCGTCCAGCTACCGCTACTGAGGTCTTCCCATTTGCCATCGGGGTCTTCCTTAAACTGAACGTGAACGTTAGCTCTTGCTACCTTGTTGACGCGGTCTACCCTCACCCAAAAGCTGATGTGGTGGTGGTCCTTTCTGATTAGACTGGACACAATGCCGTTAAGCTGTTCTGCCTCCAATCTAAGTCCGATAGTACCCTTTTTGGAAGTGTTTGAAATCTTGTAGATACGGAACTCCTCAACGTCACCCTCAACGTCTACGAAGTCGTCTTTCTTCGTGAAGGGAGAATAGGTTGCCTCTTCAAGGTATTCGTCGTAGCCCAAAGGAGTTACCGTCGTTCCGTCTTCTTCCGCCTTCAAGGGGAGATAAATAGAGTCGTCAGTGATATCTAAGTTTTCAAGAATTTTGTACGGTTGGAACTTATCAGAAGGTTCTACGTAGTCATCTGCGTTCAAGTACTCAGCGTCAACAACTTGGCGATATTCGTCAGCGTTGACCTTTTCGTATTCGATTTCATCAACGAACAGCACGCCCGCGCCCTTGATAACTTCGCCCTCGTCAAACAGAAGGTCGCCGCTTTCGGTGTATTCTTCGCCGCTGTACACGTTACCGATACCAATGCTTATGCGAAGGTACTGCGTGCTGTTTTCACGGTTGAAGATGTGGAAGGTGTACTGTTGCCAGCCGTCTTGCTTACCAACTTCGAAGTTGTAGGCGTACCAGTATTTGCTCAAAGCGGAAACGGTAGACTTTTGAATCATGATTACCGCGTTACCTTCCGTCAGTTGGCTGGTGTTCAACCAAACGGTAATTTTCACCGACGAGCCGCTTGTAACGGAAAAGCTGTCGGACAAAATGCTGGCAGCGGTTGGCTCGCGGGTAGCAATCATGTAGACGTTGTGGTCCTCTGCGTCGTCGTTAGGCCTGTTCGGGTTGGAAATATTCAATCCTTCTTCGGCAAGGTCGGAAACGACGGTATTCCAGTTGTCCTCGACGTCTTCGTCAGTAGAAGTGTTGATTATACCCATCACGGCATTTTCGTGGGTGCTAATGGACTCAAAGTCGTGCGTATCGGAACCGGACTTTGCTTTGTAGCCGTATTTCGTCCAGTTTTGCGCCGTCTTGGGGTAAGCCGTACCTTCCGAACTGGTGTACGCAAAGTCACCGTTTCGAATGGTCAACGAGGAACTTCCCGAGCTACCGCTGTTTTGGTCATCGGGCAATTTCTCAACGGGTCTAAGTATCAGAGCCAAAGATACGGACAGTATGATAACTGCAACCAACACGATAGCGGCAATGATGATTGCCTTACGTGTGTTCTCTGATAGCGGTTGTACTGCTAATTTCTTGTTCATAGTTGTTTCAATACCTTTACATTAAAGTTTTTCTATAAAGTTAATATGTATAAATACATACGTACACCTATTTTAATACAAACTAAAATAAAAATCAATCAAAATACACCACTCAATTAAAATTAAGGACAGAAAAAATGAATCTCACGGCAAAAAACAAATGGCTTCTACTAATTTTTTCCGCTTTGGCGGGATTTGTAAACGGCTTTTTGGGCGGCGGAGGCGGAGTGTTGATAGTCACGCTGCTTCTCGCCGTAGTTAAATTGCATCAAAAACACGCTCAGGCAACGGCGCTATTGGTAATTTTGCCCCTTACCGTAGTCAGCGCGGTGGTGTATCTTGTCCGCGGCAACGTGGATTGGGAGCCTACCTTGTGGGCAACGCTGGGCGTCGTTGTGGGAGGCGTAGTCGGCGCGCTGCTGCTGTCCAAAATTAAAGGCAACGTAGCTAAGATTATATTCGCGTTAGTTCTCGTGGCAGGTGGAGTGAAAATGCTTTTTTAAGGGCTTACAAACTACGCAATATTTTGTTGCATTGCGTTTTGCCTGCTTCAAAACTTTCAAAATCCAATAACGTGACTGTCAACTAAACTAAAGGAGCATTTATGACAATATTTCTACTTATCTTATTCGGTTTTCTTGCCGGCATTGTCGGCGGAATGGGTATGGGCGGCGGTACCGTGCTTGTGCCGCTACTGTCTTTTTTGGATTTGCCGCAAAAGACCATTCAGGCGATCAATTTGGTAAGCTTTTTGCCTATGTGCTCCGTCGCGCTCATTTTTCACGCCAAAAACAGGCTTGTTGAAACAAAGCACGTGCTTTGGCTGATAGTTCCCGCCATTATCTTCGCGGTAGCGGGAGCATTGGTCGCCGACGTGGCAAGTAACGAAATACTCAGGCTGTGTTTCGCCGTTTTTTTGATAGCGGTGGGCATTTGGCAGCTTGTGCTTTCCGTCAAGTTCGTAGTCAAACAAAGAAAAGAGCGTCGAAATTCCACCCCCGCCGATACGGGAGTGCTGAATGATGAAATGCCCGAGCAGTCCGTCGCTACGAAACGGCAGTATGACGATACGGACAACTGACTTGGCATATCACCGTAAATAGTGAAAATGACAAGATAGAGTTACAAGGATTGGAGCGTAACTCTTTTTTTATGCGGTTTTCAATTTTTGTGCAGTTTTCAATGGACAAGGTGAAAGTGTTGCCAAATTCGGTCAAATTTGGTAAAGTATATTTGATGAAATTTTTAGCTTTCGATATCGAAGCGGCTAACGGTTACATGCTGTCAAGCATATGCAGCGTCGGAGTGGTTATTGCCGACGAGCGGTTTAACGTATTGAGCCGCGAAAACATCTGGATTAACCCGAAAACTAAATACAATCTCAACGGTACCCGCGCAAACGTCGGCATTGACCTTCATTTGGACAAGGCGCTGCTTTCCGCCTCGCCCGATTTTGCCAAGGTGTATCCGCGACTTAAGTCGTTGTTGACCGACCCGCAATACGTAGTGTTTGGGCACGCCGTCGACTCGGACGTCAGAATGCTCAACAAGGCGTGCGAGCGCTACCGTTTGCCCTCAATCGACTTTGAGTTTGTTTGCTCGCAGTTACTTTACAGGTTGTACAAGGGCGAAAAAGAAATCAAGGCGCTCCACAAGATTGCCGACGAACTTGGCGTGACCTTTCAACAGCACAATTCCGAAGAGGACGCCTACGTGTCCATGCTAACGATGAAGTACCTTGTTGAGAGCAGCGGCTTGACTGTTGACGAATTGTTGGACAAGTACCGTGTGCGAAAGGGCGTCAACAAAAATTTTGTTTTGACCCGTCCGGTGACTCTTGCGGGGCAGGTTTCCAACAAAAAACTCACCCAGGTCGCGATTGAGCGCATCAAGGAGTACAATTTAACGGTGCAAAAGACAGGTGGTAAGTACCGCAACGTGGCGTTTTGTCTTGCGCGCTCGTTGGAGCTGAGCGACGGTGAACAGTTGTATGCCGTCCTCAACAAAATAATTCAAAATGGCGGACGGTACACGGCAAAGTTGATCAAAGGTAACGTCTACGTCAAAAGCGACAATCCTATCGAGCAGGACGTAATGCGCGAAAAGCGTGTTGCCGAGCTTGAGGAGCAAGGGCTTATCAAGGTCGTCACAATCGACGACGTTTTGGAGGGCAGGGTATGACGGCAAAAGAATTTTTGTTTGCGCACGGGCAAAGCGCCGACAACGTAGACGTAGAAGCATCGCTAAACAAATTTTGGGAGCAAATGCAGCTTGGTCTTGACGGCAAGGGCGGGTTGCCAATGATCCCCACCTATTTGACCAACGTAGACCGTTCCAAAATTCAAACCGACTCGAAACGAATACTCATCGACGCCGGCGGCACCAACTTCCGCAGCGCAATCGGCTACTTTGACGGCGACGGAAAAGTGGTGATAGAACGCCTTTCCAAAACAAAAATGCCCGCTTCCGATTGCGCGATGAGCAAGACGGAGTTTTACGACGCGATAGCAAGCAATATCAAGCCCCTGCTGTTCGACGCGCGCGATATAGGCTTTTGTTTTTCCTATCAAGTGGATATGGGCGCAGACGTTGACGGAACAGTGGTGATGTTCAGTAAGGAAGTGGACGCTCCCGAGGTTGTCGGCACCAAGGTGGGCAGCGAAACGCTTGCAGCATGCAAAATGTACAGCAATGCGGATCGTAATATAGTAGTTTTGAACGACACGGTGGCAACACTGCTTGGTGGAATGGCAAGTACGGACGAACGCTATTCGGCATATCTCGGATACATCTACGGCACGGGAACTAACGTGTGTTACGTTGAGGACACGAGCAAAATCAGTAAGGTCAAGGGGCTGCCTGCGGGTAAAATGCTTGTCAACACCGAATGTGGCAATTTTAACGGCTTTGTTCAAGGGGACTTTGACAAGGCGACAATCGCGTGGACGGCTGTGCCTGACAAACAACAATTTGAAAAGATGACAAGCGGGAAATATCTTGCCGACATTATGTATGAGGCATTACTTGCTGCCGACAGGGAAAATTTGTTCGAAGGTAAAGTAAGGATTAGACCCTTTACGTTACAGGACGTTTCGGCATTTATGACAGGCCGCGGTTACTTCCCCTGTAGGTTTGAAGTGGTTGAGGACAAAGGCTTTGCTTTTAACGTTTGCGCGGAACTAATACTGCGCGCGGCAAAGATGGGCGCAATAGTGAACTCCGCTTTGGCGTATGCTTCGTGCAAGGATAAGAGCCTGCCCGTTGCAATTGTTTGCGAGGGTACAACCTTCAATAAGTTACCTTACTACCGCACGTTCTTTGAAGGGTATCTAGGCGATATTTTCGCGACATGGGGTATGAAATATCGCATTTTGCAGGGCGAAGACCTCAATCTTGTAGGTACTCTTATGGCAACAATGATACTGAAAGAGGAGTAACAATTGACTAAACTGACTGACCGCGTGCAAAAGCCTTACCGATATTTCGGTGGCGAGTACAACACGCCAGATATGAACAAACCGTGCGACGTGCGTTTTTGTATGTGCGTTGCCGACAGCTACGAAGTGGGAATGTCCAATTTGGGCGTTCGTATTTTGTATTATCTTTTCAATTCCATTGACAAAGTGGTGTGCGAGCGTTGCTATGCGCCGTTTGCAGATTACGAAAATTACCTCAAAGAAAACAATTTGCCGCTTGCAAGCCTCGAAACCCAAACTCCGCTCAAAGACTTTGATTTCGTAGGTTTTTCATTGCAATATGAAATGTGTTACAGTAACGTTTTTCATATGCTCACACTTGCAAATATTCCCGTAACGGCTGAAGAACGTGGCGAGGAATTTCCTTTTATCGTTGCGGGCGGGCCGTGTACGGTGAACCCCGAACCAATGTACAAGTACTTCGATTTCTTCTTCGTGGGCGAAGGTGAAACCCCGTGGAAAGAAATAATTGAAGACTACAAGCGGCAAAAAAGTGAACATGGGGTCAAAAAAAGCGACTTTTTGCGCTACCTGGACGAAAAATACAGCTGTATTTACGTTCCAAGCTTGCATGAGGCGGTCTACGACGGTGACAGAGTAAAGATTCCGCAGACAGCTGTGTGGAGAAACATCGAGAAAGACATGAACACGACCTTCACTCCTACGACGCAGCTTGTGCCAAGTATGGAGATAGTGCACGACAGAGCCGTCGCCGAACTGTTCCGCGGTTGCGCCAACGGTTGCCGATTCTGTCAGGCGGGCTTCATCTACCGTCCCGTGCGTGAACGAACTCCCGACAATGCTTTCGAACTGTGCAAAACGTTGTTGGAAAGCACAGGCTACGATGAGTTGTCCTTGAACAGCCTGTCCACAAGCGACTACAGCGGACTTCAACCGTTGCTTGCCAAACTTATTCCATACGCCAAGGAACATCACGTACAATTGAATTTGCCAAGCTTGCGCTTAGACAGTTTCAAGGGTGAATTTGCTCAAGGTAACCGCAAGAGTTCACTGACCTTTGCCCCGGAAGCGGGTACTCAACGTCTACGCAACGTTATCAACAAGAATATTACGGAAGAAAACATTTTCGGCACCCTCACTGAAGCTTTCAAAGAGGGGTATTCTTCCGTCAAGCTGTACTTTATGCTGGGGCTTCCTACCGAAACGATGGAGGACGTCAAGGGCATTTACGAGCTTGCCTGCAAGGTGAAATCACTTTACAAGCAAACGCGTACTTCAGGCAAGGGACTGCGACTGTCCGTTTCCTGTTCAACCTTCATTCCCAAGCCCTTTACGCCATTTCAGTGGTGCGCTTTTGCTAACCGTGAGGACATCGAGGCAAAACAAAGGTATCTTTCGGATGCATTCAAGCAGAGCGGAGTTAGCTTTGCCTACAACGACTACGACAGTTCTATTATGGAAGCGGTGTTGGCGCGTGGCGGGCGTAACGTTGCCGACAGTCTCTATCAAGCGTACCTGAACGGCGCGCGATTTGACGCTTGGAGCGAATTTTTTGACTTCGAGCATTACAAGCAAGCTTTTGAACAGTGCGGAGTAGACGTCAACGAGATAATACGAAGTTACGACCTTGACGAAACGTTGCCGTGGGATTTCATTGATATAGGCGTAACGAAAGCCTACTTCAAGAGCGAATATCTGAAGGCAATGAACGCGACTACAACGCCGTCCTGCAATAAGCAATGTAACGGCTGCGGCTTGAAAAAACACGGGTATTGCGCCGAATTTGAGGGAAACCGAAAGCTCCGTTGAAAATGCTCGTTTGCCTCGTCTTGCTCGCTTCTAAACCCCTCAACACTAAGTATAAATTGTATATCTGATTTTGGTTGAAATGGTATTATGGTTATTTTAAAATTTGAAAAAACGGGTACCGCAGCGCTTGTTTCCCACGTGGACAACCTGCGGGCGATAACGTACTTATTTAATAGGGCAGGGCTGAACGTAGAGTACTCGCAAGGCTTCAATCCGCACATGGAACTGGGCTTTTCCTCGCCTGTTGCTCTCGGAGTAGAAAGCCTATCCGAGTACGTTTCCGTAAAGACTGATTATTCCGACAACCTAATCGACAGGTTAAATGCGGTAAGTCACAAAGGCATTCGTTTTACAAGAATTTTCAACGCGGAAGTCAACCTTGCCGCAACCTTGAACCGAGCAACTTATCGCATCGAGGCAGAGGGTATAGGCGACGTAATTTGCGAAATTTCCCACCCCATGTTCACAATTTGCTATCAGGAAAAGGGAGAGTGGGTTACGAAAAACGTAGCAAGCCGTATTTTCAATGCAGAGAAAATTAACAGCAACACAGCGCTTGTTACACTTGCAATCGGCAATGACAATCTTCGACCCGACCGCCTTGTTACGCACTTGATGAGAACTCACGATTTATCGGGCGACTACCGCATAACAAAACTCCAAGCCTATTTCAACGACACCCCTGCCGACGAGTATTTGACTTTATTGCAAAGCAAATGAAAATAGGAGAAAATTATGAAAACTTATGAAAAGGAACTTCCGCAAGGTTACGTTGAGGCGAAGGTTGTAGATGCAAAGAGTAAAAAAGTCGGTATTATATTCTCTCTAATCGCTCTTGTTGTAACTGTTGCAACGCTTGTAATCACTTGGTTTGCGCTGTTCGGTCAATACGACGAAAGCTTTTGGGAAATTGGAGAAAAATACCTTGTTTTGGAAAATCCATTTGCCAATATTGCGCGTTTGGCAATATTGATAGTAGCAATCCCTTTGTACATTATTTTGCACGAGCTTGTACACGGCATTGTTTACAAACTACTCACAAGACAAAAGCTCAAATTTGGTTTAACATTCACTGTTGCATATTGTGGCGTTCCTGATATTTACGTCTACCGTACGACAGCATTGCTTTCGTTGCTTGCGCCATTTATCGTATTTTTGCCGGTGTTTATAGTACCCATGTTCTTTTTGAAGAACAATTTGGATATTTTTCTTTTTGCCGTTATGCTTGGTCAGCACGTGGGCGGTTGCGTTGGCGATTTGTACGATACGGCATTGTACACGTTCAAGTTCCGCAGCCCCGATACTCTTATGCGCGACACCGGACCCAAACAAACTTTCTACGTAAAGCAGAGTAGTGAAGTATTGATGACAGAATATGACGGTGAAAATATTTAGCTGAAATTTCACCCCATGTCGCAAAATTTAGATAGACTATACAAAAAAGAAGTCCTTAGGTGATTTACCCTAAGGACTTCACAAATTTTGTAAGAGTTCAGTCTGTAAGCCGAGTTCTGTATTGGACGGTTATCTGTCTACGGCTACCGTTACCGATAGTCTCAAGCGAGTATGTCGAGATGCCGAGCAGGCATTTTGTCTCATTTCTTGCACCGAGTGGGGTTTACATGCACACTTTGTCACCAAAGTGTGTGTAGGCTCTTACCCTGCATTTCCACCCTTACAGCGTTACCGCTGCGGTATATTTCTGTTGCACTTTCCTTGAAGTCGCCTTCACAGGCCGTTAGCCTGCACTCTTGCTCTGTGGTGCTCGGACTTTCCTCGTGGCCTAGCCAAGCCTGGCTACCATCCACGCAACCGTCTGGCTGTCTCTTACACGTATATTATACGCTTTTAAAATGGCGCTGTCAAATAAATAAACTCATAGCAGTAACGACGGTAAGCAAGCGTATGACGCCACAAAACAATCTGTAGCCGAGAGTTCGGTCGAAGCCGTTTTGCGCGTAACAAGCGAGTCTTATATTGTTGCAAAAAATAAATATATTTGTTAAAATAATCAAGTAATAGGACTTTTGCTATGGAAATAATCAAGCTGGACAACGTAAGCTTTTTCTACAAGGCGTACAATGACGACGGAACGGTAGGTTCTGCCACAGGTGTGGAAAACGTTTCCCTCTCAATCGAAGAGGGCACTTTCTGCGCACTTGTAGGACACAACGGTTGCGGCAAATCCACGTTAGCCAAGTTACTCAACGGTTTGCTGCTACCCACAAAGGGAACTGTTACTGTTAACGGCTTGGAAACTTCCAAGAAGGAAAATATTTTCGAAATTCGCAAAAATATCGGAATGGTATTCCAAAATCCCGACAACCAAATGGTGGCAAGTATTGTCGAAGAGGACGTTGCCTTTGGACCGGAAAACTTAGGCGTTCCACAACCGGAAATTGTCGAGAGAGTGTACGGCGCTTTGGAGCAGGTTGGAATGTCCGAATACGCCAAGCGTTCGCCGCACAAGCTGTCAGGCGGACAAAAACAGCGTATAGCCATTGCGGGCGCATTGGCAATTAGACCCAAAGTGCTTGTCTTGGACGAATCTACCGCCATGCTCGACCCTCTCGGCAGACGCGAGGTGTTGGACGTCGCTCACAAGCTGAACGAACAGGGCATGACGGTTATACTTATCACCCACTTCATGGAAGAAGTGCTTGACTGCGACAAGGTAGTAGTAATGAACGGCGGACACGTAATCAAGACGGGTACGCCAAACGAAATATTTGATGACGAACAGTTGTTGAGTGACGTGGGTTTGAATGCTCCCCGCGCCGTTCAACTTGCAAAAAAGCTTAGCAACTTTGGTTTTGCCGTAACGGAAAATCAATCGGACGCGGGCGCATTGGGAGGTGAAGTATGTCAAGAGCTGACAAAAAACTGAAATCCCAACAAACGGTAGCGGTGGAAGTTCCCGAAAATTCCGCAATCTTTGCGCAGAACTTGAACTTTATCTACAATCCCAAGTCACCCTTTGCCAAACACGCGCTAATCGACGTTAATCTCAACATCAATCAAGGCGAATTTGTGGCGATAGTTGGACACACGGGGTCGGGAAAAACCACTTTCGTGCAACACTTGAACGCTCTCATTCGACTTCAAAGTGGCGAACTTACAATTCTCGGTAAGTACAATCTTGCCGCGAAAAAGCCCGATTTGAAGGGACTTAGGCAGGACGTTGGAATGGTGTTCCAATACCCCGAATATCAACTTTTTGCCGACACAGTCCTCGACGACGTATGCTTTGGACTCAAAAACTTCGGCGTGGAAAAGGACAAACGCGAGGGTATGGCGCGCGAGGCGTTGGAGCTTGTAGGACTTGACTTTGACAAGATTAAATCCAAGTCGCCCTTTGACTTGTCCGGTGGCGAAAAGCGTCGCGTGGCTTTGGCTGGCGTGCTTGCCATGAAACCGCGTATTTTGGTTATGGACGAGCCTACCGCAGGACTTGACCCACGCGGTAAACGTGAAATTCTTTCCCTTGTGTCCGAATTGAACAGAACTCACGGCGTAACCGTCATCATGGTTTCCCATGACATGAACGAGGTGTACGAAAACGCCCGCCGTGTAATCGTGTTCCGTGACGGCGAGATTGTATTCGACACAACTCCAAGGGAGCTTTTCCGCTTGGAAGATGAAATAGAATCAATGAACCTCGAAGTGCCTGCAATGGCTAAGTTTGCAAACGTCCTCGAGCGTCAAGGCTACGCAATCGACGAAAACTGCAAAACGGTTGAGGACGTGTACGAGGCTGTACTGAAACTGAAGGAGGCGAAGAATGCTTAGAGACGTAACCTTCGGTCAGTACTACCCTGCAGATTCATTCGTACACAAATTGGACGCGCGCGTAAAGCTCGTATTGACGTTGTTGTTTATGGTGGGCATATTCTTCGTGGTCAGCTTCATGGGATTTGCCTTCATCACAGTGTATTTGCTAACTGTAATACTCGTATCTCGCGTACCGCTCAAGTCGGTACTAAAATCAATCAAAGGAATAATTTTCCTGTTGCTTTTGACGTCAATTCTCAACGTGTTTTTCACTAAAGGCGACGACCCCGCGCTTGCGTTGGTGTACCTAAAAGTGACGGACAGGTGGACGATTGAAATTTACAAAGAGGGATTGATTTTCGCGGCAAAAATGCTGCTGCGCCTAACTTACCTTGTTATTGGTTCGAGCATTTTGACGCTGACAACCACCCCCGTAGACCTCACCCATGCGGTGGAAAGTTTGTTGAAACCCCTACGGATAATCCATTTCCCCGTGCACGAATTTGCGCTGATTATGAGTCTGACGTTGTCCTTTATTCCCAGTTTGATTGAGGAAACGGACAGAATAATACGCGCGCAGAAAGCTCGCGGGGCAGATTTCGACACCGGCGGACTCGTCAAGCGCGCTAAAGCGTTTGTACCTATTTTAATTCCGTTACTTGTAGGCGGTTTCCGTAGAGCAGAGGAATTGGCTAACGCAATGAACAGTCGCTGCTACGAAGGCGCTACGAAACGCACCCAAATGCGAGTAATGAAGCTTAGTTGGCGAGATCTCGTAGCCACACTGTTTGCGCTCGTGTTTATGGCGGCAATATTTGTCCTTTACGGCATGAGAGGGCAATGGGGCGCTTTGGACTTCCTCAATTGGCTTTATTTCTAATATGACAAAGATTAAACTGACAATAGAATACCTCGGCAGCGACTTCTGCGGTTGGCAAAGTCAGGCAAATGGCAACGGAGTTCAGGACGCTGTCGAACACGCCCTTGGCAAGTACTTCGATTGCGACTTCGTTCGTATTTACGCGGCGGGTCGTACGGACGTGGGAGTACACGCAAGGGGGCAAGTTGCGCATTTTACGACGGACGCGACTGTCAACTGCTACAAGCTGTGTTTGGGTGTAAATCTCAGTTTGCCCGAAACGGTGGCTGTAACCTCGGCGGAGGTAGTGGACGACGACTTCGACGCGCGGTTTTCCGCTTTGTCCAAAACCTACTGCTACCGCGTGTACGTATCGCCAACTCGCAAGCCAACGCTGGACGTCAATCACGCGCAAGTGTACAAGCCCCTTGACGTTACCTCAATGCAACAGGCGGCAAAGCTGCTGGAAGGTAGCCACGACTTCGCCGCTTTTCAAAAGACGGGCAGCAACCTGAAGGGAACCGTGCGCACAGTCAACAGTTTCAATGTGACGGACAATGGCGACGGTACAATTTACTTTACGGTCAACGGCAACGCATTTTTGTACAATCAAGTACGAATAATGTGCGGATTGTTGGTAGAAGTAGGCAAAGGAAAGTTTACCCTCGACGACGTACAAGCAATGCTCAACGGCACCAAACTCAAGTTCAGAACTTTGCCCGCAAAAGGGTTAACCTTAGAACGAGTATATTATTGAGGTTGTGCAACATTCGCTGAATAGCGAAATATTCGTCGGTATGCTTTGTTCCACTTGCGTATCGCCTACCTCGCATCTGACGACTTCATATTTACTAAAACTGAGCGGATAAAAAAACGCACCCCAAAAATTGACATGGGGTGCGATTTTTTGCATTTTTTGTTTGAAAATTTGTTTATCTATTGTGTTTGATTGGATTAAATAACCCACTCACCGTTGCGGAACAACGGAACAACCTTTCCGTCGTAAGTGATACCGTCAATGTCCATGTCCTTCGTGCCAACCATGAAGTCAACGTGTTGAATGCTTTGGTTCATTCCGCGTTCGGCAAGCTGTTCAAGTGTCAAACTGTTGCCGTCCTTTGTGGTTGTGGGATAGCTTGCGCCGAATGCAAGGTGACAGCTTGCGTTTTCGTCAAACAACGTGTTGTAGAACAGTATGCCGCTTTCCGCAATGGGGGAGTTTCTGCCGATCAAAGCAATTTCGCCCAGTGACAGCACGCCTTCGTCTGATGACAAAATTGCTTTCAATGCTTCGTAGCCAACTTCCGCCTTGTAGTCAACAACCTTGCCGTCTTTAAACGTTATTGAGAAATTGTCAATCACGTTGCCGTTGTTGACAAGGGGCAATGCGTTTACAACCTTGCCGTTAATCTTGCGGTTGTGCGGCGCAGTGAACACCTCTTCCGTAGGCATATTCGCCGTAAAGGGAATGCCGTCCTGACCTTCTTCTTCCGCTGCAATCCACTGGTGGTCTGTAGCAAGTCCAACCTTGAGGTCGGTTCCGCGCGCATTACGCATGTGTACGTACTCGAAGTTGTGTTTGTTCAAGAAGTCTGCCCTGCGGTGGAGCGTTGCAATGTGTCCTTGCCATGCCGCAGTAGGTTCAACCGTGTCCAAACGCATGATGTGGGCAATTGCGTCCCACATTTTGTCAACAGCTTCCTCAGGAGAAACGTCGGGGAACACTTGGCTTGCCCACGCTTTTGTGGGAATAGATATTATTGTCCAACGCAGGTAGTTAGACATGGTGGCATTTCTAAAGTCTTTTCTGGACTTGAGTATAGCAAGTTGTCTTGCCTCGATTTTGTCAGCCTTGCAACCCTTAAATTTGTTGGGGTTTTCTGCTGAAATTGCGATAAGACACACCTTGTGCTTGATAAAGTACTTGTATTGAGCGGTCTTGTATTCGGGAACTTTCGACAAGGTTCTCTTGCTTGCTCTCTGCACTTCGATACGGTCAAGCACTTCGTCCAGCCACTCGATGTGTACGCGTTTTGCGCCAAATTTGTAGGCTTTTTCAGCAATTAAGTGAGCGAAATCCGCGCACTGCACGTCACAGCGGATGACAACCTCTTGCTTGGGTTGCATATTTGCGCCGACCAAAACTGCCAATTCGGCAAAGTTTTCCATTTGTTTTTTAGTTAACATTCGTATGCTCCTTTGCGCATATGCGCGAGTAATTATGGCAATATTATATTAGATTGCAGCTACAAAGTCAACTTTGTAAGGGTGAAGATGAACTTAAAGATTGATTGGAATTATGCTTACCGATATATCAGTAAGGTCAGGCAATATTTTTGTGGCTGTTGAGTTAAACCGTTTGTTGCAAACTAAAGTTAGATATGTTATTATGTTACCAACAAATCACAAGGAGAACTAATATGCAAAATCCAGTTGCAACCGTAACGATGAAAAACGGCAAGCAAATTGTACTTGAACTTTACCCCGACGTTGCGCCTAACACAGTCAACAACTTTATTGCTTTGGCAAACAGCGGCTTTTACGACGGACTTATCTTCCACAGAGTCATTCGCGGCTTCATGATTCAGGGCGGTTGCCCTCAAGGCACCGGCACGGGCGGTCCCGGCTACGGTATAAAGGGCGAATTTTCCCAAAACGGTTTCAAAAATCCGTTGAAGCACACTCGCGGAGTGATTTCTATGGCGCGCGCAATGGACCCAAACAGCGCGGGAAGTCAATTCTTCATCATGCACGCCGACGCGCCGCACCTTGACGGAGCCTACGCGGCATTCGGTGAGGTCACAAGCGGAATTGAGGTAGTGGACGCAATCGCCGACGAGTACACCGACTTTAGAGACAAGCCCTACGAGCCGCAGGTGATGGCGACCGTTCGTGTGGAAACGTTTGGACGGGAATTTCCCGCGCCAACCAAAGTAAGATAGTAAAAGGAGTAGTAAATGTCACGAATAGGACGCAGATTACTAATATTTTTGCTTGTTTTAGTGATTTTGTTTGCCGCTTGCGCGGTGACGGTAGCGGTGCTTTTCAACAAAACCTTTGAGCAGCTTGGCGTTAGTGACGTACCTTTGATAAACGGCAAAACAATTGCAGACATGAATCTTGAGGGCTACAAGCCTGTTGACGTGTGGCCTCTTGCCAAATCGTTGTTCAAAGACAACTCGTCTTTGATGGACTACGCGCCAAACGACGATGACCTTGCAGCTGTGAACAATATTTTTAAGACAAGCTCCATATCGTTGGGGTTAACGGGAGTCCATTACAGTGAGCTTATTTACAGTTCGGCAACTTTTGTCAACAGTAGGCTACTGATTTTTACGGACAAACAGCTGTGCGCGCTGCTTAACAGCGTTGTCAAGCAAGCGCCTAACGATTTGTTGCTGTCCGCGGGCGGCGAGATTTTGGCGTATTTGGGCAGTAAAGAAATTAAGGAAATTCTTGACCTTTTGGAAGAGTTTGACGTAACGGTAGAGCAAATAAAGCTGTTGTCCGAAGATGATACGCCTCACCTTGAGTTACTCATTTCTTTGGATATTTCCAAGTACACGCAGGACTTCTATTTGCCTGTTTTGGGGAAAATAAATTCCCGCATTTACGTCACCGTCAACTACCGTTTGAACGTTGATGAAAATGGGTTTATCAAGTTGTATTCGCCTGTTTTGTTCGTTAACGGCAACGACGCAAAGTTAAGTCAAGCGGTACTGGACGGATTGTTCATTGCAATGAATAATGACGAAAATTCCGACCCCATGTCAACAAAATCGCTCACGGACGGCGTTTCCGCTTTCGTCGGAGTCGTGTTTGAACACGTCGGTTGCATTGGCAACGGTTCAAGCTACGGACTAATGGGTGTGGACGTCACAAACCGAACAATTTGCCTTGTAAGTCACTAAATTTTTACTTTTGGTATTGACTTTTTTTCCAATTAATGTATAATACCAATGCGCCGTGAATATGGTGTATTTTTTCAAGGAGAAAACTATGTTTAAAGTTAATATTGCAGGCAAAACTCACACGCTCAGCGAGAAAACCCCCATTTTGAACCTAATTGACAATTCCGCAAAGGAATTCGTTGTGGCAAAGGTTAACAACCGTTTGCGTGAGCTAACCTACGAGTTGAGCTTTGAAGCTAACGTCGAGCTGCTCAACCTCAAAACTTCTGACGGCGTCAAGGTGTACGAAACAAGCCTGAGGTACCTTTTGGCAATGGCTTTCCACAACCTGTACCCCGACTACCAAATCAAGATTAGCTACGCAATTTCCCGTTCGCTGCTTGTATCGGTGGTGGAACCCAAGGTTACAATTGACAAAAAGATGCTCAACGCCGTCGTTGCGGAGCTTGACCGTCTTGTTCAGGCAGATTTGCCCTTTGAGCGCACGGTAATGTCGAAAGAGGACGCCTACGACTACTTTGTAAAGCAAAAGCAAGTTGACAAGGCGGACGCGCTTCAGTACCGTCCGGAAAAAACGTGCCATTTTTACCGCTGCGGCGACTACCTCAACTACATGTACGGCTACATGGTACCGTCCACAGGTTATATTTCTCAATACAAGCTGTTCTGCTACGACGGACATATCATCGCGCAGTACCCCAGATACGAGGCTGACGGCAAAATTCCCGAGTTTAATGATGAGCCGACCTTTAGTAAGGTACTGAAAAACGCGCACAAGTGGGCGAAAATTTGCAACGCGGAAATAATTTCCAAAATGAACGAGCACATTGTGGAAGACACTTACGTTGACTTCATCAATATGAACGAGACCTTGCACAATGATATGTTGCACGAACTGGGGGACAGAATTGCGGGCGACATAGAGAATATTCGTCTAATTTGCATTGCGGGACCGTCAAGCTCGGGTAAAACCACCTTCAGTAACCGTCTGCGTATCGAACTCATGTCTCGCGGAATTAAGCCGCTGCGCATTTCTCTCGATATGTACTACAAAAACAGGGACGACATTCCAGTAGACGAATTTGGACAAAAGGACTTTGAGCATATCAATGCGCTGGACGTGGACTTGTTCAACGAGCACATGGCTGCTCTCATTGACGGCGAGGAAGTGGAGTTGCCCAACTACCAATTTGAGCAGGGACGCGCGGAAAAGGGCTTTTTGACCAAGATTGGTCCGGACACACCCATTATTATCGAGGGAATTCACGCGCTCAACGACCAACTGTCCTACGCAATCCCCAAGCACCAAAAATTCAAAATTTACATTGCGCCGCAGTTCCAAATCAACATTGATTACCACAACCCGATAAGCTACACCGACATTCGTCTGCTTCGTCGAATTGTACGCGACAAGAAGTATCGCGGAGCTTCTGCCGAGAGGACGCTTGATATGTGGCCGTCGGTAAGACGCGGTGAATTCAAGTGGATTTACCCCTATCAAGAGGGTTGCAACTACGTTTACAATTCGGCGCTGACGTACGAGCTTTGCGTACTGAAAAAATACGCCCTTCCTGCGCTTCAGGAAGTCAAGGCGGACAGCCCGTACTACATAACCGCCAATCGCCTAATCAAGTTCCTCAAGTACTTCAAGGATATGGAGGACAAGTGGGTGCCCTGCAACTCGTTGCTTCGCGAATTCATCGGCGGTAGCTGCTTTGCCGAAGTGGATGAGTAGTAGTTTCACGTGGGTTTGCTTTTGGTAAATAAATTAAATATATTCAAATAAGTATCTAAAAAGGCTTGCCGAAATTTCGGTAAGCCTTTTTTTGAAATAAAAATCCCGAGCGGCGATTAAGCAGGCTCGGGGTTGATGCACTCTAGAAATGCATCTGCCTAATTGGCAATAGTATTATATAAACATATTTAAAAAATGTCAATTAGATGTTCAGTTTTTATATTTTGTTGATTTCGTCAAGTATCGCCGTTGCTTGTTTTTCGAGAGAGTTTTTGAGGGTGGGGTCGGAAATCAGCGCCGTATTGGCGTGAACGTTGACCAAACAACTTTTTGCTACCGTCTTGCACAAATCCATTGCAATCACGCAGTCGGAACTGACGTATTTACTAAGATATGGCAAGATTCGAACCTTTGAGAGCCTCAGTATTTCACGGCACAAGCCCATCACGTCAATTGGAACGAGGGCTGCGCGGTGGTAGGCTTTTTGCAGCTCGTTAGAGCGGCGTTTTTGTTCGTCAGCGGTGGTTTTCGGCAGTCGCAACGCTTCTACAATCCGTTCAAATGCTTGCGCGTCATCGTTAGACAGTTTGTACAGCGCTCTTTTTGCGCGGGCAATTACTTCACCCTGACTACGCAGATACACGTAGTTTTCGTCCGTTTCGGCAAGCTTTGCAGTGGTGACGTTGATAGCCATTTCTGCGAGCGAGCAAGCTATCGCTGCAACCTGCGCCAATGCGCTTCCGCCACCGGGAGTAGGGGCTTTGCTTGCCAAAATACCGTTATATTCTTCTATCGTGAGATTCTCAAACATCTTTTCCTCCCGTGTATGCGACAATTATATAAAATTTTATTGTTTTGGTCAAATTTTTCCGTATATTTTATTGACAAGGCGGGCATATAGTGATATATTAGAGGCAGAAATTAGCAGTCAAACCGTTTGAGTGCTAACACTCGACAAAAAATGGTGACAAAGTATGTTATCTGACAGAAAAAAGAAAATACTGTGCGCAGTAGTGGACAGTTACATTGACAAGGCGACGCCCGTTGCCAGCAAGGACATTCAGGAGGAATATCTTTCGGAATGTTCTTCGGCTACTATTCGTAACGAGCTGTCTACACTTGAAAGCATGGGATACCTAATCCAGCCGCACGTGTCTGCCGGACGTATTCCGTCGGAAAAAGCATTCCGCTTTTACGTCAACGAGCTGATGTACGAAAGCAACCTCACAAGCCGTGAGGCGGAGTTGATTGAGCAGTACTTCAATCGTAAGATAGGTTCGCTCGAGGACGTGATGACGGCGGTGACGCGCATCGTTGCGGAAATCACCAATTACACCTCGGTTGTTGTCAAAGAGGACATGTCGGACACGATAACGGCAATCAAGCTTCTCGACCTCGACAACGGCAAGATGCTAGTGGTAATAGTCACCGATTCGCGTGTACTTAAAGACGGAATGGTGGATTTGCCCGACGACTTTGACGAACGCATGATAGAGCAGGCGCAGCGTTGGCTCAACAAAATTTTCTGTGGCAAGCACGTCAGCGAGTTTATCAACTTCAACTACCCGTTTGCCCTTGTCAACGACGAGTTCGCGCAGTACAACGCATTGTTCAAGAAGATTATCGACGTTTTGAAAAAGGTGTCGCTTGCTAACGGTATGGACGTTGAGATGTACGGCGAAAGCAAAATTCTCGAACACAGCGAGTACACCAACGTCGCAAGCGCGAGAAAGTTCCTTGCCGAAATGGAAAACAAGGAAAAGATTGCCGAAATCCTCACCAACGACGGCGGAACGGACGGCGTCACTGTCAAGATTGGCAAGGAAGAAAACGCTCCCGAGGGCTGCGCGGTAGTGACTACGAGGGTTAGCCTTGGCGACAACGTCAGCGGCTCAATCGGCGTAATCGGACCTGTCAGAATGAACTACAAAAAGGTGCTTTCGGTACTGGACAAAATTAGTGAAATCATCATTGATTTGGTGGGTAACAAGGAGACTAAATGAAAAAGGAAAAACAGACAAAACAACAGGAAGTAAAGCCTGAAGCTTCAAATGGGGTGGAGAAAAACGCCCAAACGGAGCTTGAAAAGGCATTGACGGAAGAAAACGAAAAGCTTATTGCAGAGGTGGAACGCTTAGCTGCCGAAAACGAAAAGCTAAGTAAAACCTGCAAACGGCTGCAAAGCTCGGCGGACAAATCCGACGCCTATCTCAATCAGCTTGTGGCAATGAAAAACGACTTTGAAAGCTACAAGCGCCGCATGAAATTCAACGGCGAGCAGGCAAAGGCAGAGGGAGTTCAGTCAGTTATAACCAAGCTAATTGCCGTTTGCGACAATTTTGACCTTGCAAAGCAGCACTTGACGGACGAAAACTTGAAAGCGTTTGAAATGGTGTACGGACAGTTTCTGCAAATTCTCAAGGAGTGCGGCGTAGAGGAAATGGACGTTATCGGACAGCCCTTCGACTGCATGAGAATGAACGCGCTTTCCAAGATGGACTACGGCGAAGACAAGCGTGACCTTGTTGTAGAAGTGTACAAGAAAGGCTACGTAATGGGCGACAAAATCCTACGCTACGCCGAAGTAATAGTAGGAGCATAACACCTCGCCGGTGGGGCAAGTAGGTTCGTGTGCAGTGCCTTTGTTCAAGATAAATAACGGTGTATTCATTCAATAATGAATAAAAACAATATATATACCCCTCGTGGGTTTGAATAAAAAATAATGGAAAAAGGAGATATATATCATGGGAAAAATCATAGGAATTGACTTAGGAACAACTAACAGCTGCGTAGCAGTACTCGAAGGCGGCGAACCCGTCGTAATCACCAACTCGGAAGGCAACCGCACGACACCCTCAATCGTCGGTTTTACAAAGGACGGCGAACGTCTTGTAGGACAGGTTGCGAAACGTCAGGCAGTTGTAAACGCCGACAAAACCGTGCTTTCCATCAAGCGCGAAATGGGAAGTAACTACACCGTAGACATCGACGGCAAAAAGTACAGCCCGCAAGAAATCTCCGCTATCATCCTTTCTAAACTGAAGGCGGATGCAGAGGCTTATCTCGGCGAAAAGGTTACTCAAGCGGTAATTACCGTTCCCGCGTATTTCAGCGACGCTCAACGTCAGGCAACCAAGGACGCAGGCAAAATTGCAGGACTTGAAGTACTCCGTATAATCAACGAGCCTACAGCGGCAGCTTTGGCGTACGGTCTTGACAAGGGCGAAAACAAAAACCAAAAAATCTTGATTTACGACCTTGGCGGCGGCACGTTCGACGTATCAATCCTTGAAATCGGCGACGGCGTGTTCGAAGTTCTTGCAACCAACGGTAACAACCGTCTGGGCGGCGACGACATCGACCAAATCGTAATGGATTACCTCATTGCAGAATTCAAAAAGACCAGCGGCATCGACCTCAGTAAAGACAAGCAGGCTTTGCAACGTTTGAAAGAGGCTGCTGAAAAAGCAAAGATTGAGTTGTCATCCACACTCAAAACAACCGTTTCGTTGCCCTTCATCACGGCAGACGCAACAGGTCCCAAGCACTTGGAAATCGAAATCACCCGCGCTAAGTTCGAAAGCCTCATTGACGGCATAATCAAGAAGACAATCGAGCCGATGAAGCGCGCAATGTCAGACGCAGGCGTTACAAACAACGACCTCAACCGTGTAATCTTGGTAGGCGGTTCCACCCGTATACCCGCTGTTGTAGAAGCTGTTAAGAATTTCAGCGGCAAAGAGCCCTACAAGGGAATCAACCCCGACGAATGCGTTGCAATCGGCGCTGCAATTCAAGGCGGCGTACTTGGCGGCGAAGTTAAGGACGTTCTTTTGCTTGACGTAACCCCGCTGTCACTCGGTATCGAGGTACTTGGCGGCGTTATGGCAAAGCTCATCGAGCGTAACACGACAATCCCCACAAGCAAATCTCAAATCTTCTCAACGGCTGCGGACAACCAAACGAGCGTAGACATTCACGTACTGCAAGGCGAACGCGAAATGGCAGCAGACAACAAGACTCTCGGTCGTTTCCAACTGACGGGTATTGCTCCCGCTCCCAGAGGAATTCCGCAAATCGAAGTTAAGTTCGATATCGACGCAAACGGTATTGTACACGTAACGGCTAAGGACCTCGGCACTCAAAAGGAACAGTCAGTTACGATTACTTCGTCTACCAACCTTTCCGAAGCAGACATTGACAAGGCTGTCAAGGATGCGGAAAAGTACGCCGAAGAGGACAAGAAACGCCGCGAAGCAGTAGAAGCGCGCAACGGACTTGACCAAATGATTCTTTCTCTCGAACAGTTCATTCGCGAAAGCGGCGACAAGCTCGAAGCAGGCGACAAGGAAAAGATTGAGGAAGAAATCAAGAAGGGCAAGGAAGTACTTGAAAAGCAAGGCGCAACCACCGAAGAACTCAAGGCGGAAACCGACCGCATTGCTCAAAGCTCGGCTTCAATCTTCCAAAAGTTCTATCAACAGGCTCAACAGAGCTCACAGCAAGCAGACGGTAGCGAAGTCAAGTACGACGTTCACGACGACGAAAACAAATAAATACCCCTTAGAGATACAAAATGCCAGTAAAAGACTACTACAGCATTCTCGGCGTGGACAAGAACGCCACGCAGGATGAGATAAAATCGGCGTACCGTAAGCTTGCCAAGCAATATCACCCCGACTTGCACCCCGGTGACAACGCCGCAGCGGAAAAGTTTAAGGAAGTCAACGAAGCGTATTCAGTGGTTGGCGATCCCGACAAGCGCGGCAAGTACGACCGTGGCGAAACGGACATGAACGGCGGCGCAGGCTTCAACCCGTTTGGAGGCGGCGCGGGCGGCTTTACCGCAACGGGCTTTGACGACATTTTCGACATGTTCAGCGACGCGTTTGGCTTTGGCGGGTCTTCGCGTAGGCGCAGAACGCAAGTAAACGTCGGCAGCGACATCACCTACAAGCTGGAACTCAGTTTTATGGAAAGTGTGCTCGGTTGCAAGCGGCCAATATCCTTTACTCGCGTAGAGAAGTGCCCAACCTGCGGTGGTACGGGCGCTAAGTCCGAAGCTCACATGCGTACGTGTGACAAGTGCGGCGGTAGCGGACAGATTCGACACGTTCAAAACACGATTTTCGGTCAACAGGTAAGCGTAGGCGTTTGCGACAAATGCGGCGGCACGGGCAAAGTGGTTACGGAAAGCTGCAAAACCTGCAACGGCAAACGCGTAATCAACAAAAGCAAGGTCATCAACGTCAACATACCTGCGGGCGTGGAAAACGGCTCTATTTTGCAGCTTGCGGGAGAGGGCAACGCGCCTAAAAGCGGAACAGGACGTAACGGCAATCTGCTACTGGAAATTTCCGTCAAACCCAGCGCCATTTTCCGTCGCGACGGTTTCAATTTGTACGTAACTGTGCCGGTAAGCTTCTTGACAGCGGTGTGTGGCGGACAGATAGAAATCCCCGCTCCCGACGGCGTGTTCATTCACAACCTTGCGGAAGGTACCCCCAACGGCGAAGTTTTGCGCTTCCGTGGCAAGGGTATCAAGACGGCAAGAGGAGTTACGGGCGATTTGTTCGTAACGGTGAGCGTTGAAGTACCCAAGGGAATCACCCGCGGGCAAAAGAAAGCGCTTGAACAGTTCGAAAACGACTGTTCTATCAAGAACTACGCCAAAAAGAAAGCCTATCTTGACGAAATAGCCAAGCTATACGAAAATAAGTAACCTCAAAACCCTCGAATTTGCGAAATTTCGAGGGTTTTTTTACTATTCTATCTTGTGGGCTTTCGCATCTTATTTCGTAATTTCCTTTGCTTGCCTCATCGGCGAGGTGGTTTCACAATGTTTCATATTTGTGAAAAAAAAAGCTAAAAATTCTTTTTCAAAAAAACCCCGTTTCCCGCTTTACAAATCGTGTACAAGGTGATACTCTATATTACAGACATAGTATGGAGAGCAAAAGATGAAAGTAATATCAAGCGATTTGCTCCGCGGTCACATTGACACCTTTGTGTTGTCTGCCTTAATGACGGGTACAAAGTACGGCAATGAGATTCGCAAGTTTATCGCGAACAAGACCAACAATTTATACGTTCCCAACGAACAGAGCCTGTACTCGGCGTATCACCGACTGGAGGACATGGAGTGCATCAAGGGCTACTGGGGCGAAAACGTCGGAGCAACGCGCAAGTACTACACGATTACGGAAAAGGGTCGCGCGCTGTACGAGGTGAACAAACGCGAGTGGGAAAACGCCAAAATGCTTATTGATATTCTAATCAAATAGGCTGCCGTACAATTTACTAAAAAGAAGAATAGCCAAAACAGTATTAAATATGAAATTTAGCGAGATTGCCGTTTATACAACTTCGGAAACGTCGGAATTAGTTGCCTATTTCCTTCAAGAGGTTTGTATGGACGGCGTAAGTATTTTTGACAAAAATGACCTTTACACCAACCCTTCTTGGGACTACAAAGAGGAAGGAATTGAGCTACAGTACGACAGCGAAGTAGTGGTAAAAGGTTACTGCAACTTAGAGGACACTGACAGTGTTCTCGATTTTTTACGCCAAAATCTTGCGCATCTTACCGACGCGGGCAGTTTGAAGGTAGTTGTCAACGAGGTGGAAGGCAACGCTTGGGTGGACAAGTTCCGCGAGACCTTCCGCCCGATTGAAACGGACAAACTCGTCATATGCCCCGAATGGCAACAGGTGGAAACGTCCAAAACGGTATTTTTGATGGACAGCGGCGTTGCGTTCGGCACGGGACAGCACGAGACGACCTCGATGTGCCTCGAATTTGCCGAAAATCTCAATTTGAGCGGCAAAACGGTGCTTGACGTAGGCTGCGGCAGTGGCATTCTCGGCTTGTGCGCTTTGCTACTTGGTGGAAAGCATGCGGAGCTAATTGACATTGACCCTCAGGCAACCGACGTAGCCAAACACAACGCGGAAATCAACGGACTTACACAACAATGCGTTATAAAGACGGGCAACCTCACCGAGCAAACGAAGGGTAGGTTCGACGTCGTGTTCGCCAACCTCACTGCGGACGTTTTGGAACTGTTACACGCAGATATTTCCAAGGTTGTAAATCGTGGCACAGTCGCAGTTCTTTCAGGTATACTGGACGTCAAACTTGACGGCGTACTTGCCACCTACTCCGATTTGTTCGAGGTGGTGGAAATCAAGCAAAAGGGCGAGTGGCGAGCGCTCCTGCTCAAAGCAAGATAAAGGTAGTTGAACCAAGGCTCCCCTGTGTAAGGGGCTGTAAATTCTTACATTAGACAATGATTATTTCGGTATTTACATTAGGTTGCAAGACCAATCTATACGAAAGCGGACAAATAATTTCCGCGCTAAAGGAAGCAGGACACGAGGCTTTTCACGGACTGAAACAAGCCGACGTGTTCGTGCTCAACACCTGCGCGGTAACGGGCGAGGCGGAGAAGAAATCTCGCCAAGCCATTGCCCGCGCACGCAAGCTAAATCCTGCTTGCAGTATCTTGGTAGTGGGTTGCGCCGCCGAGAAGAATGCCGAACAGTTTAGAAACATACCCAACGTTACTTTCGTCAAGGGCGTTGCCAACAAGACGGAAATAGTTAAAGAAATTGAGCGCGTAGGCGTAAGCGTTGAGCAACTTCCCTCGGTGTACGCCGAAACGGGTTTTGCCACGCAGGAACGTACTCGCGCGTTTGTCAAGATTCAAGACGGATGCAACAATTTTTGCAGCTACTGTATCGTACCGTATCTTCGCGGTCGCAGCCGTTCAAGACTGTTAAAGGACGTAGTTAGCGAGGTTAAACAGGCTAACTCTGCCGAAACAGTGCTTATTGGTATTGACATATCTCAGTACGGCAAGGACACCGGTGAAAGTCTGCCCGCGCTGTTTGATGCTTTGCAAGGCGTAAACACCCGCATTCGTTTGGGCAGTCTTGAGGCGCGAGTCGTGACGGACGAACTGCTTGAAAGTTTAACTAAAATAAACTTCTGTCCGCATTTCCACTTGTCGTTGCAGTCGGGCTGCGACAGCGTGTTGCAACGAATGAACCGCAAGTACACAACGGATGAGTACTACGAGGCTGTACAAAAAATTCGCAAATATTTCCCAACAGCTGCAATCACGACGGACGTTATCGTGGGCTTCTGCGGTGAAACGGAGGAGGAATTTGAAGTTACAAGAGCGTTCGTCGAAAAGGTAGGTTTTGCTGACGTTCACGTATTTCCCTATTCGCCTCGCGAGGGTACTGTGGCAGTCAAGTGGCAGGACACCGACAGCGCAACGAAAACTCACCGCGCGGAAGTCTTGGGCGAAATAAAACAACAGTTGAAAAACAGGTTTGCCGCAAGCTTTTGCGGTACTGTACAGGAAATTCTCTGCGAACGCAAACGTAACGGTTATTGGGAAGGTTACACAAAAGAGTATTTACGTGTCTACTTCACAGGCAAAGCAAAAGTTGGCGAAGTGGTAAACGTAAAAGTAATCGAACCGTATCTCGACGGAGCAAAAGGCGTAGTGGCAGATTAGTTTTTGACAAAACCGACCGTAAAATCAGATGTAAAAGTGTACATATATACATGTACGAATTAAACTCACAATTTAAGGAGAAAATCAATGAACGATTGCATATTCTGTAAAATAGTAAAGGGCGAGATTCCAAGCTACAAAATTTACGAGGACGACAAGGTGTACGCCTTCCTCGACATTGCATGCGACGCTGTAGGACACACGCTCGTAATACCGAAAAAGCACTTTACGAACGTACTTGACTGCGACAAGGAGTATCTTGACGCGGTGATAGAGGCAGTTCAAAAGATTTCCAACCATTATGTTGCAAATTGCGGCTATGACGGGGTAAACGTGCTGAATGCAAGCGGCGCTTCGGCAGAGCAGACAGTATTCCACCTGCATTTCCACGTTGTTCCGAGAAAAAACGGCGACGGCTTGCACATGTGGCCGCTCACAGGCAAGCAGGAACTGAATTTGCAGGAAATTGCCCGTAAACTCGCGCTGTAAATTCGCCGCAAATTTTGGCAGCTGTCGAAATCGTGAGACGGCGCGGAACGTCAATTTCTCTACTTAATTTATCATCAAATAATTGACAATCTTTTCAACCTGTGAGATAATACAACAGCACGAGAAAAACGGTGGTACCGAAAGGAGGCGAAAAAGGAATGGCAACAATCAAAGTTGGCGAAAACGAAACGTTGGACAGCGCATTGCGCCGTTTCAAGAGACGTTGTGCCCGCGACGGTATCATTGGCGACCTTCGCAAGAAGGAACAGTACGAAAAGCCCAGCGTAAGACGCAAGAAGAAGGCTGAAGCCGCGCGCAAACGCAGCAGAATGTAATTACAAAAGATTTTTGAAGTACGACAGACAAAAACTGCTTACCCAACGAGGTAGGCAGTTTGTATTTTCCGAAGTTTTTTCGACAAATATTTATACAATATGTCAAAGTTAGCACGGAGGAACAAATGTCTACTTTCAAAGAATACGCCAAACGCGCCAAAGAGCGCATGAAGAGTGGCTTTTGGGAACAAGCCAAACAAGAAATTCAAACGGAAAAGCAGGTTGCGGCAACGTTGGGTCTCAACACGAGGCAAGTGGGCGAAGAGGAACGTCGCAAGCTTCAACGCAAAATTTACGATTACGACGGCTTTTGCGAGGAGCAAGAATTTTACGCCAAGGTGGAGGAAATCCTGAATAGCGACGAGCTGATCAGTAACCCAATTATGCGTCTTGCCGACCAAGAATACATGGAAAGGCTAACTCCTGCCGAGAAACAGGTGTACATTTCGAAAATCGCCACTAAATATCGCGAAGCGGTGGACAAGTATAAAAGACTAAGAAGTTGATGACATTCCTCCCTTACGTAGGGAGGATTTTTTATATTTCGCTTATCTGAATTTATGTAGGCATTGTTTATTTAATCTTATCAATATTTGCATTTTATCTATTCTTATGTTAAAATTGTGTCGATAAAATAATCACACTCCACCCACAAGGACTTGCTATGCCCAAGATTACCGACATGCAAATTCAAAAGAACAACAAAACTCGCGCCAACGTGTTTATCGACGGCGAGTTTGCTTTTGCTTTGGAAATGTTCACGGTAATGAAGTTGGGGCTAAAAATCGGTCAAGAGGTGTCTGAAGAAAAGCTCAGCGAGGCAATGCTGGACAGTGAAAAGTCCGTTGCATTCGAGCGCGCAATCGACTACCTCGGTCGCGGCATGAAGACGGTCAAGCAGCTTAAAGACTATCTCGTTAAGAAATCCTACCCGCCCGAAGTGGTGGAACACGTTGTCAACCGCCTTAAGGACTACCGCTATTTGGACGACGAAGCCTATGCCAAAATGTACGTCGAGCATAACAGCGCAACCAAGGGCGAACGCCGCTTGAAACAGGAGCTGGTGCAAAAGGGCATTTCCGTAAGCTTAGCCGAAGAGTATTCCGTAGTAGACGAGGAAAAATCACTCGAAAACGCCCGTCACCTTGCGGAAAAGTATATGAAAAACAAGCCTCGCGACCTCAAAACCTTGCAAAAACTGCAACGCTACCTTGTGGGGCGCGGTTACGACTTCGACGTAGTTAATTCAGTTACCCGCTCTTACCGCTTTGACGAGGAGTAGACCGACTCTACGGGATTAAAAATCGCAGTTATCTAATATGCAATTTTTCACATATAATAATTATAGAGAAATTATTTTCCCAAAGCTATTGACACCCCAAAACGACTATGCTACAATAAATGTAGAAATTTGTCGCACCAGTTTATAACGATTTAGCGAGGGATAATCTGTGACTAAAACACTTACAATAACTCACACTTATTTAACGCAATGCTGTACCTGTGACGAATTGAACAGTTTTGTAATTTAAGCGCCGCAAATTCTTCGGTTAGAAGTACGTTGCGCTTTTTTTAATTTAAAAATTTTTATAAGGAGAAACAAAACAATGACAAAAACAAAGAAAATTGTAGCTCTTTTGGTTGTTGTAGCAATGTTGTTCACGTTCGTTGCAGCTATTGCAGCTTGCGCTGAACCTCACGAGTGCGGACACGTATGTGAAACTTGCCACAAGTGCACGGACGCAACCTGCGAGGACAAAGTTTGCGCAGAAAAGTGCGAAGGTCACGGTAGCGAAACAACTCACACCTGCAAACACGTTTGCGCAACTTGCGGAAAATGCACAGACACAGCTTGCCAAGATACAGCTTGCGCTCAAAAGTGCCCCGGTCACCAACAACAAGGTGGCTCTCACGAATGCAAACACGTTTGTAGCGTATGCAACAAGTGCCAAGACACGTGTACCGACTCCGCTTGCGCTCAAAAATGCGAAACAACCTGCCCCGGCAATCCCGACTATGACGACGGCAAAGGCAACCCCGCGCACGTTAAAGACAAGGGAATTGACGATTTGGTAGATAATCCTCCCGCAAATCTCACGGCTATCTACGAAGTAATTGGTATTTGGGTTCCCACCGGAAATGACAGCGACCAATACGGTAACGGTAAGCTTATTGACAAGAGCTCGGGCAAAGAACTGGTAATTTACGGTATGGCTCCCACGGAAGATGCATTCTCATACAACAGCGATACCGGTGTTTATGCATTTACCAATCCCAAAGCTTTCCAAAGCATAAAGGATCAATTTGCAGCAGGCGATGAAATTAAGCTTGGCGTGGCTTATAGCTCACAATACAAGAACTACTATTCTTACTTCATTTCGAGAGAAGAAGTTTCTGCAAATATCCTGTACGAAGCAACCTTGACGTTTGATAACGAGAAAGGTTCTGCATCTCTTTCTAAAACTTCCGGTCTCGTTTACGGTGAAGAAGTAACCATCACAGCTACTCCTGCGGCAAACTTCAAGATTGGTACAGTAAAATTCAACGGTGTTGAAATTAACAAAACCGGTGAAGATTACAAATTCAAAACAGTCGTGGGTAAAAACGAAGTAGAAGTTAATTTCGCTCCGGAAAACGAAAAAACACTCAAAACACTGGTTATTGACTTGACTAGCACTGCTAGCGGTATCGTTGCAAAAGCTGACGTATCTACAACTGAAGTTAAAGAAACAGTTATAAATGGTATTACGCTTAAATATCTCAACTGCCACCAAAACAGCGGTTATGCGATGTTTAACACAGCCAATTCATGGCTTGCGAATGATACACCTATCAACGGTACTATTGTCAAGGTCGAAATTGCAATCAATACTGGCTCAAGCGGAAGTGCAGTATACTATATAACAATTGGCACTGAAAAAATATTAGAAACAAAAACGACTGGCGCTACCGCTACTCAGACAGGATTAGGAACAACTAATAGTTTGGTCGCAGAAGTTAGCGAACAAAACGGTGGTTCTTACTTTAACGTTTCACAGTCAAGTAGTAAAAACGGTCAAATCAAAACAATCACCGTTTCTTACTACGAGGCATAAAGTTAGTAATTAAATATACAAATCACTAACGTATAGTTGACCGTACAACTAAAGAAAAAAAAGGACTTGGGAATTTCCCAAGTCCTTTGTATTTTGACTGTTTGATTGCCTATTGATTAAGCATAAACCTCTACTTTCTCAATACGAACTTGAACTGCAATTTTCGTAAGAGTAAATGAATCTGCTGCGCTGTCAAGAGTGATAGTGATTTGACGAGTGGTTGATTCTTCGGTTATTGTGAGACCAGCACCAGTTGTAGAACCAAGTGTTGCCTTTCCCGATTCACATGTCAATACAACGTATTTGAATGCAGATGTATACGCAAATGTGATATTTGTGCTTGCATAGAAACGTTGCGCTTGTCCTGCAGAAGGAGTATACCAACTGCTTGCAGAACCCTTTTCGTTTGTTACAGTGATACCATTTCCAGTATATGTATTAACTGTGGAGGAAGTTGTAAATTGAAGGTCAGATGCTTTTAGATCCAATGTAGCAACAAGTACCGGATCTGCTGCTCCTTTTTGTTTCAACTCAACGCTTACTTTCGTGTCGCCGTTGATTGTTCCCGTGTATGTTCCATCCGTATCTTCAACTTTTACGCCGTTTACCTTCGCGCTAACGAGTTCATAACCTTCATCGGTGACTGTAACAGTAAATGTGAAAGATGTTCTATTTTCGCCTTGTGTTTTACTGAGGTTGATTGTAGCGTAATCATTTTCAACAGCTGTGATTGTAGAAATACCAACTTCAACAATTTGCTTTACTTCGGATTGTACTTCGTCGGAAGATGCGGCTGTAATTTCTACTGTTCCGTAGTAATTTTGAATTTTACCGTAAACAAGAACTGTGTCGTGAGCAGCGGGGAGATCTACACCTTCAGCCAAGTACATATAGTAAGTTTTGATAATTGTTGTATCGCCTTCTTCGTCAACCATGTCAAATCCGTAAGCACCCTTTGACGCATTGTTAACAGCTACTTCACCCTTTACGATACCTTTAACCCAGTAGTAATCTGTGGAGTACGCCTTGTCAGCAAGACCGAGTTCTGTGCATTTCGCAATAGCCTCAGCAATTGTGAAAGGATTGGCTTCTGTTCCCTTTTCGTCTGCGCCACCTTTGCCGTCGTCATAGTCGGGATTGCCAGGGCAGGTTGTTTCGCATTTTTGAGCGCAAGCGGAGTCGGTACACGTGTCTTGGCACTTGTTGCATACGCTACAAACGTGTTTGCATTCGTGAGAGCCACCTTGTTGTTGGTGACCGGGGCACTTTTGAGCGCAAGCTGCATCTTGGCAAGCTGCGTCCGTGCATTTTCCGCAAGTTGCGCAAACGTGTTTGCAGGTGTGAGTTGTTTCGCTACCGTGACCTTCGCACTTATCTGCGCAAACTTTGTCCTCGCAGGTTGCGTCTGTGCACTTGTGGCAAGTTTCACATACGTGTCCGCACTCGTGAGGTTCAGCGCAAGCTGCAATAGCTGCAACGAACGTGAACAACATTGCTACAACAACCAAAAGAGCTACAATTTTCTTTGTTTTTGTCATTGTTTTGTTTCTCCTTATAAAAATTTTTAAATTAAAAAAAGCGCAACGTACTTCTAACCGAAGAATTTGCGGCGCTTAAATTACAAAACTGTTCAATTCGTCACAGGTACAGCATTGCGTTAAATAAGTGTGAGTTATTATAGTCAAACCAACTTCGTTTATTCGCTTGACAACATCTATAGTTATATTTATAATAATAAGGCTGTGAGCAATTCGGCAAGGTATTTTAAGCTCTGCCTTGTTTAAACCGCATTTCCACTTGGCGGTAATTGTTCAACCGTGAACAGCAACTAATCTTAAATTTCAGGAGAAACAACAATGGTAAAGACTTTTATGGCTAAAAAGGAAGCCGTTGAAAGAAAATGGTACGTAGTAGACGCTGCCGGCAAGCCCCTTGGACGTGTGGCAAGTCAAGTAGCAAGCGTTCTGCGCGGAAAGCACAAGCCCACATTCACCCCTCACGTAGACTGTGGCGATCACGTAATCGTCATCAACTGCGACCAAGTGGTGTTGACTGGTAACAAATTGCAACAAAAAATGTACGTTCGCCGTTCGCCCAGACCCGGTCACCTCAAGCAAACCAAGTACGCTAAGCTTTTGGCTGAAAGAAGTGACTTTGCCGTGATGCACGCCGTAAAAGGCATGCTTCCTCACAACAGTCTCGGCAGAAAGATGCTCACAAAACTTCGCGTTTACAAGGGCGCAGAACACAAGCACGAAGCGCAACATCCCGAAGTGCTGGTGTTGGACTAAGGAGGGTATGAACAATGGCAAAGGCAAAAGCAACTAAAAAAGTTCAATTTTGGGGAACTGGCAGAAGAAAGAAGTCCATCGCTCGCGTAAGACTTATTCCGGGTGGCACTGGCGCTATCACCATCAACAAGCGTGATATCGACAACTACTTCGGTCTTGACACGTTGAAGTACATCGTCCGTCAACCCTTGAACGCTACGGAAACTCTCAACAAGTACGACGTAGTAGTAAACGTTAGCGGCGGCGGTTACACAGGACAGGCAGGCGCAATTCGTCACGGTATTTCCCGCGCGTTGGTTATCGCAGGCGAAGACAAGGCAATCTTGAAGAAAAACGGATTCTTGACCCGTGACCCCCGTATGAAGGAAAGAAAGAAGTACGGCTTGAAGAAGGCTCGTAAAGCTCCTCAATTCAGCAAGAGATAATCTTTCAACATCTTTACAATTCAAATCAAAAACCTCGGCTTACGTCCGAGGTTTTTATGTCAATAGTGTAAAGGAAAATGCAATATTTTACAAGTTACGCTTGTGTAACTGAGTTAACATAGAGTAACACAAAGGAGAATTATGAAAAAAGTTGCAATCATAGGCGGTGGCGTTGCAGGACTGTCCGCGGCTGTTTACGCATTGCGTAGCGGAGCCGAAGTGACCTTGTTTGAACAGTTTGGTTTGGGCGGACTTGTGGCAACCATCGACAAGATAGAAAACTACCCGTCATACGTGTCTGTTGAGGGTTGGAAGCTTGCAAGCGACATGGCTGCTCAGGCAAAAGCGCTTGGGCTTAAAACCCTTCGTCAAAAGGTGCTGTCGCTCACAAAGAACGGCGACAGTTTCATTGTCACAACCGACAAGGGCGAACAGGAATTCCCCGCTGTTGTAATTGCTACGGGAACGGCGCACAACAAGCTTGGCATTGAAGGCGACCTTGTAGGTAAGGGCGTCAGCTACTGCGCAACCTGCGACGGCGCATTCTACCGCGACTGTCCTGTGGTAGTCGTTGGCAGCGGAAGCATTGCCGTAAACGAGGCAACTTACCTTGCCGATTTGTGCAGTACTGTCTACGTTGCCGTTGCTCAAGCAGAATTTACGGCAGAAGAAAGGGCAGTAAACAACTTGCTTGAAAAAAGTAACGTCAAGCCACTGTACAAGACGACGGTTGCGGAAATTGTAGGTGACGACGTTGTCAAGTCCGTCAAGGTTTTCAGTGATGGCAAATTGCAGGAGCTTGATGTGAACGGCGTGTTTGTGGCAATTGGCGCAGCACCCGTAACCGACTTCGTACAAATTGAAGGCGTGGAAATGCAACGCGGCTACGTCGTGGTGGACGGCAGGTGTGAAACGACCGTCAAAGGTCTGTTTGCCGCCGGCGACGTCACCAATGGCGCGTTGAAACAAATCGTCACCGCATGCGCGGACGGAGCAAAGGCAGGCAGTTTTGCTTCTGCTTATTCGGCAGTTATAATAAACAAAAAATAATCGTTTTTCTACCCCATATTCATTTTTTGTTGAAATGGGGTGAGAAAAATCAACGAAAAAATAACGGCGTACAAAAGAAGTAACGACATTTTGGAGGTAAATATGAACTTCTTTGGTACGGACGGAATACGCGGAACTTACGGCAGTACCCTCAAGGACAGTACTGCCTTTTTGTTAGGCAAAAGCTTGGCGCTTTTAGGTGATTGTCCAATCGTCGTCATTGCTCGCGACACACGGCTTTCGGGCGACAACCTGTTCACGGCGCTTGCGCAGGGTGTGTACTCGGGCGGCGGTAACGTCATCAATCTCGGCATACTCCCGACCAACTCGGTGGGACATTTCGTTCGAAAGATGGGCGGCGACTACGGCGTTATGATTACGGCGAGTCACAACCCTCCGTGTGACAACGGTTTGAAAGTTTTTGACAGATACGGAGTCAAACTGTGTGAGTCCAAGCAGCTCGTTGTTTCCCGAATGATGGACAGTCTTGTTAACGAACGCGCAGAAGTGAACAAAATTTACGAGCCTGTGTTTTACGACATCGAAAACATATACTGCGACGACATGTTGAAAAACGTTGACGTCAAGCTGCCCTTTATCAAAATTGCCTTGGACTGTTGTTACGGCGCAAGCTACCGTGTAGCCCCTTTGATTTTCAGTAAGGCGGGCGCAAACGTTACTGCCTTTTGCAATCAGAATATCGGCGCAAAGGTCAACGTAGACTGCGGCGCAACGCATACTGAATATTTATTAAACAAGCTCAAGCAGGGAGACTACCAACTGGGGTTCGCCTTTGACGGCGACGCCGACCGCCTTGCCGTTTTCGAGGGCGCGGAGCTTGTGCCCAACAACCGCATTTTCTACGCATTCGCCAAGTACCTTCACGAAAAGGGCAAGCTTTTAAGCAATACGGTTTGCGGCACCGTGCTTACTAACGGCGGAGTAGAACATGCGCTCAACAAACTTGGTATCAAGCTTGTACGAAGTAGCGTCGGCGACACAAACGTATTCAACAAGATGGTGGAGGAAAGTCTCAATTTTGGCGGGGAAGAAAGCGGACACTATTTGCTGTGCGACTACGCGACCAGCTCCGACGCGCTTGTAAACGCCCTGTTTGTGAGCAAAATTTACGCCGAAAAGGGCAGTCTGCTCAAATACACCGCCGAGTGCTGTGACAAGCCCTGCGCAACCGCCAACATTCCGATAACGCGGGCAAACCAACGGCTAACAACCAATCAAAGCTTGACTGCAACTGTCAGCCGAATCACTGCGCTTTACCCGAATTGCCGAGTAGTGCTTCGAAAAAGCGGTACGGAAAACACCGTTCGCGCCTACCTTGAGGGCGAACAGGCAAACGAAGCAATGAGCGCAGTTGTTGCCACCTTTGCGCAAAATCTTTTACCAACTGACGAAGATTAGGCTTGGGCGCACTGTAGATACGGTTTCTTGCAAAATTCAATAAGAGGCTCGCCCTATTAGGCGAGCCATTTTTTTGCGCCGTTGTCGAATTGGGCGAAAATTTTGACAAAATTACGGCGAAAAGTTTTCATTATGTATAGTAATACATATATTTCTATGCTATAATATTATCGCAAAAAAGCATATATCGGGAGGAAATTTATATGCAAAGAAAAAAAGAGTGTGTAGCAATGCTCCTCGCAGGAGGACAGGGCAGCAGACTTTACGCGCTCACGAACAATATTGCAAAACCCGCAGTAGCTTTTGGCGGCAAGTATCGCATAATTGATTTTCCGCTCAGCAACTGCATCAATTCGGGAATTGACACTGTGGGCGTACTCACCCAATACGAGCCGCTTGAGCTTAACGAGTACATAGGCAACGGACAGCCGTGGGATCTCGACCGCGCATTTGGCGGAGTGCACATTCTTTCTCCCTATCAGGCGAAAAAGAAGTCGTCTTGGTACGAGGGCACGGCAAACGCCATTTACCAAAACATGAGCTTTATGCGTAAGTACAATCCCGACTACGTGCTCATCATTTCCGGCGACCACATTTACAAGATGGACTACGCCGACATGCTTCGCTCGCACAAACGCAGCGGCGCAGCCTGCACGATAGCGGCAATTGAGGTGCCCATTTCCGAAGCGTCGCGTTTTGGTATACTTAACACCAACGCGGACGGTTCCATCTATCAATTTGAGGAAAAACCCAAGGAACCCAAGAGTAATCTTGCGTCAATGGGTATCTACATTTTTACCGCAAGCAAGCTGTACGAGTATCTCGAGGCGGACGAGCAAAATTCATCTTCAAGCAAGGATTTCGGCAAGGACGTGTTGCCTGCAATGCTTAACGCCGGCGAAAAAATGTTCAGTTACCGTTTTAGCGGCTACTGGAAAGACGTCGGAACCGTATCTGCTCTTTGGGAATCCAACATGGATTTGCTTGGCAGAGAGCCTGCTTTCGACGTCAGCGACCCCGATTGGAAAATTCACTCGCGCAGTCCGCTTGCTCCGCCCGTATACGTTGGGCTAAAGGGTAAGGTGGACAACTCAATCATGGCGCAAGGGTGTGAAATTAACGGTTTGGTTGTCAATTCGGTTCTAAGTAGCAACGTTGTTGTGGAAGAGGGCGCAGAGGTGAAAAACAGCGTCATTATGGCTAACACCGTCATAAAAAAAGGCGCGGCAGTAAGTTTCGCTATAATTGACGAAAACGTCGTTGTAGAAAGCGGCGCCACCGTAGGCGAGGAAACCAAATCACGCTCAATTGCCGTTTTGGGCAGAAACGTTACCGTCTCTGCAGGCGCGAAAGTTGCTGCAGGCAAGATTATCGACAAGGACTTCAAGGGGGAATAGGACCATGGCAAATTCGACGTTAGGTATCATTTTTTCCAACACTCAAGATAGAAACGTTCCCGAGCTTTCCAAGGTCAGGACGATGGCGTCCATTCCCTTCGCGGGAAGATATCGCCTCATTGACTTTGCGCTGTCCAACATGGTAAACGCAGGCATAACAGCGGTGGGAATCGTCACCAAAAACAATTATATGTCGCTAATAGACCACCTTGGCAGCGGTAAGGACTGGGATCTTGCAAGGAAGGGCGGCGGAATAATTTTGCTCCCTCCCTACAGCAGCGAGACGGAAGTGCCCTACAACACGCGCCTTGAGGCATTTAAGGGCATTTTGGATTTTCTTGCGCATCGCAGGGAGGAATACGTCGTCATTTACGACTGCGACGGTGTTGCCAAGATTGACATTGCCGACTTTTTGCGCTTCCACGAGGCGAACAACGCCGACGTTACCATGGCTTATCATGAGGAAAATTCGGTTGAGGCTTATCACTACATGACTCTCAATACGGACAAGACGGGTAGAGTTACGGCATTGAACGTCAACCCGAGAGTGAACGGCAAATTTAATTTGTACATAAACGTCATGGCAATTCGCCGCGAATTTCTTATGGACGTCATACAAAATTCCGTTCAGCGCGGCTACACAAGCTTCAGCAAGGACGTACTGGCAAAGAACGTGGACACTATCCGCATTTTCGGCTACAAATACGACGGCTATTACGCAGGTATAGACTCTTTGCAGGCGTATTACAGGCACAGCATGGAGCAACTGGACAAGAAAGTTCGCGACGAGCTGTTTGGCGCGCGCGACGTCTACACAAAGGTACGCGATTCTGCTCCAAGCAGGTATCTTGAAGGCGCAACGGTCACCAATTCGCTAATTTCCGACGGCTGCACAATAGAGGGCACTGTGGAAAACAGTATTTTGTTCCGCGGAGTCAAGGTGGGCAAGGGTAGCGTCGTTAAAAATTCTATAATAATGCAAAAGACGACCATTGGCTCTAACGTTTCTCTCGACTGCGTTATTACCGACAAAAACGTAGTCATCAGCGACAAGAGGCACCTTGCGGGCTGCGAGGAACTTCCGTACTTTATCGCCAAGGGCAGAATGGTGTAATTTTGAAAGTTGCCCACCTACCACGCGACTGCATTTTCAAAAAAATGAGATAGGGAGTTTATAATATAAATATGGCAAAAGCTAAAAAGAGAATTTTATTCGTCGCTTCCGAGGCTGCGCCCTTCATTGCAACGGGCGGTCTGGCAGACGTAATCGGTTCGCTTCCCAAGGCGCTTGCAGCAAGCAAACGCTTTGACGTAAGAGTAGTGTTGCCGCTTTACGAGGACGTAAAGGCTGAGTACCGCAAGGATTTCCGCTTTTTGGGTAGTATCAACGTGCCTCTTGCTTGGCGTAGACAGTATTGCGGCTACTTTGAGTACAAGTTGGACGGCGTAACCTTCTACTTTGTGGACAACGAGTACTATTTCAAGCGTCACGGCTGCTACGGTCACTACGACGACGGCGAGCGGTTTGCATTTTTCTCCAAGGCGGCGTGCGAGCTTATGTCATTCGTCGGCTTCTACCCGAACGTACTGCACTGTCACGATTGGCAGGCGGCGCTTGCGGCGTTGTACCTCAAAACCTACTACTGTCACCGCAGTGAATTCAGTCAAGTGAAAGCGGTGTTCACAATTCACAACATAGAGTATCAAGGCAAGTATTCTTTGGACATACTTGAAGACGTATTAGATATTTCCAACGCTCACAGAGACCTTGTTGAGTACGACGGCGCGGTAAATCTCATGAAGGGCGCGATAGAGTGCTGCGAACGCGTAACTACCGTTTCTCCCACCTACGCCGACGAAATAAGATATTCCTTCTTCGCGCACGGACTTGACCCTATCATTCGTCGCAATGCCTGGAAGCTTTGCGGTATACTCAACGGAATTGATTACGACTACTACAATCCACAAACGGATAAGGCGCTTTTTGCCAACTACTCGGCAGAGGACGTATCGGGCAAGGCAACCTGCAAAAAACAGCTGCAACGTATGCTCAATCTGCCCGAAAGAAATGGCGTACCCATTGTCGCTGTGATTAGCCGACTGGCTTCGCACAAGGGTTTGGATTTAGTCAAAGCGGTGTTAGAGGAGTTTATTGCCAACAACGACGTACAATTCGTGTTGTTGGGTACGGGCGAGTACGAATACGAGCAGTTTTTCAGGGGTCTTGCGGCGCGTCATCCCGACAAGGTGTCGGCCAACATCGCATTCAACGGCGATTTGTCGCGCAAAATTTACAGTGGCGCAGACTTGTTCCTGATGCCGTCGAAAAGCGAACCCTGCGGACTTTCGCAGATGATTGCTTCCCGCTACGGAACGGTTGCCGTAGTTCGCGAAACGGGCGGACTGCAAGACAGCATCACTCCGTACGGCGCGGGCGGCAACGGGTTCACCTTCCACAACTACAACGCGCACGACATGCTTTACGTCTTGAGGGAAGCTGTTGAACTCTTCCGCAACAAGAAGGAGTGGAACGAACTCGTAATTAAGGCGATGACTTCGGACTTTTCTTGGAGCAAATCCGCCGAAAGCTACGGACAAATGTACATCGAAATGACAAAATAAAACACCGCCACAAGGAGAATGCGTAATGGACAAGCAACGCCAATACATAGCGATAGACCTCAAGTCCTTTTACGCATCGGTGGAGTGCAGAGAACGCGGACTGGACCCGATTACTACCCATCTCGTCGTAGCAGACGAAAGCCGCACGGAAAAGACGATTTGTCTTGCCGTGTCGCCCGCCTTGAAGTCCTACGGGATTGCAGGCAGGGCAAGGCTGTTTGAGGTGGTGCAAAAGGTCAAGTCCGTTAATTCTATTCGCCGCTACAATGCTCCGAATAAGCAACTTACGGGCAAGTCGCAGGACGAAAAAGAACTAAAACGCGACCTCGGGTTAGCTTTGGACTACATTGTGGCGCCTCCACGTATGGGGTTGTACGTCGAGTACAGCACTCGGATTTTCAAAATTTATCAAAGCTACGTCGCGCCCGAGGACATTCACGTCTATTCTATTGACGAGGTGTTTATTGACGCGACGGATTATCTCAAGATTTACAACATGACCGCGCGTGAACTTGCTACCAAAATGATAAAGGACGTTTTGGGGCAGACAGGCATCACGGCAACGGCGGGCATAGGCACCAATTTGTATTTGTGCAAGGTGGCAATGGACATAGTGGCAAAGCACATTCCCGAGGATAAGGACGGAGTACGCATTGCCGAGCTTGATGAAATGAGTTACCGCGAAATACTTTGGGAGCACAAACCGCTTACGGACTTTTGGCGAGTGGGGCACGGTTACGCGCGCAAACTTGAGCGGTACGGACTGTTCACAATGGGTGACGTCGCCCGCTGCTCATTAACCAACGAACAACTGTTGTACAAGTTGTTCGGTGTCAATGCCGAGCTGCTGATAGACCACGCTTGGGGCTGGGAACCATGTACTCTTGCCGACGTCAAGTCCTACAAGCCAAGCGCGAACAGTATTAGTTCAGGACAGGTTTTGTCCACCCCATATTCATTTGAAAAGGGTAAATTGATTGTTCGCGAAATGACGGATTTGTTGGTGTTGGATTTGGTGGACAAGCATCTAAAAACCAACCAAATGGTTCTTACCGTCGGCTACGACATTGAAAATCTTACAAATCCCGAAATTAGCAAACTGTACAAGGGGGAAATCACCGTTGACCACTACGGACGCAGAGTACCCAAGAGCGCGCACGGAACAATCAACCTCAAGGGATACACGTCCTCAACGCGACAAATAACGGACGCTGTAATGGAACTGTACGACAGAATTGTAGACAGGAATTTGCTTGTGCGCCGAATGTACGTTGTGGCAAATCACGTCTTGGACGCCAACGACGCGCCGCAAGAACGGTATCAACAGTTGGACATATTTACAAATTACGACGAGGCGGAAGAAATCAAGGAAAGAGAAGAAGCTGCCCAACAAAAAGAAGAGAGTATGCAAAAGACGGTGCTAACGATACACAAAAAGTACGGTAAGAATTCGTTGATTAAGGGCATGAACATGGAAGAGGGCGCAACGACCGTTGAGCGCAACAACCAAATTGGCGGACACAAAAAATAGCGGAGCAGGCAAAGTTGAAAGAAGAAAACAAGTACAGCGATATAATAAATTTGCCCCATCATCAGTCAAAAAACCGACCCCATATGTCGAATTTTGACAGGGCTGCGCAATTTTCACCCTTTGCCGCGCTCAAAGGCTACGACGACGAGATTGACGAAGCGGCGCGGCTAACGGAAATGCAGCTGGAGGCTGACGACGAGAGAATACGTGAGATAAACGAAAAGCTACTGCTGCTGAAAGAATTGGCAAGCCAACACCCATTGGTTGCGATTACCTATTTCAAGCCTGATGACAAAAAGGACGGCGGCGCCTATCTCACATCCGAGGGCGCGCTCAAGAAACTGGACGAGTACAACCGTCAACTCCTACTGTCAACTAATGTGAAAATACAGTTTGATGACATTATAAAAATAGATTTTATTTGATGCAGTGTAGAAAACTAAATATCTATTGTAAAAATATAATTTACAAAAAGCGACTCCGCCGAGAATTTCGGCGGAGTTTTGATTTTGTGTATTTTATTTTGTTTTAGTCTTTATCTACGGTTTAGTCGTTTCCGTTTGGCGTTGTTGCGCTCTTACGCAAGCTTTGTAAGTGTGTTATTGGACAGGTTAATGCTGTACAGATGTCCGTCGCCGTCGCCCTTACTCGGATAGTCGGCGGAGTAGGTTATTGAAATACTGATGAAATACAGTTGTCCGTTTGCCACTGTCAATCCATGTCCAACCTTGTTTGTCAGTTTTATAGTTGCTCCTGTTGCAATGTCGTAAGCGTATATGCCGATAGTTTTGCTATTGGTACTTGTGTAGTATACGACGCCGTCGTTTAAGTACAGATCGGTGACTTCCAAGTCTGTCGCGATTGTTTTCACGTCCGTTCCGTCCAGCATGCACGACTTAAATCCCTTACTCGTATGATCGAAGTAGTAGTATCTGTTTCCGTAAATAACGAAGTTGTCCGACTTTATATTAGTACTGGTAGCATCTTCCAAGCCGTCGGTAATATTGTGAGTGTAAATATACTTGTAACCTACCGCCGGGTTGATGGTGAAGTGGAACTGTCCGTTTAGCAGGAAGAGTTTAGTAATGTGGACGTTCTTCTTTTTGTACAGCTCCGTTTCATTCTGTCCGTCCAAATCCATACGAACAATACGGTTGGTGTTTTCCTGTCCTACAATTATCGGGGGTTGTACGCGCAAAGCGTAGATGTAATCCCCTTCGAATATTAGGTGTTCGTATCTATGGGAGGAAATTTTTTCCGGTTCTGCCTCAACGTTTGACAAATCCAACCGCCACAGCGCGTAATTGGTGACGATATACGTGCTGTAGTACATATAGTTGCCGTTGAAGTAAACGTTAGATACGTTGTCAGTCAGCACCTTGAAGTTGCCCTTGGTTTGAGGGTTGTACTTGTACAAGCTGTTGCCGTCCAGTACGTTGGTGTAGTAGATTTCACCCTTGTAGGTAGCCAGATGCGCGTACGGGTATGCGGAGAATGTGGGTGTATCCTCAACGGGTTGGAAGTTGCGCATCAAGTCCGTTTCTGCTTCCGTAGTCGTGTTGTAGCGATACAAATGTTGGTCGCTGAGCTTGTAGTAGTAGAGGTACACGCTGTCGCTTGCAAGGGCAAAATAGCCGTCGCCGTCGTTGCTTTCAAGCACTTTTTCGCCCGTGAGCAGATTGCCGCTGACTGAAACTCTGTAGATTCCCTTTCCGAAAATGTTACTCGTCACCAAATCCTTGTTGACGTAGTAAATGTATTCTCCAACCTTGGTGAGATACGCGCCGTTGTCAACACACAGTTTAGTTGTCTGACCGTTACTTATATGGTATTTGTGAATGGACGAGCCTGTCAGCGTGTGTTCGGTAAAGAATACGTCGCCGTCCTCTACGAGAATATCCGACACCTTGTTGTCGTGGAGCTTGGTTCCGTTGCCGTTGTTTGCAGTGACGGATATGCGGTAAAGTCTACTGCCGTCCGACGTGTTGGAGTAGTATATGTAACCGCCGTAGTAAGCAATATAGTCCGCCTTGTCCGTCGTCAGACGTACGGGGCTTTGGTCGTCCGAATTGACGTTGACCTTGTAAATGCCGTTTTCGCCTTTGGTATCTATTAAATTTGCTTTAGCGTAATAAATATTACCGTCGTTGTCGCACGTAAGATAGGTGGCTCTTCCGGGATTAAATACCGACGTCGGCTGCCCCGTCGTGAGCGATTTGATGGATTGGTTGAGTAATCCGCCGCTGTAGAAGTACAACGCCGAGCCGTTAGTGGCAAAGTAGGTCGCTACGTCGTTGGACACCTTTGTTACGTTGCCGTTACTTACGCGGTACAACTTGTTGCCGTCAAGACTGTTTTGGAAATATATTTCTCCGTTGAAGAACGCCACGTAAAGCATTTGCTCGTTGGAGTAGATTGTGAGCGTTGCGTTGAGCTTTAGCGTGACGTAGTTGTCGCCGCTAAGAATTGCAGTAACTGTGTGTTTGCCAACTGTTGTAACGCCCGTTGCTTCCTCGCCGTCGTAAAGGTACTTGACGGTGACGCCTGCGGGAACGTTGCCAACTACGAATATTGAATGAGATAATTGGTCGTACTCGACACGGTTATCACTAAGCGTCACACCTTCAATTTGCGCCTTGTTTATTATCAGTTTTGCCTCAAGCGTCAAGGTGTTGTAACATTCGCCACTAAGCGTAGCGGTAGCGTTGTACGTGCCTGCGTTGGTGCCTTTGTTGCTTTCGTAGCTAACGGATACGCCCTCGGGGATTGTTCCCGAAACGGTAATTTCGTGCTCGTTGCCGTCGTAAGTCACGGTGAGGCTACTGAACGTTACACCCGTTATTGTTGCCTTATTTATTGTTAGTTTGGCTGTAAGTGTCAAGGTGTTGTAACCTTCGCCACTAAGAGTAGCGGTGGCATTGTACACGCCTACCTTCGTCCCCTTGTTATTGACGTACTGTACCGTAACGTCCTCGGGGATTGTTCCCGAGACGGTGATTTCATGCTCCTCGCCATCGTAAGTCACGGTGAGGTTGTCGAACGTCACGCCCGTTATCGTCTTCTTGGACGGGTCAACCGGATCGGTAGGCGTTGGGTCATTGGGTTCTGTAGAACCTGCTGGCGGTCCGCTTGGCGTTTCCGGCGTATCATTGCACGCGCCAATTAGCGTCAGCGCAAACGCTAACACCACAAACAAAACTACAATCAGACTGAGTTTGGTAAACCTTCTCATCAACGTACTCCTTTTTCCTCGCTAACGTGTATTTTAGTAATACTACTGTATTTTTTGTTATAAACATTTTACCAAAAACAAAAGGCTTTGTATATAGTTTCTTTTCAACTAAAAGTTGAATTTATCGACTTATCGTAGAATTTCGCAAGTTTCGACTGTATATTTGACGGCAGCGGTGTATTTTGGTACAATACAAGCAAGTAATTGCGACCTAAGAGGAAGTGCAAATGAGCAGAGCAGACCAATTGTTTATTCAAAATATTCGCGACATTCTCGACCACGGTGTATCGGATGAGGGAATGGACGTGCGTCCTCGTTGGGCGGACGGAACACCCGCGCATACGAAGAAGCTTTTTTGCGTAGTTAATCGCTACAATCTACAAGAGGAATTTCCCGTAATCACACTCAGGCGTACTGCTTTTAAGTCGGCGGTGGACGAGCTGTTGTGGATTTGGCAGAAGAAGAGTAACAATATTAGCCAGCTCAAATCTCACATTTGGGACAGTTGGGCGGATGAAACGGGAAGTATTGGCAAGGCGTACGGCTATCAACTGGGAGTAAAGCACGTTTACCCCGAAGGCGAGTTCGATCAGGTGGACAGGGTACTGTACGACTTGAAACACAATCCGCAAAGCCGTAGAATAATCACCAACATCTACGTTCACGCGGACTTGCACGAGATGAATTTGTACCCTTGCGCCTATTCGGTAACCTTTAACGTGTGTAACGGCAGGCTCAACGCCATACTCAATCAACGTTCCAACGATATGGCAGTTGCCAACAACTGGAACGTGGCGCAGTACGCGGTTCTTGTACACATGTTGGCTCAGGTCAGCGGACTTCAAGTAGGCGAGCTTGTACACGTCATTGCCGACGCTCACGTGTACGACAGGCACGTTCCGCAGTTGGAACGTATGCTTGAAGGTACACCGCACCCCGCTCCCAAGTTTGTAATCAACAAGAACGTTACGGATTTTTACAAATTTACCGTGGACGACGTAGCCCTCGTTGACTACGAATTTGAGCCTTTCAACGAAAAATTTGAAGTGGCAATCTGATAGGAATTGCTACGGTAATATAACACGTATCAGCCCTCTAAAAAGCCGAAATTCAACCGCAGAACTTCGGTTTTTTAAATTTTCAAAGATATTTCGGTAAACGTGGGACAAAATCTTCTTGAAAATGGTTATATTGTTGGAAAACAATTCTAAGGTGAATGAAATGTCAAGAAACAAACGAATTCTAATTTCAGTAATTTTGCTTGTACTTATGTGCGCGTCGGCGCTTATAACGCTTTCTGCGTGTAGTTTGACGGATTTGGGAAGCGGTATACACGTACATTCGAATGGCGTGTACTATACCGTCTACCCGTTTAAATTCTATGCAACGGTACACGGATTTGACCAAACGGATGATGCTGCGCAAATTTATGCCATACCTTCTCACGTAAGGTATTTGGGCGCCAAGTATGCTGTAACAAAATTTGATATTCCCAGCAACTTAGACGGTATAGATTCTGATTGGTACAGGATAGTACACGGCGGTGGCTACGCGAAAGAACTCGTAGTGCCCAAAACAGTAGAGTCAATAAGTTTGAGAGAGCCAATAGGTTTGAGCGACTCGAATTATGACTTCAAAAATTTGACTTCCATTACCGTCGATGCAGAAAACGAGCATTACAAGAGCGTAGACGGAGTACTGTACACGGCGGACGGCAGCGGGATGTTATTTTATCCACCCGCGAAATCAAACGCGTACTTTACTATGCCCAAAGAAGTCACTCACATTTACTCTACCGCAAAGTTCGACAAAATCGAAGCCATACGGGAATTTTACGTGGAGAGTGGCAGTCAAACCTACCGCGCAATAAACGGCGCGATATATACTTTTGACGGAAGCAAGCTTTTGTATTACCCGCGCGGCAAACACACCGATACGTTTGTAATTCCCAAGGAGATGACGTATTTTGACTGTAACTTTTTCCGTAACAACAAATATATCAAATATTTTCAGGCGGAAGAGGGAAACAGTGTTTACAGCGCGATAGATGGCAACGTGTACTCGGCAGACGGTGGAATACTGTTGTTCCGAAAGTCGAGCGACGATAACGTAGCGTTGGCGCTCCCGCAGTCCGTCAAGATTGTTTATGGAGATGCATTATCAGGCGTGAAATATTTGTATATACCTTCGAGCTTGGAAAAAGTCGTTTTCGAAGTGGGTTCTTTCTATGGCGAAATAAACTCAAAAAATCCACTCGGTAAGGTACAATACGTATTTTTCGAAAGCGACACGCTACCCGATTACGCGAGATACGTTCAGTTTAAATCGGCGTATTTGGGTGTTACGCGTGAACAGTTTCGTCTGGCAGTGGACGGAGATTTCGGGCAATTACAGCCTTTAAATTTGTAGAAGACGCAAGGAGACGTGTACATGACTAACAGAAAAAAAATCATATCGTTCGTTTTAATATCTCTGCTTATCGTTACTTCAATGTTGCTTTTGTGTAGCTGTGTAGACGATTACGAAGAGTATCACGGCGACGGCGTATATGCAATCTTGTACCGTAACGGAACCGCAAGGGTTTACGCTTTTGACAAAGCGCTCGACGCCGGTTGGTACGACGCTCAAATCTGTATCGTTCCGAGTATTATTGAGGACGACGGCAAAACGTATACGGTTACGGCATTTGGAGGAGACGATGACTTTACTAAGGCGTTAGTCAACGACGGCGGACATGCCAAAGAAATCGTAATTCCTGAAACGGTAACGGAAATAGAATTGGACTACTATTCTTTGTCCGATACCTTTGACTATCTCGAACGTTTTACCGTTGATTCGGACAATCCGCAGTACAAAAGTGAAAACGGCGTGCTGTACAACAAGGACGGTAGCCGTCTTATCATGTATCCGCCTGCAAAAAAAGATACGACCTTCGTGATACCGAGCCAACTTGCCCAAATTGATAGCGTGCAGTACAACTACTGTAACAAATACATCAAAGAAATAGAGGTGGAGAAAGGTAACGCATTTTTTAAGGTTTGCGACAACGCTTTGTATTCGATAGACGGCGAAACGCTCGTGTACGTTCCTTACGGTCACAGCGAAAACCTCGCCTTGCCCGACGGAATCGTAACGATTGACTATTGCGCGTTACGTTATGCCAATATCGTCAATTTGTACGTGCCGCAACGCATATTTAGAGATGAGCAAAACGACTACCAATTTATTCTTAACGTCGTTTACGACAGCAGGCGTAACCTTTCCGATAACCACCCGTTTAGGTACGTACGAAACGTCTATTTCTACGACGGGGAATTGCCAAAATTTTTGAATAATATCAACCTGCCGTACACGGAGTTCCACTTTGGAGTTTCGCGCGACGCCTTTTGGGAAACGGTCGGCGGTAGCGTTGAAAGTGACGGAAATTTAGCGTAATATCCCAAAATACCCGTAAATCCTTGCCAATATAGCCAAACGATAGTACAATTTTTGTAACGTATGGTTTATCGGGAGTTGCAGTTATGAATTTAATCGTAGTCGTAGACGAAAAATGGGGAATAGGCAAAAACAACGGTTTGTTGTTCCGCTTGAAAAAAGACATGGAGTATTTTAAGCAGACCACAACGGGCAAGGTCGTGGTCATGGGCGCGAACACCTACGCAAGCTTTCCCAACGGCGCGCTTAAAAACAGGGTGAACGTTGTGTTGGACGACAGTGGGAAAACATACCCCGACGCGACAGCCGTTTCGAGCGTGGAAAGTCTTTTCGAATTGCTGAAATCCTACTCCGACGACGATATATTCGTAATAGGCGGCGCTTCAGTCTACAAGCTGTTACTCAACGATTGCAAGCGCGCTTTTGTCACAAAAGTCGAGGCGGACGGCGGCGCAGAACTGTTTTTCCCCAATCTCGACCAACTACCCAACTGGCAGCTTGTGGATACGAGCGACGAAATTCAAGACGGCAATTACAAAATCCGCTTTTGCATATACGTAAACAATGAATTAGCCTAAAAAAAGAGAAAAATACGGCAGTAACGCACAATTTCAGGCGTTTTTGCTGCCGATTACCCTCATTTGATTGTATAAAAACAGGTTTTATGTTAAAATATTCAACGACTGCCAAGCTTGGCGGTCGTTTGTTTGTGAGAGGAATAAATTTGTGACTAAAAAGACCAAAGATAAAGTAAATAATATGCCACCCGTAGAGGAAAAAATTACTGCTGATGGCGATAATTCGACTGAGAGTTCGGTCGGCTTTGCGGAAAGCACTGTAGACGAGAATAGACTTGATTTAGAGGCAAATGACGCAGAAGAACCTACACGCCCCACCGGCGAGGCGTTGCAGTCGGACAAGATGCGTAACACCAAGATTGGCAAATTGCTTTTGACTATGAGCTTGCCCGCAATCTTCTCTATGCTTGTTCAGGCGCTGTATAACGTCGTTGACTCGCTGTTTTTGACAGGTATCAGCTACACCGTAGACGGTTACGTCGGCTCCAACATCGGTAAGGATTCCTTCAATGCGGTAAGCGTGGTTATGCCAATTACGATGATTGTCGTAGCCTTGGGCATTGGTATAGGCGTCGGCGCGAACGCGTATATTGCCCGCAAACTCGGCGAAGGCAACCGCGAAAAAGCCAACAAAGCGGCAAAAACGGCGGTAGTGATGGCAATATTTGCCTGGGTACTAATGGCGGCGCTTGCATTCGTAGTGTCCAAGCCCTTTATGCGCGCGTACGTCACAAGCGAAAACGCCACCGACGTGGACTACGTGGTAGAGCAGGGCGCATTGTACCTTGCAATCTACATGGCGGGCAGTATTGGCGTAATAATGGACATTACGCTTGCGCGTATTTTGCAGGCAACGGGCAACATGAAAGTACCCATGATAACTCAGCTTGTGGGCGCGCTGACCAACATTGCCCTTGACGCGCTGTTTATCGTGGGCTTCAAAATGGGCGTGTTTGGCGCAATTTTGGCGACGGTGATCGGTCAGTGGGCTGCTGCGGGCATAGACGTAGCGGTGTTCATATTCAAAAAACAGGATGTTTCCATTTCCCTCAAGGGCTTCCGTTTCGAAAAGAAATATTTTGGCAGAATTTTGCGTATCGGTACGCCTGCATTTATCATGAACGCTATGAGCTCCGTTGTGACTCTTATTATGTACGCGCTGCTAAGAAAGTACGGCAACGGCATCACGGTGCTGTCGGCGTACTTCAAGGTTCAGTCCTTCATATTTATGCCCATTTTCGGACTTATGCAGGGCGCAATGCCAATACTCAGCTACAACTACGGCGCCAACCAAAAAAAGCGCTTCAACGACACCTTCAAGTTGGCGTTGTACATTTCGCTTGGCGTAATGGTGGTGGGAACGCTACTGTTCCAAATTTGTCCTGACGCATTGATGTCGATATTTGAGAGTAAACCCACTGCGGACATGACCGCCGAGGAGCTTATTAAGCTTGCAAACGACAACAAGGTACTGATACAAGAGGGAGCCTACGCTTTCCGAGCGATAAGCATTGCCTTTATTCCCGCGGCGTTTAGCATACTGATTATCAACATGCTGCAGTCCATCAACTGTCCGATTTCCAGTTTGCTTATGAGCTTGTCCCGTCAGCTTATATTCCTTATTCCGTCGGCGTTCCTATTTGAATACTTGTGGCAACAAAGCGGAATTTGGTTCTGCTATCCCGTTGCGGAAGTGCTGTCGGTACTGGTGTATTTGCCATTTGCAATCCGCGACTACCGCAAGCAATTTGCCTACAAGGAAAAGCAATATCTTGAGAAAAAATTAGGCAACAATTAACCGTATTTTCTCGCCTGAAAATTGACATGGGGTGGGAAAAATTGCATATGAATCAACAAATGGGGTGAGATTTTTTCTCACCCCATTTTTTAAACTTGACAGCCGACAGCACTGTCGAAGCCGTTTTTAGCGGAATGCCCGAGCGCTCTTGTTCATATACTTTACGGAAGTACTTTCGGGAGAATAGACCTTTGACAACTACTGACAATATTGTAAAAAATTCCTTGACGGACGAAGAGGTGGCGTCGCGGCTTGCTCAGTACGGCGAAAATGCCGCTGAAGAAAAGGTCAAGCGCGGTTTTTTGCGTAAATTCATCAGTCAGTTCGGCGACTTGATGATTATCATTTTGCTGGTTGCTGCTGCCTTGTCCTTCGGTATGGCGTTGTACACAGGCGACAGGGCGGATTTGCTTGAACCAATCATAATCGTTGCAATAGTGCTTGTAAACGCCATTTTGGGTACCGTGCAGGAGTTTCGCGCGGAAAAGTCGCTTGAAGCGTTGAAGCAGCTTACCTCGCCCAAAACCAAGGTAATACGAAACGGCGTGGTAACCTTGTTGGACAGCAGACAGCTTGTGCCCGACGACGTGGTTATTTTCGAGGCGGGCGACGTGGTTACTGCCGACTGTAAACTGTTATTTTCCGAAAGCTTTTTCGTTAATCAATCGGCGTTGACGGGCGAAAGCGTACCCGTTGAAAAGCAGGCGTCAACGCGAAGCAAGAAAGGCGACGTAAACAAAATTTTCAGCGGTAGCTTCGTTACGAAGGGTAGATGCTACGCCGTCGTCACAGCTACGGGCAAGCGTACGGAGCTTGGCAAAATCGCCGGCATGCTTGCCAATTCGCAAAATAATCTTACCCCATTACAACAAAAACTCAAGCAACTGTCCAAAGTTATCGGTCTCGTTTGCCTTGCGGTTTGCCTGTTGGTGCTCATCATCGGCTTTGTCAAGGGCGTCAAAAATATGTCCGCCGACGCAACGCTGACGAGTGTTTTCGTGGAAATTTTGCTCACTTCCGTATCTTTAGCCGTTGCGGCAATCCCCGAAGGCTTGCCCGCTGTGGTGACAATCGTTCTTGCTAAAGGAATTGAACAAATGGCAAGCAAAAACGCCGTCGTGAAAAGACTCACGGCAGTAGAGGCTTTGGGGTCGGCTACTGTAATTTGTTCGGACAAGACGGGTACTCTCACGCAAAACAAGATGAGTCTCGTTGGCGTATTCGACGGTCAAAGCTACACTCTTGCGGACAATCTCGACAAGCAAGGTCACCTTTTGCAAGCGTACTGTTGGTGCAGTGACGCGCAAGTGAATGCCGAAGGTCAGTGGCTCGGAGACCCCACGGAAATTGCCGTGACGTCCGTTACTAAACTCACGAGGCGCTCGCTTAGGCTGTTCGAAATCCCCTTTGACAGCGCGCGCAAATTGATGACGGTGGTTGTCAAGGTGGACGGCAGGTACTACGCCGTAACAAAAGGTAGTTTAGAGGCAATGAAGGATGCCACAAACTACAAGCAGTTCCACAAGACCTACCGCGTGTACACCAAGAAGGGTTTGCGCGTGATGGCAATGGCTGTAAGAGAGGTTGGACACGACTTTCCCCGCTCGCAGGCTCTTGAAAAGCAGCTCACAATCTCCGCGCTGTTTACCATCGTAGACCCGCCGAGACCTGAAGCGGCAGATGCGGTAGCAACCTGCAAAAGCGCGGGAATTCGCCCCGTCATGATTACCGGCGACAACCTTGACACAGCAAGAGAAATTGCCATGGAGTTGGGGATTTTTGGTGCTGACGACGTTGCAGTGGACGGCGAGGCCCTTGCTAAAATGTCAGACAAGGAGCTTGCCGAACAGGTTAGCAGAATAGCCGTCTACGCCCGCGTAACTCCTGCAGACAAGTTGCGAATTGTAAACGCTTGGCAAAGTAGCGGCGCAGTCGTGGCGATGACGGGCGACGGCGTAAACGATGCGCCTGCCTTGAAAAACGCCGACATAGGCTGCGCAATGGGTAGCGGCACCGAGGTTGCCAAGGACGCCTCGGACATAATCCTCACCGACGACAATTTTGCTACCATCGTAGACGCCGTGTCTTTGGGCAGAAGCGTGTACGAGAACATAAAAAAATCCGTCACGTACCTACTCACCTGCAACATAGGCGAAGTGCTGTCCGTTTTCGTGGCGATATTGATTTGGAACGTGTCGCCGCTTTCGGCAATGCAGCTACTGTGGATTAACCTCGTCACCGACGGACTCCCCGGGTTAGCGCTCGGCATTTACAAACAGGAAAGCGACGTAATGCTACGTCCGCCCAAAGGCAAGCAGGAAACCTTCTTTAGCGGTGGCGGAGCGCGGAGTGTGGCGCTTGGCGGAGTGCTGTTTGGCGCGGCAACGATAGCAGGTTACGCTATCGGCAACACCGTCAGTAGCGCTGCGGGATGTACAATGGCATACTTGGTGCTTAGTATGTCGCAGCTATTTTACGTACTCGAAATGCGCAACAACGCGGGACTGTTCAAGGGCGGCATCACCAAGTTCATGTTGCTCAGCTTCTTCATTTCGGTGGGGCTTGTGGCAGTGGTCGCGTTCGTACCATTTTTCCAAGGTATTTTCGGCTTGCAGCTACTGAAATGGCAATTCTACCTGATTGCAATCGGACTTTCGCTGTTGCCTACGGTTGCTCACGAGCTTTCGCGACTTATTCAAAGGGGCAGAGGAAGAACGCTTGCAAGGAAAAAAGGGGCAAAAAAAGCATAATTACTCTTTTTCCCTTGAAAATCTTGCAGTTGTTTGGTACAATAGAATTAATATTTGTTAAAAATATACGTAGGTGAAAAATGCAATCGGAAACTTTGCAAAACGTATTTGAATTTGCCGCAATGTTTGCGCGCAATCAAAGGGAATCGAAACTTGCCAGCAAGCACGTTTTGTACGCCTTGGCAAGGGTGGACAACGAGGCGCGGCATTATCTTACGGAATTCGGCTTGACGGTCAACAACCTCGAACCCAAGGAAAAGGGGCATGGCGGAACGCTTACGGAATCGTCCGAGATACGCCAACTCAACGCGCGTGCTGCCTACCTTGCCCGAGAGCTTGGAGAGGACGACACCAACTGCATTCACATGCTGTTGGCTTTGCTTTCAATGCCGCAAACCTACGCCTACGAAAAGATAGTGTACCTGCTGAAAAAGGACGGCAAAGAACCGCAACATCTCTTTGAGGCCATTTTGAGTAGTCTCAACAATGCCGACAAGCTCAAAGACGTGGGCAAAGACGTTGAAAAAGTAAGTACGGAAGCGAATTTTGACTCTCTTGATGCCTTTACCGAAGTGGAATTGGCGGCAGGCTTTTCAACTCAACCGCAGGACAATGCAATTCAGTACGGTATTGACTTGACGGAACGCGCGGCAATTGACGGATTTGACCCAGTAGTGGGCAGAGAGATGGAAACGGAACGGGTTATTCAGACGTTGACCCGCCGTACCAAAAACAATCCCGTGCTTGTGGGCGAGGCGGGCGTTGGCAAAACAGCCGTCGTCGAAGGGCTTGCAATGTGCATGGCGAAAGGCAAAGTCCCCGCCGAACTTCAAGGAAAACGCTTGATTCAATTGGACATGGCGGGCATGGTTGCAGGTACCCGTTACCGCGGCGACTTCGAAGAAAGGCTTACAAACCTTGTCAATCAGGTCACCTCGGCAGGCGACGTCATTTTGTTTATTGACGAAATTCACAACATGGTAGGAGCAGGCGGCGCGGCAGGCGCAATGGATGCAGCGGAAATTTTGAAGCCTGCGTTAGCAAGGGGTGAGCTACACGTAATTGGCGCAACGACTACTCGCGAGTACAGGCTGTACATAGAAAAGGACCCCGCGCTGGAACGCCGTTTCCAACCTATCACGGTGGACGAGCCGTCGCCCGAGCTGGCTGTTAGGATTGTCAAAGGCGTCAAAAGCAAGTATGAGTCTCACCATGGGGTTACGATAACCGACGAAGCTATAGAAACTGCGGTGCAGTTGTCCGTCAGATACGTCACGGACAGATTTTTGCCCGACAAGGCTTTTGACATCATTGACGAGGCGTGCAGCAAGCTCAAGATTGCCACCTATCAAGTACCCCGCGATTTGGTGGAACTGACTAACGCGTTAACTACGGTAAAACGCAAGTTGGATTTAGCTAAAACGTCCTCGGACATTGAGCAGATAAATTCCATTCAAAAACAGTACAACGAACTGCGCATGAAGTACGAATACGAATACGCCGATTATCAACAGCAGCTTGCGGACTACCCATGCGTGCTCACTGCCGATTACGTTCGCGTTGTTGTGTCGGAAATGACGGGAGTACCCGTTGCCGAGCTTTCCCGCGCCGAAAAGGACAAGCTCGTTCACCTCGAAGAGGAACTGAGCGAGCGGGTCATCGGTCAAAGCGAGGCGGTCAAGGTGGTGTCGCGAGCGGTACGCCGTCAGCGCGCAGGACTCAAAGACCCCAACCGACCGATAGGCAGCTTCATTTTCGTAGGACCTACGGGCGTTGGCAAAACGGAACTTGCCAAGGCTTTAAGTGACTGTCTTTTCGGCTCGAACAGTGACGTTATACGAATTGACATGTCCGAATACATGGACAAGTCGTCCGTTGCCAAGCTTATCGGCGCGCCTCCCGGGTACGTCGGGTACGACGAGAGCGGTTACCTCACGGAAAAGGTACTTCGCAGACCCTACAGTGTGGTGCTGTTCGACGAAATTGAAAAGGCTCACCCCGACGTGTTCAATTTGCTGTTGCAAATTTTGGACGAGGGCAGACTGACCGACAGCCACGGCAAAACGGTAGATTTCCGCAACACGGTGATTATTTTAACGAGTAACATCGGCGTAACGAATGCCGCTCCGAGCGCAATAGGTTTCGGCGCAAGCAGCGATTACCAAACGATGCAGGACAACGTTGACAGGGCGCTGCGTTCCTTCTTCCGACCCGAATTTTTGAACAGACTGGACGAGATAGTAACATTCAACTACTTGGGCAATGCGGAAATGTGCAAAATTGCCGAACTTATGTGTCGCTCATTGCACAAACGCCTCAAGGGAACGCTAAACGTCAGGTTTACCGAGCGCGCAATACAGTGTCTGGCAGCCGACGGCTACGACAAAAACTACGGTGCCCGCCCCTTGAAGAGGGCAATTCAGCGTAAGGTTGAGGACGCTTTGGCGGAAAAACTGCTCATCGGCGAAATCAACAAGGGTGACAGCGTAACGGTGGATGCTTCTTGCGGCAATCTGCGCTTTGTCACCACCAAAGCAAAATAGAACAGATTTTAGGTGCGTGCGTTAAGTATGCGCCTAAATTTTTATCGGTGGCGGGACAAATCTGTTTTTCCTTGTGTTGTATTGGTGAAAAGGGTTGCATTAGTTATGTTGTTTTCAAATAATTGCAACAGTTAAAACCGTAAACAAGGAGTTGGATATGTCTAAATTGACTACGAGACAAAAGGTAGCGTTGTTCGTGTGCCTCGGCATTGTTGCAAACATACTGACAATCGGCGGAATTGGCTTCTTTTATTATATGATTTTTGCTTACGCAGACTATGGCAAAATGTACAATTTGTACGCTGCGGCTGACGACAGTGATTACGAGTACTTCAATATGACGGTCTCTCACGTTATAAGAAACGAAGGAGCGGACAGCGCGTATATATACGTTGACAGCATTGATACCGAGGATTTTTACAGCCGTTACGCTGACAAATATACAAAAGATACGGTTAAAACCAATTTGCCGTACTACTTTGGCGCATTGCAAGTACAAGGTCAATCGTATTTAATTCTTTTAGAAAGCGGTTTTTTTGAAAAAGCCGAGCAAGATGGCGTTGTGCTTACCGTTTATTCGCATCCCGAATACTGGTGGCACGAATGGGATTGCCCGTTAATTGCTGTTTCAATCGGCGACGAAGTGTACCTTGACTTTGAAACGGGCAAGCAAAACTGGCTTGACTGGCTCAAGTTCAAGAGCGAGGACTACGGATTTTTGCAAACGCCCATAAAAGAAAGAGGTGTAGTATGAAAAAAGTAATTTCGTTTGTTTGCGCAGTCTTCTTGTCATTGAGCTTGTTGTTTGCATGCTCCGCTTGCGGGCTGTCGGACGTCAATGAACATCAAGCTAAAGAAATCGCGCAAGATAAATTTAATCTTGATACGGTTTTGTTTGCAGAAGTCTGTTCGTCGTCTGCTTTGTACTACGTTACTCAAAACGGCGAACCTATTTACTGTATTGATGAAAACAATCCGGAGCTTTATAGGTTGCCTACGTGCAAATACGGTATATTTGTAATGGGTGTAAAGGGGAACGAGGAAGTTTTGATTCTCGTGTACAGCGACCCCACCATGGAACCCATTGCTATAGATTGGTCTTTCAACAAGTCCTATCGGGAAATTGTAGCCTTGCTAAACGACAACGACAGAGGACTGGCGGTAGAGGAGTGTGGCGATCTTGTTTTGCGCCCGTACGACCCTGATACTTGGATTGGCTCTCCGTATATGGGATTGGCATACGAAAGCGACAAAATTTTGATTAAGAGTTTGGAATGGGACGCTCCCTTCCTGCTTGTAAGCAAGTATTTTATAGTGATTCAAGTAAACGGCGAGCTTATGATTTTTGATACAGCTAATGTATTGTACGCCCAATAAAATCTACGGTAATCAAACAAAGACAGTCTTTGAGCAATCAAGGACTGTTTTGTATTACGTACGGAAATCTTGTAAAAAATACGTAAAAATTCCTTTTTCAGATATTGAAACTAATGGTATAATTATGGTATAATAGATATAGGAAAATTCAGATAAGATTTTCCGTTGTAACAAAAAAGTTGGAGGTAAAATTATGAAACTTGAAATTGTTGCAAAAAATTACCGTGTAACGGACAGGCTGGAGCAAATTCTCGAAGCCAAGACCAAACGTCTGGACAAATACTTCCCGGACGACAAAACTCCCTGCAAGGTTGTGCTTAGCGACCTCGGCAGACAGTGCAAAATGGAAATTTCCATCAACTACCACGGTACGCACATTCGCTCGGAGGTGGTTGGTGACACAATGTACTACAACGTTGACGCCGCGTTGCCGAAACTTGAACGTCAGCTCATCAAGCACCGCGAAAAGCTCAACAAATCCTACAAGATGCCCGAGCGCCCCGCCGAATACGAATTCGTGTCCGACGTAGAGGTAACTCCGCTGAAAATTGCCAAGACAAAACGCTTCGTTGTAGACACGATGACGGCGGTCGAAGCGGCGGAAAACTTGGAACTTGTAGATCACGATTTTTACCTGTTTGTAAACGTAGAAACGGGCAACGTAGAGGCAGTGTACCGTCGTAAGGACGGCGCAATCGGTCTTTTGCAGCCCTACATTGAATAAAAGGAGGAAGAAAATATGAACACAATTTTGACGCTTTTGGGAGAAGTTACCTATCTCAATTGGCTAATTCCCGTAATAGTAGTGGCGGTGGTATTGCTGATAGTTTTGATGCTTGTACCCATTCCCACTTGGTTTATTGCTCTTGTCAGCAACGCGCACGTATCAATGAGCCGTCTTGTCGGCATGAAATTGCGCCGTATCAAGTACCGTATGCTTGTTGACGTGTACATTCGCGCGCGCAAAGCAGGCTTGGACATCGACATCGCCGAACTTGAAAGCCACGTAATGGCAGGCGGTAACATTAGTAACGTTGTAAACGCTTTAATTTCAGCTCACAGCGCGAACATTGATTTGTCCTTGCAGTCAGCTAAGGCAATCGACCTTGCAGGTCGCGACGTGTTGAACGCGGTTAAGGTGTCCGTAAACCCCAAGGTTATCGAAACGCCCGTTATTTCAGCAATTGCCAAGAACGGTATCGAGCTTAGAGTTAAAGCCCGCGTAACGGTTCGCGCAAACATCGCTCGCCTCATCGGTGGCGCAGGTGAAGAAACCATCATTGCCCGCGTAGGCGAAGGTATCGTAACAACCGTAGGCTCATCCGAAAACCACAAGGAAGTGCTTGAAAACCCCGACCTTATTTCCAAAACCGTTTTGAAAAAAGGTCTTGACGCAGGCACGTCCTACGAAATTCTCAGTATCGACATCGCAGACGTTGACGTAGGCAGAAACATTGGCGCACAACTTCAAATGGACCAAGCGGAAGCGGACAAGCGCATAGCTCAAGCAAACGCCGAGGAACGCCGCGCAATGGCAATCGCAACCGAGCAGGAAATGAAGGCTCACACGCAGGAAATGCGCGCAAAGGTTGTGGAAGCGGAAGCAGAAGTACCCAAGGCAATGGCAGAGGCTTTCAGAAGCGGCCGTTTGGGAATCATGGACTACTATCAAATGCAAAATATTCAAGCGGACACTTCTATGCGTAACGCAATCAGCGGTAACGGCGAAGGTTCCGTTGGAAAGGGTGGCAAGAAGTAAAGAGGATTCTTTTAGGAGAAGAATATGCCAGAAGGAAGTATCATAGCGATGGTTATGGGCTTGACTGTCACGGCGGTTGTTGTGATTGGCTTTGTGGTGGCGTTCGTTACCATTTTTAAGAAAGCGCAGCAGCAAAAGACTCAACAAGAGTACGCCGAGAAATATCGCGCAAGGAATGAAGCCGAAAAAGCAGCCGCCAGACCCAACCAAAACAGCTTGACGGCGCAGCAACAGAAAAAGCTTGACGCCGTTCGCGACCGCTACAAGGAGCAACGCGACAGGCATCAATTAGACGCGGACAAGCACGAACACTTGGGTGAAGAAGAGCATTACGATGATATTGTAGGCTCGCTTGGCGAAGTAAACGACGAAGGCTGCGTGGATTTGAGCGGCGTGCGGTTTATCGCTCACGACATTGCTTACGAAACGGAACACGACCGCGCCGACTACTCCAAGGTAGCGCAAGCAATGGTGCTGGGTGAAATACTGAATAACCCCCGTTTCCAAAAGCCCTATACGCGCAAATAGCGAATCAAAAACAAAAAACAATAAAACCAAACAAAACAATACAATACAAACATAACAATTAAAACAATTAAAACTAACAAAACCAACAAAACAATTAAAAAATAACAAAAAAACAGCGACAGTCAATTCTGTCGCTGTTTTTGATTGAATTAGAGTTTGTTATTTCTTGCCCAAGTAGATATTGACAAGCTTGACGTATTCCTGTTCGGTAATGGCGTTGGTTGCCAGCAGCAAACGCAGCTTGTTTATCTTTGCAACTGCTTCGGGGCTAAGCTCCTCGTTTTGAGCGCCGTAGGTGTTGGCAACGACGTCGTTTACGGTAACGTCCGTTTGAGGTACGTATTCCGTTGCGGGCGTTTCATCAATTTGAGCTTCCTCAACTTCAACGGGCGCCTCTTGAGGTTCTTCCACGTCAGTAGTTATGAGAGGTTCTTCGATTGTCGGTTCAACTGCTTCGGTTTGCTCTTCAGCTTCGTCTGCGCTTACTTCTTCGGGCTGCGATTGTTCAATCTCCTGTTCCGTAGAGGGTTCAGCCTCGCTTGCCACTGACTCGTCGGAAGCTGCAACCTTCTCACGCTTGGGTTTTACGCCCAACGCGCTACCTGCAAAGATTACGAAGATTCCAAGCAAACCCGCGCTTGCAAAGCGAACGATTGTGTCCAATGCCGTCCAGGAAAATTCCGCATGGCTTTCCCAATCTTGACCGTATACCAGTTGCGGCGCGCAAACGATAGTGTACACTGTCAGTATCGTTACGGCGATTAGAGCAAGCGCGCTACCTGCAACGTATTTCGCTTGCTTCGGTGTTTTGTGAACAAACAGCAGCACTGCCGCAAGGAAAAACAGCAAGCAGGGCAGGCCGTAAGCCAGTAGTGACACGACGAATGACAAATCCTCCGTCAAGCCCAATTTTTCTGCCACGATGTTTTGTCCTTGATAGAAAGCGGATGCAACAGCGGAACCTGTTTCAAACGCTCCGTCACGCGCGTAAAGCAAAAATACGATTGCTAACGCGGCAACAATCAGGCACGCTACCAAAAGCAGCGACAGTACGCCAACGATAATCTGTAACGCTCTGCGAGTTTTCATAACAAATTTTACTCCTTTGTTAAACTCAAAATTGAGTTCAAAGTTCATTATGTTACATTGTACCACGCCGTAATTTATTTTGCAAGAAATAAATTAAAGTTTTTCACAGGGTGGAAAGTGAAGTTTTAACTCACCTGTCGCAATTTCGCGCAAATGCGACAAGCTTCACTCGCGTTAGCGAAATTCACTTAATTAGCTCCTTGCGCCACGGGTTCTTTGTAGAGCAACTTGTCCCAAAAGGTGCTTGCGTCATCAATTTCCGCGTTGGGCGTCTCAATTTCACGCACCACGTAGTTGTTTTTGTCCGCGCCGATTAGAGTCACGCCGTTTGCAATTATTCTTTGTTTGCCAATGCCCGCATCCTCAAAGCTGACGCTAATGTTGCCTATCGCAACGCTGTCGCCGGGGCACACGCCGTTGAGTGTTCCCATCTTGTCAATGGTGGCTTTCGTAGTGCCGTCGTACATCTTGCTTTTTACCGTAAGACCCACAACCTCAATTTGTTTGGGGGTAATTTTGCCGCACACAAAGTCGGGCAAAACGTAGTTGCAAGCGTTTTCGCCGCACAGCTCCACGTTTCCGAGCATGATCAGCTTGTCGCAGCCTACGTTTTTGTTGTCAAAGTACAGTAAGTCCGTTTGAGCGTACACATTGTCGCCTTTAACAACGTTACTTAAACGTAATTCGGGGTTTTCAACGGTGTTAGTGCCGTCGTATACTTTGCAAATTTCGTTTTCAAGGCAGAGCTGTCTGGGCAGTACCGTAAGCTTGCCGTATTGGTACTGTGTTTCGTAGTCAAGGTAGCAACAATCCTTGTTTAGACTTATGTCGTACACGCCTACGTCCAGTCTGTCCGCCATGGTCACACAGCTGCCGTCGTAGCAGAAGTCTGCTTCCTCGCCCTCAACGAATCCGCTAACGGTGTAGTTGATTTCGGGTAGCGTATCGCCGTACACAACCGTAATGTCGGGAACTGTTACTGTCAGCTGCGGTCCAAGCACGTCAACGGTTAGGGTTTGATGGTAGTTGCCAACCGTTGCAACGACGCTCAGCTTGCCCGTTTCTTTCGGCGTGTATGCAAGCTCTACAACTTCGCCCGCCTTGTAGGCGCCTTCGTAGACGCGTTCGCCGTTTACCGTCCAAGTTACCATCGCGCCGTCCACGATATTTTCTTTGTTCGGTTCGTAGGTAAACACCTGTTCGCTGCCTCTGCGCGTTTGCCCAAGCGCCGTAATTTGACCGGAAACGTTTGCAAGATTGTTACTTGCTCTGCGTCCAAGACTGATCAGCAACCAGCCAAATAGTGCAAGTACAACCACCACGGTTACGATACCGACAATCAGGTCGATTCTTTCTTCGCTATATTTTTCTTTTCGCATAATTTCCTCCTGCGCTTAGTATGCCAAGCCGTTGAAAAAAAATTATAAATTGGCGAAAAAAAGTCTTTTTTGCTATTGACACACACCGTTGACATTATTATAATATATATTATATTGTAACCAAAAAACATATTTCAAGTGTTTGGGAGGGGAAATGCGCGCAACACCTTTCAAAAACTACTCAATATGCAATTGGCAACGCGAGCATATGTACACCTGTACAGTGCGCGTAGGCTTTTATACACTAAATTTGTAAAATCAAGCGCTGCGGGGCAATTTGACGCCTGCGGTGCTTTTGTATTTTAGTCAAAAACAAAAAGGAGAAATCGCAATGAAGAAATCTATCCGAATTTTGCTGTTGATTGCTCTTGTAGCGGCGCTTGTCTTGTCGCTGGCTGCATGCAATCCCTGCAGAAATGGACACAGCTGGGGCGAATGGGGCCCGAGTGAGATTGAGGGCAAGGAGGAACGCGTTTGCCGCGTTTGCCGTTTACCGGATTACCGCGACATTGTAGCTTGCGAACACCCGTCCCCCATCCATCACGATGCAGTACCCGCTGTCTGCATGCCCCAAAGCAGTAGCAACGGCAGTATCGAGTACTGGGAATGCGGCAATTGCAACAAGCTGTTCCGCGATGCAGCTTGTACAGACGAAATCACGCAAGCAGACACGGTTGTTTTGCCGTCTCACTCGCTTGGAACGTTGCAACCCGCCGTTCCAAGCACGTCCTGTCAACAAGACGGCACGGTTGCTTACCGCGAGTGTACTGTATGCCACAAGTACTGGGTAAACGAGAATGGCGTCGAACTTGACAGCATCTACGACGGAAACGTAGCGGCGCACGACTACGGAACTTTGCACCAAGCCGTAGCGGGTGACTGCATGAACAAGGGTACGGTTGCTTACTATCAATGCTCAATGTGCGATCAGTACTTCGATTCCAACAAACAGTTGGTCACAAGCATTGACGGCGAGTACGGCAATCACAAGTACGACCAAGACGTTGCGGCAAATGATGCATCCTGCACACAGGACGGCAACTACGCCTACAAACATTGCGAAATTTGCGACAAGTACTTCAACGGTGAAGGCATTGAAATCAACGAAAACGATTGGGTAATTCCACAGGGTCACCTTTGGACAGGCGTTGAACCCACGTGGGAATTGAGCGGAAGTACTGCAACGGCAACCTTCGCGTGCGCAAGAAGCTGCGGTCACACCGAACAGGTAACGGACAGCGATTTGGATTCGACAGTCACGACTCCCGCAACCTGCACAAGCAACAGCAAGAGCGGACTGTCCGCAAGCGTAGTGTTCGAGGGCAACACCTTCACAAAAGCTTTTGAAGAGGTTGAAAATAATGACACCGCACTTGGTCACAGTTGGAAGTTGGCGGAAACTCCCTACACTTGGGAAGACGCAAGCAAGGTTACGCTTCACTTCGTTTGTGAAAGAGACTGCGGCTCAACAAAAGACGCTGAAATTTCCGACGGTATTGCAAAAGACCCCGAAGCAAGCTTTGAGGCTGACTGCAACGCGGAAGGTAAAGACGTTTACAAGGTAACTGTTACCTCGGCAAGCCTGTTGGACGGCATCAAGCTTACCGCTAAAGACGTCTTCGCTTCAAGCGTTGGCGCAGAAATAACTGCAACCTACGAAGTGACGCTTCCCGCTCGTCACACCTATGGTGCAGGCGATTGGCACGAAGCTAAACGCGGCGCTGACTGTAAAAACGTAGGCGAAGTAGAGCACTACGTATGCAGCAAATGCGGCGAGTGGCTTGACGCTCAAGGCGAACTAATCCCCGAAGACGAACGCGCAGGCGAGCTTGGCGACCACGTTATCGGCGCGCAAGCGATAGTGCAAGCTCCCACCTGCTTGACGAACGGTATCGTTGAGCACTACAAGTGTAGCGTTTGCGAAAAGACCTTCAAAGACGTTCTTGGACAACAGGAAATCACCAACCTCGTTGACCCCGCAACAGGTCACAGCTTCCCTGCTACCTGGACGCCCGACAATGCAGGCAAACACTACAAAGAGTGTCAGAATAACTGTAACGAAGACGGACACAGAGAGGAAGACGATTGCAGCGGTAGTTACACCGAAACACCCGACAAGCTCAGCCACGTATTCACATGCGACAAATGCGGCTACAGCGTTACGGCTGCTCACGACTTCGGCAATGCAGAAGAAGGCAGACACGACTGCGAATGCGGTGTAAAGCTGTGTGGCGAGACGACGACAACGAAGAGCGCAGACGTCACTCTTACTTCATCAACTTCAGGCGTTGGCACGAGCAACACCGGTGTTGAAGAACAGTCTGTTACGTTCACTGACGGCAAATACACGTTCACGTTGACGCTTTCTAAGGGTACTAACAAGACTAACAATCCTATGCGTCATGAAGGTGAGGCTGAAATCAGAGTTTACGGAGCAAATACGTTCCAAATCACTGCTCCCGCAGGTATAAAAATAACGAGTGTTGTATTTACTGCATCCGGTACAAGTTACGTCTCGTTGGGAAACGGCGCTTCTGACAGTGGTTCAATCACTACCAGCGGCACGACGGTTACGTGGACTAATGCTGGCGGTGTTGGAGCTGTTAAATTCACCAACAACGCAAGCACACAGTTCAGATTTAAGAGTTTCGTAGTAACCTACTCCTATGAGGAAAAAGTAGCAGTTGGCGAGCACGTTTGGGACAGCGGTGTTGAACATCAACCCACCTGTACCGAAGCTGGCTACACCGAGTACACGTGCGTACGCTGCGGATCAACCAACAGAGTGGAAGGCGAAGCGGCAACAGGTCACAGCTGGGAAAACAGCCAACCCACTTGGACTTGGGATTGGGAGCAAATGTCGGCAACGGCAACCTTCAAGTGCGACAAGTGCGATCACACCGAATCCGTTACGGACAGCGACCTTGAAGTAAACAAAGTAGCTGATGAAGATTGCGAAAACAACCGCAAAGTTACCTACAAAGCTCAAGTTCAATTCAACGAAAAATCTTTCGAGCAAACGAGCGAACAAAGAGAAATCCCGGAAACTGCTCTCGGACACGATTATACGGGAAAAGAGTGGGCTCCTCTTGCAGGAACTGAACAACACTACATGGACTGCACGCGTTGTCAAGAGGCAGGCAGAAAGACCGCCAACTGCGACAAGGAAGGTTTGGGTTACGAAGAGGACGACGAAGAAGGTCACTGGGTTGTTTGTACGGTATGCGGCAACGACTTTGGCAAAGAGACCAAGATTCCTCACGACTACGAAAACGACGATCAAGTTTGCGAATGTGGTAAACCCAGTCCTACGCACGAACACGAGTGGGATACACAATGGACTAAGGGGCCGCAAGGTCACTGGCACAAGTGCTTGAGCTGCGACGAAATTCAAGAAGAAGTTGAAGGCGATGGCATTCCTTCTCACACCTACAACAGCTACAACAGCAACGACGTTGAACACTGGCAAGTTTGCGGCGCATGTAATTACGAAGACGAAGCAAACAAGCAAGATCACGGCTTCACTTACAACGCGAACGACAGCGAAAAACACACTGCAACCTGCGATACGTGTAGCAAGACTCTTGAACTCAATCACCAATTTGGAGCATGGACTACCAAGGACGGCGAGGAACATCAACACACTTGTAGCGATTGTCACGAATCGTACAGCGAACAACATACGCTCACTCGTCAGAACATCGACGACGACCATCAACACCGCGTATTCTGCTCCGACTGCGATTACGACGTGCAAGAAGACCACGTATTTGAAGGTAAGGACTGCGTATGTGGCGAACCTTTGTGCGACAAGCGCACCGAGAACGATAATGTAACGTTCACAGCGGCGGGTTCAGGCTTTAATACGAATAATGGTAAAACCGCATCGATATCTCCTGTAGAGTTTGGCGACGGTAAATTCTCGTTTACAGGTTCTGTTGGAACCGGCAGTAGTTCGCCTGCGCTATTTACAAGTGAGATAAGGGCTTACGCAAATAACACGCTAACAATTACGGCTCTCTCGGGCGCGAAAATAAAGAGTATTGTATTTACTGCGTCTTCGGGTTATGCATCGTTAGGTACTGGCGCGGCAAGTAGCGGTTCAATTTCAACCAGTGGCACGACTGTAACGTGGACTGACGAAAATGGCGTTGACTCCGTTACGTTTACCAACAAGAGCGGTGCTCAATTCCGATTCACGAAATTTGTAGTCACATTCTCAGTTGAAATAGTAAAAGGTCATCACGTATGGGACGGAGGTCAAGTTCACGAACCTACTTGTACCGAAGCAGGCTACACTGAATTCACTTGTATTCGTTGTAACGCAACCAGAAAGGAAGCAGGCGAAGGCGCAACAGGTCACGTCTGGGAAAACAGTGAGCCCACTTGGACTTGGGATTGGGCTGCAATGTCCGCAACTGCAACCTTCAAGTGCGACAAGTGTGAACACACCGAAACAGTTACGGACAGCCACCTTGAAGAAACTGAAGTAACGCACGAGGATTGCTTGAACAACCGTCAATCTACCTACAAGGCAGAAATTCAATTCCAAGGCAAATCCTTCGACACAACAAGCGAACAAAGAGAAGTTGTCGGCACGGCTCTCGGTCATGACTACGTTGGACAAAAATGGGCTCCAGTAGAGGGCGATTATGAACACTACATGGATTGCACCCGTTGCCAAGAGGCAGGTAGAAAGACTGATAGCTGCGACCTTGACGGTTGGGATTACGACGATGATACTCACTGGGCAGTTTGCCCAATCTGCGGCAACGACTTTGACAAAGAGTTCGAAGATAGCCACGACTTTGAAGGAAAGGACAAGTGCGAATGCGGTAAACCAAGCCCGTCACACGTACACAACTGGGCAACCGACGACAATTGGACGTCTGACGTAAGCGGTCACTGGTATGCATGTCTCAACGGCTGTGAAGAAAGACAAGGTTTTGTTTCTCACGACTGGGATTCGATAACGGACTACGAGCACGATAACGACTCTCACTGGAAGTATTGCGAAGATTGCCTGTTTGAAAATGATTCCGAAGAGGCAAAAGAAGAGCACCAGTTCGACAGCTACAGCTGGAACAGCGGCGACAAGCACAGCGCGCATTGCTCAATTTGTGACTCCAACATCGAACTCGACCACAGCAAGGTTCTTGACAGCTCTAAAACAAGCACAGCGGACGTACACTATTTGAAGTGTGCTTTCGGTTGCGGTTGGACTGGCGAAGAAGGACACCATTTCACCGATAAAACTTGCGACGACTGCGGTTACGAGAAGAAGGTTACTACTCCAACGGAAGTGTATACTATCGCGTTCAATTCCACAAACAACAGTGGTAGTGTATCATCGTATACGAACAATTGGTATGTAACTTGCAACGGTTTCAAATGGAATATCGCCAATTGCAACAATAACAACAATGGGTGGGACTACATAAAAGCAGGTAGCAAAAGCGCCGCCTCTGTTGCATCTATTACTACAGACAAAGCAATGCCGGAAACAATTACTAAGGTTTGTTTGACCATTGATGCAATAACGGCAAGTTCTATCAACAGCATTAAGTTGTACGTTTCGAGTAGTTCTGACTTTACAGGTGTAACAGCAGAGGGTACGTTTACCAAAGCAAAGGGTACTCAAGAGATTACAATAAGTAATCCTCAGCCTAATCTATACTACAAAATAGAGATAGATTGCGCTAAAGCATCATCAAATGGAACCATAACAATTTCAGGTGTGTCTTATTGGGGATACTAAGATAAGTTTATAGTAAAGAGCACAAAAGCAAGGGCAATTTGCCCTTGCTTTTTGCTTTGTTCTTTATGTTTCTTGTGACAAACAAATAAAAAACTGCCGAATTGCTTTTCGACAGTTTTGTATTTCATTTAATCAACTTATTGTGTATCTTATAGGTTACTTACTTCGCTAGCAAGACGGATTTCCTCTGCGATTGCCGTGATTAGCTCGTTCTTTTCCATTGTGTACGCCTGTTTAATGCAGTTGTAGATTGCCGTTTCGTTGCTGCTTCCATGACCTTTAACAACCGTCTTTGCCGCGCCAAGTAGCACCGCTCCGCCGTAGTTGTTGTAGTCCATCAGGTCTTTTATCTCGTACAGCTTGCTCTTTACAAGCAGCGCGCCGATTTTGGACTTAAAGCTGCTCTTCATTGCGTTTTTGATGAGCCTCATCAGCTCTATGCAGGTGCCTTCGGTGGATTTCAGCAGTACGTTGCCGCTAAATCCGTCGCAAACAACGAGGTCAACCTCGCCCTTCAACAGGTCACGCGCTTCCATGTTGCCCACGAAATTGATAGAAGCGGTGTTTTTGAGCAGTTCGTACGCTTCTTTTGTCATCGCGTCGCCTTTTTCTTCCTCTACGCCAATGTTAAGCAATGCAACGCGTGGATTTTCAATTCCGAACGCTTTGTTGAGGTACAGGCTGCCCATCACGGCAAATTGTTGCAGGTACAAGGCGTCGCAGTCTACGTTTGCGCCGCTGTCGCAAATAGATACAATTTTGTTTGGAACAACCGTTGGCAAAATGGGACAGAAAGCGGGGCGTTTTACTCCGCGAATACGTCCGACGCGCAGTACGGTTCCCGCTAAGAGAGCGCCTGTAGAGCCAATGCTTACCATTGCCCGCGCCTCGCTGTCACTGCGAAGCAACTCGAACGCTTTGGACATGCTGCTGTCCTTTTTGTTCTTGATGGCTTCCGTCGGTTTGTCGTTGCAAGAAATTACGTCTGGCGCGTGGAGCACTTCCAAACGCGATTTGTCGTAACTTTCGGTATCGAGTAGCGGTTGAAGCTGCGCCTCATCGCCTACCAAAACTACTTGCAAGTCGTCAATTTCCTTCAAAGCGGACACCGCGCCTTTAACGTTTACGACAGGGCTATTGTCGCCGCCCATTGCGTCAACTACAATCTTTATCATAAGTCACCTCGCTTCTCATTTTATCATTTTTGACCGTGTTAGTCAATTATTACCGCCTTAAACCCCATTTCAAACTATACATTTATTTAACAAACATTGACAATTACTTCCAAAAATGATAAAATATACATAACTATTGCTTTTGTGACAATAGAAATGAATTTTATAAGAAATATCGCGATAACGCGTGGTCAGAGGACGTATGATTGAAATTAGAGAAGTAAAGACGAAAAAAGAGCGCAAGGAATTTGTAGAGTTTCCGCTCAACCTGTACAAAGGCAACGAATATTTCGTTCCACCGCTTTACGGTGACGAAATGAGCATTTTCAAGCCCGACTACGTTTACTACGAGCAGGCAGACGCGGTGTACTTCAACGCTTACCGCGACGGCAAGATTGTAGGCCGTATTTCTGGTATATTGCAGCGCGCTGCAAACAAAAAGTGGAATCAAAAGCAAATTCGCTTTACCCGCTTTGACGCTATTGACGACCAAGAAGTAGCAAACGCGCTGTTTGAAGCTGTGGAAAACTGGGGTCGCAGCAAGGGTATGGAGGAAATCGTAGGTCCCTTGGGATTTTCCGACCTCGAACGCGAGGGCTTGCTCATTGCCGGTTTTGACCAAATGAACACCTTTGAGGAGCAGTACAACTACCCGTATTACCAAAAGCTGATTGAAAACTGCGGCTACGGCAAGGACGTGGACTGGGTAGAGCATCAGCTACGCGTACCCGAGGGCGGTTTTGACCCCAAGTATAGGAAAATCGGCGACATGATGCTGCAAAAGTACAACTTGCACTTTGGCGAGGCGAAGAACACGCGAGAGTTCATCAACAAGTACGCTGAAGACATCTTCAAGATTTGGGATGAAACCTACGACAAAATTTACGGCACGGTACCCTTCACCGACAAGCTCAAGAAGTCGATAGTTGCGCAGTTCAAGCTGCTAATCAACAAAAAATACATTCGCGTGCTGTTTGACGAGCACGGAACGATAGTGGCGTTCGGATTTCTGTTCCCGTCTATATCGGATGCGGTGCGCCCGTCAGGTGGCAGACTGACGTTACCCTGCATTATCCGAATACTCAAGGCTATTCGTCATCCCAAGGTGTTGGATTTGGCAATCATCGGCGTAATCGACTCTTACAAGAACAAAGCCCTAAGCGCATCAATGCTTGCAGAGCTTGGCGAAGCCATGATAAGAGACGGTATTGACCACTGCGAAACCAACCTCAATTTGGAGCACAACATTCCTATTCAAAACGCATGGAAGTACTTTGACGCTTATCAAAACAAACGTCGCCGTTGCTTTATTAAAAAACTGTAAAATCAACTACTAACAAAAGTCCCAACTTTGCTTGGGACTTTATGTTTGGGTTTTGTGGAGTTTGACAAGAAGATATATTTATTGTATAAATAGGTTAGTATTATATGTAAAGAGTATACAATACCTTGGCAACTTAACGTAAAAAAACTAAGATGGGGTAACATGAAAAAATACTTAATTTTAGTGTTAGTAATAGTTTTGGCGCTGTGTTTGACGGTTGCTTTGACGGCATGTAACGTACACAAGCACGTGTTGAGCGAGTTGATAGACGAAGTTCCGGCTACTTGCGCTGACGGTGTCAAGGCTCACTACGAATGTACGGGCTGCGACGCGTTATTTGACGAGAACAAACAAGAGGTCAAGGCGTCGGATTTGGTTATTCCCGCGACAAAGGAACATACTCCCGAACTTGTTGTAGGCGTACCTCAAACGGACTGCTCGGTGGCAGGACTTACAGACGGCTACAAATGCGCAGTTTGCGGCGAGATACTCGTTCCGCAAGAGGTTATTCCCGCCAAAGCCCACACTTTCGGCGAATGGGACGAAGTGTACCGGGCTACGGAGACAACTTCCGGCTTGAAGACCCGCAAGTGCGAAGTATGCGGACAAATTGAATCGCAGTATACCGATTTGTTGCCTCACGAGTGGAGCAACTGGACGGATAACGGCGACGGTACGCACACCCGTACCTGTTCGCAAAAAGATTGTCAAATAGGCATTCAAACGGAAACCTGCCTGTACAACGACGGCGAGGCTACTGCCGCAACCTGTCTTGACGGCGGATTTACCACCTACAAATGTACGGTTTGCGGACATATCGAAAAGAGAGAAGAAGTGTCGGCGCTCGGTCACGACTACGGCGACGGTAAGTATACGGCAGATTACGTCGGATTGGAAAATTTGGACAACCACACCCACACTCATTCCCGTATTTGCAGACGTTGCAGCGAGGTTGACACCCAAAACTGTGTATTTTCAACTACGGAAGTCGTACAGCCAACCTGTGAACTGGGCGGTTACACCAAGCATATTTGCGCTGAATGCGGCAGCATTCACGAAGATACTTTGACTAACGCTACAGGACACGATTGGGGGCAATGGACGTACGACGAAACAACGGCTGACACCCACAGGCGTACCTGTTCTAACGATTTAACGCACGTGGAAACTCAAAGTTGCGTGTACGTTGACGAAGTAACCCAACCTACGTGCAATAGCGTAGGATTCACAACTCACACCTGCTCCGTGTGTAAACACTCCACAAAGGACAGCGAAACGGCAATGCTTCAACACGTTTTCGGCGATTGGGAGTACGCAGGACAGGATGACGGAGTTCACAAACATCAACATACATGTTTGCTGTGTCAAACGGTATTCAAAGAAAACTGTAAGATAGTGAACATTGAGCAGGCGGCAAACTGCTTGCAAAGCGGCAGCGATTCGGAAGTATGTGAAGTTTGTCTTACCTGCGTTTCCGAAACGGAAATCAAGCCTCTCGGACACAATTGGGGAAGCTGGACGGACAACGGAGACGGCACTCACTCCCGCGTTTGCAAAAACGACAACTCTCACGTTGAAGCAAATATCAACCACAACTACACAGTAGAAGTAACGCCTGCCGACTGCCTCAACGCAAGAGTAGACCGTTACACCTGTGTTGACTGCAACAGTACCAAGACGGAAACGGTTGGCGAGCCTCTCGGACACAGCTGGGGCGCTTGGGTAGTTACCGCTACTGAACACTCGCGTACGTGTCTGTTGGATACCAATCACCGTGAACAGGCGGCTCACAGCTGGACTACTACAAACCTTTGCAACAGCTGCGAATTCGACGCTCTCACCTACGTGTTGATGGGCGGCAGCTACGTCGTAGCTAACGACAACAAATTGCCCGCCACAGTCAAGACGGTAATTATCCGCTCAACCTATACGGCAGCGGGAGACATCACTTCGCGCGTAGTTACGGAAATTGCGCACTCGGCATTCTACGGCAACAGCAAAATAACGTCGGTAGTGCTGCCCGAAACGTTGACGGTAATCAACTACGAAGCCTTCTACAACTGCACGTCGCTTGCAAGTGTAACGTTCGGCGACAGGTCGGCGCTTGTAACGATAGACAATAGCGCGTTCTATGGCTGCGCGGCGCTTGAAAGCATTGAAATTCCCAATTCTGTTACGACCATTGGTTTAAGCGCTTTCTACAACTGTTCAAGTCTTCGCGACGTAACGATGCCCGACTCTGTTACCTCTATCGGAAGTCGCGCGTTCTACAACACCGCTTTGTACAATGCTCACGGCAACTGGACGGACGGCGTTCTGTATCTCAACAAACACCTCATCAAGGCAGATGCAAGCGTAAGCGGCGAGTACGTAGTAGCAAACGGTACAATTACGATTGGTTGGCAGGCGTTTAGCGATTGTGTAAACCTTACCAAAATCTCCCTTCCCGCAACGCTTTGCTACGTTGAGCGCGACGCATTCTTGGGTTGCTTGGTATTGACGGAAGTAGAGTATAGCGGAACCATGTACAACTGGTTTGACATTACCTTCGTCAACGACGCGTCCAGCCCGCTGTACTACGCGGCAAGACTGCACATCGAGGGAGCGATTGGCGAAATAGTAATTCCCGATCACGTCAAGGCAATCCCTGCAGGCACGTTCCGTGGCACTGGCATCACAAGCGTAGTTATTCCTAACGGCGTAACGAGCATAGGCGAAGAAGCGTTTGAAAACTGCGTAAATCTCACTTCCATTACCATTCCCGATAGCGTTACCTACATCGGCGCAAACGCATTTACAGGTACCGGGTACTATCTCAACGATAGCAACTGGAACAATGACGACGGAGTAAACGGTGTACTGTACATCAACAATCATCTCATTGCTGCCAAAGCAGACGTTGTAACAGGCGAATTGACGGTTCGCGACGGCACGATAACGATAGGCGTTGACGCATTCAAGGATTGCGTAGATATCACCAAGGTTACAATTGCTGCAAGTGTAGTGCGTATCGGCGCAGGCGCGTTTGGCGGTTGTACAAATCTCAAAAACGTGGTATTTGCCAATAGCAACAGCAGTTGGATGGCAAATAGAGTACAAAGCATAAGTAGAGTAGTAAAAGTCGCCAATTTGACGTCTAATGAAATTGCCGAACAGTTTACCTTCTACAACGGCGAATGGAAGCTTTTGAACCAATAAACAGTTGAAAATTGTATCTTCGTACAATTTAAGCTAAAATGCACAAAACTTTCCAATTGAAAAGAACAAAATTCGGTTGCCTCCGCAACCGAATTTTTGTTTGTGAGACTTATTATTCAACGCTTACATTTATACTTGATGTTTGTTCATGACGCAAGATTTCTTCAATATGTGTTTCTTTATTTTATTTATCACTTATTTAATAAAAAACAAACAATTGCTTAACAAAAACGCAATGAAACAGGTATATATAATAATCTTTACAATAGTAGTGTAAAGCCCTAAAACGCTAATTTTTTACTAAGATAACATTCAATTATTGAAGGTATAACCGATGTACACACTGGACGAAACGATTTCCAAAACCATTAAAGAACGGCTTGACGACGGACAACGAGTAATCAGTCTTAAGCTACCCTACGGAGAAGTTTATACAAACTATTTAAATATTCCTGATTACAAGCTATATTACTGGGACAATACCAAAGACAAACTTTGTTTTAGAAACGACAAAACTAAGATTATTTTCAAGTTTTTGTTTTGGTTGGCAGAAGTTGTCTTGTTTGCTTTGCAGTGTATATTACAAGTTCCGGTAGATCCGATGAGCGTACTTGCGCTTACGGGCGAGTTTGCCGAACTAAGCATACAGTTTTTTGACACAACGTCTAATATCAACAATGACGTTTTTAAATCACTTTCCAAACATATAAAAATCAAAAAACGTCCCTGTAAAGAATACAAAAAAATTAAAAAGGTGTTTTATATCTTCCTAGACAAAAATACGTCTAAGGACTTATACAATACCGCTCTTTTGCTTGCAGATTTAGTTAACAATGGGTACGTGGATAATTTGGCGGTAGTATTTTTGTCTACCGTGGACTTAAAAAATCCCCATCAAGAGCTGCTGAAACTTGACGGACTATCCGAAGAAGAAAACGAATTTGCCTGTAATTTCGGGCGCGATATTCTTGTTTGCATTCGTGATAAGCGATATGCGGACGCCGCGATTCAAATAGGCAAATTTATATCAAATCAAGGACTTGAAAACGCAGACATATTTAATTTTGCTATGCAATGCTTATCCTTTTGTTACGAAAGGTTGAACGAAGCAGATTTTCGACGTCTGTTTGAAGAGAATGAAATAAATATTCATGAGGAACTGAACTTTGGTAAAAACAATAATTTTATCGAAAATTTGCAAATCAACAATTCATTTTTGAGATTTTGTTACGGTTGTTTACAACATTACTACCGAAAGAGCAGCGGCGTTCATTCGAATAGTCTTGACGACAATTTTTTGCAAATAGTAAAAGCTATTCAAAGTAACTTGGTTACAAACAACGACTACTATTCCGCGGCGCAACTGTTTGCAAAGTTCGGCGGCGTTGAGGAGACCGTAGACGCGTATATTTTGGCATACGTTCACTCTCAATACGTCAATTATTCTGTCAGTGATGAAATATTGCTTGCCATTGAACAATACAGTCTTGCATCGTCGAAAGCAAAACTGTTTTTGCAATTGCACGAATTGAACAAGGAGGAAAATCCCGACCCCATATCCGTAAAATCTTTCATAGCGCAGGTGGAAAATATTAAATTTTCCGACCCCATATTGAAAATATGCTTTTATTACTATCTTGTAAACCCAATTTACAAGAGTGATTGCTGTGATGTAAAGTTTATGCGCAATTATATAAGCGCTTACACCTCGTTGAATAGTCAAAACAAAGCGTTTAGGTGTCTGTTTGGCGCGCAGTTTTTGTTACTTTACACAACTATCGAAGACGTCGAATTGCGCAACAAATTTGGCAAATCAGTAGACACAATTTTTCATTATGTTCGTGAAAATATCTATTTAATAAAAGACAAGGTTGTATATTTCAAGATTTACCGTTCGTTAAACGGTATATACGTTGACAGATTTCACGAAAATCTCCGTCAGATGTTATCAATAAAAAAGAACGTAGCGGTATATGAAAAAGAAAATATACTTTACAACATAAATTTGGGCGCAACGTATGCCTTTTGCGGAGACTACAAGTCGGCGCTAACCACGTACAAAAACTTGAAGAAAAAACAGCTAAACCTGCTGCCACTGTATGTAAAAGCATCGCATCAAAATAACTTCGCGGTATTGCAATATCTGGACAACCCAACCGTAGATAATGCAAAGATTCTGTACAAACAAACAGATGATTTCTTACGCAAATTCTACGATGAAAAAACCGTTACGGAAGAGACGCGACACTTAGCAATCAACAGGGCATTGTTTGCTATTTTGGGGCAGTTGCCGAGCAAATTGATTCAACTTGCAATCAACGAGGCGAATGCTCTTTGCGACGACAACTATTTCAAATTTTATATGCAGCAGGCGCAATGGCTTTACAACGTATTGCGCCACGAACAAATATCCGAGGAAATAATAGAAAGCGTATTTTTCTCAAACAAGATATCTTTCTTCGAGCAAAAAATTGCCGTTATGAACTCTGCAACCGATATCAAACAGTTATCTGTCGGTAAGTTAAACGCTATACTTAAAGAAGAATTATCAGACTTTGATGACGACTACGATTATTTCAAAAATGCTGCTGTATTTAGTTTAGTGGAGCGTTGGTACGAGTAACTTTTGAAACAGCAGAATTTGATAAATTGTTCTGTCATCATTGCTTACCTGTTTTAACGCAGTGTTGGCAGAACTGCATCTGGAAATAGTTGGGTTTGGCGTTATGTCAAAAAGGTACGTTTTGTCGCCACTTACCATGAAATCAAAACGCGCAATGGATTCAAAACCAAGTATAGAATAAGCGCGCAAGGCTTGTTCCATAACCATTTTACTCGTTTTTCCTGTGTATATTTCAAAATCGTATTGGTCGTATGCCACAGTTGTGTAGTCTAAGTATTCACCCTGTTTTACTATTTTGACAGGCGTGGAGACGTATAGTTGATCGTACCAAGGCAGTACGGTACATTCCACCTCATCGCCTTGAATAAACTCTTCCAAAAAGACAGACTTGTATTCCTCTAATGATTTAGATATGATTTGCTTTGCATCTTCGTCATCTACGTCTTTCGTTATCTTTTCTATTCCTATACTTGCCGATTCGCTGTTTGGTTTGAGCAGTACGGCATCCACTGTACGTCTAAAACCGTTTGCAAGATTCATGTCGTTCTCCGGCATAAAGAGCCTATGGGGTAAAGAAACTTCGTTTTCTAAAAGTTGATGCATGAGTTTTTTGTCTCCGCCTAAAAATGAAGAACGCGAATTTGAAGAGATGTTGACAAATCCGTAGTATTCACAAACAAGCGGAACAAAACAGCGCCGTCCGACACCGAACAAGTTTTGCGCCATAGAGTAGACGTATACGTTATCGTACCTGTTTTTTAGCTTTGGCGCTTGAGCGATAAATTGGTCTTCCCCGTCAATCAAAATTACTTTCAGTCCGCGTACCGAATGTAACGCATCGCTGATAAGTGCTATTTCATCATCATAAACGCATTCCGAACGGTGAACTTCATCTATCTCATTGTTATCTAAGGAATTGTAAACAAAAACAACGCAACTGTTGTCAAAATCTTTACCTTTTAACTTTATGCTTTGTTTTACTTCATTAAATTCTTGCTTTAATTGCTCGCTTGTAATTACACCTTTTATCATTAGAATACCTCAATTTGACGACAATAATTGAATGTTATTTTAGTGAGATGAGGAGACAATTAAGCGTGAAAATAACTGCCATTGTCAAATAGCAATGGCAGTTTGTGTGAAAAAGTAGTGTAGACTATTCGCGTGAGCGATCTATAATTCTTAGCGTTTTATTTACGGTAATTTAGCCAAAAGTTTTCCATATAGTTATTGAACTCGTTTGGTTTGTCCATATTTACGCAATGCCCCGCGCCTTGAAAAATAACTTTGTCACAGTTTTCGTATTCTGCCCACTCGTTGACAATTTCTATTTCCATTGGGATGTCGTGTTCACCGCAACCAACTAACAAACTGTAAGGTCTTTGCTTTTGTGGGTATTTATTGACAAAATTTTGCAGTTTTGCCAAATACATAAAGGAGCTCTTTTTGAACTGTAAATTGAGTCGGTAAAATTCTTCCTGCGCCTCAGTGGTGTAAGCGGAAATCTTTTTATTTGCCTTTGCAAACCACTTTATTGAAAAGAGCGCTTTTAGCATCATCATCATTTGACCCTTGGAGTTGCTTTGTTGTCTTTTGAGGTCAAAATTGTTTATGTCATAACCGCCGAAACATGCAAGTGAGAGAACTTTGTCTTCGTATTTATTTGCAAAGTCTTGTATAAACACTGAGCCCAACGAAACGCCCACAAAATGCGCGGCAGCGATATTGTGTTTTTGGAAAATCCCGCTAATCCAGTCGGACATTTTCTCAATAGTGTCGCCTTTCTTTGCGTTAATTGAATTTCCGTGACCTAAAATATCAATTGCGAGCAAGTTGTATTTACCGGCAAAGTAATTAAATTGTTTTTCAAACATTCTGTGGTCTACGAAAGCCGCGTGAACAAATACTACCCAGTCGTTGTTCGCCGTATCATCAATGTAGTATGCAATAGGGGAGTTTTCAAGATATAACGTTTGCATTTCATTCGCTCCTTACCTTATTTTTTCTAAGAATTTCTTGTACCATTCTAAATTAAACAGCATCAAATCGCGTCCGTAGATAGCAGTTTGCAATTGGTAAAACAATAGATCATTGTCTTGTAGTCCAGTTGATAAACGTTCTCCCTCTTTACAAATTACGTCTAATTCAGAATAAAGTTTGTGCAATTCGTCAATATGCTTTTCTATCATATTGATACGGTTTTCTTTTTCGGAAAAACCCATAAAGTAGATTTTGGCAAGCTCAGGATTCTTGGCGGAATTGTTTTCAATTGGACTGTTTACCCATCTGTTGAAATAATCTTTTCCTTCTTCAGTAATGCTGTACAACTTTTTCAATTTGCCGTTTTCAGTTACTTCATTAACGCAAATATATCTGCTTTTCAAGAGTTTTTTGATAGCTGCTTGTATACTTCCCGTACTACAGCTGTACATCAAATTCAAACCCTCGTTTATACGCTTGCGTAATTGATATATCGTTCTCGCTTGTAATAACAGTAACCCTAAAATTATATTTTCCATGCTTCCCCTCCGATATTACTAATAGTAACATATTTGTGTATCGTTGTCAATAATATTTACGGCAAGAAACATGAAACAATAGCAAATGTTGTTCTTAATCATGCGGTGGATAGGATGGTCGCTTTTTGAGTTATATGTTTTATGGAAATATCTTTTGAGATAAAAGAAACTTTAGATTGAATAAGTGTGATTTAATATTGAAAATTATCTAAAATTTTTTTTAATTTTATTTTCACAATTATCTTAACAAATATGGTCGATATCAAGTATATATGTAAAATTGAATTATTAATTGTGCATTTAATGAGATTTTTCAATGATTTACTTCAATCATTAGTGACTACGGTTCGCAACATTATTGGAGTATATATTCTTTATGTGATTAAACGGGAGGAATATAGATGGATATTGAGCAGGGAAGTATCATTTTTGGTTTGAATTCAAAAAAATATCCGGAACAAGCGTGTTTTGGAGTGATTATAACTGCTAGTTGTGATATTGCCAATCAAAAAGTGGGAGAAGTGTATTATTTGACGGCAGTAAATGTTAAGGAATGGCTTTGTACTAAAAGGGGACACGCTTTGGTAATAAAAAATAAGCGAAAAGCACTATATAATAAACTTCAGCAGCAAGTCCGAAGTCAGCGGTTGAACGAATCACTACTTGTTAAACTGTCACTTGAAGAAGTAAAAACAGTAATTAACGAAACTGTCACTCATGATAAAACAAGAGAAGACATTCTAAACAATATTCACAATTATTTAGAACTTATAAACGACAGTACGATTGAAAAAAGAAAAGGGGATGCACAGCTGTATTCGCACGATTGTGGTGAACTGCTTAATCAAATTAGCAAGGGTGATTATCATCGATTTATATATTTGCCAGAAATTGCATATATGGAAAGTTCTAAGAAAGATAACGGAATAATTGTAGATTTTCAAGAAATAAATTGTCTGCCAATGGAAGAGATACGACTTTTAGTCAATGGTGAAATTGACTATATGATACAAGAAGACAATTTAGATAATTTGCAAAAGTTGAAAGAAGGATTTTGGTTGAAAAATAAAGATGATTTTGCTTTTTTGTATGGTAAAATTTCGTCTCCTTGGCGAGAACACCTAATGCAACATTTTTCTTTTTATTTCACTCGTATAGGGTTAGATGGTGCAGAAACAAAAGATTTTCAAAAAATAAGTGAAGGAATAAAATGAGGTAAATTATGAGTAACAAGTTTTTACTATTTGATAAAGCGGCTATAGACATATTAGTTAGCACACGCACATTTCAAAGTATTGAGTATACGAACGGCATGAGACTTGTGGAACATGCATGTGGTAAACATTCTTCAGAAATTTTAGGAGATATAAATATTCGATACTGTTATGATGGAATAATTTTTAGTGGGAAGCGTGGTAATGTGTATTCTGAAGAACAAGAAAGCAGTAGTTTAAAAAACCATAAGCTTTTCTGCATAGATTTAACAACCTGTGATATATTGTCAGAAAAAGATAGACCCAGTGATTTGTTTACTGTATTGCAAAAGTCATTTAGAGTATGTCTAAAAATTTGGAATCGTCTGCCATTTGGATTTTCTGAACGTATTCACGAGTCCAAATCTATTGTTTTTCCATTTGCAATCACAGATAAGAGAAGGATTGTAATTGAGCGTTCTAATAATATTTCAAGATTGGAGAAAAGGGGAGTTATCAGCCCTCTTCTTGCATATAAATATAATGCCGAAGAGCCTCGTCCTGGTGTTGAAATTGCAGATACAACTGTACTTAGAAAGGCAGGCGAGGCCTATGTGGATGTAATTTATGAACTTCAAAATGAATTGAAAGCAAACGAAAATATAGCTTTTTTACCTATAGATAGTAACCTATTCAATCAAGTTACAGCGACTAAGGCTGTGGGGAGAGATGATTTTATGTTTTGGGATTTTAAAAGACAGTATGATAACTTGACAGAAACCCAAAAGTATATTGTTGATGTTGAATCTATAGATTCACCTTTGCGTATAGATGGTCCTGCAGGAACTGGCAAAACCATATCCATGATATTGAGAGCCTATAAAATATTGAAGCAATATAGAGAAAATGGAAAGCCAATTAAAATCGCATTTTTTTCCCATAGCGAATCGACTTGTGAGCGTAATCAGTATGTGTTTGGGTTGTATGAAGAAAGCAGTTATTTCTTGAATGAAAAGTCACCGCAAAATATTATTTTTACAACACTATTAAAGTATTGTTGTGACTACGCAGATATACAGAGGGATAGGTTAATCGAAAAAGATGCGGATGATGCTAAAACATATCAATTGTACCTAGTTGAAGAAGTATTGCAGAAAGCTAAAGATATGCATAAAATTCGCACCCTAAGACCATTGATGTCTAAGGGCTTGCAAGAAATATTCGACGATGAAAAAACCCCTACGGCGATACAATGTGCCTTGTTACAGCATGAATTTAGTATACAAATAAAAGGGCGAACAGATTGCACATTTGATTCCTATTGTGATATAGAATCAATAACTAACGGATTGCCCTGCAAAAATCAAAAGGACAAAGAATGCATATTCTTGTTATTTAATGATTATCAAGATTACTTAAAAGGGATGGGCAATTTCGATGTGGATGATGTAGTTATTGAAGCAATGTCACGTCTAAATGCTCCAATATGGAGACGGGAGAGAATAGACAGCGGCTTTGATTATTTGTTCGTGGATGAAATGCATCTGTTTAATATTAATGAGCAAAGTATTTTTCACTATCTAACAAAAAATTTAGATCCCAAACAGGTGCCAATATGTTTTGCGCTTGATTATAGTCAAGCCATTGGCGATAGAGGAAATGTGAATCTCGATTATATTGAGAAAAACTTCGGTGATAATGCGGAAAGGAAAAATTATCATACAGTATTCCGTAATTCACCGCAAATAGCGGATTTCTGCGCTGCAATTGCTTCATCGGGAACATTGATGTTTCAAGAATCATTTTCTAACCCTTATAATGGAATCCAAAACAATTTTGTGGAGGCCGAAGAGCGTAATTGTGAGATTCCCAAACTCTGTATGTATCCTAATGACGACAAAATGATGGAGGCTCTGGGATATCACATTCAAGAGATAAGCCGTAAGTTACAGTGCCAATTGGGTGATATTGCCGTAATCTCGTTTAATAATATGGCTAGTGAGGAAGGTGTCAATGAATTAAGCGCAAAAACAGGAAAAGCGTTTTCCTTGCTCAAAAACAGAAATAATAACATGAAATCAATTGTCTTGGCATCGCCCTATGAAATAAACGGACTAGAGTTTAAAGCGGTGATACTGTTGGGCGTAGATGAAGGAAGAGTCCCGCAAACTGCGGGTGTTAGTGATATTTCACAGCACTTCATTAAATATTCGGCTTATAACTTTTTATATCTTACATCATCAAGGGCTAAATATCAACTCGTACTACTTGGTAGTAAACTTAACGGATGTTCTTCATGTTTAGAGCATGCAATAAAAACGGAAAGGATAAAATATGAAGAGTTCTAGTAATGCTTAATTAGTGTTTCTCTATGTGGTAATCTTGACAAACAAAACAAATACGCACGCCCTTGAAGGGTGTGCGTATTTGTTTGTAATGGTGGAGCTGACGGGACTTGCACCCGTGTACCAACGTAAGACTACTTGACTTTCTCCGCGTTCAGTTTGCTTTTGACGTCACAACGATAAGATAGCAAACCAACTTTTCGTTGCCTGCAACGAATGAGTTTTCGACAAGTGGCGGTTCGTTGCAACCGTCACCGTCTATTTGCGTGATATTACGCAGGACGTTTCACGACGCAAAAATGTGAAAGCCTACGCGCTGGCGTAAATTAGGCAGCGTATGCCAATCTCATGGATTGGCTGTTTGTGCTATTGTTAGCGTTTAATTTAGTTTTGCCTTGATGCGCAGTGGGCGCTGCGACGCGCTTATCAAATCTCCTTTAACGCCGGGCGAATCTAAAAACAGCCCCATATAAAAAGGATATTTACAAGTTTAGTATAGTATATATCATTTTGTTCCGTTTGTAAACTTTTTCAATCGGATTGCAGCATTAAGTCAATTTGTCAAGCAATATTTTTTAGATAAACAGTTGTCTAAATCGGCAAAATAATGTAAAATAAATACGTATGGGCGCAAAACCATATTTAACTTGTAATAAAATTTTGGAGGAAAAAACAGTGGCAAAAAAGTATACTTATTTGTTTAGCGAAGGCAACGCCAAAATGCGTGAAAAGCTTGGCGGCAAGGGCGCAAACCTTGCAGAAATGACCAACATCGGTCTTCCCGTTCCTCAAGGCTTTACCATCAGCACAGAAGCGTGTACGCAGTACTACGAAGACGGTCGTAAGATCAACGACGAGATCAAGGAGCAAATTCTCAAGTACATAACAAAGCTTGAGAAGATTGCTGGCAAGAAGTTCGGCGACAAGGAAAACCCCTTGCTCGTTTCCGTACGTTCCGGCGCTCGCGCATCCATGCCCGGCATGATGGACACAATCTTGAACCTTGGTTTGAACGACGAAGTTGTTGAAGTTCTTGCGGCAAAGTCCGGTAACCCCCGTTGGGCTTGGGACTGCTACAGAAGATTCATTCAAATGTTTAGCGACGTCGTTATGGAAGTCGGCAAGAAGTACTTTGAAGTTCTCATCGACGAAATGAAAGAAAAGCGCGGCGTTAAGCAAGACGTTGAACTTACCGCAGAGGATTTGAAAGAGCTTGCAGGTCAATTCAAGGCAGAGTACAAGAAGGCAATCGGAAAACCCTTCCCGCAAGATGCGAAAGAACAGCTTTTCGCAGCAGTAGAAGCAGTATTCCGTTCTTGGGACAACCCCCGCGCAAACATCTACCGTATGGACCACGACATTCCTTACAGCTGGGGTACCGCTGTTAACGTACAAATGATGGCATTCGGTAACATGGGCGACGATTGCGGAACAGGTGTTGCATTCACGCGTAACCCCGCAACAGGCGAAAAGGGTCTTATGGGCGAATTCCTTATGAACGCTCAAGGCGAAGACGTTGTTGCAGGTGTTCGTACACCGATGCCCATTTCCCAAATGGCAGAAGTTTTGCCCGACGTTTACAAACAATTCCTTCAAGTTTGCGATACATTGGAACATCACTACAGAGACATGCAAGACATGGAGTTCACCATCGAAAAGGGTAAGCTTTACATGTTGCAAACACGTAACGGTAAGCGTACGGCTGCCGCTGCTATCAAGATTGCATGCGACCTCATCGACGAAGGCATGATCAGCGAACAAGAAGCTCTCATGCAAATCGACGCTAAGTCGCTTGACATGCTTCTTCACCCCACGTTTGACGCTAAGGCTCTTGCCGAAGCAGACAAGAAAAACATTGTAGGTAAGGGTATTGCAGCAAGCCCCGGAGCAGCTGCAGGTACCGTTGTATTCACTCCTGAAGACGCAGTAGTTCTTGGCAAGCAAGGCAAGAAGGTTATCCTTGTTCGTCTTGAAACGTCTCCCGAAGACATCGAGGGTATGAAGTACGCTCAAGGTATCTTGACCGTTCGCGGCGGACAAACATCTCACGCAGCAGTTGTTGCTCGCGGTATGGGTACTTGCTGCGTTAGCGGTTGCGGCGACATCAAGATGGACGAAGCTAACAAGCAATTCGAGCTTGGCGGCAAGATGTTCCACGAAGGCGACGACATCTCCTTGGACGGCTCCACAGGTAAGATTTACGACATCGCAATCAAGACAGTTCCTGCTGACCCCAGCAGCGGTTACTTCGGACGCATCATGAAGCTTGCCGACAAGTACAAGGCGCTGGAAGTTCGCACAAACGCCGACACTCCGCAAGACGCAGAGCGCGCAGCAGAACTTGGCGCAGAAGGTATCGGTCTCTGCCGTACAGAGCATATGTTCTTCGGCGAAGGTCGTATCGACAAGATTCGCGAAATGATCGTTTCCGAAACAGTAGAGGAGCGCGAAAGAGCACTTGCTAAGATCGAACCTCTTCAACAGGCAGACTTCGAAGGCCTCATGGAAGCTTTGAAGGGACAACCCGTTATCATTCGTTTCCTTGACCCGCCGCTTCACGAGTTCGTTCCCACCGATGAACACGACATCGAGGAACTTGCAAAGGCTCAAGGCAAGACTGTTGCTCAAGTTAAGCAAATTTGCGAATCTCTGCACGAATTCAACCCCATGATGGGTCACCGCGGATGCCGTTTGGCAGTTACCTACCCCGAAATTGCAGCAATGCAAACACGCGCGGTAATCAAGGCTGCTTTGAACGTTCACCGTCGTCACCCCAAGTGGCACGTTGTTCCCGAAATCATGATTCCGCTTGTTGGCGAAGTTAAGGAATTGGCTTTCGTTAAGAAGATCGTCGTTGAAACGGCAGACAGAGTTATCAAGGAAAGCCGTTGCAAACTTGAATATCAAGTTGGTACCATGATCGAAATCCCCAGAGCAGCACTTACCGCTGACGAAATTGCAAAAGAAGCAGAGTTCTTCAGCTTCGGTACAAACGACTTGACGCAAATGACCTTCGGCTTCAGCCGTGACGACGCAAGCAAATTCTTGCCCAGCTACTACAGCACGAAGATTTACGAAAGCGACCCGTTTGCACGTCTTGACACAATTGGTGTTGGTAAACTCATGCAGATGGCTGTAACTCTTGGTAGAAAGACCCGTCCCGAACTTCAATGCGGTATCTGCGGCGAACACGGCGGTGATCCCAGCAGTATCGAGTTTGCTCACAGCATCAATCTGACTTACGTTTCCTGCTCACCTTACCGCGTACCCATCGCTCGTTTGGCAGCAGCTCAAGCAAACATCAAGAACCCCAGAAAGTAATTTCTAATAAACCCAAATACAAAAAGCAACTTGCAATTCGCAAGTTGCTTTTTTATGTAGTTCGGTAGAAAATTGTATTTTGATTGATTAGAGAACTACAATTATGGTATAATTATCTCACGACAAACAGTAATTTGGTGGTGCTTTATGGATACGAAACAATTTAACGCAGCGATGAAAAAGCAAAATTATATCGGCGCAGGCTCGGAAATGCACTTACACATGCACGAAATGGCAGACAGAGCAAGGAAAATAACGTCAGAAATAAATAACAGTTATCACACAATGGCAGAAATAAGAGGGCTCTTTTCGGAGTTGATAGGGCAGCAAGTCGATGAGCAATTTGGCTTGTTTCCGCCTTTTTACACGGACTACGGAATGAATATCAAGGTGGGCAGTCACGTTTTTATCAACTCGGCGTGTTGCTTTCAAGACCAAGGCGGAATTGAGATAGGCGACAACGTTCAAATCGGTCATCAAACGGTCATAGCAACGCTCAATCACGATCTCAACCCCGAAAAACGCTGGAATATGATTCCTGCACCCGTAAAAATAGGTAACAACGTGTGGATAGGCTCCCATGCGACAATTCTTTCAGGTGTAACCGTCGGTGATAACGCTGTAATTGCTGCGGGCGCGGTTGTAACTAAAGACGTTCCCGCAAACACCGTTGTAGCGGGCGTTCCTGCCAAAGTAATCAAAACGATAGAGTAGCTGTGACGACAGGCATTGATTGAGTATGCCCTTGACATCAATTTTAGAAATGTGTAAAATTATATATTATGAAAGAAAAATTTGAAATTGCAAATAGCGCCTTAGAGCGTTTGAAAGAAGGAAACAAACTGTATATCAATTCGGAAAAGTGCGTAGGAGACGTTTCGCAGGAAAAACGCCGTGACACTTTTACAAACGGACAACACCCCTATGCCGTCATAGTGAGCTGCTCCGATTCGAGAGTAATCCCCGAAAGCATCTTTTCCGCAGGCATTGGCGACCTGTTCGTAATTCGCGTTGCGGGCAACGTTGTGGATAACGTTCAACTTGGCAGCGTTGAGTACGCAGTGGAGCATCTTGGTTGCCGTCTTGTGGTTGTACTCGGTCACACAGGCTGCGGAGCGGTAAGCGCGGCGATGAGCGACAACTGCGGGTTCGTAAAGCATATAACCGACGAAATAAAACGCGCGATTGGCGAGGAAACGGACACGGTAAAAGCAAGCGTATTGAACGTCAAGCAAAGCGTGTACAAGGTGCAGACCAGCCTTGCCAAGACGGAAGGTTTGAAGGTTTGCGGCGCGCTGTACCACACCGACAGCGGCGTTGTTAACTTTGATTTGAATAATTGCACCCATATTTAATTTATGTTGACTTTGAAGTGCCAGTATGGTATATTAACTATACAAATTTTTCCCCATTTGAGTGGAATTTCAAATGAAAAAACAGGAGTACAATATGAGAGAATTTGATTTGCTTTGCAGAGAATTAGAACAAATGGATCCGCTAACCTACTCGGTGATACTTGCGGAAAAGTCCTTAAAAATACTTCCCGCGCTTGTAGTGATAGAGCAGGACGGCGTTGACGCAGTACTGGAATACGCAACGTTTATTCTCGGCGCTATGGCGGCAGACGGCAGACTTTCCGAAGAGGAGTACCTTGTTTGCGAGCCGCTGTTGAAAGCGTTTTTCGGTGACGCAATAGATTACGCAACTTGCAGGGCTTTAGTGAGAATATGCCGTAGTGAAACGCGCGCCTTGAAAAGAGCCGTGGACAACATGGTTCACATCATTGGACTGTTGTCAGAAGAATTGAAGAGTGACGTTATACTTGTTTGCATGATGATTTGCGCAATCGACGGCAAAATCTCATTGAAGGAAAAGCACTGGATCAAGCAACTCATTCGCTGATTTCTATAAAAAAGTTGACATGGGGTGGAAATTTTCATCCCATGTTGTAATTTTAGGAGGCAAAATGTCAGATTATTTTGGTAAAGAAGTGTTCAAATTGGGCTTTGGGCTAATGCGTTTGCCGCAAAATGCCGACGGCAGCATTAACGTTGAAGAGACGTCGGCAATGGTGGACAAGTTTATTGCGGCGGGCGGAACCTACTTCGATACGGCGTTCGTGTACGGCAACGGCGAATCGGAAATTGCCACTCGCAAGGCTCTTGTGGAAAGATATCCGCGTGACAAGTACACCCTTTGTACCAAGTTGTGCGCTTGGCAACAATGTCACGACGAGGCAAGCGCAAAGCAGCAGTTCTACACCAGCCTTGAGCGGACGGGCGCGGGCTACTTCGATTACTATTTACTGCACGCACTGCAACAAGGCAATTACAAAAAATACGACGAGTATCACATTTGGGATTTTGTCAAAGAACTTAAGCAAAAGGGGCTTGTCAAATACTTCGGTTTTTCCTTCCATGCGTCTCCCGCGTTGCTTGAAGAACTACTTAAGGCGCATCCCGAGGTGGACTTTGTGCAACTGCAAATCAACTACGCCGATTGGGACAATCCCGACGTTGCTTCACGCGAATGCTACGAAATTGCCCGCAAACACGGTAAATCCATCACTATCATGGAACCCGTCAAGGGTGGCGCGCTGGCAAATCCCCCACATAGCGTCAAAGATGTATTCAACGCTGCAAATCCCAAAGCGTCCTACGCATCTTGGGCAATAAGATACGCGGCAAGCTTGGACGGAATTATCACGGTGCTTTCGGGCATGTCCAATGTTGCGCAAATGGAAGACAATCTTTCCTACATGACACATTTCAAACCGCTATCGGCAGCAGAACAAGCGGTGATTGTACGCGCGCAGGACGCCTTGAAAAACATCAGTACCATTGCGTGCACGGCGTGTCATTACTGCACGGACGGTTGTCCAAAGAACATTCCCATTCCGGAAATTTTTGCCGCTCGCAACAGACATTTGCGCGAACTCAACGCGTGGCGCGCGCGTGGCGACTACCAAAAAGTTACACATGGGGTGGGAAAAGCGTCCGATTGCATACGTTGTGGACAGTGTGAAGGCGCTTGTCCGCAGCAACTCAAAATCACGGATTTGCTTAACGAATGTGTAGAAAATTTGGAATAATTCCTTATCACCAAAATAAAATAACGGCATAGATAAACATGTCTATGCCGTTTTTCAATTATTTTATATACGTCTTTATCAATTTTGTTCGCTTTGTTCGTTATTTTCAATTTCTTTATCAATTCTGTCATTATTTTGTTGATTGTCTGTTGGTACTTGTTCGGTTTCTTTCTCTAATCTTGTTAAGGATTTGAAAAACATAATTGTTAAGACTGCGGCAACAATCATTGCGATAAAATCTGCTGCGGGCGCGGCGTACAGTATACCCTCAATTCCGAAGAAGATGGGAAATACGGTAATAAGCGGAATAAAGCAGACGATATCTCTAATCATAGAGGAAATTACCGCGCGGATGGGTTTGCCCACTGCTTGGAAGAAAATGGACGTCATCTTGATTGTGCAGGTAAAGGTTACAAGGCTTAGGAATATGCGGAAGGTTTTTACGCCGAATTCCCAATAGTACTCGGGGTTGACTTGTTTGGGATCAGGGTCGCCGAACAAGCCAACGACAGCGCGCGGAGCAAGTTCAAACAGTAGTGTGGAAATCACGCCTATCACCACTGTGCAAAGCAGTATTCTAAGATACAGTCCTCTGACACGGTCGTATTTTTTCGCCCCCATGTTGTAACTTATGATAGGTTGACAGCCCAAAACGATACCCACTACGATATTTATTACAACGGTAAACACCTTACTTTCAATTCCGATAATAGCAATTGGAATGTTTTCGCCGTATTCCGACATGGCGCCGTACTCGGCGAGCATTATGTTGCAAACCAACGAAATAATGACGATTGTCATTTGTGTAATAAATGAAGAAGCCCCGAGCTTCAACGCGTGCTTAAACTCATTGAAATCGGGAATTAGACTTTTTAAGTTAAGCTTGAAGGTTTTTGTTTTGAATATGAAGTAAATCAACGATACGACGAATGAAACTGTCTGACCTATTACGGTTGCCACTGCCGCGCCTGTCATTCCCCAAATGGGAATCAACACGGGGTCGAGTATGATATTGATAAGTGCGCCGCCGAGCATAGAAACCATGGAAATAGCAGGTCTACCGTCAGCGCGAATAACGGCGTTCATCATGTTGGACAGCATGTAAAAGGGGAAGAATGCCAAAATCCAATTGAAATATTCCACGGCGTAATCGATAACTATCTTGTCACGCGCACCGAACAAAGTGATAATTTGTGTTTTCAGCGGAAAGAACACCGCCATGAGTACCAAACTAATGGCAATGGTAGCAACGATGCCTGTACCTATTGCTTTGTGGGCGTTTTGCGCATTCTTCCGTCCCTGACATATGTTTAGATAGGCAGCGCAGCCGTCGCCAATGCACCAAGCAAACGCTTGCGCAATGATAAATATCGGGAAAACAACGCCTGTTGCGGCATTGCCCAAGGCGTTCAATTCGCTGTTTCCGACAAAGATTTGGTCAACGATATTGTATAGCGCGCTTACCAAAAGAGATAGCACACATGGAATGGAAAATTTCAGCATCAGTTTGGAAATCTTCATTTCCCCTAAAAATTTTGATTTTTCTTCTTGTTCCATACAAACCTCCGATAGTTACACTAAAGCAAAAAACGACACTTCGTCGAGTGTCGTTTGCATAAAAATACGACACCTGTGACCGCTCCGTACCGTAATCAGATTTACGCGCATTTGCGCCACATGTGTCGTTAAGCTTTGTATATTCGTTTTGTAAAATTATATCAAAATTTCAACCGCAAGTCAAATTTAATTTGACGTGCTACTCAAAAATTTCTTGCTGTATTTAGTAGCTACTACAAGTTGTCTTTTTCGTTGTCAGATGGCGGTGTGTCGCTATCTGCATTGTCACTTTTGTGCTTGTGTCGCTGGTGGAGCGTTGGCGCAACCTCTACCAAAATGACCGCGGCAAGCACCAACAGCCCGCCTACAACCGTTTGCCAGCTGAAGGGCTCGATGAGTAGCGCCATTGAAAAGATTGCGCCTATTGCCGATTCGCAGCCCAGTATAAGCGACGTTTCGGTAGGGGGAACTATCTTTTGCGCGTATGTTTGCGCGTAGTAGGCAAACGCCGTTCCGCCGAAAATTACTATCAGCAGCTGCCACCAGTTGTCACCCACAGCCACGAAATCAATTGACGCGTAGCTCTTGCTCTCGAAAATTACCGAGTACAGCAACAGCAGTACCGCCGCAAACGCCACCTGCCAGAAGGTAAGCTGTACGCGGTCGATTGTGTTCTTTTTGAAGCTGTAGTCCGTCCAAAATATTTGCAACGCAAACACAATTGCGCACGCTACGGTAAGTCCGTCGCCGACTAACGTGTTGGTTGCGCCCAGTTCGTCGACGTTGAAGTTGAGTACGACTAAGCCAACAACGGCTACGGCAACGCCGACAAAGCAAAACCAACCGGGGCGTTTTTTGTAGGCTATCCAGGTGATAAAGGGAACGTACATGACGTACGACGCGGTAAAAAAGCCGCTATGCGATGGAACGGTGTACTTCAGACCTATCGTTTGCATCAAGAAGCCCGCAAAAAGCAACACTCCGCCCACGCCGCCGTACAACAAAACCTGCTTGTTGAGGCGTATTCTCTTGTTGAAAATGGCAAGCAAGCACAGCGCAGAAATACCGAATCTCAGCGTAAGCAACAGTGACGGCGTATCGTAGAATACGGCGTCTAACAGTTGGTCATTGAGTACGAATCCCGCTCCCCAAAACAGTGCGGTCATCGACAGCATCACCAAGCCTATTGCGTATTGTTTTTTACTTGTCTTTGTCATCTTTCTAAAAAAATAACGACACACTAAAATATTAGTCTGTCGTTGAATTCCCGAGGCGAATGGACACGGGATTTCTCCCACATTTCCGTCGGTTATTTTGTTTTGTTACGATATATTATATGCAAATTTCCAAATTTTGTCAACAAACAAATCCACATAATTTGCCGTCATTCCCTTAAAGTGGAGTACACAATGTTGTTGCTGCCGTGAGTTTTGGGTACGTAAGTTAAATTTAGTCCTCGTTTCTTGGCATTCCGCTTGAGATGGCAAGCAGTAAAAATAGAGCAAAATAACAGGATTGTATTATTGAGTTGTTTTCAAATAATTGCATTTGGTAAATATAAATGATAAAATATTATATATGTGAGTATGCTCACATAGTGTATATCTCATATTTGAGGCATTTATGAAATCAAGCGGTATATTGTTGCATATCACCTCGTTGCCCTGCGCCAGCGGCGTGGGATCTCTCGCCGAGGTGGACAGATTTATTGAATTTTTGCGTGAGTCCAAGCAGAAGTATTGGCAGATTTTGCCCATTACGCCTACCGATTTCGTCAATTCGCCCTACGCGTCGCCGTCGGCGTTTGCAGGTAACACCCTGTTGATTGACGCGGACGAGCTTGAACGCTGCGGGCTTGTAAGCGACGAAACGCTTGCGCAGTCGAAAAACGCCCGTGGCAACGACTACGGCTACGCAATCTACCACAAGGAATTGATACTGCGCGAGGCGTACGCTAATTTCATACGGGACATTCCTCCAAGGGATTTCGTTGATTTTTGCGACAAAAACAGCTATTGGCTCAACGACTACGCGCTGTTTTGCGCGCTCAAGAAGCATTTTGAGGGCAAATCTTGGTTGGAGTGGTCGGACGAAAAGGCGCGCATGCGCAACGAAGACGCACTCAAGGCGTATTCAGTTCAGCTTGCCGACGAAATCGAGTTCGTACAGTTTTGTCAGTACCTGTTCGACAAGCAGTGGAAAAACTTTCGCCAAAAGCTCAAGGACGCTGACGTAAAATTGATTGGCGACATTCCTATCTACGTTGCCTACGACTCGGCGGACGTGTGGGCGCACCCCGAGCTGTTCGAACTAACAAAGGAGAGACGTCGCCCCCGTCTTGTAGCAGGTGTTCCGCCCGATTACTTTTCGGCAGACGGACAGCTGTGGGGCAATCCGCTGTACAAGTGGTCTGCGATGAAAAAAGATAACTACGACTGGTGGACGAAACGAGTCGGACGCTGTGCGGAGCTGTTTGACGTACTGCGTATTGACCATTTCCGCGCATTCGACAGCTACTACGCAATCAAGTACGGCGCGACAACCGCCCGTGTGGGAACTTGGAAAAAGGGAGTTGGCTACAATTTCCTCAAGCATATTCAGGACAGTTTTCCCAGTCTGACGATAGTAGCGGAGGATTTGGGCGATATTCCGAAGAGCGTTCTTGAACTACGCGACAAATGTGGACTTGCAGGCATGAAAGTGATGCAGTTCGGCTACGACGGCAATCCGTCAAACGCGTTTCTTCCGCAAAACTTCGAGGAGCATTGCGTAGCCTACCTCGGCACTCACGACAACGACACGACTGTCGGTTGGTGGAATAGTCTCAACGATTGGCAACGCGGAACGGTACGCGGCATGAGCGGCGTTGACGGTGAGCATATCAGTCTTGAGCTCATCGAAAAGTTAGCGTTCAGTCGCGCCGAACTGGTAGTGTACAGCATGCAGGATTTGGCAGAAGAGGACACTAACAGCAGAATGAACGTTCCCGGAACACTCGGCTGCTGGAAATATATGGCAAAACGCGGAGATTTTTCGCAGGCAAACGCCAAGTGGCTTGCGGAACTCACAGTAAAAAGTCACAGAGCATAACTTATTGGAGACAAAATGGCTAACAGATTTACAGAATTTTACAATGGCGAAAGCGTCAACGCCTACGAGCTGTTGGGTTGTCACAAAGAGAGCGAAGGTCTTTACCACTTTGCAGTGTGGGCACCCAACGCCAAAGACGTTTGCGTAGTGGGTGACTTCAACAACTGGCTGTTTGCTCACGACAAACTTCAGCTTGTTGACGGCATTTGGCAGCTTACGGTGGAGGCGCGCGCGGGTGACTGCTACAAGTACGCCATCACCACGCAAACGGGCGCAGTGCTGTACAAAGCCGACCCGTACGCGCGTTTTTCCGAGGTCAGACCGAATACGGCAAGCGTAATTTACGACCCCATTGAGCCATTTCAATGGACGGACGACAAGTTTGTCGCCAAGCAGAAGAAAAAGGACGTTTACAAAAGTCCCGTCAACATTTACGAGGTGCACGCAGGTTCGTGGCGGCGTCACTACGACGGAAGGCTGTACAGCTATCGCGATTTGGCAAAGCATTTGGTGCCCTACGTCAAAAAAATGGGCTACACCCACGTGGAATTTATGCCCCTTGCCGAGCACCCCTTTGACGGTTCCTGGGGGTATCAAATCACGGGTTTTTACGCCCCTACAAGCCGCTACGGAACGCCCGACGACCTTAAATATTTGATAAACGAATTTCACAAGGCGGGCATAGGCGTTATCATGGACTGGGTACCCGCGCATTTCTGCAAGGATTCCCACGGACTGTACGAATTTGACGGCACTTGCTGTTACGAATCTGCCGACGAATTCAAGAAGGAACACAAGGGCTGGGGTACGCGCATATTCGACTACTCTCGCTACGAAGTACAAAGCTTTCTCATTTCCAACGCCTTGTACTGGCTCAAGGAATTCCACTTTGACGGATTGAGAGTGGACGCAGTGGCGAGCATGCTGTATCTTGACTACGACCGCAAGGACGGCGAGTGGCGACCCAACAAGTGGGGCGGAAAGGAAAACCTCGAAGCAATCGACTTTTTGAGGAAATTGTCCGTCAAGGTGTTTGAGGCTTGCCCCTACGCGCTGTTCGTAGCAGAAGAATCCACGGCATTCCCCAAGGTTACTCACCCAACGTACGTGGGGGGCTTAGGTTTCAACTACAAATGGAACATGGGGTGGATGAACGACGTACTTTCCTACATGAAAACGGACACCTTGTGGCGCGGTGACAACCACAACAAACTCACCTTCTCAATGTGTTACGCGTATAGCGAAAACTACGTTTTGCCTCTGTCGCACGACGAAGTGGTACACATGAAGGGAAGTCTCATCAACAAGATGTTCGGCGACTACGACACTAAGTTCGCGCAACTCAAGGCATTGCTTGGCTTCCAATTTTCTCACCCCGGTAAGAAACTGAACTTCATGGGCGTGGAACTCGCGCAGTGGAACGAGTGGAGCGAAGCGCGTGAGTTGGATTGGCTGCTGCTAACCTACCCCAAGCACGACAGTCACAAGCTGTTTGTTCAGGAGCTAAATAAGGCTTACAAGAAGTACAAACCGCTGTACCAAAACGATTCCAACTGGGAAGGCTTCAAGTGGCTGCTGCCCGACGACAGCGTAAACAGCGTTCTTGCTTACGAGCGCAAGGACAAGAAGGGCAACACTGTGCTTGCAATCGTCAATTTCAGCATTTACGACTACACTAACTACGGTTTCTACATGGACGCAGGAGAGTACAAGCTCGTATTAAACAGCGACGAACAACGCTTTGGCGGTAGAGGAGTGGACGTTGCTTGCGAATTTGCAACAAACGAAGATGGCTATGCAGAAGTAAACATTCCCGCTTCGTCCGTGATCTACTACTACAAAAAAGCAACAAAACAAACAAAAAAGAAGGAAAAATAAATGGCAACGCAAAACATAACGAAATCCTACCTGAAGGACATGATTGAGAGCGCCTCCAACAAAACCTACGGAGTGTCCGCAACGGAAATTACCAACCAACAACTGTACAAGTGTGTTGCAACGGTTGTCCGCGACATGCTGCTGGACAAACGCACGGCGTTCAACAGACAACACAAGGCAAGAGACAGAAAGAGAATTCACTACCTGTCTATGGAATTTTTGATGGGTCGCAGCCTCAAAAACAACCTTTTCAACATGCAAATGGAAGGTTTGTTTGCCGAAACGTTGAAAAAATACTATTACGTAGACTTGAACGACTTGTACGAATTCGAGCCGGATGCAGGCTTGGGTAACGGCGGTTTGGGAAGACTTGCCGCCTGCTATCTGGACTGTCTTGCCAAGGAAAACTACCCCATAATGGGTCACTCGCTCCGCTTTGAGTACGGTTTCTTCCAACAAAAGATAGTGGACGGTTGGCAGACGGAATTGCCCGAAAACTGGCTGCCGGGCGGCGAAGTGTGGCTCAAGGAACGCGCCGACAAGGTTCAAATAGTACGTTTCGGCGGCGAAGTTACGGAAATTTGGACGGATCAAGGTCCTATGTACCAACAGGTCAACTGTCAAGAGGTCAAGGCGTTCCCCTACGACATGGTGGTAGAGGGCTACGACGCAACGGCGGTGGGCGTGCTAAGACTGTGGGCTGCCCGCAACAACAAACCATTTGACTTCCGCACCTTCGGTCAAGGCGAGTATCTTCGCGCCCTTGAGGAACAGTCGCAAGCAGAAATGATTACAAAGGTTCTGTACCCCAACGACGACCATGAGGAAGGCAAAATTTTGCGACTCAAGCAGGAATATTTCCTCGTGTCAGCCGCAATGCAAAACATCGTTTCCGACCACTACCAAAGGTACGGCAACTTTGACAAGTTCACTCAACTTGTAGCGGTGCACATCAACGATACGCACCCGGCACTTGCAGGACCGGAGTTGATGCGTATATTTATCGACGAATACCACATGGATTGGGACAAGGCGTGGGGGCTTGTCAAGAGCGTGACCGCCTACACCAATCACACGGTAATGGCGGAAGCGTTGGAGCGTTGGCCGGAATACATTTTCCAAAAGCTGTTGCCCCGTATTTACCAAATCATTTTGGAAATCAACGAGCGCGCTTGCCGAGAGTTTTGGGACAGAACTCAGGACTGGAAGAAGGTTTCCGACCTTGCAGTGGTGGCGTACGGACAGGTACGTATGGCAAATTTGTCCATCATTTCTTCCCACTCCGTCAACGGCGTGTCCGAACTGCACAGCAACATTTTGAAGAAGGACATTTTCCGCGACTTTTACGAACTGGAGCCGAGCAAGTTCACCAACGTTACCAACGGTATTGCTCACCGCAGATGGCTGTGTCAGGCTAACCCCGGTCTAAGCAAGCTCATCAAGGAATTGATTGGCGACAAGTTTGTGTCCGACGCAAGCGAGCTTACCAAGCTAAACGCCTACTTGGACAACACTCTCGTTCATGAGAAAATGGCGGCAATCAAGTTGCAAAACAAAGAGCGCTTTTCAGACCACGCTCTCAAGCGTTTGGGCGTAAAAATCGACCCCATGTCGCGTTTTGACGTGCAAGTTAAGCGTTTGCACGAGTACAAAAGGCAACTATTGAACGTGCTCAAAATCATTTCTCTCTACCACGATTTGAAGGAAAATCCCGATTTGGACGTAACTCCGCAAACCTTCATTTTCGGAGCAAAAGCAGCGCCCAGCTACTACACAGCTAAGGAAGTAATCAAGCTTATTTGCTGCATACAAAAGGAATTGGAAACGCAACCGAAAATCCGCGAAAAACTCAACGTGGTGTTCATGGAAAACTACTGCGTAACGATGGCGGAGGAACTAATACCCGCTGCGGAAATTTCCGAGCAGATCTCCCTTGCAGGCAAGGAAGCAAGCGGAACAAGCAACATGAAGTTTATGTGTAACGGCGCAATCACCGTCGGTACGCTGGACGGCGCAAACGTGGAAATGAGCGAAGCGGTTGGCAACGACAACATATTCATCTTCGGTCTCAACGCCAAGGAAGTTACCGAACTGTGGGAAACAGGCTACAATTCCACTGCCTACTACTTCAAACTACCCCGTCTGCGCATAATAATTGAGGAATTAAACAACGGCTTTGCGGGCGAAACGTTTGAAAACATCAGCAATTACCTGCTTCGCAACTACCCCGTTGCCGATCCGTATATGTGTTTTGCCGATTTTGCCGACTATCTTGCCGTTTGCGAAAAGATGGACGAGGCTTACAAGGATCTGAATAGATGGAACCGTATGTCTTTGAAAAACATTGCCGAGTCGGGCAGATTTGCCGCTGACCGCTCTGTTAAGGAATACGCGGAAAAGATCTGGAGATTGTAATGGAATACGTAAAATACAACCCAACCGACGAATTTTACAAAAGTATCGTCGGAGCGGTGAGCGAGGACGCGCGTCTTTGTATACGCTTGCAAATACATCAAGTAGTCAACCCAAGCAAGGTGACGTTGGTGGTGTACGGAGACGACGGGTTCAAGCAGGAAATACCTATGAATTTGGATGCAAGCGGCGACGGCTACGACGACTATATTGCCGACGTCCAACTGAACAAAGGACTGTACTTTTACTACTTTGTAATGGACGGCGTAAGCTACGAGCGGCACATCGGTCTCGGTGAAAAACAACGCGCCTCGTTGTTTTACGACAACGTTCGTCCGTGGCAACTATCCGTTTATAAGAAGAAGTACAAAACACCCTCTTGGCTGAACAAAGGCGTTATGTACCAAGTGATGGTGGACAGGTTTTGCGCAAGCGGCGACACCGTTCCCAATGAGGACAAGGTGATGCGCCGTTGGGGCGAGCAACCCTATTTTCGCGCGGAGAACGGCGTGGTTCGCAACAGAGATTTCTTTGGCGGCAACCTCAAAGGACTTACGGGCAAGCTTGATTATCTTGCGTCGCTTAACGTGACTACGCTGTACCTCAATCCCATCTTCAAGGCGTACAGCAACCACAAGTACGACACGGAAGATTACGAAATTATCGACCCCATGTTCGGAAATTTGGATGATTTTACCAATTTATGCGAACAGGCGAACAAGCTTGGTATCAGAGTTGTTTTGGACGGCGTGTTCAACCACGTGGGTAGTAGCTCAAAGTATTTCAACCGCGAGGGCAAGTACGAGGGCGGCGCCTACAACGACGAAAACTCTCCCTATCGCGATTGGTTCAACATTCGCCCCGACGGCAGCTACGAGTGTTGGTGGAACTTTGAAACTTTGCCACGTCTAAACGCAAACAGCGTTGGCGCGCAAAAGTATTTCACGGGCAAAGAGGGCATCGTTCGCCGTTGGCTGAAAGCAGGAGCGTCAGGTTGGCGATTGGACGTAGTGGACGAGGTTGCCGACGTAATGTTGGACAAAATCGTAACTGCAGCAAAAAGGGAAAAGTCCGATGCCGCAATCATCGGCGAAGTGTGGGAAGACGCGTCCAACAAGGTGGACTACGGCGCGCGCCGTCACTACCTTGACGGCAGTCAGCTGGATTCGGTGATGAACTACCCGCTCATGAACGGTATCATCGATTTCGTCCGCGACGGAAACGAACAGGCGCTTTCCAAGGTTGTTTTCGACATCGTAAACAACTACCCGAGCTTTGTTCGCAACAATTTGATGAACATTCTCGGCACGCACGACACCGTCCGTATTTTGACTAACCTTGCAGGTACCCGTTTGGACAATGCAAGCAAGGAAGTTATGGCGAGTACGAAACTGGACAACGCTCAGTACGAGCAGGGTGTCAATTTGCTCAAATTTGCAGCCGTGTTGCAGTACACAATGTTCGGCTTCCCCTGTGTTTTCTACGGCGACGAGGTGGCAATGGAAGGTTACAAAGACCCGTTTTGCCGCGGTTGTTACCCATGGGGTAGCGAAAACAAACACGTTTTGGACTTTTACCGCCGTTTGGGCGAGCTTAGAAAGCAATCCGTGTTTAGCGACGGCGACTTCCACGAACTTGTTGCCGAGCGCGGCGTGTACGCCTTCGAACGGGTGGACACTTCAACGGCAACCAAGGTGATAGTTGCCCTGAACCGCGGACACTTCAGCTACAATCTGAATTTGGGCGACGTTTACGAGGACATGTTGACAGGACGCAAGTACAACGAAAATTGCAATTTGCAACCTAACAGTTACGTCATTCTAATCCGATTACACGTGTAACGGCTTTTACGCTGAAAAAACATACAGTTCGCTAAGACGTTTTAATTGCAATTTTGAAAATTTTTGAGTAGTAATTTCTCTCAAATAATTGACATAATTATATGTAAAGTTTATATTTATTTTATCGGGATTTTGTATTTTAGATAGTGCGAAATCTCTTTTTTACGCGAGGACGAAATTTTGAAAAAACTCACAGCAAAAAGTTTTTTGACAAAGCTCAAAGAGTACCTTTTCATGACCGTTGCAGGAATTGTCAACGGCTTTTCCATGTACACCTTTGTCAATCCCGCCCACCTCGTTGCAGGAGGATTTAGCGGACTCTCATCTGCTTTGACGTATATTATAGCGCCGTTAATTCCGGGTGTAGAGTTTGAAAATTTGGTTTCAATCGTTTATCTCGGATTAAACATTCCTCTGCTAATTTGTTCGCTGATATTCTTGCGCGGAGACTTCACCTTCAAGACCATTTGGGCGACGGTAGTGTGTACGGCAACGTTGGCAATACTGCCTGCGTTTCCCGAACTTCAATTCAATCAACCGAACGCGCGACTGATATCGGTAATTTTCGGTGGAATTTTGATAGGTTACGCAATGTATATTGCCGCAGAGTATAACGGCAGTAACGGCGGAACTGAGGTAATCGCCCGAATCGTCGCCAAGTACCACCCCGAAATGGATTTGTCTAAAGTAATTCTAATCGCAAACGTAGCCATTAACGTTTTGGGCAGCGTCATAGTTATTTTCAAATTAAACGAAAGCCCCGCAATTGCAATTTATTCGCTAATGTACATATTCGTCGGCACAACAGTATTGGGAATGTTGGCGCGCGGCTTCAATCATCCGCAAAAGTTTTTAATCGTTACCACAGAATACGAACAAATAATGGAAGATATCACGACCCACTTCAAACGCGGCTGCAGCTGTATGGACGTGGTGAGCAAGGACCCCGATTCGCCCGAGCGTAAAATGGTAATGGTGATTGTGCAGTACAGGCAAATGGCTCAACTCAAGCGACTGATATGTCACCGCGACCCACACGCCTTTACAATAGTCAAGGACGTTCACGACGTATTTTCCAGACCAACCTTCAATAGGAGCTACAAGACGAAATGAAAAAAGCTTTTTTGTACAACTTCAAACAGGTTTTGATAATTTTCCTCGCAAGCATAGCCACGGCAATATCCGTTGAAGTCTTTTTGATTCCTTCAAACGCTATCGTGGGCGGCGTACTGGGTATTTCTTCTACGTTACAAATTCTACTCACTACGTTCGTTGCGGACGAGTGGTATTTCTCGGCAGGCATTTGGCTTGTTGCAATCAACGTTCCAATCATAATCTATTGCTTTTTCCGTTATCGCAAACGCTTCGTAATCAAGACTATGCTGTATGTGATTTTCTTGGCGGTGGAGCTTGTCGTTTTGCGCGTTTTACCTGTGGCGGAATTCATGAAGAGCGTGATGGCTAACGACGACGGCGTGTTTGACAAGGTGCTGTACGTTATTTTGGGCGGAGCGTTGCACGGACTGTCATTGCCCCTGTTGCTGTCGGTAAATGCAAGCACAGGCGGCACGGACATTGTCGGCGTAATCGTTCAACGCCATTCGCAAAAGAGCAGTAGCGACGCAATGCGCTTTATACTTGTTGCGGACGTGGTTGTAGTTGTACTGTCATCCGCGGCTTACTGGATTGTGTCAAAAGACGCAACGGAAGCCGTCAATTTGCTTATCTATTCTATCGCTACGCTGTTTATATGCGAAATAGTGCAAGAAACAATTTTCAAGGGATTCTCGGCGGCAATCGAATTGGAAATTACCACCGACAAGCCCGAGGAAATGGCGCAGGCGCTTTCCGAACAGCTCAAGCACAGTACGACTACGGTCAAGGTTGTAGGCGGCTACTCCCATCAGGAAAAAACCATGCTGCTTTGCGTAATCAACAAGTCGCAGCTTGTCAAGGCGCGCCGCATCATCAATAAGGTTGATGCCAACGCATTCGCCTACGTTGAGAACGTCAAGGAAGTAATAGGCAAGGGCTTCGCCAACAAGGAAAACGAACTGGAAGGCGACGAAAATATGCAAAACAAGTAGTAAATAACAGCAATCAGTTCGCGTAATTCTGCATCAACATCGAATATTTGGTATAATTATAAAAAAATTGCCAAAATTTTTCTTGCATTGCTTAACATTTTCGTGTACAATAAAGTATATATTAGCGAAAGAATACTTGACATTATTGTTTAAGTACGACAAATAGAGCTCGATTTAAAGCTTTTTTAGACAATGAATCATACTATAATAACGGAGGGTTTATATGGCAAAACGAAAATTATCAATATTAGTGTTCGTTGTATGTTTGTTACTTGTTGTTAGCATGCTTTGTGGATGTAATGTCAATCTGGGAGAAAGTAATGACAACGACGATAATGATTCTGTTTGCGCCTATAAACTTACCGTACAAGATCCAAACGGGTATCTTATTGAAAATTTGGAAGATCGATACGAAGCGGGCGAGGAAATAACCGTAAAAACTAACATGTCACACGATGAAGATTTGATTGTTTATTTGGACGGACTTTCCTTGGGGAGTGAAACGCTGATTTATGAGAAAGGCGAATATCACCGGGAATTCTATTTCAAGATGCCATCTCACGATGCAGTCTTGAGTTTGGCGCTTTCCAATGAATTCACTAAGGACGAGATCCTTTTGAATGAAACAACACAGCGGGAAATCATAACCGCCTTTGTCGACTTGCATAGCAAAGACTTTTACCCAGTTGCAGAGGATGAAGTATCTTTGCGTTGTTTCGGCGTATTTGACGGCGTGTACGTACTTTTCGTGGACGTCGAAAGTTGGGGATATACTACTGCCATTGAAGAGGACACTGTTGCAGGTGTGAGATTTATATATTCTTGCGGGCAGAAAATGACTGTCTATTCGGACGGCGCATTTTACTCAATAGCAGAAGCGTATGAAAACGGTATTTTATCTTACGATAATATGTTGACGGCACAACAAACATACAAAGCCGCTCACGAATTTTTATATACTGAAGATATCTAATATCAATTTAATTGACTAAGGTGGGAATCTTTCCCACCTTTTTTATTTGTGTTTTCGAATTTATACAAACTAATTTGTAAAATTTTCAAAACCACTTAACAAAAACTTATTTATAGCAGTATATACAGTAAAAAAAGGAGTATCAACAATGAAAAAGAAGTACATGTGTTTGATTATTATTATTGTCTTCATTCTAACATTGTGTTTCGGAACCCAAAGTATTGCATTTGCACAAGTGAGTGATGAAGAAGAAAAAGTATATTGCAAAATTGACGAAGATACTGATTTTGCAGACGACACCATAATGGTTGTTTTAACAAATAAGGTTAGTTTGTCAACAAAAAAATATACTGTGGAAGATTTCTCTGAAATTGATTGTGTGGAAGTTGAAGATTTAACTGAGGAACTATGGGAAAAAGTCATCAATCACGAACACTCAGTTGATTGTGATCCTGAACGTGAAACCAAGGCCGAGACTTTTAATAGAATACTAATGTTAAAAATTCCTGCTTTAGGTAAGTTTAATGTAATTGATAGTATAAGAAAGTTAGAACAGAGAAATGATGTAAAAGGAGCAAACCCAGATTATTTTGTATCTATTGATGCTAATTCTGACGATACGAATTATGAGTCAAGACAATGGGGTTTGGATAAAATTGGTTTGCATGATGCTTGGAACATAAATACCGGCAATTCTAATGTTGTTGTCGGAGTTATTGATACAGGCGTTGATGGCTCTCATCCTGACTTGAAAAATAGAGTAAACACTACGCTCAGTTACGATTTTACATCAGAAACGGACGATCCTTTTCGTGATAATGTTTCTCATGGCACACATGTGGCTGGAATAATTGGCGCCGAAGGCAATAATAATATGGGTGTTATAGGGGTATGTTGGGATGTAAGCATTGTTTCATTAAAAATATCTAATACTAGTTTTGGAATATTTACTCCTAAAGTCATACTCGCATTACAACACGCTACTGTAAATAATATTCCGATTGTTAATATAAGTTTACAACTAAATAACGATCTGGGATTAGCGGAAGCAATTGAAAATTACCCTGGACTAATTGTGTGTTGTGCAGGAAATAGTAATAAAGATATTGACCAGTATGACATATTTCCTGCAGCGTATTCTTATGATAATATTTTATCTATAGGTGCGTCTACTTCATTCGATACAAAAGCCTCATTCTCAAATTACGGTGCTACAAATGTTGATATTTTTGCTCCAGGTGAATTCATATATAGTACTGTACCTTTAAACTATGGAAATGAAACTGGATATGGGTATAAATCCGGAACATCTATGGCTACGCCTTTTGTAGCCGGAGTTGCAGCATTGCTGTTATCACATAATGATACCTTAACTACACGGCAGCTAAAAAACGCTATACTAAATAACTACGATGTAGTTGATGAGTTTAGTGACTATTGTGTGACTGGTGGACGGCTAAATGCGTTTAAAGCACTAAATAACTCACATAAATATAAATACAATTATAATAACAGTTCATATCATACAAAGTATTGCGACTGTGGATATTCTGAAAATTTATTTCATACGTATGACAATAATTCTACATATAGTTGGATAAATTATACTCACCATTGGGCGTATTGTAGTGAATGTGGCGGTAGAACCCAAAAACCCCATGCTGTATCTTCAGATTCATTTGGTGCAGGCGAGAAATTCGCTACTTGCCTATTCTGCGGTGGTAGAGCAAGTAGGGGGGTTGTTAAAATAGAATCGATATCCGAGATTCAACTTGTGACAGAAAACGGCAGTTTTGTGTTGCCAAACGGTGTAGTTGTATTAGTTGACGAAGATATTGGTGCGTATCTAAATGGGACGTTGGTTTTTTATAGTAGTAATTCGAAGTAAATGATACAAGCGTGAAAATATTAATTTAAGGCTGTGGCGTAATGCCGCAGCCTTTTGTCATTGGTTATGTACAAGAAGAGTTAATCGGTTACTTGCATTCAGAACCGAGCTTAAGTCCGCCGCCGCAGAAAAGCAGGGCAACCAAGAGAATTAAGCAGCAGGGGTTGACGCAAAGGCTAAAGCTCTTCATTTTTCCGCCACAGCAACACAAGAACAGGATTATGAGCAAAATCCAGGTGCAGTTGCAGCCGCCGAAGCAGCCACCGCCGTGTCCGCCGTAGTTGCCGTTACCTTCGCAACCGCCGTCGTTAAACATTCCGTTGAACATATTTACCTCCATTTCGCCGAATTGTCGGCTTTCGTATTTGACTGATGTAGTCTAATTCACAATATGGTTTTTTCAAAAAAAGTGTTACCGCTTGCGCTTTGTTTGACATTTAATTTTTATTCAGCTAATATAGTGTAAGTTAGCTATATATTATGAAAATACAACTGTCCGACAACTTCACCTATCGCAAGCTCCTGCGCTTTTGTCTGGGGCCTATTTTGATGATGATTTTCACCTCAATTTATTCGGTGGTGGACGGTATTTTCGTGTCCAATTTTGCAGGTGAAACTCCATTCGTGGCAATCAATCTTATTTTCCCTGTAATTATGATTTTGGGCGCATTCGGTTTTATGTTTGGCGCAGGCGGAACTGCAATTGTGTCCAAAACTTTGGGCGAGGGTGACAACAAGCGCGCCAACGAGTACTTCACTTTGGTAGTGATTGTTACTTTCGTACTGGGTGTTGTACTTGCGGTGGGGTTTTTCTTTGCGCTTCGACCTATCGCAATAGTAATTGGCGCAAAGGGCGAAGTTTTAACGGACGCAGTAACGTATTCCTCTATATTGCTTTGCTCAATGCCGTTTTTTATGCTTCAAAACCTGTTCCAAAGCTTTTTCATCACGGCAGAGAAGCCTAATCTTGGGTTTATATTCACGGTTGCAAGCGGCGTAACCAACATGGTGTTGGACGCATTGTTCATTGCGGTATTCAAGTGGGGAGTAGTGGGCGCAGCAGTTGCGACGGCATTGGCGCAGGTTGTAGGCGGAGTTTTGCCAATTGTCTACTTCGCGCGCAAAAATAACAGCCTGCTACGCTTTGTAAAAACTAAATTCTACGGCAAAGCAATTTTGAAATCATGCTTCAACGGTTCATCGGAACTGCTCGGAAATATTGCAATGTCGCTCGTGTCAATGATTTACAACTGGCAGCTACTCAAAATCGTCGGCGAGGAGGGCGTTGCAGCGTTTGGCGTCATGATGTACGTTCAATTCGTGTTTATTGCCATATTTATTGGCTACTGCTTGGGAGTCGCGCCAATCGTCGGCTACAATTTCGGCGCGCAAAACAAATTGGAGCTGCAAAACGTTTTCAAAAAGTCGTTGCTAATCATCACCGTTATAGGCATTGTTATGTGCGTGTTCGGCGTGTCTTTGGCTGGACCTATTGCTTGGATTTTCGTCCGCGACAACAGCGCGCTCATGGACATGACGGAGCGTGGAATGAGACTGTACTCCATTTGCTTTTTGTTTAGTGGGTACTGTATGTTTTGCTCTTCATTCTTTACGGCGCTCAACAACGGACTTATTTCCGCGATTGTATCATTCGGAAGAACGCTCGTCTTTCAGATTGTGTGTATATTCGTCTTGCCGCTGTGGCTTAATTTGGACGGCGTTTGGCTTGCCACTCCCGTAGCGGAGTTCATGTCGGTGATTCTTTGTCTAATCATGTTCATCGTCAACAATCGCCGCTACGGCTACGCGCCTCACCCACATCGCCGTTGAGGCTTAGGGGATTGTTCAAATCATTATTGCCATATTGGCAGAAATAATGTATAATGAACCTATGAGCAAGTTTTACGGCTTTGAGCCTGTTTTTGACAGCAACAGTAGGGTGTTGATTTTGGGGAGTTTTCCGAGTGTCAAATCCCGCGAAACGGAATTCTACTACGGTAACAAACTGAACAGGTTTTGGGCTACAATGTGCGAGGCATTTGATGAACAAGCGGTGGTAACGGTAGAGGACAAAAAGCTCCTTTGCCTCAAACACGGTGTTGCGCTGTGGGATATCGTCGCAAGCTGTGAAATCAAAGGTTCGATGGATGCAGACATAAAAAACTTCGAACTGGTGGACTTGCAGCGTATACTTAACAGCTGCAACCTGCAAAAAATCCTGTGTAACGGGGCGACTGCGTACAAACTAACCAAGTCTGTTTACAACGGCGAAATCCCAATTTACAAGCTTCCGTCCACAAGCTCAGCCAACGTTCGATTTAACAAAGCAGAGTGGCTTGAACATCTAAAAGATTGAGTTTTCCCGCCCCATGTTGATTTTTTTTACATATGGGGCAAAAAACGGTACAATGCAATTCGTTATGGAATTGTTTCGTTAGCTTTAATGAGCGTGCCGAATTGAATTAAATCAGCATTTACCAGTAAAATTTTATTGACAAACCAAGGAGATAAAATAATGTCCGATATCAATTTAGTCAAAGCCGAATTTATCGACGTTTATACCAAACTCATCTCGCGTGACGGCGCGGACAAGCTGTTGGAGTATCTTACGAACAGCGACTTTTTCACCGCGCCCGCGTCAGCAAAATTTCACCTTGCTGAAGAAGGCGGACTGTGTCAGCATTCACTAAACGTCTACAAGCGTCTGCTTTCTTTGGTTCGTCACGAATTTGGCGACGACTACCAAAGCGTAGTGTCCGACGAAAGTATTGCAATTTGCGGATTGCTTCACGACGTTTGCAAGGTCAACTATTACACGGTGGACTACCGCAACGTCAAGGAAGGGTACGAGTGGGTCAAAAAACCGTATTACAAGGTGGACGAGAAATTCCCATACGGTCACGGTGAAAAGTCGGTGTTTATAATATCTCAGTATATGAAGCTGACAGCCGAGGAAGCAATGGCAATCAACTGGCATATGGGCGGATTTGACGAGCGCGTAAAGGGCGGCAGTTACGCATTGAGCGAGGCGCTTGCTAAGTACAAGCTTGCCCTCTTGATACATATTGCCGATATATCTGCAACCTATCTCGATGAAGACAGAGGTGTGAAATGAACAAACAACTTTTAGACAGATTTTTGAAATACGTCAAAATTGACACTGAGTCCGTTCCCGACGTGGAGCAGTACCCGAGCAGTGAAAAGCAGAAGGACTTGTTGAGTCTACTTCGCGACGAATTGAAGGAATTGGGCATAAAAACGCGTATGGACGAAAAATACGGTTACGTTTACGCCACAATTCCCGCAAATACCAAGGGAAAATACAGTTTGGGCTTTATTGCTCACGTAGATACGTCGTCAGCAGTTTCGGGCAAGGACGTTAAGCCTATCGTTACGAAAAAATACGACGGCGGCGACATCTCATTGGCAGAGGGCAGAGTACTTTCCCCAAAGGATTTCCCCGAATTGAGTAACCACGTGGGTAAAACGGTCATTTCTTCCGACGGCACGACGCTACTTGGCGCGGACGACAAGGCGGGAGTTGCCGTTATTATGCAAATGGCGGAAATTTTAGTCAAAAACCCCGATATCAAGCACGGTACGATTCAAATTGCCTTTACTCCCGACGAAGAAGTGGGGCGCGGTACCGACTTTTTCGACGTAAAGGGCTTCAAAGCAGACGGCGCGTACACAATTGACGGCGGCGGCGTCGGCGAGCTTGAATATGAAAACTTTAACGCCGCATCTGCAAAAGTCAAGGTACATGGCATGTCCGTACACCCCGGTACGGCGAAGAACTTGATGCTCAACGCCAATTTGGTGCTAATGGAGCTGCAATCAATGTTGCCCGTTGAGCAAAATCCGCGTTATACGACTGGTTACGAGGGCTTTTTCCACCTCGACAACATGGAAGGTACGTGCGATGCCGCAACAGCCTACTACATTATTCGCGACCACGACAGAGTGAAGTTTGAAACCAAGAAAAAGCTTTTTGCCGACATTGTCAGCTTCCTCAACACAAAGTACGGCGATGGTACGGTAGAGGCGGAAATAGTGGACAGCTACTACAACATGAAGGAAAAGATACTGCCGCACATTCACCTCGTGGACAACGCTTGCCTTGCAATGGAAAAAGCGGGCGTAACTCCCAAAGTAGTGCCCATTCGCGGCGGTACGGACGGAGCGCGACTTAGCTACGAAGGATTGCCCTGCCCCAACCTGTTTACGGGCGGCTACAACTGCCACGGCAGATACGAATACGCCATTCTCGAAGAAATGGAAAGCTGCCTTCAAGTGGTGCTTAATCTTGTGGATTTGTACAAAAATAAATAATGATAGAATACGATAGGTTTATTAATGAAATAAACAGTGGCATAATAACAGAAATCTATTTTGCTGTAAAAGATTATGCCCATTATAAAAATTGTTCTATTAAAAGAGTGATAGACACACTTCCAAGTGGGCGGCAGTTGGTTTTGATAAAGGTCTGCTTAACTGCGGACGGTGTTTATGACGTTTCCTTTTTGAATACTTTTAAAGAAAACACAAAGTTGTTCCAAATGGGGCGTAAGGGTACATTTACATTGAAACAAATGTGGAATAAAATTTATATACACGACATTAAATTTGCAGAAAATAAATAAAGATGTGTTTTCCTACCCCATATTGACTTTTTTAACGAAACAACCCCTATTTGTGGGTTGTTTTTTTATTTGAGTTTTACACGCGAAGATTTTGGCGAATAATTGAAGTATGTCGAAGACCACTACAAAACCGCGCGTACTCGTCACCTATATCGAATCGGGCTACGGACACATAGTGTCAGCGCAAGCAATTGCCGAAAGGCTGAAAGATAAGTACGGCGGCGAAATAGACGTTGTCGAAACGCAGATTATGCGCGACGACAACGATGAAACGTTAATAAAATATGAAAAGTTTTTAACTACCCAAACGCAAGCCACGTCAAGACTATGGAAGTACGGCGACTTTGTTTTCGGTGTGCTCAACATGGGCAAACGCCCATTTATGAAGTTTATGCACCGCACTTTTTTTCGCAAAGCGGTGGAAAGTACGGTGCAAGCATTTGTGAGGCGTAAACCCGACGTAATCATTTCCACGCATTACTTCGTAACCTACTGCGCCATGGAGTACAAAAAACGCAGCGACGGTAGCGTTACGGTAATAAGTTACAATCCCGACAACAACGTTCACGTGTGGTGGGATAGCTCAAGTGACGTATTTATCACCAACAACAATTTGGCAAGTACCGAGGCAATACGCAAGCGCAACTACGACTACACCAACGTCAAGCAGGTTAATTTCACCGTTCGCAACTCTATAAAAGAATTTGCGCTTACAAAAGAGCAGTGCAGACAGCTTTACGGCATACCGCAGGACCGTTTTTGCATCATGATTGCCGACAGCGCCTACGCAGGAGGAAAGGCGAAAAGCTACTGCAAATGGATAGCAAAGCATACTGACAAGCCGCTGACGGTGATATTTTTGGCAGGTAAAAACAGGAAGATGTACGAAGAACTGCGCGAATTTGCGCAAACTCTTCCTGACAACGTACTGCTAATGCCATTCGAATTTACCGAAAAAGTGTACGAGCTTTACGCCTGCGCTGATTTGTTTGTAACCAAAGCAGGACCCAATTCCATATTGGACTGTCTGTTTGTCGGCACGCCAATCATGGTGGACAACTGTCCGCATCCAATCGAACGCGCCACCTGCAAACTCTTCGTGGACAGCTACGGTTGCGGGGTAACTGCCTTCAACAAATACAAGGCGAACAGACTTATCAACGGTTATATCACCGACCCGAGCAGCCTTGAAACCTACCGTCAAAACATTGTCAAGAACATTGACAAGACCGCAGACGGCGCAGCGCAAATCGCGGAAATAGTGTACAGTCAGATACGGAATAAAGGTAGTGCAAACGCAACTTATTTGTAGATTTTACAAAATTTCGTTGCTGTTATACTAAAATAAAATCCCCCTTTGTGTTAAGGGGGATTTATTTTTTTGAAATAAAAATATTGTAAAATTCAATATGGGGTGGCAAAACTTGGTTTTTATGCCTTATTTGCGCTGCCGAGAACATTAATAATCTTGTGCTTTACCATTTCCTTCATCATTGCGCGAGCATCGCCCAAGTATTGTCTGGGGTCGAAGTGGGAAGGATTCTCTGCAAAGTGTTGTCTAACGGCGGCAGTAAACGCAACGCGAAGGTCGCTGTCGATGTTTATCTTGCAAACTGCCATTTGCGCTGCCTTTCTCAGTTCGCTTTCGGGGATACCTATTGCGTTGGGCATTGAACCGCCAAACTTATTGACGAGAGCAACCTTGTCTTGAGGAACGCTGCTTGCGCCGTGCAAAACGATGGGGAAGTTGGGCAGACGCTTGCCGATTTCTTCCAAAATGTCCAAACGAAGCTTGGGATCTTGACCGGGCTTAAACTTGTACGCGCCGTGGCTTGTTCCGATTGCTATTGCAAGGCTGTCAATACCTGTACGCGCGGTGAACTCTTCAACCTCGTCGGGGCTTGTAAACAAAGCGTCCTTTGCATCCACCTTTACGTCGTCCTCAACGCCTGCAAGCTTGCCAAGTTCCGCCTCAACGACTACTCCGTGAGCGTGCGCGTATTCTACAACACTCTTGGTGATAGCGATATTCTCTTCCCAAGGCTTACTTGACGCGTCAATCATTACGGACGTGAAACCGCCGTCAATACTCGCCTTGCAAATGTCGAAATCTGCGCCGTGGTCAAGGTGCAAAGCAATGGGAATGTCCGTCGTTTCAACAGCCGCTTCCACAAGGTGCTTGAGGTACACGGGATTAGCGTACTTTCTTGCGCCTGCAGATACCTGCAATATCACGGGCGAACGGCACTCGTTGGCTGCTTCAACAATCGCCTGTACCATTTCCATATCGTTTACGTTAAACGCGCCGATAGCGTAGCCGCCTTTGTAGGCTTTTTCAAACATTTCTTTCGTTGTTACAAGTGGCATAGTGTTCCTCCAATATAGATAGATTTTATGTAGTATTAAATGGAAATTTATAACCAAATTTTATTGTTATTTGTTGTCAAACAATTTTACTTATGTTACAATACTATAGGTATTTTACCATAATACTTTTTTTAAGTAAAACGTATTTAAACAAATTGAAAATTTTTTTGGAGGTAAACTCACAATGGCACAAAAAAAAGTTAGAGTTGCAATCAACGGTTTTGGACGTATCGGACGTCTTGCGTTCCGTCAAATGTTCGGCGCAAAGGGCTATGAAATCGTAGCTATCAACGACCTTACAAGCCCCAAGATGCTTGCTCATTTGCTCAAGTACGACACAGCTCAAGGTAACTACGCGGCAATGGGTCACGTAATCACCAGCACCGAGCCTGTTCTTTCCGAAGACGGCAAAAAGGTTTTGACTCCCGGTTCAATCACGGTTGACGGCAAGAACATTATCATCTACGCAGAACCCAAGGCTGAAAAGCTTCCTTGGAGAAGACACCGTGTAGACGTAGTGTTGGAATGCACAGGCTTCTACTGCTCTAAGGAAAAGAGCCAAGCTCACATTTCCGCGGGCGCTAAAAAGGTTATCATTTCCGCTCCCGCAGGTAAAGATCTTCCCACAGTCGTATTCGGCGTAAACGAAGGAATCTTGAAGGCAAGCGACACAATCATCTCCGCTGCAAGCTGCACGACAAACTGCCTTGCTCCCATGGCTAAGGCTCTCAATGAGTACGCTCCAATCCTTTCCGGTATCATGACAACAGTTCACGCTTACACAGGCGATCAAATGGTACTTGACGGACCTCACCGCAAGGGTGACCTTCGTAGAGCACGCGCTGCCGCTCAAAACATCGTTCCCAACTCCACAGGCGCTGCAAAGGCTATCGGTCTTGTAATCCCCGAATTGGACAAGAAGCTCATCGGTTCCGCTCAACGCGTTCCCACCTGCACAGGTTCTACGACAATCTTGGTAGCAGTAGTAAAGGGCAAGGACGTATCTGCTGAGGGCATCAACGCCTACATGAAGAGCGTTGCTAACGAAAGCTATGGCTACAACGAAGATCCAATCGTAAGTAGCGACATCATCGGTATGCGTTACGGCAGCTTGTTTGACGCAACTCAAACAATGGTCACCAAGGTTGGCGACGACTTGTGGCAAGTACAGGTTGTAGCTTGGTACGACAACGAAAACAGCTACACCACGCAAATGGTACGCACAATCAAGTACTTTGCAGAGCTTGCTGAATAGTAGTTTACCTACAATTCTGTAGAAATAAGTAAAAATTTACTTAAATCCATCAACACACCGCGATATTCTTCGCGGTGTGTTTTTTTGAGAAGGAATGAAGATTTGTATGGGCGGTACGGATTTTTATTACCTTGCAAATTCACAAAGAGTATTGAATAATACACTAAATTATGCTATAATAATATATCATTAAAAAGAGGCTTCCTTGTGTAAGGGGAGGCGAGCTTGCGAGACTGAGGGGCTGTAAGTAAACACAATATGCCCTCAATCTACGAGCTGAAGGGGATTTTATGACCATTATCGACGTTATCGAAAAGAAAAAACTCAAGCAGGAACTGACCACTGATGAAATATCCTTTTTTGTAAAGGGATTTACCGACGGCAGTATTCCCGACTACCAAATGTCGGCTCTGCTTATGGCAATCCTGCTAAACGGAATGACGGACAGAGAAACCTTTGACCTGACCAACGCCATGTTAAGGAGCGGCGACGTAGTGGACATGTCTGCTCTCGGCGGAATAGTCGTTGACAAGCACTCAACGGGCGGAATTGGCGACAGCACGACCCTTGCGCTTGCGCCAATACTTGCTTGCTGCGGCGTTTACGTTGCCAAGATGAGCGGCAGAGGCTTGGGCTTCACAGGCGGAACCATTGACAAGCTGGAAAGTATACCCGGTTTTGACACGGCTCTCTCCGAAAAGGAGTTTTTCGAGGTAGTCAAACGCGTCGGTTGCGCGGTAATAGGTCAAACAGCCAACCTTGCTCCCGCTGACAAAAAGATTTACGCCCTGCGCGACGTGACGGGAACGGTCAATTCCATTCCGCTAATCTGCGCAAGCATAATGAGCAAAAAATTAGCTTCCGGCTCCGACACAATTCTTTTGGACGTCAAGTACGGCAGCGGAGCGTTTATGCCCGACCCCGAAAGCGCGTTGGAGCTTGCCAAGAAAATGGTGGCTATTGGCGCGCTTGCAGGTAAACGCATTGGCGCGCTCATTACCGACATGCAACAGCCTTTGTCCGACCACGTAGGCAACTCGCTTGAGATTGTAGGCATTGTGGACGTTTTGAACGGCAAACAAAACCGCCTTTACCACGAAATAAAGGAAGTGGCAATTCGTCTGCTTGCTTTGACGGGTAAGTACACGTTGAAAACTGCCGAAGCCGCCTTCCAAGAGGCTATCGACAGCGGAAGGGCGCTCAACAAATTTGCCGAAATGGTAACGGCGCAACACGGCGACGCAAGCTACGTTCTGCACCCCGACAAGTTCGAAATCGGTTCAAAAGACGTTGTGGTGGCGGACAGGGACGGCTACGTCACAGGCATGGTTGCTGCAGACATCGGTAGAGCAGTCACGCATATGGGCGGCGGCCGCATGCAGAAGACCGACGTCATCGACTTCTCCGTAGGCGTTATTATGAAGGTTCAACTCGGCTCAAAAGTCAACAAGGGCGACGTGCTTTGCGAGGTGTATCACAACGGCAAAGGTTTGCAAGAGGCAAAACGTCTAATTCAAAACGCTATCACAATTACCAAAACGAAACCTGCCGAGCACAAGATTGCCTACGCGTACGTGCACAAGGACGGAGTGGAGCTGTTCTGATATGACAAACGTTTTACTCAACTACTACAACTTTGACGGCGATTGGGCGCGTCCGCATTTGGAAAAACTGTTCAAAAACCGACCCCATGTCCTAATTTTGCCCTTAGCATACCGAGAAACTCAAGCTTGGGATTACAACAGCTTTTTGTCTATCTACGGCAAAGGCGGCGAAAAGTACGACAACATTTTACGTCCGTTTCTTTCTTACGGCTACGCAGAGCGTGAAATAGAGTGGCTCAATCCCTACGACGGCGCTAACCACCTACAACAGGTGCAAAATGCCGATTTGCTGTTCTTCACGGGCGGCATGCCGGAAAAGGCAATTGCGCGTATGGAACAACTGGGTATAGTTGAAGCTGTAAAGAACTTCCGCGGCACCGTCATGGGAGCTTCCGCAGGCGCAATGCTGCAACTTGACACGTACCACATCACCCCCGACGAGGACTACGACAGCTACGGAATTTGGCGCGGCTTAGGGCTTGTCAAAGGTATCGACCTTGAGGTTCACTATCTTGCCACCGACTTACAAAACAGCTGTACTGCGCGCGCCGTAAAGGAGCTGAACTTGCCCGTGTATCAAATGTGGCACGAGGGCGGATTGCTCATTGAGGGCGACAAAGTCACCGTAATGGGGCAGGTCGAGATTGTAAAGTAGAACTTGTTGACAAAACAAGTTCTTTTTCTTTTCTACAATATTTGCATTTTAATGAAAAAAGTTTATAGACAGTATTGCTTTTATTTGGTATAATCGTATTTGTAGAATTATGTACTAACAGGGTGAATGTATGGCAGGAAAAAACGCTGACGTTTTAAGATTTTGCACTCCTGCCCGTTGGTGGGGCGAAAAGTGGCGCGAGGGCTTGTATCTCGGCAACGGGAAAATCGGCGCAAACGTCTACGGCGGAGCAAACGAAGAGCAAATACTTATCAACGACGCGACCCTCTCATGGTTGGGGCGTACTACAGTCGTGCCGGATATTTCCGACCGAATTGAAGAAACGCGCAGGCGCATTGAGGAAGGGGATTTTTTGGGCGCTCAAACCGTCATTCCCACAACTCTAATGCAAAAGAGCTTCCGTCCGCAGGTGGAGTATCCTTTGCCCTTATGCGAACTTGACGCGCGCTTTGCTCAAAGTGAAATCACCATGGAGTTTTTGCGCGAGTTGGACATGGAAAAGGGCGAAGCGACTGTGAGGTATTCCGTCGGCGAAACAAGGTACAAACGTAATGTTTTCGTTTCCCGAGCGGACAATCTCATTGCCTACCGCATCACCAAGCAGGGCGCAGGCTCTATTTCGGCGCAGCTTAGTCTCAAGCTTATGCACCGAGTCAACGCGCGCACCTACGAAGGTATTTGTAACATGCCCGAGGGTGTTGCGACCAAGTACGACAAACAGTTTATGTTGTTTGCAGCCCGCAACGAGGACAACGGCACCGACTACGGCGTTGTTGCCAAATTACACGTTCTCGGAGGTAGCGTTCACCCACAAGAGGACTGTGTGGAGATTGTCAACGCGCAGTCGGTTCTCATTCTCATCAAGACTTTCGTCAACAGTTTGCGCGAGCGAGAGTTTAACAACCTCAAAGAGCAGTTAAATCTCGTAAAAGACGGCTACGAAAAGCTACTTAAAACACACGCGGCAATCCATTCCAAGCTGTACGGCTCCTGTGACGTTAGGTTGAGCAAATCGTCAAGCAACATTGAGGATTTGCTTTTGGAAACGGATTCCGGCAAAATGCCCGCCGAGCTTACGGAAAAGCTGTACAAATTTTCCCGTTATTTGACTGTTGCAGGTACTCCCGACGACGGCGCGCCGAGACTGTTTACGCCTTGCGGACTGTGGAACGGCAGCTACAAGCCCTATCGCGCAAGCGTCACCGCAAGCGGCGAGCTGCAAATGACCTACATGCACACGTTGCAGGGAAATTTGTCCTTCAATTTGGAAAAAACCTTTGACTACTACTGGAATAACGTGGTGGACTACCGCAACAACGCTCAGCGTATTTTCGGATGTCGCGGAATAGCCGTTCCCGTTGTCGCCGCGCCCAACACAGGGCGTTTGGGCAGTCTTGACCTATTTGTAATTCACTTTTCAGGGTGCGCCGCTTGGGTGGCAAATTTGTACTACAAGTATGCAAAATTCAGCCAAAACACCAAGTTTTTGAAGAACAGACTCATTCCGTTTATGAAGGACGTGGCGCTGTTTTACGAGGACTTTTTCCGCATGACGGACAACGGCTTGGAAATAAGCCCCTCGGCGTTGCCCATGCGTATTGCCGACAGCTACAACGTCACCGACCGCCCTGTCGTCGCCAAAAACAGCGCTTTAGACTACGCTTTGGCAAAGGATTTGCTTACAAATCTAATTGAGGCGTGCAAAACGTGTAACGTAAGAGGTAGTTTTGGCGTTTGGCAAAAGCTTATCGACGCAATCCCCGACAAGCAACTGGCAAGCGACGGCACGTTTAGAGAGTTCGTCAATTCCATTATTTCCGTAGACTACACGGGCGTGTCTAACGGCACTTTGTACCCTGCCTATTTCGGTGAGGAAGTCAGCTTTTTGTCCGACGAAGAAACGAAAGAGCACTATATCGCCACCGCCGACAAAAAACGGTCGGAGCTTGCGTCGCAAAACAGCTACAACATGACGGTTTTAGGCGCGGTGTACGCTCGTTTAGGCGACGGCAACAAAGCCAATTTGTGCCTTACGAATGCGGCGCGCGGTTGCGTCATCAACAATTTGGCGTTTGTGGACAAGGACTGGCGCGGTATGGGAATTTGCGGTAGCGGTGTTTGGACGCCTATTCAACTACACGTCAACCTCGTGTTCGGACACGTGGTGCAGCAAATGCTCATGTATTCGCGTGGTGACGTCATCAAGATTTTCCCCGCCATTTCGCCTGACTGGAAATACGTCAGGTTCGAAGGCTTACTTGCAGAAAACGGCGTGGCTGTTTCGGTATCAATGGACGGCGACAAGGGAACGCTCTCTGTCAAATTGGACAGCAAGAAGGAAACGTTCGTCAATTTGATGCTCCCCGACAACGTCAAGAAGCTGACGAAAACCACTCTTCAGGTAAAGCCGGTCGGCAAAAACTTCGACGTGACCGTTCCCGCCAATAAGACAGTAGAATTACAATACAAACTGAAATAGTGACTGTACTTTCACAAGTGTTTTTTATAAGGTAAGTAATATGCAATATATCAAACAAAATCTGATTTCCGAAGGCAAAACCAAACGCCTTTGGGCAACCAACAGCCCCAAACACGCCATCGCCGAGTTTTCCGACGACGCAATGATGTATCACGGCAAGCATAAGATATATTTTAAAAACAAGGGCAGACTTTGCAACGAAATTAACGCCATTTTTATGCAGGCGCTTCGCGACAACAACGTTGCCACCCACTTTGTGGAGAAGTATTCCGACAACGCCACAGTGGTCAAGCTTGCCGAGATGATTCCCATGGAAGTGGTAGTCCGCAACTATTCGGCGGGCGCCATGGCAGAGCGACTGGGATTGGAATCTCACAAAAAACTCAAATTTCCCGTGTTGGAATTTTGCTACAAAAACGACGAATTGGGCGACCCCGTCATCAACGAGTATCACGCCTACGCTATGGGACTTTGCACGCAGGAAGAGATGTCCGTTATGTGCTACAACGCCATGCGTATAAACAAAGTGTTGACGGACATGATGAAAGAGGTGGGGATAATCGTTGCCGATTTCAAGCTGGAATTTGGCAGAACAAGCGGACGGTTGGTAGTAGCAGACGAAATCACGCCAAACGTCGCCCGCTTTTGGGACAAGGACACGCTTCGCCGCATGGACGACAACGGCGCAAATCCCGAGAAGGAATATCAGGAAATACTAAAACGTTTGAAAACCGTTACTAATATGTGAAGCCACGTTTATTGCGCAAAAAGGGGCAACACTTGTTCTCCTTTTCTTGCGAGCGACTTCACCCTTAAACAATTCACTAATTAGATAAAGTACAATAAAGGAAAGAGATAAACTATGAGATGTATGTACTGTGGCTGTGAGGACAGCAAGGTTATAGATTCCCGATCCACCGACGACGGCAAGAGTATTCGTAGACGTCGCGAGTGTATTTCCTGCGGCAAGCGCTTTACCACATTTGAAACGATAGAAATGGTGCCATTCCTTGTCATTAAGCGTGACGGAACACGTCAGTCTTACGACCGTACCAAAATCAAAAACGGCATTTTGCGCGCCTGCGAAAAGCGTCCTATTTCCATGGCGGAGGTTGACGAGGTGGTGAACTCCGTGGAAAAAGCTCTTTACAACAGCCTTGACGAGGAAATCACCTCTCAAAAGATTGGCGATTTGGTAATGGAGCAGCTAAAGCAATTGGACGAAGTTGCCTACATTAGGTTCGCCGCCGTATACCGTCAGTTTAAGGATAGCGCCACCTTTTTTGAAGAAATGAACAAGATTTTCAATACGGCGCCCAAGGGTAGAAAAAAGAACTAATGATTTTTGACGCTAACAGTCACGAGGTTTTGTCACCGATAATAGCCGCAGTTGAACAGGCTTTAAAAAGCAAAAAACGCGATATGGGGTGGCAAAAACCTTTAATTTTGGCAATAGACGGTTATTGCGGTTCGGGTAAAACCTACTATTCGAAACTAATTTCCGAACACTTTGGCGCAAGCATAATTCATTGCGACGATTTTTTCCTGCCCAAGCAAATGCGAACGCTCGAACGACTAAGCGAAATGGGCGGTAACGTTCACTATGAGCGTTTGGCAGAAGTTCTCGACAGGGTGCGGCAAGGCAAGTCATTTACCTATCAAGCGTACGACTGTTCAACGGACAGTTTCGTTGACCGTTACTTTGAAGCTACCGACGTCGTTGTCGTAGAGGGCAGCTACGCATTGCGCCCGAACCTTAGACAGTACTACGACGTTGAAATTTTGCTCACCGTGGACAAAACTACGCAGTACAATCGCCTGCTTCAACGCGAGGGCGAATGCGGAGTAATCAACTTTGTAAACAAGTGGATTCCGCTGGAAAATAAGTACTTCGACCAACTTGATACGTCTCAGTGCCTAATCATAGATACAACCCACAATAATTGATTTAACCTTATTGAAATATCGGTAAACAATCAATAGCGGCTTTATTATATACACGGAGCAGCAATGAAAAATATCGAACAAGAACTAAAGCTATTTTTAGACGAGAGGGAGTACAACATTCTTCTCGAGCAGTCAAAGGTCAAACCCACCCTGCAAATAAATTACTATTTCGGCTACCGCGGCATGTCCAAGGAAAAAATGGTGCGAATTCGCGAAAAGCTTGGTGTGTACGTTTTGTGCTACAAGGAACGGCTGTCGCAAATAGAGGGCGTAACAGTATGCGACGAAAGGGAAATGGAACTGGAGTTTGACGCCGCTTGCCGATTCATTGACAACGGAATACGACAAGATGAACTCAAAAACCTTTTGAGCGTTGACGTGGGCGACGACTTGGTCTGTCTGGGCAACATGGAAACCTACCGCGCCAAATTTCAGCTTGCGGAGTGGACGTTGGAACTGGACAAAAACGTCTACTTTGACAAAACCGACTACGAAGTAGAATGTGAGCACCGAGACGTGGTTGCGCTTAGCAAATTGAAGAACTATCTCTACTACGCATTCGGCATCGTTATCAATCCCGCCACACCTAAGGTGGAACGGTTTATGAAGGCGCTAAATTGTCGCTAACATAAGGCTCGCGCAACAATTTCGCCCCTGACCGTGGCGACGTCATCAGTTAAAAAACATTTATAATCAAAAACTTATGAATAAATTAGCTAAACAGTACAAATACGTAATTTTTGATTTCGACGGAACGATAAACAACACTTCACCCGGCATTTACGCCACCTTTACCAAGGTTTTGGAGCACTACGGCGTTGATGCAAGCAAGTTGGATTTGTCCGAGCATATAGGTCCGCCGCTTACCGACAGCTACACCCGTCTACTGGGTGCTGACAGGTGCAACGAGGCGATTGAACTTCACAAAAAGGTTTACGACGAACTGAACGCCATCGAAAACAGTTTCCTCTACGACGGCATCGTTGACGTGTTGGAACAATTAAAGAACAGCGGTAAATACGTGCTCGCAATTGCGTCAAGTAAATACCAACCGCACGCGCTGACTTCTCTCAAGTACCACAAGCTCACGAAGTATTTTTCCTATGTCTACGGACAAACGGAAAAGCGCGGGTTCAAAGAGGAAGTTTTGCGTCAGCTTATTGACGACAACGGCTTTGACAGGGCGCAGTGTCTCATGATAGGCGACACTCTGCACGACGTAGAGGGCGCGCATGCAAACGGCATTGACGTAGTGGCTGTAACCTACGGCTTCGGCAAGCGTGAGGACTTGGAAAAACACGGCGTTCTCGCTTTATGCAACACCCCGCAAGATATTGCCACGTTGTTACTGTAAAAGACGCGAGCAAAAGCGAATAACAATTATTTTTTATCAAATACAACGCGTCTTGTCCAATTTTTGAAAAATCTGTTGTAAAAAATAGACAAAATTTTACAATGTGTGTATAATAAAAATATCCTAAAAAGGAGAATGACAATTATGGCTCACAAAATCAGTAACGAATGTATTGCTTGCGGTGGTTGCCAAAGTGTTTGTCCTTGCGAAGCTATAAGCGAAGGCGACGGCAAATTTGAAATTGCGGCAGATCTCTGCGTAGATTGCGGTGCTTGCGCAGCGCAATGTCCTGTTGGCGCTATCGAAGAATAGCCACAAACCCTTGTCGCCCACGTGTTGACGTGGGCTTTTTTATTTACTTGCGACAATTTTTGTTGTATAATAAAAATATGAAAGTCGAGCTAAATCCCAGCGAAAGAATAGAAGATTTGCAGTGCGACGGGCTGCAGCTAATACAGTCGAGTGACGAGTACCGCTTCACAACCGACGCGGTGCTGCTTGCCAACTTCTGCCGAGACATGCGCGGTAAACTCTGCGTGGAGTTTGGCGCCGGCAGTGGCGTAATCAGCTTGCTAATAGCGCGCAAAAAACACCCTCGCAAGATTGTCGCGTTGGAAATTCAGCCTCAGCTTGCCAATTTGATGCAAAGAAACGTCAACCTCAACGACTTGCAAGAATTGATAACTGTACACAATTGCGATTTGAAAAACGCCGCTGATTTTGTTCAAAATGCCGACGTCGTAATATGCAATCCACCCTATAGACGTGTGGGTAGTGGCGAGCAGCAGCTAAAGGAAAACATTGCAATCTGCCGTCACGAAATCAAGGCAACGCTGTGTGACGTGATAAAGTCCGCCTCAAGAGTTCTTAACAACCGCGGCAGCCTGTATTTGGTGCACCAATCGGACAGACTGTGCGAAATAGTAATGCTTTGTCAGGCTCACGGCATTGCGGTAAAAGAGATTTTGCCCGTGTGCCCCGCTCCCAACAAGGAACCCAATCTGGTACTCGTCAGGGGCGTCAAGGCGGGGGAACAGGACTGCAAGCTGCGCGCGCCAATGTACGTAACCGACGAACAGGGCAACTACACACCTCAAGCCAAGGCTTGGTACGGATTGGAGTAATTATGGTTTATTTTGTAGCAACACCGATAGGAAATTTAGGTGAAATCACCTACCGCGCTGTGGAAACTCTGAAAAGTGTTTCCGCAATTTTCTGCGAGGACACGCGACATTCGCAAATACTCTTGAGTCACTACGGCATTTCCAAGCCTCTGTACAGCTATCACAAGTTCAACGAAAAGAAGTCGCTGGATTTCGTGCTGTCCTTTTGCGAGAAGGGTGAGGACGTTGCTGTAATATCCGACGCGGGTATGCCGTCCATCAATGACCCGGGTAACGTACTTGTCAACGCACTCATTGAAAAGAACTATCCCTACACGGTGGTAAGTGGAGCAAGCGCGTTCGTCAATGCGTTTGTGTTGAGTGGCTACAAACCTCCCTTTACCTACTACGGCTTTTTGCCAGAAAAAAAGTCCGAGCGCGACAAACTGCTGGACGGCGCGGTGGGAGTGGCAATCTTCTACGTGTCCGTTCACGACATCAAGGAAAACATGGCGTATCTATGCGAACGACTGGGTAACCGCGAGTGTTGCCTCGTGAAGGAACTTACCAAGACGCACGAACGCGCGCGCTTTTGTCACCTTGCCGACGTAATTGACGACGACAAAGGCGAATTCGTATTGGTGGTGAATGGAATGGCGGACGCAAACCCTTTGTGCGAACTGACGGTAGCGGAGCATTTGAATTACTACCTACAAGGCGGTATGACCAAGAGTGAAGCGGTCAAAGCGGTTGCCAAGGATCGCAACGTGCCCAAAAACGAAATTTACAAGATGACGATTAATTGACAACAAATTTGCTTTTGTTAAATCGACAGTGCTACAATAGTAGTGTAAAGCGTGGCAAAAGTGGGGCGTTACGCTTTACGCGGAAAAATCTAGGGACTGTATTTTTCACTATCAAAAAAGGAGAAATACGTTTTATGGATTTTGAAACATTCGTAGCTCTACTACGGCAATACCTTATGGACAGCGGCAACTTGTACTTTGTTTTGTACGCTGTTGCAACTTGCTTGCTCAGCGAGCTTTGCAAAAAAATCTTCGTCAACAAAGCCAAGGTGGACGTGCTTCACAAGTTTGATTTTGCGGTGATTTTCCCGTTTATTTTCGGACTTGCTTTTTCGGTAATGGACGTCTATTTGGTACATGGGGTTAGGATTTTTGACTTTTCGATAGCTTTACACATAGTTTTGCAATGCGTAACTATCGGCGCGTTTGCGTCAACACTTTTCAAAGTTGTCAAGTCACTTTCGGGGCAAAGCCTAAGCAGCTTGATGAAAAACGACGTGTTTGGAGTAATCTATTCGCAGCTGCTGTATTTTGGCAACGTTCGCGAAAAGCTTGCAAGCAAAACTCTCACCATGAAGGATTTTATTGAGCAGGTGAAGCTTCTATCGACAAACGCCGAAAGTATCTACAAGTCGGAGGACAGCGCCGAAGTCAAACGCTGTCAGCTCGCCAAGCTTTTGAGCGGTATAATAGATGAACGGAGCATCAATTCATGCATTACGGCATTAAACGAGGCGCTGATCAACTACACTTCAAGTAAAAAGTAAGGCAAAAATTTGAGAGGTCTAACGGCCTCTCTTTTTTTGTCTTTTTAACTTCTTTTACAAAGGTTTGCAATTATTACAAATTGTTTTGAATATATATTTGTATTTATTGACAACTTACTTCCTCAATAATATAATCTTATATATAAATTATTTAAAGAGGCACTTATGCGAACTTACTTAAATGACAATTGGCAATTTTTCCGTGATTGGAAGGACAGCATTTTTAACAGTGACGGCGGTGAGGCGGTAAGACTGCCGCACAGTCACGCCATTGCGCCCTTCAACTGCTTTGACGAGGGTATCTATCAATACGTCAGCGGCTACAAGCGCAATTTCCGCCTTGCAGATTTAGCGGGTAAGACTTATTTACTTACGTTCGAAGGCGTAGCGCACCAAGCCGAGGTATTTGTAAACGGCAAGAGTGTTGCAACTCACCAATGCGGCTACACGGCGTTCACGGTAGACGTCACCCCGCACGTTCACGAAGGTGACAATCAACTCGTCGTCAAGGTGGACAGTCGCAAGTCGCTCAATCAACCGCCCTTTGGGTTCGTAATCGACTACCAAACCTACGGCGGAATTTACCGCGAGGTCTTCTTGGAAGAAAAAACAGGCGTATTCGTTCAAGATGCATTTGTCAAGGCGTTGCCATCTAAACCCGTAGAAATTGACGTTACTCTCGGCAACTTCACTGAGCCTACTCAAGCGCTTTTGACTATAAAAAATGAACATGGGGTAGCTTTTTCTGCGAATTATCCTTGTGAAAACAGTCATTTTGCTATCTGCGCCGACGTTAAACTTGATTTGTGGAGCGTAGACGAACCCAATCTGTACACCTTGCAGATTTCCGTTGGCAATGACGTTTACGAAACGAAATTTGGCGTACGCAGCGCGGAGTTTACCAAGAACGGATTTTTCCTCAACGGCAAAAAATTGAAAATCGTAGGACTTAACCGTCATCAAAGCTACCCGTACGTAGGTTACGCAATGCCGGAAAGTATGCAGCGACTGGACGCCAAGATTTTGAAGGAAAAGCTGTGCGTCAACGCCGTTAGAACTTCCCATTACCCGCAATCGCAGTATTTCATTGACGAATGCGACAAGCTGGGTCTATTGGTATTTACGGAAATTCCCGGTTGGCAGCACATCGGCGACGAGGAGTGGAAAGAGGTAGCCAAACAGAATGTCCGCGAAATGATAGAGCAGTACCGCAATCACCCGTCAATTATTTTGTGGGGCGTACGTATCAACGAGTCTTTGGACAACGACGGGCTGTACTCCGAGACCAACGCCATTGCGCACAGGTTAGACCCCACCCGTCAAACAGGAGGTGTGAGATATCTCAAACACTCTCATCTGCTTGAGGACGTGTACACCTTCAACGATTTCAACCGTGAGGGCGCAACCGACCGCAAAGAGGTGTGTGCGAGCAGCGTACCCTACCTTGTGACGGAGTACAACGGACACATGTATCCTACCAAAAGCTACGACGACGTTTTGCACAAGCTGGAGCATACCTTGCGTTACGCGCGCATGCTGGACGATGTTTTCGCAGCAGACACAACGTCGGGCGCCTTTGGATGGTGTATGTTCGATTACCTCACCAACAGCGACTTTGGCAGCGGCGACAGAATTTGCTACCACGGCGTTACGGATATGTTCCGCAATCCCAAGCAAGCTGCGGGCGTGTTTTCTGCAATGGGCAATCGTCCCTTCCTTGACGTGACCTTTTCTTCCGAACTTGGAGACTATCCCGAGGCGAAGGTGGAAGGCATGTACGTGCTCACTAACTGCGACACAGTCAAGCTGTACAAGGCGGGCGTGTACATACGTGATTTCACCCACGCCGACAGCCCGTTCAAGCACTTACCCAATCCGCCCATACTTATTGACGACATGATTGGCGACAGGCTAACGACAGAGGACGGTATAAGCCGTTCAGGCGCTTTGAAAATCAAACGTTGCCTTGCCGACGTACACAAGTACGGACTAAACAACCTGCCGTTGCGCTCTAAATTTGCAATTGCTCGCGTAATGGCAAGCGAACACCTCACAATGGAACGCGTGGTGCAGCTCTACAACAAATACGAAAGCAGTTGGGGTAGCGCGGCTAACGTAATCACCTTAGAGGGCTTCGTTGACGGCAAACTTGTTTTGACCAAAAACGTTGGCAGCATGATTTCCTATACGTTGGACGTTACGCCTTCCGCGACGGTTCTGCACGAAAACAGCACCTACGACGTAGCGGCGGTGCAGATTGTAGTACGCGACCAGTACGGAAACGTTTGCCCGTACGTCAACAAGGCGGTAACGCTCAAGGCAAGCGGTGCAATAGAGCTAATTGGCGACAGTGTTGTAGCGTTGCCCGGCGGTATGTTCGGAACCTACGTCAAGACGACGGGCGTCAAGGGTAAAGGTACGCTATGCGTTGACGACCAAACTATCGAGTTTGTAGTTGAATAATTTGTGTAAAGTATTATATCTGAACAAACGATAAAATGAAAAAATGACAGACTGATTGACGTCTGTCATTTTTTATTTAATATATACAAATTTTATTGAAATTTCGACCCCATGTCACGTTTTTACAGCATTCCTTTCATTGCCTCGAAGCAGCCTTCCTCGTAGCGCAAGATTTGCTTTTCCATGAGGGCAACTTCGGGGTGAACGTCGTCGTAGTCCTTGATCATGCGGTACAAATCGATTATACCGTTCAATGTGCCTTGTAGCATTATCTTCGCCACGTGACTGATGCTCTTGTCCGTCATCATTTTGGCGCGAATACCCATGTTCGCCATGACAACCAACATTTTGGGTGCGGGCGTCGGGTCAAAGTTGAGGTTTTCACTCAGCATGTCCAGTTGTTCCACGTAATGGTCGTAGGTTTCCACCTGCTTGTGTAAAACCTTGGTTACTTCCTGCTTTTCCACGTAGGGTAGCAGCGTCTTGACGCAATTTTGCGCCATAGTGACGTTTTTGTACAAATCACTCATTGCCTGCTTGGTTCTTTCTACGTTGCAGTTGTTTTCCGTAATGGGGGTTTCTTCTTTTACTTCAGTCTTTTTCGTTTTCTTGTCGTTACTCATCGTCGTCTTCAAAAGCCTCCTCATAGCTCAGGTGAGCGTCTTCTATTTGCAACCAATCGGGGTCAAACATATCGAACATGCGATTGCGGCAGGTTTCGTAGTTTGCGTAGTACTCGTGATTTATCTGCTTGCTCTTAGCCATATTGACCTCCTGTCGTTCACCGCAACTTAGCGCGGCGTTATGTACAGTGATAGTATTTACAACTTGCGAAAATATATGTCACTTTTTAATTTTTTTGCATGTAAATTGCATTTTTCTCAACCCCATGTCAATTTTTTAATAAAAAAAGCAATTCTCTAAACGAAAATTGCTTTGAAACGTGCGTGTGTTGTTCAAAATCAAATTGAAAATTGTACGGTAGCGGAATTTGTGAGTTAACGGATTTTGACGCCGCAATGCTCAATGAAGTTTTTGGTAATTTCCTCGTAACGCTTGTAGTCCTTCATGTAGCTCAACGCGTGCCCTGCGTCGGCAAACGTGTGAAGCTCTACGTAACCGTTGCGGGCTTCGTAAATTTCTCTGCTCATATCACACGGTACGAATCGGTCGTCCTCGCCGTGGATTAGAAGTATCGGAATTTGCGTATTGGCTACGGATTTCGTAGCGCTTACGTCGTCCAAGCGGAAGTGTCCGAACATTCTTGCGCCAAGCCTTATGTAGGGAAGCAAAATTTTGGGGCTGAGCTTCATTTTTTTGCAAACGCTTGCAATAACTTCCGACGGGGAGCTGTACGGACAGTCGGCGATAATGCCAACAACGTTTTTGGGTAAATCGAGGTCGCTTGTCATTAACGCCGTTGCCGCGCCCATAGAAACGCCTACGAGGAAGATTGGGGTTTGTTCGCCAAAGCGTTCGCAGGCGTATTTTATCCAACAAAGGGTGTCCAGACGTTCTTTCACGCCGAATGTAATGGTGTGTCCTTGGCTTTCACCGTGCGCGCGCAAGTCCATCACTAACGTGTTGAAGCCGTATTTGCGGGCAAGCTTGTTACCGCCGCAAAGGTCGCGCGTTGACGAGCCTCGGTAACCGGGAATTTGTATTTGCAACGGCGCGCCGTCTCTTACGTGGTAGTATTTTGCTGACAGTTTCTTTCCGTCAACTGCGGTCAGGTACACCCTTTCAAAAGGAATTTCCTCCATTTCCTTTATTAGAGCGTACATTACGTCGCGATTTTCCTCAAACTGCTCGCCTTTGGGGAGTAGGTAAGGATTTTCTTTGTGTCTTGCCGATACGTAAAACACTACGGTATAGGAAACCCACGCAGGCATAAACACGAGTAAGAAAAACACCCCTACGACACAGCAGGCAATGATAATCCAAGGCATAAAATAAAATCTCCTTTCAAATCACGAATTTTATACTCTTTTGTCGAAATTGTCAAGTCGCGTGTTCATTTGACACATTTTCTGCGAAATGGTATATTTACGGTAGTAAAATTTGTTCAAACAGTAATATTTGACGGAAAAATCGAGGATTGTCATGATAAAAACCGTTTTGTTCGACATGGACGGCACTTTGTTGCCGATGAATACGGAAAAATTTGTCAAATTGTACTTCAAGTCCCTTGCAAACCGTATTGCTCCGCTCGGATACGAGCCAAACGAGCTAATCGACGGCGTGTGGCAGGGCACGGGCGCAATGATAAAAAACGACGGACGTGCCACGAACGAGGAAGTGTTTTGGAAGGTGTTTGAAGGCAAATTCGGCGACAGGGTGTACAACGACATTGTCAAGTTTGACGAGTACTACCGCACGGATTTCATTGCGGCAAAGGAAGCGTGCGGCTGCAATCCCAAGGTTGCGCAGCTTGTAAGCAACCTCAAGCAACGCGGGCTAAGACTTGTGGTTGCTACTAATCCGCTGTTTCCGCTTGTTGCTCAACAGACGCGTCTTGCTTGGGCAGGATTGAATCCCGACGATTTCGATTACATTTCTCACTACGAAAATTCACGCTTTTGCAAGCCTAATCTCAAGTACTACGAGGAAATATTGGCAAAGCTCGACCTCAATCCCGCCGAATGTTTGATGGTGGGTAACGACGTCAACGAGGACATGATAGCGGAACTGCTCGGCATGAAGGTTTTTCTCGTCACCGACTGCCTGCTCAATCCCGACAACAAGGACGTTTCCGCCTACCATCACGGAAATTTTGACGATTTGGAACAATATCTCAATGAATTGACTGGATTGTAGATGTTATGTATATTTTAATTGCGCGGAAATTTGCAATTTAATATTAACAAATGATTACCAAGGCAAGTATATATAACGAACAAATTGCAACAACGCAGTATGATCGCATAAAATGTAATTTAGGAGGCATCTATGAAATCCAAAGCTTTCACAAGAGTTATAAGCGTTGCGATATTATTGGTGGTCATAGTATCTATCTTTGCCGGATGCAGTCCGAAATTTGAAAGTGGCGCATTCGGTCGCCATTACAGGGGAGCTTGCTTTGAGGTCTATTCTTTGTATGCAGGAGTAAAGTCGAGCGCAGATACGTTTACAAAAGACGACGTGACGCTTGACTTCTACTACGGTTTATACGATATTGACGATGATGACCCGTCTTGCAGCATTGTCAGTGGGTATGATGATTATTTCTTTGCGATTTACGTTTATACTGAAATTCGTACGTCTATGCCGCAAATTTATTTTCAAAAAATAGTTGAAGATTATCAAAACGTTGAAAACGCTCATTTTATAAAAGAAATTTCACGAGAAGAATCGTTATCTGAAGATTACGCGTATCAAATAAGACCGATATTAGGACTAAAATACAATCATCACGAAAGCTTAACTTTGCCGCAAGATTTATTTACCGATAGAAGAGGATTTATTCATATAGCGGTTGTTGCAATAAACACAAGCAAAGATACGTCTCTACCGTATATCATCTCGAATGGATACATTGTAGATATTGACTACGAATTTCTTGATGATAATATGCTGCAACTCAGTTAAAATAATAGCAAAATATTCAACTCGTAATGCCCAACAGACAGTAGTTTGTTTGGGTATTTTTATGGTTTACGAATATTTTGCTTGATAAATTTAAAAATAAACAGATACACGATAGAAAAAGAGCGTTCTATAAGTTATTATAATATGAATACTTGTGTTTATTCGTTTGACAAAAGAATTGAAGTCGTGTAATATATACGGTAGCCGCATAAAAAGGGTTATTTTGTCAAGCGCCGAACTCGGTTTTCCGAGTAGAAGCCACCCTTGTTTAGCGAGTCTTATCAGGAGGTAGAAAACAATGTATGCAATCGTAAGAACAGGTGGAAAGCAATACAAGGTTAGCGAAGGTCTCGTTTTTGAAACGGAACTTTTGAACGCCGAAGTAAATTCCACAGTAGAACTTGAAGTTGTTTTGGCAGCAGACGGCGACCGCGTTTTGGTTGGCAAGGATGCAGCAGGCGCTAAGGTTCTTGCAACGGTAGTAGAGCACGGCAGAGGCAAGAAAATTAATATTTTCACCTACAAAGCGAAGAAGAACATTCGCAAACGCCAAGGTCACAGACAACCCTACACCAAGCTCAAGGTTAGCTCAATCACACTCGGCTAATGACGGATATCAAGATCATTCGCAAAAACAATTCTATCGTTGAAGTGACTGCAAGCGGTCACACTGGCTATGGCGAAAGCGGCGAGGACATCGTCTGCGCAGGAGTTTCCACCCTCATTCAGTCGGCTCTATTGGGGCTGCTCAATGTGGCAAAAATCAACGTCAAGTTCAAGGTCAACGAAGAAACAGGCTCACTAAGGTTTACTCTACCCGAAGCGCTTACAGCAGAAGAACGGCACGACGCAGACGTCATTCTCAACACAATGCTGTGTGGCTTGCAGGACTTTTACACAGAGTATTCCGACTTTATCAATTTGGAGGTAATTTGACATGATGTTCATAAAGTTACAGTTGTTCGCTCACAAAAAAGGTATGGGCTCAACGAAAAACGGACGTGACAGCGAAAGCAAACGTCTTGGCGCAAAGCGCGCTGACGGACAGTTTGCTCAAGCAGGCAACATTCTCGTTCGCCAACGCGGAACACACTTCCATCCCGGCAACAACGTAGGTATCGGCAAGGACGACACCCTGTTTGCGCTTATTGACGGTATCGTGAAGTTCGAACGCAAGGACAAGACGAGAAGACAGGTTTCCGTTTACCCCGTTGCAAAGTAATAACGAAGAAGATTTTTAGCGAAAGCCGAGATGACGAATCTTGGCTTTTTTGCACCTCGCCCGTGGGGCAAGTAGGGTCGTATGCAATGTCGGAAAAAAATGATAAAAACAACAATAAGCAAATGACCTTACCGATATATTGATAAGCAATAACGTTTTCTAAATATAATTAAAATTAGTCTTCCCTTAAAGTTAAGGGAAGTTGTCACAGCGATGTGACTTAGGGGATTTTGAGGCATGGATTTACCGCTTGCTTTTGAATACAATAGCGAATACTTCAACGTTCGCGACACTTTGGAATGCGGACAAATTTTCCGTTACAAGCAGCTTGACGAGCATACTTACGCCGTATACTCACAGGACAAATACGCCGAAATCACAACGGTAGGCGACAAGGTTCAGGTGAAAACACTTGACAAAGACTATTTTTGGCGCTTTTTCGATTTGGACGCCGACTACGCAGAGAAGGTTGCGCGAATTTCCGCCATTTCACCGCTGATGAAAGAAGCGGCGGAATTTGGCAAGGGTATTCGCATTCTCAATCAGGATTTGACGGAGATGATTTTCAGCTTTATCATTTCCGCCAACAACAATATCAAGCGCATTCAGCTGATAATTGACAGAATGTGTAACGCAATAGGCGCCGAAATGCCCAACGGTTGCGCATTCCCTACGGTTGAGGTTATGGCAAGTCAAACGGTGGAGTTCTACGCGGGCATAGGCGCAGGATACCGTGACAAGTATCTGCTCGAAACAGCCAAAATGCTGCAAAGCTACGATTTGTCCACGTTAAACAATCTCAGCAGCGAGGAGGCAAGACGCGAACTGCTCAAGTTTTTGGGCGTAGGGCCTAAGGTCGCCGATTGTATTTTGCTGTTCGGATTGCGTCGAGGTGACGTATTTCCAGTGGATACTTGGCTTAAAAAGGTTTACCACAATTATTTTGAGCAAGGACACCGTGACACCGAGATTTCGCGTTATTTTTGCAATTTGTTTGGCGAAGACGCAGGACTTTGTCAACAATATTTGTTTTATTTTCAAAGAAAGTATAGACAAAACAACTAAAATATTGTAAAATAAGCATATCATTATTTGGAGGTATAACAATGCTTCGCGATAGAAATATTGCATTTTTCATTGATGTAGACAACGTTGGGCTTACAAGTAAGCAATACGCAGATATTATAGGACAACTAAACGCAATGGGCTCGATTCTTTGCGGCAAGGTTTACGGCGCAGGTGACCGCAAACACAAAGAAATTTACGCCGACGCAGACCTTCGCGGCTACAAGATGGAGCGCCCCATGCGTATCAAGCGTCGCGGCCGTAAGGATTTCGACGCGCGCATATTCGTAGACGTGGTGGACGCGCTACACAGAGCTCCCGCCATTGACGCAGTGTGCATCATTGCAGAACCCACCGACTTGGTGTATTTGTACGGCTATCTGCACGCTCGCGGAATCAAGATTGTCGCTTTGAACAACGTTGACGAAGCAAGTGGCGCGTTCATTGACGAGGTTGTTGAACTGGCTGCCGAAGAGGTTAAGCCCGTCGCAAAGAAACCCGCCGCTAAACCCGCTCAACCTGCTCCCGCTAAGGAAGCGCCCGCTGAAGCTCCTTCAACAGGCGTTGACCGCACTGACGAACTCTTGAAGGAAATCGAGCGTCTTCGTAGTAATGCCGCTCCCGCAGAGGAACCCGCTTCCGCACCTGTTCAGGAAGAGAAGGTTGATCCTGCTCCGCAAGAGACGCCCGCTCCGCGCGCAGCCTACACTCCCGCAAGCGACGGTGATTTGCTTCGCCGTATTGAAGAATTGCGCAACAGCAAGGGCGACAGCGACGACTACATTGACGAAATCCGCAAGCTTCTTGACGGACTTGAATAACAGTCAGATTTACGTTTTTGCAACCCCATGTTAACTTTTTTCAGTGATGGGGTGAGAAAAACGCTCAATTGCGGTTACAAAATCAAATATAACAAACACAAGGACAACGCGCTTACGAGTTGTCCTTTTTTTGTCAAGATAAATATTACAAAAGCAAAAGTCGTCCTGATGAATGAACTGTGAATGAGGTTTTGCGTCGCGTTAATAACAAATTTAAAACTTACAGGAGCAAGTTATTGGTGACCTCTCACGTTCAAGTTATAAACAGTTTTGATGTTTATTTTATATAATTATATCTATTTCTAATATAGCTTGCTACTTGACAATCTGCTACTTATATGATAACATTTTACAAAATGGAAAAGTATGTCCGCAAGGAGAAAAACATGAAGGTTAGACCGTACAGTAAGAAAGATTTTCGTTACGTTCAGGACATTTGCATGGCAACGTCCAAGTATGTTGACGAGGACACTGCGACCAATCGCGCAATGCTGTGTTCAATGTACTGCGACTACTACCTTGACAATCAAGCCGACTACTGTTTCGTCGCCGTAGATGACAGCGACGTTCCCGTAGGCTACGTGCTTTGCGTGGTGGATTTGGACGAATATCAGGAAAAAATGCAAGAGGACTACCTACCCCTCGTCCGCAAAATCAACAGTGGCGAGTATTTCCGCTTTGTTGCCGAGACTAGGGTCGCCGAGCGTTACGTTCGCGGTGGCTACACGGCGCACATGCACGTAAACGTTCTCGAGGAGTATCAGCGTCAGGGACTCGGTTCTCAGCTTGTTGAAGCTGTGGAAAGTAAGCTACGCGATATGTTTGTTGAGGGCGCGTACGTCATTTGCGGACAAAAGAACACTGCCGCGCGCGCTTTCTACGAAAAAATGGGCTACGAGGACGTTGACTACCTCGTTGGTTCGGTGGTGTACGGCAAAAAATTCTACACGGAAGACTAAGTATGCAGGTTACCGAACAAATCAGTGAAAAAGATGCGCTCACCATGAACGCCCTTACCCTTGCCTACGTTGGCGACGCCGTTCACACCCTCTACGTTAGAGAAAAGCTTAGTTTAGGCTTCGACAAGAAGATTGACGAATTGCACCGTATGTGTTCGGCAGAGGTCAAGGCGGCAGCGCAAGCAAGATTAGCGGAAAAACTGTTTGACAGCATGACGGAACAAGAGCAATCGGTGTACCTGCGCGGTCGCAACAGCAGTACGCATCACAGGGCGAAGAATCAAAGCAGCGCCGACTACCGCAAGGCAACGGGATTTGAGGCAGTGCTTGGGTACCTGTATCTCACGGGTCAAGGCGAACGCCTATATTACGTTTTGGAACAACGACAATGAAAATAGAAGGAAGAAACAGCGTTTACGAGGCGCTAAGATCGGACGAAGTCACCGTCAACTCGCTCATGTGCGAAAAGGGCTTGCAGAACAGTATCACTGCGCTTGCCCGTCAAAAGGGAGTAAAAATCACCTACGTTGACAAGAGCGTACTTGACAAAGCCAGCCTCGAGGGTAAACACCAAGGGTACGTTGCCGACGTCACCGATTTCAATTACTGCGAAATTGAGGACATTTTGGCGCAAAATTCCACCCCATTTATCATTATTTTGGACGGACTGTCTGATCCGCACAATTTCGGCAGCATAATTCGCGCCTGCGAATGCGCAGGTGTAGACGGTATCATCATCGGTAAAAACCGTCAGGTTGCGGTCAACGACACGGTAGTTCGTACTTCGGCTGGAGCTGTCGCGCACGTAAAAATTGCCCGCGTAACCAACGTTAACAATGCAATCAAGCAGCTGCAGGAAAAGGGCGTGTGGGTGTACGCGTTAGACATGGACGGACAGGAAATAACGACTGTCAACCTCACGGGTTCGGTTGCAATCGTTGTAGGCAGCGAGGGTGACGGCATTTCTCAATACACGAAAAAGTGTTGTGACGGCGTAGTGTCGTTGAAGCTCAAGGGCAAGGTAAATTCGCTAAACGCGTCCGTTGCCTGCGGAATTGCCGTTTACGAGGTAGTTAGACAAAGAGGTTAGCTTTGGACGAAATAATCAAACTGGCAAAAGAAGGCAATCAAAGCGCAATAGAACAGCTTGTGAGCAGCTACAAGGGACTCATTCGCAGCTTGGCAAACAGGTTTTATTTGGTGGGCGGAGACAAGGATGACCTACTGCAAGAGGGCATGTTGGGACTTTTTTACGCTATCACCTACTACGAAGAGGACAAGGGTAGCTTCCCTTCCTTCGTGCAACTGTGTGTATTGAGACAAATTTTGGACGCAGTCAAGCACGACAATGGCGTTGGACAAATGCCGCTGTCTAACTACGTAGAGCTAAGCGTTGCGACAAATCTTTTGGATGAGGCGAGCGGACCGCTTGACAGCCTACTCAAAAAAGAATACGCAGAAAAAGTAACGCGGGTAATTGACGAAAAACTCACCCCGTTTGAAAAACAGGTACTGTTGTACTTCGCCGACGGCTACAGCTACGACGACATAGCAGCAAGAACCAACAAAAGCTACAAGGCAGTGGACGGCGCATTGCAACGCGCGCGCAGAAAGCTGCTAAGCTACAAGGAGTAACATGAATTACGTTGCATTGTATCGCAAATACCGTCCGAGCACGTTCGACGAGGTAATCGGACAGGACCACATCATCAATACGTTACGTAACCAGATACTGCAGGACAAGGTGTCGCACGCCTATTTGTTTACGGGCACGCGCGGAACGGGCAAAACAAGCACGGCAAAGATTTTTGCGCGCGCTGTCAACTGTCCGCACGCGAAGGAGCACAACGGCAACCCCTGCGGTGAATGTTCGGTATGTAACACGGTGGGCGCGGCAAATCTTGACATTATCGAAATGGACGCGGCAAGCAACAACAGCGTAGATTACGCCCGCGACATTCGTGAAAAGGTACAATTTCCACCCGTCAACGGCAAGTACAAGGTTTACATCATCGACGAGGTGCACATGCTTTCAACAAGCGCCTTCAATGCTTTGCTAAAGACGTTGGAAGAACCGCCCGCGCACGCTCTGTTCATTTTGTGTACCACCGAAGTGCACAAGATTCCCGCAACTATTCTTTCGCGCTGTATGCGTTTCGACTTCCGACTTGTACCTACGCCCATTTTGACGGATTTGATTTGTAAAATCTACGACAAAGAGGGCAAGAAGTACGACAAAATAGCCGTTACTGCCATCGCGCAAGCGGGCGAAGGTAGTGTCCGCGACTGCGTGTCCATTGCAGATAGATGCTTCTCCGTTTCGGGGGGCAAGCTAACCTACGACGACGTGTTGGGAGTATTGGGTGTATCGTCAAAGAACAATATTGCAAGTTTAGCAAAGGCAATTTTGACGAATAAAGCTGCGGACATACTCACTGAAACCAACAAGCTTGTAAACGAGGGCAAGGACGTGGCGCGCCTCAACAAGGATTTGTCGCTGTACATTCGCGACTTACTCACGGCTAAAATTTGCGCAAACCCCAACGGCATTTTGGCATTGCCTCAGGACGCGTACGCAGAACTTAAGGAACTTGCCGACAGTGTAACGGAAAAGAAACTGCTTTACGCCATTGACCGATTCGTCGGACTGGAAAACGGCTTGAAGTACGCGCTGTCGCCCTTGATGCTATTTGAGGCGACGGCGTTGAAGGTGGGCGCAAGCAGCGGCGAAGTGGACTACGACGGTTTGGACAAGCGTGTTACTCGGTTGGAACAAATCCCGCAAAACATGTCTGCGGACTCGAAATCGCTGTACGTTGTGGACAAAACCGACCCTAAGTCCATATGGAGGGGTGTAAACTTGTCCATTTTGTCCAAAAACGAGCCTCTTCTTGCCGGCGTTTGGAGCGACGTCAAGGTCTCATTTGACACACAAGGCAACTACGTAATCAAGTGCGGCGAGGGTTCGTACTGGCTAATCGAAAACAAATACAAGAGAAGACTTCAAGCAGAAATAGCCGTTTTCTGCGACAGCAAGCTTGTGATTGAACGCGAAGAGGAAGTGTCCGATAGCGAAATAGACAGGCAGCTTAGCAGTCTTGGCAAAGACGTCAAATTTGACAATAAATAACAGGGAGAAATATTATGGGAAACAAATACGGTTACAACGGTTCCGGTGGAGGCAGTCACGGCGGCGGTTTTGGCGGCGGCAATATGCAAAGCTTGATGAAGCAGGCGCAACAAATGCAACAAAAGCTTCAAGAGGCGCAACAGCAGCTTGAGGAGCTTGAAGTTACGGGCGCAGCTTCAGGCGGACTTGTGGAAGTAACCTGCAACGGTAAAAAGAACGTTTTGTCCGTCAAGGTTAAACCCGAGGCGTGCGATCCCGACGACGTGGAAATGCTGGAGGATTTGATTCTTGCGGCAATCAACGATGCATACGCTAAGGCTCAGGCAGAAGAGGACAAGCTTATGGCGCCCTTCGGCGCAATGAAAGGATTGCTGTAAAATGCCAAATTACATCGAACCGATAGAAAAGTTAATTCGCCAATTCACCAAACTGCCCGGCGTTGGCTCAAAGACCGCTCAACGCTACGCTTTGACCGTGCTGTCTATGACGGAGGAAGAGGCGCGCGCGTTTGCTCAAGCGGTAGTTGAGGCAAAGGAAAAGGTGACGGTGTGTTCAATTTGTGGCAACTACACCGACGCCGACCCATGCCACGTTTGCAGTACGCGCGACAACTCGACTATATGCGTGGTGCAAGAGGCGAAGGACGTGCTTGCAGTAGAGCGATTGGGCGAATATCACGGCGTTTATCACGTTTTGGGCGGAGTGTTGAACCCACTAAAAGGTATCGGACGCGAGGACATTCGCTTGGCGGAGCTGTTTCAACGCTTGACGGGTGACGTCAAAGAGGTCATTCTTGCTACAGACACGTCAGCAGAGGGTGAAGCAACGGCAACGTACATCGCGCGTTTTGTCAAGCAGTACGGCATAAGAGTGACCCGTCTTGCGCAAGGTATTTCAATTGGCAGCGAATTGCAGTACGCCGACGAGGTTACGCTTTCAAGGGCATTTACCAACAGAAAGGAATTGTAATCGTGAGATTAGACAAATTTCTCAAAGTATCTCGAATATTGAAACGTAGAACCGTAGCGCAGGAAGCGTGTACGGCAGGACGGGTGGACGTAAACGGCCGTCCCGCAAAGCCCGGTTGTCAGCTTAAGGTTGGCGACCTTGTGTGCGTTCACTTTGCAAGCGCCTCGCTGACTTTTAAGGTCAAAATGCTCAAAGAAAGCGTCAAGAAGGACGAGGCGAGCGAAATGTACGAAATTATAGCTGACTTATGAAATATGCAATCATCGTAGCGGCAGGCAATGCAACCCGTTACGGCAAAGACAAACTAAACGAACAACTACTCGGTAAAAGCGTCCTGGTTCATTCCGTGGACGTTTTCAAAAGTGTTGCCGACGTGGTGATAGTGGTAGGACAACGCATTGACGGAACTCTCTACGCAGAGGGTGGCGCAACGCGTTTCCAGTCTGTCTTGAACGGATTTCAACTAATAGCTGACGACGCTCAAGGGGTGGTAGCAATTCACGACGGCGCGCGTCCGTTTGTTCCTCGCGAATTTGTCGAGCGGTTATATTGTCAGGCAGATGAACACGGTAGCGCAGTTCCCCGTTTGCCCGTCACCGACACGGTTTACCAAAAAAATGAACATGGGGTAGGGAAAATAGACAGGAACGCCTTGTTTACCGTGCAAACTCCGCAGGTTTTCAACGTTTCTAAACTTCGTTACGCTATTGCAAATGCTAACGGCAACTACACCGACGAAAGTACGCTGTTTTACGATACCTACGGTGAAGTACACTTTGTAGACGGACTGCGTTCTAACGTCAAGATTACTTATCAAGACGATTTGCCCGACTTTAGAGTGGGAGTTGGCTTTGACGTGCATCCCTTTGAGAAGGGCGACGGCGTGATTCTCGGCGGAGTGAAAATCCCATTCGGCATGAAGTTAAAAGGACATTCCGATGCCGACGCGCTGTGCCACGCCATTTGCGACGCAATACTTTCCGCATCAGGCAACAAGGACATAGGACACCAATTCCCCGACACCGATGAAAAATATAAGGGCGCAGACAGCACGAAATTACTTGCCACCTGTGTAGACGTTGCAGGCAGTAGCGGTTACGAAGTTGTCAACGTTTCGGCGGTGGTGATATGCCAACAACCGAAAATCTCACCGTTTATTGATGAGATGGCTGCGCGTTTATCTGCAATTCTCAAGGTTACGCCCGATTGCGTCAATCTTTCCGCAACTACGACGGAACACCTCGGCGCGCTTGGCAACGGCGACGGTATAGCCGTAAGCGCAGAGGCTCTTTTGAGGCGTTTCTAATCGGCTCAAACACCTCGTTCATTTGATAGGTAATGAAATCGTTATTGTTTTTCGTGCAAATCTCAATTAAATTTTATTAAAAAAGGCTTGTGAATTAAGTTCACAAGCCATTTTTGTATATAATTTTTATTTCGCGTATTTTTCCAACATTCCTTTGAGAGTTTCCAAGTGCAGTTGTTCGTCGAGTATTATTCTTTGAATTATTGCCGCCACCTGCTCGTTTTTCAGCACGAAAAGCATTTTTTGATAGTCGGAAATCGCCGTCATTTCACCTTGAATGTCGTCCATCAACATTTTCTGCGGCATGGTTGCCTGCGACACTGTCGTGGTATTGAAATAATTGTCCGTATTTGGCTGCTGCACGTATCTTGGGTTCACGCCAAGCTTCAGCATTGCGGCGCCAAGTATGTTAAGGTGTAGCATTTCACATACGGCAATCGACATGAGCGTATCGGCATCTTTTGGGTCAATTCCGTCAAAGAAATGGTGGTGATAAACGTATTGCAGTATTGCCGTAAGCTCCCCACGCAAAGTCGCGTAGGCGCAAGAAATTATGTAACCGCTTCTGACGTCCTTTGTCAGCGTATTGGTGGAGGGATAGGGCAAATCGACTTGTAATGGTTTCACAATGAACTCCTGTTTTTGCTTCAATGTATGTATTTTCTCGATATTGTGTCAATGATATTTGTTTGTTCATATTTTGTAGATATGAAATCATTATCGGTCACACTCATTGTAAAGAACGAACAGGACAATCTTTCCCGTTTACTGCCCATGCTGAATTTTGCCGACGAGATTGTAGTAGTGGACACAGGCTCCACTGACAACACCGTAGAGGTTGCTAAAAAATACACCGACAGCGTGTACGGTTTTACTTGGCAAAACGACTTTTCCAAGGCGAGGAACTACGCTATTAGCAAGGCTAATTGCGAATACATTATGTGGTTAGATGCCGACGACGTTTTGCCGCCACACACGCAAAAAATGCTAATGGGGTGGAAAAACTCGCAAGATAACGTCAGCGTGTACTTTATGAAGTATCGAATGGAGGGCGAATTTCCTTTTTGGTTTTGGCGTGAGCGAATAGTCAGGCGTACAAGTAAATGTCGCTTCAAGGGTTTTATACACGAAGCCATTACACCCTTTGGTGTGATAAAGTATTTGGACTGTGAGGTAGTTCACAAACCCTCCGCTTCGCATGAACAGCGCAATTTGCTTATTTACCAAAACGCTATTGCTGAGGGGCGGCGTTTTACTTTGCGCGACAAATTTTACTACGCGCGCACGCTAATTGAATGCGGTCAAATGGAAAAAGCGTTGCCTTTGTTGAAAACTTTTGCATCCAACCGTAGAGCATACGTAGTAGATAGGGTGGACGCGTACAAGCTGCTTGCAAACTTCGCTTTGTCGCAAGGTGACGTTGACGGCGCGCTGAAGTACCTTTCCAAAAGCGTACGACTCTTGCCGCCAAGCGGTGAAACGTGCTGTATTTTCGGTAATTGCTATTTCCAAATGCGTAATTACAAACACGCCGCGCAGTGGTACGGCTACGCGTTGGATGCCACCTCGCAAATGGGCTTTATCAACGAATATTACGTAAAATTCCTACCCCATGTTCAGCTTTCGGTATGCTTGTGGCGTCTCGGCGACAGGCAGTCCGCTTTGTGTCACCACGAGGCTGCCAAAGCAGTCGCGCCAAATCACCCGACCATTCGCGCAAACGACAGGTGGTTTCGTTCATAGATCGTCCTAGCGTATAGTTTTATTTTATAGTATCATAAATCAATACTATTTTTTTATATTATCAATACTGCTTGACACGCTTGACTTAAAAAACTATAATTGTATAGGACGAAATTGCGGTTTTGTAATTCCATCCAATTTCAGTTCAAGGAGTAATGAAATGAACAAGAAAAGTATAAAGGACGTAAACGTAAAAGGTAAAAGGTGTTTGGTACGCGTAGATCTCAACGTACCCATGAAAGACGGTGTCATCACAGACGAGAACCGTATCAATGGCGCTTTGCCAACAATCAAGTATCTTATGGATCACGGCGCAAAGGTTATTCTCTGCTCACACCTTGGCAAGCCCCACAACATATTTACGCCTAACTTCAAACTCAACAAAAAGGAAAAGGCAGCGCTTGAGGCACTTCCCGAAGAACAACGCGAAGCAGCCAAAGCCGAATTCATTGAAAAGGCAATTAAAGGCGACGCAAAGAAATTCAGCCTCAAACCCGTAGCAGACAGACTCAACGAGCTACTTAAAGGTAAAGTTACGTTCGCTACGGACATCGTAGGCGAGGACGCGCAAGCTAAGGTTGCGGCTTTGAAGAAAGGTCACGTGCTCCTGCTTGAAAACACCCGTTTTGACGCAGGCGAAGAAGCTCGCGACGAGGAATTTTGCAGAAAGCTTGCAAGCTTTGCCGACATCTACGTTAACGACGCATTTGGTACAGCTCACCGCTCACACGCAAGCACGGCAGCAATAGTTGAGTACGGATTTGTAAAAGACGCCGTTTGCGGTTTCCTCATTGAAAAGGAACTTTCCGTCATGGCAGAGGCGCTCGAACACCCTGTTCGCCCCTTCGTTGCAATTTTGGGCGGCGCAAAGGTCAGCGACAAGCTCAACGTTATCAGCAACCTGCTTGACAAGTGCGATTTGCTGATTATCGGCGGCGGAATGGCGTACACCTTCCTTAAGGCGCAAGGCTACGAAATAGGCAAATCTCTTTTGGACGAAGAAAAGCTTGACTATTGCCGCGAAATGATTGCAAAGGCAGAGTCTCAAGGTAAGCAAATTCTTCTACCTGTCGATGCAGTTACCATTGCGGAATTCCCCAATCCTATTGATGCGCCCGTTGAAACGTTGGTGGTTGACGTAGCAAACATTCCCGCTGATCGCGAAGGCGCAGACATCGGACCCAAGAGTCGCGCGTTGTTTGCAGACGTAATCAAGCAAGCCAAGACGGTAGTTTGGAACGGACCCATGGGCGTATTCGAGAACCCGACGCTCGCCGAGGGCACCAACGCAGTAGCGAAAGCAATGGCTGAGAGCAATGCAATCACCATTATCGGCGGTGGCGACAGCGCGGCAGCAGTAGCGCAACTGGGCTACGCAGACAAAATGAGCCACGTCAGCACCGGCGGCGGAGCAAGTCTGGAACTGTTCGAGGGCAAAGTACTTCCCGGTATCGCTTGCCTCAACGAAAAAGAGTAAAATCCACTAAACCTACAAAACGGCGTACGTATGTATGCCGTTTGACACGTAAAACGGTAACATTACAAAAAGGAATTAAATATGAAAAACAAAATTATTGCAGGCAACTGGAAAATGAACAAAAACCGTCAAGAGGCGGAGCAACTTATCAACGAGCTTATTCCACTCGTAGCAGATACTAAAAACACCGTGATTATTTGCGTGCCCTTTACCGATTTGTGCAAGGCAGTCAAGTTGACGAAAGGTACCAACGTTCACGTTGGCGCGCAAAACTGCCACTGGAAGGAGAGCGGCGCATTCACAGGCGAAATTGCTCCCTCGATGCTTACGGAAATGGGCGTAGAGTACGTCGTCATTGGACACAGTGAACGCCGCACCTACTTTGGCGAAACGGACGCAACCGTTCTTTTGCGTACGAAAGCAGCGCTTGCCGCAGGACTAAAGCCCATCGTTTGTATTGGCGAAACGTTGGACGAACGTAACAGCGGTAACATGGAAAACGTTCTTCGCCGTCAAGTAGTCGAAGGCTTCAAGGACGTAACGGCTGAAGAGCTCAAAAACGTAGTTGTTGCCTACGAGCCTGTTTGGGCAATCGGTACAGGCGTTACCGCTACCGACGAACAGGCAAACGACGCTATCAAATTTGTTCGCAGCGTATTTGCGGAAAAGTACGGTAAAGCAACAGCCGACAAACTGTACATTCAGTACGGCGGCAGCATGAACGATGCAAATGCAAAAGGACTGCTTGCAATGTCCGACATCGACGGCGGACTTATCGGCGGCGCAAGTCTGGTTGCCACGAAGTTTGCCGCTATTGTGAGCGCTCACAAATAATTTAGTAAAAATTGCACATGGGGTGGGAAAATACGCCCCAAACAAGGTGAAATATGATCAACAAAAAAATAACTGCGCTAATAATTATGGACGGCTACGGCTTGTCTAAGCAAGAAAAAGGCAACGCCATAGGAGTAGAGTGTTCGCCCTACGTAAATTACCTCATGAACAATTTTCCAACCACAACACTGAATGCAAGCGGTCTTGCGGTTGGATTACCCGATGGACAGATGGGCAACAGCGAAGTCGGACACCTCAACATAGGCGCAGGCAGAGTTATCTATCAAGAACTTACTCGCATTACCAAATCTATTGAAGACGGCGACTTCTTTACTAATCCCGCCTTCTTGTCCGCAATCGAGGCGGTTAAAAAGAGCGGCGGCAAGCTGCATTTGATGGGTCTGACTTCCGACGGTGGCGTTCACTCTCATCTCAAACACCTGTTTGCACTAATTGAACTTGCCAAGCGCGAACATCTTGACAACGTTTACGTTCACTGCTACATGGACGGACGTGACGTATCGCCCACAAGCGGCGCAGGGTATGTTAAGCAACTGCAAGCGAAGATGGACGAACTTGGTTTCGGTAAAATTGCAACTGTGTGTGGACGCTACTACGCAATGGACCGCGACAACCGCTGGGACAGAGTAGAGCAAGCTTATGACATGCTTCTCGGCAAGTCCGAGCACACGGCAACTGACGCTGTACAGGCGCTGCTTGACAGCTACGACAACGGCGTAACGGACGAATTCGTGCTGCCCACAGTGATATTGGAAAACGGAAAGCCTGTTGCAACGATAGAAAACGGTGACGCAGTGATTTTCTTCAACTTCCGTCCCGACCGCGCTCGAGAGATGACCCGCGCATTTACTCAAGAAGGATTTGAAGGCTTCAATTTGCACGGCAAGGCGCGCAAGGTTCACTGGGTTTGCATGACGCAGTACGACGAAAAGTTTACAGGAGTAGACATTGCCTATCGCCCCGAAACCTACGCAAACACGTTGGGCGAGTATCTGTCCAAACTTGGTAAAACGCAGCTTAGGATTGCCGAAACGGAGAAATACGCGCACGTAACCTTCTTCTTCAACGGTGGCGTTGAAGCCCCCAATCCCGACGAAAGCCGCATACTCGTTGCTTCACCCAAGGTTGCAACGTACGACCTGCAACCTGAAATGAGCGCCGAAGAGGTGTGCTCACGCGCCATTGCGGAAATCGAAAAGGGTAAGTACGACGTAATGATACTTAACTACGCCAACTGCGACATGGTAGGACACACGGGCGTAATCGACGCGACTGTCAAGGCGGTAGCAACGGTGGACGAGTGCGTGAGACGTGTTGTCGAGTGTATTTTGGTCAACGGCGGCAGAGTTTTCGTCACGGCAGACCACGGCAATGCCGAAAAAATGCTGGACGAAAATGGCAAACCTTTCACCGCTCACACAACCAACAAAGTGCCCTTTATTGCGGTGGACGCACAGCTTCGCGGCAAGGTGACTTTAATGGAAGGCGCGCTTTGCGACATTGCTCCCACAATGCTGTACTCAATGGGATTACCCATTCCTCCCGAGATGACAGGCAAAGTTCTCATCAAGGAAAAGGAATAAATTGGACTTTTGAACGGTTTTTATTCCGTTTTCTATCTAAAAAAAGTTGCAAAAATAGTTTTGCTATGTTATACTACATTAGCGTAATATGTCGATAGGACAGGTTATGTCCTATGACTTTGGACGGAGGTCTACAAAGTGTTAAGCATTTTATCATTTTTTGCTGTTGATGCAGCATCAGTTGTCGCCGGAGTAAGAATAGCTCTTGCAGCTCTTGCATTGATTTGCACGGGATTTATCATTTTCATAGTTATGAAGCAGTCGGGCAACTCCGACGGTACGGAAGCGTTTACCGGTTCTTCCAACAAGTCGGACGAGTCGGAAACCTATTATGGCAAGAATGCCGGCTCTCGCAAAGAAGCTCGTCTGAAGCTTTTAACGTACGTTGCGGCAGGCGTACTTGCGGTATGTTGCATAGTCATGATTATTTTGCAAGCAGTTATCAAGTAATCTCACGAAATCAACGAAGGGCGACTGATTAAGTCGCCCTATTTTTATGTAAAAAGTGCCTAATTACAAATACTACAAATATGACTACATTCAAGGAAAAACTACTACAAGTAATCAAAAATATAGATTCCGAGTACTTTACCGCCAAGCAGTTGTACGGCATAATGCAAACCCATTCAACTGCGGAACGTAAGGCGATTTGCGATGCGCTAAAGGAACTGGAAGAGAACTGCCAAATAGTGCAGGATGCGAAAAACCGTCGTTACCGTTTGGTGAAGGAGGGTGATTACGGAACAGCGGAGTTTCAGGGAAATGCCCGCGGCTTCGGCTTTCTCATTCGTGAAGAGGGCGAGGATTTGTTCGTACCCGCATCCAAAACCCACGGCGCCTTCCACAAGGACACTGTACTGTACCGCAAGACGGGAGGCTCGGCGGACGAGGCGGAAGTTGTCAAAATCATCTCTCGCGGAATGACCCACGTCGTAGGCACCTACGACAAATCCAACAACGCGCGTTTCGTAATACCCGACGACAAACGGTTTGTCAGCGACGTGTACGTACAGCCCAAAATGGACATGGGGGCGAAAAACGGACAAAAAGTTGTCGTTCACATCACCGTTTACCCCGAGGACAACCGTAACTGTCCCGAGGGTGAAATCGTGGAAATACTTGGCTTCCCCAACGAGAAAAACGTTGATATGATGGCTGTAGCGCGCAGCTTCGGACTGAGTCAAAGTTTCCCTCACGCCTGTCAAAAACGCGCAGAGGCAATACCTCAGACATTGAATGAGCATGACCTAAACGGTAGGCGCGATTTGCGCGGTAGAAAAATCTTTACGATAGACGGAGCCGACGCCAAAGACTTGGACGACGCTGTGTCAATTGCCCGTAACGGCGACGGTACGTTTACTCTGGGCGTGCACATTGCCGACGTGTCCAACTACGTCAAGCCGAACGACGACGTTGATAAAGAGGCGTTCAATCGCGGCACAAGCGTGTATCTACCCGAAACGGTCTTTCCCATGCTTCCGCGCGAGCTGTCTAACGGCATTTGCTCGCTGTTTGAAAAGGTGGACAGGCTCACCCTGTCTTGCGAAATGACGGTAAACAAACAGGGCAAGGTGGTGGACTACGACGTTTTCACTTCAGTAATCAACAGCTGTCACCGCCTAACCTACGACGAGGTACAGGCAATTTTTGACGGTGACGGCGAAATTGCCGCAAAATACAGCGATATTCTTGACGACCTGTTTGCAATGAAAGAGCTTGCGGAAATTTTGCAAAAGAAACGTAACAAGCGTGGTAACATAGAATTTGCGAGTAAGGAAGTCACATTCGTTCACGACAGCAAGGGCAACGTGGTGGACGTAAAGCTTATGGAAAACACCTTTTCTCACCAGCTGATTGAGGAGTTTATGATACTCGCCAACGAAACGGTTGCCGAGTACGCAGAAACGTGCTACTACCCATTTGTGTACCGAGTTCACGCCAAACCCGACGAGGCAAAGCTGTCCGTACTGCTTGCGCTCATGCGCGGTTTGGGCATAAACGTCAAGCGAACGCAAGAGATACACAATTCGGTGTTGCAGGACGCGCTCATGCAGGCAAAACTCACCCCATATTTCAATTTGGTCAACGACGTGATGCTTAGAACCATGCAAAAAGCAAAGTACAGCGACGTTAACAGCGGACACTTTGGCTTGGCGAGCAGGTGCTATTGCCATTTCACTTCGCCCATACGCCGTTACGCCGATTTGGTGGTGCACCGCGTGTTGAAAACTGCATTAAGCGGCAAAATGACAGACAAAGCACTCGCCGCTTACACGGACATGGCGTACGACGCGGCACAACAGGCAAGCCTCCGCGAAAAGATTGCCGACGAGGCGGAACGCAAAGCCGACGACGTTAAGAAGTGCGCCTACGCCGAGCGCGTTATCGGACAGACTTTCGATGCGCTCATTTCAGGAGTAACGGAACGAGGCATTTATGCCGAGTTGAGTAACACAGTCGAGGGATTTATACCTATAGAGTGTTTGGGCGCGCGCCTCACCTACAACCCGCAGCAATTTTGTTTGTACAATGACGCCGTCAAGTACTCGCTTGGCGATGCAATTACGGTACAAATCGTATCCGTAAATAAGCAGGCATGCAAAATCGAAATGGCTCGCAAATAGAGCCTAAGAAAAAGCATTTTTTTTCTGCTCCGTTTACCTAAAGTTTACATTAATTAGATAATATGTAAAACACTTAGTAGTCGTAGTGTACATTTTTGCGACTTACAGAGGATGGTTTTACTAATGTGGGATAAGCTTTTGCCCTGGATAGGCGGTATCTTTGCCGGTGTTGGGCTTATACTAATATTCGTTGACGTAATTTCCAGTATCAAAAGGCGTGACAGGACAAAAACCAACGTAGTAGGTTTGGTGCTTTTGTCAATTGCCGTCGTTGGCTACGTAATAACGGATCTCATATTGGTGGACAGCAGCTGGCCGCCCCTTGCATCGCTCATTTGGATTATACTGTTTTGGGTGTACGTCATTTTGGACGCATGCATGACTATGGGCAAAATCAAAACACATCGCCGCGAAAAGAAGGCTGCGGCTACGCTTGCCAAGGAGGATGAAACGCATAAAAGCCCCGAAGACGAAAAATGGGAAGAAATAGTTGAAAACACAACGGGCAAGATTGATTCCGCTTTCACAGAGGAGCAAGAAAAGTAAATTAACAGTATGGACACTAAAGTAATTTCCACAAACAAAAAGGCGTTTCACGACTACCACGTAGTGGAGTCGTTGGAATGTGGAATAAATCTCATCGGGTGCGAGGTCAAGTCTCTGAGAAAAGGCGAAGTCAACCTCGCCGATTCCTATTGCCGAATTGTGGACGGAAATTTGGTGCTCATCAACTGTCACATCAAGAATTACGACAAGGGCAGCTACTCCAACGTTGAAAGCCGTAGGGACCGTAGGTTACTTGCCAACAAGCGTGAAATAATGCGAATGCTTGGCAAAGTAAAGGAAAAGGGCTACTCAATCGTGCCGCTAAAGCTGTATTTCAAGGACAGCCTTGTCAAATGCGAAGTGGCGCTTGTCAAGGGTAAGCGCGATTACGACAAGAAGGATGCGTTACTCAAGAAGGACGCCGAACGGGACATGCAACGTTCGCTCAAGGAATACGCTGAAAGAAAATAGCGCGAAAAATATTATATAATTAGTATAATTTTATTAGCAACAAATAAAAAATGCAGTGAAATTTCGCTGCATTTTTTTTGTAATTTTAATCAAACGAGAAAAGCTCGTTGGGCGTGATTTCAAACATTTTGCACAAAAACACAATTTTGTCGTAGTCCAATTGAATCAAGCCCCTTTCGTAGTCGCTGTAGTCCGACTGGTACTTGTTCATCGCCTCCGCCACCTTTTGCTGGGTCAGCCCCTTGGCTTTGCGCGCCATTTTCAAGTTTTCACCCACCTTTTGCGCCACCGTCATCATATTTAGCACCTCCGTATGTAGTAGTAGGGTATCTATAACTAAGTTGCGCATTTTTTTAAATAGTATTACAAAAGACCACTGACAAATTCCTCTCACAATTTGTTCCAAACGTTTAAAATAACTAAAAATCGCTTGACATACCGTTTCTGCGAGCGTAAAATAACACATGTTATCAATAACAACTGTTATTTATCGGCGTAATTCAGTAAAAATTGGATTATGCGCTAAGGAGTTAAAATGTCAGCAAAAAAGGTAATTACGGAAAAACAAATAGTTGACGTCGCTTGTAGCATCGTCGCCGAACAAGGTATGAGTGGCTTAAATATGCGAGAACTTGCCAAACGGTGCAACTGCTCGACGCAACCGATATACCTGTCCTTTGCAAATGCGGACGAGCTGAAGCGCGAAGTTTTCCGCAAAATAATAGACGTGTACACTCAGTACATCATGAATGAGATTGAAAGCAACAAGTACCCCGAATACAAATCGTCTGGTATGGCGTACATCCGATTTGCCAAGGAACAACCGCATTATTTTAAGTATCTGTTCATGCGCGACCGCTCACATGAAACTAGTAACGAAATGGAAGCGGTATTCGAGCGCGAAGCCGACCGTATGGCGGAGTACGGCATAAGTCACGACAAAGCGATAGCGATACACACACATATGTGGGTGTACGTTCACGGCATTGCTACGATGTTTGCAACAGGTTTTCTCGATTGGGACTGGGACACAGTCAGCAATATGCTCAACGAGGAATTTTTCGGTATTATGTCGCGCTTTGCCGAAAAAAAATAGAGAGGAACAACTATGATAATTGAAATACAAAACTTACACAAATCATTCAAAGACGTGAAAGCGGTGGACGACCTGACGTTTTCCGTGCGTGATGGTGAGCTGTTTGCTTTTCTCGGCGTAAACGGCGCGGGAAAGTCTACCACAATCAACATTATCAGCGGAGTTCTGTCTAAAGACAGCGGAACGGTTTTCGTCTGCGGTGAGAACATAGATACAAATCCAGACGTTATCAAATCCAAAATAGGCATAGTTTTTCAAGGCTCGGTGTTGGACAAACGCCTGTCCGCCTACGACAACCTGAAAAGTCGCGCGGCGCTGTACGGTATTTTCGGCAATCAGTTCAAACGCCGCCTTGAGGAGTTGGACGGCCTGCTCGGGTTGAAAGATATTCTCAAACGCCCTTTGACAAAACTAAGCGGCGGGCAAAAGCGCCGTGTGGACATTGCCCGCGCGTTACTTCACGATCCTGATTTGCTCATACTTGACGAACCGACCACAGGGCTTGACCCGCAAACGCGACAGACGGTGTGGAACGTAATAGAGCAGTTGCGCAAGGAGCGCGGCTTGACAGTTTTCCTTACCACGCACTACATGGAAGAAGCGGCGGTGGCTGATTACGTAATAATCCTCGACGGGGGCAAAAAGGTAGCCGAAGGCACTCCTCACGACTTGAAAACACAGTACGCGAGCGACTTTATTCGCATTTACAGCGACCTCGACAAGGCGGAAAAGGTATTTACAGAGCTCGGCTGTCAAATTCGGCGTGAACGCGACTTTCTCGAAGTGGAAATTGCTAACACGGCAGAGGTTACGAAATATATGCTACAGTACCCCGACCTATTCGTTGACTTTGAAGTGCTAAAGGGCAACATGGACAACGTATTTCTCAAGGTCACGGGCAAGACCATAAAGGAGGCGTAATATGGAAGTGAAAAAGCTTTTCGCGCTTGTTTCGCGTAATATGAAGTGTTATTTCAAGGATAAATTTCTGTTTTTCGTGTCCCTTATTACTCCTATGATACTGCTTTTGCTGTTCGTAACGTTTTTGCGCGGCGTGTACATAGACAGCTTCAAAAACATATTTGCACAATTCGACTTTACTGCCGACGACGATATTATAAACGGACTTGCAGGCTCGTGGCTGCTATCGTCTATTATGGCGGTGTGCTCAGTGACTGTTGCTATCTGCTCAAATGCGGTCATGATTCAGGACAAAATCGAAGGTCCGATTAGCGACCTTTCCGTGTCCCCAGTCAAAGGTACGACGGTGTCGCTTAGCTACTTTATCGCAAACTTCCTCGTTACGCTTGCGGTGATGCTGTGCGTGCTTGCGGTAGGCTCCATTTATCTTGCAGTGGTGGGTTGGTACATTCCAATCGGCGATTTTATGCTCATTCTTGTGGACATCATTTGTTGCGTACTGTTCGGCACGTTGGTTGCGGGTGTTATTGAAAGCTTCATCTCCACTCAAGGCGGAATGTCGGCGCTTTCTACGCTTGTGTCAAGTATGTACGGCTTTATCTGCGGCGCGTATATGCCACTGTCGCAATTTGCCGAAGGTATGCGCAACGCCATATGCGTACTTCCCGGCACTTACAGCGTGGGAATACTCCGCAAGCACTTTATGGGCGGATACGTGGAAAAGTTAGGCGAGCTTGGACTTTCCGCAGAGGGTCAAAAAGTCGTTTTCGACGGCTTTGACGGCAATCTCTACGTTGGCGGTACGGAAATTCCCCTGTGGGCAATGTACGTGATACTGCTCTGCACTTGCGCGGTGTTGCTTGTGGCGTATATTTTGATAGTAGTTTTCAAAAATAGAAAGAAGAAAAAATAAACGGTTAGCGCAAGCGGTGTAATTACGAAAGAAACAAAAAAGAACCCAAATAGATATAGGGTTCTTTTTCATTCTTTTGAAAATGCTTAATAAGATAATTTAATGAAATAATTTGTAAAATTTTGTTTTATATGCTATATTTAAAAAAAAGGAGAAAACTATGTCGAGTTCCGCAAGTGTTCAATCACAACAAAAATTGCGTACAAAATTGTCGGGCGGCAGACTGTTTGGCGTAATTCTTATATCTTTGATAACTGCCGCGTTGATAGTGTGCGTGTTTGTCACAATGTTCAATGACGAATTGCTTACATTATTCGGCAACAAATTTGCGTTGGGCGCAAGACAACTGGACGAAAGCTTCCCAGACACGCCCGAAACGGATTACAGTTACGGTAAGATTTTATGCTACGGTTATTTGGGTATAATTCCCTTAGGCTTTTTGATGTTGAGTTGTCTGCTGCGCAACGAAAAGCCTCGCCTGCACAAGATGTTTTTGACCTTCTTTATCGTATTTTCGATAATAGCAGACGTATTGTACGTGGTTCTCACTTGGAAGGTTTTTCCTGTAATTGACGCAGTAGAGTTGGAGGGCGACGTTTACAAACTGCTCCGTTTTATTCCCATTCCGACGCTGTTTGCAGGAGGAATTGTGAGATTTTCGCGTGTTGTCATATACCGTGGTTTCCCGCTGCTTGCGCAAGTACTCATGGTTTTGCCCTACGCGCTGCTGCGTCGCTTCAAGCCGAGATTTTACGAATTTCTCAATTTTATGGCATTTTTGATATTAGTTGGTTTTATGCCTATATTGGAAAATTACGTATTCGTCACTGCGATTGCATGCGCTATCATTTTCGGTATACTGTGGGCAATCAAGGGCTTCTTTACAGTCGATACGGGTAGCGTTGTCAGAACGTCCGACGGAACCGTATTGCACCAAGTGGACGGCGACACCTATTCGGACGGCAACGGAAATTACTACAGCTACGACGGCAACACCTTCCGCCCGAAATAAGAACAGTTAGACCTGTTGATTCGTAATCACTAACCCATCAAAAAAAGAGAGTACCTATAATCGTACTCTCTTTTTTGTCGATAATTTAGTGTCGGGAACATTGACAGTAGTGAATTTCAACGTAAAAGTAGCTCCCAAATTATAAAAGCAATTGATTGCATAGAAAATATATGCTATAATGATTTTATCTCAAACGTAAGTAAGGAGAAAAGTATGGCAGAGATTTTCATGACAGAGCAGGAAAAGTATGAAATAGACGTACCTAAGGAAAGTAGATATTTGAACAGTCTTTCTTATGACTATTCTGTTCAGTATTTGTACGAATTGATGAAAAGAGGAAAAATTGTTTTGGAAGTTCCGTTCCAAAGAAAGCACATATGGAAGAACGATAAAGCGTCATCTCTTTTAGAATCCATTATTATGAACGTGCCTATTCCGCCACTTTATTTTGCTGAAGAAGATGATGGAAGATGGCTTGTATTGGATGGTTTGCAAAGACTTTCCAGTATTAGGACATTCTATGATAATGAATTCTCTTTGACAAAATTAGAAGTGTTGAAGGAGTTAAACGGTAAAAAATACAAGGACTTACCGACTAAATCGCGTAGTTTATTGGATGATGGGTTGTTGCGGGTCAACGTAATCAAAAAAGATTCTCACAGAGATATTAAATACGATATATTTATGCGACTGAACCGAGGCGCGGTGACGTTAAATTACCAGGAACTCAGAAACTGTATGTACAGAAGCAATTTTAATGATGCCGCCAAGGAAATATGCGCGGAAAACAGGGAATTTTTGGAAATTTTGAAACAAAAAGGTCCCCATGCGAGATACCTTGACGTCGAGTTCGTAATAAGATGCTTTGCTTTTACTGATAATATAGCAGTTGATGAAGACGGTAGTGTATATCTGAAGAATTATCGTGGCAAGATGGTTCAATATCTAAATGAATACATGGAACAACGCATGACTTGTACTGAAGAGGAAAAGAATCACTACAAGTGGCGTTTTAACGAAACTATAAGTAAAGTGGTTTCCGTCTTCGGCGCAGATAAAGCGTTTCGCGACATAGCGACAGGTAATACAAAAATTTACAAGACAATTGCGGATTTTATTATGCCAAGCTTTGAAAGAATGCCAATGGAATATATACAACAAAACAAAGATGAAATATACAATAAGTTGTATCTTTTCCTGCAAGATCCCTATATACGCGATTCTTTGTCAATAAGAACATCGGATAAAGATATGGTCAATTTAAGATTACAAAAGTGGTTTGAGGTTTTTGCTGATGCCATATCACTATGAAGAAACAGACGCTTTTATGGAAAGTGTATCGGAAGTTGAACGTTTGGTCGACTTGGCAAAAAGTGATGATGTCAACAGAGATTTGTTTCTGAAATTGGCAATGGTTTCATTAGTTACTAAATTTCAAGTGTTTGTACAGCAATCGTTGTCGTCTTTCCGTGAAAGTTTAGTTGGCATAAGAAGCAAAAAGTTAACACGGTATTCCAAGATGAATTCTTTGTATTTGGCATTTGATGACGGCAATCCTTTACTAAAATTAAAAAACAGAAAAGATTTTTCCGAAAATAGTAAGGAAGAAATTGTAAAATTCCTGAAATCTATTGATTATATAACAAATGATGAAGCTGTTATCAGTGACGAGTTTAAGTTTAATTGTAGATTTCCTCTCGGGAAAACCGGAAAAAAAGAGTTAATAAGTTTATTAAAACAAATTAAAGGTGATGAGAATCCGTTTAGTTCATTTGTAGACGAAAACTTGGACCAATTAAACTCGATTTTGCAAAAGAGGCACACCACAGTACATAGTGATAGATTATCGGGTACAGAAGAGAGCGTGACAAACGATATCAATTACATAAAAGCTTTAGTAAAATACATAGATGACTATTTATTTGCTAATAAAGTTTCCTAAAAGCTATTTTGTATATATCAATATCTACAAATCACACGACAACGGTGCAATTGTCATCTAATATTAACAAAAAAAGAGCACTTACTACAGTGCTCTTGGTGCTGGTGAAGAGAATCGAACTCCCGACCTAGTGATTACGAATCACTTGCTCTACCGACTGAGCCACACCAGCGTTTGCCTACAAAGTATATCAAAGATTTATTCAAAAGTCAAAGATAATGACAATGTTTTTAATGTAAACTTTTTATTTATCAATCCATATACTCTCGATGAAAACATTAAACACAGATTTACTTGCTCGTTCGGCGAGGACAGGCGAATTGAAAAAAACCGACTTGGGGATCCAAGTCGGTTTTTGATTAAAGTAGTGCAATAGTTATTTAATTTCGTCTTCAACTTCTTCAGCGGGAGCTTCAACGACCTTTTTCGTAGCGCGCTTTTTGGGAGCGGGAGCTGCTTCCGTTTCAGCTTCAGCCTTAGCCGCCTTGGTGGTGGTCTTCTTAGCTGTCGACTTCTTTGCGGGAGCTTCTTCCGTTGCAGCCTTTGTGGCGGTCTTTCTACCAGTTGACTTCTTGGTTGCGGGAGCCTTTGCAGCTTCCTTAGCTTTCTTAGCCTCGTTTCTTTGAGCCTTGATTGCTTCAGCTTCTTCAGCCTTACGTTGAGCAGCAGCCTTTTGTTCTGCTTGTTTCAAAGTCTTGGCGTCAACCTTAACTACTACGACACCTCTCTCAAGTTGAGAAAGAGCCTTAGCAATTTGCGCCTTTTTGCGGTTAGCTGCGTTCTTGTGAATAACGTTTTTAACAGCAGCGTTGTCGATTTTGGAGCTTGCGATAGGAAGAAGTTGTCTTGCAAGCTCTACGTCGCCGTTAGAAATAGCAGCGTTAAACTTTTTCACAGCCGTTTGCATTTGCGAACGGGTCATTTGATTTTGAAGTTTTTTTGTTGCGGATACAGAAACTCTTTTTTCTGCAGATTTAATATTAGGCATTAGTATCTCCTTGTATTCATAGTACCACTACTAATTTTTGCGTACTTATATTAACATACTTTGTCATTTTACGCAACAGTTTTTAAGTACATTATTACAAGTTTTACGCGAAAAAATGAGCTTTTCAAACATTTTGAGCTGCATGATAACGTATACTACCATGTATTTGTATTAAATAAAAAAGCGCCCCTGCGTAAGGGGAGCTGTCGCCCGTAAGGGTGACTGAGGGGTAGTTGTTCCCATTTCTTGTGTAACTCGGGAGGGTGTATGTTAACAATTGGAATAGTTGACGACGGCGTAGGAATTTTTCCGACGTTGACAAAACTCAAACAGGTGGTTTCTGCGCGCTTTGTGTGCCAAATTTTAAGCGAGCATTTCCCGTTAGGCAACAAAAGCGGTAAGGAGCTGTACGAAGTGGGTTTCAATTCCGTCAAAAAACTCACCGAACTGGGTTGTGATGCGGTGGTGCTTTCATCCGTAGCGCTATCTTCTCGATGTCTGCGTCCGTTGTCGCTTGCCCACCCCGAGCTTACAATTTTCGGTTGTGACGCGCCCGTTATGCACGCGTCAACCTACACTGCGTCCAACGTGCTTGTTGTTGGGGACAGGTTCGTTACGCGTTCGGTCAATTTGTCGGGGGTAATAGCAGAAGCAATGCCCGAATTTCCCGCGCTTGCCGAAGTGGGCGACGAACGGGCGATAGTGGGCTACGTTTCCGAATGTTGCGAACGGCTTTACGGACAGTTTGACTGCATTGCGCTCGCCAACAGCAGTATGAACCTGTACAAGCGCTGTTTTTCTCGCGTGTTTCCCAACGTGCAAATTTTCGACAGTCTCGAGGGCGTGGCGCGGCACGTTCGCAAAAAGTACAAGAAATTCCCTAAAGATGAGTCAACTGTTACGCTTATCGACGCAAGCGGTAACGAAATCTCCGAAAAATACAGCATTTTTCTTGAATAATATTGCTCCACCCTCTTGAAAAATTGTCGCGGTTAGTATATAATAAATGATAGTTGTTTGTAGAATGGAAATTTTGTGCAAAGGAACAAAACAAAAGCTTACAAACCAATCAAACTGAAAATAATTTATTAGGAGTACTAACTAACATGGCAGTAAATGCGAAAGACATCAGAAACGTTGCTCTTATCGGACACAGTGGCGAAGGCAAGACGACTCTCGCCGAGGCCCTTTTGTTCAATGCGGGAGTATTGGACAGACTCGGCAAGGTGGACGACGGCAACTCCACAATGGACTTCGACCCCGAAGAAGTTGCAAGAAGAATATCTATCAGCCTTTCCGTTGCGAATTGCACGTACAAGGGAACGAAAATCAACATCATCGACGTTCCCGGTTACTTCGACTTCGAGTGCGAAATGCTCGAAGCTTTGACGGTAGCGGACAGCGCGATTATCGTAACCAGCGCAACAGGTTCTATGAGCGTAGGTACGGAAAAGGCGCTTGAGTACTGTTTGGAGCACAAGATTCCGTCGCTTATTTTCGTAAACGGAATTGACAAGGAAAACTCCAACTATCAGGCAACGGTTGACGCAATCAAGGCGCGCTTCAACAAGGTTTCGTCCATTATCGTTCCCGAACTTAACGGACACAAGACTGTTGGCTACGTAAATGCTGTAACAGGTCAGTACTGCAGCTTTGCAGGAGCGGCTGGCGCAATCCCCGCAAGCCTTCAAGGCGAATACGACAGCGCGCGTTCTTCAATAGTGGAAATAGCAGCAGAAAGCGACGACGAACTCATGATGAAATTCTTTGAGGGTGAAGAGCTCACCGCAGAAGAAGTTACTCGCGGCTTTTCAACCTGCCTGCTTAACGGCGTAACGATTCCTGTACTTACAGGTTCCGCGCTTGCCCGTCAAGGTATAAACGAGCTGTTGGATTTGATCGTTGCATTCCTGCCCAGTCCCGCAACCCGTCCCGCTTTGGACGCTCACGGCAAGGTTATAGCGGCAGACGCTAACGCTCCGGTAGTACTTCGCGTATTCAAGACAATCGTTGACCGCTTTGTTGGTAAACTTTCCATTTTCAAGGTTATTTCCGGTACACTCAAGAGCGGTATGACCTTGCGTAACCTCAACAGCGAAACAAACGAAAAGATCAGTAACGTTTACTTTATCAGAGGCGACAAGCAGGAAACAACCGACTGCGCAACTGCGGGCGACATTGCCGCATTGGCTAAGCTTTCCGCAACCAGCACAGGCGACGTGCTTTGCGAAGGCGCAGAAGTAGAGCTTGCTCCTGTTGAATGGCCCCGTCCCGTTTACTTCCGCGCGGTTACCGCTGCCAAGAAGGGCGACGAGGACAAGGTGTTTGGCGGTTTGTCCAAGCTGAAGGATGAAGACATCGCATTCACCGTCAACAAGGATCCCGAAACAGGCGATATGTTGCTTAGCGGTCTCGGCGAAACACAGCTTGACGTTCTTTGCAAAAAGTTGAAGTCCAAGTTCAACTGCGAGGCAGTACTGTCCGATCCGCGTATTCCCTACCGTGAGACAATCCGCAAGTCGGCAGAAGCAGAAGGTAAGCACAAGAAACAATCGGGCGGCGCAGGTCAATACGGTCACTGCTGGGTTCGCTTTGAACCAGGCGCTGCAGACGGCGTATTCGAATTCGTTGACGCAGTAGTGGGCGGCGCAGTTCCCCGTCAATTCATTCCTTCGGTAGAAAAGGGACTTCGCCAAGCAATTCAAAAGGGTGTTCTTGCAGGCTATCCCGTAGTTGACCTAAAGGCAACGTTGTACGACGGTTCTACACACCCCGTAGACGGTAAAGATATTGCATTCCAGATGGCAGCAATCCTTGCGTTCAAGGCAGGTTGCGTAAAAGCGGGTCCCGTACTTCTCGAGCCAATCTATGAACTGAAAATCGTCGTTCCCGACAACTATTTGGGCGACGTAATGGGCGACATGAACAAGCGTCGCGGTCGTATCATGGGTACGGAAATGGCAAACGGCAAGCAAATCGTCACGGCAGAAGCTCCGTATGCGGAAATCTTGAAGTATGCAACCGACCTTCGTTCAATGACGCAAGGACGCGGCAGATTTGAAATCAGCTTTGCTCGTTACGAGGAAGTTCCCGCAACAAGCGTCACCAAGATTGTGGAAGAGGCGAAGAAGCTCCAAGAGGAAGAATAATCTCGCATCTAACACCTCAAACCTTCGATAATTTATATTGTTAATAAAGAAATGACCTCAACAGATTCTGTTGAGGTCGTTTTTCTATAATGAGTATTGAATAATTATTTGTAGTATGGTATAATATTTATTAAGAAGGAGGTACGCCGATGAAAAAAATCATTGTCAAAAACAAGTTCGTTTCTTGGGGCGGCAGTTCCAAGGTGGAAGATGAAGCGGGAAACGCTTTGTACGAGGTAAAAGGTCACGCCTTCAGTTGGACAAGAAGAAAAACGCTTCGCGATCTAAGCGGAAACGTATTGTACAAAATTCGCAACAAGTGGCCGACGTTCATCATGCACAGCGCCTATATCACAGACGGTAGCGGCAACACGGTTTGCAGAGTGAAAGAAACCTTAAAGTTTAATCATTTTTTCACCGTAGATGAAACACGCGACGACATTCAAATCACCGGTTACATTTCGCAAGGATTGCAGGTAGTACGTAACGGTGTACTTATCGGCACTATTCGCAAGGATTTTTGGAAGCTTCGCGACTACTTTGTTTTAGAATATCCTGATATGCAGGACCCTGCATTTTTGATTGCTCTGACAATTGCCATTGACAACATTGGCGACAAAAACAAAAGCAGTTCAACCTAATAGAATAATAGTGTACAATACTTAACAAAAAAGCAACCTCAGCACTTTACGCCGAGGTTGTTTGAATTTTTAAGTATTAGTGATTATTTCACTACCGATTTTGCCCAGGCTTCAACGCCTCTTTCTGCGCGAGCTGCTTCTGCTCCGTGTACGGAAATTCCTTTGCCAATTGTCGCGCCTTTGCATATGCGTTTCAAATCTTGTTCGCAGCTACCCAGTCCGCTACCCTCGTGCGTCATCACTGCAAATACGTTTTTCCCACCCCATGTCAACTTTTCAAGCTGTGTAAACATCGCCATGGGGAACGTTCCCCACCAACAGGGACCGCAAACGAACACGTTGTCGTACCCGTCAATACTTTCAAGATACTTTTTGAGTTTCGGTCTTGCCTGACTGTTCAATTCTCTTTTCGCCTCGTCAGCGCAAGCGTAGTAGTCTTTGGCGTACGGTTTTACAGTGTCTACTTCGAACATGTCGCCGCCAATCGCCTTTTGAATAAACTCCGCAACTATTTCGGTGTTGCCTTTGGCAAGGTTTTTGACGCTTCCGTTCCAGTAGTTCTCACCTTTGCGTGAGTAGTAAATGATAAGATTTTTCGCCATCGTACGCTCCCATTCTTGTCGTAATGATTCCCTCGCAAGCTGTCGCAAGCAAGTTTATATATATATTATACTATATCTATAACTCTATTTCAATAGTTATTTGATTCGTCGCTTTGTCTTTATCTTCCAACAAATCGTTGTTTCAATGAAAAATGTATGCTACAATTTTAGAGATAATCAGGAGGTAACACAATGACAAAAATTTTGAGTGAAGCGGAATTTAACAAGGCAAACGTATTCGGCAAAGGACAACCCAACGTTGCGTACGCGCAGTATTTCAGCGGAGCGTCCTTTCTCAACCCGCTCAAAAATCTAAACAACACCGCGCTGTTTTTGGCAAACGTAACCTTCGAGCCAAGGTGTCGCAACAACTGGCATATTCATCATGCAAGTAAAGGCGGCGGACAACTGCTCATTTGTGTTGCGGGCGAAGGCTGGTATCAGGAATATGGCAAAGAGGCGATTTCCCTCACGGCAGGTAGCGTTGTGACAATTCCCGCAAACGTCAAGCACTGGCACGGCGCAAAGAAGGACAGTTGGTTTAGCCACGTTGCAATGGAGCTGCCCGGAGAGGACGCATCTAACGAGTGGTGCGAACCCGTCACCGATGAACAGTACGACAAATTGTAATATTTAGCTCTCACAAAGTCAATCTATAGGTAAAAGTCGGGTAAAATCGAAAAATTAGTTAAAATTTTATCACCAATTTGCGCTAAATTGTTTGACATATTTTGACTAATGTAGTATATTAAAAAAGCTGTTGTGTAACGCAACGGCTAACAGAAGCTTGACAACAGAATAGTAAGAAGAATTGAAACACAGTCAATTTTAACGGATTTTAGCCAGCGGTTGAGG
>JAFLVM010000020.1:0-393 GCA_022508305.1 Clostridiales bacterium
TGGGACTGCTTGCAAACGAAGTCAATTCCGACTTCTATTCCATGCTAACCTATCTTTTCAGCTGGAAATTTGTTCTTTTAGTACTCTGTATTATTCTCTGTATCTTCGTTTACAGGGGCTTTTGCAGATTTTTCTGCCCGCTCGGTGCGATTTACGGCTTTTTCAACAGAATTGCGCTTTTGGGCGTAAAGCTTGAAAAAAGCAAGTGTATCGACTGCGGAATGTGCATATCGCAGTGTAAAATGGACATAAGAGAGGTCGGCGACCACGAATGTATCAACTGTGGCGAATGTATTCCCGTGTGCCCGACGAAGGCAATCAGCTGGAAGGGCGGAAAGCTTTTCCTTGAGCCCACTTCCTATGCCGTCACCGGCGCGGAGTATGCGGAGGAAG
>JAFLVM010000020.1:403-641 GCA_022508305.1 Clostridiales bacterium
ACGGAGCATAAAAGCGCAAAACGACCGCTCTATCGGCGCAAAAAGAGCGCAAAACTTGCCGAAATTGCGGCATGGGTGCTTGCAGGGGCGATACTTATAACGGCGCTTGTGTACTATAACACCTTGCCCCCCGTGTCGGCGTCGTCTGGTAAAAAACTTGAAAATTTCACGGCGCAGACGTACAACACAGCTTTTGTCGGCGACGAATATACTTTATATGAAAATGACGGCAAACCTA
>JAFLVM010000021.1 GCA_022508305.1 Clostridiales bacterium
CGGAAATATCCTTGTTCTCACGGAACAACTTGATATCCGGACGATTGTTAAGCACGCCAAAACCGCTACATGGAACGTCGCACAACACTACGTCGAACGCGCTGTCGTATTCGGATAAATACTCTGTCATGTCCCTACAACTCGTAGTTAACTCCACTCCCATACGCTTGGCATACTTTTCGATGAGTTCCACACGGTGCGGATGAACATCACATGAAGTTACATGTACGTCGGGTTTTAGCTGTTTGACGTAAACCGACTTGCCACCGGGCGCGGCGCAACAGTCGATAAAGTTGTCGCCGTCCTCCAGTAAATTGCCACAAATACGCGCTACCGCCATTGATGACAGGCTTTGTACTGTGTATTCGCCACTGTCACCAGGCAAATTACCCTTTACAAATACGGCATCGCTAAACGGGGAAACCTCTGTTTCTATGGTGAAATTTTGACAAACCGTTTTGAAATTTTGCGGATTTGTAAAGCGTACTGTTGTTCTGTTATCCGAAGGGCAAGATACAATTGTCGTGGCAATATCCATGCCGTAATCCTTGACAATTTTTTTCAATGCCCACTCAGGGTAGGAATATTCAACAGACAACCTTACTATTGGATCTG
>JAFLVM010000022.1 GCA_022508305.1 Clostridiales bacterium
TGAATGGACATCGCATCGATTGAATTGCCGCTGATTCCGCTTCCGTAAAGCTTTTCCGCGCCGCTCGGCAACGAGTAGGATATCTTCACTGCCTTTGTGTTTGCGTTGACGTATACGAGAACTTCGTGGTTGTCATCCTTTACCGAATAGCATATAACCGCATCGCCGGCATGAGGTACAAGCTTGCCCCTTGCGAGCACGGGATTTTCCTTGCGGATCTTTATAATATCCTTATACAGGTTAAGAATAGAATCGCTTTCCGCAAGCTGCTCTTCCACGCCGTGAAGCTGGACGTTGAGCGTATCCCACTCCATTCTGTAATTATTGAAGCCCATCAGATAGTTGCAGTTGTAGGTACTGTTTTCAAGTGCGGTAGTCCACTTCATCGGCTGACGGTACCATCTGTCTTCGTGTCCCGTGCCGTCCCCTTCGGGATTAGGCGTCTTGGTGCCGAACATGCCCAGCTCGTCGCCGTTATAAATCCAGGTAATACCGGGAACGGTCAGGCTGAGCGCCCCCCAAAGCTTGGAAAGGTTTTCCGAAATAACCCAATCCGAATCGCCGTACTTTGCCGTGCGGGGAACACCCGTGCTGCCGTCCGAAGGGTCGTACAG
>JAFLVM010000023.1 GCA_022508305.1 Clostridiales bacterium
CGGTGCCCTACATCCTGCGCAAGCTGCCCGCGCCCATGTATGGAACGCGGCTGACGCTGGCGCTGTGCGAGCACAAGCTCAAGGAGCACAGGCTCTCGGGCGTCGCGGAGCTCAACGTGGTGGAGCCGGGCGCGATCGTCAAGGCGGGCGCGTTCAAGGTGGAGTTCATCAAGGTGAACCACTCCATCGCCGGCGCCTGCGCGCTCGCGATCACGACGCCGGTGGGCGTGGTGCTCCACACGGGCGACTTCAAGGTGGACTACACGCCGCTGGACGGCGAGCCCATCAACCTCGGCCGCATCGCCGAGCTCGGCAACCGCGGCGTGCTGGCGCTGATGGCCGATTCCACCAACGTGGAGCGCAACGGCTACACCATGTCCGAGAAGAAGGTCGGCGAGACGCTGTTCAACCTCTTTGACAAGTGCAAGGGCCGCGTGATCATCGCCATGTTCGCCAGCAACGTGCACCGCATCCAGTGCGTGGTGGACGCGGCGGTGCACCACAAGCGCAAGATCTGCATGGTGGGGCGCAGCATGGTGAACGTCACCAAGCTCGCCATGCAGCTGGGCTATCTCAAGATCCCGGACGGCTTCCTCATCAC
>JAFLVM010000024.1 GCA_022508305.1 Clostridiales bacterium
CGAAAAAAGGTAAAACTGAACGTCGACGTAAACGTATGCGTATTGAAGCCGTTGGCGGCAGGGCTGTTGATGACCCTGTTTGTCACCGTTGCGTTAACGCTTCTCGATAATTTCTTTCAAGGAACACTCGGAACGCTACTGATGATTGCGATAGCGGGCGGCATATACTTTGCGGCGTTGTTTGCGCTTAAAGTCTTTGACAAAAGCGAACTTGCGTTTTTACCTATTAAGCAACAAAAACAACAATAGTAACGCGAGGTTAACTAATGATAACGGTTGTTGGAATGGGCAGAAAGTGTGGCGACTTGACGTTGGACGGAAAGGCAGCGATTGTTGATGCCGACGTTGTAGTGGTAAAGTCTGCCAAAACGCACGCGGCGGAAACTGTGGCGACAATTCGCAGTGATGCCGTTTATTGCGACGACTTGTACGAGAGCGCGGACAATTTCGATAACTTGAACGAAGCCATAGTCAAAAGGTTAATAAGCTTTGGCAAAAAGAAGGTCGTTTTCTGCGTGGTTGGCGAGGGCGCCGACGACACTACGGTGCAAAAGCTTAGCGGCGCCAAGATTATCGCAGGGGTCAGCCTT
>JAFLVM010000025.1 GCA_022508305.1 Clostridiales bacterium
GATTATTAGGTATTTTCGTTATCCTGAGCTGAACTGTCACATTTAGTACAACAGCTACTACAATCGCTACAGCATGATGGTTTACTTTTATTTTTCTTTTTTATTTTCGGTAGAGAAATTTTTATCTTTCCTTTGTTGTAAAAAATGATAAGCGTAACTGCCGTAGCAACAACCGCAAGCCAAATGAACAACGTCCACCACCATGAACCGATTGTATACACCGCCGCACCTGTGACGTAACTTACCACAAGCCAAAACACTAACGTCCAGTTAAAGCTACGTTTGCCAAGTTCGGCTCTCGCCGTGGTTACAGCCGCAAAACAGGGAATAGTCGTCATGTTGAACGCTATAAACGAAAGCAGCGCAGGTACCGTGATTTGTGTCAACTCTATCATTGCATGAACTGCGTCAACGCCGTCCTCCGCCATGATATCCAAACCGCCAAGTCCCACACCGGGATTAACGGCTATCAAGCACGCTGCTAAAGTTGCAAGCGTTGCCACAACGTTTTCTTTTGCGATCAGACCGGCAATAATTGCCACTACAAATACCCAACCAAATTCAATTTGACTGCCAAAGCCCAGCGGAG
>JAFLVM010000026.1 GCA_022508305.1 Clostridiales bacterium
ATACCGTGCGGCGTATCCAACGCACTGCCGTTTCAAAGTCGGGCATGTATATCGCGTTCACGCCCATATTTTGCGCAAGTAACGTCAAATGCTGCGAAGTAACGCCGTTTAATGGCTTTTCTCGTGCAGAATATATTGGTAAGTATGCCACAACGTCAGCCTGTGTAAAACAAGCTGCGAACTGTTTGAAAAAGGTGCGCGTGCGCGAATAGGTGTGCGGTTGGAATACGCAAACCACCTTTCCATTGGCAATGCTTTTGGCAGTGCGCACCGCGCAAGCAATCTCCGTAGGATGATGAGCGTAGTCGCACACCACCTTGCAAAGTCCGTCTATATGCTTTTCCGTCCAACGCCTGTCCACGCCGTGGAAATGTTTCAATGCTGCAACTGTTTGCTCGATACTCACACCCAAACTCAAAGCGCAAGCAATTGCCGCCTTGGCGTTGTACACGTTGTGCTCGCCGACGACTCCCAACTCGACGGGATAAGTATTGCCGTCAATCGTGAGGTCGAAAAACTGCTCGCCCTCTTTCGCCGTAATGTTACTTGTGACAATTTGGTCGAAATAGATACATTTTCTGTTA
>JAFLVM010000027.1 GCA_022508305.1 Clostridiales bacterium
TACTATCCGCTCATTCGCAAGTACCGCGGCTCCTTTTTCGTGCGGATAGACTTCCCCTCGTCGGACAAGTATTTTGTTTTGGGCGTGTTGGAGAAGAAGGGCGAGATAAAGTACATTTGCTACGGCTTGCCTGCAGAAAAGGAGGGCTTTGAAGATAAGGACTTCGTGTTCGTAGAGGACAATCCCACGTCATTCTGGATGCTGTTTCAGGACGCGACTACGGGGCAAATTTCCGCATTAAACGAATTTGTATGATATAAAAAGGCTCCTACGCGCAAGGGGATTGGAAACTTATTCAAATATTGTTGCTTTTTTAATAAAAATACTTTATAATAAAATCCGTATGTAGTACCCTACGTAAGGAGTAGTTCTAATGTTCAAACACAAAACGGTGAAAAAATCACTTATTTTGCTCGTCGCAGCGCTTATGTGCGTGGCAGTATTGCTTGCGGCGTGCAGTGAAAAACCCTTCACACCAGTAACCAAACCCGATTCGGACGAAATCGACAGCAACGGCGGCATCGCAGTAAGATACGGCGAATGGATCTACTACGTCAACGGC
>JAFLVM010000028.1 GCA_022508305.1 Clostridiales bacterium
CGGTAGTACTTGTCGAAGTACTCATTGGTTTCAGTTGCGTCGAAGTTTTTCTTGTACAAGTACTGCGCGTAGCTTTCTGCACCAAAAAGGTCGTCGTCTTCGGTGAAGTTACGCGAAGTATCTTCCGCTTCGGCATCCTTCAAGTCGTACTTTGCTGCAACTTGCGATTCTACGCTTGCGTCAAACGTTTTAAACGCAATGTGTCTGACGTACTTGATGCAATACTCAAATTCCCAACTTTCAAGATACTCGGCGTATGTCGCCTTGCCCTTCAAATCAGTATTCAAATCGTCGTTGGCGTGTTTTGTCACGTAGTCGTCAATTTGCATGTACTGCTGAGTAAGCGAGGATACTACCATTTCTACCAAATCATCCATAGTCATAAGTCCATAGCTGATGTAGTAGGCGTAATTGTTGTAGTAGCTATTGAAAGTATCAAGCAGCTTGCCAATAGTTATTTCCTGACTGCCAACCGTCATAGCCACCTGACTACGGTACTTGGCAACGTCTTTACCTATAAGCACATCGCAGCTTGCAAATACGCCAAATACAAATACAACG
>JAFLVM010000029.1 GCA_022508305.1 Clostridiales bacterium
TATCAATTCCGTCGCAGGCTTCCGCCATGTTTTTGGTGTAGGACGAATAGTCGTCGCGCACGAAATCTTCCTGCATCTTTTCGACGTCGTAACTCGCATTGGTAAAGCAGTACTCCACGCCTGACGTGCGTTGGTACTTGCTCTTCATCAAAATCTTTGCGTTTAGGTAGTCGTACGTGCACAGAAAGTAGCTGACGGCGTTTGGGTCAAAACACAACTCTTTCAACTCGCCAAGCGTTGCATCCAACTCGGCGCGCAAAATCTGCTCGTAGTCGTTGGCGTTTGCAAGCGTAGTTCCTACACCGTAGCCGTTTTCGCTTAGCACTCGCAAAGCCTCGACAAGCGACGAGCACTCGGCAAGTCGCGCAAATTTGTCAACTGTGAGAAGTTTGTTGGACAACACGGCAATTCTGCCGTTTGCGTACAGTTGGTCGCTGCTACTCATGTTTTTCTCCCAACAGTTCTGCGGCAACGCGGCTTTCGGTGCGCTCGCGCGCGTAGCTGATGACTCTGCTAAGAGTCAAGTCCTTTTCGTAGCCTTGTCCTTCAAGCACGATTC
>JAFLVM010000003.1 GCA_022508305.1 Clostridiales bacterium
GGTGAATGCGTTCCCGGGTCTTGTACACACCGCCCGTCACGCCATGGGAGTTAGGAGTACCCGAAGCCAGTGACTTAACCGCAAGGAGAGAGCTGTCGAAGGTAAGACTAATGACTGGGGTGAAGTCGTAACAAGGTAGCCGTATCGGAAGGTGCGGCTGGATCACCTCCTTTAAGGGAGTAGATGGAGACATCTACCAAACCAAGTCGAGTAACTCTAAGGAGTTACGGTATTTGAAAGTGGAGCATAAACACGAAAAACAAATGCGCAACCCACAACTGTGAACAATCTCTTACTATTCTTGTCTAAGCTAACCTACAATCCCACCCTTAGGGGTGTTATTTTTTTGTAATTTGTTTGAACCCCATAAGGTGCTTTTTATTAATCTCAATGTCTAAATGTTTTCTTATAATTAAATTTTAAAATCAACTTAACATTTTCAACATAAAATAGGTATATTTGATAAAATTGTTACAAATTATTATTCAGAATACGAAGGAGAAAAATATGCCTAAGTTAACACCAGCACAAAAGGCCGAAATAGCAAATTTAAAAATGGGGTATGCATGCTTAGAAAAAGAAGTACAAAGTGAATTTGATAGATTCAAGACTGCTGATGAAAAAGCAAATATGTTTCTTGTATTTAATGCTGCAATCTTAGCATTATTTATAATTATTTTCCCACTTCCGGAATTTAGCATGTGTAGAAAAAATATTTTTTGGATACTATTTACGGTTCTTTGCATGTCATTAGCAACCACTGTAATATTAATAATTATTTCAATTTTTCCGCGTACTTACTCACGTATTGATGCATCAAATTTACTTGAAGCTGAATTTTATCAATGTAGTTCAGAAGAATTCATAGGAAATATAATGGTAGGACACAGTGATATGTTGGAAGAATTGTATTACATTGTAGATAAAAAATTTAAATTATTAACTGGTGCAATGATATTGACAATATTAAATATAAGTTTAATTGTAATTCTTCTTATACTTACTAATGCATGAGGTGAATATGAGTGAAAATAAACAAAATGAAAAACATGTGGTGACACCAGAGATATTCAAAAAAAAGGATCGTAAACGCTTTCCAAGGAAAGTAAAGCGTCATGTGGTTATGAAAGCGAAGTCTGGAAAAACTCACAATACACACCGAAATAAACCATAAATATATATAAGAAAGAAGGGGTAAATGTTACCCCTTCTTAATATAAATCTAGTCCTAACAAATAGTCAGCAGTTATGCGGTCATTATCTTTACTGAATATTTCGATAATATGAATTACATCAATTACACTCGGCAAACCTTTACCTGTTTCCCAAAACGAAATTGTATCTTGTGATAGACTAAGCAATTTACCGAATGCTTCTTGCGAAAGCTTATTGTCTAATCTTAGTTCTTTAATTCTTTCCCCAATAACTTTTGTGTCCATATATTTATTTTACGAGTATTTTTCGTAAAATATGTTGACTTACGAATATTATTCGTATATAATATAACAAACATACGAATAAATTTCGTAATATTGGCGAAAAGGAGAGAAATATATGGGGCAACCTGTACATAAGCGTTGGTGGATTTGGGTTATAATAGTACTTGTAGTCGTTATTGTAATAACAATCTGTTTTTCAGATGGCAGTTCGTCTGATGGAATTAAAATAGTAGAAGAAAAACTTGTTACAACAGGGCTGCAGGTTGTTAAAGGAAATTATATTTTTCCGATAGTATCTATAAGAGTAAAAAACACCTCATCAGTCGCAAAAAACGTGTCATTTGAAGTGAATTTTTATGCGAATGGGGAATTATTAAGTAGTGATCAAGCAGAATATATTACTTTAGCTCCCGGTGATGAAGCTACTTTAATGGCGCAAAGTAGTTATGGTATTTTTATTGGTACACAAACGCAGTACACATATAAAATTACTAAGTGGTGGATTTATTGATTAAAGAAACAAAAGCACTTGAGTATTATCAAGTGCTATTTTATTACTTAAACAATTCAACCAGAATTTTACATACAATTTCTTTCATTTTGTCGTATGCAATGTAGCTGTGGCTGTCGAATACGATTTCGTGAGCGAAGGATTGCACGATATTCATTGCAAGGTGTACCTTTTCGGTGAGATTATCGGTGCTTATACCTAACTTTCGTAACTGTTCGCTCATTTGCTCGGTAATCTTGTTTTCAAGCGAAATGAATTCGGCGTTTACAACCTCGTCAGTGGTGGCGAGGGAGTGGAGTGTGTTGTGAAGTTTTGCATTTTGTTCGTGCAGCTCTATCGTCTTGTTAAGTACCGACATTGCAAGCGCGTGCAAATCCACAGGTACAACCGTATTCTCCATTATTTCTTGTAGCGGACTGTATACGGCATTTATGTAGATTTCAAGCACGCAAATCAATATATCGCGCTTATCTTGAAAGTACCCGTACACAATACCCGTCGATACGCCTGCGCGCTTGGCAATTTCCACGGTGTTGGTACCGTAGTAACCAACCTCGCTAAACAGTTCGTAGCCTGCTTGTATTATTTTGTTTTTCTTTTCAATTGACCGCTCTTGCTGCGGAACTCGTATGTTATTGCTCATCTTGCAATACATTATATCTTATTGTTTCTCGAAAATCAACACAAAATGTGAAAAAAGTATCATATTTTGCTTGACTTGTCTCTATGTTGGTGTTAAGATAAATACGAAAATGAAATAAACTTCACATTTTGCGAGATTTGTGAATAAAGTACGAAGGAGGCTATCATGCCGATAGTATTTGCGCCATTAAACATAGATTTGAGAATAGTAAGGGTACTTGCCGATGAAAAGACCAAGAAACACCTTGAAAGTCTTGGCATTACCGTCAACGGCAACGTTACGGTGCTTAGTTCAAGCGGCGGTAGTGTCGTTTGTCGCATCAAGGACGGCAAAGTGGCATTGGACAGCAATCTTTCCACCAAAATTTTCGTCGCTTAAAATCGGTTAACACTGCTAAGGCAGTTTAATACAATTTATATCTACAAGGAGTAATACAAATGCAAAAAACACTCGACCAATTTGCAATAGGCGAACACGGAATAGTGCGTCAAGTCGCAGGCGAAGGCAAAATCAAACGCCGCCTGTTCGATATGGGCATAACCCCCGGCGCAGAGATTATGTTAAGAAAAAAAGCGCCGCTTGGCGACCCGCTTGAGGTTACCGTACGCGGCTACGAGCTTACGCTTCGTATCACGGAAGCTCAGTGCGTCACAATGGTGGTGACAGATACAAAAAATGAACATGGGGTAGGAAAATAATGAAAAGATTTGCTTTAGCAGGTAACCCCAACTGTGGAAAAACCACCCTATTTAACAGTTTAACAGGCTCAACCGCCCACGTCGGCAACTGGCCTGGTGTAACCGTTGACAAGCGCGACGGCGTTTACAAGAAGTGCGCCGAGCCTGTGGCAATTATCGACTTACCCGGTATCTATTCTCTTTCACCCTACACGCCGGAAGAAGTAATCGCCCGCAACTACATATTGGATGAAAAACCTGATTGCGTAATCAACATCGTAGACGCAACCAACCTCGAACGTAACCTGTATCTGACAACCCAAATACTGGAAATGGACGTTCCTGTGGTTATCGCGCTCAACATGATGGACGCGGTGGAAAAGGCGGGTGACAAAATCGACGCCAAGGAACTGGAAAGGCGTTTAGGCGTTCCCGTTGTCAAGATTTCCGCGTTGAAAGAGCAAGGACTGTCCGAACTGATGGACAAAGCCTTTAACGAAAGCCTAAAGGAACGCAAAGGCACGACCGTCTTGCAGGACACCGCGCTTGCGCACCTAATCGGCGACGTAAAGATTGCGCTCGCAGGTCAAAAGGTTGCAAATCCGCTGTTCCACGCTATCAAGCTCGTTGAGGGCGACGAAATCGAAGTGGAAATGCACAAAGATACTCTCACAATGGTGCAGGAATTCAAAGAAACCTTCTCCGATGAGATTTTCGGCAATGACTTCGAGGCGCTTGTTGCAGACGGCAGATACAAGTACATATCCAAGCATTTTGCGCCCGTGTTGGTGCGCCAAAGCAAGGAAAAGTTCCAAATGACGCGCTCAGACAAAGCGGACAAGGTGCTGACAAACCGTTGGGCAGGAATTCCCATTTTCCTTGTCATTCTGTTCCTTATTTTCCATTTGACCTTTTCCGAGAACTTTTTGTTTCTGGGCTCAATTTTCAATCTTCCTGATTTGGAAACGTTGGGTTTGCTTACAGAAGAAGGCGAACCGATAAGTTACGGCGTTAGATGGCTTGCGTGTATCTACGACGGCGCGATATTTTCTCCCGGCGTAATTATCAACAACATATGGAATGATATGCTTGTTGGCGAACTGTTCGGCTGGATTCAAGGACTCGTAGAAGGTAGTAGTATGGCAGGCTGGGCTGTCGGTCTTATCAACGACGGTATAATTGAAGGCTTGGCGGCAGTGCTGTCTTTCTTACCCCCAATTCTCGTTTTGTTCCTGTTTTTCTCCATTTTGGAAGACAGCGGATACATGGCGCGTATCGCATTCATTCTCGACAGAATGTTCCGCCGTTTCGGTCTTTCGGGTAGGGCGTTTATGCCTATGATTATGGGCTTCGGTTGCTCTGTTCCCGCAATGATCAACACCCGCACGCTTGCAGACGACAAGGAACGCACGGCGACCGTACGCGTAATTCCCTTCTTCTCGTGCGGTGCAAAGCTGCCAATCTTGACGGCAGTTGCAGGCGCAATAGTGATGTCCTTCGGTTTGGGTAACGCCGACCTCATCACGTACTCAATGTACATATTGGGTATAGTTGTAGCGATTGTGTCCGTACTGCTTATGCGCGGAACGACCTTGAAGGGCGAAACACCTCCGTTCATAATGGAACTGCCCGCCTACCATGCGCCCCAGTTCAAGAACTTGATGATTCACCTGTGGGACAAGACGAAACACTTTATTAAAAAGGCGTTTACAATCATTCTTGCATCTACAATCGTAATTTGGTTCCTTACTCACTTCAGCTTCGATTGGAAGTTCCTCGAAAACGAAGAAATCAACGAAAGCATTCTTGCAGGCTTGGCAAAGCTTCTTCAACCCTTGTTCACACCTCTTGGCTTCGGTAGTCAATTGGGCGAGTTCGGTTGGGTGTTCGTTGTAGCAGTGGTTGCAGGACTTATCGCTAAAGAAAACGTTATTGCAACCTTTGCAACGCTCGGAGCTTGCTTGATGGCAGTTGGCGGTTTCGACTTCGGCGCTATCGGCGGACTGGACGCTATCAATGCCTCAGACGGTATTGCAGCAGTACAAGCAATGATTATTGCAACGAATATCACAATTCCCGCGTTGATCAGCTTCATTGCCTTCAACATGACGACAATCCCCTGCTTTGCGGCAGTAGGAACTGCAAAGAGCGAACTGGGCAACAAAAAGCGTTTCAACTGGACTTTGGTATTTTGGCTTGTAGCAAGTTATATCACCGGCGCGGCAGTTTACACAATCGGTTCTTGGTGGTGGACGTTGTTCATTTGGCTCGCCGTAGTTGCAGCAATCACAACGGTAATCGTGCTGTACAACAAGGGCAAAATAAAAATCAAATTGCCTAAAAAGAAGGTAAAAAAGAGCAACCCGTCCTGTTGTGAAGGTTGCAGTAATTGTTCTTTGTGTGATGATGCAACTAAAATTAACGAAAAAAACGACAAGTAAAAAAGCGTCCCGCTAATTAAAAAGTGGGACGCTTTTGTATTATATGATATCATTGTCTCGTCAACGGCGTTTGTAGGTATCGTAACGACGGTAGAACCTACGTCGTATATTTTGATATTTCCAATTAGTAGTAGTGAATCACCGAATAACCACGAATGCCTTATATTGTAAATCAACACCGTTGCCTCATTAGTTCGCATTGTACACTCTATCCACAAATCATTGCCGTCATATTCAAATTGTCCTTCGGCGTAGTTTGTCGTGGCGTCGTAACGTTTCCATTCAACGTTGTCCAGTAGGTCTGTCAGTATTGACATATCCGATGGATAATTATCTTCTTCCGTAATCAGTCTTTTACGCCATGTACCGTCTTGTTGCAGGTAGACGTATTCCCTGTCGTCAGCAGTTTTTTCAACGTAGTATTTTTCGCCGTTGTTATTGGTGAATATTTTGCTGCCGTCCACCGATATGCTGTATTTCTGTCCGCCTGTGAGTAGTTCGCCTAAGTTGTTTTTTATCTCTCCCGATGCGGAAAAATTGTCTTCTATGGACAACAAATACTCTTCGATAGCTTCTTTTGCCGTTTTGGGCTTGACGGGTGGATTGCTTGTACTATTCGATCCGTCGTCATCGGTTGAGTTTTCTTCCGATAGTTTAGGATTGGCGCAAGCGCCCAACGCCAGCGCAACTATCAATATTAAAGTTATAAGTAAGACTATTTTTTTATTCAAAGCATTCACCTAATACTGTCTTATTTGGTTTTTCGGATAAATTGTTCAATCTGTCTGTTACCCATAAGCAGTAATTTTTCCAAAACTTCTTTAGTCGCTAAAATATCGCTTGCGGCGTTGTGGTGGTTTAACTGCACGTCAAGCCGTTCGCTAAGCACGTTCAACGTCAAATCGCCTTTGACGGTGCGGAAATGGTACAGTATATCTCGCGCCACCCACATCGTGTCAAGTACCTCTTGGGGCGTAAACCTGTAGCCGAATCTTCCCAAATCCTTTTTCATGACGTTCAAGTCAAAGCAGTAGTTGTGGGCAACAAAAACGAACTCATTGGGTATATGCGGCGACATAACCTGCCAAAACTGTTCAAGTGTTGGCGCGTCAACTACGTCTGCGTCAGTGATGCCGTGAATGTAACTAAGAGTGATATGCGTTTGCGGATTGATGAGTGTGTAGTATCCTTGTGACTCACCGTTCTTGACGAGTATCATGCCGATAGCGCAGATTCTGTCGTTAAATCCGTTCGCCGTTTCCACGTCCACGAAAACGAACGATTTATCCTTGGGATATTCGTATTTTCCAACCCCATGTGAAGTTTTTGATGTTAATTCTTCCTGTGTCATAGTGTAAAACAGTGTTATATTTAATTACGGAATTTTTCAGCAACTAACGTTTTCGTTGGGAAAAACTCTCCCAGTTGAATGCCGATTATTTTTGCATTAAAAGGACTGAATGTATTTGTCAAAACTTCTTTCGCCACTGCAACTTGTTCGGTAGCACCGCAAAATATGGTCGTGTGAGCATGCCAAGGAAATCCGTCTGCAAAGTTATTGTCAAAGACGCGGTGCAAGTTTTGTAATTGTGTGTTTACAGTAGGCTCTATGAATAATACGGAATTGTTAAAGTGATTTATTTTATCCAGCCGTATTTCAAAAGAAATCTCTTGCGAGCATACGGTTTTGATTTTTGCTATTAAATTTTCTGCGCACTCAACAGGAAAACTTCCCAATGATATATGAAAAGGGATATCCATAGTTTGACTCCCTTCAAATCCTAATTTCAACACACTGTCTTGAAGTTTTTTAAGTTTAATTTGCGTATCATTGTCAAATACAGCAAATACTGTTAAAAATTTTTCCTGTTTCATATCGATATTTTGGAGCGGGTAACGGGAATCGAACCCGTAACTACTGCTTGGGAAGCAGTCGTTTTACCACTAAACTATACCCGCGTACAAGAACTCGTTTTATCTGCGTTTTTCCCTTTTGTCTGGAACCGCCTCAAGATCAAGCATGTCAAAATCGACGCTCTCCACAAAGTCGCGTGGCTTGAACCGTGTGTTGTTGAACATGACAAAGTGATTGAAATTGACACGCGTAACAACAGGCGTAGGAATGTCCATTTGCTCACATACGTTCTGCATCACAGACACGAATTCCTCTTCGCAAGATACTGAACCGTACTCATACAGCAGGTCGCGCGTGATTTTTTCGTCAACAATTGTCTTTGCCCATACCTTCATACAAATATTGTATCAAAATTCCCACAAAATGCAACCTTTTTTGGCATATTTGAACTATAAATGGCGTTTGCTAATGAGTTTACTATTTAAGCGCGATATGGTATAATATGCTTATTAAAATAATAAGTAGGCGAAATATGAAAATCGGAATTTTTACTGCAATGGAAAAGGAAGCGGCGTCATTTTTACGAACTGACGTTGTAAAAGAGGTTGTAGGCGCTTTTACCGTATATCACTTCACGCTGGGCAAACACGACGCGGTGTTGTGTTGTCCGCCCTCCGTGGGTGAAATTGCCGCATCTGCCGCGTGTCAACTGCTAATCACCAAGTACGGCGTTGACTGTATTCTCAACTTTGGAGTAGTGGGCGCGTTGACGCCAAAAGCATCGGTGCAGTCCTTTGTATACGTCAAGGACGTCGTTCACTATGACATGGACGTAAGCGAAGCAGACAAGACTCCTGTTGGCAGATACGGTTGCTTTGACAACGTGGCTGTACAATGCGACCAAACTTTGCTAATCAAGGCGCAACAGCTAAACGCATTGCCGCAAGTCAGGTGCGCTTCTGCCGACAAGTTTGTGGGCGGAGCCGAGCGCAAAGCCGCTCTGCACGAACAATTCGGCGCTGAAATCTGCGATATGGAGTCCGCCGGCATTCTGTTTGCCTGCCGTTTCAACAACGTACCCTGCCTGCTTGTCAAGTGCATTTCCGACAGCTTAACGGGCGGATACGGGGAATATCGCAACAACGTTTTTACTGCTTGTGAGGGATTTTTCGCCTTCGCCGAGCAGCTTGCCAATATACTTTGAGGTGATTGTCATGGAACAAAAAGTCAAAGTAGCAACTTCTGGTTGTAAAGATTATCAAGAAAGCAACGTATCAGCAGCGGTAGACGACGTTTTGATGCAACTGGGCGGAATCGAGAAGTTCGTACCGCAAAATGCCAAGGTCTTTGTCAAGGTCAATTTGGTTCGCGAGATGTCTCCCGATAAATGCGGCACAACGCACCCCGAGGTGGTGGTCGCGCTATGTAAGCAGCTTCAAAAAGTCACTCAAGATATTATTGTTGGCGACAGCTGCGCGGGTTTGTACACCAAGGGTATGCTTAAACCCGTTTACAGTAAATGCGGGATGACTGAGGTGGAATCGAGAACCGTTGCCAAGCTCAATCAAAACTTTGACACGCAAACGGTGGACTTGGGCGGCGAGATGATTTCAGACTGCGACATAATAAGCAGTTTTCTTGACGCCGACGTGGTAGTAAACGTTGCCAAACTTAAAACGCACTCTTTCGCAGGCTACACGGGCGCGGTCAAAAATCTGTTCGGTTTAATCCCCGGACTTGTCAAGGTGGAGATGCACAGTCGCTTTCCCGAGATGAATGATTTTTGCAACATGCTTGTCGATTTGGAGCGTTTTTCCCACCCCAAGTGCGTTTTGCACGTGATTGACGGCATATTCGGAATGGACGGCGAAGGTCCGACAAACGGCAAACCCAAGTTCATTGGTCAGCTTCTTGCCTCGCCTGACCCTTACGCGGTGGACGCAGTGGCGGTGTCGCTTTTTGCCAATCCGTTTGATATACCGCTCATGCAAGTTGCGGCTAAACGCGGTTGTATTGACGAAAGCCTAACCGATATTGATTTCGATTTCGCCGCTTGGAAATCCAATTTCATCACCGATTTCGACAGTCCGCCCGCAGAGTCAATGGACTTTATGCTCAACATGCCGAGCTTTGTCAAAATACTTGTCAAAAAGTACATGGTAAAGCGCGTCAAAATGGACAAGAACTGTCGCGGCTGTGGTAAATGCGCGACTCACTGTCCCGCAAAGGCAATCTCATTCAAAAAGGGCAGAGCGCGCGTTCACCAGAAAAAGTGTATACATTGCTACTGCTGTCAGGAGCTTTGTCCCTTCAACGCCGTGCGATTCAAAAGGCCGCTCCTATACAAGTTTGCGCAGAGATATTCCGGCGTACAAAGCAAAAAGAAGTAACTTTTGCTCGCTTGACATATTTAGTACTTCATAGTAAAATATCAATAATAAAAAATAATTGTACCAAATCAACTTAAAAGCCATCTTTAAGCGGCTTTTAGGTTGTTTTGTGTCGTAAAAGGAGTTAAACATGCCTGAAGTTCAATTAACAGAATCCGGTCGCAAAGAGTTAGAAGCGCGTTTGGACTATCTCAAGTCCGTTCGTCGCGCGGAAATTGCCGAGGAAATCAAGACGGCAAGAGGATTTGGCGACCTTTCGGAAAACGCCGAGTACGATGCAGCGCGCAAAGCGCAAGCAGAAATGGAAGGTGAAATTGCTGAAATCGAAGCCAAACTTCGTATGGCAAAGATTATTCACGAAACGACGGTTACCTGCGCTGAAATCGTAGACGGCAAGGAACTTGAAAAGAAGACCTATACTATTGTCGGAACAGCAGAAGCGGACCTGAAGAGCGGTCGTATCAGCGACGAATCACCCGTTGGAGCAGCTCTCATCAAGGCGCAGGACGGACAAACCGTAAGCGTAAGCCTTCCTAACGGCAAGGTTAAGAGCATCAAGGTGTACAAGGTTACAAGATAAGTTTACCCAAAGGGGAAATATCATGAGTGAAGAAAAGACCACTGTTGTAGTAGAACAGGAACAGGATCTAAACGAAATATTGCGTATTCGCCGCGAAAAGCTGGCAAAGCTGATCGACGAGGGCAAGAACCCTTACGAGATTACTCGCTTTGACAAAACTCACTCCTCCAAGCAAATTTTGGAGAGTTACGTTGACCATGCCGAGGGCGAAGAGTACGAACCGCAGATTGTAGCCGTTGCAGGTCGTATGACCTCTCGCCGTATTATGGGTAAGGCAAGCTTTTGCCACATCTTAGACGGCGAGGGCTCAATCCAACTTTACGTCAAACGCGACGAGGTTGGCGAGGACGTTTACGCAGCATTCAAAACTTGGGATATCGGCGACATTATCGGCGGCGTAGGCGAAGTTTTCCGCACCCATATGGGCGAAATCTCCGTAAAACTCACGTCTATTCAACTGCTTTCTAAGTCTTTGTTGCCCCTGCCCGAAAAATTCCACGGACTTAAGGACATCGAGACAAGATACCGTCAACGCTACGTTGATTTGATTGCTAATCCCGAAGTAAAGCGTACTTTCGTTGTCCGTTCGGGCATCATGAAGGCAATCCGCGAGTATCTGGACAATCTCGGTTATCTCGAAGTGGAAACGCCTATTCTTAACACGATAGCGGGCGGCGCAAACGCGCGTCCTTTCATCACTCACCACAACACGCTGGACATTGATATGTACATGCGTATTGCAACGGAACTGCACCTAAAACGCCTCATCGTTGGCGGCTTTGAAAGGGTGTACGAAATCGGTAGACAGTTCCGCAACGAGGGAATGGATTTGCGTCATAATCCCGAGTTCACGACGATAGAACTGTATCAAGCGTATACCGACTTCCACGGCATGATGGAGATTGCTCAAGGAATGTTCTGCTACGTAGCAGACAAAGTGCTTGGAACGCGCCTGTTGCCGTACGGCGACGTAACTATCGACCTCAACAACTGGCAATCCCTCAGCATGATTGAGGCTGTCAAGAAGTACACGGGTGTTGACTTTGAAAAACTTTCCGAAAAGCAAGCAGTTGCAACCTGCAAGAAGAAGGGCATCGAACTTGCTGTAGGAAAGCAAACTTGGGGTAACGCGCTGTACGAAATGTTTGACGCCTTTGTTGAAAAAGAACTGGTGCAACCCACCTTCATTTACGATTATCCCGTAGAAGTCAGCCCGCTTGCAAAGAAAAAGCCGACAGATCCGCGCCTGACCGAGCGTTTCGAGTTCTTTATCAATTGCAGCGAGATGGGCAACGCCTTCTCCGAATTGAACGACCCGATTGACCAATACGAACGCTTTGCAGCGCAAGTAAAGGCGAAAGCGCAAGGTGACGACGAGGCTCAAATGATGGACGAGGACTTTGTAACGGCTCTCGAATACGGAATGCCTCCGACAGGCGGTATGGGAATTGGCATTGACAGAATGGTAATGTTGTTCACCAACAACCAATCAATCCGCGACGTCCTTCTCTTCCCGACAATGAAACCGCTAAGCAAATAATATATTCTTGAAACTAACGAGAGGAGGAAACAGATGTTTCTTCCTCTTATAACTATTGAATATTCAATAAATCAATTGTAAAATTGGCACAACCAATAAAATGACTGTATGATTGGAAAAACCGTCAAAGTAATCGTTGATAGACCTCTTGGCAGCTTCCACCCAGAGCGCAAGGATATTTACTATCCTGTCAATTACGGCTACGTGAAGGGAATAATAGCACCCGACGGTGAAGAGCAGGATGCGTATATACTTGGTGTCAACGTTCCCGTAAAAGAGTTCACGGGTAAGGTTATTGCGATAATCCACCGAGAGGACGACGTGGAAGACAAGTGGATAGTAGCGCCCGAAAACTGTTGTTTCACTCAAGAAGAGATAGAACAACAGGTAAACTTTCAAGAAAAGTACTTCCAACACACCGTTACAATGTTCAATCAAGTGGGTAAAGGGGAATAATATGAAAAAAGTCAAAATAACGGTAATGAAAGTAGCGCGCTACGACGACTTGATAGCGCAATACGAAAATCCAATTGAGCACGCGTGCAGTATGCAGGTAGGGCAAGTCTTTATTGCAAAAGGTCACGAGCGTCCCGACTTCTTTTGCGATAGCGCATGGGATAGCGTAGCGCCCTTTGTCAAGGTTCTTGCAGCGGGTGGCGGTAACTTCTACGACGGTTGGATGAAGAACGAAAAGTCCGCAATGATTTCATGCAACGACGGCTTTCGTCCTGTCAGTTTCCTCTTGGAAGCAATTGACGAGTAGACTCGGGTATTCGTCTTGGACGCTTATGCGATGTCTCAAATCCGAACACTCTCGCCAATAATCGTGAAAAACCAAACAGTTACTATATATAGGAGAATATATGATATACACAAAACAGCAAATGGTCGGTAGTTACATGATTGGCGCAGACGTCAATTTGTCAGTAATAGGCTTGTTCGGCTTGGTTGAGTCCGCCATAACCGAAGGCATGGGCGTGTTGAAAATTGACGGCTTGACAATAAAAAGAGAGTACAACGCATTTTGGGTGTTTACCAAAAACCGTATAAAGATTTTCGGTAAAGCTCCTTGGGGAGAGGTACTAACTGTACAAAGTTTTATTTCCAACGTGTCAATTGCTAAGTTGGATGTAGACACAGTACTCAAAAAATCTGACGGCAGTGTAATTGCCTATTCCCGTTGTGAGATGTGTCCGCTTGACGCAGCAACAGGGCGTATCAAACGTACGTCAGCAGTAGGCGTCAACGAAACAATTGTTGCCGAAAAGCCATTGATGAACATTGCGTTTGAAAAGTTTGACGACGGTGATTTGCCACTCGTTGATAGTGTAACGGTGCGCTCCACGAACGTTGATTACAGCAACCATTGCAACAACGTCGAGTATTTGCGGTTTATTTTAAACACCTACACGGTTGCAGAGTTAATCAACAAGCCTATCAAGGAAATAGAAGTGAATTACGTCAACCAGTCTTACGAAGGCGACACGCTGTCAGTCTACAAAACTACAGGTGATAACCGCGACCTGCTCTCTCTCAAAAAGAACGACCAAACGGTTATAAAGTGCGTAATTAGCCACTAATAATATTCAAAAAAAACACGCCTATAAAGCGTGTTTTTTAACATGGGGTAGGGAAACTGTAACAGTTGAGGCATTAGTGTTTAGTTTTAATCACTCCACATTTAATTTACCTGAATAATCTAATCAAGCATTAAACATTTTCCAGTAGATTGTTTCTGTAATTAAATTTCTTTAATACTTTGATTTTTCTTGAAGTGGTCACCTCTGTGTAACGCTCAGTAATGGAAACGTTGCTGTGTCCGAGAATTTCCTGAACCGACCTTAGATCCGAGCCGTTTGCAAGTAGATTGGTGGCAAAGGTATGGCGTAAATAGTGCGGTGTAGCGTGAACGTTAATTTGCGCGAGATTGCGATATTTGTCAAAAATATTCTCAATGCCGTGTATGGAAATGGGCGACAGTTCTCTGTTTACAAATACGAAACTATGCGACGGCGCAAGCTCACTTCGTAGAACAAGCCAGCGTTTGAGGTTCGTAACTGTTTCCGCGCAGGACAAATAAATCAACCTTTCCTTTTTGCCCTTGCCGTGTATAAGAATAATTTTTGAGCGTAGGTCCACGTCGTCCACAGTTATTGCCGCTGCCTCGCCAATTCGTATTCCGGTCGAACACAACAAGTCAATCAATGCAAGATCACGTGTGATTTGGAAGGTGGCAAATTTCGTAGTCGCCTCGTCACGCAGTTTGTACAATGTGGCAAGCAGCCGTTTGACTTCTCTTACGGAAATGGTGCGCGGCAACGTCTTCTCCGACTTCAATTTGAACTCAAATTGTAACATGGGGTTGGAAATTTTGTCATTTCGGTACACATACTTGAAATATTGTCCCAGCGTTGCAATGTGCCTCTTGATAGTTGTGGTCTTGTGATTTGTGTCAATGAGATTAGATACGTACCTCATTACGTTTGCGTCACCCGTTTCGTTGACGTATCTAACGTATGCGGCCAAGTCCTGCTTGTAAGCGCATATCGTCTTGTCGCTCAGATTTTTTGTAACCTTGCAAAATGCAATAAATTCGTTTACTTTGTTTACCTTTGCTTTCATAGTTTTTCTCCTTTGTTTGTAAGTGTGCTAATATACAAAATTGCAATTTACTATTATATACGCGATTCAAGGAGTTAACAAATGATTAGCGACGTTGACTTGGAGAATTGACAACATAATACCACAAGAAAACAACAGGAAGAGGTATTGTTTCCTCTTCCTGTAGTTATGGCATAATTTTTTAAAGTATGCTATCGGCACTTCGCTTCATTTCGCAGATTTTCTTTCACTATTATTTCAGTTCAGGAATTGTAGTGTCTTGTTGCGCTTAGCAATCCATCGTTACCGTTTGCTCCGATGCCGATAGCGTTCCAATCGGCTTCTGAACCGGTGTAGTAGACGTCGTCAATTTCCGCTGACGTAAACGCGTTGTGTTCGATAGTCTGCAAGTTACTCGACAATCTTACGGTTTTGAGTGCGGTGCATGAGCCAAACGTTACCGTTTCAATTTTAGTAACGCCACTGCCAATAGTAACGCTTGCAAGATTGGTGCAAATTTGGAACGCGCCATATTCAATGCTTGTCACGCTGTCTGGAATTACAATACTTGTCAGCGCTTCACAATACATGAAGGCGAAAGAACCAATCTTTTTCAGTCCTTCGTTTAATGTCACAGTTTCAAGATATCTACAATTGTAAAATGCGTGGTCGCCAATTTCCGTTACGCTACTTGGGATTGTAATGTGAGTTACGTTGAAACAGTCGTAGAACAAATAGGAACTTATGTACTCAACGTTGTTGCCAAAGTTAACCGTTGTCAATTTGTCGCAATCGGCAAACGCCCTGTAGGAGTCGTATGCTTGTGGCGACGCTTTGCTCACGTCGTAAATGCAGTTTGTTGCGTTCCAGTAGACATTTTCCAAATCGTTGCAGTAGTTCAACACGCCGCACCCAACGCGCTTTACGCCACTGGGTAGTGTGAAGCTTACAAAACTCTTGCATGCGGCAAACGCGCTGTCACCAATGGTAGTTACACTTTCGGGGATGGTTATGCCAAGTAGCGCCCAGCAACCGCCAAAGGCTACGTCGCCAATAGTGGTTAACCCGTTGTTCAGCGTTATGCTCGTCAAGCCTCTGCAGTCATCGAATGCATATTCACCAATTTCCCTCGTGCTGTTGGGCAACGTCATCTCGGTAATTTTGTTGCATCGCGCAAAAGCGTAGTCGCCGATTTTTTCCACTTTGCTGCCGAACGTTACGCTTTCAAGATTATCACAGCCGGAAAACATTGATTTGCCAAGTTCCTTCAGACCGTTGCCAATGGTTATGCTCGTTAGCGATTTGCAATCCCAAAATATTGATTCGCCAACACTCAGCACGCTATCTGGGATGGCAATCGTTTCCAAGCTCTCACTCATAGAGAATGCGTAATCGCCAATTTCGGTAACGCTGTTAGGTATTGTTATGCTTACCAATGCCGAGCTACCAAACGCCCAGTTGCCGATACGGGTGATGTGACTTGGAATATTAAAAGTTGTAAAGGACGTACAACCGCCAAACCAGTTGCCTATTTCGGTAATGCCACTGCCGAGTGTAACGTTCGTGAGAGATGTGCAGTTGCCAAATGCAGATTGCCCAATACTTGTTACTGTGTTGGGTATTGTTATGCTTGCAAGACTTGAGCATTGTGAAAACGCGTAGTCGCCAATAGTGGTCAAACCGCTGCCAAACGTTACGCTTGTAAGACTTGCGCAATTAACAAATGCGCCTTCATCGATTTCAATCACGCTGTCGGGAATAAATACGCTTTCAAAATCTTCGCTGAGGAATGCATGATCGGCGATACGGGTAACAGGTTTACCCATGTATTCGTCGGCGATCACCAGTACCGTTACGGTATTGCCGTATTTAAACAAACCTCTGACGTAAGCGGTTTCACCGTCTATGTCTAACTCATACCACAGGTTCTCCGTCGGCTTTTTCGCTCCGCATACGGAACACACTCCGTCAACGTAAGTGTGTTTTGGAATGATTACGTTGCTTCTGTCGAGTATTGGAATCTCACCGTTACTGTCTTGAAACCACATTTCGCAATGGCTGCAAGTATAGTACGCTAAGTTACCGGTTTCCGTACAGGATTGCGTTTTTGCAGGTACGAGTGTGAGAATGTGCATGCCTTTGCCGCCTGCCAAATCGAAAAAACAAGTGTCGCAAATGCCGTCTTTGTTGTCGTCGCTGTGCCTTTCGAAGTCCTTTTGTCGGGCATCGCATAGACCGGGCGCGATACATTCGTGAAAATGTCCCTCCGAATTGGAATTCCAGTCGGTATTGTAGTTGTGCACGTGTTCTTCCTCGCAGGCGACGCACACGAACACGCAACTAAGCGCGCACAGGGCAACCAAAATTGTAAGTAAAAACTTTTTCATATACTATCTATTACTCCTTATAATAGTATTAGAAGCATTTTACTAAACAAAGCGTTAAAAAAGCGTTAAAACGAAGCGTTTATTCAAAAATAAATTGTTGTCTTTTAAATTACCCGTCAAATTGTTTGTTTTTAATAAATTCATTAACAAATTTTTCGCTGTATTGTCGCGCATAACATCAATTTTTATAATTCAATTTCGCTAAAATTTCATTTTCGTTCGTATTCATTTGGCGTTCCATTTCATTTGCCGTTATCTCGTGCAATCAAAAAAAACAACACCCGAAGGTGTTGTTTGAGTGGTGCGGATGACAGGACTTGAACCTGCATGATTTCTCACATGAACCTGAATCATGCGCGTCTGCCAATTTCGCCACATCCGCTTACTGCCTTACAATTATACTGCATATTTCCATATTTCGCAAGTATTTTAGGCAACATTGGAACGTACAAAATTTTGTGGTTAGTCTTCCACATTAGAGATTCTATTTCTCAGTTCTTCGATTTCGCCAATCAAAATTTTTTTAAGCATTGCTCCGTAAAAACCTGTCAAAGCAATTTCCGTTGACGCGGCGCTACCCATTCCTTGACTAATCCATCCCTCAATGAGCACTGTATTGTCGTCGTTAATGGTGCATTTGATGAATCTGCGCGCAAGCCACCAACCGTTCCCCTTTTTGTAAACATCCTCATCGTTGTATTTCAGTGGCTCGTATTCGTTTTCTTTCATAAAAACGTCGATGGCAAACTGTACGCGTTCTTTACTGCATTTGTATTCGACAGTGTAGGGTGTGCGGTGCTTTTTAACCTTCTTTCTCGGCAAATTAGTGTACAAAATGCCTGCAATCACGAACAAAAGACCGCAAATAAACAGCACGAACATGACGATAAAGTTTTCTACTGCTGCGGATATGAAAATGCCTGCGAATATTAAAACCAATCCAATTATACAAAAAAGCATACCCAACATAATAACATCTCCTCAAAATTAGTATTTATTTCTTATAATATCATTATATATAACAAAAGCGAAGTAGTCAATAATATATTTTTCAATAAGGTTTTAGCTTGAACAGTAAATCAGATATTGAAAAACCCATGAAATGAGCACGAAAACCGTTTTGCTAACATATTTTTTACTATGTACAACTGTTTTTCCGATTTTGTTTGCGTAATAGATAGCGGTGTAGGCGGTCTGACGGTGCTAAGACAACTGCAATGCGAATTTCCACGTTGCAACTACGTTTATCTTGCCGACAGCTCCCACTGCCCGTATGGAGTAAAGTCGCCGCAGGAAATTCAACACCGAGTTGAGACACTCATTAAGTATTTCTATGAAAACGGCGCACAAGCGGTGGTAATAGCCTGTAACACTGCGTCAGTGTTTGCCGAAACAATGCGTTCAAAGTTCAATTTGGCTATTTTTGACGTCATCGCGCCCACCTGCAAGCAGGTCGCAAGCGTTACTCGAACGAAAAAAGTTGTTTTGCTTGCAACAAACACTACAGTCAAAAGCCGAGCGTATCAAAAGGAGCTTCAACAGTTTGGAATAACGGTTACGGCATTCCCATGCAGTGACTTCGTTCCATTTGTTGAGAAAAATGCAGTTGACACGGCAGAATGCAGCGAAGTTGTTGCAAGTACGCTATCTACTCTGCCTCAATGCGACGCCGATACTGTGATTTTGGGCTGTACGCATTTCCCGATATTGTATAAAAAAATTTCCCCTTATGCCAAGGGGAAAAAGATAGTAGAGTGTTGTTGCGACTTTCAACCGTCCATTATTTACTCGTCTAAATCAGCCCTGCAAACAATGTTTTTGACAACGGGCGTAGCAGAACAGGCGAACAACGCCTCACAGTGGTTCGGGAAAACTAATTTTGTCCACGTTGACTTGTAGCGACGTTTTGTTGCTGTAAATCAACTCATTATTTTTCTTTACTGTTTTGCTCGCTATCTGCAACAAACTCTTGACTTTGCTGTACTTCATTTGCCTTGTCAGCTTGTTCAGTTGTGTTTTTATTGCGAACTTTTCTCATAAGCTTAGTAACAAGCCCCGACGCCTGCAATCCGGCAACTATCACCGTGTTTACGGTAAGGTTTACTGCTGACATTGGCGCTCTGGTAGCAAGGTACACCCAAAAACTCTTTTTAATTCCGGATTGATCCATTGTAATAAATTCTACAACACCCGAAATTCCGATGCCGAAAATGCCTGATTTTACACCGACGACGTACTGTAGCCACAATCCAAACGTGTTCAGTCCGCACAGGCAAATAATATAGCAAATAGCGGCAGAAATCAATAAGTTTACAATTTTAGGTAGTCGCGCCTTGTAGACAAGGGCGCAAATCACTCCGTACAGCGTAATGGACAGAGCCATAAACCAGTTGTACGCGCCCATTGGGTTGATTAGGTGAGCAATCAAGTCGCCCATGTATCCCACAATCGCAGCGGCAAGCGGTCCGAAATATATTCCGGTAAAAAAGCATATTGCAAGCGTAAACGATATGGCAGAGTTCCCCGGCAGTTGAATGGTGCAAAAATTTGCAACTATGCTAAGCGCCGTCAGCATCGCCACGCAGACAAGCTTGTGTGTTTTGTTCATAAAAAAAACTCCTTTTGCGTTTTGCAAAAGCAGTCCGAAGTGTGGCAAGCCACAGATATGTCTCAACGCCGCGACAAATGGGTCGAAGCTTGAAAAGGCAACGGACCGAACGACGCACCGCAGAACGCATGAGCTCTTTCGTCTATGCTTTTTCCTAAGCATAGCACTTGACGCGCGCCGTCAACTTTGCTACCGCTATTATACAGCAAACAAACTTATTTGTAAACAAAAACAACTGCTCAACATTTTGACGTAAACGTATATAAAACATTCAGTTGCCCAAACTACGGTTATGATAATAATTTTCATCAGAGCAATAATTTTGTTCGCCGTACTGCTGTTTGTGTTCAGACTCATGGGCAAACGGCAAATAGGCGAAATGGAACCCTTCGAATTGGTCATCACGCTGGTTATTTCCGAGCTTGCATGTATACCAATGGCGGACAGGTCAATTCCTATCACATTCGGTATTGTTGCCATACTGACAATGTTCGTTATTCACCAGTTCATTTTGCTGCTTTCTCACAGCGAAAAGCTGCAAGGCATAATAAACGGCAAACCGGTAATGGTAATCACTCAAAACGGTTTGGACGTGCAGGCGCTTAAGGGACTGAATATGCACGTAAACGACATTTTGCAGGCAATGCGTTCGGCGGAATACTTTTCGCTTGAAGAGGTGACCTACGGCATCATGGAAACAAACGGACAGTTGACGGTCGTTGCAAACAAAGAGTTGGAGGACAAGCAACAAACGTTGCCCATACCCGTTGTGTTGGAAGGCAAGTGGAATGACGAGAATATCAACGGCAACGGTTTTTCCAAACAGGAGCTGCAACAGCTGTTACTTCGCGAAAACGTAAAAGTCAAAAACGTAATTTTGCTTGCAATTGACGAAAACAACCGTATGACTTTGCAAAAGCGCAACAGTCCGATATATTTCAAAAACGTGGAGGTGACGCGTCAATGACAAAGAATATATGGGCAGGACTTATCGCATTGATACTGGTTGTCACCTGTGGAATTTTGGAAGTGGTGTTTTTGACCAAAGATTACGAGCACATGGCTAACGATTGCAGCGAGGCTATCGGCAAGTGTGAAGCTGAGACGCTGACCGTTGAGGAATACAACGAATTGCGTGACAAGTGGGTCAAACTTCGTGAAAAAAGTGAACTGCTGTTGCCGCATATCGACGTTTACGAGATAAACCTGCGATTTGCCGAGGGGCAGGCGTATGCCGAGCAAGAAGACTTTGAACAGCTCAAAGCGCAACTCAAAGTAGTAGAGGAATTGCTTGACTACGTGCCTCATCTTATGAAACCGTCATTGAGACATATAGTTTAAGATGGCGATAAACGTCGGTACGCGTTGTTCTGCTTACCATTTACCCTATTCAAATAAACTAAGAACCCACCCTCAGCAGGGTGGGTTCTTAATATATTTTTATCAATTTAATATATTAGTATCTTACTACCAGTTCGTTTTCGTCGTTTTTGAGATTTTGCGGACAGAAGGGTTGGAAGCACAGTATTCCGTTCAAAGTCATGGACTGTACGGTAGCCTTGGCAAAAGTGGTGTCGATGCGTTTGCCGTTAATATTTATTGCAAATTGCTCCAAAACGTTTTCCGCCGTCACCTTTGGCGCTATATGAAGTTTACCGGCAGCAATATTCAGTCCGTACAAATTTTCCAGCTGCGACACGTAGTACCAGCTTTTGGGAATTTCGTAACGGTTGCACAGATCCTTCAGTCGCTCTTTGGACGGATTTACCATGGGCACTGCGCCTATTGCCTGCGCGTAGGAGTACAGCTTTGCGTCGGCGGTTATGGCCTTTTTCAACTTGTTGTATTCCACCAAACAACGCACCTTGTCAAAGCCGTTAAGTTGCGACGCTTTTAGCAGAGCTAATGCTTTTATGCAAAGTTCTTTACCCTCGTAATTTTCAAAAAACAGCACCCCATTTGCACTTTTTATCATTTCGGAAGGTAGTTCGCCCACTAAATTGAGGTAGTAAATTGTGGCTAACGGAAACGCCAATCTGTCGCAAAAACTTTTGGGTTTTCCCTTTACGTCGTAGTAGTAGGTGTGATAATTTGCGGTTTCAAAGGTCTCGCTTAGGTACTTCCGTACAAACTGGGGATTAGTGTAGCAGATTGCGGCTAAGGTCAAGCAGTCCGCGCGTTTCAGATGGTTGCTCAGGCAAAATACGCTTTTGTCATTGACGTAGTTGAGGTAGGTGGAAACAAGGCTTTCGCGAATTATCGGCGTGGAGTGCGGAGTTTGTTGCGCCGAATTGATTTCCAATTTTACTTCGTTTGAGGTCGCCAAACAAATTGCAAGGCAGTTGCCTGCATCGATATTGTTTGACAGCTTGTAACGTAACTTGTCCTCGCTGCATTCCAACGCGTTAGTAGTGTAGCTTTCCACCTTGCCAACGCATTTTACAAAGTATTTTCTTGCGCTGTCCGTCACAGTGAACGTTTCGGTTTTTGCGTCGTAAACCACCTTCGAGCGTTTTTCAAATGGGAAATAGAACAGTGTTTTGCACGGTTTTGCGTGTGTTATTTGGTAAATTTTGCCCTTAACGTGACTAATTTCACAGGTAGAGCTACCTTTTACATAGCGTAATCGGTCTACGTCAATGTGAAAATTTTGCTCGTTCAACTTTGAAATCAGCCCGTTTTTCACCGCGTAGATGCCTTCGCCCCTCACTCCAAACACAAAGCCTTGCAGCAGTGTGGTGGAATTGCCCGCGTTGTCAACGAAGGTTGCTACGTCGTTGTCGCCTAATTGGTAGGTGTAGTTGAGTTGTTCGGACAACAGTTTTTGCGGTTTTTTCAAAACGTGTCCGTGAGATGACAGCTTAAGTTTTGTGTCGCTTACGTGAACTCGAGTACAAACGCTATCGTAGAGGTACGGACAGCGAGTGTTGCCCACCGTTTCCAATTCGTACAGCGCATCCGCCAAGGTGGGAGTATCGGTGGAGTAGAGGGTAACCACGTCAAACGAGAAAGAACTGTTGCTGCTCACTGTTACGTCAAAGCATTGAGCTTGCTCACCGTAACAATTCAGTAACGTATTGTCGTGTACGATTGCCAGTGCGGTAAAAACGTCCGTTGCCAGGCACAGCGCGTTACCCATGCGGAAATAGTTGCCTTGCTGTGAAGTATTCGTGTTTGTCAAAGGAATTTCCACTGTAAATTTACGCGCTCGCTTGCCTTTGTTTACAACGGTAATCTTGCGAATTTCCTTGTTGTTTGCAATGAAGTATTGCATACTGACGTCCACAGTCTTGGTGGTGGAGATAAACTCCGCCGTACGCTGCCCAAACTTGCTTTTGCAAAAAGTATCAAACACGTTGCGACCGTTTGCATATACAAACAGCTTGGTGTCAACGTCCACAATCTTGTCGTTTAGTTTTACAGCCGACGCGCCCATGCAGTCGATTACGGTTGTAATTTGCTTTGCGCAGTAGGCTGCCTGCGTGTATACGGTGTTGGTTGTAAATTCATGTTTTAGCAACATGGGGTGAAGAAACTTGGCGATATGCTGCTCCGAATAAGGCAAGTTGTTGAGCAAGCCAAGTGTCGCGGCGCAGTAGTATTTCAGCTTGTACAGTTCAACGACGTCGGCAAGATAGCGTTCCTCTTTTTCCGTCAGTTGCGTGATTTCTGCGGCGCGCTCGGTCATTCTTGTTAGCGACGCCTCGTCTACTGCAAATTGAGTGCATTTTGCAAGCAGTTCCGCAACTAATTCTACTCGTGTGTTGCCCGCGCTACACGGAAAGGTAACGAACTTTTTACTAAACTGATTTTTGAGTCTGGTAAACCGCGCCCAAAACAGTCTAAAGTAGGACAGCGCAATTTTTTCGGCGGGCGTTTTGGCGGAGCAAAGCGCAATCTTGTTCAAACAAAATTCCAATTCAAGCGTGTCTATGCTTTTTACCTCGGGAAAGTAGCTGTTTGCCACCTTTTCCAGTTGCTGATAAAACTGTTCCTCGGTGGTCGGCGTAGCCAGAAGACGCGCAAAGCTGTTTTGATGAAATTGCCAACGAATGTTTTTGTACAAATAGTTAGTTATCATATCATTTACCTCGTCACAAATTATTGCCACAATTTTGTCTGTTTACACGGCAACAGTGAGTCAATGCGGCTAAATTTGACGAGATTTGTTGTCAATAGTCATGATTTACTAAACCTTTCGACAAAGTCTTAGACAAGAGTTTAAATATATGATAGAATAATAAAAACACTGAACGGAAGAAACCTATGCAACAAATCACAGTAAAAGAATTGTCAACGTTGGAACCTGACGAGATATTGATAGTGGACGCGCGCGACGAAAATTCCTATTCATACGGGCACGTTCCCGGAGCCGTCAACGTTCCGGCAAACAAAATTGACGAATATAAGTTCCAAACCAACAAAAAAATTATCGTGTACTGCCGTACGGGGCAAATAAGCGGTGACGTTGTTTTAGATCTTTGCGAAAAGGGCTACGATGCCTACGACCTTGTCAGCGGCTACGTCGGTTGGCTAAAGTTACACATTTACGACTTGGCGCAAGACACGGCTCTTCAGGTAGAAGAGGGCATACGCACAAAGTTTTCCAAAAAGCTTTTTACCAAATTCGCCAAGGCAATTACAACCTACCGTCTGCTTGAACCCAACGACAAGGTAGCGGTGTGCATTTCGGGCGGCAAGGACTCCATGCTCATGGCAAAGCTGTTTCAGGAGCTTAAGCGTCACAACAAATTCCCCTTTGAGCTGGTTTTCCTCGTAATGGACCCCGGCTACAGCGCGGAAAACAGAGAAATTATCGAGCGCAACGCCAAGGTGCTCAACGTACCAATTACCGTATTCGAAACGGACATTTTCGAAAACGTTTTCAATATCGAAAAGTCGCCCTGCTACATTTGCGCCCGTATGCGCCGTGGTCACCTCTACGCCAAAGCCAAAGAACTGGGTTGTAACAAAATTGCGCTTGGGCATCACTACGACGACGTAATAGAAACCACCCTTATGGGGATGCTGTACGGCGGACAGATGCAGACCATGATGCCGCGCGTAGACAGCAGCAATTTTGAAGGTATGCGACTCATTCGCCCGATGTATTTGATACGCGAAGAGGACATCAAGGCTTGGCGTGACTACTACAATTTGCAGTTTATTCAATGCGCGTGCAGGTTTACCGACACGTGTACCTCGGACGTTTGCCAAAGCTCCAACACGGGTTCCAAGCGTAAAAAAGTGAAAGAGCTTATTCGCGCGCTGAAAACCGAAGACCCCGAGATAGAACAAAACATATTCAAAAGCACCGAAAACGTAAACCTGTCAACAATCCTTGCCTACAAGGACAAGCAGGGGGTAAAGCACTTTTTCTGGGAAGAGGACGCTTGAAGGTAGAACTCGTGACTGCGCTTTCAAAGGATAAATATATTAAGGAGTTTAATGTCACATTATGACAAATTATAAACAGTTGTCTGAACAACTAAAAGCTCTAATATGCGGAATTCCCCACCCCATTTCAAATTTAGCAAATGCGTCGGCGCTGTTGTGGCAGAATTTATCTGACATAAACTGGGCAGGATTTTACCTTATGCAAGGTGACAAGCTTGTACTTGGTCCCTTCCAAGGAAAGCCTGCCTGTATCGAGATTCCTCAAGGGGTAGGCGTTTGCGGAACGGCTGCTGCAAGCGGTAAAACGGTGGTGGTTAGTAACGTGCACGAATTTGACGGACACATCGCCTGCGACTCGGCTTCAAACTCGGAAATCGTCGTACCGCTTTTTGTCAACGGTAAACTCTTCGGCGTTCTCGACGTAGATAGCCCGCTGTTCGACCGCTTTACCGAACAGGACAAAGAGGGCTTGGAACAGTTTGCGACGATATTACAAACGAATTTATAACGAAAAAGGAAACACGAAATCGTGTTTCCTTTTTTGGTGCGAGATGTGGGACTTGAACCCACACGGTCTCCCACGCGCCCCTTAAACGCGCGCGTCTGCCTATTCCGCCAATCTCGCATTGCTATTCTATATTAGTGTAAACCTAATTTTTTGTCAATTGTTTTGCAACAAAATTTAACTCTTTTACAGCGGATTTCCGTTAATCTATCAGTGTGTCTGAAATTTTGCTGTAAACGGTGGGGGCTTTTTCCGCCCAGGTGCGCTCAAGATATTTGGCAATGTTGCGCGTCATAACGTTCAGTTTCACGACCAAAGTGGTTTTGGTAGGCTCCACAATTTTGAGCGTCACGTCGTAGCTGCCGTCAGGACATTTTTCGTAGGTGGCAACGTAATCTTGGTGCCTGCGGTAGTCGATACGCTTGTGTTTGATGTCGTCGGCAATCAACTGGCGTACGCTGCTTGGAATACGCGTGTAGAAATTTTTGAGGCACCATCTGCCTTCAGCCGTCAGGTCGTACAGCTCGTCGCCGCCGCCCATAGGTACGCTTTTGTACACGAAACCGTTTTGAACCACGTCGTAGAGCGTTTGCTTGCAGTTTGTGAAGTCAATCCAGTTGTTTTTGTAGCTGCACAGGTCGAGAATGGTCGCTTCAGTCAAAGCGGTTTCCATTTTGTCAAACACAAACAACAGTATAAGCTTGTTCATCGTGCTGTCTTGCGTAATGCCTGCCTGCATAGTTACATCTCCTCTTTTGTAGAATGTATTATACAACAAAAACCATTTTCTAACAAGAGATTTGAAGGTTTTTGGCAAAAATACTTCCAAAAAGATTTTGAATATGTTACAATATTGCGAGGAAAACCGTCTGAATGGGCAATGCTTCTTAAATAGACGGGTCAATCTTGGGAGAAAATATGCCTACAAACGAACTTGCTTACTTTACCGAAAGCGTAAATACACTAATAGAGGGCAAGCTTATTCTAATAGATAAGCACATAGCCTCCGTCTTGAAGTGTGTGGCGACCTCGCCAACGCTCAGATACACGTTGAGTGAAACAGTCAAGACGATGTCGTACGCAACGGAGTTTTCTCGCGCTCGGGTAAGCTGGCGACGCAGTGACGGCGTAGTAGAAAGTCGTTTGAAACTCCCCTTAGACCGCAACAGGATGTTCGCGTTCGTCGTGTGTCTGCTTACGGAGGTGGACAGCGGTAGACGCAACATATTGGAATTTTTGAAAGAGTACTACGACGACGTCAGCAACGACGCAAGCTACAATAGGTTTGCCGAAGAGGTACTAAAGCCCTTCAAGCAAGCGGGCGAGGCAATACTTTCGACGATAGACCCCGAGAGCCTCAATGCTCAAAACGTGGAACAGGCGGAACGCTTCTTCAAGGCGGAAAAGATTTACATTGACACGTTGTCATTACAGCAAATTTTCGACGAAATGGAGCAGGTTCGCCGCATAAAGGACGGCTTGCAGCTGTCGGACGAGGAAATTTACGAGTTTAACGCCGCGTCGGAGTACTTTGTAAACGCACTCTATCTCAAAAACCCGCGTATACTGTCCGTGTCCTTCCTTGCGTACAAAAACACCGTGTTGAGATACGATGGTACGGCAGACCACCTACAAAAGATAGCAAATTTGATAAATAACGTACTGAAGTAGTAAATCTACTTAATAATTTGCTTTTGTAGTGAAAATCAATAGAAATAGCTAAATATTACGGGCGATTGTCCGTAGTTGGAGTTTAATGAAAGAACAAAACCAAAAAGTGGGCTTTTTTCAGTCCATAAAGCAACGCGACCCCGCGGCGCGAAACTCTCTTGAGATACTTTTGCTGTATCCGGGAGTACACGCGCTGATACGGTACAGGATTGCGCGTTTCTTTTACAAAATAAAGTTCAAGTTTATCGCCAACTGTATAACTTACACAACGCGGCGCAGAACGGGCATAGAAATTCACCCGGCGGCTGAGATAGGCAAAAACCTGTTTATCGACCACGGTATGGGCGTAGTGATAGGCGAAACGGCAATTATCGGCGACAACTGTACTATATATCAAGGCGTAACCTTGGGCGGTACCGGCAAGGAACACAACAAACGCCATCCGACCCTTGGCAACAACGTTGTGGTGGGCGCGGGCGCAAAGGTGCTCGGTAACATAACGGTAGGCAACAACGTGAAAATCGGCGCCAATTCCGTCGTACTGAAAGACGTTCCCGATGACTGCACGGTTGTTGGGGTTGGCAGAATCGTTAACGCTCACGATCCGCAGCCTACTTGCGACAATTGTGAAAATTGCACGGGTTGCAGCGAATAGAATCATCCATCAGCGGACGGAAGAGTTGCAACGTCTCTTAAAATTTTAGTAAAAATGGGGTAAACAATAAATGAAAATTCGTATCAGCGCAGACAGTACCGCAGATCTGTCTCAAGAGCTACTTGAAAAGTACAACATTCCTACAATGCCATTGCACGTGTCATTAGGCGAAAATGACTATCTTGACGGAGTGTCAATTAAGCCTCAGGACATTTACGACTTCTACTCCTCCACGAAAAAGCTCCCCAAGACGGGCGCCCGTAGCGCAGAGGAATACAAGGAATTTTACCAAGGCATACTTGACGAGGGATACGACGCAATAGTGCACTTCACAATATCGGCGGATATGTCGGCATCCTACGCAAATGCGGAGCTTGCTTCTCACGACTTCGAAAATGTGTTTGTAGTAGACAGCCGTCAGCTTAGTACGGGTATAGGTCTGCTTGTTTTGGACGCTTGCGACATGGTAGAGGCGGGACTTACCGCAAAGGAAATCGCCGACCGCGCCACAAGCAGAACCGAGGCGACCAAATCCTCCTTTATCGTCAACACGTTGGAATTTTTGTACAAGGGCGGCAGATGCTCGTCACTCGCGTATTTAGGGGCAAACCTGTTGCAAATTAAACCCTGCTTGGAAGTCAAAAACGGTCTGATTGGCGTAGAGTCCAAACCCATGGGTCGCTACCGCCGTTGCGTTGACAAGTACTGCGAAAGCATCAAGGCGAAAATGACCAACCCCGACCCAAAACGTTGCTTCGTGACCCACACCCAAATGGACGATGGCACAGCAGAAGAAGTGATAGCAACTGTCAAGAGCTGGGGCATATTCGACGAAGTGCTTGAAACAACTGCGGGCTGCACGGTAACAACTCACTGCGGCGCGAATACAATCGGTATTCTTTATATCAACGACGGCGGACTTAAATAAATAAATCAAATGCTTATCTAAAATGAGATAAGCATTTTTTATATTTTTTGTTTATATTTATTTATCATAATTTTTTGATTTCACGCAATCTTCATATCTTTTTAAATATAACTAACACAATAATTTCTTATCTAAAAAAGATAAGCATTTTTATATATCAAAAGTCCGTTTTTATATGGCGGAAATTGTCTTTATCTTGTCGGATTGAGAGGCTGTTGCTTTGACATATAATCACCTCGCCGTTCATATATTACCCATATGAAAGCAACGTTGAAAGGTGTAGCAGTAGCGCTGTCAATTTTGGCAATGGTAATCGTAGTCCTCTCGGCAGTAGACAAGGCAAACGACGTAACTGTGGCGGTGACGGACACCTACTTAAAAATCGCAGTAGTTGACCTCAACGACGCGCCCGTCCACAACGCCAAGGTGACGGTTGGCGAGCTTAGCTTCTACACGGACAACAAAGGTATGTCTCCTACGATTCAACTCGGCAGCTACACCAATTGCTACGACAGTTCTATTACGGACTGGGGCACGGTTACAGTAATGATAGAAAAGGACGGCTTCGCTCCAACGTTCGTTTTCAACTGCGTAGTGTACAACGGTCAAACGAGGAAACTCACTGTCAAGATTTACCAACAGGACGCAAGCGAACTTCCCTACGTGAGCTACGTTGAAAGCCCTCCCGACGACTACGTAAAAGGTTTGTTGACCTCCAACGACTGACATCAAAAAGAAGGCAATCCGCGAACATGGGTTGTCCTTTTTTCTTTTATTATAAAATTTTTTTCACCCATATCGAAAAATTCGCAAAATTTATCTTTACTTTTGATGCAATCAAACAGTATATATAGTAGAATAGGTGTGTTCATTAACGCTTTCAAACGCGTAATGAAGAATAAATTTCACAAAGGACAAGACTGTTATGATCACCAAAACCTTCAATGAGATTTTTTCGTTTGAAGCGCTGTACCGAGCCCACCTACACGGACGGGCAGGCAAACGCACCAAGAAGCCCGTCGTCAACTTCGAAATCAACATGGTCGAACGCATTTACGACTTGTACCAAAAGCTTCAAAGCGGCACGTACAGGCTAAGCAGGTACCACTCATTCGTTGTCTACGAGCCGAAAAAGCGCGAGATACAAACTCTGTGGTATTCCGACCGCGTTATTCAGCACGTTCTCTGCGACGACGTACTTGCTCCCTACTTCACAAGGCGGGCAATGATAGACAACTGCGTGTGCCAAAAGGGTAAAGGTACGCACTTCGCTCTTGGGCGGTTTGAAAAAATGCTCAACAAGTTTATTTCAAAACACGGACCAAACGGCTACATTTTGAAGTGCGACATTCTGAAGTACTTTCCCTCTATTCCGCACGCGCAGCTGAAGGAAACGGTATGCTCTCAGATACTCGACCCGAAGCTTCGCGACTACATCGCCTACGTCATCGACAGCTATCACACCTCGCCCGACTACTTGGCAAGATACGGGTTGCAGTCATACGGCGAGGGCTACAACACCGAACGGGGCATACCCATCGGCAACCAGTCCAGTCAAATATTCGGAATGTACTTTCTCGACCCTGTGGACAGGCTTGTCAAGGAGCAGCTTCACGTAAAAGTGTATTCGCGGTATATGGATGACTTTGTTGCCGTTCACGAGGACAAGGAGTACTTGAAATACGTGCTCAGCGAAATTGAAAAGATGGTGGAGCGGTTGGGTTTGACCCTCAACACCAAAACGCAGATTTTTCCATTGAAAAACGGCGTAACTTATCTTGGATTTCGCTATCACGTAACGCCCACGGGTAAATTGGTTAAGACTGTCAAGAAGCCAACCAAACGTCGCTTCCGTTGGCGGGCAAAGCTGCTCAAAAAGGCGTACCTCGACGGCACAATCGACAAAGAACGCGTCAAAGTGTCAATGACGGCAATGCACGGACATTTGTGCCACGCAAGAAACGCCAGATTAGAAAACGAACTTAACAAAAAGCTTTTACCAATGATAGCCACATCGGACAACGAGGAATGAGGCATGTGTTACGCTACAAAACGAGACTGTCTTGTAGCGTAACACGTTCGCCATCTCGCTTCTCACGGTGCAAACAATAAAGTAATCATAATAGTCGTCCTTTGTCAAAATCACAAAAGAAAAAGAGGAAAATATGAAAGAAGAAAAACAGGTAAAAACCGAGATAGAAAATGAAATAGCAACCGAACTTAAAACAAACGAAATAACCGAAGAGGAAGCGCAACGCGCGGGCAGAAAGCCATTTGTCATTCACGACTTCGACGCGCCCCACGACAGGGAAATGGCGGTGTTCACCTGCGCCAAGAAGTTGTCCGAGTACATTTTCGTAATCACGGAAAAGTCGCCCAAGAAGTTCCGTTGGAGCATAATTACCCGACTTCAAAACGCCTCGGTGGACATAATCGAAAACCTCTACCGCGCCAACTTCGAGCGTGAGGCGGAAAACCGTATCGCTTATCAAAAGAGCGCGCTTGTAAGCATCAATCTTGTCGATTTCTTTGCGGAAACGGCAAGGAGCAAGGGCGCGATAAACCTGCACCAAACGTCCGTCATCGCCAAGCAGATTGTGGAGTGCAAAAAGCTGCTAAACGGCTGGGTAAAAGCCACCAAGAACAAGTAAGTCGAGCGTATCAAAATTAGGATGATATTGTTGCTTTTTATAATATTAAATGCTATAATGATCACATGGGGCAAAAGTTTTGTTCGTGACGGTTGGTCCTGGCTGCGTTCCGCTAATAATAATAATAGCAACAATGCTAACGTGCTGGGTGCCGGCGGCGTTAACAGTAATAACAACGTATCTAATACTAACGCCGTTCGTCCCGCGCTTCACTCGCCTACTTTACAAAAGATGAGACAGTAGGATATTTTCCCGTATTCGACGCGTACACTGACCGTCGAACAGTATTTTGAAACGAGTTGAAGGGGCTTTTGTCCTGCCTCGCATTTTGCCTTAATGGCAAGCGTGGTAAAACAGACTCAACCTTAACCTTACGCCGCAAGTGGCATACTACGGCTTTCGGTTATGAGCTTATTCAAGCGGTTGAGTCATTTTTTTTGTAATTTTTCCGAGTTTTTTCAAAGATCAGCAAACACAAATCAAACTATTGTATAACATTTTTGTCGCATTTTGCGGTTTTTTAGCGTATTTTCAACCCCCATTTTCCGATATGGGTGCAATTTTATTTTTTTTTAAACTATGGGTTGACATTTCTTTTCAAACAACATATACTTACAGTGCCACAACGTCACCAATATTATGTTAAAGGTTTCGCGTATTTTTCGCGGGAGTTTTAGGCAATACTACTTGGTATAAACTAAGGCATTGAGTGTCTCTTTCTTCAAGTAGTGTTCCCAAAATCCTTTTTGCGCGACACAATATTGTTGACGGTGTGGCAACCTAAAGAGATACAATGCAAGGTGTGACTCTTTAGGGGGCCACACCTTTTTTATTATCGAACACTATTTGGAGGAAAACTCACAATGCCTAAGACAAAATCAACGCTTTACAAAGTATCGCTTGCTTTGTTAGCAGTGATACTGTGCGCGTCGGTGATTGCCGCTGTGTGTCTCACGACGACAACCGCAGAAGCGTACACCGGTTCGGAATTGAACAAGCTTACGTCCTACAACATTTACAACAGTAGTACTAAGTCGTTTACCGCTTCCGAATTGAAGAAACTGTTTACGGCTCTTGGAAGCACCGACGGCACGTATGCAGGCTTGCCTGTAGCTACTGCCCAAGGACAGTCGGTAGCAGGTAAGAGCATTATCGTCGAACTTGGCGGTAAGAAGTGGATAGCGGTCTACTATTCCAAGGCAGACCAAGCTACCGCTAACAATGCCAAGTCCATTGCTCCTGCAAAGGGCAAGGCAGACGACGGCGACAAGGTACTAACATTGTGGCTTGCAAACACATCGACAGGTAAGTACACTTGGAACCAGTACTATGACACGGGAACAAACACAGGTTCTCACACTGGCACAGATACCGACTACCCGTCCAACAACTACGGTATCAGTTTCATGCGCGCGTCCGTACTTAACAACGGCGGAGACTACTACAGTCCCGCAGCAAACGGACAAAACGCAACGGCTACGAGTAACCACGGTTATATAACTCCCGAGAACAACAAGGCTAACACCGAGTTCTATGACTTCACAACCGACAATATCGGCTTGATGAGTTACCTTGTTGCGCCCCGTTACATGAAGTGGCAATATGACGGTCAACAAGCAAGAAACCTTCGCGCTACAAGCAACAACAGCCAGTGGTGGGACGGTATCTTGAACAACGACGCGTGGGGTCTTGGCGGTTCGTACAGCGACTCAAACGGCGCGTACAACTGGATTAACAAACCCGGTTACACCGCTTGGATTGACGACCTTGTTTGGTTGCCTTCTCTTCCCGAGACCGGTATGGATCACAGCGACGGACGTACTTTCGTTGGTTTGTGGGGCACTTCCAAGATTCAGAATTCATTTGATAATACCGCAGCAGACTGGTCCTGGCTGCGTTCCTCTGTTTATAATAGCCACCGTGCGTGCGTGCTGGGTGCCGGCGGCGTTGGCAGTGGTCTCGACGTGTCTGGTACTTACGCCGTTCGTCCCGCGCTTCACTTAAATCTATCCTCTGCCGCGGAAGCGGCGGGGCTTACACACAGTAAGCATGACCTGAAATGGGTTGACGACGGAAACGGCAACCACTATCAACAATGCACAGGATGCGAATATAAATCTCAATCAACACCGCACACCATTCAGTACGGTGTATCTCTTGATGCCCAAAACAAGCACAAGGGATTCTGCACAGTGTGTCATCTTGAAATTACCGAAGACCACAAGCCGACGGGCAATATCACCGACGAAGGCAATCACGACCACGACGGACACTGGACGACGTGTAGCGTGTGCGGCGACAAAGTGGGGTACGTAAAGCACACCTGGAGTGGAAGTTGGGCGCAAGCCGATGATTACCATTACAAACTTTGCGACCAATGCGGTGAGATATATAAAGAAGACCACACCGTAAAAACATGGACAAAACAGCCAGACAATGCTAATCACAAGGGCTCTTGCGAAACGTGCAGTAAGGAGTTCACCCAGCCGCACGACCTGGTGTGGCAGCAGAATGAGGAAGGCAAGTTCTATCAAAAGTGCTCCGACTGCGACTACCAAACTGACCCACAAGGCAGCAGCGGTGACGTTCACGAACACACTTGGTCGCAAGAATGGGCGGTTGACGAAAGTCACCATTGGCACGAATGTGAAGACCTGTCCTGTACTGCACGCAATGATGTAGACGACCACCAGCTTGATGACTGGGTAGCAGTAGACGGCGAACATTACAGAGAATGTAAGACTTGTCACCACAAGGCTCGCGAGGAAAGTCACTACTTAACTAAGCACGAAGCAGAACCTGCGACCTGCAAACAAACAGGTATCAAGGAGTACTGGGAATGCTTGGTATGTAGCAAGTTCTTCTCCGACGAAGCAGGTGAAAACGAAATAAGCGACCTTAACAATTGGAAACAAATTCCCGAAACAAGCGGTGGTGGACAATTAGGTATTGATTCATCCGCTCACGTTTGGGGCAGCTGGACAGACGCAGGCAACGGCAAGCACGAAAGACAGTGTACTTTGTGCGAAGCTACGGAAAGCGGCGACCACAACCTGACTCACATTGTATACTTAGACACAGCTAAGCACGGCGGCTATTGCGAAGAGTGTCAACTGTACGTTGAAGAAACTCACACCGCAACAGGCGACTATGCTGACGCCGACAAGCACGACCAAAACAGTCACTGGAAGATTTGCCAAGTATGTAACGGCAAGGTAAATGAAGTGGCTCACGAATTTACGGAAGAAACCTGGTCTGCAAGCGGCGGAAAGCACTGGAAGGGTCAATGCAATATTTGTAACCAAAGATTCTTCGAGGACACTCACCAACTCACTAAGATAGACGCTACCGAGCCTACTTGCGTACAGGACGGACACAAGGACTACTGGCAATGTGACGTTTGCCAAAAGTACTTCTCCAACCAAGAAGGCACGTCAGAAATAAGCAACCTTACCAACTGGCTCAACAATGCAGGTAACGTTGCCCGCACAGGTAACGAACACGAATGGGATGACATCTGGCACTACGACGGTGACGGCGGTCACTACCACGAATGCGTACACAACAGCGCTCACCGTAGTTCACTGCAACATCACAACTACAACGATAAGTACTACGATGATGGCGGCAACAATCACTATCAGGTGTGCGAGGATTGCAGTTATGAAACTGACCACGCAAACCACTCGGTAACGGCTTGGTCAAGCAACGGTAGCGAATCTCACACCGGTACGTGCGGAATTTGTCACCTGACTCTTACCGTTAACCACGATTGGGAACAAACCAAATCATTCGACAACAACGGTCACTGGTATAATTGTAAGTTCCACGGACAAGGCTGTACCGCCAAAAAGGATTACGCAGAACACAAGGTAACAACTTGGAACAGCGCCGACGACGACAATCACCGCGGCAACTGCGTAGACTGTGACAAGACCGCTATTACGGCAGCGCACAGTATTCAGTGGAACGAGGACAGCTCTAACAAGCACTACAAGACTTGTACGGTATGCTCGAATTACGAATCCAACCACGAAGATCACGTTGTCACAAGATGGGTTGACAGCGGTGACGGTTCTAACCACATCGGTTACTGTTCAGTATGCGGTTCGGAAGAAGCTACGGCTGGTCACAATTGGGACACTGAAAACCTCAAGTACGACCTCAGCGGACACTGGTACGAATGTAAGGATTGCAAGGCTAAGAGAAGCGATGATGCAGTTACTCACGAGTGGAACAAGCTTGAGTGGAAGGTAGCTGACGGCAAGCACTACAAGGAATGCGCAATCTGTCATCAAAAGTACGAACACAACGCTCACGCAAAGGAAACGATAGCGCAAGTTGACCCGACGTGTAAGGCTACGGGAACCAAGGCTTACTACCATTGCGCTGTATGCGACAAGTACTTCTCTGACGAAGCATGTGAAAAGCTTATTGACCTTGACAGCTGGAAGAACCAATCAGGCGACAACGGCGGACTTATTCCCGTTGACTCCACAGCTCACGTTTGGGGAGAATGGCAGCTTGACAGCGGCAAGGGCGAACACTACAGAGAGTGTACGGTTTGCCAAACGGAAGACGGCGCGTCTCGCGCTAAGCACACAGTAACCATTGCAACCTTTGTAGACAACGACGGACACCAAGGTTACTGTACAGAATGTAAACTTCCTGTAAAGGTAGAACACACGCTCAACACTGACTACAAAGCAGAAGGCAACCACGACCTGAACAGTCACTGGCAGACCTGTACTGTATGTAACGGCAAAGCAAATGAAGTAACACACGAGTGGAGCGGCAGTTGGACGAACGCAGGCGACGACCACACTAAGACTTGTGGCGACTGCGGACAGGTGAAACGCGAAGCTCACAGCGTAACGTCTTGGACGAACGCAGATGACGGCGCTAACCACAAAGGAACTTGCGAATGCGGCGCGGAAATCAAGGAAACTCACGTACTCAGCGAGCTGAAGAAAGAATCCGACGGCGACAAATATTATCAAGAGTGTACTGTTGAAGGATGCAACTACAAGGTAACCTTTGATGTAGGCGACGTTCACGTACACAAATTCACCGAATTGCGTTTTGACGCGGTAAGCCACTGGTACAAGTGTGCGGAATGCGATGCGTTGAGTAACGTAACTTCCCACAGCGGTGGCGAATGGGTAACCGATGGCAGCGGACACCACAAGGAATGCGAAACCTGCCATCAAAATTACAACAGCGGTAACCATATCTTGTCCTACAAAGACAACAGTAACGGCAAGCACTATCAACAGTGCGAAATCTGCAGTCACACAACTGAAGAGCAAGCGCACGTTGTAACAATTGTCAAGAAGGTAAACGACACCAACCACGAAGGACGCTGCAACGACTGTGGAGCAACTGTGACAACAGCGCACACACCTAACGGCGATTTCAAGTCCGAAAGCAACCACAACCTTGACGGTCACTGGCTGACTTGTACCGAATGTAACAGCAGATACAACGAGGCAACGCACGAGTGGAGCGGCAGTTGGACGCCCGCAGAAAGCGACCACACCAAGACATGTGGCGACTGCGGACAGGTAAAACGCGAAGCTCACAGTGTAACTTCTTGGTCAAAGGACGACAACGTTAACCACAAGGGTAACTGCGACGGCTGCGGCAAGGAAATCAAGGAAGCTCACGTTCTTAGCGAGCTGAAGAAAGATGTTGACGGTAGCAAGTATTACCAAGAATGTACAGTAGCAGGTTGTATCCACAGAGTAGATTTCAACGATGTAGGCGACGTTCACGTACACACTTACAAGTGGCAGCATGACGACTTCTCTCACTGGAGAGAGTGTACTGACGCAACGTGTAAAGCCCTTGAGGATGACCCCAAACCTCACGACTTCAGTAATGGTTGGGGCGTATCCGACGGCAAGCACACTCACACTTGCAAAGAGGATAACTGTGGCTACACTCTCACCGAAGCGCACAACTTGATTTCATTCAGTGGCAAGACGGCAAGCTGTACGGAATACGGTCAACAACCCTACTGGTACTGCAAAGTTTGCGAAAAGTATTTCTCGGACGCAGACGGCAAGCAACTGATTAACAAGGACATTGAACAATGGCTTGACAACGTTGGCGAAGGCAAGATTGACAAAATTGCCCACAGCTACAACGGCAACTGGCTGAGCAATGAAAGCGGTCACTGGAAAGAGTGTACCGTATGCGGAAACAAGCAATCTGACCCCGTAACCCACTCCTATGGCAGCTGGATTGAATATGACAACTGTCAACACTACAAAGAGTGCTCAGCCTGCAACTACAGAACATATGCTGATCACAGCTACGGCAGTAATTGGACAGTATCAGCGGGTAACCACTCACGCAAGTGCGACAGCTGTACTCACAATGACGAACAACTACACGACAACGGTCTTGCGAAAAACCGCACGGCGCAACAGAACCCCGTAGGTGACACACCGGGCGTAAGAGCATATTCAAGATGCAGTATTTGCGACACCTACTTTGACAACAGCGGCAACCTAATTGGTAACGGCGTATCAGCGCTCGAAAGCTGGAAAGAAGGCGCAGGCAAGATTAACCCCGGCGAAGAAATCGCCCCACACGAACACGTTTACAACAAGACAAATCAACATGACGGCGTAAGCCACTGGGACGAATGTGAATGCGGCGCTCGCGAAAACGTAACAGCTCACCAAGTAGCAGTAGGTGGCTGGACTCCGACAAACGCTACAACCCACACGGGCTCGTGCGCAGTATGCGGCGAAACGGTAACGAAAGCTCACACCCTCAACAAGGACAATGAGTGCGAGGAATGCGGATTCGTACTTACAACAGCGTCCGACTGTAAACACGTCGTAACAAGCGGAACAAGCAACGGTAACGAAACTCACAGCGGCGTTTGCGAAGTTTGCGGACTTACCGTAAGCGTAGCTCACGAATTTGGCGATGATTACGTAACTGACGAGAACGGTCACTGGCACGAATGTTCAGTATGCGGAGCGAAAACAGACGAAGCTGAACACACCGTATCCGAATGGACTACGGATGGCGAGCATAGTCACAGCGGAGATTGCGAAGTATGCGGCGAACATCTCGATGTTGAACACAAGTGGCTGTTCGGTAGGTGCCTTGGCTGTGACGACAGACTTGTTGAGTACTCCGAAGGCGACATCGGTTTGGCAGCTGTGGCAATTGTAGCCCAATTGTTCGGACTAATTGCAGTGGCGGCTATCATCAGTCGCAGAATGAAGAGATAAGCGAGGTACGACACATGTTGAATTTATTGAATGTAGTAGATTTTTTTGGATTGTACGGCATGGACATTGATCTGCACGACACGATGTTTTGGCTATACATTGCTCAAGCGGTAATTGTGTTTATCGGTATCATTATCTTCTTTGTTCTGCTTGCTCGCACACGCGGCGGAAAACAAAGAGTAGTGGAAAAGGTCATTGTTTACGAAGAAGAGGAAGAGGACGAAGAACCCGTTGTCCAAGAAATCCGTAAGAAAAAAGTAGTTAAAAAGCAAGAGACGAAGCCCGCAGCAGTTGAGGAAACTGCTGCTGTGGCAGCCGTCGCAGAACCTCAACCGCAAGTTATCGTAGTTCCTGCCCCTGCGGCAGAACCTGTAAAGGAATCCGAAAAGGTTGAAAGAGTACTTACAGGTATCAATCTTGACGTGGGAGTAGTACAACGCGAATTCACGGTTGGCGAGGAATTTAATTGCGACGGACTGCTTGTACGCGCAAACTACAACCTTGAACCCCTCACCGAAACAATTATTGCCTACTCCGTAGTAGACAATGAAGTATTTGACAGACTGTCCAACGTTAGCGAAATTAAGGTATGCTACGTACTTCGCCCCGACGTCAGTGAGGCCGGAATCAAGTTCGTAACCGTCAAATACGCAGACCAAACGGCAATTTACACGATTTCTATCAAGAATGCTCCCGTTGCGGAAGTTAAGGAAGAACAACCCGCTCCCGTAGAGGCTAAGGAACAACCCGCAGAGCCGGTAGTAGTTGAGAAAATCGTTGAAAAGCCCGTAGTGGTTGAAAAGATAGTAGAAGTAGAAAAGATCGTCGAAAAGCCTGTCGTGGTCGAGACGGTTGTTGAGAAACCCGTAGTGGTTGAACGCGTCGTTGTTAAGGAACAACCCGCAGAAACCGTCATCATTGACGAGGAGTCCATTGAGGCTGGCAAGCTGCGTTACGACAAGAGCTTTACCGCGCGTTTCATTCAGTCCGACGACGACGTGAAGCACTGGTACACTCAAGTCAAGAACGAACTTCTATCTTTCCAAAAAGCTAAAGCTCGCATAAGCTGGAAACGCGAAACCTTCAAGGCGAACAAGCAAGTAGTAGCTATGTTGGCATACCGCGGAAAGACCTTGTGTCTGTTCCTGCCGTTGAACCCCAACGACTACGCCAATTCCAAGTTCGACGTTGAAGACGCGTCAAAGGTTCCTGCTTACGCTGAAACTCCCGCTCTCATCCGCCTGAAGAATGACAAGCACGTCAAGTTTGCATTGGAATTGATTGGCGAGGCAATGAAGCAGAAGGGCGTCGATCGCAACGTTGCTTACGTTTCCGAAGACTTCTACCTTCCCTACGAGGGCATTGTAGAACTTATCAATAAGGGACTTGTAAAGCGCGAAATCAAGACCGCGGCAGACGAAGCGGTTTTCGAGCGCGGCAAGCAAACCGAGGACGACGAATAGTAGGATTCGGGGGTTCCACTAAAACAGGGTCGCTAAGCCTTGTTAGCAGCATTTATGACCAACCAAAACAAACCGCTTTACTGCGACTGTTTTGTAGCGGAACCCCATTCCCTTTTTTAACCACAAATTCAAATTGCTTATCTGAACTAAGATAAGCAATTTTTTTATTTTTCAAAAAGGCTCATTCCTTAGGAATTGAGCCTTGTTAATACATATTATTTGATTGATTTGTGGTGCATTTCTATTCCGCTTTCTTAAACACAAGTGCCTCGTAGGGGCGAAGTTTTGTCTTTTGTAGGCTTTCGGGTGAGTCGTCGTAGTTGGAAGTTATCAACCTGTATTCGCCGTCACCTGCCACCTGTTTCGGCGGTGTAAAGTTGATGGAATTATTTGCAAAGTTACACACAACGAGCAGTTTGCCGTATTGGCTTTCACGCTCGTAGCACCAAATTTTATTGCTTCGTTTTAAGTAATCCTTGTAGGTTCCGTACACGAACGCTTTGTCCGACTTACGCAGTTTAATTAGCTTTTTGTAGTAGTTTAACACCGAATGTTCGTCTTTTTCAGCTGCCTCGGCGTTTATTTCAACATAATTGTCATTGACCTTGAGCCAAGTTTCGTCGCCGTCAGTAAACCCTGCGTTTTTCGAGTCGTTCCACTGCACGGGAGTCCTTGCATTGTCGCGTGAGCAGTAGGCTATTCGCTTCATTGCGCCCTTTTTGCCAAACAGCTTTTTCAATGTGTTGTAGCTGCGTAAGCTTTCTACGTCGCGGTAGTCGTTGAGGTCTTGCATGCGAATTGAGGTGGTGCCAAACTCCTGTCCTTGATAGATAAACGGAGTGCCTGAAAGCGTCAGCATCACAGTCGCCAACATTTTTGCTCCTGCCTCACGGTTGACTGTGTCCGAACAGTATCTGCCCACTACGCGCGCTTGGTCGTGATTTTCCCAAAACAGCGTGTTCCAGCCTTTGCCGTAAAGTCCTTGCTGCCAAGTTCTTATCGCTTTTTTCAAGCGAAGTAGACTAAACTTGCGCGGCAGCTGTTTTATGCCAAAGTAGTTGTCCGCTGAAGTGTGGTCGAATGCAAACACAGTCGTTAGGTATTCCTTGCCCTCGGTGGTGTAGCGGAGTGCTTTCGGCACGGTGATAAACACGCTTTCGCCCACAGTAAAGGCGTCGTATTCCTTGAGCACCTCTTGTAACTGTCCGAGATACTCTTCCATGCGCGGACCGTCAATGTAGTGCTCCGAACCCGTCAGCGCAATGCTCGGTTTGCCGTTCGGGAGTCCTGCCGTCTTGGAAAGCAGTGTAATTACGTCGCATCTGAAGCCGTCCACGCCCTTGTCAAGCCAGAAGCGTAGTATTTCCTTGATTTCGTCCATCACCTTCGGGTTGGAGTAGTTGAGGTCGGGCTGGTTTTTGTCAAATAGGTGCAAGTACCACTGTTTCGTCCTTTCGTCGTACTGCCAAGCGCGACCGAGGAAGAAGCTCGTCCAGTTGTTTGGCGGGCGCTTGCCGTCCTTACCCTTGCCGTCAGCCCAATAGTAGTAGTCGCGGTATTCGTTGTCGCGTGAACTTCTCGAAGCTTCAAACCACCGATGTTTGTCACTGGTGTGGTTGATTACCAAATCCATTATGACGCGGATTCCCTTTGAGTGAAGCAGCTTTACCATTTCGTCGAACTCGTCCATGGAGCCGTATTCGGGGTTTATCGCTTTGTAATCGGAAATGTCGTAGCCGTAATCGGCGTTAGGGCTTGCGTACAGCGGCGAAAACCAAATTGCGTCAATACCCAAATCGACGAGGTAGTCTATTTTGGAAATTATGCCGCGAATGTCGCCTATTCCGTCGCCGTTGCTGTCCTTGAAGCTGCGCGGATAAATTTGGTAGAAAATTGCCTCTTTGTACCACTGATTTTTCATATTTTCACCTGTTTGTAGCCTTTTTTGCTATTGTTTTTGCCGTAGCGGCTGATTTTTGTTAGTGTGAGCCGCTGTTTCAACGTAAATTATACAGTATTTTATAGGGAATTTCAATATAATATAAAAAATATAATTTATTTGAAATTTTGCGCGCCAACAGTACACAATGTAGATATTTTATGCTAATATATACGATAGATAAGTATATTTTGTTGCAATTTACGCTGCAAAAAGGTGGAAAACAATGGACGTTGAGGCTTTCGTAAACAATTTATCCGTTGCTGAAAAGGCAACATTGACGCACGGTCAAGGAGCCTGGCACACAAATTCAGTAAACGGCTTGCCGACTATCATGATGACGGACGGGCCGCACGGTTTACGCAAGCAAGCAGATTCTAACCACGGAATCAACGACAGCAATCGCGCAACCTGTTTTCCAACGGCGTCGGCGGTGGCAAGTTCTTGGAACAGAGCAAACGCTCAAGCCATTGCTGAAAGTATAGCGGACGAGGCAATAGCAGAGGACGTTTCCGTAGTACTTGGTCCCGGCGTGAACATCAAACGCAGTCCTTTGTGTGGGCGCAACTTCGAGTACTTTTCGGAGGATCCGCTGCTTGCAGGTGAACTTGCAACGAATTTCGTTTTCGCTATGCAGGCGAAAGGCATTGGTTGTTCACTCAAGCACTTTGCCGTGAACTCACAGGAAACCCGCCGTATGACGATGAACGCGATAGTGGACGAAAGGGCGCTACGGGAAATCTACCTTGCCGCATTCGAAAGGGCGGTAAAGCAAGCGCAACCCTACACGATAATGGCGGCTTACAACAAAATAAACGGCGACAGCTGCGCTTTGAACAAGCGGTTTTTGACGGATATTTTACGCGACGAATGGGGATTTAAGGGCTTGGTTGTGTCCGACTGGGGCGCAAGCTACGACATGGGCAAAGCCTACGCGGCAGGATTGGATCTCGAAATGCCTGACGGAGGTTACTTCCACGAGCAAAAGACCGTCAAGGCGGTAGAACGCGGCGAACTGGATGAAAAGGACTTGAACAGGGCTGCGTCCAAAGTCGTTGAGCTTGTTCAAAAGTGCAACGTTGAGAAAAACAAGCAGCCTGTTGACTACGGCAAGCACCACGAGCTGTGCAGAAGAATAGCTGCAGATTCGGCAGTTTTGCTCAAAAACGACGGCATTTTGCCACTTCACAAAAACAGTCGGTTGCTCGTTGTGGGTGAGCTTGCGGAAAAACCCCGTTTTCAAGGCGCGGGAAGCAGTCACGTCAACGCTCAGTGCAAGTCATTTTTGCAGGTTCTTGAAGAAAACGGCGTAGAATTCACTTACGCCAAGGGCTACAGCGTCTACGGCGACACCGTATACGAACAGTTGGAACAGGAAGCTGCAAAGCTTGCAGTGAAATGCGACACGGTGCTTTTCTTTGGCGGACTTACCGACGACTTTGAGGGCGAGGGCTATGACCGCAGTAAACTGGACATACCCAACTGTCAGCAAAGTCTGCTAAAAGAAATTTCCAAGCACAATCCCAACGTAGTGTTCGTTGCTTTTGGCGGCTCACCGTTCGTAACGCCGTGGCTCGACCAAGTAAAGGCGCTACTCAACGTGTATTTGGGTGGCGAGGCGGTAACGGAAGCCATTTACGATTTGGTATTCGGCAACGTTAGTCCAAGCGGACGGCTTGCTGAAACCTACCCGCTTAAGCTGTCCGACACGCCATGCTACAACTACTTTGCTAACGGCTACGACGTAGATGAACACCGCGAAAGCGTATTCGTTGGATACCGTTACTACAATACTTTTGGCGTACCCGTTCAGTTCCCCTTTGGCTACGGACTGTCCTATACGCATTTCGACTACTCCAACCTAAAAGTTGCCAAGACAGCCGACGGTTACGACGTGAACGTCACCGTCAAAAATATGGGCAAGTGCGACGCAAGCGAGGTAGTGCAAATTTACGTAGACAACTGCGACTGCGGTTACATGCGCCCGAAACGCCAACTTGCAGGATTTACTAAAGTATTTGTTAAGGGCGGTGAGAGTGAAGATGTTACCGTTCACGTTGAAAGTCGTGCGTTTAGCATTTTCGTTGACGGTCAGTTTAGAGTAGTCAAGGGTAAGTACGCCGTTGCAGTGTGCAAGGACGTAGAGCAAGTTGTTCTTTCTCAACAAATTGACGTAGACGGCGAAGCTATCAAAGGAAATGACAGGGAACTGTATCCAACCTACTTTGAACGTAATTTGCGCGAGGAAGACGGTAATCAAGGCGGTTGGGAAATTGACGAACAGCAGTTTTATGCCTTGGCAAATGCAAAAAAGATTGAGTACACCCCACCAAAACGCGGGCAATACACTCTTCAACACACTTTGGGAGACATGGCTGTCAACGTAGGATTAGCGCGTACTGTGCTCAAATTCGTAAAGAGAATGGCAATCAAGCAATCTCCCACCAAGAGATTCGACGACCCCGTAGCGCAAATGATTTGCCGCGGCGCAATGGAAACTCCGCTCATTTCGTTAATGAGTACGGGCGGCGTTGCTGCCAAATACGTGATGTTTTTCCTGCATCACGCAAATAGACGTCACGGCAAAGCGTTAGCCGCTTTGTTGGGTAAATACAGTGTAGAATAAACTTCGAAAAGAGGAGAAAATATGAGTATCAAGGTCAACTACAACAACGTAATGAAACACGCAATCGGAGAGCAAGGTATCCCCGAAATCGAGTACAAATCGCATCAGCTTTTGGCTGAAGCGGCGCACGCGAAGGTAGAGGCGGGCAGAGGCAAGGACATGCAGGGTTGGATGGACAGCCCCTACAACCAAAAGGAAGTAGTCAAGCAAATCAACGCGACTGCCAAGCGCATACGTAAAACCTGCGAAAGTTTTGTAGTCTTGGGTATAGGCGGCTCGGCGCTCGGACCGATAGCAGTGTTTACTGCGCTCAAACACCTGTACTACAACGAACTGCCCAAGAAGGTCAGAAAAGGCCCCAAATTCTACGTAATTGACAACGTGGACCCCGAACGTATGAACGCGCTATTCGACGTCATTGATCTTGACAAGACGGTTTTCAACGTCATTACCAAATCAGGCGCAACAAGCGAAACGATGAGCCAATACCTCATCATTATGGACATGCTGGTTAAACGGTTCGGCGACAAGGCGGGTGAGCACGTAATAGCTACAACAAGCGAGTTCAAGGGCAACCTTATCAAGATTGCGAGGGAACACAACATCGAAACCTTCTACATTCCCGAAGGCGTAGGCGGCCGTTTTTCCGAGCTGTCGCCTGTAGGACTGTTGCCCGCGGCGGTAGTGGGCATTGACATCGCCGAAATGCTCCGCGGAGCGCGCGAAATGGACAAAAAGTGCAAGACAAACAACATGTGGCGTAACCCCGCGCTTGCGCTTGCTACAATTCAGTATATTTCCATCAAAAGCGGCAAAAATATCGGCGTAATTATGCCGTACGCCGACAGTCTCAAGTACATTGCCGACTGGTATGCTCAGCTGTGGGCGGAGAGTTTAGGCAAAGAGGTGGATAGCGAAGGCAACAAGGTCAACGTCGGACAAACTCCTGTAAAGGCTTTGGGCGTCACCGACCAACACAGTCAGGTACAGCTGTTCAACGAAGGCCCGTACGACAAGGTTATCACCTTCATCGAAGTGGGCAATTTCCGCAACGATTGTACAATTCCCAACGGTTGTGAGAGCTACCCCGACGTCAATTTCTTGTGCGGACACACGCTCGGCGAACTGATGAACAGCGAACTGTTTGCCACACGCTACAACCTCGTTCAGCGACACAGGGCTAACTACACGATATACCTTGACACCGTAGACGAATACCACGTTGGCGCGCTGCTGTACCTCATGCAGCTTCAAACAGCCTACGCAGGCGCAATGTTTGACGTTGACGCCTACAATCAACCGGGCGTAGAAGGTGGCAAGAATGCCGCTTACGCATTGTTTGGACGCAAGGGCTACGAGGCTAAGGCGGCAGAAATCAACAGCGCGAAGGCTGACGACGACAAATACATTATTGAGTAATTGATTAGGAGTAAAAATGTTACCTAAAACACCGGCCAAGGGCATGAGAGATTTCCTGCCCAAGGAATTTGCTCTCAGACAGCAAATTTTGGCAACCATACAAAAGACTTACGAAAGCTACGGCTTTACGCGTATCGAAACGCCCGCCGTGGAAAACATAGAACTGCTGACCTCTAAGCAGGGCGGCGACAACGAAAAGCTCATTTTTAAAATTTTGAAGCGCGGTGAAAAGTTGGAAAACGCCGCGGACAACGAGCTGTGCGACTTGGGTCTACGATACGACCTAACGGTGCCTCTTGCGCGTTTTTACGCTAACAACGTGGGTCAACTGCCCGCAGTGTTCAAGTCCATTCAAATGGACAGCGTTTGGCGCGCAGACCGTCCTCAACGCGGCCGTTTCCGTCAGTTTGTACAGTGCGACATTGACGTGATAGGCGAGGAAAGCAACCTTGCGGAAGTGGAGCTCATTTCCGCAACCATGTGTACGCTGTCTAACCTCGGTTTCAACGACGTAACCGTGCGTATTTCCGACAGACGTTTGCTCAACGCCCTTGTGGAGCGTTCGGGATTTACCGACGAGCAAAAGCAATCTGTGTTTATCGCCCTTGACAAATTGGACAAAATTGGAGTAACGGGCGTTATGCAGGAAATAGAAAGTATCGCGCCGGGCAAAGCGGTGGACTTTATCAATCTCATCAATCGCATAACCTCTGCAGACAATCCATTTTCTAAGTGCGTAGAGGAATTGGGCAGTTACCTACCCCAAGAGGTCAAGCAAAATCTAAGCGAGATACTGTTCGTCACCAACAACGTTGTACAAAACGGACGTGTCGTGTTTGACGTGACGCTTGTGCGCGGCATGGGCTACTACACCGGTACAATCTACGAGGTTACGGTGGACGGCTTGAACAGCGCTGTAGCGGGCGGCGGCAGATACGACAAAATGATTGGCAAAATCACAGGCAGCGACGTTCCCGCTTGCGGATTTAGCATAGGCTTTGAACGTATTGCCCTGCTGATGAGCGAACGTGGTGTACAGAATAACGCGGCTAAAGGTACGGCGGTGCTCGTAGACAAGAGCTTGGACGCACAAACGCTGACGGTTGTGTTGAACACGTGCAGAAGTATGCGCAAGACTCAAAACGTCACCGTGCTCAAAAAGATTAAGAACTTCGGCTACCAGCTCAAACAACTAAAAGAGCAGGGGTACGAGGTTATTTACGAATACAGAAACGGAACTTTTAACAAAATAGACTGACGATATGAACGAAAAAGACAACAAACAACTAAAAAAACGGCTCAAACGCGCCAAAAATCTCGACGGTGTAGAACGTTTTGCTCCGCCATCGGACGTTGGTTTGACCGCTGAACAGGTTGAAACACGCAGAGAGCAAGGTTTAGTCAACGTTGACAAGACCAAGCACGGCAAGAGTGTGCTTGGTATAATCTTTTCCAACGTTTTTACCTTTTTCAACCTTATTTACATTATCATTGCGGTGATACTTTGCCTGAACGGTTTGGCGGATCAGTGCACGTTTTTGCCTGTGGTAATTACTAACACGCTCATTGCAATTGTGCAGGAAATCAAGTCCAAAGTGACGTTAGACAGGCTCAATCTCATTACGGAACCGAAGATAAAGGTGTTGCGCGACGGCGATTGGACGGAAGTTGCAGTTACCGAACTTGTTTTGGACGACGTGGTGACGCTGATGAGCGGCGAGCAAATCACTGCCGATTGCACCGTTTTGGGCGGACAGGTTGAGGTAAACGAGTCTATTTTGACGGGCGAAAGCGACGCGGTTGTCAAACGTCAAGGTGACACCCTCTATGCAGGTAGCTACGTTGTGTCGGGTATTTGTTCGGCGCAGGTAACGGCAGTGGGTAAGTTTAACTACGTTTCCGGTCTAACAAGTCGCGCCCGCAAGTTCCAAAAGCCCCGTTCCCAAATGCTAAAAGCATTGAACGGTATTTTGATTTTCGTAGCTATCGTGGTTGTTCCAATGACGATAGGTCTGTTTATGGTCAACTACGAATACCCGTTTGTCAAACAGGGACTTGTTGCAAATTGGGCGGATTTTTCGGTTTTCCATCTCGACGAGAATTTCGGTATACCTGCGCTCAAACTCACGGCAGGCTCTATCATTTCTATGATACCGGCAGGACCATTCCTGCTTACGAGCATCGCGCTTGCGGCGTCCTTTTTGAGGCTTGCTAAGGGTAAAACAATGGTGCAGGAGCTGTACTGTATCGAAATGCTTGCCCGCGTTGACACGCTGTGCCTTGACAAAACGGGAACTATCACCGACGGCACTATGCGCGTAATCGAGGGCATAGACCTGCGTCAAAGCAGCACTTACACGCTGCGAGAGATAATCGGCAGCATGAATGCGGCATTAAAAGCGGACAACATGACGAGTAAGGCTCTCAAGCAGTACTTTGGTTCACCGCAAAAGCCCGCGTTGGAGGCTTTGGCGGTCATTCCCTTTTCTTCAGACAGAAAACTGTCCGCCGTTTCCTTCAAAAACAACGGCACCTACATTCTCGGCGCGCCCGAGTTTGTTTTGAAAACTCCTAATGAACGCGTCAACGATTTAATAGAAAAGTATGCCAAGGAAGGCTTACGCGTGCTGTTGCTTGCGCACTCGTCAACGACTATTTACAACAGTGAAACTTTGCCCGAAGCGCGCAGACCGGTTGCGGTCATCGTAATTGAAGACCACATTCGTAGCGACGCCAAGGACACCATTGAGTGGTTCAAGAAAAACGACGTAAAGATAAAGGTTATTTCCGGTGACAATCCTATTTCCGTGTCCAGCATCGCTATGCGCGTGGGTGTGGAAAACGCAGAGGAATACATCAGTCTTGAAGGTTTGACCGACGAGCAAGTGCGCGAGGCGGCGACGAAGTACACGGTATTCGGCAGAGTGTCTCCCGATCAAAAGGCAATTCTCGTAAAGGCTATGAGAGCGGCAGGTAGCACTGTTGCAATGACGGGCGACGGCGTCAACGACATACTTGCAATGAAGGAAGCGGACTGTTCCATTTCTCTTGCAGGCGGTAGCGATGCAGCGCGCAAGGTGTCTCACTTGGTACTTTTGGATGACAGCTTTTCTAACCTTCCCAAGGTGGTTGCCGAGGGTAGGCGAGTTGTCAACAACATTCAAAGCGCAACGTCCATGTACTTTATGAAGACGGTGTACGTAATACTAATCAATTTGTTGTTGATTGTTTTGCATTTCGGCTTCAATCAAACGATGCAATCGCCACTTACCAACAAGAGTGTTATGCTCATGGACTGGGTAATAGTGGGCTTGCCGACGACGCTACTTGCGCTTCAACCCAACGAGCGGCTTATCAAAGGCAAATTCTTCAGTAACGTGCTTAAACGTTGCTTGCCGGCGTCGTTTACATTCATTTTGACCACCGTGACGTTTTACGCATTGCAAATGTACGACGAAACGTTAGTTCCGTCAGCAGAACAGCTTGGCACACTCGTAACTCTTACCTACACGTTTGGCGGACTGTTTGCGCTGTTCTACGCATGTCAGACCTTCAACAGGTGGAAGATAGCAATGTACGTCGGCATTTGGGCGATAGTGTTAGCAGCCGTATTCATACCGTTTACTTACGCGTTCTTAGATTACGTAGCGCTTGGCAGAGAACAATTGTTGTTGCTACTCGTGGCAATATTGGCGTCACCGTTTATTCTGTTCGTATTTATGCGAGTGTTTCAGCAGACAAAAATGCCGCTTAAAGGCAAATTGCCCAAATTAGCGAAAAGGAAAATCAAATAAAACAATTAAATTCTAAAATTTTGACGGTTTTTACCGTCAAAATTAATATTTAGGGAAAATTATGTTATTGCAAATAAGGTCGGCGGAATTCAGATACTCCGACGTTACAATTTTCAAAAACGTCAATTTGGACGTCAACGAGGGGAACAGCATCGGTCTTGTAGGCGCTAACGGAGCGGGCAAAAGCACGCTTCTTGGTTGCATTGTGGACGAATTGCAGCTGTTTGAGGGCAATATTACGCGCAAAAACGGCTTGACGGTGGGCTACCTCAAGCAAAATTGCGATTTCGTCTCGAGCAACACACTGTTTGACGAGATGATGTCCGTATTCGCCTATCAAACACAGCTCGTAGAGCAAATTAGGGAAATCGCCGAGCAAATGGCAAGTTGTGACTTCGATAGCATCGAATACAAGGTTCTTGCCGACAAATATCACCGTCTGACAGTGGAAGCAGACGTTACGGAAGCTTATCAATGCGAGGTCAAGGTCAAGACGGTACTGAACGGTATGGGCATGACTGAGTTCAGCAATAGAGTAGTGTCCACGCTCTCCGGCGGCGAAAAGACCAAAGCCGCGCTGTGCAAATTACTGTTGCAACGCCCCGAATTGATGATTTTGGACGAACCGACCAACCACCTTGACTACAAGACGTTGGACTGGTTGGAAACCTTCCTTTCCGACAAAAAGTCCACGTTGCTCGTCGTTTCACACGACAGATATTTTTTGGACAAGCTTTGCGACACAATTTGGGACGTGCAGCATCAAAGCGTCACGGCGTACAACGGTAACTACACCAAGTACAAGCTGCTCAAGGCTGAAAGGCAAGAAAACGAACGCAGAGCATACGAACGTCAACAGCGTGAAATAGCCAAACTGACGGATTACATTCAGCGCAACAAGGTACGCGCGTCCACAGCTGACATGGCGAAGTCACGCGAAAACGCCTTGAACAAGATGGAAAGGTTTGACGCACCCAAATCAGACGAACGTCCGCCGCGCTTTAAGTTCGGTTATTCGTCGGAGCCGTCGGAATTCCCTTTGACAATTCAACGTTTAACTCTCGGCTACGACGGCAAGCAACTGTTAAATGACGGCGAACTGCAAATTAGACGCGGACAAAAGGTTGCCTTGCTCGGACTCAACGGCGTAGGTAAATCCACCCTAATACGCAGAATTGCCTCTCAAAACCCGCAGGACTACGGCAAAATCGTCTTCGGCAAAAACGTCCGTATGGGCTACTACGACCAAGAAAATATCAACCTGCAAGCAAATCTTCGTGTAATTGATCAACTGTGGTTTGACAACACGCGTATGTCGCAAACTGAAGTCAGAAATTTACTTGCGCAGGTGACGTTGGGCGCGGACGACGTGTACAAGCAGGTTGGCGACCTCAGCGGTGGTGAACGCGCCAAGTTGGGCATAGCAATGATAATGGCAAAGGACTGCAATTTGCTACTGCTTGACGAACCCACGAACCACCTTGACCTGCCCAGTCGCGAGGCTTTGGAAGAGGCTTTGAAAAGCTACACGGGAACGCTGTTGTACGTTTCTCACGACAGGTATTTTGTCAACAGCGTATCAAACGTCATTGCCGAACTCAACGACTGTAAGTTGACGGTATACGAGGGCAACTACGACGATTTTTTGAACCGCAAAAACACGCCTTCCGAACCCGTGAAGCCCGTTGCAAAACCTGCTCAGTCAACCTACCGCAACGCCAAGCAACGCGCCGACGAAACCAATCGCGCTAAGAAAATAAAGGAATTGGAAAAGCGTATCACCGAACTGGAAATGGAAGTAGAGCAGCTGAACGGGCAAATGGCGCTTCCCGAAATTGCTGCCGACTACTCTAAACTGTCGCAGGTTATGGAACGCTTGAAGCAAGCAAACGCCGAACTGGAACAAACACTTTCCGAATGGGAAAATCTAGCGTAAAAAGCCACAGTGGTAAAACACCGTGGCTTATCTAATATTTCATCTACTATTTACCAATATTAATTATTTGTCCGTTTTGACAAGATATATTCCGCGTAGTTATATACTTCCTTTTTTTCGCGACTGTCAAGCTTTGAAAACAAGGCAAGCGTCTTTTTCTCTTCCTGTGTTAAAGTAGTGGTTATGTTGATATTTCCTAAATCGTTTTCTCGACCCAAAATATAGTCAGTAGTACATTCAAAGCAATCGGCAAGCGCAGTTAAGAAATACACGGAAGGCTCACTGACACCGCGTTCCCAGAAGTCTATCGCTTTTTGACTACAATTTATTTTTTCGGCAAGATCACGCTTACTCAAATTGTGTTCTAATCTCAAAGACTGTATTCTCAGCATATTGCTACCTCCTTCTATATAATAGAAAAATTTTTCCATTAAAATATTGACAAGGAAGAAACATTCTATTACAATTATGAAAAAAATAGAAAAATATTTCCAAAGGAGAAAATTGTATGAGTGAATCACAAAACGAAACTTCTGTAAGAAGTGAAAATAGTAGAAAAGGATTACCAAAATTTGCAATAGCGATTTGCTATATTCTGTTAGTTGTTTTGCTATTAGTAGGAATTTTTTTTGGAGTCAGAACTTACGGTGATATGCAAATGAGAACGTCAGTAGGCTATGCGCTTGGAGCAAGAAAAAGTTTTAGTATATTTATGGCTCTCAATGAACGTGAAATGGACAACGTAACTATCACTGTCATCAATCAGAGCGAAGACAGTTTGACGTTGTTGCCAGAGAATATGTTGCGTCGCATATCTATTGAGCTCCGTTATATGCAATTTATAAAACTGCCCAGTGGTGGGTCTGAAACGAGATATGACACTCTAAAGGAAACGATTATAGAATTTGCTAACGAGGAAAGCGCAAATGAGTATTTTAATGAAATAGAAAAGAACGAAACACGCGATCAATTTGTACTTCACCGTTATTACTTTGATTTGGTACCAGAGGAAGAACTTGTATATAATAGTGGCGATCTTGATACAGAAGAGTTCAATGCTCATCTCAGAAGTTATGCGGTGATGGATATCAGAAGAGTTGCAACAGGCTTTGGACCATTCATTTATAAAATTTTTGGATAAGAGGTACTAAGGCGGGAAGGTGAAAAAAATGAGTAAGACTGAAAAAAAATCACAAAAAAAATTATTAGTTTTTGCAATTATAGTTGCTGCAGTAATTGTGGTTGCTTTTGTTCCAACGATATATCAAAGTTTAATGAACAAACGTGACGTCTCCGTATTATTTGATAAATACGGTTTTTCCTATACAGTGACTAATAATTCGCATGTTCTTGTATCATGTAACCAATGCGAAAACGTTAGTGTGCTCGAGAGAGAACGTAGAGATCGGATTATTTGTCCTGAATGCGCAAGTTCAAGCGTCGATAAATACTATATAAACTACGTATATACTTTTTACAAGATCACTGTTACGGGAGAAGAGGGCGAGGAAGAACTACTTTTGGAAGGAGGGACGGTGTATGTCTTTGATTCTACTGATTATAAAAAAGCGTATTCTATTCTCAAAGAAAGCAATGACGATAAGGTAATTCTTGCGAAAAGATACCATGTATTCGTTTTAAATAATCAACCGAGTGAATACCTGTCAAAAGTTATTGATAAACTCGTGTAAATTATAGATACAATGATAAAAGCAAATAAATCAAACAAACTAAATTATGAACAAAGACACGGTTTGCTCCGTGTCTTTTCAGTTTAAATTTTTTTTGCAAACAAAAGAGACATTTTTAACCTATTGCAAATTGCAGTTCATTGTGATAAAATTTAGTTTAGTATCTTATTTAATAAAATCAAGCAGGACGAAATGAAAATAGCGTTAGTGACGGGTGGCTCGCGTGGAATAGGCGCGGCAACCGTTGAAAAATTTGCAAGAGAAAATTTTACCGTAATTCTCAATTACAACAAGAGTGCTGAACTTGCGGAAAATCTCAAAAAAAAGCTTGTTGCGGCGGGCTGTGACGTTCACCTGTACCAAGCGAACGTGTCCAACTGTAAGCAGGTTGAGGCAATGTTTGCTTGGGTTGGCAAGTATTTCAAAAAGTTGGACGTACTTGTCAACAACGCAGGAATTTCGCTTGTCAAGCAGTTGCAGGACGTGACCGAAGCGGAATTTGACAGCGTTGTAAGTACCAACGCAAAAAGCGCGTTTTTCTGCTGTCAGCAGGCGTTGCCACTGCTTACGCGTAGCGACAGGGGTTCAATCGTAAACGTGTCGTCAATATTTGGACTTACGGGCGCAAGCTGCGAGAGCGCGTACAGTATGAGCAAGTTTGCGGTAGTGGGTTTGACCAAGAGCCTTGCAGAGGAATTGCAGCCTCTCAATATCACCGTTAACTGTGTTTGCCCGCCAATAGTGCTAACAAATATGTCAGCTCATCTTTCGGATCAGGACGTTTCGGATTTTTGCAAAAGGCATAACACAAAGGCGTTTACGCCTAATCAGGTAGCAGAGGATATTTTCACCTTGGCAGTAGGTGGTAAAACAGGAATAATTTTAGAGGAGAAATAGATTATGGAATGGTACTTCATCGTATTGATCGTTTTGGGCGGCGTAGTTGCGCTATTCGGCTTATATATGATTTTTGCGGCTGTAATTGCAAAGGCAACGTTGAAAGCGGCGTCTACACCCAAGGCTCACTCGTTAGAGGACGCTCGTTCTCATCAGGCGGAAGTGGAAGGTTACGATTTCGGCGACTACGACAGCAAATGGCGCAAGCAGGACTTTGAACTTGACGGAACACGCGGCAAATTGCGCGGAGAGGTTATATTCAACGACAGCGTTGACAAGGGCTCGCGCGTAAAGGTGGCAGTGTTATGCCACGGACACACCTGGAACAGACTTACGGCGTTGAAATACGCAAACATTTTCTACGCCAAGGGTTACAATTTGGTAATTTACGATCACGCATATTTCGGCGTGTCGGACGGCGATCACACGACGATAGGCGGCAAGGAGAGCCACGACCTCAACACGGTACTCGATCACGTACGCGGAATTTTCGGTAAAGATGCCCTGTTGGCTCTTCATGGCGAAAGCATGGGCGCGGCAACGGTCTTGCTTGAACTGGGCTTGCGTGACGATATCGATTTTGTTGTAGCCGATTGCCCGTTCTCCAACACAATGAGCTACTACCGCGAACTTTGCAAGAAGGTGACGCATCTTCCAAGCTTCCCAATAGTGGATTTTGCAAACGTTATGGCTAAACGCAAGTACGGCTACGATTTTACAAAGGTCAACCCCATTGACGCAGTGGCATCAAGTAAAGCTCCAATATGCTTTATTCACGGTAATGCTGACGACTTCATCAACATGCATCACAGTCAGGACATGCACAAGGTCAGCGCAAATCCCCTGTCGGAAATACACATCGTTGAGGGCGCCGCGCACGCAGAAAGCTACAAGACGGACAAAGACCAATACGCTCAAATCGTTAACGCGTTTATCGACAAGGTAGAGGCGAGTTTCAAACAATAAAGGAGTAAATTTATGGTAAAAATTTCCGAAATAAAGTACACCCGTCCCAACAAAGACGAGGTGATGTCTAAACTTGCGGAATTCAAGCGCCGTTTTGAAAATGCCAAGACGGTAGAGGAATTTTACGCAATTCACGATGAATACAAAGCTTACGACGAGCAGATGGGCACCAACATTCGTATTGCTTTTATTCGCTTCACACAGGACACTCGCGACGAGTTTTACGCCGCCGAGCAGGACTATCTTGACGAGATAGGACCTGAAATATCCGTAGCTAACGCGGACATTGCGAAATGCTATCTAACTTCCCCCTTCCGCAAGGAGTTGGAAAAGCGTTTTCCCAAGGTTCTGTTTACCAATTTGCAAATGGCAGTGGATGCAAACGACCCTCGAATTGTCGCCGAGCGAGTAGAGGAAAACAAGCTCACGACGGCTTACACCAAACTCATGAGCGGTATTGTCATTGACTTCAACGGGGAAAAGCTCCCCATGAGCGGAATGGGCAAATATTTTACTGTGGAAGACCGCAAAATACGCAAGGCCGCCTATATAGCATGGGGACAGGCAATTGAGGACAACAAGGATCAGCTTGACGATATTTACGACAAGCTTGTAAAGGTTCGTACGGAGATGGGCAGAAAACTCGGTTACGAAAACTTTTCGCCATTGGGCTACCTTCAAATGCAACGCAACTGCTACACCAAGGAAGATATTGCCAAGTTCCGTGAAAACGTGTTGAAGTATCTCGTGCCTCTTGCGTCAAAAATCCGCGCCAAGGTGGGTAAGGACTTAGGTGTCAAGAAGCAGTACATTTACGACAACGGCGTGTTTACCAAGGCGGAACCCAAACCCATAGGAACGCCGGACGAGCTTTTCGCCAACGCTTCCAAGATGTACAATCAAATGTCACCTGAAACGGGCAAGCTGTTCGACACAATGGTGGCAAGCGAGTGCTTTGACGTAATGTCCCGCGAAGGCAAGTGGGGTGGCGGCTACTGCGAAGGTCTACCCGCCTACAAGTTGCCCTTTATTCTGTCCAACTGGAACGGTTCTGCAGGCGACATAGACGTGTTGACGCACGAGTTCGGTCATGCGCTCGAGTTCTACAAGTCGTTCTTTATTGAGAGCGAATTTTTGAGCAGCATTTCAATGGAAACGGCAGAAGTGCACTCTATGTCAATGGAATTTTTAGCGTACCCGTGGATTGACCTTTTCTTTGGCGACAAAACGCCCGAGTACAAGTTTACGCATATCGGTGGCGCGGTAACGTTCATTCCCTACGGCACGATAGTGGACTACTTCCAACAAACCTGCTACGACAATCCCGACATGACGCCTGCCGAGCGTAACGCTTTCTTCAACAAAATAGAAAAGCAATTCTTGCCGCATATGACTACGGAAGGCATACCCGCCTTCCAAGACGGACGCCGTTGGCAACGTCAGGCGCACATTTTCGAAAGTCCTTTCTATTACATTGACTACTGTTTGGCGCAGTTCACAGCGTTGCAATTCTTGGCGCTGTCACAACAAGACTACGAGGCAACCTTTGCCAAGTACAACAAGTTCCTAAACTACGGCGGAACAAAAACCTTTGTGGAATTGCTTGACGCTTGCGGATTGCTGTCACCCTTCGAGGAAGAAAGCTTCAAGCTAGTGGTTGCTTCTTGCGAGAAAATACTCGGTTTGTAAAACAAACGGCTAAAATCACGGATACGTATACTCAATTAGTAACACATCAACAAAAAATTCTTACCGATAAATCGGTAAGGTAATCTAATAAGTGAAAATAAAACGGCATAAACGTTACAGTTTAAGCCGTTTTTTTTTGCATTATTAAGTGTTTTAAGAATTTTATTCTACTTATTCAAGTCAATTTTTACTTCATTTATGCGTTTGTTTGCTTGGGTATCATAGGTCTCACGTGAGGCTTGCGTTGTACAACTTCCTCAATGAGTTTTTGTATCGCCTCGTCACGCTTGTCACTGTCAAGCTTGTTCAATTCTTCGATTTGCTTCATCACCTTGGGGTTGCGCGTAACGAAAACGTGGTCAACCTCACATTCTTCCTTGATTTTTTCGCGCATACTGTTTACGTATTCGTCATATTGGCTTTTTGACGTAAATTTTTCCGTTTTGATTGCTACAACGCACGCGCGTTCGTAAACAACGCATTTTGCGTCCGTTACTTTGTCGTCGGCTTTTGCAAGTTGGCATATTTTTTGTTCCGTTGCCGTCTCTGCAAAAACGACTTGACCCAAACATAGCGCTATGGTTGCAACAAGCAATATTGCAAGTAGTAATTTTTTCATAATTACCTCCTTTCTTTTCAGGTAGTATTTGTAACGGTCAGAAATTTATACATAAAATATTATAATAATCGTCACACACACTCGTTTTTGTCTGTAACTTTGACAATACTGTGTTTTCCTACTAAGATTTCAATTATTTATAATTTTATCTCTATTTCGCCAACAGCAATGACCTACAATGGCTACAAGAGGTGCGTATGGAAAAGGTTTTGCCGGTAATCATCATTTGCGGAGTAGGTATTGCGCTGTGTTTAGCGTACATTTTGTCACTGACTGTCAAGGCGCTACGCAACCGTCCTCGTCGTAAGCGTGAATTTGAAATTGAAGAAAACGTGCTGACTATCAAATTGGGCAGGCGCAAAAAAAAGTAAGCTCGGGCATCCCCTCAAAAAAGGGTTCACTTCGCGCGAACTATCCCTTGCAGGGCGAGGTTGTTTTTATCATTGATTTATTTTTTTCATATATATTGAAATGCCTTATAATTTATGTTATAATTGTACTGTTATTTGTCTTGAATAACGTATCAACGATTCGGAGGAAAAAATAATGACAAAAAAAGAAATTGCTGCTTTGATTGACCATACTCTTTTGAAACCTGCAACAAACGCTCAAATCGTAACCTTGTGCGCTGAGGCAAAAGAACACGGCTTTGCGTCCGTGTGCGTCAATCCCTGTCACGTTAAGACTGCCGCTAAAGAACTTGCAGGAAGCAAAGTAAAAGTTTGCACCGTTGTAGGTTTCCCCTTGGGTGAGAACACCGTAAAGGCAAAAGTTTTTGAAACGAAAGAAGCAATAAAGAACGGCGCTACGGAAATTGACATGGTTATCAATCAATCCTTGGCAAAATCCAACGCTTGGAAAAAGGTACAAAAAGAGGTCGCCGCTGTAAAGAAAGCTTGCGGTGAAATCCTTTTGAAGGTTATTCTTGAAACTTGCAATTTGTCCAGAAAGCAAATCGTTGCCGCTTGTAATGCATGTGTTGCTGCCGGCGCGCAATTCGTAAAGACCAGCACAGGCTTTGGCAGCGGCGGAGCAACGGTAGAGGCGGTAAGTATTATGGCTGACACGGTACACCCCCACGGACTGAAGGTTAAGGCAAGCGGTGGCGTTCACAACTACGAAGAAGCGCTCGAAATGGTCAAAAACGGCGCCGACCGCATTGGCGCAAGCTGCGGCGTGGCAATCTGCAAAGAATAGTTAGATACGCCTCGCCTACCTCACTTATAAATGTTTAAACGATATATGATATAAATTATAATCAACAAAATTAAAAAGGCTTGTGAATTTTCACAAGCTTTTTTGTGTTGGTGGTGGGACTTGAACTCTTTGTCGTTTCTGCTTTGTCGAAACGCGTTGTCTTAGATTAAGTAGTACTGATTTTGCGTAATGGTCTACCTGCCGGGATTCGAACCCGGAACGATGCCGTCGGAGGGCATTATTTTATCCAATTAGACTACAGGTAGTTATGTGCGATTATAATATTACTTTATAATTATAACATACAATTGTTAGGTAGGCAATTAAATAATTTGTTGTAATCAGAACAAAAAAATTGCTAAAAGTGGTGCAAAACTGTTGATAAATCTATCTTTTTATGTTATATTAAGTAAGCAATTCGTGCTGGTGTGGTGGAATGGCAGACGCGTCGGACTCAAAATCCGATGTTGGTGACAACGTGTGGGTTCAAGTCCCACCACCAGCACCAAAAAAGGGCTATGATTTTGATATAAATCATCGTCCTTTTTCACTTTTACAAATAAAATGAGGAAATTATGGCTTTTTTACGTGCCTTCGATAATGTGAATATCAGTAAAATGAATTCGGGCGATTCTGCTTATATAAAGAATGATATTGAACTTCAATTTTCTGACAACAATCACTATCTCAAACTGAATCCTTGCTATAATGTTGCGCTTTTTACTTTGTTAAAAGATGATGTTACCAAGGGCAACGTTTTTCCTGCTCTACGCAATAATGAGCTTCACTTTTATTATAAAGGCGGATGTCTTTTTAAGTTTGTAAACGGCGCATTCTATAGGGATTCAAAATACAAAGGATATAGCGCAGGTGTTGAGGGATTGACTTCCTACGAAAAATCTAAAAAACAGAACGAAAACAAATTCACTAACAAAAAAGGTGAAATAACTGAACGACAGTTTTTAGATAAGCTGTATTGTCATACATATAATCCAAATTTAAAATCAAAGACAGTAGTACTTGATATCGAAGTAAACCTTAAAGGCAATATCGGTTGGGGCAAGAAATGCGATCTTGTTCTTCTGAACACCGAAACCGACGAGATAATGTTTGTGGAGGGAAAAGTTTACTCCGATGACCGTGTAAGAAGTGCTGTCGGTTACATTCCAAGAGTTATAGAGCAGGTTAATATATATACTCAAGCGATTGCAGAGCAGAGGCAAACTATTATTGAACAGTACGCCGAATATATACGCATAGTAAACGAGTTGTTCAATACTCATTATAAATCTCCTCGAAAGCTGATCGAGCCTGCGAAATTACTTGTCTACAAGACAGGTGGCGGTATAGCGGAAAACGTTCGTTATACAATAGAAACAATCAATAAAAAACTTGGTGATAGTAGCGTTATGTGGGTAAAAGACGAGGAACCGACCTTGGACGAAATATGGAATGCGCTCAGCGGTGAAATATGCAGATAAAAATTTATAGAGGAACCCATCAGATAGGCGGATGTATTACCGAAATACAAACAACACGGACGCGAATAATTATAGATATTGGCGCGGAGCTTCCAAGAGCGGACAAATTTGAAAATTCGCCGCCTGAAATTGACGGCATAACGCGAGGTGAAGCTAATTGCGACGGTATATTTATAACTCACTACCACGGTGACCATGTAGGAATGTTTGAAGAAGTCTTGCCGTCAATACCTATTTATATGGGCAAAGCGGCTAAGCAAATATATTCAGTTGTTCAGCAAATTCTAAAACGCAAGCTTGACAAAGGCAATCCCAAGCTTGTTGCGGATTTCAAAACGTTTGATGCGGGCAAACCTATTCAAATAAAAGACATAAAAGTAACGCCATATTCGATAGACCATTCAGCGTTTGACGCATACATGTTTTTAATTGAAGCGGAGGGTAAGCGCGTACTGCATACGGGTGATTTTCGTATGCACGGCGCAAAAGGTCGCAAAATGCCCGCCGTATTTGAAAAGTATGCTCGTGATATTGATGTGTTGATAACCGAGGGAACTATGATGAGTCGCGTTGATGAAAAAATCATAACCGAACATGAGCTTGGCAGAAGGGCAAAGGAAATCCTGAGAGATAATAAAAACGTATTCGTACTATGCAGTTCTACAAATATAGATACGATAGCCGAGTTTTACAGTGCTGCAATAGCAAACAAAAAACCGTTTATTGTGTGCGAGGACGATTTTCAGCTTGAAATTTTGCGTACTGTTACCGAAAACTCAAAATCGTCTTTTTACAATTTTGACAGACAGAAAATTTACGTTTACGGATATAACCTTCATGACTATATGCTTGAACGCGGTTTCTGCTTTCTTGGAAGAACTAACCACGTAACGCAAAAAGCGCTTGAGAATTTTCCCGCAAACGTTTTGGTTTATTCGATGTGGAAAGGCTATCTTGATAAGACGCATCCCGCATACGACGAATACAAATATGCATTTGTTAAAAAAGCTATTGCGGGCGGAAGTCGTCTTGAATATCTGCATACAAGCGGTCATGCGACTGCAGAGCAAATAAAGAAAGTCTGTGAAATAACAAACGCAAAGATAATTATTCCTATTCATTCCGAGAAACCGGAAGCATTTTTGCATTTAGGAATAAACTGCGATGTACGTCTTTTACATGATGGCGAGAGTGTTTTAATTTAGATGAATCATGGCCGTGAACGCTCCGGCTATTGATTTGAACTGTTAGTAATTTTTGTGTCAAAATCTGCAACAATGCAGATAGGATGGCTCACAAAGTACAGTAACAAAGAGGACACAATTTGTGTCCTCTTTTCAATTGCCGTTGAATGTGTTTATTCGGCGGTAGTGTTGTTGTGTTTTGTCACAACGTCGATTAGCATTTGTTCCATACGCTTCATGCATTCGTCTTGATTGAAAACTATGGATTTTTCAAGGTATTTCTTTTCGTATTCTTTTTTCAATTCCGGATTTTCAATCCAAAAATCAATAACTCTTGCAAGGTCTTTCGGGTTGCGACATTTGAAAATACATTTTTCATCTACGGCAAACTCCTTTGTCGCCGCAAGCTTGGAATCGGACACGATAGTCAGTTTTCCGCACGCTATCGCCTCCAAGCAAGCAATGCCCTCAAGTTCGATTTCGGCAGAATGTACGTAAATGTCGCAGTAGTTTATGACGTCGATTATGTCAGTTCTGCTGTAAAAGTTGAATACGGGCGCTACGGGCAAATCTTGAGCTAATTTCTTGTAGTATTTTTCCTTAGGGCCGATTCCGCCGAAAATGAGTTGTATTTCATCCTTGTGGCGAGAATATTTAATTGCTTTGAGTAGTGTATCTTGAGATTTTTCTCTCGCAAGTCTACCAACGGACAGTATAACGATTTTGTCCTTGTACTCTTCGGGTTTAGGTTGTTCGCGCTTTTGCACGTAGCTGTGTACGCCGTTGGAAATTACGTAGGCGGGCGTTGACTTCCTAACACTGTGTTCAAAGACGTTTTTGATAAACTCCGTAGGGTAGTGTATTGCGCTTACGTGTTTGTATAGATGGTCGTATATGAACAAGTAAACAAGGTCGTTAGCAGGCTTGATTTTGTTAAGCTTTAAATAACTTGTCAAATTTTCCGCCTGCATGTGAAATCCTGCCGTAACGGGAATGTTCATTTCTCGAGCAATTTTCGCCGCTTTTATGCCAAGGCTCAGCGGAACCATAATGTGAACTACGTCAGCCCCAGTCAAGGCTTGTCTGATAATATGCGCTTCGGGTTTTGCTATGGTTACGCCGACTTTCTCAACGTAGGCGTTTAGAAGCGCGCCAAAGTCATAGTCCGGTACTACAAAAACGTCTTCATCGCCAATTCTGTCTTGGTCGCCGCACAAAATTCTAACCGTGTGTCCTTGCGCCTTCAAAAATCTTATCAAATTCATTGCCGCAACTGTGGTGCCGTTGTTTTCTTTTCCAAGCACGTCACAAACAACTGTGATTGTCATTGATTTTTCCTCCATAATTGTTAGGTCGGTAAATTACAAACTTCAAAAGTCTGCATATTCAATACAAAATAAACACAACAATTATATTACTTACTGCTAATACTGTCAAAACGGAAAACTGAATGGAGAAAAAATCTTTTTCATTTATTATTAGATAAATAGCGCGTGGGCTGGTAAAAACTTTCAATTTAGTGTATAATGGTTTACAATGAAAAAGCTTTCAAATTTATTACTGACGATATTGATTATATGTTTGCTTTTGACATTTGCCGCTTGTCCTAATAATCCCAACACGGGCAATCCCGCGGACGGTGAACAAAACGGCGGCGACAGTCAAAGTGGCGGTAGTGACGAGGTGACCTCTATGAAAATTACGATAGGAAACAGCGAGTTTTCGGCAACGCTATACGAAACCGAAGCGGCGAAGGCCTTTGCTAAGCTGTTGCCTCTTACTCTCAACATGAGTGAACTGAACGGTAACGAGAAATATCACAATCTTTCAACGACATTACCCACTAAAACCGAGAGCGTTGGCCGTATCAACGCAGGGGACGTTATGTTGTGGCAGAGCAACTGTATCGTCCTGTTTTACGAGAGTTTCGCAACATCATACTCTTATACCAAAATCGGCAAAATCGACGACGTAACAGGACTTGTACAGGCAGTTGGTAGAGGTAGTGTTACGGTGACTTTTTCATTGTAAAGGTCGTCAACGCATTTGAAATCAAAGTAAAATAAAATTCAATAAGATTTTCTATTAAAATAACAGGAGAACATTATGAAAAAATTACTTTCAAGCAAACTATTCGTAATACTTACGCCCATTATTGTATTAGTTGTAGGTATAGCCGCAGCAGTATTATTGAGTTTACAACCAAATGTATACGGTAATATATCAGGCGGTTTTGGACTTGTCAAAACGCAGTATGTATTCAGTTTGATGCACGCATGCGCATATTCGCTTCTTGCTGTTGTATTGTCTTGCATTACGCTGTTGCTTTGTGCTGTATTACGTAAATTAGCTAAAGTTCAAGATCGCGCTGAGTAACAAACAATTTTATATAGCAATACGAAAAAAGATTAGAGCGATAAACTCTAATCTTTTTTTGCTATATTATTTTATTTTTTTCAAGTTACATAAATAATCCTGCAAGTAGTTGCACACCTACCAACACAAACAAGAACGAGAAATTGATTGCAAAGAAAACTGCCAAATACCGTTTTGTCGCGGTAGGATTGTGCTTTTTGAATTCGTTTAGCGTAATCAAGCTTGCAAGAGATGCGATAGGCGTACCCAGCCCGCCGATGTTCACCGCAACCAACAAATTGCTGTAATCTTGCGTAAATTTTGACAGTAATACTGCTGTTGGGACGTTACTTATGAACTGACAGCTTGCAACACCTACAAGCAGCGGCGAGCTTTCAACAACTTGAGCAAGCAAACCGTGTATGGCTTCAATTCGCGCAATGTTTCCCGAAAAAACGAAAAATGCAACGAAAGTTATCAGTAGACCGTAATCCACCTTGCCCAAGGATTTGTAATCAAGCGCGAGCATTGCGACTACGACAACTGCAAATACTATGTACCAAGGTAACACGTCAAACACAATCAGTACGGATAGCACAAACAGCACGGCGTACACTATGGAGCGCCAAACGGAGGGAGTCGTTTCCTGTTCTGCGTAAAGCTGAATTCTATCTTTTTTGATAAAAAGACAAACTCCTACAATCAACAGCAGTGCAACGGCGCAAGGCAACGCCATTATTTTGAAAAATTGCGCTGCAGACAATTCATAAAAGCCGTAAAGATATATGTTTTGAGGATTGCCGAAGGGCGTCAACATTCCGCCGAGATTTGCAGCCACGTTTTGCATCACGAAAACGATAGGCATTTTGTCCCGCCTGTTGCAGCTTTCGAGTGCAACGTAGCCAAGGGGCAGGAACGTGATGAGCGCCATATCGTTTGCCATAATCATAGAGCCGAAATAGGTCACGAATACGAGAGCGAACACGGTGTTGCGCAAATTTCCGAATTTCAGGACAATTTTCTTCGCTAGCCATGTGAAAAAGTGAATGTGTTTGAATGCTGAAACTACGGCAAGAGTGCAAAACAACGTCGCAAGGGTGGACAAATCGAAATAGCCGAGATATTCTTTGTCAAAGGGCACGAAAATACAGGTAATCAACGCCAACACGACCGCGATAATCGGCATTAGGTGTTGACGTAGGAATTTGCAAAAACCTGCAAAGTTATTACGACTTTTTTCCTTTGTTTGAGTACTCATATCTTTTACCGCGAAAGATTGTAAATCTTTGTCCAATACAAGTCAAGCAATCACAATATTTTTTTGACTATTTTGCTTGCATTCTTTATAAAATGGGAATATAATATACATACACTGGGTGGGGGTGTCTACCATGAAACAAATTTTTAACGTAACGGGAATGACATGCGCCGCTTGTTCTGCGCACGTGGAAAACGCCGTAAAAAAACTTGACGGTGTAACAACTGTCAGCGTCAGCCTGCTCACAAATAGCATGGCGGTGGAGTTTGACGAGAACAAGACGAGCGTAAAAGCAATAATTTCCGCAGTAAGTAAGTCGGGCTACGGCGCAGAGGCGAAAGGACAAGACAAAGGGCAAGCCGCAACAACCGCAACGGACGACGGCATATTGAAGGACAATGAAACTCCCAAACTGTTAGTTCGTTTCCTTGTGTCGCTTGTGTTTTTGCTGTTGCTTATGTATATATCTATGGGCAACATGATGTGGGGATGGCCGCTGCCATCATTTTTGGCGGAAAACCACATTGCCATTGGACTTGTACAGTTGTTGCTGTCCGCAATAATAATGGTCATCAATCAACGCTTTTTCGTTAACGGCTTCAAGAGCCTGTGGCGGCGCGCTCCCAACATGGACGCGTTGGTAGCGTTAGGCGCAACAGCTGCGTTCATATACAGCACGGTAGCGTTGTTTTTGATGATTGATTTGTATGCAAAAGGCGATCATATGGGCGCAATGACGTACATGGACGAATTCTACTTCGAGTCGGCAGGCACGATACTTACACTTATTACACTTGGTAAAATGTTGGAGTCGCGCTCAAAAGGTAAAACTACAAACGCGCTCAAAAGCTTGATGAAATTAGCGCCCAAAACGGCGGTAATAGTGCGTGACGGCGAAGAAATAACCGTACCTATCGAACAGGTGAAAAAGGGTGACGTTTACGTTGTTCGCCCGGGGGAAAGCATACCCGTAGACGGTGTAGTGTTGGACGGCAACAGCGCGGTGGACGAGTCGTCGTTGACAGGCGAAAGCATACCCGTAGACAAGGCGATAGGCGACACTGTTTCGGCTGGAACACTCAACCAGTCGGGTTTCATACGCTGCGAAGCAACCCGCGTTGGCGAAGATACCACGCTTTCGCAGATAATTCAAATGGTAAGTGACGCTGCGGCTACAAAAGCTCCTATCGCCAAGATTGCCGACAAGGTGTCAGGCGTGTTCGTGCCCGTTGTAATGGGCATAGCTCTCGTAACTTTCGTCATTTGGCTGTGCGTAGGACGGACTTTCGGTTACGCCCTTGCCCGCGCAATTTCGGTACTTGTAATCAGTTGCCCCTGCGCGTTGGGGCTTGCTACACCTGTCGCAGTAATGGTAGGTAACGGCAAAGGCGCTAAAAACGGCATTTTGTTCAAAACGGCAGCCTCGCTTGAAGAAACGGGCAAGGCTAAGTACGTGGTCTTGGACAAAACGGGAACGATAACCGAAGGTCAGCCGCAAGTAACGGACATAGTTGCCGTAGGCGGAATGTCGGAAAAGGAACTGCTGGAAATCGCTTACGCGTTGGAGCAAAAGAGCGAGCACCCGCTTGCGCGCGCAATCAACAGGAAAGCCGAGGAAGAAGGCATTACCGCAAACGAGGTTACCGACTTTAAGGCGGTTGCTGGCAACGGACTGACTGCTACGCTTGGGGGCGCTGTGCTCTACGGCGGCAATTTTAATTTTATTAGTCAAGAAGTATCAATTGACGACGAAGCAAAAGCCAAAGCCGAGCAATTCGCAAGCGAAGGCAAAACACCCTTGTTTTTCTCACGTGACGGGCAGTTCCTTGGTATCATTGCCGTAGCAGACGTAATAAAAGCGGACAGTCACGAGGCAATAGCACAGTTGCAAGATATGGGTATACGCGTAATTATGCTTACGGGCGACAACGAAAAGACGGCGCAGGCAATAGCAAAGCTTGCGGGCGTGGACGAGGTGATAGCGGGCGTGTTACCCGACGGCAAGGAAAGCGTTGTGCGTGAACTCAAGACAAAGGGCAAGGTTGTAATGGTGGGCGACGGAATCAACGACGCTCCCGCTCTGACTTCCGCCGACATAGGCATAGCAATCGGCGCAGGCACCGACGTCGCCATTGACGCGGCGGACGTAGTTCTTATGAAAAACAGTCTTTTGGACGTGCCCGCAGCAATACGCTTGAGCCGCAGAACGTTACTCAACATTCGCGAAAACTTGTTTTGGGCATTTATTTACAATTCACTCGGAATACCCCTTGCGGCAGGCGCGTTCATCTCGTTGTTCGGTTGGCAATTGAGTCCCATGTTCGGCGCTGCGGCAATGAGTTTGTCCAGTTTCTGCGTGGTTATGAATGCGTTGAGACTGAATCTGTTCAACGTACACAAGAGTAGAAAAAGTCACAAGTTAAACGCTTTAAATAACGAAGAAAACAATTTAAAACAGCAAACTAATACACAAATCAAGGAGGCAACTATGAAATATCAACTGAGTATCGAAGGCATGATGTGCGGTCACTGCACGGCGCGCGTAGAAAAGGCTTTGAGTTCAACCCGCGGCGTACTGTCCGTAAACGTAAGTCTTGAGGACAAAAACGCGACCGTTGAGGTAAAAGACAGAGTTAAGGCTGACGCTTTGAAAAAAGCAGTGGAAGCGGCGGGCTATACCGTTAGCGGAGTAGTAGAATTATGATGGGAGACAGAGCTAAGGCTACACGCCTACTCAAAACGGCGCGCGGACAAATGGACGGTATTCTCAAGATGATTGAGGAAAACCGTTACTGCATTGAAATTTCCAATCAAATCATGGCTTGTCAGGCAATACTTTCCAAGGTCAACAAAGAGGTGCTCAACGCGCATCTTTGTACTTGTGTGTTAAACTCATCAGGCGAGGACAGCAAGGAAAAGCTACAGGAAATCTCGCAAGTGTTAGACAAACTGCTTTGACAAAATAAAACTTGAAAGAATTGCATTTTCACTCATATATTAGTGATATGAACAATTCTTTCAGTCAATGTGTAGCAGACATCTGCGGTTTGGAACTGGCAACTCTCGTCAAGGACTACAAGTACTCGGTATTCGGCGGACACACGGTGGTCGTGGAAGGACACAAAGGTATCGTTGTCTATTCCACCACACAAGTGTCCTTTGCCGTAGGGAAGTCCACCTTGCAAATTTGCGGTGACAACCTCAATATCAAATGTTTAGAAAAGCACTTTGCCGTAGTAGTTGGCAAGGTGCTATCCGTCGAGGTGAAAGATGCGAAATAGTTGTCAAATCACCTTCGAGGGGCTTAACGTCAACAGAACGCTTGCGCAGCTTTCAAAACTGGGAATTGCGTTATACGGCGTTACAAGACAGGGTAAAATTACTACGATTGTAGTTCCGCAGCGACGCGCAAAGCAGACTGTTGCATTGTTGCAGGAAAGGTGCTATAATATAATAGATATAAAATACTTTGGTCTTGCGGCAGCGGCGAAATTCGTGAAATTTCGGTTTGTCTTGCCGATAATTTGCATTTTAGCGGCATTTGTACTTGCAATTTCCTCACAGTTTTGTTTCAAAATTGTGGTTACGGGCGACTTTGATAGCGACGCCGTTTACGAAGCATTGAGTGACGCAGGCGTAAGTGTTGGCAGCAATATGTCCAAGCTTAACGTGGACGTGTTGGAAAACACCCTTGCCAACGAGATGGGCGCCATGTACGCCGTCGTTACGCGCTCGGGCAGCGTTTTGTACGTCAACGTGGTGGCAAAAAAGCAAATTGACCCGCCAATTGACATGACGGCTCGTCGCGATATTGTGGCAACCCGCGCGGGTGTGGTGACTCAACTACTTTGCGAACAGGGAACCGCGCTTGTCAAAGTTGGCGACAGTGTGAATGCAGGCGACGTCCTCATTGAAGGCAGACGAATCTACAACGACGGAACGGGCGTTGACGTGTACGCATTGGGCAGAGTAACGCTACAAATTTCCGCAACGGGCTTTGCCGAGTACACAGGTTACAAGAGCGTAACGGTGGAAACGGGCAACGTTTTTAAAAACACAGGCGTGGTGCTGTTCGGTAAGGAATATGCAAAAGCCTGCCCCTTTGAGAGTTACAAAGTTACTACGACTGTCATGCGTCTTGCCCCGCTCAATTTGGAAATTCGCAACAACGTCTACTACGAAACGCAGACTGTCGAGGTTGCGGCGACATTCAACGAGTGCTTGGAAGAATTGAAAGCAAAAGCTGTACAAATTGCGCAGCAAAACTGCGACTTTGCGGTTACGGACACGCAGTATATACAGAGTGAAAACGGAGTGACTGCTACGCTATACGGTGAGTTACACATAGAGTAAACTGGAGGCTAAAATTTGGTTTTTCAAAAAATAGAAGCTGAGTCAATGGACGAACTTGTAAAGCTGTTCGGTCCGTTTGACGAAAACATAAAGGCAATCTGCGCCGCCTTTGACGTTAAGGTGGCAATGCAGGAAGGTCAAAGCAGCCTGTACGGCGACGAAGCAAACGTTGCAATGGCTATTCGCGTTGTCAACAAACTGAGAAACTTTATCTACAATGGCGACAGCGTGGACATTGGCAGAGTAAACTATTTGTGCGACCTCATGAAGTCGGACAAGCTTGACGAAGTGGACGAGCTTATGGGCGACGTGGTGGCGATCACAAGTCGTGGCAAGCCCATCAAGTGCAAAACCGTCGGACAAAAGAAGTACGTGGACTTGATGAAGAAGAACACAATTACCTTCGGCGTCGGTCCTGCCGGAACAGGCAAAACCTACCTTGCCGTTGCAATTGCCGTAAACGCCTACAAATCCAAGCAGGTGGAAAAGATAATTCTCACCCGTCCTGCAGTAGAGGCAGGTGAAAAGTTGGGATTTTTGCCCGGTGACTTGCAGGAAAAGGTCAATCCGTACCTACGTCCGTTATACGACGCTTTGCAGGAAATGTTGGGAATGGACACCTATTCCAAAATGATGGAAAGGGGAACAATCGAGATTGCTCCGCTTGCGTACATGCGCGGGCGCACCCTCAATAACGCCTACGTCATTTTGGACGAGGCGCAAAATACCACTCGCGAACAAATAAAAATGTTTTTGACAAGATTGGGAGAAAACAGTAAAATGGTAATAACGGGCGATTTGACGCAAATTGATTTACCCAAAGGTCTTACGTCCGGATTGAAACACGCAATAAGAATACTTAAAGACATAGACGACATTGGAATAATTCGTCTAAACGAAAAAGACGTCGTGCGCCATCCGTTGGTGCAAAAGATTGTCAAAGCATACGAAACAGAGGACAAATAATGGCTCATAACAAAAAAATCACTAACATTAAGTGGCGACAAATAATAGTAAGTTACATTGCTGTTTACATTTTGTTCGCCGCGCTGACAATTTTGCCCAATTTGGACAAGTTTAGTTGGGTAAACTTTGCGGTACAGCTTGCTTCGCTTGCAATACTGCTGTTTGCGTTGGCGCTATACATCTACTTTGCAGACGTTGCGGTAATGGAAAGCCCTCGCAAAACCTGGGCAATGTTTACCACTATGATAGTGGCGTACGCATTGATACAGTTATCTTCGTACATCCCGTCATGGGGTTACGTTATCAACCTCGTGCCTTTCGCGCTGTGCGCTTTGATACTGTCGTTGATAGTTTCAAGCAAATGCGGCTTTTTCGCCAACTTCATCATCATAATGCTGTGCTTCATGCAGGATTTCAACTGGCAGACGAATTCGACGTCGGAAACCTTCTTCTACCTGCTGTTCAGCGGCGTTATCGAGGCGGTTTTCGTTTCTTACGTATTGGGTAAGCATTACCGTCGTTTCCGCTATTTGCTGGTGGGCGTTGCGCTGGGTATCGTTTCGGTAATGTGCGCAACGATAAGCTATCTTATGTTCCAAGACATAGAAAATTGGAATTGGGTTGACTACGGACTCAAGGCGGTTTGCTCATTCGGTAGCGGAATTATCGGTGTAATGCTCATGTTTGTGTTTGTACCGCTGTTTGAAAGGATTTTCAACGTCTCATCCGTTTTCAGATTTTCGGAAATTGCAACATCAGACAGCAATTTGATGCGCAAGCTTTTCGAAAAGGCTCCAGGCACCTACAACCACTGTCTTACCGTTGCGACCTACGCTGAGGCATGCGCGGCAGCAATCGGTCAAAGCGCGGTTATGGCTCGCGCCGCAGCTTACTATCACGATATTGGCAAGATTAAGAACCCTTCATACTTTGTTGAAAATCAATTTAACGGTGTGAACCCCCACGACAGTATGACGCCCGAGGCAAGCGTAAATATGATTAAATATCACACGCTGAACGGACTTCAGATTGCCAAGGAATACGGCCTTCCCAAAGAAGTGCAGATGGCAATAGTAGAGCATCACGGAACTATGCCTTTGAAGTACTTTTATTTGAAAGCGCAAAAGTACACCGACGGCGAGCTGTCCTACGACGGCTATTGCTACGACGGACCTAAACCGTCCAATAAGATTTCGGCAATACTCATGATTTGCGATGCGGCAGAAGCTGCTTTGCGGGCTAACGGTGACAAGAGCAACGCGGAAAAAATCGTCAACGAAATAGTCGCCGAGCGTTTGGCGTTCGAACAGTTCTCCGATTGCGACATTTCCTTGAAGGAATTGGACATCATCAAGGGCACGATTGTCAACACTTTTTCAGGAATCAGACACAACCGTATTTCTTACCCCGACGTGCGTTTGCAGGGTGACAAATGACAATTTATTTTACCAACGTAGGAATACACAAATTTACAATAAAGCGCCTTTTAGAGGGTGCTTTGAAATATTTAAAGCAGCCAAACCGTGACGTTGAAATGTCGCTGTCAATCGTCAGCCCCGAGGATATTCAACGCTTAAACAAGCAGTTTCGAGGGGTGGACGCAGTGACGGACGTGCTGTCCTTTCCGACTGTTGACAACCCAACTCGCGGTGTGTTGGATGTTAAATCTTGTCCTGCCGACGCGGTGAACGAAAGAACGGGCAAGCTGAATATCGGCGACGTTATTATTTGTTTGGAACGCGCCAAGGAACAGGCGAATGATTTTGGACACAGCCTCAAGCGCGAGCTGTGCTTCCTGTCGTTGCACGGTATGCTACACCTGCTTGGTTACGATCATGTCGAACAAGAGGACGAACAGCAAATGATGGCGCTGCAAGAAGAAATACTAAACAAGATGCGCATTACAAGGGACGCAAGATGAGAAAAACAGGTTTTATTGCAATAGTAGGGCAGCCCAATGCGGGCAAGTCTACGCTGCTCAATGCGCTAATCAAGCAAAAGGTGTCCATCGTATCCCCCAAGCCTCAAACTACGCGCGACAGCATCATGGGCGTTTGGACGGACGACGACAGTCAAATGGTGTTTGTAGATACACCGGGATTTTTGCAAAGTAAAAACGCATTGAACGACTACATGCTGAAAAGTATTGACAATGCCGTTCAGGACGTTGATTGCATTCTGATAGTTATCGACGGTCACGACGGCATTAGTGAGCGTGAACTTGCGCAAATTACAAAATACCGCAAGCATAACGTCGCAATAGTTGTTGCCGTAACTAAAATTGACATTACACAGCCGGAAAAGCTCATGCCCGAACTTGCAAAACTCAACGGCGTTGAAGGTATATCTGAAGTTTACTGCGTGTCCGCCAAGCGTAACAGAGGTGTGGAAGATCTCAAAAAGGCGCTCAAAAAGTACCTTACGGGAAGCGAACTGTATTTTGAAGAGGACGACGTTACCGACAAGAGCGAGCGTTTCATCGTATGCGAGCTGATTCGCGAAAAGGTGCTAATTGCCTGCGAAGACGAGATTCCCCACGGAATAGGCGTTGCAATCAACAAAATGCAATTTGAAAACGGCGCTTGGGATATTGACGCAACGGTAATAGTGGAAAAGGCGTCACACAAGCCAATAGTTCTCGGTAAACACGGCGCAATGATAAAGGGCATCGGAACTCACGCGCGCGAAAGTATCGAAAAACTACTGGATGCAAAGGTGTTTCTCACGTTGTGGGTCAAGGTAAAAGAGGACTGGCGCAACAATCCCTCAATGCTCAACGAATTGGGCTATTCCAATCGTCGCAAATAAGACGCGGCAAATAATTTTTCAGTATATAAAGGGTCTTTTTTACGCAAACTTGACGTAGGAAACTTGTCATTGGAGGGTTTGCAGATGAAAGACACCGTTTGGAAATTATTTAGGGAGACCGGTAATCCCGTTTACTATTTGTTGTACAAGGAACTCACCGAAGATGGACGTAACGACAAACGCAATCGCTCTGAAGGCGACGGACTACAAGGAAAGTGACAAACTCATTTTGCTGTACTCACTTGAGTACGGCAAAATTTCCGTTCACGCCAAGGGCATAAAAAAGGGTAGCGCCAAGTTGAAATTTGCCGCCGACCAATTTTGTTTCGGACAGTACGAGCTTGTAAAAACCGACGACCGTTTCACGCTCAAAACCTGCGACCAGTTGGAAAGCTTTTACAGTCTGCGCGAGGACGTATTGACCTACTACGCAGCGTGTACCGTTGCCGAGTGTCTCATGAATTACACGGAAGAAGGGCAGTCGGAACCGCAAGTGTTCGTGGAAACGTTGAAGGCGTTGCAGGCGCTGACAAACGGCGTAGAACCTTTGCTCGTTGCTCTCAGATATATTCTTGCGTTTTTGGAAATGCAAGGTTTCAAACTGGAATTCGACCGTTGTAGCGTATGCGGTGAGAAAAAAAGAAAATTGTTTTTGGACTTGCAGCGTGGCAGTCTTGTGTGCGACACCTGCCACAGCCCCGACAGTTCGCTCGTTAGTCCTCGAGTAGTAGCTGCGTGCAGTATGTTGGACGGACTGTCCTACGACAAGCTGAGTAACCTCAACTTCTCGTTGGACATTTTGAAGGACGCATTGCAGGTGTGCGGTAAGTACGTTTCTTACAGCTTTTTCCCGCTAAAAAGCCTCAACGAACTGCTTAATCTTGCTTAATTGAAAATTTTGAGGTGAAATCAATCACCTCTTTTTTGTTGCTTTATTTTTCGTTTGACTGTAATCGCTTTCAATGATATACTTTAATATTAATTAAGTGTAAAATGAGGCACAAATGATTTTCGGCAAATACATAAACAAATATTATTTGAGATACGCGCTGCTGATAATTCTCGGTCTTGCCGCGCTCGTTGCCGTAGATTACGCCCAACTCATGATTCCGGAAATGTACCGCATAGTTATTGACGGAGTGGACAAAGGCTCCGTCGTTATCAACGGTGTGTCGCAGGTGTTCGACTTGGATTTGCTGTGGAAAGAGGTTTGTATACCTATGTTCATCATCATCGTAGCGATGGTGTTCGGCAGATTCCTGTGGCGTATATGTCTGTTCGGCTCGGGTATTCGCGTAGAGCGTGATTTACGTAAAAAAATGTTTGCGCATTGCGAGGAGTTGTCTTGCGACTTTTACTCGCGGGAAAAAATCGGCAACCTCATGTCGCTGTTTACCAACGACCTTGAAACGGTACAGGACTGTTTCGGTAGCGGTATTTTGATGACCTTCGACGCGCTGTTTCAGGGCGGACTGGCTCTGTACAAAATGTTCTCTATGAACTGGATGATGACGCTGTTTTCCCTCATTCCAATGGCGTTTATGGTTGCAATAAGCCTGCTTGTCGGCAAGTACATGACAATGAAATGGAACGTACGTCAACAAGCGTTTTCCGACTTGTCTGACTTTTCACAGGAAAGCTTTTCGGGTATTGCCGTAATAAAAGCCTTTGTCAAGGAATTTAAGGAACTGCTTGCATTCCGTTGGCTCAACAAAAAGAACGAGGACGCAAACGTTGCCTACACGCGTATCAGCACGTTACTTAACATTTTCGTAACGCTGTTCGTCGAGTCGGTTATTTGTATAGTGCTTGGGTACGGCTCCTATCTTGTGTACAACGGCGTATTCACCGCAGGACAGTTGATGGAATTTATCGGCTACTTCAACTCGGTCATTTGGCCTGTAATGGCAATTACCGAGCTTATTGAAATGTCGTCAAGAGGTAAGGCGTCGTTAAAGCGTGTTTCCGACTTGTTGGACACCAAGGTGACCGTGACAGACCGTGACTACGCTGTCGCCGTTGACCACGTGGACGGCGCTATCGAGTTCAAAAATCTCACTTTCCGCTACCCCGGCGCAGACTACAACTCGCTTGAGAATGTGTCGTTTGTTATCAACCGCGGCGAAAACGTGGGAATAGTGGGCAAAACTGGCTCGGGCAAGACGACCGTAGCCGACTTGATACTTCGTTGCTACAACGTTGACGAGGAAACCGTATTTATCGACGGCGCGGACGTAAACGGCATTACAATCAAGAGCTTGCGCGACAACTGCGCGTACGTTCCACAGGATAATTTCCTGTTTTCCGATACCATTGCAAATAACATTGCTTTTGCAAGTGACACGGGCAGCATTGATGAAGTGATTAATGCGGCAAAGCTATCAGATATTGACGACAATATCAGTAAGTTTAGCCACGGCTACGAAACGGTACTGGGCGAGCGTGGCGTAACGGTATCGGGCGGACAAAAGCAGCGTATTTCGATAGCCCGCGCTTTGATGAAAAACGCGTCTATTTTGATACTGGACGATTCCGTTTCCGCCGTTGACACCGACACCGAGAAGACCATATTGCGTAACCTTCGCGACACTCGCGAGGGCAAGACGACGATACTCATCGCGCACCGTATTTCCACCGTGCAAAGCCTTGACAAAATCATTTTGCTTGACAACGGCAAAGTGGTGGACGTCGGCTCACACGACGAGTTGATGGCGCGCTGCGCTGACTACCAAAATATGGTAGCTCTTCAGGCGCTGGAAGACGAGGAGGGCAAGTAGTATGAAAGAATATTTACCGCTCCTTATCGTTGGCGCAATAATAGGCGCATTTAGCGGCGCGTTGATACTTGCCTACGCTCTTGTCAAGGACAAGAAAGAGGCGATGGGATTTGACCGCAACATGAAGGACGGCGAATTGATGCGTCGTCTGCTCAGATACGCGCGTCCCTACTGGTTTAACTTCGTAATCGTTGGCTTGGTAATGCTGTTGTCTATATCTTACAGCATTGTTTCACCTATCATCATTTCCAACATTACAAGCATAATTCAAACGGAAGGCGGATTTGAATTCAACGACGTTATCTGGCGTGTTATTTTGTACGCAGGAATACTCGTTCTTTCGCTTGTAGGAACGTACGTGCAATCAATCGTGTTGCAAAAGACGGGTCAAAAGATAATTTCCAAACTGCGCGAGGACGCATTTACCCACATTGAAAGCCTGTCGCACGCGCAACTGTCACAAATTCCCGTAGGCAAACTGGTTACCCGCGTAACAAACGACACTAACGCAATTTCCATGATGTTTACGGGTATGCTCGTCAACCTCATCAAAAATATGTTCGTAATATTGGGCGTACTCGTAGCAATGCTGTGTATGAACTTCATTCTGACGCTCATGGTGCTGTGTTTCGTGCCATTTATCGTGCTGTTTACGGTAATTTTCCGCAAATTCTCGCGTAAGGCGTACCGTCAGGTCAAAAACGGCACTACGGACATCAACACTTATTTGTCCGAACACCTTTCCGGTATGAAAATTATTCAGATTTTCAACCGCGAGGGTCGCAAAATGGAGGAGTTCGACGCCAAAAACGAAAAACTCTACAAGGCGGAGCGCGGACAAATTTTCGTGTTCGGTATTTTCCGTCCGATAGTGTACATGCTGTACATTTCATCGGTATTGTGCTTGTTCTTCCTTGGAGCAAAGGGCGCGCTTGACTACGCTCTTGACGGCACCAAGTATTTGGGGCAAATAATCGACGGCGCAACTATCGTTGCATTCTATATGTTTATATCGAGGTTTTTTAACCCCATTCAAAGCTTGGCGGAGCAGTTCCACCGTCTGCAATCGGCGTTTGCTTCGGCGGAAAAGATATTTACTATCATGGACATCAAGCCTGCCGTGGTGGATGAAGAGGATGCAATTGAACTGGAAACTGTACGCGGCGAAATAGAGTTCAAAAACGTGTGGTTTGCCTACAACGAGGGCGAGTGGATTTTGAAGGACGTCAGCTTCCACGTAAACGCTAACGACACCGTGGCATTCGTGGGCGCAACGGGTAGCGGCAAAACCACGATACTGTCGCTTTTGTGTCGCAACTACGACATTCAGCAGGGCGAGATACTGCTTGACGGCGTGAACATTCGCCACATCAAGATAGCATCACTTAGAAAACACTTTGGACAAATGCTACAAGACGTGTTCCTGTTTGCTGGCACAATCCGTAGTAATATCGTGCTGCGTGACGAGTTCGACGACGAGCAGGTACTCGAGGCGTGCAAATACGTCAACGCTGACAAGTTCATTGACAGACTTCCGAACGGTCTTGACGAAGAGGTACGCGAACGCGGCAACAACTTCTCGGCAGGACAACGGCAACTGCTGTCATTTGCCCGTACGATTATTCACAAGCCCGAAGTCATGATACTGGACGAAGCAACGGCGAATATTGACACGGAAACGGAAGTACTTATTCAAGACAGTCTCACTAAGATGATGAACATTGGCACAATGCTGATAGTCGCTCACCGTCTGTCCACAGTGCAGCACGCAGATAACATAATAGTTGTGTCCGACGGCAGAATAGTAGAGCAAGGCAATCACCACGAGCTACTAAAGCAGCGCGGACGCTACTACGAATTGTACACGTTGCAGTACAACAAAGAGCAGCTCCAAAATAAATGATTATACGAAATAACTTAGAGGTTTAGAATGATAGCAAGAATAAAAACTGACAATGGCTTTTATAATTCAATCGTTTTTGCAATTTTTGAAAATGGTTGGAAATCTGAAGCGATAATTTTCAATAAAGATAATACTGCCTTACAAACAGTTCGTATGTATACTACGACAAAAAGAAGTATTGAAAGAAATGTTTTTATCTACAACGCGGAAAAAAATAAAGATTGGGTTGAGAAAGATAAAGTCGAAGGCTACGACTGGGTGCTTGAAAACGTAACGAAATCATTATTAAAAACCCAAATTGACGAGTGTATCTTGAGTAAATGCAAAGAGATGCAGTCGAACATTAAAGATTGTGATTGGTTTGACATAAAAAATGAATCTGATATTGATGGTTTAATGTATGCTGCATTTGATTTTCATGATTCGTATGTAAAAGATATTTATTCAGAAATTGGCAAACAATATATTCTTTTTGACACAACTTGGGGTTGCGAGATATTGTTTGAGCTGGAAGGCAAATGTGAAACCAATTTATATCAAGGTCATGGAAATACTGTCATAGGTGATTATTTGCCATTAATAAATGATGCTGCAATGTTTTTCCATGGGAATTTGATATATTGGATTGAAAATTGGTGTGAAGATGATAGCGAAGATACAGCAGAAGATAACACTGATGAAAGTATTTTGGATCTTGACAAGGCAGAATTTCATTACTTTTGCGCAAATAAAGTAAAGTGGAAACTTATAATTAGATAATATAAGTAGAATAAATTCTAATCCGCATATCAATGACAAAATGATTAAGCCCAACTGCTAAGGCAGTCGGGCTTTTTTGTATTCGATTGTGTGTGTGAATGTTATTTTTTTCCACGAGCGACTATCATTGCTCGCATTGAATTGAGTATTGCGACGACACACACGCCTACGTCGGCAAGGATTGCTATTATCAGTCCGAAGGAAATCATATCGAGTACGCCTATTGCTGAAATTACGAGTACTGCAAGTTTGATTGCAAGCGACAGTACGATATTTTCACGGACGATATTGAGCGTTTTCTTTGCTACGCGTTTGGCGGTGGAAATGGCGGTGGGGTTGTCTTGCATGAGGACTATATCTGCCGTTTCTATCGCTACGTCGCTGCCTGCTGCGCCCATTGCAATACCAACGTCAGCCGTTGCAAGTACAGGCGCGTCGTTTATGCCGTCACCGACAAATGCTACGGTTGCGCCTTTGTTTTGTTTCAGTTCATTGAGCTTTTCCACCTTGTCTTGCGGTAGCAAATCGGAGTAGTAAGTGTCAATCCCGAGATTGCCTGCAACTTTTTCGGCAGTTGCTTGATTGTCACCTGTGAGCATTACCGTTTTGCAACCGCTTTGACGGAGTTGTTGAACCGCAAGCGCGCTGTCTTCCTTTATTTCGTCGGCAATTACGACGTAACCTACGAATTTACTGTTTTCCGCAACGTAAACGACCGTTCCGCTGTCCACGGTGGGGCAATCAATGCCGTTGTCATGCATCAATTGCGCGTTTCCGCACAAAATTGTTGATTTTTCCGTCTCGGCAAGCAGTCCTTTGCCTGCAATTTCCGTAACTTTTGCCTCAACTGTAGCTTTTGCCACTTTAGATATTGAGGTTGCAATGGGGTGGTTGCTGTACTGCTCGGCTATTGCTGCAAGCTGTAACACTTGTTCGCGCTTTTCTTGGGGATAGACGTCCGTTACGGCAAAATTACCTTTTGTGAGCGTTCCCGTCTTGTCAAAAGCTATTGTATTGACCTTAGCAAGCAATTCAAGATAGTTACTACCTTTTACAAGAATACCGCGTTTGCTTGCTGCGGCAATTCCGCCGAAAAATCCAAGCGGTACGGAAATTACCAAGGCGCAGGGGCAGGACACGAACAGGAACATCATTGCGCGTTTGAGCCACGTGCTCCAAACTTCCCAATTTGCGTACTGTCCTGTAACAAGCGGTGGCAACACTCCGAGAAGCACTGCCAAGCCTACAACTACGGGCGTGTAGTATTTGCTGAACTTGGTAATAAAATTTTCCGCCGGGGCCTTTTGTGAAGTGGCGTTTTCCACAAGGTCGAGAATTTTCGCCACCGTACTGTCGTCGTAGGTGCCGATTGTGGTTACGTACAGCACGCCGTCAAGGTTGATACAGCCTGATATTACCGTTTCGCCTGCGATTACGTGACGGGGCAGGCTTTCGCCTGTGATAGCAGAAGTGTCAACGTTACATTCGCCTTTCAATATCACGCCGTCAAGAGGAATTTTGTCACCCGCCTTGATTACGATAGTTTCGCCCACTTCGATTTCCGACGGGTGGACTGTGATTTCCTCACCGTTACGCAGTACCGTTGCCTCCTCGGGGCGAATGTCCATTAGCGCGGCAATGTTTTTGCGACTTTTGCCCACAGCGTAGCGTTGGAACAGTTCGCCGATTTGGTACAGTATCATGACGGCGGCAGCGTCAGCGTATTCGCCTATTGCAAACGCGCCAACGGTTGCGATAGTCATCAAAAAGTTCTCGTCAAATATCTTTCCGTGAAAAATATTGGTAACGGCTTTCCACAGTACGTCGTAGCCTGCTATAAGATACGCTGCGGCAAACAGTCCAAGTTCAATCCATTGCCAATACGGTATATCGGTGGTGTATTTTAGTATCAGTGTGACGACGGTGACAACAATCGCAACACTTATTCTTATTAGAGATTTTTTATTCTTTGACATAGTTAATTGTTAAGCAGAATTGTTTTCGCAAATTTCACTAAATTTTCAGTCTGCAATCGGGTTCAATCTTTTTAATCGTAGCCTTTATTTGCTTGATTATTTCTTCGCTATTGTTTTCGTCAAATTCAAGCGTCATTCGTTGCAGCATAAAGTTAATGGTGCAGCTTTGTACGCCGTCAATTTTTCTTATTGCCTGTTCCATTTTTGCCGCGCAGTTTGCGCAGTCGAGGTCTTGCATTGCTATTACTTTTTTCATCTGAATTACTCCTGTATGTGTTCTAATGCTAAGTTAATTATGCTGAGTACGTGTCCGTCGTCAAGGCTGTAGAAAATTTCCTTGCCGCTGCGTCTGCTCTTGACAAGCTTTGCCTGTCGCAATATGCGTAATTGGTGCGATACCGCCGATTTGGTCATGTTGAGTACCGAGCCAATATCACAAACGCACATTTCCGCCTGCGCAAGCGCCGACAGTATGCGTATGCGCGTGGAGTCGCCAAAAATTTTGAACAACTCGGCAACATCGTACAACGTGTCCTCGTTTGGCATGTCTACAGTCACCTGCTCGCACACCTCGTCGTGAACGTGGTTATTTTCACAAATTAAATCTTTGTCTTGCATAAGGTTTTTGCTCCTTTAGTAACGTCGTGTTTCTTGCAAACAGTTGAATAATTGTTCAACTGTTATTATTTTATGCTCGATTAGGGGAAAAGTCAATCGTTTTTACAAAAAAATAAGAAAAAAATTACAAATATCGACAAATTCCACTGAAAGTAACTTTGAGTTGGAAATAGAGCGGGTCAAAGCTTCAATATATTGTAGAAATAGTGGTGTTTATTATATAAATAACAATAGGAAAAGCAATCCTTTTGTTTATCTATTTGCAAAGAAAAAAACAAGCAATTACAGGCGTATAGTGAATAATTTTAGTAAGTTTTCATTTTTGCTTTTGCATCTTGATTGGTATAAAAAAAAGGTGTAAAATGTCGAATAGAAATGTGTGCGCAGAGCAAATCGACTGTGCAAAACTCTCAAATAAAATAGAGTAAAAAACCGTGGAACTGCCCATGGGCAGTTTTCGTTTTTCGTAAAAAACGAAAACACAGTGCTATTACAAGCGCGCAAAGAAACAAGCAAAAAAATGCTGTGGATAACTTTGTTGCAACCAACGACGCGAAATTGCGTATATTGATGTGGGTAATTAGGGGTTAAGCCCCCAAAATATAATTAAAAATAAGGAGAAGTAAACTATGACAAAGACAAAAAAGATTGTCGCCATGTTAGTAGTTGTAGCTTTGATGTTTTCATTAGTTGCTACAATTGCTGCATGCGCCACTCACACTTGTGAACACGTATGTGAAGTATGCCACAAGTGCCAAGACGCAGACTGTCAAGATTCAGTTTGCGCAGAGAAGTGCGAAGGTCATCAACAAGGTGGCGGACACGTTTGCGGACACAAATGTGAAGTATGTGGCAAGTGCACAAGCGAATGTACAGACGCAGTTTGCGCAGAGAAGTGCGAAGGTCACCAACAAGGTGGCGAACACGTTTGCGGTCACAAATGTGAAGTGTGTGGCAAGTGCACAAGCGAATGTACAGACGCAGCTTGCGCAGAGAAGTGCGAAGGTCACCAACAAGGTGGCGATCACACTTGCGAACACGAATGTGAAGAATGTGGCAAGTGCACAAGCGAATGCGAAGACGCAGCTTGCGCAGAAAAGTGCCCCGGTCACGGTGGCGAAGAACCCGCAGAGTTCACAATCACCTTCGAAGTTGGTGACGACGGTTCATTTACTGATGCAGAATTCGCAGGCACAATGACAACCGTTAACGGTAAGCTTGCAAGTCTGCCCGAAGTTACAACCAGCAGAGAACTCACAACTTTCTTGGGTTGGTTCACGGAAGCTACTGAAGGCGACCAAATCACTCTTGAAACAGTGTTCACAACTGAAGATGATTCTACTGAAATCACAGTTTACGCTCAATATCACAAGGAATTCAGAATTACCCTTAACATCGACTCTTCTAAGGGCGCTCTTAAACCCGAAGATGCAGAAAAGACGGAATTCATCACAGTTAACGGTATGATTGACGGTTATCTACCCGAACCCACTTGTTCGGTTGCTCACTGGCACTTTGACAATTGGTACGATGGCGAAACAGGTATTGACGAAGAAGTAACCGTATTCACGAAGGATACCGAACTCGTTGCAGTTTTCGTACGCGACAACGGCGTATGGTCGGGCGAAGACGCAGACCTCTTTAGAATCGCTTTGGTTAAAAATTCAGGTGCTACCGGTGTTATTGCTGAATACTGGTTCGGTGGCGCAAGCACGAAGATCAGCGTAACGGAAGGCGAAAGACTTTCTCTTTATCTCAACGGCGTGCGAATTGCTCACTATGCAGGTGGCGCAGTGGGCGTTGAAGGAAACAAGAGCAGCAGTCAAAAGTCGGATTATGTAACCGTAACAGTAACAGGCGAACTTCAACTCTACCTAAAACTTTACTCTCATGCTACCGACCCCAACAACTATGTTTGCGAATGGTTGGGTGCTACCAAAGTAGAGACCGGCTCGGAAGTTCCCGAAGGTTGCGATCCAGTCACAATTACCTTCACTTATACTCCAGCCGGAGGAGAACCCGTAGTATCAGTAGTAACGATCTATCTCGTTGACAACACCGGCAAGGCAGTTGGCGAAGCTGATTTCTCGAAATTCTGCATTTATACCTATAATGGCGAGGCTTTCGGTGCCTGGGGAACAAGTACTACTAAAGGTAAACTTCAATCACAAATGAGTGCTTCTGTAGATCTGCCTTCCGGATGGATTTTCAGATGGGGTTCGAGTTATAGTCAACAGACGGCTAACATTGTAGACGTATTCAAGGCAGGAAAAACTTACCTTGTCAAACTTCCCTCTGCAACTCAAGGCACTGCCGAAGTTACAGAACTCACGTTGCCCGCTGAGGAATAATTTCATAATCAAAGATTATTAATTGATTTGATATAATCTAAACCCAAAACCAAGGCCCTATCGCAAGGTAGGGCTTTTGTGGGTAAATAGGTTACGTCTAATAAACGACACGATTAATCTAACTTGGAGGTCTTATGATAAAAAGAAGATTACTTTCCCTCCTGCTGGCAGTGGCAATGATTTTCAGCTGCTGCGCGTTGTTGGTCGGCTGTATCAAGCCGGATGACGACGGCGACAAGGAATACACAGTTTCCTTTGACGTCGGTAGCGAGGCTAGATCGGCTGGCGTACGCAATCCCGAATCACAAAAGGTGAAAAATGGCGAAACTGCGGTACAACCGACTGTAGACGCATGGGAAGGACACACTCTTGACGATTGGTACAACGGTACGGCGAAGTGGAACTTCAGCAATGACACCGTAACGAAGGACGTCACCCTTACCGCTCAATGGAGAGTAGCAGTCAGTTCCGACGTTGACAAGTACGAAGAAGAGTTGACATGGGGTGAACCCGGACACCTGTACGTTCACTATCTCAGAGGCGATCATTCCGCTGATGAATTGGGTATTACAAACAGCGCGGCTGCTCCCGGCTACTCAACGCAGATAAATTCAACGGTTTACGGCGATTGGGGAATTTGGGCGTGGGAATACGTCCCCGTTAACGGCGAGGGTAGAGCGTTTTATCCCATGAAGATAGACGTTTCCGGCGCTGTGTACGACATTGACCTTACGGCTACGTACAACGACGCGGGTTGGGATTCCGCAACACGTAACAACAAAGGACTCAAAATAACTTACGCTACGACAACGCGTATCGGTCTTCAAATCTTTTCGCAAGACAGCCGCGTCAACGGCGAAGGCTTCTGGGTAAATGACGGCGGCGACGTTTACGTCAGACTTAGCGAAGCAAAGCGTGAAAAGGGCGACTACCATTGGTTTGTCAGCCAAGGCTCGGTTGGTAGCGGTAGCCCTGTATTTACTTCTACCGAAGTCAACAACCCGTACGATGGAATTGAGCCCGGTTCGGCAGTGAGCGGCTACGACGTAGTGTCCAACAAGGGCAACAACGATTTGTACACACAACAGCCTGTTGCCGAAGGTTGGGAAGAAAACAGCGTAGGATATCAGATATTCATCGCATCATTTGCCGACAGTGACGGCGACGGAATGGGCGATTTGCGCGGTATCATCGAAAACCTCGATTACCTCAAGAATCTCGGTGTTGACACGCTGTGGCTGACACCTTTCCAAAGCTCTAACTCCTACCACGGTTACGACATCATGGACTACTTCTCGGTAGACCCGAGATTCGGCACCTTGGAGGACTACAGAGAGTTGATTTACACGGCGCACAAGAAGGGAATGAAGGTGTTGCTCGACTTCGTTCTCAACCACACGTCGCAATCCAACCCCTGGTTCGTCAAGTCGCAAAACCTCGTAAAGGAAACGATAACGCTTCCCGACGGCACCAAGAAAGAAATTGATTACCGCAATTTCTACAACTGGCAAAACGAAGAATACGTAAGTAGTATCAAGGACCCCGTAGCAAAAGCGCAATGGTACAAGGATCCCAACGGATATTACTTCTACAGTAGCTTCAGCTCCTCAATGCCCGAACTCAACTTCGACTATCAGGCAACGAGAGACGCTATTTTGGAAGTTGCGCTGTACTGGATGAGCTTTGGCTTGGACGGCTTCCGTCTGGATGCAGTAAAGCACATCTACATGGTTAACGAAAACGAAAACCATTCCGGCAAGCTCGTGTGGGACGGCGGTTACTCCTACGACGTGGACAAGAACGTTCACTTCTTCAGAGAGTTCAACGCTAAGCTCAAGGCAAGCTACCCCAGCGCGATACTGGTAGGCGAAAACTTCAACGGTAACCCCGCTAACCTTGCGCCTCTGTACGAAGGACTGGATTCGCAATTCAACTTCAACTGGTACTACGACACGACTTGGAACCTCACCGAGCTTGCTAACGGTAGAGGTGGCGCAGCAAAGATATTGAATCAATACGAAGCGGCGCAATTCAGCTTCTCGATGTACCGCAAGGACTACATTGACGGCACGTTCGTATCCAACCACGACGTACAACGCGCCCGCGACAAGCTGTACAAAACCGACGTAGGTGTTCCACGCACGGCAGTAATAGGTGACGCTGACTGGACGCTTTCGGAAAATCTTGCAAAACTCTACGCAGGACTTAGCTTGACGGTTCCCGGTATCACTTGGATTTACAACGGTGACGAGCTTGGTATGTTCGGTACCAAGACGGCTAACGGTCCCGGCGAAGGCGCAGGTCACGAAGACAGATGGTACCGTCAACCGATGAAGTGGACGACGGAAAGAGAAGGTAGCCCGTACAACTGTTACTATCTGATGGGCTTCAACAACTACTACATGGGTTGGGATGCTCTCAATACGCAACTTTACGGCGTAGAAGAACAGCTCAAAGACCCCAACTCAATCTTGAATCTGTACAAAGACATTATTGCAATCCGCAGACAGTACTCGGCTCTTGCAAGAGGAACGGTAGTGTCTTACACGGAAACAAGCGACGTCATTTGCTATTCCGTCAAGGACAGCGCGCACGAGATTCTCATCTACGTCAACGCTACTGCTAAGTCTCAAAAGGCAGATTACGCGCTTCCGACAGGAGCAACGTTGCTTTACGGCAGTGCAGTAAGCGGAAGCACGGTAGGCGCTATGTCCATTAGCATTTACTTGGTGAAATAGGAGGAACGAACGATGAAAAAGTTTTTATCTTTAGTATTGGCATGCCTTCTTATTTTAGGCAGTTCTTCCATAGCAATAGCTGCAACGTCAAACGGCGTTCAGCAAGCTGCTGAAACGGAGCAAGCGCATTTGTATCTCGTTCCGGGCACCTACGTATCAGGCGGTGTAAAGGTTGAAAACACAATTTCAGGTTCGGGCGTAAAAAAGCTCAACGAAGAAGAGTGTGACGCAATCTTTACCGAAAACGCATACGAATGCACGCTTGCGGCAGGCGCAACGCTGCCCACTCCTACAAGCGCGCGTGTGGACAAGGAAGGAAATGCCTACGCGTTTAACGGCTGGTGGTCGATAGTTGACGCTACGGTTACATATTTCGACAAGGTTCCTGCGCTTAGCGGAGATATGTTCCTGTATGCCGATTGGCGCGCAGATTTGTCACAACGCAAAGATCCCGTAATTCCCGATCCCGACGTGGTGGTAGAACCTCATCACTACATGACAATCAAACACTTGTCGGGTGATACTGAAACTGTCGAGCTTGGCGTTACGGGTACGGACATGAAAAACGCCGAGGACCTTGGCTACGGCAAAGCAGTTCAACTGTACTATATCGGTCTGACGTTGCAACCCGGTGACGTGATTACCGTTTACACAACGGGATTGACGACAGGCAAAGAGGAAGCGGAGGCTGTTCCACTTCTCATTGACAGCTACCGTGAAATTCAGCTCGAGGCAAACGGAGCAGGCACTAACAACACGGCAAACTTCTTCGATGCATATTGCCCGTTGAGCAAACGCAATGGTAATCCCTACTTGACTTACACACCAAGCGCAAGCGGAACGTACAACCTCTACATCAAGTTCTACAGCGGCGGCAGCACGATGGCTGTTTATATGGAGCCGATGGCTTAGTCATAATTATTTCAACTTGAAAAGTTCGCTTCAACCTTCACCGATGCGGTGAAGGTTGTGGCGGGCTAATGCTTTTTTTTCACACAGTTGAAAAATCAAATTAAATTACGGAAATTTACACTTTTTAGGAGGTTTTTTAATGAAAAAACTTATTATAACGATACTTGTCTGCGTAATGCTCGCAGCAGGTGTGTTGGGCGTATTGGCTGCTTGCGGCGACGACACCATCAAACTTACCGTATGGGGCTCTGCCGCGCAACAAGCTACGTTTGAAGAAATGGTAGAAGCCTTCAAACAAGCAAATCCCGACAAAAAATACGAAATCAAGGTAGCTATTGGCGAAGAAGACATGGCTTACAGCAACGTAAGTCAAGATTCTACCGCTGCCGCAGACGTGTACTGCTACGCCAGCGACCAACTTGTTCCTCTTTTGCGCTTGGGCGCGTTAGCAAGATTGGGCGGCGCTAATCTCACAGCGGTAAAAGAAAACAACAGCGCAGAATCAGTTGAAGCAGGCTCTGTAGGCTTCGGAACGGCGGACGAAAAGGTTTACGGTTATCCGTACGCTGCCGACAACGGCTATTTCCTGTACTACGACAAATCGGTGTTGGACGAATCGGACGTGGCAACCCTTGAAGGTCTGATTTCCGCTTGCGAAACCGCAGGCAAAAAGATCGGTTGGGCAATTGACGTGCCCTACTACACGGCAGGTTTCTTCTTTACGTTCGGTTGCACTTACAGCGTAACCTACGACGACAAATTCGTTGAAACGGGCGTAAATATTGACTTCGACAACGCAAACGGCGTAAAGGCGTCCAAGGCTATTGCAAAACTCACGTCAAGTAGCGCTTTTGCGGGAAAAGGAACTAACAACAGTACTATCTTAACCGGATTTAGTGGTGCAAATAGACAACTGGCAGTTGCCGTTTCCGGCGCTTGGAATGCTAAAGCAATCAAGGAAGCGCTTGGTAGCGACTACGGCGTAGCAAAGCTTCCTACCGTTACGGTAGACGGTGAAACCAAGCAAATGTACTCCTTCAAGGGTTACAAGCTTATGGGTGTAAATCCTCACTGTAAGTACCCTGCAGAAGCGCACGCCTTGGCAGCCTTCTTGACCAACGAAGAAAATCAAGCAACTCGCTACGAAAAGCACGCTGTAGGTCCTACAAATACAGCAGTTGCTAATTCGGACAGCGTTAAAAATGACGTAACGCTTGCGGTTCTCAACGCGCAAAATGCTTTTGCAGTACCGCAAACCTCCGTTCCTTCCAACTTTTGGGAGCCGCTGAAGAACTACGGCTTGAATATTATGGACGGTATAGCGGTGGAGAACCCCGACCCCAATGATGACGAACAATTTTCTTATCAAGACCGTTTGGCGCTGATGGTGTCATTGATTAAGGGCACTATCAAATAACAAATTGCGGAGATAATATGATAGATTTAGAATATCTCAAAATGTCGCCGATGCAAAAGCTTTGGTACAACGTCAAAGCATTTTTCACGCGATTACCCGCCGCTTTCGGAAAATTCTTCAAGGCGATTCCCAAAAAACTTAAAAAGTTGTGGCTCGCCTTTACGGGAATTTTCATCACTATCGGCGCTGCGGCAAGGCACGGCGATTGGAAAACGCGTACGTCGTTTGGCGTGATGGGATTTGGACTAATTGCGCGCAAGCAATATCTGCGCGGAATTTTGTACCTCCTGTTTGAGGTGCTGTTCATTTTGTATATGATTTTCTTCGGTTGGAAATTCCTTGCAAAAATGGGCAGTTTGGGAGTTGGCGAATACACAGAGGTGTGGTCTGACGAACTTGGCGCGTACGTTTACGAATACCCCGACAACAGTCTGTTGATACTGCTGTTTTCACTGTTGACGATATTCATCATGATGGGTTTCGTCTACGCTTGGTATCAAAACGTCAAGGGTAGCTATCTTTCGCAGCAGTTTGTAGAAGCGCGTATTGCATTACCTACTACTAAGGACGATATTCGCTCTTACGCAAACGAAAATTACCACAAGACGCTGTTGTCTATTCCCATGCTTGGGTTGGTGGTGTTTACCATTTTGCCCATCGTATTCATGGTGTTTATCGCATTTACCAACTACGACAAAGCGCACATGCCGCCAAAGGAATTGTTTACCTGGAATGGTGTAGATAACTTTGTAACGCTGCTGGGCGGCGGAATTTCCGCTAACAGCAAGGTGTTTGCTTACACATTTGGCGAAGTTTTAGTGTGGACGCTGGTTTGGGCTATTCTTGCAACCTTTACCAACTACGTACTGGGTATGGTCGTCGCTATTTTGATAAACAAAAAGGGCGTAAAATGCAAAAAGCTGTGGCGTACGATTCTCGTCATGACCATTGCAATTCCGCAGTTCGTCTCGTTGATGTTTATGTCGCAGCTACTTGCCGACCAAGGACTTATTAACAATCTGTTGCTCAAATGGGGCTGGATTGACAGTCCCATACCCTTCCTTACGGACGGCACTATTGCAAAGGTGACAATAGTAGTAGTAAACATGTGGATTGGTATTCCGTATTCTATGCTTATATGCACAGGTATACTGATGAATATTCCCGAGGACTTGTACGAGTCGGCGCGCATTGACGGCGCAGGACCGGTTAAAGCGTACATGAAGATTACTTTGCCCTACATGCTGCACGTCACGACCCCCTATCTGATTACGCAGTTCATAGGCAATCTCAACAATTTCAACGTGATATTCTTGCTAACAGGCGGTAATCCCGGTTCATTGGATATGCAGTACGCAGGCAAAACCGATTTGTTGATAACTTGGCTGTACAAACTTACCGTCAGTGAAAGTCAATACGGCATTGCTTCGGTTATCGGTATATTTACGTTCATCATAGTTGCGGTACTTTCGTTAGTACTTTACAACCGCTCCAAATCTGTCAAAAACGAGGAGGACTTCATGTGATGACTACGAAAAAGTACAAGAGCAAAAAGGCGGGGGAACGCATTTCGCTTGCCATTACGTACGTAATTTTGATACTGATTTCATTGATATGGCTGATACCGTTTTTCATGCTCATCATTTTGTCCTTCCGTGGCGAACAGGTGGGTATGTCGGCGGACTATCTCTTCCCAAAGCAATGGTCCTTTGACAACTATATCAAGCTGTTTACCGAAACCAAATTTTTGCGCTGGTACGGCAACACTATGCTCGTGTCGGTGGTCGTTACACTCATTCAGACGGTAATAGTGCTCGTGACAAGCTACGCATTGTCGAGATTGCGTTTCAAGCTGAGAAAGCCGCTTATGAACCTGATGCTCATCTTGGGTATGTTCCCAGGCTTCCTTTCCATGACGGCGGTGTATTTCGTGTTGAAGCAAATCAACCTTACGCAGAATCTGCTCGGATTGATACTCGTGTTTACGGCAAGTTCTGCAATGCAGTACTACATCTGCAAGGGATTTTTTGACACTATACCAAAATCGTTGGACGAGGCGGCGCGGATTGACGGCGCAAGCAGGCATACGGTATTCGTAAAGATAATTCTCCCCCTTGCAAAACCGATAATAATCTACACGATTTTGACGGCGTTTATTGCTCCTTGGGGTGAATACATGTTCACGTCGTTCATTATGCTGGGCGATCCCGACAAGTTCACCGTTGCGGTGGGAATGAAGTCTTGGTTAGACAATCCCACGATGGCAAGCGAGTACTTTACGGTGTTCTGCGCGGCAGCAGTAGTCGTTTCTATTCCCATTACGGCGCTGTTCATCTGGTTACAGAGATACTACGTGGAAGGCATTACCGGCGGTTCGGTAAAGGGCTAATAAAGAGGTACAAAATGGCAGAAGTAAGTTTAAAACATATTTATAAGGTTTATCCCAACGGTACGAAAGCGGTAAACGATTTCAATATGCACATTGATGACAAAGAGTTTATCGTGTTTGTTGGACCTTCGGGCTGCGGCAAATCGACTACGCTACGAATGATTGCGGGCTTGGAGGACATTTCCGCAGGCGAACTCAAAATCGGCGATTTGATAGTCAACGATATGGAACCCAAGGATAGAGATATTGCAATGGTATTCCAAAACTACGCGCTCTATCCGCATATGACGGTCTACGAGAACATAGCATTCGGTTTGCGCCTTAGAAAGCTCCCGAAGGAGGAAATACATAACAAGGTAATCGAAGCGGCGGAAATTCTCGGAATAACGGAATATCTCAACAAAAAACCCAAAGAAATGTCAGGCGGACAAAGGCAACGCGTTGCGCTCGGAAGAGCGATAGTGCGCGAACCAAAGGTTATGCTTTTGGATGAGCCGCTAAGCAACCTTGATGCAAAACTCCGCACAGCAATGAGAGCGGAAATCGCCAAGCTGCACGCAAAGCTTCAAACGACGTTTATTTACGTTACGCACGATCAGGTTGAGGCAATGACGATGGGCACGCGTATCGTCGTCATGAAGGACGGTTACGTTCAGCAGATAGACACTCCCAAGAATCTCTACAACTATCCCGCCAACAAATTCGTAGCGGGCTTCATAGGAACGCCTCAAATGAATTTCTTTGAGGGTACGCTGCTCAAAAAGGGTGACGACGTAATAGTCAGGTTTGACAATTGCAACGTAGAAATAACCGTTCCATATTCTATGCTGTACAAGACGGAACCCAAATATCTTGAGGGCAAGGACAAGGTGTGTATCGGTTTGCGCGCTGAAGACGTATCGCTTGTCACAGGCGGCGCTAAGAGCGGCAAAACGACCATTAAGGTGGTAGTTTCGCACAAAGAGGAACTGGGCAGTGAAACGCTTGTCTACGGCGACGTAAACCTAAACGGCGACGGCTATTCCGAAAGTTCGACGCGTATCATTTTCAAGGATACGAGCGAAGTAGAGCTAAAAGCAGGCGACGTAGTGGAAGTGGCGCTCAATCTGGACAGGATACACCTGTTTGACAAAGAAACGGAGCGTTCGGTGCTTCCTCGCGTTCCCGAATACAACTATCTCGACTGCTCAATCAAGGATGGTAAGCTTTCTTTCTTCGGTACGGAGATTGAACTGCCAGAGGCGCTAAGACGCGACGACTGTCAAGGCGAGCTTTTGATACCGACGAACGCCGTTACGCTTGACGGTAAGCTTAGCGCTAAGGTTTTGTCCTGCGAAAAGGTAAATGACCGCTACCTACTTACGCTCACGTTGAACGGTACACGGCTGTACGCAGTTTCGACAGAACCTGTCGATGCTAAGACGGTAAACGTAGGCATTGACCTAAAGAAGCTAACCGTAACCGTTCAAGGAGAGCAAATAATTTCACCTCTTGCCGAGGTAAACAAGATAGATTGCAAATTCGTCAAACGCATTGCAGTTAAACAGGTGGAAGTCAAGGGTAAGACGAAAAAGGAGAAATCCGTATGCTTTGGCTTTGAGGTTGCAGACGCGTATTTCGAGGCGGAGGAGGCTCTCACGCAGAAGATACTGTCCGCGCTGGGCGTTAAAAAGGCGTTTGCTACTGCGCTTAAAATGGAGTGCGGAGTGGACGACTTGATGATTTCCGACAACGGAATAGCTGCCCGCGTTGAAGAAACGCTGGACTACGGCGCAGAAAAATTCTTAAAATGTGTAGTCGGCAATGACACGGTATTCGTCAAAACGGACAGAGAGTACACGGGAGACGTGTTCCTGACTCCGAATTTTGAAAGAATCGGCGTAACGGAAACGGACAGAGACATTAAGATAGTTTGAGGTAGAATAAAAGCAAAAACTAAAAAGCCACTTCTAAGAACAAGGAAGTGGTTTTTTAATTTGTGGTAAAAATTCGAAAAACAAGACGGTAACACGATTCGTTCAATTTTAATAGTATGTTTGTAGGGGTAACCCAAAAATGTACAAGGAGAAAGAAAATGAATTGTTGTAGAAATTCAAATAACTGCTGTCACAACGAGAGCAATCAAAACAGGCTGATTATCATCGAACGCGGTCCGAGAGGTCCGAGAGGCTTCACGGGTCCTCAAGGTATCATGGGGCCTCCGGGAAATGACGGAGCAACAGGCGCAACAGGCGCGACAGGTCCCCAAGGTTTGCAAGGTATTCGAGGCGTAACCGGTCCTACAGGCGCAACTGGTGCGACAGGCGCAATCGGTCCCACGGGCCCTCAAGGCCCTTCCGGTATTGACGGCGTTGACGGCGGCGTAGGTCCCACAGGTCCGACGGGAGCCACCGGAGCAACAGGAGCTACTGAACAAGTAACTTATGGGAAATAACAAAAGATATAGTCAAAGCATCAAAATATGGTAAAAATAGTGGTATTTATTACATAAAAACAGCAGGAAATCTAATCCTGCTTTTTTATATACAAATTTCACAAAATCTCTTAACAAATTGAAAATAACTTAGGTATATATTTATAATTATTTTAAGTTTATTGTTTATAGGAAAAATGTACTAACGTGAAAAGAAAAAGACTTTTTATTATTGGCAATGGATTTGATTTAGCAAATGGGATCAATACCTCATATAGAAGCTTTTATAGTTATCTTAAACAAAATGACTACGAGACGTTTAATTTAACTTGTGCACTGTTTTGGGATCAATATGATGAAACGGATTCGCTGTGGAGTGATTTTGAGGCAAATTTGTCTGCATTCAACAGCACTTCTTTTGATATTGATGTAGATATCCAAACCCTTGATATTGAGCATGTAGCTGTAGCAGACGCAAAAATTGCAAGAGTGATAGATGCTTGGAAAAAAAATCTGTACGTAATGTTTAAATCTTGGATTCGTGATATTTTTCAGGGTATTGTTACAGTGGAGCCTTTAGCCAATAACACAGACATTTTTTTGAATTTTAATTATACCGCTACGTTGGAACTACTATATGGTATTCCTTCACAAAATATTTTACACATACATAATAGCATTGAAAACGATACTCTAATATTGGGACATGGAGTGGAATTCAATCGGCAAAAAATTTTAGAATTTTATGGTTTAATTGAAAATGGAAAGATTAAATCGAGTATAGAAGATTATCTATATGCCTATACGCACTATTATATAGGTTCATTACTAAGAAAAGATGTGCAATCAATAATTAAAAATAAAATGGGTTTCTTTGACGATTACTCTGAGGTGGAAGAAATTGTTATTTTGGGTCATTCATTAGGAGCGGTGGATTTGCCGTATTTTAAGTGGATAGCGGATAGATACACAGATTGTCAATGGAAGGTGGGCTATTATAAGGAAAACGAAATTGAAAACTTTAAGAATAGTCTGAAAATGATTGGTGTAAATAACTGCAAATTTGAAGAAACAAAAAAATTGATTGTTAATTACTTTAATAAATTATGGACAAAAGATGAACTTTATTTGGATGATTGTACTGACCATATTGAAAGAAACTTGAAGAAAGAAAATGAAAACAGTGATTCTGAAATACAGGAAATATTACGGAATCTTTCTCTGGAACATGAAACAAATAACAATGAAATAATCAAATTGAGTGAGAAGCCAGTACATGATGAAGAATACTATTTGAAAACAATAAGCAGTTACCGAAGGCAGTTAATTATCGGGGAAATTATTAGAAAATATTTGGCGGCTGCCTTGGGCGGACTCGGCGTATACTATCAATCTGCCGGAAACGATGAGAAAGCATTAGAGCAATATACAGCTGCTCTACAGGAGTATATTATCTATGGATTGGAGTCATTAGAAGATTCGCTCAATGAGTTTACTGTAGTATTACATAATATAGCGATCATTTATAATAAACACGATGAAATAACTGTAAAGGAGTTACAAATATTTGATACAATTTCGAGCGCAGATTTATTGCCGTTAATACCGCAATCTATAAATGATTACGGAGGTGGGTGTTTTCTGCTAGGATTGGCTTTTTTCAAAAGAATGGATTATAAACGAGCAATTATCTTTTTAACGATTGCTAAGAATGCTTACGAACAAATTGGAAACAAGCCAATTCGCATCGCATTATGTAATTTAAATAAAGCTAAGTGTCTAATTAATTTAAAAGAATACACAAAAGCTGAAGAAATCTTGTTGAAAACGATCTCTATTTTACAGAATCTAACAGGTACACGCACGGAAGGATTGCTAAAAGAATCTTATTTGTGCCTTTATACAGTGTATAGAGAGCAAAATAATATGGAACAGGCAAAGTTGTATTTTACAAAGTGTCAAAATATTATTTAACTGCAAAATAATTCTGAGACGATAAAGAATATGTGCATAGTTGTAGGCATACTTAATCCAATATGTTATAATAATTCGAAGACAATACAAATGGAGATATAACAAATGATAAATTTGATTTTTAAGACCAAAGAAAGCTACAATGTAAGTCCCAATAGTTTGTTGCCTATAAATAACGATTATAATTATAAAGGTAGCAATTGTTGTTTTGGAGCTTTGTCAAAAACGAATGTTTTTATTGGTGAGAATAATTCAGGTAAAAGTAGATTTTTAAGGAATTTATTCGAAACAGAGTTTTCGGCAATTTGTGATGAGCAAATTGATAGATTTTTATCTGAAACAGGTAATTATGCGTTTAATTCTGGTGAGATAGAAAAACTGAAATCTAAAATTACACAATTCAATAGAATATATGAATCTAATGGGCGAGATGCTGCTCCTTATGGTTACGGAGGCAATGACTTTTTTTCCAAATTGAAAAAACATTCAATCTCATGCAGCAAAACCGACAGATTTTATTTCCCTATAATTAGAGGAACCAAAGATTATCAAACTGTTATCAATAAAAAGTTGGAAACATTTATTTCCCAATCTCCCATTCAAAATAAGGATTCTATTAACCATTATATTAGTTTGCTAAATCTAGAAGCCCAGGGTTTAGAGTCATTTGATGTGTATAATGAAATTATTAAGCATGAATATTTTAGGGATGACAAAAGTTTAGGCGAGAACATTTTAACGGGCGGTAAGCTTTATAAAGAGATAAAGTCTATGTTATTAGGCGAGGAGTCTCAGCGTAAAACAATTGAAGATTTCCAAATATTCTTGCGTGATACTTTTTTCAGCGACTACGATAAAGTTCAGCTTATTCCCAATGAACAAAAGAAAGTTTTATATGTCAAAATTGGTAAAGATGAGCGGGCAATATACAACTGGGGTGATGGTACACAACAGTTAATAATTATTCTGTTTTCATTGTTTAAGCATAAAGATGAACAAAATAAGTTGTTTTTTATTGAGGAGCCTGAATTATATTTACATCCAGGTGTGTTAAGGAAGTTCATTGAGGTAATCAACTCGGATATCTTTAAAAACCATCAATATTTCATTACGACTCATTCCAATATCGTGCTAGATACCTCTGCCGATAATGTCAGTATGTCAATATTTAAATTTAAGAAAGTTAAAGATGCAACAAAAAACAATGGCAAACCTTTCTTGATTGAACAATGTAATAATGGAGATGTATCATTACTAAACGAATTAGGTGTTAGAAATTCGAGCGTATTCTTATCGAATTGCAGCATATGGGTTGAGGGAATTACAGATAGACTATATTTGAAACATTATTTGAAACTATATGTCGAACACTTAAATAAAGAAGATCCCTCTAAAAAGGAGTATAGGGAAAATATCGACTATACATTTATTGAATATGGAGGAAGTAATCTTGTTCATTTCAATTTTGGTGAAGATGACATTTCGGATAGTATCAATGCAAAATATATCAACAGTAAAATTTTCCTGATTGCAGATAATGACAACACTGAAGAAGGAACAGATAAAGCCATAAGGAAAGCAAGACTAAGAGAACAACTAGGGGAAAATTTCTATGAACTTACTGTTAAAGAGATTGAAAATTTAATAACTCAAGAAACTTTAAGAAAAGTGCTAATAGTGCAAAATCCTAAGAAAGAAAAAGAAATCAATAAAGCGTTTGATGTAAAATACGACTTTGAGCACGAGAGTTTAGGTGAGTTTGTTGATTTATTATTCACGAATGATGAAATAAAGAAATATGCTGCCGAAAGTGGAACAATAAAAAACAAATTAGCTTTCTGTAAGACTGTTATAGAAGTTACCAAGGATTACGACGACTTATCTGACGAAGCAAAAAAACTAACAGAAAAAGTATATACGTTTATAAAGAAAAATAACGAGATATAAATTTAGTTATTTGCTAGGGTATTCTGCCAAGTATGAGTCATCTTGTGACACAATTTATTATATACATAATTAACGTTGACAAATTGGTTTCGGTATTTTAAAATGTAATTGCTTAATTTAGGCGCCTAAAAATATAATTAAGCGTGTCAAGGAGGTGATGCTACATGGAGAGTTTTTTCGAAACTCTTATGCAGTCGATTAAGGGTCCGGTTCGCGCCACCGATCACTTCCTTATTCCAACTATTCACGACTATCCGACAGATAGTCGTTTTTTATCTGTGATAGCTAATTTAGCTTAATGAGTCTTCACAGTCTAATTAAAATAGGGCAGCGTGTACAATTCGGTTGTTTGTATAAAATTAGGCGTTTTGCAGAATACTATATCTGACATAGTATGTAAAAATGTCAATAAAGTTTAATTTTTAAATGTAAATTTATTGCTTTTTGTATTTACTTATGATAAACTATGATTGTAATTATGGTATGTAAACCATAATATAATAAATTTAATACCGATGCGTAACCACTCCAATGGGTTATTGAAATGCATTAAGCTACCTGTCGCGTATCGAAGTTAATTGGATGGATTTACTAATGAGTCAAACAATAAACGATAATGATTAATTCCGCGAGAGAGAAACGTATTATGCGTGTCTATTTCTTGCGTTTTTTTTGTCGTTGAGGAATTTACAGAAGACAAAATGAAGATCATACAATCATCACACATAGCGGCCTTTAACTACTATGAAAAGAATTTAAAGGAACTAGCCATCAATAAATTAAAGAATTTTAAGATTGCTACGAGCGATATCATGGAGAATCTGTACTTGATTCTGGTATCTCTTATTCCTTTATTTTTCTACCCGGCATTTTATTACGTCGTTGACAAAGAGTATAACTTCATATATGGAATATTTAATAATCCTGACATAATGCTGTTGTCAATTCCATATATAATGCATTGTATACTATGGATATCAAGTCGAGAGGGATTACGATGGAAGAAACCCACAGTGGGGTGGTATGCTCTCATCATAATTGTGTCGGTACTAGTTTATTTATTGTTAAAGTTAAATAGTACTGAAACAAGCTTGATGCGAATTGCAATAATATGGTTATTTTTTGGAATGACTATTGTTTCGGGAATTATTGGAACTTTCGTGGTATGCTTGCATAAGGAGGAGGAATAAAATGGAAATTGCAATCTTGGTTTTAGTAATTATTATGTTCCTATTTTCTTTAGGTGCAATAATTTGTATTGTAAGTTTCGCCTATAAGGGAAAGAAACAGAAAACTAAAAAGAGTGAAATAAATATTCAAAAAAATAAAGAAATATTGTCAACATCGCGTTCTTCTAAAGAGTGTGCAAATGCTGGTTGGGAGATAGTAAGTAATAATGCTACGGTCTTTACTGTAAATACCAGAAAATCAAAATATAGTGATGAGCGTGAAAGCCATCATTTTAGCCAAAATCTTACAGATAAAAGATTAGCTTTATTGAATCAGATAGATGGAGAATGTGAATATGGACGATATTGAATTTGTCTCTATGAAAACAGCTGACATATTTAAAAAATATAATATTAAAGAAGAGCGATATAAAAGTAGATACGAAGCTCTTTTGAATGATATAAATAATTACATCAAAGCATCTAAACTTGATAAGACTCAAGTTGTATTGAACAAATATAGTTTGAGTTGTATGTTGGTTGATTTTTTTATGGACATTGGGAGACTGAAAGAGTTTCATCATATTGATCGTATCAACAGTATTAAAATAGTTTCCTATATTTCATATTGGTTTCTTAGAAGAAAACCGATACAAGTTTTATCTGATGAGGATAGTCTTTTATATATCAACGAAAAGTTTATAACGCTTTACATTTTGGATTTTTTGATGAACGATGAGCGTGGAAATATATTAGACAGAGAAGAAAAAGGGCTTGTAGCATTTAGGGAACAGTTATGCTATTATCTTAAATATCGGCATTTTGATGCACAATCTATTGAGATGATACTAATGTCTTTTTTTGCTGGACAAATTTACGAAAATTTAGAAGAAGATTTAAGCGACAAATTACCAAAATCTGAGAATTAAAGATATTTTTAATGAAGTTTGCTTAACAAAACACCGACGTAACTAGTATATAAATATACACACAGGGAAAAGACAGATATTTTTGTCAAATATAAATTATCTAAAGTACATAATTAGGCACAGTTCAAAAGAGCTGTGCCTAATGCTTTGTATGTCGAAGAATCCGACTTGTTCTGTCGGCTTTCTATTGACATTAATACTATTTTTTTGCTATAATCAAAAAAGCCAAATCATAACCGAATATATAGTTTTTCTTCGAGCATAGTTATAGGTAGGACTATACTTTGTCATCGCGCTTAATTTCTCGTTGAGAAATTCGGTTTTGGTTTGGCGACTAGCGATGGACGGTATATTCTACGATGTCGTTCTTTGCAAGAGGAGCGACATCTTTTTATGTGTGAGAATATCAATAAGAAACAAACAGTATGCTTTACGGGGCACAGAAGTCAGAAACTTCCATGGCGGTTTAATGAGGAAGATGAACGTTGTAAGTCAATGAAGAAGACTTTGCGCACGGAAATCGAAAAAACAATACGAAGAGGTTTTAGAACATTTCTCTGTGGGATGGCTCTTGGTTTTGATATGATATGTGCTGAAATGGTGCTTGACCTTAAAAAGCACTATAAAGGAATCGAGATTATTGGTGCGCTTCCATGCAGAACTCAAGACTTACAATGGTCTGATAATTGTAGAGCAAGATACAGAAGTATTTTATCGCAATTGGACGGTATTCGTTGCATCTATGACAAGTATATTGGTTCTGAGTGTATGCTTGAACGTAACAGATTTATGGTAGACAATTCATGCGTAATGATCGCTTTGTTTGATGGTTTATCAGGAGGGACAAAATCCACTATAGAATATGCTCGTAATCAGGGGTTGGAAATCATTATTATCAAGCCATAAACTTCGATAAATATATCGATTAAATATTTTTTTAAATTTTTTTATTTTTAGACTTAACTATTTGTTGGTTTTCAAAGTATATATTAAAAAAAGGTACATTATATAGGCTTTTAGTATAAAGTATTATAATCATAAGGTACTTTTTGCTTATTTAAGGAAACAAAAGTAATTTGCAAATAAGAAGACTAAAATTTATGAGAAAAGAAAATAATTAAGCGACTTTACATTTTATTGTAAAGTCACTTTTCCTATATTGCATAGTTCACGATGACTATAGTGCAACACCCCACTATAACTATTTATATTATAGTTATCTATTGACTATAATTATAGTTATGACAAGGGGGTGGGTTATGGATGTTAAAGTAAGAATAAAAGAACTTATGAAAGAGCGTGGATTATCAATCTATGCTTTGGCAGTAAAATCCGATTTATCTCAAGCTTGCATAGCTAATTGGTATAGTGAACGTAAATATATGCCTAGCATTGAAGCCTTAGAAAAGATTTGCGTTGGACTCGGAATAAGTATGGCAGAGTTATTTTGCGATAAAGATTCTGAATGGTTGCCAGTAAAAGAAGAGAAAAGAGAATTGTTTTTCAAATGGGACAAATTAGATGCAGATGAACGTGAACTTATAATGCGCACTATAGATAAATTAATTGAGAAGTAGTGTACGATAAATTAAAATTTTTAAAAATCTACAAATGAAAAGGGGCAGATGCACAAAGAGTAATACTCGAGATAATACTACTATTTTATAATCATACGCGTATTTATGAAGGCTAAAGAGTTTAACAAATTATTAAAGGCTATTAACTTGGAACATAATTTCAACAAAATTTATGTTGAATACTACCCTTTAATAGTTAGGTACACGAACTATTTATATCGTGGAAGAAAGATAGGTAAAGATGTCGCACAAGAGATTTTTACCTACTTTTTAACACACGAAAATTTACCGTACGTTAATCATCCTACAGCTTGGATAAAAACTCTTTGTAAAAATATCGGAAGCAAACACATTAATACTGACGTTCAACTAGACGAAAGCATTATTGCAACAACAGTCAATGAACAAGTGCCATTAAAAGAGATTATAGAGATACTACCTTCTGATGAAAAGGAAATAATAGAACTTAAATACATACACGGCTTTACACTCAAAGAAATTGCTGAAATAAAGAAACGATCATACACCGCAGTACTCAAGCATCATTATAGAATATTAAAAAAACTAGAAAAGTTTTTGTCCAAAAAATCCTTAAACTAAACACTTATTTATAAGTGATGTTTAGGAGGACAAAACATGAAAAAAATATCTGTTTGCTTAGTAATTATATTACTAGCAACAATTCTTACGGGAGTTTCTACAGCTTATGATGAAAATATCAGCAATACAATAGACCAGAGTTATAGTGACAGTACTAAGTATTTTGTAAAAACATATGGAGCTACTACTTTTACAGAAAAAACAGAAAAAATAGCCTACACAAATAGAACAGATCAAAGCAGAAGCGTTGCACTGTTTGCACCAACATATGTTATTTCTGGAGTAACATGCGTACCGACGGCAGGAACTACAGTCCTAGGATTTTATGATCTATTTTATCCTGATTTAATACCAAATTTTACTGCAGGTACAATTGTTTATGGAATGTATAACTATTATCCGGCAACTACACATGTGACAACAGCAGCATTGCAATTGGCGAAAGATATGGGATTGAATGACCCCGCAACAGATGGTGCGACTGTTAGCAATTTTAAAACCGGCATGCAAATCTACTGCCAAAGAAAGGGATTGAGTATAAGTGCCCAAAGTTGTATGAATTCAGGAAGTTTTAATTACACTTTGGTAAAGGAATATGTAAATAATTTAACGCCAGTAGTAATATTCACGACCAAGTTTAATATTGGTTTTATAGAAACGCAGAGTAATACAGATACTGTTCATAGCTATATTGCGACAGAACCGCATGCTATGTTTGTATATGGGTATAGTGAATATACATATACATTATCTAATGGACAAACAAAAACCAATCGCTATCTGCAAGTGTCTTCAGGACTTGGAATTTTAGATAGCGCACTAGTAAATATCGATGCTGATATATTAATTAATGATGCTTATGCAGTTACCATTTATTAAAGGTGCCAAAGATGAAAATAAAAAAAGTATTGAATGAAGAGAAAAAAAGAATAGACTCTGAACTACTAGAAGAAGGGCAAGACCTATATCAAGATTTGGTATCCAAATATTGTGTATCGGAGAGCAAAACTAGTAGCAAAAGCAATTTCTCCAAAAGACGCCTATTTGTTTCAATAAGCGTTTCTCTTGTGGTCGTCTTAGTTATAGCTGCAGTCTGGATTTTTTATCCAACCTCGGAAATTCAATATTTTGCCGATGATGAAGCTCGAATTGATGTTACGATGGAAGACTTTCTTAACGATACGAATAATACTGTTCACTTTGATGAAAGTGTATATTCGATAGAAAATCTTGTTAAAGTCTATGATCAACCAACAAATGATACGTTATATTATGATATAATGTTTCTACAAGTTGGTGGTTTGGCTCGAGGAAAAATAAGTATAGTTGTCAATAGCCATTATCAGTATGTAGAAAAATTTGAAGATGAACGCCAAAGGATTGTTTGGCATGGAATAGAAATAGAGTATTCGGAGTCAAGCCAAATAGTCAATGGTATTCCAATTTCAGATTTCTTTGGTAAGTTTTCGATTAAGTCATACGTAGTTTATTTTTCATATAAAGATGTTACAGGCTTTTCAACGCCAGACACGATACTAAATGATTTAATGCAGATAAATTAACTCGTTATAAAATATCTAAAATCGTCCGTAAGGGCGATTTTTTTTTATTATTTTTTTAAAATAAATGTCCAAATTTCTCCATTTTTTGACACTAAATATATGTGGTGAAATACGGTTTCATTCTTGTGAAATGAAATTCGTTTAATCATAAGGAGGTGGTGTCGCGGTATGAAATAACTTACGTAACAAGAGAAACAAACAATGCTTTTTATTACAAAGTGCAGAAAAGGAGGAAAAATAATGTACTTAATAAAAAAGAAAACGACAATAATAGCGCTTGTTGTTTTGCTTGCCATTTTCGTTGGCGCAATCACTCTCACGCAAGTAATTGACACAGCAAGTGCTGCAACCATTGAATCGTACGATGATTTGGATTTCAAATTAGTAACAAATGATGACGGTTCACAGTCTTACAGCGTATCTCTTAAGGTAGCCTATCGCAGAACTGCGGAGTTTGTTGTTATACCGAATACATATAACGGATTACCTGTCACTGAGATAGCCGCTAGTGGCTTTATGTCATGCACGAAATTAACCAAAGTTGTGCTGCCTAAAAGCATTGTAACAATAGGCAAAAATGCTTTTATGAACTGCACAAGCTTGGAGTATATTGCGATGCCAGGCGTTGAAACAATTGGGGATAGCGCATTTTCAATGTGTACAAAACTGGAGAGATTGTACTTTCCCTTGTCTGTAAAGTCCGTAGGTACAGCTATCTTGCGTAACAATTCCAATACTATATATTTGCAAGGTAGTCAGGAAGAAATTGACAGATTGTGGAGTTCAACGTGGAACTCATACTTTACGGGAGAGACTGTAGAGAATGTTGAACCATCAGACATGATTCAATACAGACCAATTTTGGGTATGGACAATCAAACCGTTGTAGGTTACGAGATTCAGGAATATCAGAATCTTTCGAGCGGAGATATTGTAATTTACAATATGATTAAGACCGAGGATAATCCTGAATATCTACCCGTTCTTAATATATGTTCAGAAGCATTTACAGGTTCTGTTTGTGATTCACTAACCATAAAAGACTTACATGAAGATGACCCGTCAGTACCTGAATTTACACATAAAATAAATATTCGTAGCAATGCGTTTTTACTCGCCATAATTGATGAAATTGATATTCAAGTAGGCGTTACGTTTAATCATCCACAAGAACTTCAACAAAACGTAGATGTTAGTATGCTTGATGATGAGCCTATTACAGGCGATGCAAACGGTCATTCAACAAGAGTTTTTGAAGAATCACTCATTCAATCCGTAACCTTGCCCGCAGATATTGATATTATTACAGAAAGAATGTTCAAAAACTGCGTATTTCTTGAAAGTATCAAAATAAATGGCGAAGATTACGATGGAACAAACGTATTACCGAATG
>JAFLVM010000030.1 GCA_022508305.1 Clostridiales bacterium
GGCAACGCAACTTCGCGCGAGCTGCTGCTGGAAGCAGGCGTCGCTAAGGCAGACCTGTTCATTGCCGTTACCGAAAGTGACGAAGTTAATATGCTTTCGTGCTTTCTTGCCCGTCGCATGGGCGCAAAACACACAGTTGCGCGCATTCGCGAGCGTGAATACGACGAGGACGGCTTGAATTTCCTCATCAAAGAATTGGATTTGTCAATGGCGTTGAACCCCGAACGTTTGACGGCGGAAAGGCTGTTCAACTGGCTGAAAATTCCCTCGGCGGTCAGCGTTGACAACTTCGCAGGCAAGAAAATCTGCATGTTGGAATTCATCGTGCGCGAAGGCTCGGCTCTGTGCAACCAAACGCTAATCGACATTCGCAAAAAGTCGCCCGTGCAATTTGTGGCGTGCGCAGTAGAGCGCAACGACGAAGTTTACGTCCCCAACGGTATGTTCGAGCTTCAAGACGGCGACAAGGTGGCGTTTACCGTCAAGCGCAGCGAGGCGTACAAGTTCTTGAAGAGCGTCGGCGCGGTGCAAAAGCAGGGTCGTGACGTAATGATA
>JAFLVM010000031.1 GCA_022508305.1 Clostridiales bacterium
TTACACAACAACAACGTTGATTACGACGTGTTTGGCACCTCTTGGTACCCTTACTACGGCTCTCACGGCACGCTCAACAATTTGTGCTCTCAACTGGAGCTAATTCATGCCAACTTCGGCAAGGAGGTCATGGTGTTGGAAACGGCGTACGCGTTCACCTACGACGACTTCGACGGACTGGGCAACACCGGCTTTGAAACCACCACACAACCGATAACGGTACAAGGTATGTCCAACGCGGTGCGTGACGTAATTAGCGCTATAGCCGACCTCGGTACGGCAAACGATCGCTTTGGACTGGGAATTTGCTACTGGGAAGGCACTTGGATTGCAGCAAGCACAAGTGCGGATCAAAACGTAAACCGTGAGCTGTGCAAGAAGTACGGCTGTGGCTGGGCAACACAGTACGCCAATCCCTACGACAGGGATGCCAACAACGGCGGAACAATGGTGGACAACAATGCCTTTTGGCTGTCCGACGGTACGCCGCTTGAGGCACTCAAGGTGTTCAAAATGGTGTACGAGGGTCAGATCACTTCGCTAAAGGCGGACTA
>JAFLVM010000032.1 GCA_022508305.1 Clostridiales bacterium
CTGCGTTTCCGGCTGCGGCGAGATCAGCATGGACGAAGAAAACAAACAGTTCACACTCGCAGGCAAAACATATAAAGAAGGCGACTGCATCTCCATCGACGGCTCTACAGGCGCTATCTATGACGGTCTTATCCCGACAGTTGACGCTGAAATCTCCGGCAACTTCGGAACGATCATGGGCTGGGCTGACGAATTCCGTAAGCTCAAGGTAAGAACAAACGCAGATACACCGACAGACGCTAAAAAGGCTCGTGAGCTCGGCGCCGAAGGTATCGGTCTCTGCCGTACAGAGCATATGTTCTTCGAACCCGAAAGAATCGCCGCATTCAGAGAAATGATCTGCGCAGACACCGCTGAAGAAAGAGAAGTTGCTCTTGCAAAGATCCTTCCGTATCAGCAGTCCGACTTTGAAAAGCTCTACGAAGCACTCGAAGGCACACCGGTCTGCATCAGATTCCTCGATCCGCCTCTCCACGAATTCGTTCCCACCGAAGAAGAAGACATTCAGATCCTCGCAGCTGCCCAGGGCAAGTCTGTTGAAGAGATCAAAG
>JAFLVM010000033.1 GCA_022508305.1 Clostridiales bacterium
GCTATCTTTTGGACGTAGACGTGGACGTCATAGTGCTCAAAGGCACTAAGGCGGTTTACCGAATAGGACAAGGTCATTTGACTCACGATGCAAACGGATTTCACTTGATTGCCGGTGACGGGCAGCTTGATTACACCCAACCGTCCAAACTTTCCTACAGCCTGTACGCCGACTATCTTTGGTACGAAATCGGCGACGTGATTTGTATAGGTAACAACGATATGCTGTACTACTGTTTCCCCAAAGACAGCAGTGTTCCCGTTGCAAAAACGCGGCTAGCCACGGAAGAAATTTTTAAGCTAAAATAATAAAATTCGCACCCCATGTTGCATTTTTCTGCATATGGGGTGCGATTTTTTTGTGCTTTTTAGTAAATATAATTTCTGTTTTTTTTAGAGCTTCATTGTTAATGAAATACGTTTCTTGTCAAGGTCAACTCCTAATACTTTCACGTAAACGATGTCGCCAACCTTAACTACCTCAAGCGGGTGTTTGACGAATTTTGTCGAAGACAACTGAGAGATGTGAACGAGTC
>JAFLVM010000034.1 GCA_022508305.1 Clostridiales bacterium
TGCCACTTGGTTCCGCGGTCTTTTGTCCGTTGGGAGTACCACCACTGCCGAAGCTGTCGCCGCCGGCTTGCTGCTGTGCCGACTGATTTTGCGTGGGGCTTTGAGAAAATTCCTGGCGCTGATTGTAAAAGATGTTGCGCGGGTCGTCGTTACGTTGCATTTGCATTTGTCTCCTTTTACGAAAAATGTGGTTACTATAAATTATATGTCGGCATATAATGTATTGATTACAAAAAGGAGGGACGTTAAAAGTGAATTTGTCTGCGATTGCTTTGGCGGTCCTCGCTTGGAAACTTTTTACGGACGGTAGGCGGCAACCGGAACGGAACGAACAACAGAAAATCAACTTGACCGACTTTTTGAACGACGACGTCAAGACCGTGTTGCAAGGCGCGGAAACGCTGACCTCACGCGACACCAACACCGAAGAAAAGATGGGGGCGATACTGGGGCTCATGAGCAACCCCACCGTCATGAGCTTTGCCGAAAACTTGTTTGGACAAAAGGGTCCGTCCAAGGAACAGCCATCGGAAG
>JAFLVM010000035.1 GCA_022508305.1 Clostridiales bacterium
CTCCAAGTGAACCAATATCACTCCAAGCATCACCTTCTGCAATAGCGAAAAGTATCCAAGCTACAATCCACATCGGTCCCCATATAGTAGCTGTGGCTATAAGAAATCGACGGCGCGTGGCAGCGCGCGCCATATTGAGGTATTGAGTCTTTGTTATTTGAAACTCTATCATTTCTTTCTCCTTATTTAGTATGCAACAAGATGCCATTCTGCGCAAATAAATGCGATTTTTGCAAGTTGATATTTACATACAATTATAGCGCAACGACAGAGAATATGCAAGATGCGAATTGCAACTTGATAGTAATACTTGCGCTTGGCTTTGTACATGTGAACATAAAAAATAACCTAAAACTGTTCCCCAACAAAAGGGTTCGTTTTAGGTTATGATTGGCGCACAAATCGCAACTTAAATGAAATTTATATATGATTAAAATCTCGATTTATTCTTTTTATTAAAATAAAATATCTCATTAATTAATTCAAAACTTGATACAGAATCGCCTTTATCTTCTTTAATTTTTTTACATAATT
>JAFLVM010000036.1:0-284 GCA_022508305.1 Clostridiales bacterium
GGGGTTGAGTTCGCCCGTCTTAGCAAGCACCGAGAATACGTACGCCGTGTGCGAGGTCAATGTGATGTCGTTGCTGAAGTAGCCGAAGCTTGTTGCAACGTTGTTTTTGATCATCAGGACGTTGTTTTGATCGTCGCCCCAACCGGAGTTGTCTGCAAAGCTTTGTACCGTGCCGCTGCCGTCAATGTCGGTGAGCATTCTGGTGAGGTCCTTGATTTCCTCATTGCCTTTGCCGTCTCTGTACAGGGCGTTGTCGCCTGCAAAAGCGGGGTTCCAGCTGGCGG
>JAFLVM010000036.1:294-534 GCA_022508305.1 Clostridiales bacterium
GTTGTCTACCGGTGTTGTTGAGTGTGCTGAAGCTGCCGTTTGTTACGGTTGCAGAAGCGGTGGAGTCAACGCCGATCAGGTCAATCTTCTTGACGTACGTTCCGCTCGATGCGCTGTTGTAGTCCTTGTAGGAAATCTTTTCGTAAGCGGGGCTGGTGACGTACATGTCGCCGTCGGGGTACAGTCCGAGCTCTTCGTCCTTGTCGGTGTAGCTCTTGTTACCAAATAGGAAGAGTATGC
>JAFLVM010000037.1 GCA_022508305.1 Clostridiales bacterium
CAAGTGCATGGGCAGTGGCAATCTGGTCTTTCTTTGAACCGATAAGACTCTTTACGAGTTTTACTTCAACGTTTGCCATTTTAGCACGCTCCTTAATCTAAAATTTCTTTAACTGACTTGCCCCTGATAGCTGCAACCTCGTCTGCGTTGCGGAGCTTTGAAAGACCGTCAACAGTAGCACGAACTACGTTGCAGGGATTGTTTGAGCGAAGTGCCTTTGAACGAATGTCCTTAATACCTACCATTTCAATAACGGCACGGACAGGACCGCCTGCGATAACACCGGTACCGGGAGCAGCGGGTTTAAGAAGAACTACGCCTGCGCCGTATTTACCTGTGATTTCGTGGGGAATTGTTGTTCCCTTAAGAGCAACTTTGATAAGATTTTTCTTTGCATCCTCAATACCCTTGCGGATAGCGTCCGGAACCTCGCTTGATTTACCGAGTCCGAAACCGATGATGCCGTTGCCGTCACCAACAACTACTAAAGCGGAGAATTTCATAATACGGCCGCCTTTAACAGTTTTGGAAA
>JAFLVM010000038.1 GCA_022508305.1 Clostridiales bacterium
TAACGACTTGCCTGAAATGCGCTATCGTAATCAATACTATCAGCCGTAACAATTGGAGCTACCGCATCAAAGAAATACAAGAAATCACTACCAAATACTTCCTTAAATGCAGGGATTAGCGCGTCGTCAGTCAGCGGTCCCGTTGCAACTATAACAAAGTCGTACCCATCAGTCGAAAAGCTCGTTGCAACTTCGTTTACCCGATGAAAATTAGGGTAACTGTTAAGTTTTTCCGTAACCGTTTTAGAAAAATCGTACCTATCCACCGCGAGGGCATTGCCCGCGGGAACGCGCGTTTGCCCCGCAATCTGAACTATCAAACTATCCAAAAGACGCATTTCCGCCTTGAGCAGTCCGCTTGATGTGTTAACGTCATCGCTCTTGAAGGAGTTTGAGCACACTACCTCGCACAGCGTATCCATGTGATGCGCAGGGGAGTGTTTAAGCGGTTTCATCTCTACAAGAGTAACGTCCACTCCACGCTTCAGCAGTTGATAACACGCTTCGCAGCCTGCAAATCCACCGCCTAT
>JAFLVM010000039.1 GCA_022508305.1 Clostridiales bacterium
CATGTGTGTTGTACAAATTGGGGAACTGGTAGCACAGTTATCTGAGGATATCAAATCTCAAAATCGTGCGATTCCTTGGCGGGTCATCAAAGATACGCGGAATTTCTATGTCCACGCTTACGGCTCGATTGATGTTCCGTCTGTGTGGGACACTCTAATCAATGATATTCCTGCCCTTCAAACCGCCTGCCGAGATATTTTGAATCGCTGACCCAAACCGTGACCCAAACGGCGCAGGGAGCGGACGGAAACAACGGAGACAAGAGTGCTAAATGCTATCTGCCATCCAACCAAACAGACCCCGAAAGTGCTGGAAAGCGCCTCTTGCAAGCCCCGACAGGCTTTCGGGTCCAAGAGGCCGTGGGTTCAAATCCCGCCACTCGGACCATGACGAGTGTTCATAACGCAACTGAACACTCGTCTGTAAAGGAACAGTCGAAAGGCTGTTCCTTTACTATTTCTATGGGGCTGTCTGCCCCGATGGAGCGGCTTTGGCTGCTCCATTTCTTTTACCCGGCCTTGCCTG
>JAFLVM010000004.1 GCA_022508305.1 Clostridiales bacterium
CCACAACTGTGAACAATCTCTTACTATTCTTGTCTAAGCTAACCTACAATCCCACCCTTAGGGGTGTTATTTTTTTGCTTTTTTCATTTAAATACCGTAGGGAGATTATTTTTTTGCATTGAAGTGTCTAAGCGGCGCTTGTTTTTTTCTTTAAGTACCTAATGACGTTTTTTTTGTCTTTTACCTTTAAGTACCTTAAGGTGATTTTTTGTTTTGATGTGCAGTCAAGTGCTTTTTAAAAAAATTCATAGGTCTTTTCTACAATATTATCTAAGAGTATATTGAATTATAAAAGATATTGACATGTATACCTAAAAAATATAAAATATAAATACAAGGTGAGGAGCAATGGAACAACGTATTTTACCGTCAAATAATTTTACTAAAGAACAGGTTGCGCGCGGTATTGAAGCGCGTTGGAATAAGTTTCATATCGTAAAGTACGTAATAATTTTTCTCGTTTCATTGACGGCGTTTATTATACTTTTGTTTCTGCCTAATTTCAAGTTAAAATTCTTTTGTTATTTCGCATTCGCCGTCGGTGTAATATTATCCCTTGTTTTCCTTGTACAACACGTCGTCGGTTATTTGCAAATAATCAAGTGCGTAGGTCGATTGCCGGTATGTAGGGTTACGTTAACAGACCCTCAACGTAAATTGTTTTACAGGCGCGGTCAGGGAACTTACTATTTTACTCTTACTGTCAATACTGGCAATGGAAGCTTTGAGGCCAATACGCGTCCTATGTTCGTGAGAGGATGGGTAGCCCCAATAAAACTTTCAAAATACAAAAATCGAGACGTTTACGTTTACTTTGATGAAAAAAAGTGTAAGGTTTACGTAATAGACTTGGTTGAGAATCTTTAGTTTCCTCTCATACAGGGGAAACTTTTTATTGTGATACTTAATTAAACATTTGATGGACGTATATACCCTCACTTTGGCAATTTTGAATATTGTAGTGCATTTAATTAAATTTTATGTTATAATATAATCAATAATTTGAGGAAATGCCATGACTAAGAACAAAAGAATTATTTTAATAGCGTTACTCTTGGTGTTTTGCCTTGTGTCAACCGTGGTGTTGTCGGCGTGTATGACCAGCCCGCGGCTTCTTGTGAGCTTTGACAATACGCACACGGTCTATGAGGGGGACAGTCTGGACAGCTTGCGCCCCTATCTTACCGTAAAGCAAATTGGTATGTTTGGCGAAATCGCCGTAGTTGACGGCTACACGCTTAGCGGAACTCTCACCAAGGGCGAAGCTACCGTTACCGTTGAGTACGAGGAACTGAGCAAGGCATTCACCGTTACCGTCGTTGAAAAAAATGCAGACGGTGGTGGCGGCAATGGTGACGACGACGGCGGTGGCAATGGCGAGCTTGGCTTAACTATTACTTTGTCGCTAAGCAAAAGCTTTATTGAGAAAAACAACTACACCGACATGACGGTGACCGTTTCGCCCTCTACCGACCACGAGGTGCAATATCGCTTTATCGAGGGTGAGGATTGCGTAACGCGTTACGGACGTTCACTCAGGGCGGACAAAAGCGGTATTGTCAAGGTGCAGGCGTACATCGAGGATTACAACAGCAACGTTGCGTCCTTCCAAATTGTTGACCCCGACAACGACCCCTACAAAAACGTAAGTTCAACCTCATTCTACAACAACTACAACGTTGCAACCTCCCTTGAGGACGCTTACTGGCGTTCGGAGCACAATCTTATGTCAGGCTCTATCACCGTTCCGGATGCCGCGCCTACGGTAGCGAGCAATCAACCCACTTCAGGCAACAAGTTCGTACGCAACAGTGGAACTTACTACACCGACAACGGCAACACGTGGGAAATAGTGGACGCAAGTGGCAACGTTGTCAACAGAGTTTACAAATTCGGCGCCTACGTAACCCTCGAAGAAGTGGCGGCTTACGTGTACGCGTTTGGTGACATTCCCGCTAACTACGTTGCAAGCAACAGTACAGGTTCGCTATCAGGTAATGCTTGGGGCGAGTATTTGCGACTCAATCACAATAAATATTCCAATGACAACACGGGAAAGTACAGTTACGAGCCTAAATTGCCCGAAACCGCTCTCGGCGGAAAGATGACGTACTACGAAATAGACATTGGCACAACAGGCACTAACGCAGGCGGTTACACTCCCGTAATGTACAACACAGGGTCGAAAATAACCAGAGGAGCAGCGCGTATCGTGTACACGAGATACTTCTCTAACGGCGACCACGTTGACGACCTCGAGTACAGATACGTATTCTACACCTACAATCACTACAACGACTTTCAGGAATATCTCAACTACCTAAACGGTTGGGGCGAGATTTTCGGCAACGAATCCAACGGTGGAAAGTACAATTCCGGTTCTAACCCAAGCCCTTACGTGGACGTAGTGCGTCAAAACTTCCAACTGCTTAGCGCAATGCTATAGCCACTCAAGACACGTGAAAATGTAGGACTTAGGCGGTGTAAACAACGTTTTCGCCGCCTAAAATTATATTTACGTAAAGTTTACGAAAAAATATAATAGTAATTGCTATCAACGTAAAGGACTAAATTTATGAAGAAAACATTATCAATAATTATAGTTTTTGTCTTGATTGTCGCATTGTGCGCGTTTGCGGCGTGTAATCCTTGGAAAACCCCCGGCGATAAACCCGGCGGTGGCAAAGATGGGCAAATTGCAGAGGCAGTGGACGCCTCTAAGTCCGAATCCGTCAAGGACTCAGTGAAATCCAAGTCCGACTTGGACGACCTTTCGGGAAAAACCTCTGCCGACGGAGCGACCGAAGTGGCGGAAACGAGCAAGACTTTAAAGATTACCGATGACGGAACATATATTTTGAAAGGTTCGTACGGCGGTATATCAATAGCTAAAAACGTCAAGGCTCACCTCATTTTCAATGAAGTAACTGTCATTAAGGAAAACGATATTGCCATTGAGGCGAAGTCAGGAGCAGAACTTATCATCACTTTGAATGAGGGCACTATCAATACCGTTACAAACAGCGGCGTGACAGTTGATGATGACGGAAATGAAGAGACGGTAAACGCAATTCATTCGAAGGGTTCGCTTGCAATCAACGGCAAGGGCACGCTCAACGTAAATTCCGAAAGTAAAAGCGCTCTTAAGTCAAAGGGCGAGCTACAGATAGTGGACGCAACCCTCAATTTGTCCGCTGTAAATCACGCTATCACAGGCGCTTCCGTTGCTGCGGCAAACTGTTCGATAACAGTTGCCAGTGCTGGCAAGGACGGCATCAACGCCGAATGTGAGGGCGCAACTTCATTCAGAACAAGCGACGGTTACGTAACGTTAAAGAACGTTAACTACACCTGTAACGTTGACGGCGACGGCATTCAAGCAGATACAGTTGTTTACGTTGACGGCGGAACGTACAACGTCACGACGAATGGCACGTTTGTTACGGACACTACCGCAAACAGGACGGCGTATGGACTTACAGCCGACGACTTTAAATACGTCAAGAGCGGCAACGACTACAAGCGTATTGCCAGCGACGACAGAACGAGTTCAACTAAGTACGCGCTTACACAAGGTTGCAAGGGCATCAAGGTGGGCGAAATCGAGTACGCCGACGACAACGGTAACACAGTAGTGGTATCGGACGGCGACTATCTGATTTATATTGCAGGCGGAACGTTCAATATCAATAGCACCGACGACGCCATTCACGCCAACAGCGGTAACGTACTCATCACAGGCGGAACGTACACGATTTCCACCTACGACGACGGTATAACGAGCGACGTTTTGACCAAAATTACAGGCGGTAATATAACAATCACCAAGTGCTACGAGGGTATCGAAGGCGCTTACGTGGAAATAAGCGGCAATAATACAATTATTGACCTTGTGTCAAGTGACGACGGTATCAACGCGGCAAGCGATGACAGGAGCGTAAAACCACACATTATTATCAGTGGCGGCAATATCACCGTTGACGCAAGCGGCGACGGAATTGACTCTAACGGCAGTATTCTTATCAGCGGCGGAACGGTAACTGTACACGGTCCTACAACTGGCGGTGACGCAGGGCTTGACGCGGACAACGGTATCGTCATTACAGGCGGAACGGTTTTCGTAACGTCCATGCTCGGAATGGTGGAAACACCTTCTACCAACTCCACGCAGTACGTAGTGTCCTACGCGCACCAGTCAACAATTTCCGCGGGGTCAGTGGTGTCACTGCGAGATTCAAGCGGTAACGTTTTGATAACTGTAACGGTCAAAAAGAAGTGTCAGTCCATTATCATGAGCTGCGCCGCGTTAAAAAAAGGCTCCACCTACTCCGTTTACGGTGGAAGCACGCAAATGACAAGCTTTACCGTATCAAGCATTATCACGACGGTAGGCTCGTTGGGCAGCAACTTCCCGGGTGGACCGGGTGGTGGCGGTCGCCCCGGCGGCAGATAGAATTTGCCGTTAAATGACAGTTAAATATACAATAATAAGCTATTTAATGGCGTAACCTATCACAAAATTAAATTATCGACAACTAAAAACGATGTAGCTGATTTACTACATCGTTTTTGTTTGTCTTTTAGAAAAGCATTTATTTAATACGTTAAATGTCTTTGCTGAACTCGTCCTCTTCTGATTCGGGTTTAGACTTGTCAACTTTTGTGTGCGAAGTTTTCCCTTGTTTCTTTTCTTCCACACGCTCGGCTACGTGATTGATGATGGGGAACAGCACCTTGGTAAACAGTTCAACCGCAAGCAGGTAAAGGTGAATCATTGCGTGGTGTTCGCCAGGCTCTATTATCATGGTCAGTGACATCACAATTACCGTAAGGGACTCGACAAGGTTGACGATAGCTACAATTCTGCACACTATCAGTTTGTTTTCTTTCAGTTCTTCGGTGACCTCGACAAGCTCGCGCGTCTCACGTAGAATTGACCAAACTGCCCAGCACACGCATACCACAGCGTAAGCAACGTGCACTTCGACTGTCTCGACAAATATTACGAGCGTAAGTCCGATTGCTATTTCTATGATATTCCAATACAGTGAGCGGAGAGAGTAGTGTTTTTTGTTCTTGAATACGTTGAACAGGATTTCTTCCAAGCCGTAAAAAATCATCAGCCCGCCGATAAAGTAGTGCAGCACCTCGATTTCGGCAAGAGCGTGTACAAACACAAGTACAAGAATTGTCAACGTCCAGTATAATGCAGTTCTTATAGCGCCGTAAACTTTCATTTGTTCACCTACTTGATAATATATTTTGCTTTTATATATTATACTTTCTGCCGTAGTAAGTCAAGAATATCGAAATTAATTATTCTCAAAGCAGCGGCTTAACCTCTGCGAGGACAGCGTCCATCTGCCTTTGAATTTCTGCGTTGTGTTCTTCTATTCTTTGTTTTTGTTTGGATTTGATCACGACGTACAGTATTCCAGGCACGATGAACAGTAGAAAAGCAACGAAGCACCACATGCCGTCAATAGGCTCGTAGGTTTTCTTTTGACTGCTCAGGGTAAAGTACTTGTTTTCCAAAGCGCAAATCAAGCGGTAGTTTGGCATGTCCTTGTCGCGTACCAAGACGTGTCTCGTGTGGGAAGTTCTTCCCGTTCTGACACTTGTGTCTTCGGTGTGTTGCCAACCGAATTTTTTGTATTCGTCAACTTGCCATCCGACTGTTTTCGTTTCAACGTTCATTTTATTGTCCTCCACAAATTGTTTTTCTTGTCGTGTATTTAATTAGAGTAGTGTGTCTTGTTGTAGATGAGAACTGGCACGAAGGAGAATATCGACAGGAATATTGCCAAGCTTAGCGCAAACAAAAATACCGCTATTCCAATCAGCGCGCCAACGATTGCAAACAGTATCTTCATTGCAATCAGCCACATAAATCCGTCCAGCGAAAATTCCCAAATCAGCCCAGGAAATTTGATGGACCAGGATGCCACCGCCAGGAACACGTCGCTGATGTACGACCCTGCAAAGATGCAGTATATCACCGCCATCACGCTGTAGCCGCTAAGGAAGGGACAAGCTATGGCAAGTCCTAATCCCAACGTTTCGTGTTCCAGCGCCGAAACGACGATGCCGCCGATTGCTGCAACGATTCCGAGCACGATAGCCCATATAAGCGGTTTTTTGTCGTCTCTATCGGTAATTTTGCGGAAGATACCCTTTTCCTCTTTGGCAGGAGGAGCCTTCAACGAGTCCTCAATTTCTTTGGCTCGCCTGTTCATCTCTTGCTCGTGTTTGGTGAAGCATTTGTCGCAAACGCTTACCATTTCCTTCACACCGCTGGGCGTTCTTCTTTCCACGTGATGGATTATTTCCCCTTCTTTTATGGATTGGCCGCAATCTCGGCAGGTGTCAATGGTGACGGGCTCTTTTTCGTCGCTGTCTTCAGCAACCTCTTCATTGGTTTCTTCGACGGCTTCCTCTTTCTCTTCGTCGCCGTCCGCCAAAAGATCCTCAATGGTGCAGTCGAAAATTTTTGCCAATTTCCTCACGCTTGCAAAGTCCGGCTCGTTGATGTCGCTTTCCCATTTACTAATGGTTTGAAAGGTGACGTTCATCTGCTCCGCCAAATCTTTTTGCGTGATGTTTAATTGACTTCTGTACTGTTTTAGTTTTTGTCCGAAAGTCATAAGTTTACCTCGCCTTACATTGTAACCGAAAAAGCGAATTTAGTAAATAACTATTTTCGCGAAACAACTCGCGTAAAAGGCGAATTTCACGTATAGTTACACAAAAATAGCAAAAAACACTCCATTTTAATGATGGAAATGCTTATTTACATAAAAATTATCAATAAAAGTGTCATTCTTATCAAGCTTTGTATCTCAATCACATTGAGCGGTAATAAAAAAAATGAACCACCAACGATATTTGTGGTGTGCCGCTCAAATCCTACTAAAAGCCCAAACCGAAATTAATTCGATTTGGGCTTGAAGTGGTGGTGACTAGGTAACGTAAAACGAATATTATTTGAAATTATCTATAAGTTCTTCGAATGTCATTACCTTATAATCATATTTTTTCATTTTTTTATAGAATCTTGTATCGTTAGTTATTAGTACACAATCATTTTTAACTGCTGTTGCGGCAATAATAGCATCTGGAATGTTGTTGAGACTCGGATTTAATATACTTCTATATACATTGCCCGTGTCCTCATCACAAAAAGTCGATTCGCCGTCTAATAATGAATGTCCCAAAACGAATACTGCGTTAGGTAAATATTCTACGCCTAATTTTAATAAAGCCACAATATTTAGCGTTGGATTATAAGATTTATTGTTGCTAACTTCACCAACAGCTTCGCGACAAATGTAGAACTTAATTTCGGGGTGCGATTTGACAAACTCAATATTGCTTGACAATTTATCAATTGCATTATTGTCTAATAAAACTTTCATATATTGTATTCTCTCGTAGTTACAAAAATTATGTTTACTGGGTTAAACTCTCGGAAGTTTGTTTGACTTGAAATAAGCGCCAAGGCTTGCTCATTGCAGTTTACTTATCTTTAATGGTACGCTACTCCAATTTTTGGATATATCTACTTTTACATTTGCCCCTTCGTAATCAAACATCCTATGTGTGATTACTATACGAAATTCTTTTTGGTGTCTATGTTTGTCCGAATGAATAAAAAATTTTCTATAATGTAAGGGAATGTCAGACAAATCTAATTTTCCCCAAGGGTTTGTTTTGTCAGAAAAATCGAAATATAGTACTGGTCGTGCGCATATACCACAGCCTTGATTGCACAAAACATTCGACAAAGATTCTAACAAATCCTCAATTTGGAAAACAACATAATATTTATACAGACTTTTTAACTTCTCATCTGATTTATATTCGCCGTTGTTAAGGTCTTGGGGAGTTATATAACTAAAACAACATATCGGGACTCTTTTGTATTCTTCATAATAGAAGGTGGTTTTTATATCTCCTTTAATTACTGTATCTCCAATTTTAATCTCATTGGTATAAAAAGGAATTTGCCCTTCATTATAATTTTGCTCGTCATTTTTTATGTTTTCAAATGCTCCTGCCGAATTAAAAAATATTCTACCTTCGACGAAGTCCTTTGCGTACTCTTTTTTCTCAAAATAACGAATACCTAACATTTCTTTTATCCATTTACAATCCTAAAATTTGCTTTCTCTTTTGTTCAAATTCTTCTTGTGTTATTAAACCATCGTCAAACATTTCTTTTAGTTCTTGTAATTCGGCTTTCGTTGATTTTGTATTTTCTTTTTTATCATTATTGGATTGAGCAGGAACGCTTTTTTCGTTCGCATTAGCCATTATTATTTTTAATATTGCTTCAAATTCTATTGCTTTATCATAACACGATTTATATTTTGCAGACCCCTTGGCTGTTTCCTTGTCTAACAACACTAATTGAATTGACGGCATAGTAACATTGTTTACATTCAGTTTAATTTCTAATTTATTACAAACATTATCAATTCTTCTCGAACCTGACGCTCCTGCTAATGCACCTAATCCACCGCCAAGTACGCCACCAATAATGGTGCTGGCTGTTTTTCCTTGTACTATGCTTTGTCCATCTTCAACTATCTCATAATCAAGCAAATCTTCAAATTTATATATCTTACTGATTTTCTTTGAGTAATCATAATAAGACCATTTCTTATTCTTTAAATCTATGAAGATAGAGAATACGTGCGGATAATCGTCATTAGTAACATACTTACTAACCTTAAAACCATTTTTGTTTAATATTTCCCAATGATTGTGCGATGCTTCTTTTTGTCTTTTATTTTCAGGTATTCCCCAGAATATTACACTGCAAACAATGACAACAACTACTATTCCAACAATCACCAAAAGAACAATTCCTAAAGTTCCCATTTCATTATCTCCCAATGTAAAAAATGCGCCCCATCGAGAGACGCATTGCAAAACGTAACTCTCAATGTTGCTACACATTTGCCTATTACAAGGGTAGAGAGAATACAATTTTGCCGAAGTTAGTATTCCCCCTGTAATGGCATATTAAAATGTGTAGCATATTTATTATATCACGGGTCAGTAAATATAGCAATATATTTAGAATAGGGTTGGCAAAAAAAGAAAACCTAAAACGGAAATTCGTTTTAGGTCTCTTTTGGTAGGAGCAAGTGGACTCGAACCACCGACCCCCACCTTATCAGGGTGGTGCTCTAACCTGCTGAGCTATGCTCCTAAATGAAACACTTGACGTGTGGTGGAGATGAGCGGGATCGAACCGCTGACCCCCTGCTTGCAAGGCAGGTGCTCTCCCAGCTGAGCTACACCCCCATGTCCGTCAAGTGCCTATAAATCATATCATTATTATCGTATTGTGTCAATTATTTGCATATAATTTTTTGCAATAATTTTGACAATTTGCCGCCAATACGTTTACAAAATCGGCAGCGTGTGATACAATAATCGTAAGTTTTGGACGATTAACTCAGCTGGGAGAGTGTCTTCTTGACGTGGAGAAAGTCACAGGTTCGAGTCCTGTATCGTCCACCAGTATGGCAACTGAGGTTGTCGCAAAAAGAGGGTGGAATGCTCTCTTTTATAATTTGGGGGTATGGCGCAGTTGGTAGCGCGTTTGACTGGCAGTCAAAAGGTCACGAGTTCGAATCTCGTTATCTCCACCAATCATAACCTAAAACGCCCCTTTTTTTTGTTGGGGAACAGTTTTAGGTTATTTTTATGCCCACTTGTATATAGCCTAGCGCACGTCTAACTGCCATTTTGCCGTTTACTTGCATCAAGATAAGTACACGCAACAATCTCAAATCGCTTTATAGTTAGGCATTTGTCGCAGTGCTATGTTATTTTTTGCCTATGACATATGGTTGAAAAATACTTTTTTTTGTGATATAATGTCTATAGATATAAATGGGAGATTGTTATGGCTAACTCAATTAAATTTATAGATTTATTTGCTGGCATAGGCGGAATACGTCAAGGCTTTGAGTTGGCATGTAAAGAAAAAGGCTTTACGCCACAATGTGTTTTTACCTCAGAAATAAAACAAGCGGCAATTAAAGTCTTAAAACAAAATCACCCGAACGAAACCATTTACGGCGATATTACTCAAATTGACGCTAATACCATTCCCAAATTTGATATTTTACTTGCTGGATTTCCCTGTCAAGCATTTTCAGTAGCAGGTAAAAGACTAGGATTTGAAGATACGCGAGGCACACTATTTTTTGAAGTGGCAAGAATTTTATCAGCACATAAACCGTATGGTTTCATTTTGGAAAATGTTGAGGGATTAGTTACACACGACAAAGAAAAAAAGACGGATAAAATCGGAAAAACACTAAAAACCATTCTCAATACTTTGACTGATTTAGGTTATAACGTCTCTTGGAAAGTTCTTAATGCAAAAAACTTTGGAATTGCACAAGATAGAAAACGTATTTATATAGTCGGAACAATATTTAATAAACCTAATCTCGATAATTTCAATTATACGACAGCAGATTTAGATTCGATACTCGAACAAGGATTACCGTTATCAAATAGCAATTTTGTTAAATTGTTATTGTCGCATTATTCAATCGATCAATTATACGGCAAATCTATCAAAGATAAACGTGGTGGAAATGACAATATACACAGTTGGGATATCGATTATAAAGGAAAAATAAGTAATGAAGAAAAATCGTTACTCAATATAATGTTAAAAGAACGTCGCAAGAAAAAGTGGGCGGAAATGTATGGCATACAATGGATGGATGGCATGCCGCTAACAATAGATTTCATACGCACTTTTTATGACGCACCTAATTTAGAAAAAATGTTAGAACATTTAGTGGCATTAAAATATTTGCGTAAGGAATATCCTAAACAAATAATAAACAATAAGCGCGTACAGGACGAAACTCTACCGATAGGCTATAATATCGTATCGGGCAAAATGTCTTTTGAGGTTGGCAAAATTCTTGACCCTAACAGCATTGCCCCTACATTGGTGGCAATGGATATGCAACATTTATTTGTTGTTGACGGAAAAGGTATTCGACCGCTCTCTTTACGAGAAGGGTTGCGACTTTTTGGCTATCCAGATAACTTCATTTTTGACGTTACAACAGATGAAGGATATGATTTGCTTGGCAATACAGTTGTTGTGCCAGTAATCAAGGCGGTAGCCGAAAAGTTATTAGAAAACTATACAGGAGATTAAAATGAAATTAACCGCACAAGAAATTTTCAATCAACTTATTACTGATGATAAAATATTGGAATTGAATGGTCAAATCAAGTTTTATCTTGGCGATATTGATATAATCGTCAAGCAAAAAGATGTTGTAGGAAATATTATTCAAGAATGGGTATTAGGTTGGTTAGAAAAACGCGGCATAGAATATGCACCGTCCACAAATACACAAATGCCGCCCGATTTTTATCTTGACCCAAGTGATTTAACGAGGAATCTTTTAGAAGTAAAGGCATTTAATAGAACGGCAAGTCCTGGTTTTGATATTGCCGATTTTAGAATGTATCAAAACGAAATTATTAGTAAACCATATATGCTGAATGTTGATTACCTGATTTTTGGCTATGATATGAGTGATGACGGAATTGTTACCATTAAAGATTTATGGTTAAAAAAAGTTTGGGAAATAACTCGCCGTATGAAAGATTGGGCGATAAATTTGCAAATTAAAGAAAAAGTCGTACATAAAATTCGCCCAGGTGTTTGGTATTCTGATCGTCAAAATAATTATCCTATGTTTAGGTGTTTAGAAGATTTTGTCTCCGCTATCGAACAAACAGTATGGCAAAATCCTGAAACCCGTAAAAATTCAGCAACATGGAAATCAAGATTTTTAGATAGTTATGAAAAACATTATGGAGTAAGGTTATCAATACCACGTTGGGACGATATTCAAATGAATTATAATAAATAGAATATTGGTTTTACGTTACTTAGTCTCTACCATACAGTGCCCAGTCGAACCCGAAAGGGTTTGGCTGGGTTTTTTCTTTGACACGCGCGCTCTTTAGACAAAAGGATATGATTTGGAACTTCTTATTGTCGCGCTATCAACATGTTGTAGCACATTCTAAATATATCGGTGTTGTCTATTTTTGTTGGCATATCTACTCTATATTCGCCACCGCAGAAATGAAGATAGTATTTAACGTTTTGAGAGGAATGTCCCTTTCTTGTAAAAAGACTGTCGCTTATTTCTTCTTTTGTCCCGTTAAATTTTTGAAGATTGCCCGTTTCGTGGTCGGCAGTGACGATAAACGCCATTTCGTTATCATTGACCAATCTGTCTCTTGCAAAAGCTATTGCCTTATCAAATTCGTTAAGGTATTCAATCATATCGAGCATTCGGTTGTCGTGGCTCATTTTGTCAATGTGCGCACCTTCAACCATTAAAAAGTAACCGTTGGGATACTTCTGCTCCAAAAAGTCCACTGCAAATTCCACCAAAGAGGTAAGGGGCGGTGTTTCGTCCGTCGGGTTGCTGTTAACTATTGACGAAAAGGAACCTATAACCTTGTTCGCGTAAACGTTGAGATTGGAATAATTATTGGAAAACTCATATCCTGCGCTTTCAAACCTTTCCGCATATACAGAATAAGTACCGTACCCTGCGCCTAAAAAAATATCGATATTGCTTATGAGCTGACTTTCAATTATATCTTGGGAATCGCCGCGGTTATTCGCATGCGCGGAAAAACAAGCAGGCGTTGCGCCGTTCAACGAGTCGGTAGTAACAATACCGACGCCGAGACCTTTTTCTTTGGCGTACTCGGTAATCGACTTGATGTTTTCATCGTTTTTTCTTGCAACGGCACCGTTGTTCACCTTTTGCCCCGTTGCCAAAGCTGTTGCTGAGGCAGCGCTGTCGGTTGGTGACAGTAACGCTGTTGAATCGGTAGTCACGTGGCCTTCGTATTGAAAACCTCCAAAACACATCGTTTTGTCAAGATAAGTTTGCGCTATTTTGATGTGATTTTCGCCCATACCGTCACCGATAAATAAAATAATTTTATTTTTCTCGGGAAGTACATTGACAAAATCATGCGTTACTATTTTCGAGCGTTTAACTATTGCAATAATTCCAAAAGTCAATCCTGCTATAATAACGAGCGAAAGAAATACCGAAACGCATATAATTATAATTTTTTTCATTGCTTTACTCATAATAATTGAGTATATCAACTATTAAAATATCCGTCAAATTCTTCAAGTGGGTTTTTTAAACTGCGCGCCAAAACCAACTCAAATCGCGGCGGTTTGGGTTGGTTTTCTTTTGGGCGAAACTGTTGACAGGCGAAGTTGCAAAAGGTATAATTATTTCATAAAATATTTTGCATGCTTATGCAAGGAGATGGCTTTATGATTTTCAATCTAATGGCAATGTTTGAAGATGCAGGCGAAGCGAGCGGCGGTATGTCCATTGGCGTTTTGGTGGGTCTGATTGTCGGTGGCAGCCTGATTTTTGCGGGAATCATCTTGGGCATAGTGCTCAAAGCTATCGAGGCATCGAGAAAATCCAGAAAAGCCAAGGCAAAACACGCAAAAAAGCAATCAAAGACGGAAGTAGCTCCCGCGCCAGTAGTGGTGGAAGAAAAGTACTACGACTACACCAACCTGTCCGAAGAAGAGAAGGCGCTCATTCGCAAACACCGCGATGGATTGAAATAAAGTAAAATTTTTAAATACAAGAAAGCGTTACCCACACGGGCGACGCTTTTGTTATTTGTCATTTATTTTATTTATTTTTGTTGCGCGTTGTGATACAATGTTCATATGGTTGACCATTCAAAAAACAAGACGGTAAGTATAGAAAAGTGCGCCAGTGAGGACGTCGTTTGCGTTGGGGCGTTCTACGACGGGGTGGTGAAATATCTCGTCGAGCACGTCAACTTCCCAAGGTGGATGTACAAGCGCTACCCGTCCGAGCCGTTCGTGCGCGAGATGACGGTAGTCGGCTGTCAATACGTTTGTCGCATTGACGGACAAATTGTAGCGGCATTTGCGCTCAACGACGACCCGCAACACGAATACAAAAAGGTAAGTTTTAGTAAGTCGTTGTTGCAGGGCGAGTATTTGGTAATTCACGCATTGGCGGTTGCAACGGAATTGCAAGGGCGCGGTATTGGCAAGCAAATAGTACGGTTTTGCATAGACTATGCCTGCGCGCACGGTTACAAGGCAATCAGGTTGGACGTCGTGCCTACCAACTACCCCGCCAAGAAACTGTACGAGCAATGCGGATTTGCCTATCTCGGCGACGTAGACCTCGAACGCGGATTCGAGGACATTCCGCTGTTTTCCATGTACGAGTTAAATTTGTAGTAGTGCAGTATTTGCAAATTTTGCGGATATGTAATAGAATAAAGATATGAAAATACAAATCATCGGATACTCGGGCAGCGGCAAGTCCACCCTTGCAAAGAAGCTTGGCGAAATTGCCAACGTGCCCGTACTCCACTTGGACAGCACCCATTTTTACGGCGATTGGCAGGAACGCACGGCAGAGGAGCAGGCGGAAATTGTGCGCGCATTTCTTGCCGAAAACGACAACTGGGTAATAGACGGCAACTTTACGTCTGTTGCTACCGAGCGGTTTGAAAAGACGGATATTACAATTTTTTTAGATTTCGGCAAATGGAGTTGTTTTTGGGCGGCGTACTGGCGTTCAAAGAGATTTCGCGGGCAAGCTCGCCCCGATTTGGGCTGTGTGGAAAGGTTCGACCGTTCTTTCCGCCGTTGGCTTTTGATTGACGGCAGAACTAAGGAACGCAGGCAAAAACACCTTGCCAACCTCAACGCTACGAGCGGACAAAAGGTGATTTTGAAAAACCGTCGGCAGGTATACAAATTCATTGAACAATTTGCCTCTCAACTGGGCAATAACAGCATTAAATAACCATTTGTCTATTTACAGCGCGACAATTTTATGCTACAATAAAATTTAGCAAAGCGTACAAATAAGCGCATAGATACGTAGCGCAAACCGTATCAGATAACGGAAGTAATTTATGAGCAGGAAAAGTGACAAACAACCCGTTGCAAAAAGAGGCAACAAAAAATTAGCCGTAATATCTTTCTTTAGCATACTGACCCTTGTCACCGGCATTGTGTTAGCGGTCGTGTATTTTGCCGTGCCCTTTTTCAAAGAGGAAGGGAGCGCGCCTTGGGACAAAATAGTGATGTGGTCGGCGTTGGTGTTTACTGCAGTGGGCTTCATTGCGGTGATAATTTGCATTATCGCGTACCGTATTGACGACAAACGCCAAAAGAAGCTTGAGGCTGAGGCAATGGCAAGAATGATGGCAGAGGCGGAGCGTTTGGACAGGGAAGAGGCAGAGCGCAAGGCGGAACTTGAGCGCGAGCAGGAGCGTTTGGGACGACCGATACAGTCTGCGCCGGTACAGCCGATGGTTGTAACCTCGCCCGTGCAGCTTGAGGGAGACGTGACGTACATTCCCAGTAAGGAAGCCTACCAATCCATCAATATGGGACAGTATCAAAGCGTTGAGGAAAAGTTTGACCAGATTTCCAAGATGGACCGTACGCAATTCGTCATCTACGTTGCCCGCCTGTTTTCTCGCAAGGGCTATCAAGTCAAGCTCACTCCCGTAATGGACAACCACGACATTGACATGTTGGTGGAAAAGATGGGCGTAACAATTGCGGTTGGCTGCTTGCTTTCCAGTAGAATACTTTGCAAAGAGGACATTGTGTGCGTGAAAAACGGCAGGTCTTACTACGGCGTAAACAACTCTATGGCGCTGACGAATATGTATTTTGACCGCACGGCATTAGACTACGCCAAGGCGGAGCATATGTCGCTCGTTGACCGCAACATTTTGGCAGAAGACTTTATGAACTAACACACCTTTTCGGTGGGGCAAGTAGGAACTATAAATACTTTCAAGAGCCACGGGTTATCTCGCGGCTCTTGTTTTTTTACTTTCTTTGTGCTAAAATAACTGTACGATAATCAGTATAATAGTAGAGAAAGCAACAATGAGAAACAAACAAATTGAACAAGAGATGTATCGCCAAGCGGTAGAATTGATTTGCAAACGCTATCCTATAGGTTGGGGTGGCGCAGCGGTTATTCATACCGAAGAAGGACATTACTTTACAAGTGTGTGTATAGAAACGGCTAACGCATCTGCTGTATTGTGTATTGAAACGGGAGCAATTTTAGAGGCGCACAAGTATAATGAAAAAGTTACGCACTGTTTGTGTCTTGTTCGTGATGATGAGAAATCACCATACAAGATTTTGTCTCCTTGTGGAATGTGTCAGGAACGGTTGCGTTTTTGGGGAAAGGACGTTCAAGTGGCAGTTACTACTGAAGATAATTCTTTGAGGTTTGTCACATTGGACGAGCTACAGCCATATCATTGGACAAATGCGTATCCTGCCGACGAATTGGATCATTTTGATAAATAATATTATTTTAAAGGTGTAAAAATGGACAAATTAAAAGAGCTTAGAATTGTAGACAACTTTTATCAGACTTCCGCGTTCTTCCCTATGCCCACGATTTTGGTGGGAACGGTAAGCGAAAACGGACAGACAAATCTTGGGTCGTACTCCCTTTGTTTCCCGTACTACATTGCGGGCAAGGACTACTATGCAATGATATTGGAATGCAGAAATAGCTCCAACACCGCGCAGAATCTTTTGCGTAACAAAAAGTGTTCGTTGAACTTCATCACCGACGAAAGAAAGTATTTCAAAGAAGCGGTGCGCTTGGGCTTCCCCGGAGATACCACCGAGGAAAAAATGAAAAACTGCATTTTCACGCTTTCGGACAGCACGATTTCAAGTGACAGACCTAAAATAGTTGCGGAAAGCTATCAAGTTTTCGAGTGCAGTTGGGACGACACGCTTGAGGACGCGTTCAACGACAAAGCAGGTAATCTTGAGGGCTACGAACCGCCGTACAGAAATTTCAACGGCATAACGAGCAAATTCGGCGCGCACTTCATCTTGAAGATTGACAAAATCTTGATGAAGGAAAAATACCACAATTCTATCGTCAACGGTGTGGCGAGAAACAACTTCCCCAGTGTTCCCGTAGACTACGGCTATCGCGACAGCACCAACTTCTGGTACACTAAGTTCAAACGTCCGATAGCGGAAAAAATACAGGCGAAAGAGGGCGACGTGAAGTCGGTTATCTACGCCGCGTCACGCATTGACCCCGAGGTGAAATTTACCGACGAGGCGTGCGCAAAGCTGACCAAAATTCCTCGCATATTCTTGAAGGCTGCGCTAACTCAAATGGTCAGTATTGCCAAGCAGGAAAATATAACTCTCATAGACGAGGCTGCCCTCGAAATCATAAACGACAAGCGCAGACAAGAGAAAAAGAAGTAATCGATAAGCAGAAAAAGGCTCCCATGCGTATGGGAGTCTTTTATTATTTCTTACAGCTTTGTTTTAACGCGCAGTGTTTACAACTACCACAACTGCGATGGCGGTTTTTAATTATATATCTTACTGCAAAGAACAGCCCGACAACCAATACAAGCGCGGACACGATTATCGCAAATGCGGCGGGGTGGCGATTGCAAAGACTGCCAAGTTGGTAGATGACGAGCGACACTGTGTACGCCGTGACAATCTGAAACAGCATCGACTTTACACCCTTCACAAAACTGCCCTGTTCGGTAAAGCTTGCAGATATTGCAGCAACGCAAGGCACAGTAAGCAGGTTAAACACTACAAAGCTGTACGCTCCAAGCCCAGATATTGTACCTTTTACGCCATTGGGTAGCAGTATTTCAAGTGTTGTCACCACAGTTTCCTTTGCGGCAATTCCCGTAAGCGTTGCAACCGAGTACTGCCAGCCGTAGCCGCCGTCGTTGAATCCGAGCGGCGTGAATATCGGCGCGATTAGTTTGCCCAACCATGCCAACATACTGTTTTCCGTGTCGGCAAACTGAAACTTGAAATCGAAGTTGGTGAGTAGCCACAGCGCCACCGATGCGACGAATATTACCGTTCCTGCCTTGATTAAAAACGCCTTGCCCCTTTCCCACATCTGCTTAAAGACGTTAGCAGGCGTGGGGGCGCGGTAAGAGGGTAGTTCCATTATGAACGCGTCGTCCAATTCCCTTTTGTTGCGACGGAAAAGCTTAATCACCAATCCGCCGAGTATAATGGAAAGTATGCTCACAAAGTAAAAGCTTATGGCAAACAGCGCGTTTCCGCCCAACACGTAGGACGTGAAACATGAGATTATGGCAAGCTTTGCCGAGCAGGGCATAAAGGGCGTAAGCGTAATTGTGGTGTCACGCTCGTGGACGTTCTTAATGGTGCGGGTCGCCATGATTGCGGGAACGGAGCAGCCGCAACCTAATATCATAGACACAAAACTGCGCCCGCCCAATCCTATTTTATGTAACAGCCTGTCGGTAATAAATGCAATTCGCGACATGTAGCCGCTTGCCTCAAGTATCGATATGCACCCGAATAGCAGCATAATCTGTGGCAAGAATCCGACCACGCTCATAACGCCGCCTATTACTCCGTCTACGATTAGCGACGTTAACCAAGGAACGTTCGCGCCCGAAAGCCAGTTCGTTACCAAGGTTTTGAGCGCGGGGGTAAGTCTGTCGTTGATTAGTCCCGTTAGGAACGCGCCGACGCTGCCGATTGAAATATAGAATACAATCGCCATAACTGCGGCGAATATAGGGAACGCCAACCACTTGTTGAGGACTATTTTGTCAATCTTTTCCGTTATTTGTTGCGCTTTAGTTGTTTTAACGTTGTCTTTTTCTATTTTTTGCGCGGTGTTTACAACCTTTTCTATTTGCGCGTAACGCTGTTCAGGTGTTTTTGCCGTATTTGCGTCATTTTTTGCGATATTATCGACACTTTTGGGAGATTTTTGCAAACTATCTATGCAATAATCCATTAGTTCTTTTACGCCCATCCTTTTTGCGGCGGAAATGCCGAAAAACTTGCAGCCGAATTCTCGCTCAAGCTGTTTTCCGTCGATAGTAATACCTTTTGCCGCTGCCTCGTCCTGCATATTCAGCGCAACGACCATGGGTATGCCCAAATCTGCAAGCTGACATGTGAGGTAGAGGTTGCGCTCGAGGTTGGTGCTGTCTACCACGTTGATAATCAGGTCGGGATTGCCTTCCGTCAGATACGTACGCGCCACCTGCTCCTCGGGAGTGTAGGGGGATAGTGAGTAAATGCCCGGCGTGTCTACGATAGCGACGGTGGGGTCGTTGGTGCAAACGCCTGTTTTGCGTTCGACGGTAACACCCGGCCAGTTGCCCACCTTTTGGTTGCTGCCTGTAAGTACGTTGAACAGCGTCGTCTTGCCGCTGTTGGGATTGCCGCAGAGCGCGACAGTGTGAGTTGTAGCGGTGTTTGGGCGTTTAGATATTGGTTTGGGTTTCTTATTATTAAATTTAATATATTTATTCATAGTATCATTATTTAGAAGATTGCCTGTTCGGATTGCCTGCTCGTAGAAGATTGTCTGCTCGAGCGGCGGTTTTAAATATTTCCGAAAGGTTCGGTCGGTTTTACAACAAATCCGCGCAGCGTTTCCCTACGTAGGCACAGCGAGTAGCCGCGCGCCTGAATTTCCATTGGGTCGCCAAGCGGGGCGGTTTTCAGCACAGTTACAGTCGTGTTTGGCGTCAATCCCATTTCCTTTAGGCGGTTGTTTAACGGCTCGGGCAAGCTGCAACTTACAATTGTGCAGGCAGTTCCTACGGGGATTTTATCTAAGGTTGTCGAATTTGAAAGATTTGAATTTTGATTGGCGAAATTGTTTGACATTTTTTCTTTCATCGTAGTATAATATGTATACAGTCCGCTCAATAGAGCGTTTTTTGTTGCAATTTGCAAGAATCGGCGGCAAAAACGCGCCAGTTGCGGGTTGAATTGCATATCAAAGCGTAAATCGCCGTCACTGTTTTACGTAAATTTGCAAGGGAAAAAATCTTTGCGAAAAAGAAGAAAAAACTTGTAAAAATTGAGTGAAAAACAGTTGACACTAAATTTATGCTGTGATATGATAAATGGGCTGTTGATTTGGACAGCGCCGCTGTTTTGCGGCAGAAAGGAACATTGACAACTGCATAGAACAATATAAGTTTAGAGTAAAAATATTAATATCGAGTGTTAATATGCAAAATCATAAACGATTTTTGCTGCAATGACGCAGAGTTAATAAGAGTAATTTATTCAAGGATCTAAAATAAAATCGTAATTATACGATCAAGCTACGAAGAGCGTATGGAGGATGCCTTGGCACTAAGCGCCGAAGAAGGACGTGACAAGCTGCGATAAGCTGCGGTGAGGTGCAACTAACCGACGACCCGCAGATGTCCGAATGGGGGAACCCGCATGCGGTAATGCGCATGCATCCATGAGTGAATCCATAGCTCATGAGAAGGCAACCCG
>JAFLVM010000040.1 GCA_022508305.1 Clostridiales bacterium
TCCCGGAATACAGAACGCCTGCAGTCCGATACCGATTGCCGCTGCTGCATCGGCTGCTTTCTTGCAGCCCTTCTTGATTGCAATCGCTGCGCCGACTGTGTACGCCCAAACTGCATTCTCAAAGCAAATAGGCTGAGTGCCGCGGACAAGCTTCTCGCAGTCCACTCCCTTTGCAAGACAGATTTCTCTGCATTCTTCGATAGAAGAAATTCCGTATTCCTTCAATACGCCGTTGATTTTATTGATTCTTCTTTCATAACCTTCAAACAGAGCCATGTCGCACCTCCTTATTCCTTGCGGGGGTCGATGTACTTCACCGCGCCCTGCTCCTGATTAAATCTGCCGTAGTGACCGAGGGACTTTTCCCAAGCCTCGTTGGGGGTGAGTCCCTTCTTGACGAAGTCGGTCAGTTTGCCGAGGGATACGAACTCATAGCCGATGACCTGGTTGTCCTTATCGAGTGCGAGGCGGGTGACGTAGCCCTCCGCCATTTCGAGATAGCGGACGCCCTTTGC
>JAFLVM010000041.1 GCA_022508305.1 Clostridiales bacterium
CTCTTCTAACTCTTGCCGACTCTAACATATCCTTTTGAACGGCGTCTAAAAGATTTGCGACGGTGTTTTCTATGTCTTCAAGCGCATAAGAATCCTTTCCGAGAGTGTCGCGGCGGAAGATTACCGCCTTGCCCTCCTCTATATCGCGGGGGCCTAATTCAAGTCTTAAAGGAACGCCCTTCATTTCCCACTCGTTGAACTTCCAGCCGGGACTGTTGTCGGAATTATCGAATTTAACGCGCAAGCCCTTCTTTTCGAGCTTTTCCTTTATCTCTTCGCACTTTTCGACGACTCCGCCCTTTTTAGCGGCAATGGGAATTATAACTACCTGCACGGGCGCAACCCTGGGAGGAAGAACGAGTCCCCTCTCGTCACCGTGAGTCATTATAAGTCCGCCGATAAGTCTTGTGGATACACCGAAGCTGGTAGTGTATGCGTATTTCTGAGCGCCGTCTTTATCGAGGTACTTAATATCAAACGCTTTGGCAAAGTTCTGTCCCAAAAAATGGGTGG
>JAFLVM010000042.1 GCA_022508305.1 Clostridiales bacterium
AACGTATCATACTTCAACCGCCAATTCAAAAAACAATACGCCATGACCCCGAAGCAATTTCGGTCCTCGCACGTTTAGACTTGCCTCGTCAGCCGGACCACCTCGCCGGTGAGGCAAGTAGATCGCATAATATTGTCCAATGCCTATGCGTAGTTTGTACAATTAGGCATATTCCTTGTTTGTACGTTACGACATATTCGCCGTTTACACAAATCTCGGTCATCGACAGTATTGACGGCAGTGGCAAATTATTATATAATAATTAAAACCTATGTTCCCGTGGCGCAATTGGATAACGCAATCGCCTCCTAAGCGTCCTCTTATATCCCTTTTGCAAAAATTACTGAACAAGATGAAAGTTATTGAATAATACAAAAGTTATTATTCGGTTTTTGATACAAAAAGAGCAGTTATTCGACCAAAATTGCCTCACATTGCCAAAAAACAACCCTAAAACTGACAATCTTAGAGAGTTTAGGTATATTCACCCCAAATCGGCGCAAAACATC
>JAFLVM010000043.1 GCA_022508305.1 Clostridiales bacterium
GGGAGTCCGTGATGAGGTTGACAAACAGCAGTTGGGTAGAGGTCAAAAATTCGTACTTCCACAATGCGAGCGACACGATCAGGACGGACAGCACCTCGGCAAGGTTTGTCGCAAGAAAGAAGGTGATCGTCTTTTTGACGTTGGAAAAGACGTTTCGCCCCTCTTCGATGGCGCGCGTCACCGTTACAAAGTTGTCGTCTAAAATCACCATGTCGGCGGCGTTTTTTGTGACGTCTGTGCCCGAACCCATGGCGATGCCGATGTCCGCAGTTTTGATAGAGGGCGCATCGTTCACGCCGTCGCCCGTCATCGCCACAACTTCCCCGTGCGATTGAAGCGCCTTTACGATCTCGCTTTTGTGCTTGGGCGAGACGCGGGCATACACGCTGTAACCCTTGACGCGGCGGAAGAACTCCTCCTCCCCCATTTCGTCGAGCTCGTCGCCCGTGACAACCTCCTCAAAGCGGGAGGCGATCCCCAGCCGCTTTGCAATTGCAAATGCACTGTC
>JAFLVM010000044.1 GCA_022508305.1 Clostridiales bacterium
GCGAATATTGGCTTGTTATCCAGACGCCTAACGGCGACATCTTACGTGAGGACTATTACACAAAAAATGGCGAAACGCTAGACGCCGAACTCTTTATCTTGTACGACAAGGAATTTAGTGGCTTGGGATGCTTAAAAGGCACAACCAAGGACAATCCGCTAACAATTGAGGAGGGTTACTTTTTTGCCATTGGCGACAATCGAGAAAACAGTGACGACTCGCGTGGCGACCTTGGTCCAGTTCCATTAAGCCAGCTGTTTGGAGTGGTGGTATAAATTTTATTTGATTTCTTCATTTGACTTTTCAGTAAAATTTTAGTACAATAAACACAACTTAATAATAAAGCTGAACGACACATGTGGCGCAAATGCGCGTAAATCTGATTACGGTACGCAGGCGAACGTGTGTCTATTTTTATGCAAAATGAGGCACAGACAAATCTGTGTCCTTTTTGTTTTTAGTAGGTGGAGGTATTTATGGAACAAGATGAAAAATCAAAATTTTTAGG
>JAFLVM010000045.1 GCA_022508305.1 Clostridiales bacterium
CGCCGTCCAGATTCGTCTGCTGTCCGCTTGCCGTAATCGTTGAGCAAAGTGAGCTTCCGCGAACCAACAATACGCCGTTATCTATATTGTATTCGACAGTAGGCAACGGTTTACCAACGCTTGCTTGCAGACGGTATTTGGGACGGCTGCGCAGTTCAACGGAAGTAATTCCTATTTCCGTTGAGCCGTAACCGTTAAACAACGGATAACCGATAGCGTTGACAATCTTCAGCGCGTCGTCGGAAATGTATCCGCCACCGGAGATTGCAAACTTCACGGACGGACCGAAAGTTTTTTCCTGCACCTCTCTGAAAATGCGTTTTGCAAATTTCAAGCCAAGGTTCGGAAAGAGGTTTTGTACGGACAGGCTCAGTTTGACGCCCTTTTCAAAACGGCGCTGCTGCTTGTCGTCCAACGTCTTTACCTGTTTCATTATCTCTCGGTGCAGCGAATGCCACAGTAGCGGCACGGCAAATATGTGCGTAACCTCATGCTTTTGCAC
>JAFLVM010000046.1 GCA_022508305.1 Clostridiales bacterium
CGCCGAAATCCCATTGGATTACATGGCTTATATGGACTATTCTTCTTGTGTCGTGGATTACTTTTTTCATGCTCGGCTGGGTCATCAAGGACAAACCACAAGATGAAATGCCGAAGAAAAAATAGCAATAAAAAATAGCGGGCGATGCCCGCTATTTTTTATCTTACGAAAACAACGCGATAGTCACATGACTCGACAAAGATTCAATGTGTATTTTACATCAATCCAATTCATTCTCAGGGGTCAAAATGGGGTCAACTTTTTTCTCCATCCCCCACTTACACCTTAAAAAGCAAAGAAAAACACCCGAAATCACACGATTTCGGGTGTTATTTTGGTTGCGGAGGCGGGATTTGAACCACACGACCTTCGGGTTATGAGGGGTCAATGTCAAAATAAGGCTTCCTAAACCTGCCTGATTCAATCGAATAGGGCAGGCTTTTTTGACAAAATTCCCAATTTTGCGCGATTTGGTTGAATTAGTGTGGGGTCAATATGGG
>JAFLVM010000005.1 GCA_022508305.1 Clostridiales bacterium
ACCCATCAAAATATACTGTGGAAGACGGGGAAATACTTTTCAATGTGCCTCACGTAGCAGGATATTTCTTTTGGTGGGATACGGCAGGTACATCTCAAGATGATTTGAGAGACATACAAACTACTTTGCATTGTGAAGCAAAAGAAAACTTTATTGATTATGTTATGAACGGCGGAACTAACCATAAAGACAATCCTGACAAAATAAAGATTACAGAGACTGTAGTACTACAAGCCCCTGTAAAGAGCGATTATATATTTGTAGGTTGGAAGCTAGACGGGCAATTCGTCACTGAATTGAAAAATATAGACAGAGATATAACCTTAGAAGCTATTTGGTCATCAGGTGAATTTTCAATTACATATGTTTTGCACGGCGGAGTAAACCATGAAGCCAATCCTTACAAAATAAAAATTACAGAGACGGTAACACTACAAATTCCTGTAAGGAATGGTTATGTATTTATTGGTTGGATATTAGATGGTGAGTATGTCACTATATTGGAAAATATCGACAGAAATATAACCTTAGAAGCAGTTTGGGAACCTCTAGGTACAGGAGATACTGTAATACCTACAACATCAACAACCATTGTTAATAGTCGAAGGGTAATTGTTGATTTAACTAACGCAACGTATATATCTAGATGCACATTGATAGTTGAGAGTACAGTGGAAGAATTGGTTATTTTTTCACACAAACCTCGTGATTACTTTATGTCTATCATTGTGAATAATCGTAATACCGAAATTCATATAAAACTAATTAATGTTAGCTTGCATGGAGCCAATTATTGTGCTACAATAAATGTAAAATCTAACGTAGCATTAAATCTATATGCTCTAAATAGTGCAGTCTACGGGCAAGAAGGTTCTCGCGGTGAAAATGGTCAAGCATCCAGCACAGTAACAGGTATGGGCTGGGATGGTGGAACTGGCGGACAAGGTTATACCGCTATTGAATGCTATCGCTTAATTATTCACACTAGTGTAACTATCTATGGTGGCACAGGTGGAACTGGTGGCACAGGTGGAACTGGTAAATACCCTGGTAAGGGTGGAACTGGCGGTGATGGCGGTCTCGCTGTAGTTGCACAAGAAATTGTTGTAAAGGCTGACGGTGTTAAACTAGTTGGTGGTTCCGGCGGTAAAGGCGGTAGAGGAGCGTTGGACTATACAGGCCAGACAGGCGCCGCAGGTGGAGAAGGAGGACTTGGCTCAAAAGCAACTAATGCAGAGATTACGGGTACTTTTGTCCCGGAAATTGTCAAAGGAACAAAAGGTGCATGGGGCGAGAAAGGAGCATTTGGACCCGTTACGGCTTTCAAATTGAATGAACAAAACACTATATAAATTACTATCAATATTACTTATAGCGTCGCTACTATTATCATTTTGCTCTTGCATTCTGACTCCCGACGTAAAACCTGATGACGTGCAGCCTGATGACGTACAGCCTGTGACGTTCCAAGTGAACTACACCGCGGGCAATGGCGGACACATTGACGGGCAAACACCACAAACGGTTGAAAAGGGAAAGGATGCAACAAGTGTAACTGCGGTAGCAGATGACGGCTACAAGTTCGAAAAATGGTCAGACGGGTTGACTTCTTCAACCCGTCAAGACCGTTATGTTCAAGCAGATATCTCTTTGACGGCATTTTTTGCTAAAATACCTGCTGAAATCCCCGAGCCTGAGCCTGGTCTACAGAAAATAACCTTTGACGTGGACTACAAATATGGTGTTGCAGACAACCCCATAGATAAGGTAACTTTTGTCAAAGACAACGTAAACGCAACCGATTTAACTGTTCCTACGAGAGAGCATTTCACTTTTGGTGGTTGGTATTTGGGCGAAACGCAGGTATCTGACGAACAAGGAAAAATACTTATCGGCAACGAAATACTGGAAAGTGATGAAACTATCATTTACGCCAAGTGGACTGCAAACGTGACTCACACCTTCAAGGTGTTGATGATTTATGTGACGAGCGTTCAGGCAAGAATACACAGTATTGACGGTGACTGGGTGGACGTCGATTATACTATGAGCGCAGAAGAAGAACAATTCTGCCATACAACCACTCAACGTCTCGACTCATATTGTGACGACATGCTTGACGGACTTGTGGACTTCCAGTTTGACGAGTATTTCACAACGCAAACCATTACCGAAGAAAATATTGAGCAAGCGCCGATTGGCAACGGTAATTATGGAACACATTTGCGGGCTTATAATATACCAGAAGTGCGAGCATTGTTGCCGAATTACGACAGTTGTATTGTTGTTTACGGACTGAAACCCACAATGGACCGTGAAAATCTATTTTTTGATTACCGTGGTATATCCGAGACAAGCTACGCTGAGGTTTGTTTGGATAGTATCTATACTAGTTTGTCTATCTACGATATAACGTTAGAGCAAATGACTGAATGTATGACAGATTGTACAGAGATCGAAAGATACGGTATGGTCAACATGGTTTTCAATACATGGCTGAGTACAATTATACATGAAATGGCGCACACAATAGAATTGCGTTTCGGGCGAAATACCCTTCATGATGCGTTAGGTACGACAACTTTTGTCACCTATCCTAAAAAAATGAAAGCGTTTTATCTAAACGAGCTGATTGTAGACGGAGAAAAAAACGGTATTCTCTACGACGTTTGGGCAAGGAACTTTGCGAGAATTACGCTTAGTGTAACCAACGAGGAATGCGGTTCTACTAAATTCAACAATTTTTATAGGCAGGGTACGTTGATAGATCCCGCTAACAATCTTAAGGAAAGATATTACGAGGCGTTTATTGGTGAAGAAGTTACAATAACTGCTAGTCCTATATCAGGTTACAAATTATCTCGTTGGTCTGACGGTGTTACAACCCCGACACGTACAGAAACAATAACGGGAGATTTGACGTTAACTGCAACGTTTGAACTTGCCGAATATACAATTACCGTATATCCGAGCGAGGGCGGTAGAGTTGGTGGATATTTCGAAGAAAACGGAAATACTGTTGGTATTAACAATACAACGTTGACTGGCGTTGTAAAGAAAGGATACAGCAGAATGTACGTAAGCGCATTCCCGAACGATGGTTATCGTTTTGTAGGTTGGTCTAATGGCGAAACAAATCGTACACTTGACTTCACTTTCAGTTTAAGTTCGAGCTTTCCTGCTGATTTGTTTGACGAAACCTATACGCTAATCCTAATTCCCATATTTGAAAAAATAGAAGAATAGAAATAATCTACAAAAAAGTCACTTCTGAGTAATAAGGAGGTGGCTTTTTCTGTTGCGTAAAATATTTGTTTTAAGATTGATTTTTTAAAAAGAAATCAGTCTTTTTTATTTCAAAAATTTCTTGTCCAATTTTCTCCATTTTTTGACACTTAATATATGTGGTGAAATACGGTTTCATTCTTGTGAAATGAAATTCGTTTAACCATAAGGAGGTGGTGTCGCGATATGAAATAATTTAGGTAACAAGAGGAACAAACAATGCTTTTTATTACAAAGTGCAGAAAAGGAGGAAAAATAATGTACTTAATAAAAAAGAAAACGACAATTATAGCACTTGTTGTTTTGCTTGCCATTTTCGTTGGCGCAATCACTCTCACGCAAGTAATTGACACAGCAAGTGCTGCAACCATTGAATCGTACGATGATTTGGATTTCAAATTAGTAACCAATGATGACGGTTCACAGTCTTACAGCGTATCTCTTAAAGTAGCCTATCGCAAAACTGCGGAGTTTGTTGTTGTGCCAAATACATACAACGGATTACCTGTAACTGAGGTGGCTGCTAGTGGCTTTATGTCATGTACAAAATTAACCAAAGTTATGTTACCCAAAAGTGTTGCCATAATAGGCAGAAACGCTTTTATGAATTGCTCAAGTTTAGAGCATATTGCAATGCCAGGCGTTGAAACAATTGGGGATAGCGCATTTTCAATGTGTACAAAATTGGAGAGATTATACTTTCCGATGTCTGTAAAGTCCGTAGGTACAGCTATCTTGCGTAACAATTCCAATACTATATATTTGCAAGGTACTCAAGCTGAAGTTGACAAATTGTGGAGTTCAACGTGGGATTCATACTTTACAGGAGATACTGTGGAGAATGTTGAACCATCAGACATGATTCAATACAGACCAATATTGGGAATGGACAATCAAACCGTTGTAGGTTACGAGATTCAGGAATATCAGAATCTTTCGAGCGGAGATATTGTAATTTACAA
>JAFLVM010000006.1 GCA_022508305.1 Clostridiales bacterium
ATCCGGAAAAATTGTTGAGCTGCGGCTCCAAGTTTTTACAACGATTTTCTCGCCGTTTTTGTTCATTTCAAGAACCTTCTTCATAAGGCTTTCTGCGACATAAGGTCCTTTTTTAGTACTTCTACTCATTATTTAACAGCTCCTTTCCGATTATTTAGCGTTACGACGTTTAACGATCATCTTGTTGGAAGCCTTCTTCTTATCTCTTGTCTTATAACCAAGAGCGGGCTTGCCCCAAGGTGTGCAGGGACCGGGACGGCCAACGGGTGACTTACCTTCACCACCGCCGTGGGGGTGGTCATTCGGGTTCATTACAGAACCGCGAACTGTGGGTCTGATGCCCATGTGACGTGTACGGCCTGCTTTACCGATCTTAACGTTTTCATGATCTGTATTGCCTACTGTTCCGACTGTTGCCATGCAAAGTGCGGGAACATTTCTAAGCTCGCCTGAGGGAAGTCTTAAAAGAGCGTTGCCGTTCTCTTTAGCCATAAGCTGTGCTGCATTACCTGCTGCTCTTGCTAACTGACCGCCTCTGCCGGGGTAAAGCTCTACGTTGTGTACGAATGTACCTGTGGGGATGTTTGTAAGGGGAAGTGCGTTGCCGGGCTTAATGTCAGCGCCTGCGCCTGCTTCAACCTTATCGCCAACCTTAAGGCCAACGGGAGCGAGAATGTATCTCTTTTCGCCGTCTTCATACTGAATGAGAGCGATATGAGCTGATCTGTTGGGATCGTACTCTACTGTTAATACTGTTGCTGAAATATCTGTCTTATCTCTCTTGAAGTCGATAATACGATATTTTCTGCGGTTTCCGCCACCCTTGTGACGAACTGTAATTCTTCCGTAGCTGTTACGGCCTGCATTCTTCTTAAGAGGAGCAAGAAGACTTCTCTCAGGAGCGACCTTTGAAAGCTCGGAATAATCTGTAACCGACATATTAC
>JAFLVM010000007.1 GCA_022508305.1 Clostridiales bacterium
CAGCTCCGCTTTCCAACACCACCATTGACAGATACCTTCGTATCTACGCTATCAAAGCAGGGGTGGAGACAATAAGGCAACACGATTTCAGACATAGACACGCAAGTTTGTTGATTGCTAACGGCATTTCAATTGTTGCAGTTTCCAAACGTCTAGACCACAGTACAGTGTCACAAACATTGGATACATATTCGCATATGATGCCATCGGAAGAGCAACAAACAATAGAGGTGCTGGATCGTATTGCTTCTATCGAATAGGCTTGTCTGGGCGGATAAACGTGGGCACGGAACTAGGTACAAATATTTCAATTTTGTTGATTTTTTATGACTTTTAATGCAAAAAATTAAGAAAAATCACTTTAAACAACTTTAATTATTGTAAAAATTGTCGTGCCTCACTGCCCTGTACTCCCCACCAATTACAACCTAAAACGAACCCCTTTTTGTTGGGGAACAGTTTTATGTTATTTTTATGCCCACTTGTATATAGCCTAGCACATGTGCTACAGTCACATTTTTTACATTATGGTCTTTTGAACTTGAAAATATATTCGAGTTGTGATATATTGAATATAAAGTTAAGTTTTGATGAACTGAACTATAATAAAAATTTAATAGATTGCGATTATTAGTTGACAATATTTTTTTTGAAAACGATAAAATAAGTACATTAGGATAAAACAAATAATTATGGATACATATCAAATTCTCACTCTAGTTATTTCTTTTTTAAGTATCATTATTTCACTTGGTGCAGTTATTATTGCCTATATACCTTATTCAAAGAAAATAATTTTTAAAGTGTCATTAAACCCATTTACTCAATCGGATGATGGGTTTAAGATTAACTTTTTAATAATCAAT
>JAFLVM010000008.1:0-566 GCA_022508305.1 Clostridiales bacterium
CTCCGAAGACCCTCAAAGAGGGCGTTTCCAAAGAGGATGCGGAGAAGATCAAAGCCGATCTCACCGCTGCCGGCGCTACTGTCGACATCAAATAATCGGATCTTTACAGAACAGAAATATCCCGCATTCTATGCGGATGCGGGATATTTTTCCGATAAAAATCACGTTTTGCTCTTGACAGACGGCACCAAAATTGTTATAATAACAAATGCGAAATCTGGGTGTGGCGCAGTTGGTAGCGCGCTACCTTGGGGTGGTAGAGGCCGCTGGTTCAAGTCCAGTCACTCAGACCAAAATCGGAGGTTCCATGAACCTCCGATTTTTCTTTATTCTTCGGGCTTTTTGCGTTGTTTGTGGCTTTGAAAACGCTCATTAATTTGGGCTCGAAAACTGCTCAAAAATAGCCTTGACCACATGGCAGACCACATTTGGTGCAAAAACAGGCGTTTCTCTGCTATGAGAACCTCAGGTTTTTTTGATGGAAAATTTCTTTGTTTGCGGTGTATCAAATTTTGTTTTTGGCTTGGTTTATTAATATATTTGTGATATAATTATTCCAATAAATT
>JAFLVM010000008.1:576-862 GCA_022508305.1 Clostridiales bacterium
GTGTCCGAAACGAGTTTTTTGCGGCCTCTACCATAGTGCAAGTATATATTTGAGGTCGTTTCAATATCCGCATGACGCAGCCAGTTTTTCACATCTTCAAGTTGCATACCACGGTCAAACAAAATACTTGCGGTACTATGCCGCAGATCGTGGGTAAACCGCATTTCGCACATAAACCGGGGATTGCCCGGATAGATATGTTCTATCCATGAGCAATCCTCACTCGCTTTATTTTTATTATATCTCAAATAATTTTTTTGCCACTTCCTTAATGACATCTACGTTT
>JAFLVM010000009.1:0-257 GCA_022508305.1 Clostridiales bacterium
AAGGAGCGCTAACTCCCGGATTACTTACAACCTCTTTAATGTTGCGACATTGGCTTACAAGGTGAACGTTATTGAGCCATATATCTTTCATATCCGTATTGCTCGAAGTTCTGCCATAAAGGACTTTTGAACGCTCAGACATATTGTTAAATTGATCTCGCGTGTTTGCTGCACGAAACGCCAACAAAGAAAGGAATATTCGCAACCGCTCATCTTCATCAAATGTTAATAGGATTTCGTCATCATTACTTAATTTC
>JAFLVM010000009.1:267-807 GCA_022508305.1 Clostridiales bacterium
GTGCAACATCCGCCTCGAACTTTGCTAAACTTTCTTCTATCTCTAATTGATTTTCTGCTTTGGAATACAAATGCTTTTCCATAAAAACATTTGAAACAAACATCGAGGAATATTCATCCTCGCCTGCCGCAAAGAAATATACTTTACTCTTATTTGAGTCGTAGCAAAAGTTTCTCAATATGAACTGCGGAATATAATGTTGCCGCACATGAGATTTTTGGGAATCATTCATCCTGGTATCAAATATACTCAACGGGGTTAAGCAGACCCACTCCTTTTATAGTAGCGCCTTGAACACCGCCATGCGTACGGCAAGGCCTGAGAACACCTGCTCGTCGATGCGGCTCTTGTCCCCGTCGATGACGGAGGAGGTGAGCTCTACGCCGCGGTTGACGGGCGCGGGATGCATGACGATTGCATTTGGTTTTGCAAGGCGCAAAACCTCATCGTCCACCCCGTAAAATTTTGCGTATTCGCCAAGCGAGGGGAAGTTGCCCGAGCGCTGGCGTTCGAGCTGAATCCGAAGCCCCATCACAACGT